>NZ_JAEKEJ010000025.1:2861756-4565714 GCF_016651175.1 Bacillus sp. TH13 | reverse complement strand
GCTATATCATGAAATACAAACACATCTGATTTATGAATTTTTTCAAAAAAACCATACCAAGGTAAATAACTTGGTTGGTGGCCACTAATAATCATAGTTTAAATCCTTTCTTTTAAACAAAAACATTTTTTCAAAGCTGCCCCCCAGTATATCTTAGGTCTAGCAATCCCTTTATTATGTGAATATCCTAAATCCGCATACTTTAATTTATTATGAATTGCTAATTCAAACGCATCATTTAGTAGTAAATATGAAGATTGTGAATTTTTCCCTTCGGTATTGTTAATGTTAATCCAATAATATAAAACCTTTTTATCCATTATAAAAATGCTGGAACTAATTAATTCTTCTTCTAAGAATGCCCCTAAGAAAAGGATTTTTTCTTGCAAATTAAGAACTAAATGATAAAAAAACTCTCTACTAAATGAATAACTCGCTCCTATACTTGTATTATGTTCTTGATATAATTGGTAAAACTCATCTAATTCCGCTACAGTTATAGGACGAACTTCAACATTCTGTTTACGTGCATACCTAACACTTGTCCTAGCTTTCCCAGAACACGATGTCCATAAATCCTCAAACTTATTTGGCAGGTCTAACATATAAGTTTCTTTATAATCCCACTTTTCTTTACTATAACTTTGAAAAGGATTTATCGTTATAGGTAATAAAAGCTTTTGAATTTTATTTTCAAACTTCTTATTTATTATGGATTCATAAACTGAAAAATCTATTTTATCTTGGCCAATTATTATTGGACCTCCATAACCAATTAAACTTCCCAAAAGCCTACCATCCTGTACATACATAGGAGTTAAAACTACTGTATCTCGTGTTTCTATTAGTACTGGGAAAAATTGAACACCAGGTAATAATTCCATTAACTTTCCCCATTCGTAACTATGAAATACAGAACCATTGTATTCTTCCATACAGGCATCCCAATATTGGGCGTCAGTACATATTTCGATTTCCATATAATCACCTTTTAATTCTTATTCTCTAAATATTCCAGAATTTGACTACATATATACTTAAGGTCCTTGTCTACTAAAGGATATTTAAAAGGTATTGATAATACCCTTGGCCATAAATAATCTATATTTTCTGACTCAGTTGCGTACTTCGAAAAAATAGGAATTTCACTCAGAGGTAAGTAATTCCAACAAGTTTGTATACCTTTTTCCGCTAAATGTACAGAACACTCATATCTATCAGATGATTCTTTGAATATAATGGTAAAATAGTTTAAATAAACATTCTGAGCTGAAAATATAATCTTAACGCCATACTTTTCTTCAATTTCCTGCAGCATTGTATAGCACAGACTAGCGTTGCATATATTTATTTCTAAAATCTTCTTTGTTTTCTGTAGGTGTTTATCAATTAACAATGAACGTACTATAGACATTCTTTTTGGATTTATAACTTCCGTTTTCTCCGGTAAAGAATCTAATTTACTATTATTATAGGAGGGCAGAATCTCTAATTTCCTCCAATAATTAGTAAATAAACTCAGTACTCTACTCTTTTTTATTTTTATAGCTAATTGTGTTTTTAAATGATTCTTATAATCTAAAATCACTTCTTCCTTCTTTTCTTCATCCATGTCACATAATCCACTTATTGTACGATTAAGAAGTAACGCTCCTCCCCCAATACTTGGGATCGGTTTAGTTCCTCCAAAACTTAAAATACCAATGTCGCCTAAACTACCAACTGGCTTTCCATTTTGATAAGAAAACATTGCTTGTGCAGCATCATCGATGATATAAATATTATTTTCTCTAGCCCAGTCAATAATTTCTAAATCGTCATGACATCCATACAAGTGCGTAAGAATAATTGCCTTTGTATTAGCATTCAAATGTTTTTTTATTTTATTAAGAGAAATTGAATGCTTAGTGTTTAAATCAATTAATACAGGCTTTGCTCCCACCGTTAATATTGCTTCTATTACATTAGGACAATTAAAGTTCGATAGAATTACTTCATCTCCCTTTGCCACTTTTAGGTACTTTAAACCAACTACTAATGCAGATGTACCGCTATTAGTTAATACAATTTCTGCATCCGGATAAAGAGCTTGAAGACTTTTTTTAAGTTTAGAATCATTAGGTCTATATACACTTTTCAAAAAAAATAAATGATCAGATATACTCCAAGGAGAAGAATATATGGGATACTTAATTTTCTTTGGATTCTTAGGATATAGATACTGTGTTTCCATACTTCTCCCCTATTATTATCTCTAGTCCTTTATCTAATGAAATATTTGGTTGATAGTTTAAAAATAATTTAGCTTTCTCTATTGAAGGGATTCTTCTAAAGATTTCAATACTAGAATTTCGGACTCCCTCTTCACCTAAATCAAGAAATTTAATTTTACTTTTATTGCCCATTAATTCATTAATTTTTATTGCTAGTTCTTCCATAGATATAGGTTTGTTATTGCCAATATTAAAATCTGCAAAGTTTTCTCCTTCATATTCAAAGGCTAGTATAGTTCCGTTAACAATATCACTTATATAACTAAAACATCTAATTTGCTGTCCATCTCCATAAATAGTAATATCTTTACCACTATGAGCTTGTTTTAAAAACTTAGAAATTACAAAGTTATCATTTTGTTGTGAACCGTACACATTAAAATAACGTACCACTCTAATTTTCAAACTATTACTAACGTATTCTTTCAAATAATCTTCGGACATTAATTTAGCTTTTCCATAAGCTGATTTTGGAATTTTAATATCATTTTCTTTAAACGGAACACTCACTCCATCCCCATATACCTCCGAACTGGAAGAAAACAATAATTTTTCTATGCCATTTTCGGTACAAACCTGTACAATATTTTTCGTACCTTCAAAGTTCACCCTCACTACATCTTCTTCATTTAAACGGCAATTATCAACACCCACTAATGCAGCTAAATGGATTACCCCATCGACATCAATAAGATTTTCTCTTAATGTTGCAATATCTAAAATATCAATTTCCTTAAAAGGAACATCAATACTTGGTTTAAATTTATCAAATATAACTACTTCATACCCCCTTGCTAGTAACTCCTTTGTAACATGCTTACCAATAAATCCGCTGCCACCAATAACCCCAATTTTCATAAATATTTACCTCCCTATTTTTAATTGATATAGACTTTTTAAAGACGTTATAATATGTTCAACTTCATTGTCTGTAAGAGCACTATACAGTGGTAATGAAATAATTTGATTAAATATCTCTTCCGTTTTAGGTAAATATACGTTAAATCTCTCTTCATAATACGGATGCATGTGAACAGGAATAAAGTGAACACTTAGCCCAATATTTCTCTTTTTCATTTCTTGAATTACCTGGTCTCTACTAACAGGAGAATTAGAATTAATTTTTATAACAAATAAATGCCATGCGTGTTTTACACTTGGATTGTTAGTATAATTAGGTAACGTTATATACTCTTGAACCTCTTTTAATTCCTCTTGGTACCTTTCAGCTATTCTCTTGCGTTTTTCAATCATTTCATCAGCTCTTTTTAACTGACTAATACCCAAACTAGCTTGTAGATCCATCATGTTATATTTAAACCCAGGTAATAGAACATCATAACGCCAGCTTCCTTCTTCACCATAACGATTCCATGCATTTTTGGTGATACCATGCCAACCATATAATCTAGCTTTTTCAGCAATCGATTCATTTTTAGTGACTAACGCTCCACCTTCACCTGTTGTTATATTTTTTGTGGCATAAAAACTGAAACAAATAACATCTCCATGTGTACCAATTAAAGTATTATCATATTTTGTTCCTAATGCATGCGCTGCATCCTCTATCAAAAACAGTCCGTATTCTTTACATAATTTTTGAAGATCTTTTAATTTAGCCGGATATCCAGCAAAGTGAACTGCAATAATTGCTTTCGTTTTTTTAGTGATTTTTCTTTTAACATCTTGAAGATCAAGACATAAATTCTCTTCATCTATGTCCACAAATACGGGTTTTGCACCTACATGCATAATAACGTTTACACTAGAACAAAAAGTAAAACTTGGAACTATTACTTCATCTTCTAATCCAACTCCCAAAGACAGTAATGCTAAATGTAATGCGGCAGTCCCTGAATTACAACTTACTACATGTTCAGTATTCAGATATTCTTTTAAATTCTCTTCAAACTCTATCACTTTTGGCCCCTTTGAAAGCCATCCAGATTTAAGGGCAGAAACTACCCTCTCTATATCTTCATCATTGATTTCCGGTCGATAAAAAGGAATAAACTCTACCATGTAATCACCTACAAACTTATAATATTTTTTTATATACTGATTCATCTTTAAATATGTTTCTTGTGTCTAAAATTAAACAATTTACCTCATTAAGCAATTTAAAATTAATGCAATCATGATCCGTATGAACAATAATTAAAGCGTATTTGTCTAATTGACTTAAGTTTAAATCTATAGATTTTTTCAATGTGTTATCGCCCACAATGAGTTCCTCTATAAACGGATCGTAATAATCCACGTTATAGTCTTCTATCATTAAATCATTCATAATATCCAAAGCTGGCGATTCCCTAGCATCATTAACATTCTTTTTATATGCAACACCAACCATAAGAATATTCTTACCATCTTTATCATCTAGTAACTGTATTGCTCTATTAAGAACATACTTAGGCATGTTTTCATTAATTTCCCTTGCCACATCAATCATTTTTGTTGCTAAATCCTTATTATTTGCAATCCACTTAAAATAAATAGGATCAATTGGAATACAGTGTCCTCCTACGCCAGGGCCAGGATAGAATTTTTGAAATCCAAATGGCTTAGTTCCTGAGGCATCAATTACTTCCCAGATATTTATGTTTAACTCATTACAAATTTGTGTCATTTCATTAATAAAAGCGATATTTATAAAACTTAACATTCTGCTATGCTGCCTATTACAAGATATCTTACGCGTTTAATTCTCTCAGTCACGCTACGGATTTCTCACACTTCTTTTGCACAATTTCTTCTTTTCCCCCGAGATGCAACCTCTAATGAAAACAAATGAACAAAATTTCGTTGATCTGATATGTATAGGTACTTATACATATCGATCATTAATACATTAGCAGTATCGACCAGTCAAACATTCTAATTAATCCCAATATTCATCCTAGCATGCGTTTCTCATTGTAAATAAAAAACGGCGAATCCTCCATGTAAGAGAATCCGCCATCACAAGTAACTAATCATTTCATATTTATTTTTTCATTTACTTTTGTTGGAAACTCGTCTGTCTTCACATCTTCCCAAGCTATTGCACTTTTTTTCAGTGTAATATACATGTAGAAATACTTCTTTACGAAGATTCAAGTTGTACCGCATGTATCATCTCACTATTTACAAAATAAAGTTAGGCTCAAAATTCTTACACTTGAACAACTGTTTTGTTTCCATACCGTTTATAAGCCTTTATAGAGGAATAGTATTGGTATGTCCAAGTTTGATAACTTTTTTGCACCAAAACCTACAACTGTTCTCATCACTACCATATCTTTATCAGTAATTATCTTCATTGTGGGTTCTTAAATTATACTATTTTCATAACATATGCAGAAGAAATATAACCTACTTGTTTTTAATCTGCCGTTTTAAATAGTGCGTTCTAAAACACTACTCTTCTTCTAAAATAGCGTAATAATATTCATCCCACCATTCATTCCCATGTGGTATGCACTTCCTAAAATAGCCTTCTCTTCTCATTCCAATCTTCTCCATCACTCGATATGATGGAATATTTTGTGGCTGACATGTAGCTATAATCCTATGTAACTTCATTTCCTTAAAGCCATATTTCAATGTAGCTTGTGCTGCTTCAGAAGCATATCCTTTATTGAAATATTTAGGATTGAACACCCAACCAATCTCATATGTATGCTCACCAAAATATTTATGAAAAACTATATGACCAATCAGAATATCTTTATCAATTAATAATACAGGAAAGTTCTTAGCGTTTTCACCAATGTTTTCATTCACAAAGTTTCTTGTATTTTCTTCAGTAAAAACCCCTTCAGGTATGTATTTCATAACATTGATATCTGATGTATACTCATGAACAGCTTGCCAATCTTTGAACTCAAATTTTCGCATTAATAATCTTTCTGTTTTTATAAACATTTACTTTTCCCCCTCAAAAAATTGCAACTATATTTAAAATCCACTTTTAACCCTTAAAACAAAAAAACTTGTAGGAATCTCTACAAGTTCTTTTTGTTTTAAGGTGAAAATACGTGCCTAACAAACTATCTTACAGCTTGACTTTAGAAACTTTAGGGGTAATGCTTTGACAAATATATTATATAACAAATATTAACATCCACGGGATTTATTTTTGAAAATTATGTGAATTAAGAAAGAAAGTAGTTTTTTCTTAGATATTATTGTTAATAACTGATGGTATCATTATATTTCATTCTGCAACTTATTTAGAAGAGATATGTACATTTCGAAGAAGTTCTTCAATAAGTTTTGTTTTTTCATTTACCTTTGTGGCATATGTGAAATCACCATAACAATATGGATACCTAAAATTATTTTTATTTCCACCACAAGTATACATCGCTGGATTTTGATCAACTTTCATCTTAGAAAACTTTTTGGCTGAATCCTCCGAGTGTTGTTTAACTTCTTGACTAGCAATAAAATCAATATACCCTGGCCCCATATTATAGCTTTGAATAATTGTATCCATGCTAACATCTTTGTCCGTTCCATATTTGTACATTTTAGCAAAGTGTTTTACCCCTTGTTTAATGCTCAAGCTTGTCTCTTGAATTTCATTTGGCTTTAATCCAAGTGATTCGGATGACTGCATAGGGTCGTTTCCCTCACCTCTACTCTCTTGGTACATAATTCCTAATAAAACTGCAGTTTTCTCTCCTAAATTATATTTTTCTAATTCTTTTTTTAAGGTAGACTCATATTGCAATACACGTTTTTCGGTGGCTAGCGCTTTATTTTGTTGAATATTGGTTTTATGATTAAAATATAGCATTCCAAGTATTATTCCTAAGCCTAAAATACTAATAAGGAACACTTTTATAATTTGTTTTTTACTTGTATCCTTCATATATTCCTCCTCGTATAAAAAATTCAATTTTTCAAAGGTAATTGGTTATTTACAAACTATGTAATGAACATCTATCTCCCGCCCTTTTTAGACTCAAACATCAGTACTTTAAGGTTTCAAGTTTAATATAAAAATTTAAAGATAAAGTAAAGATAAGATAAAGATAAGATAAAGATAAGATAAAGGGCATTTTTTATACGTACTTTAAAAGATAATGGTACAAAGGGAAATTTGTTGATATAAATGGATTTAGTAATAATGGAGATATCATTCCAGAAGATTTACCCTATCTTTTCAATATACTTCATATAAAAAATTACAACATAACATATAATAAAAAACGGCGAACCCTCGACGTAGGAGAATCCACCATCACAAATAAATGATTATTTCACACCTAGTTTTTCTTTTACTTTCTTAGGAAGCTCGTCTTCCTGCACTTCCTCCCAAGCTGTTACACCTTTTTTATCTAAATGATATACACGTAGGAATAGACCTACGCTACCTTCTTTCTTCACCTTCCCATAGAATTTGTTAACATTATCATCTTTCTCCTAACTAACATCTGTTACTTTTACTAATTTCATATGAGAAATCCCCTCCAAATGTACATACTAAGAATGAGATTTGATAGAAGATGCTTGTCTACATTTTGACTTTTCCAAAATACGAATAATATACCATTCGTTAATGGTCTGATTCGACTTTTCCTATTGAAACTGGAATATTTGGTCAAATGTATTAAACACGCAAATAACTTGATATCGTATCTCATGATTTTTAAGAATGATTCTGTTTTTCATTGTAGTAGTAAGGTTGTTTATCTCATATTGAATTACCTTTCATTTTTCTTACAAGCTCGCAATGTTTTTGAAAATACAGTTTATAAAGACGAGAATTATGATTTTTTTGAGAGATAGCATTGAGGGGTTTTTCATATGCACTGTACTATACTCCCGTACAGATTTCATTTACAATTCATTGTAGTTTCTTTACCGTTCACCAAGTTAAAATGGAACAAATTTATTACTTAGAGTGTCTATTATGTGTATTCCTAAAAATATGAAAGGACTTATTATTCCCAAAAGTAAAGTGATGTAAAAAAAGTGTGTATTGAAATACTTCATTTAAATGTTACGAGTTTAATACTTTCACAGGTAAACTATTACAAGTGTAAGCAAAAAGAAACACCCTAAACAGTAACCGTTCATTCATATAAACGCTTTGGTTCTGCTTAGCCTGTTAAAATTCAACTTCAGAAGTATTGATATCCAACACCCACTTTAATTAACATCGGTATTTAAAATACCAAAACAAAATCCATATATTATTGAAAGAGGTTGAAAATTCATGTACGTTTTAAACAAGTTCTTTACCTACAAAAAGATTATACCTGTCGTATTACTTTCATGTGTAACACTAATAGGGTGTTCTAATAGTAATACTCCATCTGAACCACCTAAGCAAACAAAACAAATAAAGCAAATTAAACAAGAAAATACAGGTCATGATTCTTTTGTTAAGCTTGAAAAAGAATATAATGCTAAGCTTGGTATTTATGCTCTGGATACAGGTACAAATCAAACTGTTGCTTATCATCCAAATGATCGTTTTGCATTTGCCTCTACATCTAAATCATTAGCAGCGGGAGCTCTTTTACGTCAGAACTCAATAGAAGCTCTTGATGAAAGGATTACGTATACGCGTGAAGACCTTTCTAATTATAATCCAATTACTGAAAAGCATGTGGATACAGGAATGACGTTAAAAGAACTTGCAGATGCTTCTGTTCGATATAGTGACAGTACGGCACATAATTTAATTCTTAAAAAGTTAGGTGGCCCATCCGCATTTGAAAAAATCTTGAGAGAAACGGGGGATACGGTTACTAAATCTGAACGATTTGAACCTGAATTAAATGAAGTACATCCTGGAGAAACGCGTGATACCAGTACACCAGAAGCGATCGCTAAGACACTTCAATCATTTACATTAGGATCTGCACTTCCAACAGGGAAACGTGAATTATTAGTAGATTGGATGAAGAGAAATACGACTGGTGATAAGTTGATTCGTGCGGGCGTACCAAAAGGATGGGAAGTAGCGGATAAAACAGGCGCAGGATCTTATGGAACAAGGAATGATATTGCAATTATTTGGCCACCAAATAAAAAGCCAATTGTTCTTGCCATCCTTTCTAATCATGATAAAGAAGATGCAGAATATGATGATAAGCTTATTGCAGACGCAACTAAAGTCGTATTAGATACTTTAAAAGTTACGAATAAAAACTAATAAATTAATAGTTTTCAGTGTTAGGGAGTATATTCTCTGATAAGAGTAACCATACATGAACGTCAAATGATGTTAGAAAACGAAAAAACACGCAGTTCCATTTGGAATTGCGTGTTTTTATTTTGCTAATTTATTGGGGATAACCGCTTGTGTCATCCAGTGCTGATTGGTTTGCACATGGTCTTTTCGAACAAATTCCCCTACGGATTTTGAAAAATCATTATAGTGAAACGCATCCGTTAATCTAAGTACATACCCCTCCTGAATCCCTCCAAAGAGTGAAGTACCGTTGTAGCACGAACGAATTACCTTTTCATTATAGGGGCCACGATATAACACTGGAACATGTGCAAGGCCTAACTTTTTACACCATGCAACTGTTGCATCCCACGATAAACATTCATTTTTCTCATTCCATATTGAAAAGACATAAAAATAGGAAGTCAGTGCTGTGTAGTGAATGCTATGACAAGCATATACATTTTCACCACATATCCGCCAGCCTTCTGGAATTCTATACCCCATACTTCCTTGTAACGTTTTTACCCATGTTCTCGATGGGTGATGACCACTTGATAACGACCTTGCATGAATAGCATCTTTATAAAGGGATGTATTTTCACCATCTAACTTTTCTAGTACGATCACTTCTTGAGTTTCAAATCCGTCCATATTTTGTAGAACACGGTCATCACTTGTTACCCCTATCGACCAAGGAACGTGCAATGTTCGTGGATATTTTACAAGCATTTTTTTCACCTCTCTACTTCGCAAATGCATCTGCATCTCGGAAAAAATATAATTTCGTAAGCATCTCATCACCGCAGTAATGATAGATTTCACGTGCTGCCTCTTCCCCGCCATGTAACATCTTCATATGAAACTCTGTAATCATTAATACTTTCTCAATAAACTCCCATTCGAAACCAAGTTCCATTAAAAAGTGGCAAGCGATATGGGTACTGACATATTCGTGACCATAATACGAATATGTCAGTACCCTTTGAGCTTTTTAAATACACGGCAAAACGGTTTACCTATATCATGGAGTGCTGCAGCACTTTGCAGAAGAAATAAATCTTCCCCTACATAATTCTCTGTTAAATGAGCGTATACCATATATGTGTGCTGACATAATGGTAAGGAATGATAGGGGTTTCCTTGATCATATTGAAACATATCAGAAAAGAACGGGATGGTGTTTAGTCTTTCGTAGAATTCTTCATAACTTGAATACCTAGTTAGAAGTTCTTGAAATTCTTGTCTCGATATATTGTATGAACCTGGTGTATGCAGAATTTCGATTTGGTCCCATCCTTCCTCTTTTAATGGGAACTCAGCCTTTTTGTACATTTTTTCTAGTATCCGCTCTTCCACCGTTCGCTTTCGCTCTTGATTTCTCTTGAGGCATTCCTGATAGGGAGTGTCCACCACATAACATCGTTTTTCTAAATTCGGTATATCACGTAGGCGATGCAGTGCTTTCACACGGAATTCCCTCTCAATATTTGTCGCATCTAATATGACATTACGACCCTCCTCTAAGTGTTCACGAACGCGTTCCATTGCATAACGATATAATATTCCTGTTTTCCCTTGTTTCGTTTCACTATAAAACAACGTTTGGCGAAGTTCATCTGTCGCGACGATTGCAGCACGGTATTGTTTTTGAAGCATCTTTGCATACGAACTTTTTCCACTTGCAGGTAATCCAACAAGATATATTAGTGTAGGCATGTCTTCACCTCTCTTCTTTGTGCTATTATCTCATATATTCTAAAGTTCTAACATTATGAGTATATTTGCTCGGTTGAAAAATCACCTTAATATCGATTTTATTGGTATTAACACCTAATTTTACCAACTAATAACAAAAATAAATTTAAATATATTTATATTAAATAATTTAATAACAGCAGAGAGTCTCCTAGATTATTGAACTGTATACATAATTCATCAAGACAAACACAAAGGCTATAGAAAGTAGGTTATCGTATTGAAACAAAAGATTCTAACAGTGGCAGTCCCTATCCTATTACTAACAGGAGTTGGATATTTAAACAGTGAAAAGGAAAACAAGCCAGCGGCAGCCGCTCAACAAGAAAAAATCATTCATATTAACATTAGCCCATTCTTCTGAGGAATTAGAAAGTATAATGATAGAACGATGAAAACCTCTCATATCAATTAGAGAAATTTTTTTATTTGATTCAATTTAAATTCTTATTTTTAACATTATCAAAAAGAGTTTCATGGAATCGTTATAAAAATAAAATCTTTATAATGTAATATTCACGTATAGAAAATAAGAGAAGTTGATGCATGGTGCAAAACAAATTTAAAGTGGGAGATATCGCATATCTTAGAAAAGAATTAGAAGTACCTGAAGTTAGGCCCTTTTTATTATTTAATGGAGCTCCTGGTACTATCCTTGGCACTTCGAATCGTATCACTGATACATTAAAACTCTATTCTATTCGGGTTACCAATCCAAGGAACGGAAAAGAGTTCGATCTAGAAGACGTAGTATTGGAATCACATTTACTTTCTGAAAACGAAAAAGAAGAACAACAAAGAAAAGATGATGAATTTCTAAAGATGTTAGATTATGTAGAAAAGCGCAGAAAAGAAATATACCTTGGATAAATGTATGCCCCACTTCCTTATTAAGGAGTGGGGCATGTTTTCATACTTCTTTATGATAGTCTTCTATAAGTTTATTGATACAAGATAAGCAAGCGATGGATTCAGCACACAGGATGTTCTTCATGACAAATTGAACACCACACCCATGCGTCTCCTCCTGTTTCACCATTACAGTTTACTCTAAGTCCCGCTTTACTTGTTCGTTTATGGTTTCTTGTAGTTCGAATAAGATGATGCACAATCCGCTCTGGTTTTATGTAATCTATTGGCTTGAATCGTTACTTAAATATAAAGGGTGTCTCGGGAACCTATCCTTTTTTTCCTAAGGCAGTGTAAATCGTAACCTCTGAATAACTCATGAATATCTTTATACCGATTGTGATATCTACAATTTTCTCCCCAAGCAGCAATCGACATATTTTCCATTAAAGTTTTTTCTTTCCAATATTTCATCTAACTTCGTACGATTAATTACTTCCTGTAGTAGTCTTTCTACTGTATCTATTTTTATCTCATTTGGTTTTCTCAATATTTTTCACTTCTATTTTTTGATTATTATGACTGGCACCTGCTCGGTGTCGGAAACTTCACTGTAACCATAATAAAGTAGAAAAAACAATAAAATAATTGTCCAAATAAATATAAAAACTTTATAACTATACTTCATATGAAAAACCTCATTTTCCCTATATAAGTGAATGTACATACACCCTATAAATCCAATTACATAAATTATTGGATATTTTAGCAGTAGAGAATCATTAAGTATTAGAAATTGTTATTCATAAACATATCCAAGAAATCTTCTAAAAAATATCATCTAGGCATTTTAACAATTTATCAAAATGCACAGATAATATTTTTACGTTTAGCTAAGTAATGCTTTTTATGTAATAAATCCTTATCTCTATTTCACCTTAATGTTTATATGTACAAGAGTCTGTGTAGCAACTAGACTGTACTTTAAATATGTACTAAATTGTGTGTGGGAAAGGAAGCACATTTTATTTAAAGTTTTTACTTTAAACCCCTTAATTAGTTGGTAGTCTTCTTCATTCAGACAGAAAGGAAATTTAAAGTGTACACTTATTTTCAACTCAGACTCTTTACTACACACACTCCTATACACATAAAACATCTATAACTTCCGTAATATTACAGAAACAAAAAGAAATATTATCGAAACAACAATAACATTAAGTAATAGTTTTGTAACACAAATGTAACACAATGCATTTAATCGTACAATACTTTTTTAGCTAATTATCAACAAAGTTCTGTTAATATCGTTCAAATTTAATAATGTTCCCATAAAGTATTACATATTGCTTGTAAAATGATTTTTCAAAATATAACGAATCATACCATGACAGAGGAATATTAATTCAATTTAAGAATAAATGGATTGATATCTTTCTAGCTTTTGTATCCCAATCATGTTGTAGAGCGGATTATGGTTATCCAATAAATGTAGGTGACCATGCACAAGCTAAGCCTTCTAAATAATTACTGTAACTAAAAAAAACAAGTAATTATACTTGTTTTTTTAGTTTACTTTCCAATATCGAAACAGTTTTATGTGCTTTCTTTTCCTGTCTACATTATTGGATGCATATCTTACTAAAGATAGCTTCTATTTTTTTATGATTCTAGTGAAGTAATTAATTGCTGACGTTCTTTATCTCTATAAATTTTCATTTCATGTTTAAACTCGTAATTTCCTACTTCAAATCTAGCCCATTCCTTACTTGTCCAATATACTACATCTACATTTTCTCTTAAGATTGCAGAACACACATCCACTAATTCATCTTCGTAAAATGGAGCCTCTTTTGCTAATTCAAAAGCAAGCACTTTTGGATCCTTAGTTTTAATTTGAAGTTCCCTAGAGGTTTGTCCTAAATACTGCCATGGCGATGGTATTGATTGAACTTTGGCATCTCCCCTATCTTGAAACTGTGATGGAGAATCATTTGTTGAAGCAAATGTAGGTTTACTTACTCCTATTGCTGTTCCTAAAACAATAGAACCAATAATAAGTTTTTTAATCATTTTTTCAGCCCCTTTAATAATTTTGGATATGCTTCATTTTTATACCACGTTCATGATCATGTAAATGAAGATAATTTTACATAATTATGCATTTTTCTCGAAAGATGCATATTAATTACGCACCTTAAATTTACTCAAAACAAAAATTGTTGGTTTAATAAAACTTTTTTGTCATAAGTATACACTTTTGTATAAAAATTAGTTTTAAAAATATTTGCATACTTATTGATAAAGCTTCCTGCTATCCGTTATTCGAAGCCAGTTATCTCCACCTACTCACTTCGCATTCCTTGAAGAAGGAATCTTCTTGACTAAAATGATAAAAAAGTTGGGGATTCCCCAACTTTTTAATACGTCTATTGTCTGATTAAACCTGTAGATGTAACCCGATATGTTCTTTTCTTTCCTATATATTCCTGTTTTCCATTCTCAAGGTTAGTTAAAGTCGCTCGTGTTTTTTCCTTCGCCACTTCCCCTTCTATATGAGTAAATTCTATATAATCTCCCTCTTTTATAGGTACTATTTGGGTTTCAGCATTTTGTTGTCTATTTCCCATAATTTCCTTATTGTACATAACGCTACCAGATGAGTTCTGGACTTTAATACTTGCATACGTGCTATTGAAATAAGAATGCGGCACACCAGCTTCTAATTTGATTTTCAGCTCTTCTGCTGTTTTATTATAATCTACTTTTGCAATTTCTCGATCACTATATCCTTTTAGGGACCATGCAAATTGTTTCCCTACTAAAATATCAGAATTTCCATTTGTAATTTCTACTTTTTTCTCTGCAGTTCGATCAAATATGTCTGTTAATATAATTTTAGCAAAAGCTGTTTGAGGCAATTGCATAGTTTGACTTACCTCAGTTTTGTAAGACTTAATATTATCGATTACTTTCAAAGGTTGTCCCATTAACTTTTCATTGTCATAGATTTCAATTTTCCCTTTAAACTGTGGAGTACTTTGTTCTTTCAATTTCCATGAAACATTTAATTTTCCATCTTCAAAGCGAGTATTTTGAATATCAAAATCTAAATTTCCCATTTCTGGTTGACTAGGCTGATTTATATTAAAGGTTTTTCCAGTACCAATAGTTGATTGAGTATTTCCTCCTGCCCTAACCCATAGATATTCTGAAGTTGCTCCTCCATCGTATTGATAGGACGTATCATGTTGCCCAGAGATACGCTGATTATTCCAAGAATTCCATTGTTTATCTGAAACTTTTCTGCTGTATCCATTTTTAAGACGTGCTTCTCTTACATCTTGTCCGTTACCAGCCCAGTCCTCTTGAAACATCGATAAACCATAGTTAAATGCCACATTTGCAACTGGATGATCCATAATAGCAACTAATTTCCATTGATTTAATTTATTATCTTTTATCCACTGGCCAAACTTTGTATGGCCATCTTCTTGCCAAGAACGTAGAGTCATTCGATACCATTCACTATCTTTCCAATTATAAGTTGTTTGTACCTTTAGGCCTGTTCCTTCTCCACCAAATCTACTGGCTTCTGAAGTCGACGATAAATATTCAGCTTTTATTGCTTGGTTTGATGCTATTGGATCCCAAAGCGCAAAGTGAAGGGTACGTTTACCGGATTGATCAAAACCACTTTGTTGTTGGAAGCCAGCATAACCACCACCCTCTCCCCCCTGATTCCAGTTATGCACCGCCCAATACGTATAAGGTGCTGTTTGGACTGGTGACCAGTCTATGCTAATAATATCTGAAGCACCAGTATTTTGTGGTGTTACATAAACTGATGGGGCATGAGATCGGATTGCTGCCTCTGTACTAGAAATTGGTGCTCCATACGTTGATATCATGGTACAAACCGCTGAAACCATAACAATTTTTTTTATTCTTCCCCTTGTTTTTACTTTAAACATAACTTCCTATCTCTTTTAAAATTATATTAGTTACATTGAATAATAAATCTATATATATCACATTAAGTTAATTACGTAATAAAGTAACATTAGCTTTAAAATCTAGATATATTTAATGTTTTTTTCACTGCTATTATTAATCAAATTATATTATTTTGTATTAAAATCGTATGTTTTAGGATTAAATATAAAGTGAAAGTTTTATAAAATTTCATAAATATGTAGTTTTAGATATTTATGATGAAAGACCCACTAAATAACTTAATTGATTTTATGAAAGACTTCCTTACTTTATTGATTACACTATTAAACCTAGAATTGTTTACCAGAAAAATGTTATGTAAACTTTAAATTTGCTGATATCTTATCATTAGTTAGAAAGAGCATACTTAAAAACGTAGACTCCTTTAGGTATCCAAACATTACATATATAACAAACATAAAAAAATAACATCGAATTCTTCTGTTAGTTTATTTAATATTTAATGACGTAGATAATGTATTCCAAGGTGCATTTGTAGATGTATTTTGATATTTAAATTGCCCATTTTGCTGTCCTGAAGCATCCCATTTATATTCCCAACCATCAACTGTTCTATCACCATTAATATCAATCATCTTAGAATCTACTTTTTTTAGTTTTTGACCACTCATTTGAGCAATTGGATTTCTTCCATATCCCATTTCATTTGTATAAATGTATAAATAGCTCCCTCCGTGATCTTTAACTGTACTTAAATTATTAGGACCAATAAATTCAACCCCGCCTAATTGAGATTCAACTTTCACCACATTTAATGATGTTAATGGTGGTGCAGGTGCTGCGGATACATCAGTCGCTAAGCCAACTGTTGCTCCCACTACTAATGATGAAACTCCTATAATCATTCTTTTTAGCATACTCTCATCCCCTTTCGATTTAATACAAATTGATTCTATCATAATAATTTCATACATTTCCTTCCCTTTAAAAGAGTTAACAAAAAGTACCTATTTACATATGAAATTGTGCATATTCATTGCTTTTTACCATTTATACTTATCATAAATCATACTAAAGCATAATTAGTTCTCTCCCCTGATTGACTTACCACATTTGGCCCCATCTCAAGGTGACTATTCTAAGAACTAAAAAATGGTACATAGTTCACTGGTTTAACAAATAAATAATAGAATTGCAAAGTTACCTTAATTTAAGTTGGCTTTTCCTCTAAGTATTATAAGTAAGATCCACCACTTGCATCAATTAACTCACCAGTTATCCAACGACTGTCTGATGATGAAAGAAAACCTACAATATCAGCTATATCATTAGGTTCTCCCCACCTATTAAAGGTCGATAAACCTGCAGCATATTTTTGTCCATCTCGGTTACCCAATGTCTCAGCGTTCATTTCTGTGTTAATTATGCCTGGGAGAATTGCATTTACTGTAATACCACGAGCACCAAGTTGTTGAGCTAAAGTATGAGTGAGTGTATTTATTGCCCCCTTAGATATACTGTAGGCAAAAACACTTGGGGAGGCTACCCTTGTGACAAAAGACGAAATATTTATAATCCGGCCTTCATCTCTTAAACGTGGCAAAGCCTTTTGAATAATGAAAAATGGAGCTTTCACATTAATATTCATTACCTCATCAAAAGACTCCTCTGTAGATTCCTCTAACGTTAACACCTGCCCAATTCCAGCGTTGTTTACAAGGATATCAAATGTAGTATCACCTATATATTTTTGAAGAGATTGATCCATCATTGAATACAATTTATTAATGCCATTAAAAGTACTTAGGTCTGCACGAATCGCAAATGCGGAACCGCCATCTTTTTTAATTTTATCCACTACACTTTCTGCTTCTTCTTTTCTTTTACTATAGTGAACAACGACTAACGCACCAGCCTGTGCCAAATGTAAGGCAATACTTCGACCTATCCCTCTACTAGCCCCTGTTACTAATGCAATTTTCCCCTTCAATTTATTCATCTCATCATCCCCTTGTTTAAAAAATTCTACTTAGTTATATCACAAGATACCCTTTGAAATGTTGCTCACTAATTTGATATCCATAAAACCAAAAGGCCCACTCATAATTATAAGAGTCGGCCTTTTCACTTCACATATTCATTAGCTTTACATACAGCATCCCTAACTGTTATGTACTTTGTACTAAGTATAATAAAGACTCTAAATGGTATTATAGGTAAAGCCAACTTAAACTAAAGTTAATTCATATACATTTTGCTTAGAGTCTCTGCCTTTAAACAGTTCGTTTAGGATTCTATGCATATATTCAATAAAATTTCAGCAATGCCTGTATTTTTCATCTTTCATATTTTTGTTTCTTAGGCATGAGCATACTTAGAAAAATCCTAAAAACTAGTTGATAATCTTTTAGAATCTAACTTTCCTATAATACTCTTTGCTATTTCTTCAATATTTTCATTTAGAAAGAAATGATTACCTTCAAAAGAATGAAATGTACACGTTTCACTTGTATATTTATTCCATTTTATTACTTGATCATATGTAGTAAATTCATCATTTTCTCCATTAAATATAAGAAAATCAATATCACATGGTTGTATATTATTATCATGAATATATGTCTCGACAATCTTAAAATCTGCTCTTAAAATAGGGAGAAAAATCTCCATTAATTCTTCTGATTGAAGTACCCCAGATGGTGTACCTCCCATTGCAATAACTTCTCGTTTAAATTGTTCGTTAGAAAGATTATGTCGGATATTTTTTATTTTACTATTTGGATGGTTTCTACCGGACAAAACAAGAAATTCAGGTAATACGTTATTAGAATCCTGTATTTTTCTGGCTACTTCATAAGCAATCAAACTTCCCATGCTATGCCCGAATAGAATGTAGGGCGAAGCGTCTATTTGCTTAACTATACTGGTGTAGGCATCATTTACGGCCTCTTCCATACTTTGGTACAATCTTTCTTCAATTCTATACCCTCTACCAGCTAACTCTATTGGGACTACTTCAATATATGGATTAAAGTGATTTTTCCATTTTGCGTAACTAAACGCAGATCCCCCAGCATGCGGAAAGCAAAAAAGTTTAGTCTTCTGCATTGATTTTCTCCTTTCTTTCAAATTTGTATATATTTTGGCAAATTGTATAAATGTCTTTAATTATTATCTCTTGTGGAAATTCATCTCTTGTTGCACAAGCAGATAACTTATAATTTGGATCAATGTTATATTGTTTAAAGTAAAAGTTGTTAGGTATATTCTTGTATGAAATTAAAGTTGATGACTCTTTTTTTATAGAGAATGAATTTAACGGGATATAAAGCCCTTTTCCAATCGTTTTTATATAACTTTCTTTTAATGTCCATAAATCATAAAAATAATTAATTTGTTCATCAGAATTTATATTAGATATATCATAAAATTCTTCCTCTGAAAAAAATTCATTTGCTAATTTAAGAGCCTCTATCTCTGAAACCTTTTCTATATCAATACCCACATTAAAATTAGCAGTAGTACAAACCACCCATTCTCCTGAATGTGACAGATTAAAATGAAAGTCAGAAAAATTTTCAACAAAAGGTTTTCCATACTCATTATATTTAAATCTAATTTCTTCATTATTAATTTTATACTTTTGGCAGATTAGAGATCGGATTAGTAAATCCCCTATCAGGGTCCTATTAACGTCGCATGAGTTTAATAAACGCTTCATTCGTTCTTTCTTCTCATTTGAAACTAAGTTACTAAGTTGCTTAAACAAATGACTTTCAATATTCTTTGGTATTTTCACAGCTTGAATGTGTATGATAAATCACTTCCTTTTTTAAAAGATGGCTTCATATATGTGCGTTACATAAATTCAAATTAACTTTATTAAATTGCAAATACAATAGAAAAGGTGCATATTTACATATCAATGAAAATATACACCTTTCCTCAGTAATATCATCAAAGCATTAGCTTCTATTACAAAAAATAGAGAGCATTTACATCATTCTATGAGCAACTCATATAGGTTTCTATGTCTCTATCAAGTAAATTTTCCATTATCCTCTTAAAAAGTAATACTCTTAATATATTCATTATTGCCTACACTTTATTTGCAGTTATTGGGCTGCCCTTTTCGTTCATAGCGTTGCATCTTTTGCACTCTCTACTTTTCAGTTAATGAAAGGGATGTTTCTTTTATCCCTTCAAATTCATTTAATAGGTACTTAGCTATCTTTTCAACTGCGGGGAAGTCTACTATTTCTTCATGTGATCCAGGGACTGAATACCTATTTACTCTTCCTTTTAATAAAGGTCCCCAATCTGTAAACAACTCTTTTCCTTCCTCAGCACTAAAGTAGAGAACTTCTCCAGAGTATGGTATTAAATCATGCTCTGCCATTAAGTTCAGGCATTTCCTATGAGCATTGATAACTTGCTTCAAATTCATAAGATCTGCATCAGGCGGGAGTACTCCTTCCATAATTAATCGCTCTACAAGCATATCTTGTTCATGGAAGAGGCCTTCCCCCTGCTCAGTAAAATCTCTAGAAATGAAATGCTCATATATATATGAGAGCATATCCTCCGTTGTTTTATAGTCCTGCTCTGAAGGTACTTTAGTATCCATTAGTATCAACAACTCAACTTCCTCACCTTGATTCTTTAGTACAGTTGCGATTTCATAAGCAATTGCACCGCCTAAAGACCATCCTCCAAGACGATATGGACCTTCTGGCTGAACACGTTTTATTTCTTCGATGTAAAGTTGAATTACTTCCGGCAAAGTTAACTCGTCAATTTCTTTCTTTTCTATAAGAGGATTCTGTAAACCATAAAATGAACAATGGTTCTTAAGCAATCTTGCTAGTTGAATGTAACAAAATACATTCCCCATAAACGGATGAACGCAAAAGAAAGGTCTTTTTTCTGATTCTTGTAGTGGAACTAGCGCTGCTACTGATTTCGTCATATCATGCTTATCACGAATAAGGCATGCGATTCCTTCCACTGTTGGATTCTTAATCAATGTAGACACCATAATCTCTTTTCCAAACTTCTCCCTAATTTTTGAAACTAATTTAATTACAAGGAGAGAGTGTCCTCCTCTATTAAAGAAATCATCATTTACATAGACATCTTCTATCTGTAACACATCCTGCCAGATTTTAATCAACTGATATTCAATTTCATCCCTTGGAATGATTGGTGTAGAAAAATTATTTTCTCTTAGAATAGTTAAATTGTTCAATGCCTTTCGATCAACTTTGCCATTCGTTGTAAGAGGAATCTCGTCTACCTTAATAAAGTGTGCGGGAACCATATAATTCGGTACTTGTGTCTTGAGATATTCACGCCAATCATGCATACTACCATCTCCAACTACATAAGCAACCAATCTCTGCTCTCCTAATTTATCCTCTGTTACCAAAACTACTGCTTCTTTTACCAATGGATGCCTCTCTAGATTCGCTTCAATCTCTTCAAGTTCAATACGAAAGCCCCTAATTTTCACTTGATTATCAATTCTTCTCAAGTAATCTAAATTACCATCAGGTAAATAACGAACCAAATCTCCCGTACGATATAAACGCTCTTCTTCATTAAATGGATGACGGATGAATCGCTCTGCTGTTAATTCTGGACGATTCAAGTATCCTCTTGCTATACCTGCACCACCAATATATAGCTCACCTGTTACACCAACTGGGACAGGTAACAAATTTTTATCCAATACATAAGTTTGAACGTTCGGCAATGGACGCCCAATTGTTATTCTCTTACTATCTGTTTGGATATGATAACATGTTGCATCAACCGTACATTCTGTAGGACCGTATACGTTATAAAAATCAATTTTTTCAGTCTCTACTAGCTGTTCCCATAATGATGGCATGATTGCTTCACCACCGACCAATATCTTGCTTGGTACATGAACATCAGCACTTATTTCTAGCAATCCTCCATCTATTAGTAATTGAAGTAATGAAGGTGTCATATCAAACATTTCCAATTTATTCTCCCTAATATAGGACACAAATTGTTCTGGATTAGTGCGAACTTCACTTGGAATAATATATAAACTTGAACCATAAAGCAGCATTTGTAATTGCTGAATAGATACATCAAAGGCAATTGATGCATTCAAACCAACGCGCATATTACTAGGTATCTCATGTGAGAAAACTTCTTTTTGTAAACCATATGATAGGTTTATTACAGAATGGTGCTGTACTAAAGCCCCCTTTGGATTCCCTGTCGAACCAGAAGTGTAGATAACATACGCTAAGTTTTCCCCTGTTACCTCACATATTGGTGAAAGTTTGCTTTCTCGAGAAATCATGGCTTGATCCCTATCTAGGCAAACTACCTTGATTTCTTTAGGTATCCAGCCCACTAATACCTCATTCGTAACTAACACTTGAATGTCTGTGTCTTCTAAAATATATCGTAGGCGGCTTTCCGGATTCGATGGATCCAATGGAACATAGGCTGCTCCGGCCTTCCAAATTCCCATTAGACCAACAACCATCTCAACTGATCGATCAAAGCAAAGGCCAACTAATGACTCTGTTCCAATTCCACATTTCTGTAAATGATGGGCTAATTGATTAGCTCTTTCATTCAGCTCTCGATATGTTAGTTGCTGTTTTTCATCTACCACTGCCAACACGTCAGGCGTACGATTTACTTGCTCTTCGAATAGTTGATGGATTGCATTCTCACGTGGATAGGATATAGTATTATTATTCCATTCTTCCAATAGCTTTCTTTGTTCAGCCTCCGTAATATATACTAGCTCCGATAGATTTTGATCAATGTTTTTGAGCATTTGCATTAACACTTGGTGTAAATGACCCAGCATTCGTTCAATGGTTACTCTATTAAACTTACTACGGTCATACATTAACTTTAACGATAACTGGATTCCTGGAACTACAGCTAACCCTAATGGGTAGTGAGTTTGTTCTACCCCTTCCAATTCACCAATTTCCAGATTTTCTGAAGACTCCTCTTTCACTGGATAATTTTCAAACACATATAAACTATTGAACAGCGGTATTCCTCTAGGAACTTCACTCCACCCCTGAATCTCTGTCAAAGAAGCATACTCATATTGTCTTCTTTCTATCTCTTCCTTTTGTATCTTCTGCAACCAATCTATTAATTTTATATCATCCATCAATTGAATTCGCGTCGGTGACGTTGTAATGAAAGGACCTACGATGTTTTCAACATCAATAATCTCCGTAGAACGCCCTGAGCTTGTTACACCAAAAACAATGTCATTTTCTCCACTATATCGGCTCATGAGATATGCCCATGCACCTTGAATTACTGTACTCAAAGTAAGTTTATTACGTTTCGCCCATCCTTGTAACGCTTGAGTCTGCTCTTCTGATAAATACGTAACCTTCTCTGTGTAACCTTTTTCTTCCTCTTTACTTTCTAAGCCCAGCAAAGTTGGCGCAGTAAAACCTTTTAGCTTCTCTCTCCAGAATTGTTCCGCCTGCTCCTTATCTTGCTCTCTTAACCATTGGATATATTTCTTATATGGTGAGGACTTAGGTAACTTCACAGCTTCTCCATTCATTCTCTTCTGATAGACTGTAAGTAATTCATTAAATACTAATGGTAAACTCCATCCATCCAGTAAAATATGGTGATGGGTCCAAACAATCCGATATTCTTCCTCACCTTCTTGAATGACTGTTACCCGCATCAATGGTGCTTCATCAAATTGGAAGGCTTGTTTTCGATCTAATGCCAAAAAGACTTTTCTTTTTTCCTCTATCTCTTCACTTGTCATTGTACGCCAGTCTTCTTTGTTCACTTTAAATGGGATATTTTCATACACCACTTGTACAGGTTCTTCAATTTCGTCCCATACAAATGCTGTACGAAAAATTTCATGCCGCTGAATTACAGATTTCCACGCCTGCTCAAATGTAGGAATATTCATTTTTCCTCGAATCATAAAACTCAATTGCACTATATACGGTGCAACATGTTCATCCCCTTGGTCATGCAATGTGTGGAAAATCATACCTTCTTGCAAAGGTGATAGTGGATATAAATCAGTAATCTGATTGTTCTTTCCGCGATGCATTTTGTTTAGTACATTTGTCAAACCTTCTTGGCTAAGATTAGCCATTGCAAAATCCGAAATGGTCAGTGCAGATTCTCTATCTGAAAATTGAATCAATGTACTCAGTTGATATAGCATATTCTGTGCAATACTTTGAATCGTTGATTTGGCAAATTGTCCAACATTGTATACCCAAGTGAACTGAAGTTTTCCATCCGTTACAACCCCAATTACATCAATTACATGCGATCGCTTGGAACCGGCAGCATGATCTAAACGCTTAAATTCGTTCTCCGGAATAAACATTGCATCGCTAGAAAACATTTGGTCAAATTGTCCAAGATAGTTAAAACTAATAGACGGTGTATATTGGGAGCTTAATTGCTCACACATTGTTGCGTTCATGTAACGCAACACCCCATAATCAACACCCTTATTAGGAATTTTGCGAACTTGTTCTTTAACTGCTTTTAATGCTGCAATTGGCGTATTAGCACTAGTAATATTTAAATGAACTGGGTAAATACTTGTAAACCATCCCACAGTTCTCGATAAATCAACATCTTCAATAATCTCTTCTCGACCATGTCCCTCTAAATCTACGCTCAATATCGGCTGACCCGTACATGCTGCCGTAGCTTGTACTAATGCTGCTAATAATACTTCATTGATTTGGACACGGTGAGTGCTTAAAGTCTCTTGCAATAACATACGGGTCTCATTCTCATTTAACACCACAGTAATTTCCTCAGTTACTGCGCTTACTGGATTACTTATAGTACCATCTACCGGCAATTTAACTACGTCTTGTTCAGCCTGCTCCTCCCAGTAATGTAGCACTTCTTTTGATAGTCCAGTTTCAGCGTAATGATGTAATTTCTCCGACCATTCTTTAAAAGATGTACTCTTCATAGGTAATTGAATTTTCTGCCCTTGGACTACTTGCGTATATGCTGTTTGCAAATCTTCCAATAAAATTCGCCAAGAAACACCATCCACGGCTAAATGATGAATTGTCCAAAATAATCGACCAGCGTGCTCACCTTCATCAAAATACACCATTCTCATTAGCGGACCATCATGTAAATTCAAACTTTCTTGTGCAACATTAATCTCTTTTTGAATAACCTGATGCCAATCAGCTTCCGGCACTTCGTCTAATGAAATGACAGTAAGCATCAATTGTTCTTCTATTCCTTCATTCCACTGTTTCCAAACCCCATTAGGTAAACGTTCATATCTTAAACGCAGAGCATCATGATGAAGTAGAAGGTTACCTGCCGCCTTTTCCAGTGATCCTATGTCCAATTTCTCTTTCGTTCTAAAGAACATGGATTGATTCCAATGATGTGGGTTAGGATGATTTTGTGCAAAAAACCTTTGCTGAATAGGTGTAAGTATCGTCTCTCCAGTTATAATTCCCTGTTCAGCTTGTACACCTTGTTCTTCTTTGACTACTTGCGCCAACTCAGCAATCGTTTGGTGTTCAAATATTTGTTTTGGTGTCAATTGTAAACCAGCTTGCTTCGCGCGCGAGACAATCTGAATGCTAAGAATTGAATCTCCACCAATTTCAAAGAAGTTATCATTCATACCAATACGTTTTGAACCTAGCACACGTTCCCAAATGATAGAAAGCTTATGTTCACGTTCATTTCTTGGGGCCACGTATCCTTCTTGTGTTCCTTGATAATCTGGTATAGGTAACGATTTCCGATCAATCTTTCCATTTATGGTTAGCGGTAATTCTTTCATTTCGACAAAGTAGGAAGGTATCATATGGATTGGCAGTTTTGTTTTAAGATACTCTCGCCATTCTTCTAAACTGCCTTCGCCCACTACATAAGCTACCAGCCTCTTATCCCCCGACTGATTTTCCCTAACCATTACAACTGCCTCTTTTACCAAGTCATGCTCTTGTAAAGTCGACTCAATCTCTCCAAGTTCAATTCGAAATCCTCTAATCTTCACTTGATTATCCATTCTTCCTAAGTAGTCTATATTACCATCAGGAAGATATCTCACAAGATCACCTGTTCTATATAACCTCTCGCCTTCTTTGAATGGATGAGAAATAAATCGTTCGGATGTTAACTCTGGACGATTCAAGTACCCCCTTGCTAGACCTGCTCCTCCGATATAAAGTTCCCCCATCACACCAACTGGAACTGGCAACCTATTTCTATCTAATACATAAGTTTGGATGTTAGGCAATGGACGCCCAATCGTTACTCGCTTACTATCTTTTTTGATATGATAGCATGTTGCATCAACCGTACATTCTGTAGGGCCATATACATTATAAAACTCAATTTTATCAGTCTCTACTAGCTGTTCCCATAATGACGGCATAATTGCTTCACCACCAACCAATACCTTACTTGGAACATGAACGTCGTCGCACGTTTCTAACAATCCGATATCTATAAGTAATTGAAGCAATGGAGGTGTTATATCAAAGATTTCTAACTTGTTCTCCCTAATATAAGCTACAAACTGCTCCGGATCACTTCGTACTTCGCTTGGAATAATATACAAACTTGAACCATAAAGCAGCATTTGTAATTGCTGGATAGACGCATCAAAGGCAATTGACGCATTTAAACCGACATGCATGTTAGATGGTATCTCATGTTCGAAAACCTCTTTTTGTAAACCATGCGACAAGTTTAGTACAGAATGATGCTGTATCAAGACACCCTTTGGATTCCCCGTTGATCCTGAAGTATAGATAACATACGCTAAGTCTTCTCCTGTTACTTCACATTTTGGTGAAAGAATGCTTTCTTGTGAAATCATTGTTTGATCCCTATCTAGACAAACTATCTTGATTTCTTTAGGTATCCAATCTTCCAATGACTCGTTCGTAACTAATACTTGAATTCCAGTGTCCTCCAAAATATATCGTAGGCGACTTTCTGGATATGATGGGTCTAATGGAACATAGGCTGCTCCAGCCTTCCAAATCCCCATAATACTAACAACCATCTCAATTGAACGCTCAAAGCAAAGTCCAACCAATGATTCATTCCCAATTCCGCATTGCTGAAGATAGTGGGCCAATTGATTAGCTTTTTCATTGAGCTCTCGATACGTTAACTGCTGTTTTTCATCTACCACTGCTACCGCATCAGGTGTACGATTTACTTGCTCTTCAAACAGCTGATGAATTGTACTTTCCTGTGGATATGCTTCAGTATTATTATTCCACTCTTCCAACTGTTTTTGCTGTAATCCTGATAATATAGGCAACTTAGCTAATGATTTATCAGGATTCTCCACGATTACATTCAACCAGTTCCCAAAATGTTCAGCCATGGATTCAATAGTTAAGCTGTCAAATAAATCAGTTCTATAAACAAAAGTAAGTAATAAACCCTCTTCCACTTCTGCAGCAGTTAAACTTAAATCAAACTTAGCGATCGGAGCATTACTTTCCATTACTTCTATATTTCTTCCATGTAGTTCTGGTAGCTTCTGTCCCGTATTTTGCAAAGTAAACATGGTTTGGAAAATCGGAGAATGGCTTGTATTTCGTTCAGGTTGGATAACCTCTACAATTTTCTCAAACGGAACATCTTGATACTCATACGCCTTCAATGCTTTTATCCGTACTTGAGATAACAACTCTTGAAATGCCGGTGCATTACTTAAATCAGCTCGATAAACCAAAGTGTTGACAAAGAAACCAATCAGCCCCTCAATTTCTCGATAATTTCGATTTGCAATTGGGCTACCAACAATAATATCCGTTTGTCCCGTATAACGAGCAAGGAAACTTTGATACGATGCCAATAAGGTCATGAAAAGTGTGGCCCCTTCTTGACGACTTAGTTCGTTTAATTTATCCAGTAATGAGCGTGACAACAAAACATTATGAGTTAATCCATGATGGGTTTGCACTGGCGGACGCGGACGATCCATTGGCAACATTAAGACTGGTAACTCACCAGATAATTCTTCCTTCCAATATGCAAGTTGTTGATATAGTACTTCATCTTTCAACCATTCTCTTTGCCACTGAGCAAAATCGGCATATTGAACTGGTAGTGGTTCCAGCTCTGCTTGTGTTTCACCAATCGCATTCTCATAAAATGCCATCCATTCTTGAAGCAAGATTTCCATCGACCATCCATCTGAGATAATATGATGCATATTACACAGAAGAACCCATTCTTCTTCTGAAATTCTTATGAGTTTCCCACGGAATAATGGCCCTTGTTCTAAATCAAATGGAGATTCTACTTCAGTTTGAATCCATTGCTCCAACTTTCTTTCTCGCTCCTCTAATGAAAGCTTAGTTAAGTCCATTTGAAGAAGCGGACGGAAAATATACGGTTGAATCTGCTGCACAGGATAGCCATCCTCTTCATAAAATACAGTCCGCAAAGATTCATGACGCTCTATCAACTGATTCCATCCCAACTCCAATGCCTCAGGTAACCAACTCCCTGTAAGGCGGCATGCCATTGGCATATTATAAAGTGCACTATTTGGTGCAAATTGATCAATAAACCATAAGCGCTGTTGGGCATAAGATAGTGGAATATTATTTCCTCGTTCCATCGGCACCAATGGTGGAATTTCTCGTTTTTCGCTCCCCTTACGCAACTGATCCATTCGTTTCGATAATGCCTCGACCGTTGAATATTCGAACAGTTCACGTACTGGCAATTTGATTTGAAAGACTTCCTGTAAGCGTGAGACCACTTGTGTAGCAAGTAGAGAGTGACCACCAAGTTCAAAGAAAGAATCCCGAACACCAATGTCTCCTATTCCTAACACTTGACTCCACACTGAAGCGATAAGTTCTTCCAGCGGAGTTCGTGGATAGACAGTATTTTCGGCAGATTGTTCACTAAGTATAGGCAATGCCTTCAAATCAAGTTTCCCATTCGGTGTAAGTGGTAAAAATTCCATTTCAATAAAGTTAGTTGGAACCATGTAATTAGGTAAATGTGTTTGTAGATATTCTCGCCATTCACTGACACTGCCTTCACCAACTACATAAGCTACTAATCTCTTATCACCTTGATAATCCTCTCGTACCAATACAACTGCTTCTTTCACAGAAGAATGCGCCTG
The DNA here is from genome assembly GCF_016651175.1 of Bacillus sp. TH13. NCBI lineage: Bacteria > Bacillati > Bacillota > Bacilli > Caryophanales > Bacillaceae > Bacillus > Bacillus sp. TH13. The sequence continues at coordinate 4,536,535 of NZ_JAEKEJ010000025.1, read as the reverse complement.
CAAAACAGCTTCTATTTCTCCCAATTCAATTCGGAAACCACGAATTTTCACTTGGTCATCTATACGTCCATGGAACTGGAGATTACCATCAGAAAGATAACTTGCTTTGTCTCCTGTGTAATAGAGACGTTCTCCTGACTTGAAAGGATGTGGAATAAATTTTTCCTTTGTAAGATCCGGACGATTAGCATATCCACGTGCAAGACTCTTTCCTCCAATATAGAGATCTCCAATTACACCAATTGGTACTAGCTGAAGATGAGAATCTAATACATAAACTTCTGTATTCGCAATCGGTCGACCAATCGATGGCGTACCTGTTGTCACTCCTACAGGTACATAACAATCTGTGGTAACGACTGTATTTTCCGATGGACCATACTGATTAATTACCGCAAAAGGAATATCGTTAGATGGATACTGCGTTAATTGATCCCCACCAGTAATGATAAAACGAAGATCCGTATTATCTGGCCAAGATAATTTCAAGAGTCTTTCCAGAATAGGCGTAGGTGCAAAGCTAGCTGTTATTCGTGAATCAATGAGCCAGTCCCTTAGTGCTTCTGGATTAATTCTCAGTTCCTCTGTTGACAAGTAGAGTGCTGCACCAGCAGTTAGATACGGCCAAATCTCCTGAACAGCCGAATCAAAAGCAACACCTGCAATCTGAGTCGCACGATCCTCTGCTGAAATACGATAAACTTCTTGATGCCAAGAAACCATATTTATTAATGAGCGATGTTCAACCATGACACCCTTCGGTTTTCCTGTAGAACCAGAGGTATAGACAATATAGGCTAAGTTCTCTGGATTTATCTGACGTGTAGGTGCGATTACGCTTTCCACCGTTAATTCTTCTAACCTCACCATTTCGACGTGTGCGAAATGTCCTTCTTGTCCTTCCGCCGTCACTACAAATTGAATTCCTGCATCTTCAATCATGTATTCTAACCTTGATTTTGGATACAACGGGTCTAAAACAACATAAGCTCCACCAGCTTTTAAAATGCCTAGTAAACTTGCCATTAGCTCTGCTGACCTCGGAAGATAAACTCCCACCACTGACTCTGGGGCTACTCCCTTTCGCTGTAAAACATTTGCCAACTGATTTGCTTGTATATAAAGTTCACCATAAGTCCACTGTTTTGTTTGATCAACTACCGCAATCGCATCAGGACGCATTGCTACTTGCTCCTCAAATCTGTCGCAAATAAGACCCTGATGGGACATTTCCATTACAGTGTCATTCCATGTTTCTAATAACAAATTACGCTCGGGTTCCGATAGCATGCTCAGGTCATACAACGGATTTTGCGGGCGATGAGAAACTTCATGTAGCCATTTCTCAAAGTGTCCTGCCATCCGTTCAATTGTAGTAGCATTGAATAAATCCTTATTGTACTCAAAAGTAAAAAGTAATCCCTCTTCCGTCTCAGCTGCCATTACACTTAAATCAAACTTTGCAATTGGACTATAGCTTTCTATCATTTCAATACTTCTACTAGATAACACCGGAAACTCTTGTTTCATATTTTGCAAGATGAACATAGTCTGGAAGATTGGTGAATGACTTGTACTTCGCTCCGGTTGCACAACTTCTACAATTTTTTCAAATGGGATATCTTGATATTCATATGCCTTCAATGCCTTTTGACGAACCTGATACAGTACATCTTGAAATGTCGGTCTACCACTCAAATTAGCTCGATAAACTAGCGTGTTAACGAAGAAACCAATCAGTCCTTCAATTTCTCTATAATTCCGATTCGCAATTGGGCTTCCGACCAGAATATCTTCTTGTCCCGTATAACGAGATAGAAAACTTTGATATGCAGCCAACAGCGTCATGAAGAGTGTAGCCCCTTCTTTTCGGCTAAGTTCATTCAATTTATCATGTAGCGTGCTTGGCAGAATCAGAGTGTATGTCGACCCGTGATGGGTTTGTATTGCGGGACGCGGGCGATCCATAGGAAGTTGGAGTACAGGAAGCTCCCCAGACAATTCTTCCCTCCAATATTGAAGTTGTTGATCAAGCACTTCCTCCTTCAGCCATCCTTTTTGCCACTGAGCAAAGTCGGCATATTGAACCGGTAATGGTTCAAGTTCTGCCACCTTTCCATCCGTTGCTTTCTCGTAAAATGCCATCCATTCTTCAAGTAGTATTCCCATTGACCATCCATCTGAAATGATATGATGTAGAGTACAAAGAAGTATCCATTCTTCCTCTCCCACGTGCAAAATACTTGTCCTGATTAATGGACCCTCTGTTAAATCAAATGGCACTTCTGTTTCTTGTTGAATTAAACGTTTAACTTCTTCTTCTCGGTCTTCAGCAGAAAGCATAGTTAAATCCGTTTTCGGAATTGATTGAAAAGCATATGGTTCAATTTGCTGTACGGGTTGACCGTTCACTTCGTGAAAGACCGTCCGCAATGATTCATGACGTTCTATTAGTTGATTCCATCCCGTTTCCAATGCTTCAAGTAGCCAATTCCCTGTAAGGCGGCATACCATTGGCATATTGTAAAGGGCACTATTAGGTGTAAATTGATCAATAAACCATAAACGTTGTTGGGCATAAGATAGCGGAATAGCTTCTCCTCGTTTCGTTGGTATTAGTGGCGGAATCTCTCGTTTTTTATCTCCTTTACGTAACTGCTCTAATCGCTTTGCCAGTGACTCCACTGTTGCGTACTCAAATAGTTCACGTACTGGTAATTCGATTTGAAAGATTTCCTGTAAACGTGACACTACTTGAGTAGCTAGTAGTGAGTGACCACCGATTTCAAAAAAGGAATCCTTAACACTAATATTTTTTATACCTAACACTTGGCTCCAAACGGAAACGATAAGCTCCTCCACTGGTGTTCGTGATGAAGTAATATCTTCACTTATGAACTGTTCTTCTAATTCCAGTAAGGCTTTCCGATTCACTTTACCATTTGGAGTGAGTGGCATACCTTCAACTTTGAAAAAGTATGCTGGAACCATATAATGTGGCAATTGCTTCTTGAGATATTCACGCCACTCTCCAGTATCCCCTTCACCCACTACATAAGCTACTAACTGCTTATCTCCTGGTCGATCTTCCTTCACCAACACGACCGCCTCTTTTACAGATGGGTGATCATGTAAAGCTGCTTCAATTTCTCCCAATTCAATTCGGAATCCTCTAATTTTGACTTGGTTATCTATTCTTCCAATATATTCTAAGTTGCGATCATTCATATATCTCACCAGGTCACCCGTTCGATATAATCGTTCCCCGTCCTTAAAGGGGTGCGAAATAAAACGTTCAGTAGTTAAATCTGGTCGATTGAAGTAGCCACGTGCCAATCCTACTCCACCAAGGTAAAGTTCCCCTGCCACACCAATCGGGACCACTTGTTGATATTGATCTAACACATACAACTCTGTATTATCAATCGGACGACCAATCGGAATAAGCATTGGCTCTTTTTCTAAATCACAATTATAATAAGTCACATCCACAGTCGCTTCAGTAGGACCATACAAGTTAATTAACTTTGTTTGCTGAACATTGTAAAAGATCCCCTTAAACCGGCGAACCTGCTCAGTGTTTAACGCTTCTCCACTAGTAAAAACTTGAATTAAAGACGATACATCCCTTTTCGAATTATATAGTTCCATATAATCTAAAAAAGTAGATAACATCGACGGAACAAAGTGCATGGTGGACACACGATATCGTTCAATATACTCCTCAATCACCGCAGGATCTTTCTCTCCTCCTGGTGGAAGCAAACAAACACGTGCTCCTACAAATGACCACCAAAATAATTCCCAGACAGAAACATCAAATGAAAACGGTGTCTTTTGTAGGATTGTATCCTCCTCGGACAATGGGTATTTTTTCTGCATCCACTGTAAGCGGTTTATAACGGAATGATGTTCAATCATTACCCCCTTTGGATTTCCTGTCGAACCCGAAGTGTATATGATATAGGCTAAGTTATTTGCTGTTACTCCACTCACTGGAGCTAAATTACTCTCTTTAGAAATCATTACTCGATCCCGGTCTAAACAAATTGCTTGAATACCTTTAGGTAACCAGTCCTGTAGTGCCTCTTTTGTTAACAGCACTTGAATTTGTGAATTCTCCAAAATGTATCTCAGGCGATTTTCGGGGTAACTTGGGTCCAGTGGGACATAAGCCCCACCTGCTTTCAAAATCCCAAAGAGACCAATAATCATATCAGGAGAACGTTCAATACATATACCCACTAATGATTCAGGTCCGATACCTCGTTTCTGTAGAAAACGTGCCAATTGGTTCGATTTTTCATTGAGTTCTTGATACGTTAGCTTTCCACCCTCATAAACTACCGCCACTGCATCAGGTGTCCGTGCAACTTGCTGCTCAAATAGCTCATGAATCATACAATCATGACCATAAACTACGTCCGTATCATTCCATTCTTCTAGGAGTTGTTTCTGCTCAGTGTCCGATAACATTGACAGCTTTGTATATGATTCATCTGGATGATACGTAATTTCATTTAGCCAGTTCTCAAAGTGGCCTGCCATACGTCCAATGGTACTACTATCAAATAAGTCCGTATTGTATTCAAATGAGACAAATAGACCTTCTTCCACTTCATAGGCAGTTAAGCTCAAATCAAATTTAGCAATAGACATATTACTTTCTACCATTTCAATACTTCTACCAGGCAAATCTAGTCGTTCTTGTTTTATATTCTGTAGCGTAAACATGGTCTGAAAGACAGGCGAATGACTCATGCTTCGTTCAGGTTGCACAGCTTCTACCACTTTTTCAAATGGTATATCTTGATATTCGTAAGCTTTTAACGCCTTTTTCTTTGTTTGGCTCAAAATCTCCCGAAAAGTAGGAGTGCCACTCAAATCTGATCGGTAAACCAACGTATTAACAAAGAAACCAATTAATCCTTCTACTCCCTTATGGTTCCGATTTGCAATCGGGCTACCAACTAGAATATCTTTTTGTCCCGTATAACGAGCAAGAAAGCTCTGGTATGCGGCCATTAAAGTCATAAATAAAGTGGATCCTTCTTGTCGGCTTATATCCTTCAATTGACTAAGCAATTTATAAGGAAAAATTACGTGATGCGTAGCCCCAGAGTAAGTCTGCTTAACCGGTCGAGGTCGATCCACTGGCAGTTGTAAGATAGGAAGCTCACCAGACAATTCTTCCTGCCAATACGTAAGCTGACGATTTAGCACATCACCTTGCAACCACTCCTTTTGCCACTTCGCAAAGTCTGCATATTGAATGGATAATGAACTTAATTTAGCAGGATTTCCGCCCGTTTCTTCTTCATAGAAAGCAAGGAATTCATTCATGAATATACCAATGGACCAAGCATCAGAAATAATATGATGCATCGTACACAGTAATAACCATTCATCCTTCTCTAATTGAACAAGCTGATTACGAATTAAAGGACCATTCATTAAATCAAATGGTTCTTGCGCTTCTCTCGCAATTAAACTATCTACCTCTTTTTCTTTTACTTTTAGAGGAAGTTGAGAGTAATCTCTTACAGGTAATGCTCTAGGAAGGAATTCAATAATTTGTTGCACAGGTTGTTCTCCTACTTCTTTAAAAACAGTTCGTAATGATTCATGGCGTTCAATGAGTCGATTGAATCCCTTTTCTAATGCTTCAGGTATCCAATTTCCTTTTAGATGCCATACCGTTGGAATATTATATAAAGAACTATTTGGATTAAATCTGTCCATAAACCACAAACGTTGTTGTGCATAAGACAACGGGATTGCTTCTTTATTCTCCTTTTTTTGCATTTGCTTCTGAAGCCATGCTCTCTTCTCAGGAGAAAGTGAACTCAGCTTTGCAAGTAAATCACTTCTCATTTTTTTACCCCTTCCTCAATCAAATTACTCTCGAATATCCCTTGTGCTTCTTCCTCTGATAGCTCCTCTAATTGCTTAAGTAGTTCCAGTAATTCTTCATCATTACTCACTTCTGCTTCTTTTTGAACATAGTCTTGAAGACTTACATTCTCCTTACTATCATTCTGCATTTCTTGATTTTTGTTATCGAGCAATTGATCAATCTGTTCTGCCAATTGCTGCACCGTATGAAACATAAATAAATCATGCAATGGTATCTCGATTCCAAAAGCCTCTTTAAGATTAGAAACGGCTTGCGTAGCAAGTAGTGAATGGCCACCAATTTCAAAAAACGAATCCTGAATTCCGATGTTTTCCATACTTAAAACTTCATGCCATATCGAAACGATTGTTTTTTCCGTAGACGTACGAGGAGCAATATAACCACTTGCTATCTCCTGTTTCTCTGGTGCTGGTAAAGTCTTCCTATCAATTTTCCCATTAGGGGTGAGTGGAAATGCATTTAATTCGACAAAATAGGCTGGAATCATATAATTTGGTAGTTGGTCCTTGAGATAATTACGCCACTTTTGAGCATCCCCGTCTCCTACAACATAAGCAATCAAACGTGGATCGCCAAGATAATCTTCCCGCACCATCACAATAGCTTCCTTAACTAATGTATGCTTTTGTAATGCCGCTTCAATTTCTCCTAGTTCAATCCGGAACCCACGTATTTTCACCTGATGATCAATTCGTCCAACATACTCCAAATTTCCATCCGGTAAATACCTTACTAGATCTCCAGTCCGGTATACTCGCTCTCCTTCTTTAAACGGATGCGGTATAAATCGATTTTTCGTTAAGTCAGGGCGTTTTAAATATCCACGTGCTAACCCTGATCCACCAATGTACAGCTCACCGACTACACCAATTGGAACCATTTTTTGTTCCGCACTCAGTACATATACTTCTGTATTGAAGATCGGTTTACCAATTGGTGGTACCCTATGCATGACACCCTTTTCTAATTCCATATATGTGGAATACGTAGTATCTTCAGACGGTCCATATAAGTTGTATACCTTCTCAATCGTACTTCTCTCGTATAAATCTTGAACAAGCGGATATGGTAACGGTTCTCCAGCCAAATTCATTACCTTTACTGAAGAAGGAATTGTTTTTGCTCGAACCAATTCCTTTGCTGCCGATGGCACAGTATTAACCAAAGTCACACCTTTGGTAGACAACTTGTCTAGATGTAGAGCATTTTCAGCGACAATCACCTTACCACCCATCGTTAAGGGAACAAATACTTCAAAAACGGATAAATCAAAGGATAGTGAAGTTGAAGCTAATACTCCCGCTAATTCCTTTCGGGAATACGTGTGATGCGCCCAATGAATCATTGTTACTGTATTCCTGTGCTCAATCATTACTCCCTTTGGATTTCCAGTGGAACCTGAAGTATAGATAATATAGGCTAAGTTATCGCCCGTCACTTCACTCGTACATACCGTAGTTACTTCTTGTTCTATTTCTATTCGATTATGATCAATACAAATGACGTTGACGAATGTAGGTATAACCATTTTTTGTTGTAACTTTTCCTGTGTCACCAGTACCTTTATTTGAGCATCTTCTAAAATGTACTGCAGTCGACTTTCCGGATACGCTGGATCAATTGGGACATATGCTCCTCCTGCCTTCATAATTCCTAAGAGACCGACAATCATCGCGGATGAACGTGTAACGCAAATCCCAACTAATGATTCGCATGTTACACCATTTTTTTGTAAATAATGTGCCAACTGATTCGAGCGTTCGTCCAACTCTCGATATGTTAGTTCTTCATCTTCGCACACTACTGCAATTACTTCTGGTGTTTTTTTCACCTGTTCTTCAAACATTGTATGAATCGTACTTTCTTCCATATCTATAACATGCGATTTATTCCATTCCTCTAGTAGTTGCTTATATTCTACTTTCGATAACATATTCAGTTCTGATAGTACACATTTTGGATGAGAGACAATTTGATTTAACCAATGTTTAAAATGACTTGCCATACGTTCAATGGTTGTATCATTAAACAAATCAGTATTATATTCAAAGGTTAGTGATAATCCTTCTTCCGTCTCAGAAGCAAATAAACTCAAATCAAATTTTGCAACAGAAACATGGCTTTCCATGAGTTCCATTTGTCTTTCAGATAGCTGAAGAAAGTCTTGTTTCGTATTCTGTAAAGTAAACATGGTTTGGAATATTGGTGAATGACTTGTATTCCGTTCCGGCTTTACGGATTCTACCACTTTCTCAAATGGAACATCCTGATACTCGTATGCTTTTAGTGCTTTTTTTCTTACCTGCGACAAAAGTTCTTGGAACGTCGGGTTTTCACTGAAATCAGCTCGATAAACTAACGTATTTGCAAAGAAACCTATTAATCCCTCAATCTCTTTCACATTTCGATTAGCGATCGGACTTCCAACCAAGATGTCGTCCTGTCCTGTATAACGAGAAAGGAAGCTTTGATACGCTGCCATCAATGTCATAAATAAAGTGCATCCTTCTTGCAGACTTAAATCTTTGAGTTTTTCCTGTAGGGAATTCGCCACCATTAAGGACTGATTTGCACCACGGTGGGTTTGAACCGCAGGTCGAGGACGATCCATCGGTAATTGTAAAACCGGTAGCTCCCCAGACAATTCTTCCTTCCAATATTGAAGGTGCTGATTCAAATTCTCTTCTTTTTGCCATTCCTTCTGCCACATGACAAAGTCTGCATATTGGATAGATAACTCCTTCAATTCCGCCGGTTTGCCGTTTAGTGCTCCTTCATAAAAAGCCATCCATTCTTCAAGTAAGATTCCCATTGACCATCCATCTGAAATAATATGATGCATCGTACAAATGAGAACCCATTCTTCCCTATCCACTTTCAATATTCGTGTTCGAATCAGAGGACCTTGTCCAAAATGAAATGGTTCCTCCGCTTCATTTTGAATGAGCCGTTTCATTTCTCTTTCCCTATCTTCCAAAGAGAGATCTGTTAGATTCGTTTGAGGGATATGCCTGAATACATGAGATTGAACCTGTTGAAACGGTTCACCCTCCTGTTCTAGAATTATCGTCCGTAATGATTCATGACGCTCCAACAATTGATTCCATCCGGCCTCCAATGCTTCAATTGACCATTTACCTGTTAAGCGACACGCTGCATGAATATTGTACATAGCACTATTTGGCATTAATTGATCAATAAACCATAGACGTTTCTGCGCATAGGAAAGTGGAATAGCTTCTTCTCGTTTCATAGGTACAAGGGGGGCAACCTCTCGTTTTTTATCTTCTTTTCGTAACTGATCTACTCGTTTCGCCAACGCTTCCACTGTATCGTGCTTGAAAAGTTCACGTAATGGGATTTTGATTTGGAACAATTCTTGCAATCGAGAGACGATTTGAGTAGCAAGTAGTGAGTGCCCACCCCGTTCAAAAAAGGAATCTTGAATACCAATATTTTCTGTCCCTAACACTTGACCCCAAACCGAGGCAATAAGCTCTTCCGATGGCGTCCGAGGTAGAACATTTAAATCTCCAATAGCTTGCTCATCAGGTTCTGGCAAGGCCTTTCGATCAATTTTCCCATTCGGAGTAAGCGGGAAGTGTTCTAACTCTACAAAGTGCGCTGGAATCATATGATTCGGTAATTGGTTTTGTAAATACTCTCTCCACTCTTGGGTATTTCCATCGCTTATTACATATGCAACCAATCGTTGATCACCTGGACGATCTTCTCTAACTAATACGACAGCCTCTTTAATAAACGAACATTTTTCTAAAGTCGCTTCAATTTCTCCTAATTCAATCCTAAAACCACGCATTTTAACTTGATGATCCATTCGACCTATAAATTCTATATTTCCATCAGTTAGATATCTTACTGAATCTCCTGTTCGATATAGTCGTTCCCCCAATCGGAATGGATGCGAAACGAATTTTTCAGCAGTAAGATTCGGACGATTTAAGTATCCACGTGCTAAACCAGCACCACCAATATATAGTTCACCCTCAATTCCTATTGATTGCAGGCGTTGATTTTGGTCTAATACATATAATTGCGTGTTCTGTATTGGCTGCCCAATAGAAACAAATTCTTGATTAGGCTGAATATCAAATGCATTCACATAAATAGTGGCTTCAGTTGGTCCATAAAAGTTGGTTAATTGCACTTGTTCACTATAATTCCATTTCTGCTGAAATCGTCTAACTAACCCTGAGCTTAGTTCTTCCCCACCAGAAAATACATGGCGTACGGACGAACAATTCATGTTCAATTCAATACGATTGAAGTAATCTAAGAAAACAGATAACATCGAAGGTACAAATTGAACTATAGTAACCTGATGTTTTTTAATCACTTCAGCTATAATAGAAGGATCTTTTTCTCCACCTGGAGGTAAGAAAGATACACTTGCACCAACGTGAATGCCCCAAAACAATTCCCAAACAGAGACATCAAATGAGAATGGCGTTTTCTGCAAGATCACATCCTTTTTAGAAAGTGGATATTTATGTTGCATCCATTCTAGATAATTGATTACTGAATGATGCTCAATCATTACTCCCTTTGGATTCCCTGTAGATCCTGAAGTATACATAACATACGCTAAACTTTCTCCTGTTACACCACTTATACATGGGGTTGATTTTTCTTTTTCAATTGCAGTGTAATCTTTATTCATACAAATCGTTTTAATATTTTCTGATACAAACAAATTTTTAGAATTCTCTTCCGTCACTAGCACTTCGATTCCAGCATCCTCTAATATATATCGAAGCCGACTCTCTGGATAAGTAGGGTCAAGTGGAACATACGCTGCTCCTGATTTTAGAATCCCTAATAACGCTATCATCATTTGTAATGAACGTTCCATATATACCCCAACTAGAGACTCTGGGCCTACACCATGCTTTTGTAGATAATGAGCTAGCTGATTTGCACGCTTCTCCAACTCTTTATAGGTAATTTGTTCATTTTCGTAACTAGCCGCGATTGCTTCCGGTGTTTTTTTAACTTGCTCCTCAAACATCGTATGAATCATGCCTTCAGCCGAATAATTAAATTGAGTATGATTCCATTCCTCTAGTAACTGTATCTGTTCTTCTTCTGTTAAATGAGTAATTTCAAATAGTTTTGAATCTAGGCTCTTCGTCATCTGAATTAATATTTGCAATAAGTGATTCTGAATCAGATTTATTGTTTCTTCATTAAAATAGCTTCGATCATACATCAACTTTAAAGTAATTTTCTTACCGGGCATTACAATGAGTGTTAAAGGATAATTTGTTTGTTCCGTGCTTGTAACATCTAGTAATCTTAAATCATCATTTCTCTCACCTTGAATTGGATAATTTTCAAACACATACAAGGTATGAAATAAGGAGCTATTTCGCGGAACCTCACTCCAACCTTGAATATCTATCAACGAATTATACTCATACTGTCTTCGTTCCATTTCTTTCATTTGTATTTTACGAAGCCAATCTACTACTGATGTATTATCCGTTAATCGAATTCTGGTAGGTAATGTGTTAATAAATAGCCCCACCATATTCTCTGCTCCCATTAAATCAGTAGGACGTCCAGCGCTAGTTACGCCAAATACGACGTCACTGTCACCGCTATACCTACTCATCAAATAAGCCCATGCACCTTGTACTAACGTATTCAACGTTAATCGACTATTTCGTACCCACTCTTGTAACTTCTCAGTAAGTTTCTCAGATACTTGATAAACACACTCTCCATAGCCCTTCTCTTGTCCTTGATCCTTTCTTTCCATTGCTAATGGCGTAGGTGCATAGAACCCTTTTAATTCTTCTTTCCAAAATTCCTCTGCTTGACTTTGATCTTGTTTATTTATCCACTGGATATATTTTTTATAAGGAAGAGATTTAGGAAGAGTCAATAATTCTCCCTTTATCATCTTGAGATAAACTTCCATCACTTCACTAAAGACCAATGACACACTCCATCCATCTAGCAAAATATGATGATGTGTCCAAATAATTCTCGTTTCCTCTTTTGCTTCTTTAATCGCAGTGACTCTCATCAATGGTGCTTCATCCAATAAAAATCCTTTTCTACGATCTACATTCAAAAACTGTTGTAATTTCTTCACCCTTTCCTCATGTGGATAGGTGCTCCAATCCTCTTGATGAATAGTAAAAGGAAGACGTTGGTAAACCGCTTGTAGTGGCTTTTCTACTTCCTCCCATACAAATACTGAACGTAAAACCTCATGTCGATTAATAACATATTCCCAAGCCTTTTCAAAAGTATCAACATCCAATTGCCCCCCGAGCAAGAAACCTACTTGTACAATATAGGAAAAAGAATGTTCATCATCTTGATCGTATAAAGTATGAAACAGTATTCCTTTTTGCAAAGGTGATAAACCATATATATCAATAACGTCTCCCATTTTTACACCCTCTTCTTTGTTAATTTAAGTAATACTTTGCTCAAGCTTTCTTCCGTAAGATCCTCTGCATCAGCAAAATCTGATACCGTAAAAGCAGACTCTGTTGTTGGTTTATTTATAAGTTGACGAAGATGCCTCAACATACCATCTGCTATCACTTGAATTTTTAATTTAGAAAACTGTTCCCTACTATACATCCAAATAAAATGTAACTTTTCATCTTTCACCATTCCGATAACATCAATTAGATGAGATGGTTTGGAATCTGGAGCATGATCTAAAAATGTAAATCCTGTCTCTTGCATAAACAAAGAGTCCCTTGAAAACACCTGATCAAATTGGCCCAAATAGTTAAAGCTTATTGAAGGCTTTTGCTGATAAAACGGAAGTAATCCTTTATTCAAGTAACGTAAAATACCATAGTCAACTCCGCGATTTGGGATTCGACGCAATTGCTCTTTGACTGCCTTTAACCCTTCAATAGGTGTCTGAGTTCCTTGAAAATTGAGATGAACGGGATAAATACTCGTGAACCAGCCCACTGTCCTTGATAAATCAATACCTTCAATCATCTCTTCTCTCCCGTGTCCTTCTAGATGAATAGAAACGGTTTGCTGATTTGTACAATCGACGATAGCTTGTCCTAATGCCGTTAATAGTACCTCATCAATCCTTGTCTTATGAGTGACTAGAACTTCGTGAAACAATGCTTGTGTTTCTTCTATTCCTAAAGTCCTCGTCACTTGATCAATCGATTCTTCTGTCGTTTCTTGTATTGGATAGTCCATTGGAATTTTCATCGTTTCTTTTTCTACTTGTTCATTCCAATAATCCTTTACTTCTTTTGAAATACCCGAATCACTGTATGTCTGAAGTCGTTCAGACCATTCTTTAAAAGATGTACTTTTCGCAGGTAAGCGAATTTCTTGACCTTGTTTCATCTGGTTATATACCACCTGTAAATCTTCCAATAGAATCCTCCATGACACTCCATCTACTACTAAATGATGTATCACCCAGAATATTCGATCATTTTCAGTCAAGTTATCTTCAAAGTACACTACTTTCATTAACGGACCAGTAATTAAATTGAAACTAGCTTGATGAATATTCATCTCTTCTTGTATTATTTTATTCCACTCTTTTTCATTAACTTGATTCCGTTTTACAACATGGAGTACTGACAGCTCATCAGTCCCTTCATTTCTCTGCCTCCACGTTCCGTTTGGTAACTGTTCGTACCGGAAACGTAAAGCATCATGATGTTTCAGTAAATTTAATATCGCTCCCTCTAGTAATTTCACATCCAATCTTTCTTTTACTCTTAAAAGCATTGATTGATTCCAATGCTCTGTATGTGGATGTTCTTGCTCGAAGAACCAGCACTGAATTGGAGTAAGAGGCACATCACCTATCACAATTCCCTGCTCCGCTTGTACTCCCTGCGTTTCTATAGCCACTTGTGCCAGCTCAGCGATAGTTGGGCATTCAAACATTTGCTTTGGAGTAAGTTTTAACCCCACTTGACTTGCTTGAGATATGATTTGAATACTGAGAATCGAGTCGCCACCAATTTCAAAGAAATTATCATAGATTCCCACCTTTTTAACACCTAATACTCTCTTCCAAATGGTAGTTAGTATCTGTTCGTTACTATTCCGAGGGCCAACACATTCACTATTAATCTGCGTTTCCTCCGGCATAGGTAAGGCCTCACGATCAACTTTACCGTTAGCTGTAAGTGGAATAGCTTCCATCGCCACAAATCCCGAAGGAACCATATAACTTGGTAGTTTCGCTTTAAGATACTCTCTCCACGCATCTACATTTCCATCTCCTACAACATATGCTACTAATCGTTTATCGCCTGGCTGATCTTCTCTTACAATTACAACTACCTCTTTTACATATGCATATGTATGTAAAGTAGACTCAATTTCCCCAATCTCAATTCGGAAACCACGTATTTTAACCTGATGATCAATTCTTCCACGATAATCTAGATTCCCATCTGGCAAATACCTCGCTAAGTCTCCTGTCCGGTATAATCTTGCTTTCAGATCACTACTAAATGGATGAGATATAAAACGCTCTGCTGTTAATTCAGGTCTATTTAAATACCCACGTGCAAGCCCTGCCCCGCCAATATAAAGTTCACCATCAACACCTATAGGAACAGGTTGTTGATAAGCGTCTAGTATATACACTTCTAAATCGGGAATCCGCTTTCCAATATTACTTCTTGAAGCCTGCTGCACATCATCTAAAGTAATTGGATAATATGTAACATGAACTGTAGTTTCTGTAATTCCATACATATTAATTAACTGTGGGTTTTTCTCCCCATACCTTTGAAACCACGGTAACAAGCTAGTAGGTTCTAACGCTTCTCCGCCAAATATGACATAACGCAGCTGCAAATTTTTATTCTTATCTTCTTGTTCACACACTTGTATTAATTGTCGAAATGCGGAAGGTGTCTGATTTAGAACTGTGACTTCTTCCTCCACCAATAATTGATAAAAATCCTTAGGTGATCGACTAATCCAGTACGGAACAACAACTAATTTTCCACCATATAATAATGCTCCCCAAATTTCCCATACTGAGAAATCAAATGCATACGAATGAAAAAGCGTCCAAGTATCTTTTTCATTAAACTGATACCAACAATCCGTCGATTTAAATAACCGAATGACATTGTGATGCTCTATCATAACGCCCTTTGGATTTCCCGTTGATCCCGAAGTATAGATTACATATGCCAGATTTTGGGGACCGACACTAGAAACCGGCAAAGTCTTACTTTCTTTCCCAATCTCATCTTGATCACGATCCAGGCAAATCGACTCAACATTTTCTGGTAACCAGTTCAATTCTTTTAAACTTTCTTGCGTTACGAATAACTGAATGCTAGCATCTTCTAAAATATATTGAAGTCGTTGCTCTGGATATGTTGGATCAAGTGGGACATAAGCCCCACCAGCCTTCAAAATCCCTAAAATACCTACAATCATCTCGTGGGAACGTTCAACGCACAGTCCAACTAAAGTATCAGGTCCTACTCCTTTTTTCTGCAGATAATGAGCTAACTGGTTTGCACGTTCATTAAGCTCCTTATAAGTAATTTTTTCTTTTTCATACGTAACTGCAATAGCATTTGGATAAATCATCGCTTGCCGTTCGAACATTTCATGAATAGTTACTTGAGGCGGGACATCCAGTTTAGGATTGTTGAACTCAACTAAACTTTTTCTTTTATCTTCCTCAGAAATGATTTCTATTTCAGCCACCTTCTGCTTTGGGTTTTCAAAAATATTTTCCAGTATCACTAGCATAACGTTAAAGAATCGTTCTATCTCTTCCTTAGAAAATAGCTCCTCACGATAATCAATATGTACATGTAAAGAGTCTATATCAATTAGATTTTCAATATGCACTGCAAAATCTTGTACTTCTTCACGGTTTGGAATCCATAGTGAGTCACCACTTTCATCACGATTCCTATAATCAATCGTAGTTCCGAAAAGTCTCACATTACTGTTACTCTCTTTATTAATCTGCTTTAATAACAAATCAAATGGATATTTCTGGTGTCTTAATGATTTACTTTGTTTTCTGGACACCCTACTAATAAATGAAAGTACTTCTTCTTCTGGATCAATATCCATTCTTAAAGGAACTGTACTCACCATCATTCCAATCAATTTTCGTTCCATTTTAGTCATACGGTTGCCGTAAGCCATTCCTAAACCAATATCAAGGGATGAGGTCCACCGATACATGGACAACGAGAAAGCAGCAACAAAAAGAGTATATAAACTAATTTTGTAATCTTCAGAAAATTTTTCTATCTTTCTCTTCAAATGTTCCGTTAATATAAACGTCTCACGTGATGCTTTGGTACTAACTTGGTACGTATTATAAGGCTTCAACCCGGTCACAGATGGCAGTGTTTTAAATTCCTCTAACCAGAATTTTTGATCTTTTTGAAAACGACTACTATTCAAGTATGTTTGTTCATTAGTCAGAAATTGAACATATGAATTTTTAATTTCGCCTTCCTCATTCTCGTTATGCATGTCATAATAATATTTTGCAATCTGCTCAGTAAATATTTGAATTGATAAACCATCCATAATAATATGATGAACATTTCCAAAGACCGCACATTCATTATCGTTTAATTTTATTAAAGCGAAATAGTATAAATTCGAATTAAATAATGTAAACGTTTCTTTTGTTTTCTGCTCAATCCATGCCTCAAGCAAATTTGTATTCTCCACATTACTGAAATCAAAAAACTCAAATTCTTGTTCTTCATGTTTAATAAAATATTGTTTAGGTTCTTGATGCCCATTTTCTTTTAACCTAATGCACAGACCGTCATTTTCACTGATAACGCGATTCACAACTTGGTTTAATTTTGAATAGTTCATTTTTCGATGAAGTTTAAATAAAAATCTTAAATTACATATTCCTTTATCAGAATGAATAACTTCTGTATACCATATTCTTCGCTGCGGATGGCTTAATGGATAACATTCCTCATTGGTCATAAAAATCTTCCCTTCAAAAATTATTTGCTCTTATAGGTTCGTGTTTATGTTTAGCCCATAAATATTTCTGCAGTGAAACTCCAATTACTCCAATAATAACAAGCCCAATCCCTCCATAAACATAGAGTTGAGTTACTCCAAACAAATGCACTAATGGACCACTCATAGCAGGAGAAATAATTAGAACTGCGTTTGTTAAACTGCTTTGTATACCAAATACTCTTCCTACTTGATCTTGATCCGATTCTATTTGTAAAATGACTTGATTAGATACAAGCATCAGCCCACTTCCGATACCAGCGATAAAACTAATTAAATAGGCTAAAACGAAGACCGTACCGGGCGTTATCAAACCAATCCCCCCAAAACCAATTCCCATTAAAACCATACCTCCACATACTACCCAGCCATATTGAAATTGTTTTAATTTCTGAGTTAGTAATGCACCAAGTATTCCGCCAAGACCAATAATAGAAATGATATATCCCATTTTACTTTTATCATGTGGGAATAAGCTCTTAAATAAAGTTGGGAATTGTGAGTCTACTAATTGTAATACCGCCATGGCTATTGTAACGAAAATCATGGTTGATAATATTATCCGATTAGATAACACATAACCCCACCCTTGTACCCAAGCAGTCCAAGTACTTTGTTTTTGCTTTTCAACAAATTCTTTCGATATAGTTTCTTTAAATTTTATTGTGGGTATCAAAACTAAAGTAGCTAATAAACAACTTATAGCTCTTATAATGAGGCAGAACTCTGGTTGAAACCAGCTCAACAACATGCCCCCTATAAGTGGGCCTACTATCTTTGTACCCTGCTCTACTATTCCGTTGATACTTACTGCTTTAGTAAGCAAGTCCGGGGATACAATCTGTCTTGTTAGTGTTTGCTGTGCAGGATAATAGAAAACAATAAAAATGGAACGAATCATTAATGCCACTAAGAGCCAGTGGATATCTTGTACAAATAAAAGAGCAATTGTTATTAGACCAACCATTAGATTACAGAACATCATAATTGGAATTTTTCTAAAACGATCTGCAATAACACCTGCCCATGAGCCAAAAATAATTCCAGGAAGTGCATATGCAACAGGAATCAATCCAATCATAGTAGGATCTACTTCCCATTCAAACCCAACTATAGTCATAATCGCTAACATATCAATAAAAACACCAAGCATAAGCAATGAATAGGCAGAGAAAACTTGTAAATAAACCCTATTTCCTAATAGGCCTTTTGAATCAGTAGTTTTCATAAAAGCAAGCTCCTTAGGTTACTAATATAAACGCTTTTGCGTATAAGGTACCTCTTTATTAAACTTAATTAATCATTATTGACATCTCACCTAGAATTTAACTTCGTCAAAACTCAAACTAGTATTATTTTTTATATCTTTAAAATAGTCAGATAAAAGAAGGCGTACCTATTTCTTCATTTTTATATCAACTGTTACAAAATATATCTTTTCCTTACACTAATAACAGCTAAACGTTGCCTTAATATAACCCTTTACAGTCGTTTGCACATTCAATTCACATCCTTTTTAAAGTTGGCTTTTTTCTATCTCAAATACTATCACACAAATATTTCACCTACTATATTCATAAAGTTGAAATATTTGAATCAGAAAATTCGGATAAAAAACCAAGTCCACAAATCATAACAAAACTATTATTTAGTTATATTTTCATTTTATAGATAGCTTTAACCATAGGGATATTAAGAATATAGTTTTTTAATTTTATTAACATAATAGTTTAAAGAGACTATAAATCCTACTAAACAAAAAAATAAATATACAATAAAGTATATTTATTTTTTCTTATCCTACATATTTTCTATGCAAATTAATTCCAATAACTAAAGTTGATAATAAAAATATAATACTACCAATCACTAATGTACTCATAACAAGAATTGAATAATATAGTATTAATACTTCTGCACCTACTACCTATTTTATTTATTGGATATTTATACTTCAAAAAAATTACACATCATTCACAATTAGGATGCATACCCAAAATATGATTTGAACATGTTATTATATTTTAAGATAATATAAAATCCGTTTTTCTATAAGAGAACTTAATTTTTATGTAGTACGAAATTGTTAGTAATACAGTATATACTAATTTAGTTATAAAAACATTTAAAGACCACCTATTTCCATAAGTGATCTTTCTTTGTGATTCTGCATTTGTGCACTACTGTAGAAATATATTGTAGAAATGCTTTGTTTGCTAAATGTTTAGTTCTTTCCATTTACTAAAAAACATAGCTTCATACACTTAATATCATATTCGTTACATTGCAAACTATTATTTTGTCTTCTGTACAGGCAAACTACTAAAAATTAATTCAGCAACTTTTACATATCCTTTTGAGTTTGGATGAATTAAATCCTTAGACCAAAGCATATTGTCATTAACTAAATGATGATTCCAAAAATCAACATGATGAAGCTTATACTCTCTGCTCAGTGAATGTATAACTTCATTTGCCTCTAATAATTGTTCTTTTATTACTTGTTTTTTTTCAGAAGCAAAAGGAAGCCTAACTGTAAAATCTGGAAGGTTTGCTATAATAATATCAGCACCTGCTTTACTTAATGAATCTATCATAAATTCCATATCGTTCTTATATGCATCATGATTCCAACGTCCTTTTAAAACATCGTTTGCCCCTGCAATGAGACTAACCAAATCTGGATTAAAAGTTAACGCCTTTTCCAATTGCTGCGAGCGAATTTCTTTAGTTACTAACCCACGCTTTGCAAAATTGGCATATTCTATATCGTTTTCACACAGTTGAACAAAATGATCTACCCAGCTTTTTAATGCAATTCCCTCAACTTCATCCCCTATCCCCTCTGTAAAACTATCACCAATTGCTAAAAATCGCTTCCACATATGTATTCCCCCTTTATTTTTAAACATATCTATACTATACAATAGCTCACACCGTAATTGTTATTTCTAAGTGGTTTTCAATTTCAATTATATTCCACTTTATTATATTTACATTTAGAATCCAAAATTGACCGATTCCTAAGTATACTTAGGAATCGGTCATATTCGTATATTTACTAAAGAAATAAAATCTCTCTAGGAATTATACTTTTTTCAAAAAATTGTTTGTTCTTTGTTTTGCCCAGTTGATACATTTCTTTTCGATTAAATGATACGAAACTATAGAAAAAAGTAGTGTCATTGCAATGCATAAAGTAAGAAGGAAAAAGATAGGTATCTTTGTATACAAAAGTTTAAATAGTACCATCATGATTGGAAAATGACACAAATAGATACTGTATGAAATTTCTCCTAAATATACAAATACACTCTTATTTAAAAATGCTTTTACTTTTAGGTTACTCATAGCCATTATAATAAATATACTAACCCCCATTACGACACCCCAATCTTTTAATAAGAAAGTAGTATCATTACGGGAAAAACCATAAATTAAAATGGAATATAAATACAGAATAATCCCTAATGCAATAAGAAATCCTTTTTTAATTTTTTTCATATTCCTATATGAGTAGATAAGTTTTTCCTTATACTTAAAAAGTAACATTCCAACAATAAACATAGATGTAAAATGCAGTGTATCAGCATAACCATTATAAAATCCTTCAGCTTTCCCAATATGCAACATATTAAGAAAAACACTAATTAAAGAAAAGCACAAAGCAAATAGTATCGTTTTCTTCCAATTCAGTTTATAAAAAAGAAGAAATAACAAAGGAAATACAATAGATATACGCATTTCTTGAGCCAATGACCAAATAACTGGATTATAATTTTCCGTAAAAAAGTTATTAAGAAGCACAAAGTGGTTTAGAATATCTAATTTTGTTATAGACCCTTGCCACCTATCATAGAACCAATCCCGTAGCCCTACCACTTCATACGACGAAAATAAAATAAATAAAACAAAGGTAACAATTATCCAAAAATAATAAGGAATATAGATTCTTACAAATCTCTTAATTAAATATCCCCAATAATTTGTTTTTGAATGATAAAGTGCCATCGATAACACAAAACCACTTAATACATAAAAAACGATAACAGCTTCCCCACCCGCCCATAAAAACCTAAGCGGGGAAAATTTAATAGAATTAGGCAACGATGGTAGCATTAAACAAAAATGTCCAAATACCACAGTAAGTGCCGCTAACCCTCGTATGGAATCTAATTCTTTTATTCTCTTACTCATAAAATGTTCTCCTTGTAAATTGTAGATTTTGCTTTTCATAAAGGCCACTATGCGAATGTAGTGGGAGAATTGTACATATCGTTTCTTTAAATTCCTAATATAAGCAGTACAAAGTTAATTTGACCTCCATTTCTTTATATACATAATTTAAAACAAAATATTTAATACAAAGAAAAGATTTTATTAAATTTTTATAAAGTGAAACTTTAATGGGTGGTTTTTCATCATGTAACTTTATTAAACTAACCTTGCACCAGAATCCTTTAAATCGAAAGATTCATAATAAACGCCATCCCTTCTGTATATTTCTACAAAAAGAATAGCGTTTTTGGAGTATATGGATACAAATTCATTTTAGCTTGATAGAAATACCAAAAGTTCCGAAGGACCAAATTTGAAAAGTAATACAATCTTTCATTCCAAACTATTTACATAAGAATCTATAATACTTTGAAACCTTTTGTTTCAAACTAATATTTAGTTGTATCCTATAAAATTAGCTTTTTACTATATCAATCGCACTATCCCACATATCACTAAAAAAAGATCCAGTTTTACGTATAAAACGTGTAAACCAATTTGCTTGTTCCACATCAGATTTTGTTACAAGGTCTATTTGTAATGAATTACCTGATAAGAACCCAGGATCGGTATTATCTTTAGGCGAGATAATTATTTTACTAATTGTTACACCTTTTTTAATAGGCGCTTCTGGTTCTTTATTTGATACTTTAAATTCTTTTTTATAACCGTCTTTGTTGCCCTTCGGCATTGGAAGTGAAACAGCTTGCTTCGTTTGAACTACTACATCTTTCTCTTTTGCATTCGCTACTCGTACCGTTTCATGTCCTTTTACTACTGAATCTTTTCCGTAGACATTCTTCACTTCAAAATTCGCAAATCCATAATCGTATAATTTCTTTGTTTCATCAAAACGGGCCGTATGAGATTTTGCTTTTATCACTACAGAAATTAGGCGCATACCATTTCTTTCTACTGTACCAGTGAAACAATCTCCCGCTTCTGGAGTCGTTCCTGTTTTCAAACCATCTACACCTTCATATTGCTTAATTAAACCTTTTAACATCCAGTTAAAGTTCGCCATATCAATTGGATATTTACCACCCTCTTGGAATGTTTTTTTAGGAATTTTTGCTGTATTCAATATTTGGGGAAAATCTTGAATAAGACGTTGTGCTAAAATTGCACAATCCCTTGCAGACATTTTATTTTTTTCGTCTAGAGTTGTCCCTTCTAGGTGATATCCTTTTAAATCTTGATTTGTTAAGCCTGTAGAGTTTACAAATTTATAATCTTTCATTCCAAACTCTTTCGACTTATCGTTCATCATTTTTACAAAATTGCCCTCTTTACCAGCAATCTCTTCAACTAAAGCAATTGTTGCACCATTTGCAGAATAAATTGCCATTGCCTCATATAACTCTTTTACCGTATAAGAGCCACCATTTTCTAATGGAACGTTTGATAATGAACGATCTTGCGAAATCTTATGTGCATATTCAGAGATTTTAACTTTTTGATCCCATTTAAGTTTTCCTTTATCTACCGCTTCATGAACTAAGTATTCGCTCATCATTTTTGTCATACTAGCAATTGCCAATGATTCATCTGCATTTTTTTGATATAAAATTTTTCCGGAATTTGCTTCTATTAAAATTGCTGATCCTGCTTCAACGTCTATAGCAGAAACTGTTTCCGCTGCTGCTCTTCCAAATGTAACGAACATGCTAAAAAATAGTGTAAGCACTGTTACTATTGCAATAAATCTCTTGCAAAACATACCTTTCACTTCTGTTACCTCCAATATCTTTGTACTCAAAAAAGAGTTATTCTAACATAATCTCAAAAAAAATAGACAGTGTTCTCAAATTGTATATACATATTAGACGTTAGGATTGCTTTCATATAGACCATCTCATCTGACACTTTTAGGTGCCCTGATACTTTGTATTCCCACGCATATCCTTATTTTTAATCCCCTTATATTTTTTAAAATGATTCGCACTTTCATATTTTTTAGGATTACAATTAATAGACAATCTAAATAATACATTTGTTCCACATTTACAAAAAATAAAGTGAAACTTTAATCAGTGGGGGTTTTGTTCATCCCCCACTAATTATTAGCCCTTACCAATCGGGCTTTTACGGGCAGTAAGACCCCCACCTAACTTCTTCGCTTTCGCTGAAATTTGAGGTGGAGGTCTTACTGCCCGGCAAATAGCGGGATAAAACCAGTGTGTCCCAATTAAATATCGAGACACACTGGTAACAAAGCATTCGTTTATTAGCTATCAAGGATTTTAATTATTCAATTCAGCTATTTGCTAGACTTATATTAGAGATAAATTTTCTTTAGTCTAAACTATTAGTTTTTTGTAATAAAGAAACTACACCCTATACTGAATGTAGTTTTTCTAACTGATTTATTTATTTTTTACTTCATTTTTATAAAAAGCAAATAATGGTTCGATGGATGGACTAGATAACAGCAGAATTGCCTTCTCGATCAATTTCCTATCCCAATCAAACCAACGCATTTCCATTAACATGTTTATTTCTGTATCAGTGAATCGTTTCTTTATTTCCTTAGCAGGATTTCCACCAACTATTGTATACGGTGGAACATCTTTACTTACGACAGATCCTGCAGCAACAATTGCACCTTCACCAATAGTAACACCAGGCATTATTATAGCATTCATTCCAATCCAAGCATCACTTTTAATGACTGTATCGCCCTTAGTTTCATATGATTGTTCAATTTGCTCAGCGAATGGATATACTGTAATCCATTCTGAGTGATGATTATGGTTACCACCCATTAAAATGACTACTCCACTTGCAATGCAAACATAATTCCCAATAATGAGTTTATCAAGATGCCATCCCATCTGTTCAATTGGATTAAACAGTGCTTGTGACTTAGCATCCCCCCACAAATACCTTACACAACCATCTTCAAAATTTTGATGACCATAATATCCTGAATAATAGGAGTACTCTCCTACTTCAATGAGTGGATTTGTTACTATATCTTTTATATATTTTGTTTCTGACCAATGATTAAATAATGGATCCTTCATAACTTTATTCCTCGCTTCTAAGTATTATATATTTTGTTATTTACTTAGAAGCTTACTACGACTGCTACATTTTTTAGCTTTCTCAAACGACGAATCATTATCTTCAAGCCTTTCTTTTATAATAAAAAAAGCATAACGCAATAAATTACACTAGTCAAATTGTGTAATTTTGAACTCGACTTAAATAGCGTAATAATGCAACAAGAGCATAAAAACAATCTAGCCCCTATACAAATAATATATTAGTTTATATTTTGTAAAAAAATTTTAATTGCCATGACAAAGCAAACAATAACCACTATTGGTCGTATTAATGACGTCCCTTTTGTAAGCACCATCTTCGCTCCAATATATGATCCTATAATTTGACCAAGCATCATAATCAACCCAATTGCCCAATCGATTTGGCCGAAAATAATAAAATACAACAAAGCAGCGAAATTACTTGTAAAATTCAAGATCTTAGCATTTGCAGTTGCTCTTGTAGCACTATATCCACATAAAAGAATGAACGCTAAAGCAATTAAACTACCTGTTCCTGGGCCGAAGAAACCATCATAAAATCCAAGGAATGGAGCCACTGTTAACGCAAACAACAACATACTTATTTTTCTCGGTCGATCTTCGTTTGCTATATTTGGAGATAATAGAAAATAAAGACCAATAATAATAAGTAAAAAAGGTAATATCATGATTAGATATTCTGCCCGTATCTGTAAAACAAGCCATCCACCGAAAACGGATCCCAAAAAGGTCATTAAGATGGACAAACGCATATCTTTGAGATTAATTTCTTTCTTCTTAATAAAAATCATTGTTGCCATGAGGGTTCCGCTACTCCCTTGTAGTTTATTAGTTGCTATCGCTACAGAAGGAGACATACCTACTAATAACATTATCGGGATAGTTATCATACCACCGCCCCCAGCAATTGTATCTATCCATCCTGCTAATACAGCTACTAAAAATAGTAGTATGAGTAATTCAATAGTAAAATCCATACAAATAATAGGGGCAGGCTTGAGCTATTATAACCCAAACCTCCCCGTCGCCCCTCCTCTCTTTAAACTAGTTAATGATATCTGTAAAGTAACTTTCTTTCTGATCACGTAATCGGCTGGAAACGTACTGCCTGCAAACAATTCTTCTTCCGTACTTATTATCTCCAATCGGGATTTTATATTCTTCCTCAGATAACCTTTCCCTACCATGAGTTACATTTGTTTGTTTACCATAGTATGAATTTGGGATAATTAATAAATCTTCAGATGTAAGTGGAACCTTATAAGTGGGCGTTGTTCGTAAGAGTTCTAAAAACATGTCAAATTCCAATTTTTCTTCTTCACTTTCTCCCACATAAATCAATCTATTTTCTGCTCCATTCAAACAAGTTGCAATAATATCACCATTATCATCTAAAAATATGATTTGGTTTATTTCCCCTACAAATCCCGATATTTCACCATCCGCCATTCCTGCGATATGAGCAATAGGCATTTTACTTATCGCCAATATATCATCTTTACTGAAGTGATTTTCTTCAAGATGCTTTTGAAGTAATTTTGGCGTTCCAATATGAGTTTGAGTTTTTAAATTTAACACTCCTTTTAATAAAAGAGCATCAACTCTAGTAAATTTTCCACAAGTAATTTCAGACACTATTCGTTCCACGGATTTATTAAGTCTATTTGATACAATTTCTAAATTCGTATTGAATGTTTTCAATCTTGCTTCAATATCTGATTGGTCTTTCATATCTGTATACACTGTGGCATCGTTATGTTGATAAAAGTTCCCGCCACCGGTGCTTGCACCGACATTTCGCAAAACTTCATCGTTGTTCAAAGGGGAAATGAGGTGAAATCTATTTTTCCCTGCATGTTCGGATGGGTGAATTAAAGCATCATAATTAAAAAGTGTGGCAAAAAGCCATGTGACCCATTCTGCATAAAAATATTTTTTCATTCTATCGTCTTCGTCTTCACCATAATTAAAACCTTTGCGATTTTCCCCAGGTAATAGGGTTTCCATAGGATCACATGGAATATTTTTAATAAGAGTAGGTGGTACGTTTCCACCACAATTCGCTACTTTTATCATATGTAGTAGTTTTTTCATATCTGAATTCGAAGTTTTCTTTGAATAATCAATCAAACAATTAAGCCACTCTCTTGAAAAGCTTGCAGCTATTTCTTGATCACAAGTATAAGGATTATGAGTTTTTAATTCATGGTCTATTAGATTCTTGATTTTATCCTTCAATACATTAGGAATGCTAATTTCTTCGATTTCTGTAATCTGCAGTATTCCTTTATTCATTATAAAACCTCCGTTGTTTTATTTTTTTACACCATATCTTCTATTAAATAAACTACCTACTTCTTTTTTGCTCCTTTGCTTTTCGTCAGAGCTATTACAGTTACCAAATTACAGAGAATAAACGTGGGGTATACAAAATTTCTTTTTAGTTACATTAACCCCGTAAATCTCCATTAAATTAGTATATTTAATGGAGATTTATTTTCATACTTTACTTTCAAACTATGTTTATAGGATTTTCAATTCAAGCACAAATATTCCTTTCCCTAGAATTTTCCTAAGATTGAAATCAGAATTTTCAATACACTAATATTAACAATAAAAATATAACACGAAACCAAAAAATGTAAACGAATAGTTTTTTTATAAAAAATAGTCAGACTATTTTTAAGGTAATTTGTATTTCATTGCACTAACTGCAATAAAGTGGAACTTTAATCAGCCCTCACCAATCGGGCTTTTACGGGCAACAGGGCCCCCGCCTAACTTCTTTGCTTCCGCTGAATTTCTAGGTGGGGGTCTTACTGCCCGGCAAATAGCGGGATAAAAAAGCCCCTAAATAATAGAGGACTTTCTTTACAAGAATATTCTATTTTAAAATCCTTACTTACCTTTTATTTTAAAAGATATTGCTGTAACTTCTTTATTAATAGTTCCGTCCCCTCTGGACTTACAATAATCTTCCCATTCGCTAACGAAATATTGCTGTCTGAAATATCACCTGTAAGTGCACAAGCTCTTGGAGATTGATATTTTCGTAAAATAATCTGATCCTCTTCTATAAACATTTCAAGAGAATCTTTTTCTACAATTCCTAAACTCCGTCTTATTTCCATTGGAATAACAATACGCCCCATGCTATCTGCTTTACGAGTAATCCCTCTTGATTTCATAAAATGCCACCCTTTATTTTTATCTAATATTACGGTACTTATTTTAGCAATAAACAACAATAAGGAATAGTTCGTATTACAGTACTTTTTTAGGAATAAATACCAATTAAAAATAGCTTATGTTAGGATTGTTTCTTGTTTATTCTTCATTTTTAATATATTTATCCTTGATCATTTTTATATATTGTTTTCTTTCTGTTAGTTCAAATATAAATAATGCCTTTTTTATGTATGTTAAACCAACTTCATTAGAGTGCTGAACTTTTAATAAAATTGCACCTTTTTCAAAGAATAATTCACCTAATAAGTATAAAGTATTCATATTTATGGCTAATTTTATACCTATTTCACTATACTTTATCGCTTCTTCATATTGATTTGCAAGGTGTAGACATTTTGTTAACGTATGAATGAGTCTTAATTTGATTTCTTTTTCTCTAGGAAATTCTATCTTATTAAAATTAATTAAACTTTGTTTTAATATATTTATGCTTTTCTCATACTCTTCATTTTCTGCATGTATTATAGCAATTGAATTCATTATGCTTATTTCTTTTTCTGATAAAAAGTTACTACTACTTAAAGTTTGTTTTAGTGCTCTATTTAAAATGTCAAAAGCATTAATTGTTGCTCCATTTACATAATATATAGCAATCGCTTCATGCCATAATAGAAATTGTTTATCTTCTTTTGATTGGAAATTATTTTCGTTTTTCTCTTTTTTCACTATTTCGTAAAGCTCATTATATTCTTTTTGTTTCACACAATCTCTCATTACACATTTTACATTTTCAATATATTTTATTTTTTTATTTTTAGTCAGTGCAAATATATAATTTGGATCAATACCAAGTCTTTCAGATAGTTGATACAACAATATGCTAGATGGATAAATAATCCCTTTTTCTATCTTACTAATTTGGCTTTGTGAACATATTCCATGACATAATTCAGATTGTGACATATTTTTTTCTTTCTAAGTCCTTTAATAATAATACCAAGATTGTAGAATTCCATCTTTCCTCCCTCAAATGTAACACTTTATGAGTATAAGAATATTTTCCAACTTTTAATGTAATGTAAAATTAGTATAGTTACAATTACTATTTATATGGATTTATAGTTTTTTCACAAACTTGTATCACAATATGAGAAATTATTACAATAAAGTTCACTAATAACCAATGGGAGTTTTATTCATCACCACTGATTATTAGTCCACTCCAAGCAGGCGTTTACAGGTAGTTCGATTTCTTTGCCACAGCTAAATTTTGAGGTGAGAATCTTATTGCCCGCAAATAGCGAAATTAAAAGAAATAAATATGATTTTTGATCTTTATTTCTTTTAATAGTTTCTTTTGATTTTATATAAACAATTTCGAAGGGGCTTATTTTATGAAAAGAATGTTAACCGAAAGAGAGTTAGAAGTGGCTATTTATGTAGCAAAAGGATATACAGATGCAGAAATTTCCAGAAAAATATATGTTACCCCTAGAAGAATTTCAACGATAATTAATCATATTAAAGAAAAATGGCATATTAATTCTAGAGTGGAATTAGGTATTTTAGTTTATCATTATGGTTTTATAGATGCACCCTTATTTTCTAATAAGGAAATTCAGCTATGCAAAAAGGTTGTACAGTAGATAGCAGAATATAAAAAGATTAGAGAATTAACTTCTCTAACCTTTTTATATTCAATACTAGCTTTTAAACAGCCCTAATGCTACCATTAATCCTGTTACCTGTTCAACCTTGTATAAACACAAAAAAGAATTAGCACTTCCTACTTTTCAAAACTAGTTACAATTCTCTCTTTCATTTTCTGTATTACTTCACTGCTCAATACCTTTTGACCAGCAGGAAGTTTTAATATGGCAGCAGCACCTTTACTAAGGTATATTTCTTGATCATTATTTTGATTTACTACCAATATTCCTTGCCCTTCAAATTCGAAATAACTAATATCTTTTGTTTCATTTGTATTATTTTTTATTGCTTTATATAATCCATATAAATCTTTACTTCTATTTTCTCCGCCCGTTCGAATCGGTTCAGTATCATTCGCAACAATCAGTCCTTCTGGCTGCTCACCCTTCATAATAAACCATAGCTTTTCATTTGTTGGTAATAGTAAATGCTTAAATTCAGAGCTATTTAAAATTTGCTGTGCTGGAATTGTTTCATAGATTGGTAACGAAAATGGAGATGTTGTTATTTTTTCAAAACTTAAATTTTCAGAAGAACTTCCCTTACTATATTGATAATCTTTTAATGCGATCGATTGTACTGATTCACTTTTATTTTTTGATGCATAACTAATTTTACTAGCGAAAATAATAACGGTCATTAAACACATGCACGGTATCACAAGCTTAAGTAGTTTTCCCATTTATGAACCTCCGCTTTTAATATTATTAGTTTGCATGGATATTATAAACAGTTTCACTCCACCAAAAATTATTATTGTTATGGAACGTACTGAAATTATGATTATAATGATCACCATACCAAGGGTCCATGTACGTTATATAATCTGTTCCATTTGTCCCTTTATAAAATCCATCAAGTACTAGAAAGTGTCCGATGTTAGCTCCATTTTGCCACATAATGAGTGCAATCATCGGCTGATTACTATTAATTTGATTTTTGAACCAATCATACGATTTTGCTCCAGAACTTATAGCTGAACTAACACCATATCCCGATAATCCATATTGTATTTCACGTGAAGTTGCAGGGGTATTATATGAGCCACCCTTGACATACCTAACGTACTGATCTTGTGAAGGAGTTTTCCCAAAATAATTTAAAACTGAGACCGAAGTGCCTGCCCAACACCAATTTGATCTTTCTTGTAATATGTTAGGTACAGATAATTTACGGTCTGTTGGTGTACTTGGAGGATTTCCATTAATATACGCTGACGTTATATATACTTTTTTCCATCTTTAAAATAATAAAACCAACGATTATCTAAACTTCCTGTCCAGTAATCTTTAACCGCTTCACCATACTCCCATCCTTTAAAAGATACTTTTGTATTTTCGGGAATCACATCTACAATATTTGCATTCAAACTTTTTGCACCTCTAACATTTACATTCAATGGAGCTGTTGTTCCTGAAAATTCCACTTCTTCTGCTATTATTTTCTGAACACCAATAAAACTAAATGTGAAGAACAATAAAACCATACAAACAATAAAATGCTTTCTTCCCTTCATTTCTCCACCCCTTCATCAGTACTAAAAAACATCAACAATTCATCCTTATTAATTGTTCAAGCTTAATATTACATACTAACGAAAAACGACTTCTCATAAAGTAAAACTTTAATCAGTGGGGTTTTATTCATCCCTCACTGATTATTAGTTAAACTAATCGGGCTTTTACGGGCTGCCCGATCCCCGCCTAACTTCTTTGCTCTCGCTGGATTTTGAGGTGGGAGTCTTACTGCCCGGCAAATAGCGAGATAAATTCCAATACAAAAAAGGAGCCTATAAATTTTTATAGGCTCCTTTTTATTTCGTCGTTATTACTTAGCTAATTCTTTCGTACCCTTCATTACATCAACGAAGAATCCCCAGTTATTCACTACAGAAGAGATACTGATATGTTCATCTGGAGTGTGGACGTTAAAGATGTCTGGTCCGAATGAAATTGCATCTAATTCAGGCATCTTTTGAACGAATGCGCTACACTCAATCCCCGCATGTACAGCGAAGATTTCAATTTCTTTATTGTATTTTTCTTGATGTACTTTTTCAAATAAATTACGAATTTGTGAGTTTGGATTGTATGGCCATTCTGGATACTCTGACTCTATTTCAAATGTAGCACCAACTAATTCAGCAATATATTTGATTTCTTCTGCAACATGTTGTTTTAAACTACTTACAGAACTTCGCACTTCGTTACGTAATTTAATTTCATCTTGCAACGTTTCAATAACGCCTAAATTTGTTGAGCTTTCTACAAGACCTTTAATATCCATGCTCATACTTTGAATGCCATTCGGAATTAAGAATAATGATGAAATAAGCTGCTTTTGTGTCTCTTTAGCAAATACTTTTTCAACTTTTTCATCCAATTTTGTCAGTGTAACATGAACATCTGGATCAACAGCACGCATTTCTTCTTGTAATACACGTGTCCATGATTCTAGTTTTTCTTCTACTTGTCCTACATCTTCTGTACGAATTAAAATTGTAGCTACACTTTCACGCGGAATTGCATTCGTTTTTAATCCGCCGTGAACTTCACTTATGTAAAACTCCGTATGTACTGATAAATCACGTAATACTCGTCCTAATACTTTGTTCGCATTACCGCGTTGTTTATCAATTTCCATACCAGAATGGCCGCCTTTTAGACCACCAACATATAGACGGTATGCATCCATATTCGCTGGCGTTTCATCCCAAATTACTTGAATTGTTTCAACAGCTTTCGCACCACCTGCACTACTTACAAGTAATTTATGATCTTCTTCAGAATCAATATTTATAAATATCTTTCCTTCAAAATGATTTGGATCAATAGCAAAAGCCCCACCCATTGTCGTTTCTTCTTCAGTAGTGATAACGACTTCAAGTGCTGGATGCGGAATTTCTTTTGAATCTAATAAAGCTAATGCATACGCAACTGCAATACCATTATCAGCACCTAAAGTTGTTTGATTTGCATATAACATGTCCCCAATGATTCGTAATTCAATTGGATCTTTTTCAAAATCATGTACTGTTGCTTGATTTTTTTCGCAAACCATATCCATATGACCTTGAATAATAATAGCTGGTACATTTTCATAACCAGCTGTTGCTTCTTTTTTAATAATGACATTTAATGCTTCATCTTGAATGACTTCTAAGTTACGCTCTTTTGCAAAGCCCACTAAATAATCACTAATTTCCTTTTCATTACCTGATCCTCTAGGAATCTTTGAAATTTCTGCAAAATGAAAAAATACAGGGTGCTTTGTTAATTGTTCTAAAGTAGAATACATTTTTCAAGCTCCTCTCAAAATGAAAAAATAATATGTAAGTCTCATATCATTATACCATGATTCATTATTTTATCTTTCTTTTAACTTTTATTGTTCATTTTATGTACAACACTCTTACAACATTGTAAGGGCGTTGTAATCTACATCGATTTTTCTCATTTAATAATAGTCGTATACTTTTTAAAGAAACACATTAAAGGAGATAAAGAAAATGAAAAAATTTTTAGCAATTATTACACTATGTTTATTATTTTTTAGTTTTACTATTGGCTGTGAGAGAGCGTCACTAAATAGAATTGGTAAAGATGTATATTACATGCAGATAAAAGGCGAAGGAACTATCGAAAAAGTAGATGGTAGAAACTTACGAAACTATACGCTGCCCGCATATGATGAAGATGGCGTCAAAAAACAAATTACATTTAGAAGTACAAAAAAGGAAAACAATCATAAATTAAATGAAGACGCGTTTTTACGCCTTTATGTAGATCAAAATGATAATAGCAACAATGAAATATCATCAATTGAAGTAAAGTCCTATGAAGAGATTCAGAAAGCAGATTTACCTGAAAAAGTAAAAGATAAGTTTACTATTAAATAAAAAACAAAAGAAAATGCTCTATGCATTTTCTTTTTGTTTTTCACCTGTATATATTTTGAACTGCTATTATTCATCAGTTTCTCTAACCGATTTATATTCTCCGTTAATGCACCTTTCACAAGAGAGAAATCTGTATTGGATTCTTCTTTTTTCTTTAAAAAACGAAGACTTTTGTACATTGACTTCAGCCATCTCTTCTCCCCCTTTTCAAAAAGATACAACCTTTTATTTATATTATATAGCAAATGTAGAAAGAGTGTACACTTATGATTTTCTTTTTAATTCTTCTTCTAATTCTTCTACTTGCTGCAACGCATCCCCTTTTATTAAAGAGAAATCTGTTGTATCTTCGTTATCTTCTTTAAAAAAATCATTGTCATAATCTTTTACCACTACAATCACCTCTACATGCTAGTGTAGGAATGATTGTCCAATTTTATTCAACTTTGTCGGATTTTGTTTTTAATTTATGTATAGAAGAAAAGGACAGAAAAAGATTCTGTCCTTATTTACTAAAATAACTATGATGTATTGTTAAATTATATACATTTTCAAAATCCCGATCTTGCAGGTTATTTTTCTTTCCATCAATAACAATGAAAACGTCACTTACTATTTTTGCTGGTATGATCCCGACATTTTCTACTTGTACCGCTTTCTGCTCATTCAATTGCTCGATATGTTCTAACGGAACGATAATACTAAATTGCGAGCGAATACCACGAAAGTTTGTATTTAATTCCTTCGCGGCTTCAAAAACAACAATTTTCGCGCCAATCTTTTCCCCATATGAATCTAAAAATGCATTTAAGCTCTTTGTATATTCCTCTTCCGTATGCCATTCCATCGTACCGAAAACTGATGGATTAACATTTTGAATAATTGTCGTGTATATTTCTCCTCTCGCTTTAGATGCAATTAATGATCGTTTGATTGATTGAACTGTCTTGCCAATATCGCTAAATTTCGCACCCCATATTTCTGAAATATTAGGTGTTAAAATGAACGCAATATCAACAAAAATAACCATTGCAGTAAACATTAAAAGATTTTTCCAGAGGGTTAAATCGATTCCTTTTATCATGAAATACACGGTGACAGATATGATAAACAAACCATACCAAGTCTTTCTAATACGTTGCTTTTTCTCCTCGTACAACTCCTCATTTTTCCAATAAAAGAAAACAAGGACTACAAAGACAATCGCTAAAACAAATAAGCCAATTCGAATGTTAGAGATCATTAATCACATCACCCTCCATTCAAAAACTACTCACGATATCATTACATGCGCAAGCTGCTCTCTTTATGACAAAAGACGTGGACAAGCTTCTAAATTTAGCTACATTGCATATATATTAGAAGGTGCCACGTCTTTTTTGTGGGCAGTAAGCCCCCCACTGATTAAAATTTCACTTTACCATGAGTCTATATTGTATATGTAGACAAGCATTCATTTCAAATTTTCGTATTAAGAAGAAATATGTTTCGGAATTCCCCCTTCAGGTACTTCTCCATCCATACTTAAATAATAATGACGAATCGGACGTAAGTTTTCGTCTAATTCATAAACAAGCGGAATGCTAGTTGGAATATTTAATGAAACTACACCATCACTTGAAAGGTTGTCTAAATATTTTACTAGCGAGCGAATTGTGTTACCGTGTGATGAAATAATTACTTTATTACTACTTTTTAATGTCGGCGCAATTTCTGAATGCCAATAAGCAAGTACTCTCTTCTCCGTATCCTCTAAACATTCAGTTAATGGAAATTCACCTTTTTTGAGTGTTTTATATCTTGGATCGGTCGCTTCATATCGAGGATCGTCTTCAGTAAGAGCCGGTGGTCTTACATCAACACTTCTTCTCCAAATATGAACTTGCTCCTCACCATATTTTTGAGCAGTTTCATCTTTATTCAACCCTTGCAATGCACCATAATGTCTTTCATTTAGCTTCCAAGATTTATGTATTGGGACCCAAGTAAGATCCATCTCATGAAGTACAATCCATAACGTCCGAATTGCGCGTTTTAATACAGATGTATAAGCCACATCAAAAGTATATCCGTTTTTCTTTAATATTGCTCCTGCTTCTCTCGCTTCACTTAATCCATTCTCTGATAGATCAACATCTGTCCATCCAGTAAAGCGATTTTCAAGATTCCATAAACTTTGTCCGTGACGAATAAGTACAAGTTTTATCATTATAATTCCCCTTTCGGAAATGTGAATTTTATTGTTCCATTACGTACACGTATAAAGTATCTAGTAATGTATCTTTTTATCCATTCACTCTATGACCAATCGATAGTTGCCAAATGTATGGATAAAATTTGTTCTTTTTCAAACGATAAAAACAGAAGCTTTTTCATTATTTTTGATCGACTGGTATTTCCCGTTTCGATATCCAAGCATCAAAACCTGATCGGCTATTTGCCATTTCATTCATAACTTGGTGCCAATTGTCCTCACATGATTCACCAAATTTTGAAAAAATAGCACCCATTTGTTGTCTTTGTACATCACTCAGTTTTTTCTCTAAATCTGTACCTTTTTCTGTTAAAGACAACTGTTTCACACGTCGATCATGCATAGCTTCATTACTCTCAATTAAGCCCTTTTCCACAAGTTGACGTAGCGGCCCGTGGAGAGCTTGTTTACTTATTTCTAATAGTGATAATAACTCATTTACACTTATCCCTGGAAAACGTGCGATAAAAAATAAAATTCGATGATGTACTCGTTGAATGCCATATTCTTTTATAATTTCATCTGGCTTTTCAGTAAATGTTTTATATGCAAAATAAAATAATGCTAATGCCTCATTCATCTGTTCTTCTTTATGTTGTGTCATCTACTTTCCCCCTGTATGTAAATTATACCACAATCTAGTAATGAATATTTTAATCAACGCATTAGAACTTGTTCAGTCTATTGAAACATTCATTGCATAATTAGGAGATGATTCATTTGAAAAAACAATATACTGTAAGTACATATTTATTGGATAGACTACACGAATTAGGAATTGAACATATATTTGGGATTCCTGGTGATTATAATCTTGCCTTTTTAGATGATGTAGTAGCACATGAAAATTTAAAGTGGATTGGCAATTGTAACGAATTAAATGCTGCATATGCAGCAGATGGGTACGCTCGCATAAAAGGAATCGCTGCTCTTATTACTACTTTCGGTGTCGGAGAATTAAGCGCCATTAACGGTATTGCTGGCTCATATGCAGAAAACGTGCCAGTTATAAAAATCACGGGTACGCCACCAACAAAAGTAATGGAAAATGGAGCAATCGTCCATCATACGCTAGGCGATGGAAAGTTCGATCACTTTTCCAATATGTATCGAGAAATCACTGTGGCACAAACAAATGTAACACCTGAGCATGCAGCTGAGGAAATTGACCGTGTATTACGTGCATGTTGGAATGAAAAACGCCCTGTTCATATTAATTTGCCGATTGATGTGTATAATAAACCAATTAATAAACCTACGGAACCAATTTTATATAAACCGATTTTAAGTAATAAAGAAACGCTGGATAAAATGCTTCTACATGCCACTTCAATAATAAATAACGCCAAAAAACCTGTAATTTTAGCTGATTTTGAAGTAGATCGATTTCACGCTAAAGAAAGTTTACATCAATTCGTAGAAAAAACTGGGTTTCCCATCGCGACGTTCAGTATGGGAAAAGGAATATTCCCAGAAAAACACCCTCAATTTATAGGTGTTTATACTGGTGATGTAAGTTCTCCGTACTTGCGAAAAAGAATTGATGAATCTGATTGTATTATTAGTATTGGTGTGAAGTTAACTGATACTATTACAGGCGGCTTCACACAAGGTTTTACAAAAGAACAAGTTATAGAAATCCATCCCTACACTGTGAAAATTATAGATAAAAAATACGGTCCAGTTGTAATGCAGGATGTTTTACAACATTTAAGTGATTCAATTGAGCATCGTAATAAAGATACCCTTGACGTTAAGCCATTTATTTTAGAATCATCACCTTTTACTGAAAAGTTCATTCCAAAAGCACAAATGGTCACACAAAAACGTTTTTGGCAGCAAATGTACCATTTCTTACAAGAAAACGACGTCTTAATTGTAGAGCAAGGAACACCTTTCTTTGGTAGTGCTGCTATCCCTCTACCTAATAACACTGCATATGTAGGACAACCGTTATGGGGATCTATCGGATATACACTGCCCGCTCTACTTGGTACACAGCTCGCCAATTTATCACGGCGCAACATTTTAATTATTGGTGATGGTTCTTTCCAAGTAACTGCCCAAGAGTTATCAACTATACTACGTCAAAATTTAAAACCGATTATATTTTTAATCAATAACAATGGATACACTGTTGAACGTGCAATTCGCGGCCAAAATCAACCGTATAATGACATACAAATGTGGGATTACACAAAACTAACGAACGTATTTGGAACAGAAGAAAAAAGCCAAACATTTAAAGTAGAAAATGAAACAGAGTTAGCAGAAGTCTTAACAAATATAACTTTTAATAAGAATCAACTTATCTTTATTGAAGTTATAATGAGCCAAAGCGATCAACCTGAATTGTTAGCTAAACTCGGGAAAAGATTCGGTCAGCAAAATTCTTAATATAAAAGCATAACCTAATTATACAATTAGTAGTGTAAAACTTGTTTTGAGAATAGTTTCGCCATTCAAAATACATAAGAAAAGGATGGCAAGCGCCATCCTTTTCTATTTTAAGAACCTTCTTCGACTAACGCCCCGTGCGACAAACAAAAATTCTTAATCCATCTTTAACTTTATAGCTTTTGTCGCAATAAATGTTTTAATATGCTTATCTAATATCCTTGTTCCACCAAAATCATCCTCATAAAAACCTGTTATAGCAAAACCAGCTTCAACTTGGCCTTGGATTTGGTCTTCTAAAGTATGCGCATATTCTATTGTTTGATTTGAATTGATGTAATCTTGAACTTCATCCTCTGGTAAATAATCCAATGTTGATGAAGGAATTGAATGTTTAACATCAAGAATACCTTTTTGTTCTTGGTTATCATCAAAAATCCATAGTAACGGATTTGTAAATCCAACAATAAGAATACCTTTATTCTTTAAAACCCTAGAAACTTCATTCCATACAAGATGAACATCTTTTACAAACAAATTAGAAACAGGATTTACAACAATATCAAAATATTCATCCTCAAGATCACCAAGGTCTGACATATCTCCTTGTACGGTTTTTAAAGTCAAACCATCCCGTTTTGCTACCTTTTCATCTTGTTCCAATTGCTTCTTAGATATATCAGTAACTGTTACATCTGCTCCAGCAGCAGCTAGAACTGGTGCTTGTTGTCCGCCACCTGATGCTAAGCAAAGTATCTTTAATCCATCTAATGACTTTGGAAACCACTCTCTAGGAACTGATTTTTCCGTAGTGACTGTAATCTCCCATTCACCTGATTTGCTTTTCTCAATAACCTCGCTACTTACAGGCTGCGTATATCTAGAACCTTCTTCCACCTTCTTATCCCATGCATTACTGTTTTGTTGAGTTGTATCCATTATAACTATTCCCCCTAGCTATCTTGTTACATTTTAAGTGTAAGATCATTTACTATTTATGCTTTCCTTTTTCTATTCACCTAACCAATAATTAATACATATTTTTCTATATTTATATTAACAAATAAAAAGTAGTAAGAAAAATAAAATATTCTAACTAAATAGAAAAATATAAATTCATTTAAGCAAATCAATTACATATAAAAAGGCATTCCAAACCTGTTGACGGTTGGAACACCTTTATATATATTATTTAAATTTTCACCCTCTGAACTAAACCCATTAAACAAATCAATTACAATTTATTTATTCCGCAAGCGCTAACTGCCAAGACACACCATACTTATCATTTAACCAACCAAATTTTTTACTAAATGGATAAGAACCTAAAGGCATTAGTACAGATCCATCCTGCGCTAACTTATGAAAGACCGCTTCAATTTCTTCTTCTGTCTCACAAGTTACATAAAGTGACATAGATGGTGTAAATGTAAAAGCATGCTTTACATAACTATCAATGCACATGAACTCTTGACCATTTAATGTAAAAGTTGCATGAATGACAGAACCCTCTTTACCTGGTCCATTTTCATCGTATCGAGAGATATTTACAATTTCTGATCGATCGAATAGCGACGTGTAAAAATTCATCGCCTCCTCAGCTTTACCTTCGAACATTAAAAACGTAGTGATTTTTTGATTTGTAGTACTCATATAGAGACAGCCGATACGATAAACTTAACTAAATCTATACAATTCAATCAAATTTATACAAGTTAGTGCTTCATCGTGTTCTCGCAACCCCGAAGGGACGAGGGGTATAACACTCCACACGAGGCAGTATCGTTACCTCCTATTATCAAGCATTTATTTTACCCATCTTGATAAATTTATCGCAGCATTTACATCCCTATCGTGATGGCTATTGCACTCAACACAACGCCACTCACGTATTTTTAAACTCCACTGTCCTTCTGGTTGAACTGAATGGTCGTATTTTACTCCGCAACATGAACAAATCTTGCTTGAGGCGAACCATTTATCAGCTTTTACATACTCAATGCCATACTTCTCGCACTTGTATGACAAACATTGGAAGAAGAAGTTTAATTTTTGAAATGAAAATGCTTTCGATAGTTTTTTGTTTTTTAACAGGTTTGAGATAGATAAGTCTTCCACAACAATTCTCATTGGTTTGTTTTTCACCAATTGAGCTGTTGCTTGATGGATATGGTTATTTCGGATATTCGTAATTTTCCTAGATAACCGCAGGTGCTCAGTTTTCGCTTTTTCATATCCGGCAGACTGAATTTTTACACCTTTTTTAAATCTCCTAGACATATCTTTTTGTGCTGATTTTTTCCTTTTCAAAAGATTTTTAACCTTAGCATCTTTGTTTATATTTCGTTCTTTCGTACCATTAGAAGCTACAAACAGCTCTTTTAAACCAACATCCACACCAATCGACTCATTGGTTAGTTCTTGTGATTCAAAGTCTTCTTGGAACCCTACACTAATCCACCAGTGACGACCGTCACAGGTAACTCTTGGATTGGATGGTTTTTTGTTTCTTGGTAGTTGTTGGCTTGTTTTCACTTTTCCAATAGACTGAATATGAACTACTTTCTTTCCTATAATCAGTCTTTCATAATTGGCATAAAATCCTTGGATTAAATCTTTTTTGGATTTATAAGAAGTGTGATAACCATTTTTGTACTTTTTGAACGAATGTTTTCTCGCCGTATCAAAATCTTTTGAAGCCTGTTTAGGAACTTGTGCGTTAATGGCATTTAACCACTCATATCTCTTTCGCTTCTTGATCTTTGTAAATCGTTTCTGTAAAGCTAACTGTGAAACAGATTTTCCAAATAGCTTATAGTATCTATCACTCATTCTTTTACAATAGTTATAAGCGAATCTTGCAGCACCAGCATGATTTCTAAGCACTTTTTCTTGTTCAGGCGTTGGAATCAGTCTGACTTTCTTCGCCAATATCATCAGAAGCCTACTCCTTTACTGTGCGATTATTCGGCACTCACCTTTCAGATACTGAAAGATTTGTTCTTCTGAATAGTAGCGTGTTCCACCAGCATTCTCCTAAGACTACTCGGATACAAACCTGTTAATTCCGATACTTGACTAACTCGTGAAAATTTCATTATTATTCTCACCTCATTGCATTTACCATAATGCATAGATTCAATGAGACTTGATAGATTTAATTAAATTTATCTCGTTCAACTAAGGGCGCAATTCCTTAGCCAGTTCTCTTATGAACTTCTCATGCTTTCACATGAGCGCAGACTATATGTTTATCTACTTAGAGATAGAGGATTTTTCCACCACCATAGGCTTGTGGTGTACTCTCGTCAGTTATACGAGATAGTCGTTGAACGTTCATCTTATCCATTTTGACTTAGATGATTCGAGGCGGAAGACCCATTGTTCTAGTGTTTAGGATTTAACCTTGCACCATCTGATTGATTTTTTCTGCTTTCGCAACATTCATGCTCACCATTTCTAGCCACGTTGTAGTTCAATCAGCTTTAGGGATTGCCCGCAGTTAACCCTCACTACTAGCCAATCACTTGACTAGCAGGGCTTACTGATATATTTAATTAACTTTCGTTATAATTGGTTAAATAAATCGTAACAGTTAGTTACCCCTTATTATGTATTTATGCAAAACATACATTGGTAAATAAAATCGAACGTACATTCCCATAAGTGTATTTTCTATAAAAACGATAAGTTTGTCAATTATCTACGTTCTTATTTCTTTTTAAATAATGCTGTCCAAAGAAATGATTCTCCAAACATAGTATTTGGTTGGTCAATTTGCTTCATCTTTCTAATCTCGATCACCTTAAACTCGTCAAATATCTCTCTTAATTTTTCTTCTGAATATACAAGGCCACCTTGTAAACTCCACCCTCTATATACGTCCCAATCCGTTATTTCTGATCCATTTCGCTCATCTAAATCACCTGCTGCAAAACATGTTAATGCAAAATAACCACCTGATTTCAATGAGTTTTTAATTAAATTCACATAATTTATTCTCCTATGCGGTGGAATATGATGTAAACAGCCCGAATCGTACACAAAATCAAAATCATTTTGACACTCTAGATTAAAAATCGAATTACAAATAAAATCAATTTCTATTCCTTTTGCTAACGCCCTCTCTTTTGCCCAATTAATGCCCTCTATAGATAAATCCACTGCGGTTACATCGAATCCTTCAGTCGCTAAATAAATTGCATTTCTTCCTGGGCCACATCCAAGCTCTAATACTTTCCCTTTAGAAATCCATTCTTTTTGTATATAGGAAACTAGATTTTCATCTGGAACATTTTCAAAAAACGGAACATCTTTTTCTCTATTCGTATAAAATTCATTCCAAAACGGTTCTGCTGGTCTTAATAATGAATCGAGCATTTTAATAATATCTTCTTGCGTGTGCAACACTTCATTTTTCATTTGTACCCCTCCAAAATTTAATAGTCAGAAAATTATTATATATCTTTTTGAACTTTCAGACAAAGAAAAAACCTCCTACATTTCTTTGTCTTAAACATGCGAGATATCATCAAGAAAAACTACAGAACATCAGAAGAATAGGAGTTGATACATATGTGGTAAAGATTTAAAAACTATACATATTCATCAAAAGAATTAAAGTTCATGCTTTGGTTATTTGGTATTACTTGTTTTGTACACTAGGTCGCTTTCTTTGGCGGACTATTTTCTTCTGAATTTCTATGGTTTAAAGGTCTTTGCGCTATTGCAGCACTATTAGTTTTTATGGATGTTAAGCGGAAAATCAATAAGTATAAGGTAGTATTGTGAAAGGGAGCCACTACAGGTTCTTTTTCTCTGTTCAAAATAAAAAAGTAGCTGTTAGGCTACTTAAAGTTTGTCTTATCACCAAATAAAATGATATATATATTTTCATCAACCCCAGCAACCCTAGCAAATTTCATCACGTCAGCACCCTGAAGGAAATACATTGTTAGCATAACTGGCACCCGTGACTACATAAACCGATAAAGCTCATTCACTCTTTGCTTAGTCGTAACAATTAAATCATTCGCAAGTCCATTAATCCACGCAGAGGTTCTAACTGAAGTAAACGGAAGATTTTTCCCATTAACTACTATTCTCGCCATAATATGTGTTATATCCACACCGATACCCTCATTCCAAGAATCAAATCTGTTTCCCATATTTACATAAGTATTCGATGCTATAAGAAATGTTTAAAATGCTTTTTTATTAAAATAAAAGCAGCGGATTCGCTACTTTTATTTTTTTAAATCTTCAAGATTTATATATATCTTTGGATGTTCGTTTTTAAACACATTTTCATGCCATACATCATCTACGTCCAGCCTTGACTGCTTATTGTTATATTCATTCACATCACCACTTCTATTGAACCATTCTGGATTCCTATGAACGTAACGGTAAATAAACTTTCTTGCTTCTTTTAATGAGTTAAATTCTCCAAATTTCTGCAACTCGACTTTTAATTGTTCTTCAGCCATTTGCCCCTCTGGGGAGAAATAATCTTTTTTAATAATTTCCTTTATGTCACTTATGAATCTAGTAGAGAAAATACTAAACTCAATAAGAAACACAAAAGCCACTATACAAATGCACCGTGGCTGAATATATAAATCCAATTGGTCTTTTTGTCTTTTTACGGATTCTTACCGCCACTGCCCGTTCTCCGGTAACGTTTTGATAAAGGGGCTACACTATCCCCACACTATTCTTTTTTCAAAGAACTGTATAGGTATAGAGTATAATTGATTCTGTCTTGAGAAATCCCCGAAAACATCCCCTTTTTTATCGAAAAAAATAAGGCCTGCATTTATGCAGGCCTTATTTAAATTAGGGAATTTACTTAGATAAAATTACTGAAGAGATTTCATATCACTTATTCTGTTGGAGAAGGAAATCTTGCAGCTTCAAAATGCGTACTATTTTCTACAGTAGAAATAACTCCAGCTACGCTACTTTGTGCAAAAACCTCAACTACATCCCCTGCATTCAATTGAATTATTGATGAAACAGCTACAACATTGGCAAAGTTTATTGGACCAAAAAAATCATTATCTATTGCAATTGCCGGATTTCCATTAACTCGAATTTCTACCCGCGCTCTATAGTTTGCGTTTAGATTATTGGGAATGAACGCAATTGTTCCAATAACAGAGTAAACACCTCTTGCCTTTGGTATAAAAATGGATGTTGCAGGGTTATATTCATTTGCTAAATCAAATTGTTCATTTTGGAATAAAACTTTAACAAATGTATTTGCTGGTACATTCTGATTAACTGTGCTCACAGCTCTAAAAGCAGATGCTCTTACAAGATTGTATCCGTTATCATCAGAACAACAATTCACTTTTACATTAAACCAAGGCTTTTCCTCATGTTTTTTATCACATTTGTCATAACTCTTACTGCTTTTATGACAATCATGATATTTCTTTTTGTAATCCTTACAATAATCATTGTAGTAATAAGACATACTAGATTCCTCCTTTAAATTTATTACTACATATACTATGTAAGGTAGATTAGAAAGGTTTGGACGAGCTGTTACTATTTTTAATAGAATTAAAAAAACACCATTTGGCAGGGTGTAAAAATAATAAAACATATACAGTAGAACAACCTCATCTTAACCTATCTATATCAACACCACAAAATATTAGAATTCCATTTCAGTTACTTCGAAGCTAAATTTATATAACCCCCAAAGCAGTAGCTTTTAATAAATCTTACGCCCATTTTAATAACAATTACATAATGCAGAGCATATACTAGTATAGAATGATAGGAATTTATACTCACTCTCAAACAAAGCACTTATATATAGTGCT
Organism: Bacillus sp. TH13; assembly: GCF_016651175.1. NCBI lineage: Bacteria > Bacillati > Bacillota > Bacilli > Caryophanales > Bacillaceae > Bacillus > Bacillus sp. TH13. The sequence goes on along the minus strand of NZ_JAEKEJ010000025.1, from coordinate 4,491,984 downwards.
CTGTTTGAGCTTCCTTTTTCTACAAAATGAAATTTTTATACAAAATACACACAACTAAATTCACATAATTTCATATGATATATTGCATCATTTCTTTTTAGAGTGGATAGTCGTTACAGAAGGGCGCTTTCCGAAGCGTTCTTTTTTAATATCCCCTGCACTAAATAATTTTTGAATTATATCTTAATTTCGAGAACACTCACAAGTCATAGGTTTACAATAAGTCTTGGTCAGAAGAGCACTTATATATGGTGCTCTTTTTGGTATGGAATTTAAAATAGAGGCTTGCTCTTAAAACCTATTATGTAATTTTCATAGGTTTTTTCCTTACACCCGTGTGTCTGTTTACTCATAAGTTGTTAAAGTATAAATATAAATTGATAGTTAATTTATAAGGGAGGTGTAAAAATGAGTAAATTTAAAAAGCATTGTTGTCACATACCCTTTCCTTTACCTCAAATAGGGCCTACTGGAATAACTGGAGCGACAGGACCTTCTGGACCTACCGGAATAACCGGAGCAACTGGGCCTTCTGGTGGACCTCCAGGACCTCCAGGACCTACCGGATTGCCAGGAACTGTTGGACCTCCGGGGCCTACCGGACCTACCGGAATAACCGGAGCAACTGGGCCTTCTGGTGGACCTCCAGGACCTACCGGACCTACCGGATTGCCAGGAACTGTTGGACCTCCGGGGCCTACTGGGCCAACCGGAATAACCGGAGCAACTGGGCCTTCTGGTGGACCTCCAGGACCTACCGGACCTACCGGATTGCCAGGAACTGTTGGACCTCCGGGGCCTACGGGACCTACCGGACTTACAGTATCTGGATTATCTCATTATGCTTATGTTTTCAATACAGCAGCTCAAGTTGTTGCCTTAGAAGCACCTATTCTTTTTAATTCACATGGTAGAATGACATCTGGTTTTACTCATACGCTGGGAACTTCTCAATTAATGGTTCTTAATGCAGGAGATTATAAAATTTCTTTTTCTGTATCAGGAGTTGAACCTAATCAATTCACACTTTTTTTAAATGGTGCTCCGGTTACCAGCGCAGTTTATGGATCAGGTGCAGGAACTCAACCAAACAACGGCCAAACAATCCTCGCTTTAGCTGCAGGTGATATTATTACCCTTAATAATCATACTTCCGCTGCTGCAGTTACTTTGCAGACTTTGGCGGGTGGAACACAAACAAATATAAATGCTTCGATTGTAATTGAAAAATTAAATTAATTTAATCATTTATTTCTTGAAACTCTGCCAGTAAATAACCTGGGATGGATTCTTTTTTCAACAAGCAGTTAGCTTTTGCTAGCTGCTCTTCTATTTTGTTCCTACTCCTATTTCCTAAAAAATCTTTACTTTATTCCTCCTTAAATAAAATCAATAATTCAGCATATAATATCTATGCATCTAGATTATTACCTTTGTATCGAGCAGTTAGACTGGGCTAACTGCTCTTTTATTTGTGACAAAATGAAATTTTTATTAAGTTTGCTATTACTAACATGTATTGATTTCTTTTCTAAATTAATTTAGAAAAGGGACGAGTATTATGAGTTTAAAAAATCAAAGTTTCAAACAAGCAGGAGAAGTTGTCCAATCATTTGTAACAATAAACAAAGAAATTATAAAGTTCACACATCAAAACGCCTCCAGTTTAGGATTAACAGTACAACAAATGGGTATCTTAAATACAATTTATGCACTCCCTAATGTTACTCTTAAAGAGATTTCAGAACGTTTTTCAGTTCCTAAAAGTACAGTGAGTGTGAATGTAGATGAATTAGTTAATCTACAGTTCATCAAGCGAAAACAATCAGATGAAGATCGTAGAGAAATAAAATTAAAGGTAACAAACCAAGGACAAAAAGCATCGAAAAAATCCATTGAAAACTCTACTTCCTACAAGGCAATGGAATTAGCACTACAACAACTTCAAGAAGATGATGTTCAAACATTATTGCGTATTCATAAAGATTTATTAATCTCTCTACAGCAATTTCGTTAATTGATGTAAACCATTTTAAACACAAATTCTAATTCTTATTTTTCAAAGAACTGAGCAGTTAGATTTCACTAGCTGTTCTTTTATTTAAAATAGCGTTTTTTATTAAGAAATTAGTCATTCCAACTAAAACGGATGTAATGTTCGTAATAAGATCCACCTAAAATGTTTTTCTTTTCTACTACCTTAAATTCAACTTTCACACCATCCATTAATTCTTGTAACTTTTCCGTAAATGGTTTTGAGTGCAGAATATGCTTGTCTGGATTTTCTTTATGAATTTGATATCTATAACCTGAATATCCATTTGCAGCACTTTCGATTATTACGCATTCCATTTCCTCTGCAAATTCCAATACCTTTTCATCAATGACTTTTTCTTGGAGTTCTTTCAAATTCCCCACTAAGGACATTTCCATTCTCCTTTTTCTCAAATAACGATTTTGTTTTAAATCCTCACATTCCTAAAAAACATACATACAGTATCATGAGGTATTCTTTTTTATTTTTCTTAAGGAGCGCTTTAAAAAGCGCTCTTTAGTTTTTAAATAAAGATTTTGTTTTACTTTTGCTAACTACCCTTCCCTTGTATAAATGCACCTTTTTCACATACCATATTAAAATCCAAATAATTCTCTTTTAGGATGGTACTAATATGAACAAGGCAGTAAAATACATTTTAATCTTCTTTTGTACGGTGTTTTATATTGTAATTATTGGCAGTATTGTCTATCAAAACTTTGTTCAAGAGCATTTTATTCCTCCAAGTAAGAAATCTAAGATTGAACATAAACATTCATAATTAGCTATAAGGAGCGCTCCACAAGACATTCTTTAGCTTTAAAATAAGATTTTGTTTAGTTTCCATTAACCATTTTGATTCATTTGCATACAGTATTATCACAAGGAATTTCACAGGTTGCTCTGGTCCAGTTACCTTGAATTTCTTGCAGACCTTGTGGGAAGAATCCGTTTGTAACGAACGAATTCTTTTATTTATTTTTCATACAAAATCTTTTCGTTTTTCTAAAACCTAATTTACCGATTACGAATAAGAGATTCCTTTTAAATGTTCAGAAGAAATCTCTCATTCTTTTGTACATAAAAAGACTCCGATACATATCTCATTTTTTAAAGTTACTTAATTTTTCATTGCAATTTAAAGCTTGTAATTTCACCTGTAGCTTGGCGTATTTTTAATCCGGAGTAATAATCTGCTTCTGCTTTACTATCGAATACATGGCCGTCTAGTTCTACCTTCTTATTGTTATATTTACTCATAATTTTTCTCTTTTGTTTTACTAATTAGCTGATTAATTTCATAGATACCATGTATCAAACATTCCATGTTTCTTCACCCCTTGAATATTTTTTAAATAAAAATACATACTATTCTCAAGCCGCCGTATCCACGGCTAATACTTCTTTCTTTTGTTACAGCAGAAGCAGGTAGGTTCTTAACTTATCTGCTTTTCCTGTATATTTTTTAAAATATCGAAAATAATACCAACAAGCTGTTTGAACTAGCAGCTTCACTCTTCTCCTAATAGGAATGCAATTTATCACAATTAGCTAACTCATTCGACTCACTGGCAGACAACCAAAATTATTGTCTGCTTTTTGCATGGAATTTTTCATTTTACATATACTAGTTTTGAGCCTGTTACCAATGCAAGCCATTTTGGTGTTTTGAATTCCAACTAAGCTTTTTGTTGCATAGATTATTACATCTTTGACAACACTAATTTAAAGCGCGTTTTCTTGTTATTCGTAGTTCTAATCCAGAATAATTTTTCTCCTATTAAAGGACAGCAGATACGACTGCAAGTCCTTTTTTCTTATACCGCATATTCCCCCTTCTGGTAGCTTCGAACCACATTACCCTCATCATCGTAATAAGCAATTTCCAAAAAATGATGACAGTTGCGCTTTTCAATTCCTCCATCGAACAAAACGAACAAATGAGTTTTCCAGTTCCTTACAATCACCCCCGCATGGAGGTAGCGAAAATTTTACACTTTCTTGAAAGCCTGCTCTGCGCTGTACATGCGCTTGATGTCAAAAACATCTTCATTCTCGCACTTTACAAACTTCATAAATTTCACCATCGACATTGTTACAAATTTTGTTCTGAACTGCTGCCAATAAAGATAACTTGCTTTACTTTCCATTTCAGCAACAATAATTTTATCTTTCTGCCAATATTCGAAAATGGTTGTTAATTTAAATTTGTAAATAAGAAAGCTCGATCTTCGCACGCCCTTATTTTTTTCATCTACCAATATGAGTTAAATCATTTATAAACTTCTCTTCCTCCATTTCGATAATTGCGGAATGTGTAATGAAAATACTCGCTCGCTTCAATACCTTTTCTTTCAACCAAAGTGGTCTACCGAAATAGTAGACATAATAAGTTCCGTTCTCTTTTTGCTGCACTATAACATTCCCGTACAGTTTGAATGTGTTACGAATTTCTTTCACCAAATCGTCCAATTCTTTGTTTGCAAAAGATATTTTCGTATCATCATCAGAGGAGCTAGTACGAACTGCTTTCTCTCGATTTTTTTCGATTAAATATTGTTCATACGTAAGTTGCACTTGTTCTTGAATTGCGACATGGTTGTAATACCCTTGCTCTACTGGTTTTGGACTATAAAATTTCTTTTATATATTTTAAAATTCATTTTAAATACGGTGAGTGAAATTTTTTTCGGCATCACCCTTGTTGTATACAAACAAAAAAAGAGCCGCAATATTTCGCGACTCTTTTACAATTATAACCATTTAGCGGCCACGTCTTTGCTGACCTTGCTTTGTACTACCTTTTTTATTACTTGGCTTATTAAATGATCGGTTATTTTCATTTCTAGAACTATTTCTTGAATCACTTCTTGAGCCATTTCTGGAATCACGTCTTGATTCACTTTTTGAACCTTCACGGCTATCTCTTTGACGATATTGACCTGATTTCTTTGGAGCCGGCTTTGGTACCGGTTTTCCATTTTCATCTACACGTTTTATCTTCGGTTGTTCGATTATTTCTCTTTGTATTGGTGCACCAAGCGTTTTTTCAATTTCTTCTAAATGTTTTTCATCTTTCGCTGCAACGAATGTAATTGCAAGACCTGATCCACCTGCACGTCCTGTTCGGCCAATGCGGTGAATATAACTTTCTACATCTTCAGGGATATCAAAGTTAAATACGTGCGTTACACCATCTACATCAAGTCCACGAGCTGCTACATCCGTTGCGATTAAGTACTGAATTTTAGCTTCTCGGAAACTCTTCATAACTCTTTCACGTTTCGCTTGAGGTATATCACCATGAAGTTCAGCACAATTATAACCTAGTCCTTTTAAATTATCATAAAGCTTACTTGCTCTAACCTTTGTACGACAGAAAATAACTGCTAAAAATGGTTGATCACGATCCATAACAAAACGAAGTGCATCTGGCTTTGCACGATCTGTCGTCTCAATGACACGCTGCTCAATTGTATCTACCGTTACTTCTTCACTTTGTACTTGAATCATTTGCGGCTCATCCATATAACGCTTCGCCAATTTTTTAATATCTTTTGGCATCGTTGCTGAGAATAACATCGTTTGTTTACTACCAGGTGTCTCATCTAAAATATCTTCAATATCATATAAGAAACCGAAATAAAGCATTTGATCCGCTTCATCTAGTACAATCGTTGAAAGATTACTTAAATCAATTGTTTCACGTCGTATATGATCTAATAATCGTCCTGGTGTCGCTACAACAATATGTGTATTACCTTTTAATTTTCTCAATTGTTGTGCGACATCTTGTCCGCCATATATCGCTAGTACATTAATATCTTCTCTTTGAACAAGCATTTTTTTAATTTCAGTTGTAATTTGCAGTGCTAGTTCCCTTGTTGGCGCAACGATTAAAGCCTGAACATCACTAGACTCTGGATTGATTTTTTCTAAAATCGGTAACACGAATGCTAACGTTTTACCCGTTCCTGTTTTCGCCTGCCCAATAATATCTTTACCTGACAGAATAACTGGAATTGCCTTCTCTTGAATTGGTGTTGCTTCTGTAATTCCATTTTCACGTAATGTATGATTAAAAGTTTCACTAATTCCTAATTCTAAAAAGTTTTTCAAATAGACCACTTCTTTTCCTTATTTTTCACATTAGCTTTCATTGTACCATTTGTTTCGCTAAATATGAAAAATAAAAAAATTCTTATCTTCTTTTTTATATTCATCGTGTACTAGATGGACAAATTCTTTTTGCTTTTTCTCGGATTTTATTAATGTTTCCATATTTGCAGAAGTCAAAATATACTTTTTAATTTTTCTATTACTCCAAATTAAACTTGTATACTTTGTATCTTCGTGTAGCTTTCGAAACCACTCAAATTCGCTTAATTTGACAATATGATGTTTTAATTTCATGTCATTTCGAGGATAAAACAAAATTATATCCATTATTACATCAAGCAATAAACTCATCTTCTCCCCTCCTATACATATATATTTCAATGTTACGGAAATATAGTTATAGGGTGATAAAATTGACCACTACATTCATAAAATTTTTTTGCATATTTATCTTATTATATTTTCAATCCACTACAATTATTATGGCGAAATCTCAAACAGATGTAATAAGTGAATTCAAACATGCCTTACTCAAAAATGATAAATAATTAATGCAGTCATATGTAACAGAAGGGGTTGAACTACCTACTTTCCAAAAGGAAAAACCTATTCATGAAATTAAAATAGTACCATCTCCAAAAGAAGATACTACAATTCTTATTTCTTATTTGAAAGGCACTAATGATGAATTTACTATCGGTTTCATTTTAGAAATAGTAACAAAAAATAATAAAATATCTCAAATGAATCAAATTTATGATGGGAATCCACTTATAAAAGAAGCTACTATCGTAAAAGAATATGAAATGAAATGTAAGGAACATATACTTACTCCTACAAAATTCACGAATTTCAAGGGTACATCTATAACGATTACTTAAACCTCCAATACTACAATGAAGACATTAATGGGATTTTTAAAATCACTGTTTCACCAGTTCAAAACAAATTAGGCTTCTATGTACATAGTGGAGCTAAGTTCTACAGCTTAAAAAATAATATAAAAGCACTATATAATCCTCATTTTGATTCAGCATATGAGCTCCTCTTTCAGGAAAATGGTTTTCAATATACAATTGCAATTGGTAACAAACGCTATATACAAGGAAAATATAACGTAAAGGATTTAATTCAAATTGCAGAATCTATGAATTAAAAAACCAATCTTTTCTATATCGAAAAGATTGGTTTTTTTATTATTTTATACAGTAAGCTTTCCTCCATGATAGCAATAATACTGCGCTGCTTTAAGACTTTTAATCCTATTTAAAGACTGTTCCGCCCTTTCTATATCTAAACAAAAATTCGGATTAGCTATAACTAACTCTCGATTCTCTTGAACCGCTGCATCTCCTGTAATTACACAGTCTAAATTGGGAAAATATAATGAAATATGCCCCGAGGTATGTCCTGGCGTTGCCACTACTTGACATTCATTATTCAAAATCATTTGACCATCATGTACTTTTTCATCGACGAAAATATGTTTTATATTTTTTAACTGTTGTATAAACCATTTACCAAATTCTTTTTCTTCATTTGGCATACGTTCTAACATTTCTTCAGCTTGAACTAACCTCTCTGATTTTATATCACCATTAATATTGTTAGATTCAATTTCACTAGCAATAACATTAATATTTGGATATTTCACTTTAAAATCATATAAAGCCCCTATATGATCGTCATCATAATGGGTAATAATTATATTCTTTAAGTTTTTCATCTCATATCCATGTTTTAATATTGCATTTTCAATTAAAGGTAAAAAACTTGGATATCCTGTATCCACTAACGTTAATTCATTATGTAATATAATTAAACTTGGATAAATACATTGTTTTTGCCCGTTAAATTCGAATTCAATTGGTAGTTCTATTATTTTCATTTTTCTTCCCCCATACCGCTTATAAAATGCATAATAATAACTAAATCATCCACATACATTTTACAATATATATACTATGTAACGGAACACTGTGAATCGTTGCATAATCCACATTATATTATTTTGAACAGGTAATCCCCTATCTTTATGGAAATATATAATAAGAAAAACAATAACATTGATTAATCTCTCACTTCTTTGTCCATCCTTTTAAAAAATCTATGTTTTTGTAAAAGGAGTGTTTATATGGAGAAACAGACACTTTGGAAAAAGTTCAAAAAAAGCTCTGTAAACCTCGGTAAATCCAGCGTATATGAAAGTATTATCTTATTCTACACAATGAAAAAGAAAGAATTACCTACTAAAGCGAAATTCATAATATTAGCCGCTTTATCTTATTACGTATTAACAATCGATTTCATTCCAGATATAGCTGCTGTTATTGGGATTGGCTTATTAGATGATGTTTTAGCAATCGCTGTAGCGCATAAATATGTTATGCGCCATGCAGATGCTGAAATTCGAGAGAAGAGCAAGGTAAAAATGGAGTCATTATTTACTTCAGCACAAGCATAATTAAACTAACTAGTCATTTACATACCTTTTTACTTTCAAAAAAAGCTAACTGTAATTAATGATAGTTCCACCTCACTGAATATTACTCTTCACTATGAGAGCATTGCAGAATAAATCCCTAAACAAAAGCATTTCTCTTAGCTCTCAAACCGTAAACAAAAAGGGTGTCAGCACGTGTTCCTAAGTTCTGACACCCTTCTATTTGTTCTTATATCTATCTGTTATACAGTTGCATGTGTCCCCTTATACAAAACTGCTATTGCCGCGACTATAAGGATCATACCCATAAAAGCAGGTGCAGCATGACCAAGCGATACATAGATTTGCCCTCCAATAATAGGACCAATCATTCTTGCTAAAGCTTGAATAGATTGACTTCCCCCTTGAATCCTTCCTTGTTCACTAGAACCGCCAGACTTTGAAAGCATCCCGTTGAATGAAGGCCCGAAAATTGAATCCCCAAAACCAAACATTAGCATTCCAACGATAAGTAGTGGAGAGAGTGAAAATACAGCTGATGCTGCAATAAAACTGTATCCTATAATCTCCGAAACCATCCCAAGAATTGCTATTTGTTTATCACTAAGCTGGATCAAAAGCTTTGGCATTATAAAACTTTGTGAAACAATGTCTTGAAAGCCCAAAATTGAAAACATAAGTCCGATTAGTGCAGGTTTCCAACTGAAAGTATCCATCGTAAATTGTGTGAAAATTGCTTGTAAAGATCCGTTAGGTATCCAAAGTAAAAACGCTGAGACAAGTAACCATTTTAAATTTTTCATGGAAAGTATGTTTGCTAGCTGTGCAAAAGGATTCATTCTTACAAAAGTAATCTCTTTCAATCTATTATTTTTGTCAAGGCTCTCAGGCATATATTTGATCCCATATACAACATTTATTAACGTTATGATTGCTCCAAAATACATAGGTACAGTATCACCAAACTTGGCAAGTAATCCCCCAATGGTTGGGCCAATGATAGTTCCCGCACCTACAACTGCACTCACCCATCCAAAGTATTTCGTTCTCTGCTCTTTTGGAATGATGTCTGCAAAATATGCGAAGATAGTACTTATGCTCCCGCCTGTTATTCCTTCTATTATGCGTCCAGCAAATAGTACCCATAAAGCTCCTCCTATGCCAAAAACTAAGTACCCAATTGCAGAACCAAATAAGCATATTAAAAGTAATGGACGACGGCCATACTTATCGCTTAAAGCCCCGAGTACTGGAGCAGCTAAAAACACGCAGGCCGCATATACGGAAGTTAGTAGTGTAACAACTAATGCTTGTTCTTCCGGATTACTTGTATATGGCTGTACTAAGAATGGGACTACAGGCATGATAATACTGAAACCTATACCACAAAGAAATACAGAAATAAGTCCGAATAGTAAAGCATGTTTATCTATGCTTTTTTCAGTTTCCCTTTCATTTTGTGATCTAAATATAGACATTTAACTTCGCCCCTTTTAAAAATTTGTTGCTTTGTCAACAAAATAATAACTCTGTTTTGTTGATTAGTCAACAAAAATAAAATGATAAAAAAGCAGCCTATTCTCATTAGATTAGGGCTGCCATTTCATTATTAAAATGTATTAGGATTTAATATGTATACCTTGTTTCTTTATTTCTGCATCCAAATGTCTACTATACTTTTCCACGAAACTAATTATACTGTCGAATTCTTCTTCAGTTACTTGCTCAAATACAGCTTTATCCCGCTCTTGAAACTCTTTGTGCAGATCTTCATGGATTTTATAAATTTCTTTCCCTTCTTCGGTAAGCCTAAAATAAATTTCTTTCTTATTTTCCGACTTTTGGTAGCTTTCAATAAGGCCTTTTTGTATGAGCTTCTTAGTCATTCTACTTATAGCACCGCGAGTCACATAAAAAGCCTCTGCAAGTTGTGTCACATTAGAATCCACATTATTTTCAATATATTCAATGCAGTGGACTTCAGAAGACTTAAAACCTTTAAGGCCTTCTTCCATCTTATCTTTATTAAGCCAAACCAGCTTATTATATAATTCCCTGAAACCGTTCATGACCTGTTCTTCTTTATTCATGACCTGCCCTCCTCACCACTCATTAGCACATTAAAATTATTATATTAAATTTCTGCTTACGTTTCGACAATATTGAAATAATTATTGTAACATTCAAGATATGTGTAAAAATTGGCGCTTAAATAAAACAATTCATTAAACAGCAAATTTATTGCTACTTACAGTAAACAGTAGACAAAAAGTAAGAGCTAAGATTATTTCTCTTAGCTCTTCTTTCATAAAACTATTTCACTTCATTAGCGACAAAAAAGTGCTCACATACACTTGATATGCGCTGTAAGTCTACGTTCCCACCAGATATAACCGCTACTACTTTTTTTCCTTTTATATAGCTATCAACTTTTCCTGCAAGAAGTGCAGCAGTTGCTAATGCACCTGCACCTTCTACAACAGCTTTCCCACGTTGTAATAAATCTTTCATCGCTACTTCCAGTTCTTTTTCTGATACAGTTACAATATCATCTACTACTTCTTTTACAATTTCAAATGTTAATTCCCCTGGTATTTTAACAGCGCAACCATCTGCAATAGTAGGCGCCTCATAATGTTCTACGATTGCTCCTTTATCGTAAGATGCCTTCATTCCATGGACATTATCTGCCTGGACACCAATTATATTAATCGATGGATTAAAAGATTTTAATGCTACAGAAATACCAGAAATAATTCCGCCTCCACCTATTGGTACAATGACAGTATCTACATCCCACATATCATCAAGAATATCTAATCCAATTGTACCTTGACCAGCCATTACCTCTACATCATCATATGGATGTAAGTATGTCTCACCTGTTTTCCTTATAATTTCTTCACATTTTGTCTTTGCATCATCAAAGGTTTCACCATGTAAAATCACTTCAGATCCATATCCTCTAGTTGCTTCAACTTTAGCCTGCGGTGCAGAAATTGGCATAACAATTTTACTCTTAATACCGAGTAAATGAGCAGATAATGCAACTCCTTGTGCATGATTACCTGCTGAACATGCAATTACACCTCTTTTTTTTTCTTGATCCGTGAGCCGCGACATTTTATTAAATGCGCCACGAAACTTAAAAGAACCCGTTAATTGCATATTTTCTAATTTCAAATGAATTTCTCCGCCCGTTTTACTAGTCAAGTAAAAAGATTTTACTAATGGCGTTTTACGAGCATTTCTATCTAGAATCTTGTGAGCTTTTTTAATATCGTCTATATGTAATGGTAGTTTTCTAGTTATCATACTTACACCTCTTCCAATGTTCTATTCCTAAGTTTTCGTAAGTCGTAGCTCCTTTATACGAAAAGAAAAAGTCTTTATATTTGTACCCCACTCTGAAATAAACACATTTGCAAACAATTCAACATCCTCTTCATATCACGTTCTTTATAATCATTTAAACATGCAATTTGGATCCAATTATTCTTTTGTAAATAAGATGACTCATAATGAACGATGTATCCTTGTAATGCTAATGCATCGCCTACTACTTTAGAAGAATGATCTTCGCTCAATACAATAGTAAGTATAATTGGCCCGGCATGTTCTTTAGGTGAAACAAGCTTTAAACCCATATCAGTAATAACTTCTTCAACATAATCGTATGTCTCTTTAATTTTTACAAATGCCTTTTCATCTTCAAATCTCTTCAACGCTTCTTGCAATGCATAAATTAAATTCCATGATTGTGAGTATGGAATGCTTTCATTTTCTTCATACATGCCAATGTCCATATAGGCCGGCACAGCCTCGTTTATTTTTACAATGTGGTTATGAAAAACGAAAGAAATTCCTGTATATGATTTAATCGCTTTACCGCTAACACCACTTGCAAAATACACATCCTTCAAGTCTATTGGTATTGCTCCAATTGAGCTTATGCAATCTACACATAGTTTCATTTGATTCTCGTTACAAAGAGTATTTAGCTCGTTTAAATCGTTTAACATTCCAGTAGATGTTTCATGATGAACAAACCAAAGCCATTCATAATTTCCAGTTGTCATTATTTCTTCTAATTCTGTATAAATAAACGGCTCTCTCATTTCCTTTTTATACGTATCAAAATGTAACTGTGCTCGTTTTGCATGCCCAACTAATCTATTTCCAAATTCTCCATTTGTTAATACTAGTCCTTTCCCTTTTAAAGAACGTAACTGTAAAGCAATCGCATCATTGGCTAACGTCCCTGTTCCTAACATAAGTTGTACATGTTTTGCTTTTGTCATGTGAAGTAACCGTTTTTTCACATTGTCCATTGTCACTTGAAATGACTTAGAGCGATGCGAAATAGGCTTAGTACAAAATGCCTTTCGAACGTTCTCTTCAATGTCTACTGGACCAGGTAAAAATGTGTATTCTTTCGTCATAATACTTCCAACACTTGATTCTTCAAACATAGCAGGGGTAACATACATTGGCTGGAAGGCTGCTACTTCTGTACCAACTAACGTATGGAAACCTTTGAATCCCATTTGCTCATATAAAGCTAGTTCACGTGTTGTTGCAGAAATGAGTGCTAATTCATATCCATTTAGAAGCAAATAACGATGTAGAAAACGGATTAATCCTAACAACGCTCTTCCATTCCTATATTCACGTTCTACTGAAAGTAAACGAATTTCATACACTTTTTCTCCATGCTCTTGCAAATAAACATCTAAATTTGAAATTTTATAATCTAACGAGAATGGTCGTTTTCCCGCACCGCGACCATACCTACTAATCTATCCTCATCTAAACAAATTAAATATGTATTTTCTTCATGAAACCTATCTATACGAAACTGGTCTTTCGTTTCTTCATGTTGTGGAATCTCTTCCACAAAAGTTTTATAATTTAATTTATGTATACTTTCAAATTCCCAATCTTGATCAGCAACTTTATAAATTAACCCCATGCCTTACCTCCTTTATCTATTTAATAAAAAATGATAAGTGGAGATTATCCCCACTTATTAAACATTCATTTTATTCTCGATTTACATATAGAATAAGTACAATAATCATTCCACTTAAAATAGTCGTAACAATAGAATAAGAATAAAGAATCATACAAATTGGTAAACAAGCAATCGTAATTAGTCCTGGCTTCGTAAATCCTTTAAATATTAAATAAAATACAATAAAAATGCCTATGAGGGTAAGCGCTATCAAATAATCAAATGCGATTAATCCTCCAATAAATGTTGAAATACCTTTACCGCCCTTACCTTTAAATAAAACTGGGTAAATATGTCCAATAATAACGGCCAATAATGTTAACATTACGAATGTAGGATCTTCAAAAAGATATTTTGCAACAGTAACAACGATTGCCCCTTTAATCGCATCACCTAAAAATGTAGCGATGAAATACCCTTTTCCATATACGCGCCCCATATTTCTTGCACCAGGATTTCCGCTTCCTTCACCCCTAATATCAACGTTATGTCTCAATTTTGTTACTATATAAGCGGTCAAGATGTTTCCAATTAAATAAGAAGCCACCAAATATAAAAACTGCATACTATTAATCATGTAATCATTCACTTTCTACATGGGATTACATATACAATATTCAATTACTACGTATATTGTACGTTTTAACATACATCCCTTTATACATTTTAACATCATATTTTTACAAATCATACAAAAATTCTCATACGCTATTTTTAAAAATATATATCCCTCATTAAATAATATGTTCCTTTCACTGCCATTTCTGCTTGTGATACAAATATAATTTCTTTCATACTTTCTTCACAGCATTTCTTAAATACAGCAAATATTTCAGGAACTAAACGCAATATACTGCCACTTACTGCAATTGGCGTTGAGTGCTTAAAGTTTAACTTGTTATAAACATTTACTGTAATCCTTCCTAATTCCTTTCCAGCTTGCATTATAATTTCATGTGCATCATCATTTCCATTTCTCGCTTCCTGAATAACTAATGGCGCGATTGCTGCAATTTTATCTTTAGAAGAAGTATATACTAAGCTTTTTATATGAGACGGTGTCAAAAGTTGAAACTGCCTTTGAATATTCAAACTCAATGGACAAAGACTGATTCCTTGATCAAATTGAATTGCCATTTTCTTTAAAGATTGTAATGCAATCCAATATCCACTTCCTTCATCACCTAAAATATGTCCCCATCCACCACTATACTCGTACACTTTCCCTTTCTTTCCAAGACAAATCGCACCTGTACCACCAATTGTTAAAATTCCGTCCTTCCCTTTTAAAGTAGCTGCATGTGCGATCATTGCGTCATTGAATACTTCAATTGGTGTTCCATACTTCTTTTTTAGACGTAATGTTAATTCATTTGTATTTGCTCCACTTACACCCGCTAATCCTAAACAAATACAAACGCAATCCCCCTTTAATAACCCTTTCTGGCATTGATCAATCGCTTCCATAATATGCACAAGAGCTTCTTCAAAATCTATTAATATATTTCCAAATCCACTTGTAGCTCTTGCAAATTCGTTACCGTCTTTATCAAATGCAATTGCTTCTGTCTTCGTTCCCCCGCCATCTACTCCAATCATATACTTCATATATTCGCCTCATTCTCTTCAAATTGGAGGGAATGTTATATTCCCTAAAACTACAGATTGCTTTGCACCTGTTGCGCTCGGCACATTACTCGGATTACGATGATACGTTTCGTTTGCTAAAATCGCAAAGGCGATCGCTTCTTTCGCCGCTGAGGAATAGCCTAAATCTTCTTGAGTAAATATTTTGCATTTTTCTTCCTTTAATCCAAATCGTATCATTTCAACAAGTGTACGATTATAACTTCCGCCCCCGCCTAAAATTACTTCATCGATTTCATAATACGGAAAAATAAATTCCTGATAATGATGAACAATTGAACTTGCTGTAAACATCGTGACAGTTGCCAATATATTTTCTCTACTATGCTTTTCAAATCGATTCAATAATTCAGTCACAAACGCTTCTCCAAACTGTTCTCTACCTGTTGATTTTGGTGGTTTCACGTTCAAAAATGGATGGTTCATACAATAAGTCAAAATTTCATCTACAACTACTCCCTGTTTTGCAATCTTACCATTTTGATCATATGACAACTGAAATAACCTTTGACATACTTCATCAATTATCATATTCCCTGGTCCAGTATCAAAAGCAATAACACTCTCATTACTTCGTTTACTTGGAACCACTGTAACATTACCAATCCCGCCAATATTTTGTAGTAGTCTATTTTTAGTTTGATGCCGATATAAAATAATCTCTGAATATGGTACAAGTGGTGCACCTTGTCCCCCTGCCGCCATGTCCATCGTTCGGAAATTCGAGATAACTGTCGTGTTCGTTTCATATGCTATTACTGCTGGTTCCCCAATTTGCAATGTTGAAAAAATAATATTCCCTTCTTGCTTTGGCTGATGATAAATCGTTTGTCCGTGAGAGCCTATTAAATCTAATTGTCTCAAAGGAAAATTGGCCTCTTTACAAACTTCCTTTACAGCATTGGCGAAGCATAAACCAAGTTTAAAATTTAAACTACATATAAGTTGGACATTCGAAGTTTCAATTGATAACGCTTGTTGGATCTCATTTTTCATATCATTACAAAATGGAACAGTAGTAAAATGGATGAGTTCGATTTTAGAATCTACACCACTTCCTTCTATATGAACGAGCGCTACATCTATTCCATCTAATGAAGTACCAGACATTACCCCTGCAATATACATAACGTGCATGACCTCCTATTTACTAAAAGACAATCATGTAAGTAACTGACGTACAACCAATCGAAAACAATATAAATCTAAAAAACAACTGAGCTTTCGATGCAAACGACCCATCAATGAAAGAAACAACTACCGTAAGCAAAATGCTTGCCGCAATGCTTGTAACGAGCCAGATACTATGCATTTGTGATAGATTTAGCATACCTAATAAAGGGACAAAAAGTAAATTTGCACAAATCACTCCAAATAATAATAAAAATACACCTTTATAACTAAATTTTATATTCATTCTATTTCCCCCTTTCTTGTTTTAATGTGAAAGAAGTGATAGACAAAAAGTCTATCACTCAAAATAACAGCATGCAGATTAAGGATTAACAGATTCCCCGTCACCATTCTTTTCAATTTCAAGCATATTTTTGTCGTACATTTTAAAGAATGGTAGATAAATAAGGAACGATATTGCTATATTTATAAAAACTAATACAATCGCACGCCAATCTCCACCTGTTGCTAAATAAGCACCAATTGGAGCAGGTAATGTCCATGGCGGCATAATATGCGTTGGTGTTACAAACCCCATCGCTGTTGCAGCATAAGCTATAGTAGCTGTTACTAACGGTGTAATGACGAAAGGAATAATTAAAATTGGATTTAATACAATCGGCAAACCGAATATAACCGGTTCATTTATATTAAAAACCCCCGGAACAATACACGTTCTCGATAATGCTTTCGAATATTTTGATCGACCAAATACGATCATAGCTAACACAAGCCCTAATGTTGCGCCCGAACCACCAATCCAAATAAACCATTGATAAAACGGTTCTGGTGCAATAAACGGAAAATGACTCGCTCCACTTGCTACAGCTTCACCGTTCTTTCCTAAATACACATCCCAAAGCGGCCTTGCCACAGTACCTACAACTGATACTCCGTGTATCCCGAAAGACCAGAAAAACGTAATTAAAAATACAGGTATAATAACGCCAAAGTAACTATCACCAGCTTTTACTAACGGTGCGGCTAGTTTATCTACAACGTAATGTAAATCAACTTTAAAAACGACTGTGATAAGACTCATAATAATAATAACGAATGCTGCAGGTATAAGTGCTTCAAATGAACGTGATACTGACGGTGGTACTTGTTCTGGCATTTTTATCGTTACGTTATTCTTCTTACAAAATCTTAAAATCTCAACTGATAAAATAGAGACAATCATCGTCACAAATAATCCATGACCTCCGAGGTTTGTCATTGGAAGCATGAATCCTTTTTTATCAATTAACTCAGGCGTTAATGTTAAAAGTAGTGAACATACCGCGAGCTGTGCTCCTGATAAAGCATCTAATTTATAACTTTTCGCTAAATTATATCCTATTCCAAATGCGATATATAAGGACATAATAAACATGGTTAAACGATATGGTATCAATATACTTGTTTGATTCTTTAATGCCCAAACTGATATGAAACTATCTTTCGGCAGTGGTGGAAATGCTACTATTAAAAAGAAGCTTCCTACTATAATAAATGGTAACGCCGAAATAACTCCATCACGGATTGCTTGTAGATGCCTCTGCTCAGAAAGCCTTGCCATCGGGCCAGATAAGTTTTTATCAAGAAACGTGACAAACTTATTCATAACGCTTCCCCCTAACTGATTAATTCATTTACAGTTTTTAATAAAGTCGGGCCTCCAAGCGGCGTGTATGCTTGCGGTGGAATGATGCCACACGGAATAAATTCCTCCTCTGCAAATTTTTTTACAGAGTCAAATCGGTGTCTTATTTGAGGTGCCACCATTACGACATCCCAGCCATTCTTTACTTCTTCCTCTACCTCATTCGTTCCAATTGCATGCACTTCCATGTTCAAACCATTTTTCTCCGCTTCTTTTTTTAAAGCGTTTACAACAATTGCACTGGACATTCCTCCAGAACAGACAAACAAAACTTTCATTTATTAATCCTCCTATACTTATAATTTATTACCCTTCAAATGAAAGGAAGTTTCACTTTACTAACAAGCATATGAAGTAGTAAATGAATTTAGTTATAATGAAAGTAAATTTCATTAAAAATATTTTTCCTATTAAATTAATGTTTCAATGTGTAATTTTCTCTATTGCAAGGCCAACCTCACCTCAGATATTATTTTAAATAATCATATGATAGGGAGGCGTATAAATGATCGTTAAACGTTTATTAATGATATGTTGTATCGTCATCTTGTTCATCCCTTTCTCTTTCATTTCCCCTCACTCTACTTATGCTAAAGTAAATACTACGTACAAAAAACATGAATTACGTGCTGTATGGATCGCATCAGTTCTGAATATTGATTGGCCCACAAAAACTGGCTTACCTATTGAAAAGCAGAAACAAGAATTTATAAGATTATTAGACGATGTAAAAAGCACTGGTATGAATGCAGTTGTTGTACAAATTAAACCAACAGCTGATGCTTTCTATCCCTCAAATTACGGTCCTTGGTCTGAATACATTACGGGTACACAAGGAAAAGACCCCGGATACGATCCACTTGCATTTATGATTGAAGAAGCACACAAAAGAAATATAGAATTCCACGCATGGATTAATCCATACCGAATAACGATGAATCACACTGATATAAATCGATTATCAAATAATCACCCTGCAAGGCAACACCCCAATTGGGTTGTACCTTATGGCGGAAAGTTATATTACAATCCCGGTATTCCAGAAGTGAAAAAATTTATAACAGAAGGTGCTTTAGAAATCGTACAAAATTACGATATTGATGCGCTGCATATGGATGATTATTTTTACCCATATAAAGTAGCCGGTGAAGAATTTCCAGATCAGAAAACATACGAAACATATAATAACGGTAAATTTACAAATATAGAAGATTGGCGACGTAACAATGTAAATGAACTTGTAAAAGATTTAAATACTGCTATAAAACAAGAAAAATCATACGTAAAGTTTGGCATTAGTCCGTTCGGTGTATGGCGAAATATAGCTGACGATCCGACTGGTTCTAACACAACCGCAGGCCAAAGAAACTATGATGACCTTTATGCTGACACACGTGAGTGGATACAAAAAGGATATATTGACTACATTACACCGCAAATATATTGGAATATAGGTTTCACCCCAGCTGCATATGACATATTAGTAGATTGGTGGGTTAAAGAAACAAATAACAAACCGATTCACCTATACATCGGTCAAGCGGCCTATAAAATTAATAATAACTCCGTCCCTGCTTGGTCTGATCCAGAAGAATATCCAAGACAAATTACATTAAACCGGCTATATCCTGAAATAAAAGGTAGTATGCATTTTAGCTTAAAAGATATTAATAACAATCCACTTGGAGTTAAAGATAGACTCTCAAAAGACATATATATACATCCTGCATTAATCCCGCCTATGCCTTGGATTGATCATGATCCACCAAAACAACCGACATTAAAAGGTGCCATTCCAAGAAATGAAGGTATTGCAATCGGTATCATTGATAATAGAGATAATGATTCTGCTTATTACGCTATTTACCGCGCGAATGGGCAAAATGAAGTGGATATACAAAATCCTAAAAATTTACTTACTACTGTAAGAAAAACAAAACTTGGAGAAATTTATGTAGATAAAACCGTTATTTCTGGAGAAATGTATACGTATGTCGTAACTGCAGTTGATCGATTGCATAATGAAAGTGTGGCTTCTATTCATACTACCGTTAGAGCAAAATAAAATCTCATAACAAAAAGCGCCTTAAAGCTGTGATACTTAGCTTTTAAGGCGCTTTTTGTTATTTATTCTTAAACTTCTCAGTCGCTGCTCTCATCTTCACATTTAAATCGTGATCAATTGAGTCGCGAATATCTCGCTCTACTACTTCCATTTCTTTTTTGAAATTTTCCAAGTAGATTTTCAATTCTTCTTCCTTCTCTGGTCTTTGTGAAGGTGGTAATTGTACTACCAACGATAACATGGCCGTTAAATCTTTCATTAAGAACGTTTCAAGTTTATGTTGTTGTTCAAACATGCGTTGCTCTTGATAGTACGGAAGTGCATTTAATACTGAAATTGTAATATCATCAACCGTTCTTTGTAATGAAGGATTTATTGAGCGTTTATACGCTTGAATTGTATTTAATGCGTCTGGATAACGGTCATAAAAATACAATTTATAAAATGATAAGTCTGTCGGTTTTACTGTTTGCTGCGTTTCTTGTCTTAAGAAATCTTTCACTTTCATCGCAGCCACATCAATATCTTCATTCGTAAGCTTTTTCGTTGTTTTTGCCATTACATGCACTTTTTTCTGCTTTTCTTTCGGTAACATCGAGAAGACTTGTTCTCTCGTACGTTGACCAGATGTACAAAATAGAGTATTTAATGTATTTTGTTCTTTCTTCCCTTCGGTGCGAATCCAGCGATAAAACAGTGGGTGTTGTGTAAATTCTTGTAGAAACGGTATTGATTTATTTGATAACTTATCTAAAGAATCTTGCGCTTTTTTATATGGCTTCGTCCATGAAAAATACAGTTTCCGTCCGAAATATACGACTAAAACAACAACAGTAAATGCTATTAAAAGCAATGTACCGAGTAGTAATAGCACTGTTTGAATGAAACTCATTTGTTCACCTCCTCTAATAATCCGTTATTTCCTTGGACGCTGAATGAGTTTCTGCTTCATCTCATCATTAAATGTGTCTAGTTCAATAACAAACTTCTTACTTGACTCAATAATACGTTCTGACGATTTTTCAGATGCCTCAATTGCAGCGAACACATTTTGGAATGATTCACGTAATTTATCCATGCTAATAGCAGGATTCTCAAGCAATTTCGTCGTTTCTTCTGTATTTTGTTTTAACGCTTGAGAATTACTTAACACCATCGATTCAATTGCTTCATTCGTCGCATTTACGGCATCAATTGTTTTACGTTGATTCGTTAATGCTAGCTGAATAGCAGCTGAAACTGTTACAACGTTTTGCGTCATCGTAATGGCATTACGTATTGCCTCTGTTAATTTTTCATTATTTTTCTTAATGATGTCTACAGAAGCTATAGATTGTAATAATACACTTTTCGCTTGCTGCATATTACGTGTACGTACAAGTATCTTTTCTAATGCATCGTTAATTAACGGAATATCCCTTTGACGCTCTGGGTTTTGTTTTTCAGCTTCAAGCATGCCAGCAAGCTTTTTCCCTAAGTATACTTGTTTATCAAGAGCATGAATTTTATCGTGCGATTGTTCTTTTAACATTTCAAGACCAACTGTATCCTCTTGTAAGTTATCACGACCAATTAGGAGGGATCTAATAATTTCCTCGATTTGTTTATCTATAGATTGGTATTTATGCACGTATGTTTCAAGTGGATTTTTCTTGAATACTTTAAACATTATTTTCTTCATACCACTTGCTTTAAGTGAATTGGGATCAAGCTCTGATACCACTTTTCGTAATTCTAATAATGTATTTGGAATTTCTTCATTTTTCCCATTCATCATCGCTGTTACAGGGCGTTTTAAAGCTGATAACGTTTGTCCTGCTGCTTGTTGCTCTTTATCCCCTAAATCTCCTAGCTGAGACAATACTTTTGATAAATCAGTATTTTGCTCGCTATTTAACTTTTGTACATAAAGATCAGCTTCTTTATTTAGTTCCTCTAATTCTTCATCTTTTATAACTGTATCAACTACTACTTCTACATTATTATCTTTCACAATGGATACAGGTTCTTTTTTCTCGAGTTCAGTCAACAAAATCGCTCCTTTATTTATATGTGCGAATTTATATGCACTATATTTCATCAATTATATCGTATTTCATATACATTCTGACTGCTTGAAATCGATTTTTTTAGAAATGTCTGTTAATGCAGTCATTCCCTGTTTCTTACTATAAGTATACCTGTAATCAACATAATTTTCCTCAGACTTAAGACCTAGAGAACTACATGCTGAAGGCGGATTCTTCATATATTTCCTAAATAATTTACGTTCTTTCAATCGTGCTACACTCAATCTTTTGACATTCACCCGTTTTCAATGTGATAATTCTATTACGCTCACTTTTATTTATTTTTGCGAGCTACAAATGCTCCCTTTTGAAACGCTAATAACAACGTTTCAAACGTATCATCTTCTTCAATCATTTTTATAAACTCACCTAATTCACTCGCATGAGAAGTTGCATTATCAACAACAAGAAAACCTTTTGGTTGTAACATACGTTTTATATGCTCAAACCACCACATGTATTGCGTACGCTCTGAATCTAGGAAAATAAAATCAAATGAATGATCTAATTGCGAATCTAAAAATGCCCCGGCTTCTTGATTATGAATATCGATTCTTTGTAACAGGTTTGCCTTTTCAAAATTGACAAGTGCCTCTCCAACTCGTTCTGAAGAAAGCTCTACAGTCGTTACATTTCCATTTGTTTCTTCTACCGCATTAGCTAGCCACAATGTAGAATAACCATTAGAAGTTCCAATTTCTAAGATGTTTTTTGCATTACACCCTTTTACTAAAATTGATAAAAATTGCCCCATCTCACGAGAAACATTCCGTAATTTTTCTTCCCTTGTTTTTTTATTTCGATCATGCTCTTCTCCATATTGTTCAAGTTGCAATAATAATGAATCTACTGTATCCATTCTTTTCATCGCCTTTCCAAGCAATATGATGAAAAAGCTCTTGCTGCCCGTCTACTTTTTATTATATGCGAAACAAAAACCTTTTTCCTGTTATATGACAAAGATTTATAATTTTTTATAGCATATTGTTTCGTTTTTTGGTAAAGTTAATTTCTACGTGCAATTATTCCATTCATATTATTTCATATTAAAATTGCAGTTATTAAATTATATAAACCCCATTTAAATGAATCGGTATTTCAAATTCAATTAAGCGCCCTTTTCGGACGCATTTTCTTTGTTTATATATTTCCAGAAGAAAGGATGCTTACAAATGAACGTGATTAGCTTAGATGCTGCTCGAAAACGAAAGCAGCATAAAAAATTAATGATTACTATACCGATTATTACACGTATTTATGAAGAAGACGGGGAAATTAAATTTGAGGTAGCTGGCGAAAAAGATGTACCTCTTGAAATGTTAGAAAAATAATAAAAAACGCATTTCTGAAGAAATGCGCTTTTTTATATTTTTACATTTAAATGCATAAGTTTTTCAGGATTAACCATCATATAAAGATTTGAAATTTTCTCATCCTCAAATGCAAACGAAAGAACATAAGTTACTTTATTATTTATTGTAACTATAACTCCCGGTATACCATTTACCATTTTGAAATCAACGGTGTACTCTTCTGTCAATCGTTGTGCAATCCCAAAGAACAAACGTATAATTCGATCCGCAGAATAAATCGGATTAATCGCAGTCGTAACTTTACCACCACCATCAGCTTTGAGTATAGCATCTGTTTTTAATACTTCTAACATACCTTCCGCATCCCCACACTGTAATGATGATACAAACTTTTCAACATAAGAAGCCATTTTCTCCCTGCTTAATTTTGATTGCTTCGGTTTCTCCAAAATGCTTTTTCGTGCACGTTGAAAGATCTTCCTGCAGTTCACACTACTCTTATCAACAATTGAAGCTATTTCTTCGTATTCATAACTGAAAACCTCTCTTAATATGAAAACAATCCTTTCCACCTCAGATAGTTGTTGTAAAAGTAATAAATATGCGGTGGAAAGGGATTCTTTCATTATAAATGACTTTGATGGCTCATTACTCTCTTCTACAAGTGGCTCTGGTAACCACATCCCTACATACACGTTACGTTTATGCACTGCCGATCGTAATTTATCAATTGAACGATTTGTCGCCATCTTACATAAATATGCTTTCATATTTTCTATAGATTGAGGATTTTCTATATTATTTAGCGAGATGAATACATCCTGAACGATATCCTCAGCATCCATAACACTCCCAAGGATTCTGTATGCTAACGAAAATAATAATGGTTGATACGCTTCATATAACTGCTCCGTTTCCATGATGAACTGCCTCACTTTCATGTTGCTTTAAAATGTGTAACGCTGCACGTTTCCCGCTTACTACCGCAGCATCAGCTAATATTTCATCATGCCCTGCCCAATCTCCTGCAACATAAACACCTGGCATTTCAGGTATATTTGGGCCCGGTTTTTCAACACGGTCAATATGAGGAAAATCATGTACTACTATTATTTTCGGTAAATATTGCTGTGCAACAATTTCTCTTTTCCAATTTGGATGTAACAACTCCATCGTACTTTCCAACTGTTCTTTATCTTCATGAATATGATTCATCGCTAGCACTGGATTATGGTACTTAATTAGACTCACTGCAATTGATCCATCTTCACTTAACTTAGCTGCTCTTGATTGATTTGTGAAAAATATAGGTTGATCTAATCCTAATACAAATTGATGTGTAGGATTGGGTAATTGTCTCAAGCCAATATCTAATGCAGCAACAGTAACCGGTACCGATTGTTCACTCCATCTATGCAAACTTGTTCCTTCTGCACCTTTTATTATTTTACAAGCTTCTTTCGGCGGAGTCGTCACGATGACTGTATCTACTTCAAAAACCTCATCATCAACACAATGTATTCTTTGTTTATCTTCGTAATGCTCTATTTCCAAAACATGCTTTTTAGCCAAAAATTGCACCCCGACATCATTCGCTAAATCTCTTAATTTTGTTATTATCGTTTCCCAACCACCATCTACATAAAGCACTCCTTCTTTTATAGAAAGCTGTATTTGCTTTAGTACAGATGATGCTAATTGTATTGTAGGAGCAAACGTATATGTTGTTGTCCGGCATAGCGCATAAAATATATTGCGAACCATTGGATCTTTTATTTCATTTTCTGCCCATGTAGTTAGACTCATTTTTGGAACTTCTCCTACATCTAAATTTCCTAAACGAATCATAAGACGTGAGAATTGTACTTTTGCAGACCACGAAAGTAGTGGCGTTGATAAAATTGAGCGAAAATCTGTTGGGATGGTGAATATATCCCCTTTCCATATACCATGTGCTTTTGTAGATGGTATTCCACCTGGAAGATTCATACCGAGCTCATTAAAAGTTATAAACGCTGCCCCGCCTCTATATAAAGCATGTGCACCAAGATTCATGCAGATTCCATTTTTATTTATAGTCATCCCTCGGCCACCGAATTGACTGGACTTTTCTAATACAATTACTTTCCTTCCAGCTTTCGCTAAATATATAGATGCTGTTAATCCAGCAAGCCCACCGCCAACAATTGCTATATCAAATGTATTCATAATAAAATCCCTCCTTATCGTTCTACATACAAGACGAACGATTAAGGAGGGATGTGACATGAAAATAAATTTTTATTACCCTACTATATTTCATTACTTTTTAATTCGGTCATATTGCATACGAAATAACTCAATTGCAAACGGAATATCCTCTTCACTCTTTATATAATAACTAATCCATCCTGATTCAGGTAATACGTGATGTGGTTTTACCAATCCCTGCTTCACTAATTCATCTCGCTTTAACTTCGGAAATGGTAAATCAGCTAATTTATCACCATGAAGATGGCCAAGTTCTTTCTTACCATAATTTATTTCAATACCACCAAATCGATGCGGTTTTTCAGAAACACCCGCCCAGCTGAGTACTTCATTTCTAATCATTTCACTAAATGACATGAACATTCACTCCTTATAAATGATTGATGTAATTTTAAGTTAACATTTTCATTACTTTTTTCCATCAATCCAAAGTATGAATGGGAATACGAATATAGTTTAATCTTAATACCTTATTCTTTATGGAATAAGTGAATTTATTAAGCTATCGACAACAGCACAAAACAAAGACTAGACACATATCCTAATTTTGTAACCTAACTTACCTATAGAAAGGCGGGTAATACAATTGACTGCCAACATCGACTATACCTCCCCCTCAACTAATTTTACTTATGATGTAAATAAAAGTAATTTTTTTCGGAAAGATGCCCAAAATTATATAAATGTACTTGGCATTAAACAATTAAATACTTTAGAAAATACTTCTTTATTAGATATTTATTTAAGTACAGGAAATGTTGTAGAACCACATATTCATCAAAATGCAGCTGAACTTGTTTATTGTATTTCAGGGTCTGCTGTTGTTTCTTTACTTAATCCATTTACGAATCAAATATTAAACTTACCGATAAAACCGGGGCAAGTTGCCAACATTCCACAAGCGTGGTGGCATTATGAAATTGCTACAGCAGATAATACTCATTTATTAGCTATTTTCAATGCCCCAGCGCCAGAAGTTATTTTCGGTTCTGACATTTTAAGATTAACTCCGGCTCATATGATGGCCCATACTTACTGCCTCAATGAACAGCAATGGAAACAAGCGGTTTCTCCTATTCAATCAACTACTGTAATTGGTCCTCCGGCAAACTGCAATCAAAACCGTGAAATGAAAAATTATCCAACCCACCCCCTCACTCAACAGCCTAATCCCTATCGCCAAGATTCTTATTACTTTCCTCTGTACTGGGGTTATTAATTTGTGAATTTTCAAAACATTAATCATTTATCTCCTAGGAAAATACCGAGGAGATTTTTTTATTGTATCTTCTCTTCCTATTAATAATAGTAACAATTGATAGTGTACATACATATAATATTTATATATTAAATTGGAGGTGATAGTACTATGAGTAATTATAACTATCGAAAAAACTACTCTTATAATAAAAATAGTAGCTCTTCAGCATCCTCTCAATCTTCCAATTCCCAATCTTCCAATTCCCAATCGCAAAGAGACTTAGCCGAGCAAGGCTATGTAAAGAAAAAAGGATGTAACTGCAATAAAAATAAATAGTTTATTTTATGGATGAATTCTTTAAAGAATTCATCTTTTTTTGCTGATCAGGAATTTTTTAAATTACATAACTTATTCTTTAAATTAAGAAAGGGTACATTATACTTTTTTATACGAACTTAACAAAGAGTAATTTTTCAATTAATTTATTACTTATTTCCCCAAAAAATATAGTCCTTCCTAAATTTATTAGGAAGGACTATATACAAACCCCTGTTTAATTTCCTACTAAACATTGTAACAAATTAAACGATATTAATACCTGCACTTACAAATCCAGCAACTGCAGCTATTGGACTTGCTGCTGTTAATGAAACGTATAATAATACTTTATCCCCGGCTGCTACTGGAATAGCTTCAGCTATGATCCCTGATGCTGTAGAACCAATCGCTATTGCGGCAAATGCTGGTGTTAATAATAGAGGTGCGCCTTGTACTGTAAACGTATTACTTGCTGCAGGTGCAGTTAATATTTGTATCTGCACTTGAACAGGTGATAGTGGAGCTAATGCAGCTGTTGCACTAAAGAAACCTGCTAATGAAGTAATAGTTCCTGCTCGTGGTGCTACAAATGCATAATCACCTATACCTAATGCTAATGTGATACTTGTTCCACCAGTTAAAGCTACACCAGGCTGACTAAATCCAAATCCAAGAAGAGTTCCTGTATTAGCTATTAACGCGTTAACTAACGCAGATGGTGTTGTACCGGAAGCAAACGGAATAATAGCTCCGCCACCAGTCGCACCAGTTGCTCCTGTTAAGCCCGTTGCTCCTGTTGGGCCTGTTGCTCCTGTTGGACCTGTTGGACCTGTTGCTCCTGTTGGACCTGTCGCTCCTGTTGGACCTGTCGCTCCTGTTAAACCTGTTGCTCCTGTTAAACCTGTTGCTCCTGTTAAACCTGTTGCTCCTGTTAAACCTGTTAAACCTGTTGCTCCCGTTGGGCCTGTTGCTCCCGTTGGGCCTGTTGCTCCTGTTACTCCACCAGTACCTGCTGGACCTGTCGCTCCTGTTGGGCCTGTTGCTCCTGTTGCTCCCGTTGCTCCCGTTGCTCCCGTTGGACCTGCTCCGGTTCCTGCTGGACCTGTTGGACCTGTTGGACCTGTTGGACCTGTCGCCCCTGGAGTAGCATTGATTAATTGAATTAATAAATTAAAAGAAGTTGTAAAGTTGCAGAATCAACATTTGAGTTGCAGGATATAGGGATAAGATCTAAAGCGAAGAAGAATTGTGCAAGGGCGCTATAAAATTGTTGCAATAATGTTGACAATTGTCCTAAATTAGGTGCTGGAGATTGTAATAAAACTATAATACTTTGAGTTAATTGTTTCAAAAAATTAACTTCTGGAGAAGGTAATAAGGAATTTAAGAAAATTAAAAATTGATTAAATAAATCGAGTAACACTAATCTGTTTGCATTACTTGGATTTGCAAAAAATGCTGAAATAGCTGATACTAATGAATTTAGTAAAGTAATTAATTGACTTAATTGTTCTCTAGTAATAGGAACTGACTGTGGATTTTTACAACAATCTGCTGAAAAAACAATCGGATTGCAGTTATTATGATCAAAACAATCATTATGTTTCATTTATTTCCTCCTTACTTTTCTTATAGTTGAGTGTTTTCCTATTCTAAGTACTATAAAAGATGCGATTGAAAAAAGTAGTTAAGTTATATGTTTCTCTTAAAATAGGAAACATGAATTATAATCAAACTTGAAAACGTAATTTAATTATGTTCATGACTCACATATTAATTATATGTTTTTAATAATTGACTGCTTAGATTAAATACCTAAACTTAAGAGTTTATTTTATTTTTCCACGTTTATCTCTTAGGTCCAAAGACACATTTTAATTTGAATACAAAAACCGAATTTACGATTAACATATACTCCCCAAGTAACAACATCATTTTTTCATATAAATAAAGAACATTTCTTTACTAAAATTGGGCTCACCTTATAAAGGTGAAGCCGTTTCTATTATAAAAAACTCTCATACAATATAGTGGACAAGTTATTTTATACTTCGTTCTAATAAAATATTGTAAGGAGTGAAAATTAATTGCCTATCATTCAACCATTTATGGCATCTAGAAGATTTACATCTACACTAGGAGCCGGCACAGGTACAGGTGCAGCTTTTGCAATTGCTGCCACAGCTTGTTTAAACGATGCGGGTACTACTGCAACCGCTTTTCCGACTTTCACGTATTACAACTTATATGTGAACGGTATTCTTCAACCAAGCGTGAACTCCAGTGTTACTACTGGTCCTACTGGTGCTATTACAATTCCTGGTGGGGATGCATTAGACGGCGGAATTCCAATTACAATTGAATTTATCGTCACTTAATGTTAAACAATGTAATTCAGAACAAAAAAGACAGATTCCTTTTTTCATTAAGAATCTGTCTTTTTTAATTAATAATAATAAATTGTAAAATAATTGAAGAACCTTGCGATGGTGGTTGGTTATCCAATAAAGTTAGTTTACCAGTACTAACTTCATAGAGTGGTTGTGGTTGCAAAATTCCATTGATAAACAAATTTATATATGAAACCTCACTAGGTGATAGTATATTCGTTGTACCATATTGAGCTATGCCATCTGCATCTGTATATATAAGTTTCTCTCCATCTGAAAAAGTGTAATATAACAAATTAGTTGTAGTTATGGGGCCAATCCCCCCAGTAGGACCTGTTGCTCCCGTTTCTCCTGTTGCTCCCGTTGCTCCCGTTACACCCGTTTCTCCTGTTGCTCCCGTTGCTCCCGTTTCTCCTGTTGCTCCCGTTGTTCCTATTGCTCCCGTTGCTCCCGTTGCTCCTGTTGCTCCTGTTGCTCCTGTTGCTCCTGTTGTTCCTGTTGTTCCTGTTGTTCCTGTTGTTCCTGTTGTTCCTGTTGGAATATATATTGGTGGAAGAGCTGGAAATGTAGGACCAATATTCTCAGGTTCTATCTTACCTTTATTTATTGATAATTTATCATTCCGCTTCAATTTAATACCTCATTCCACATATTTTTAATTAACTTACATAAGTATGAGTCTATTATTAAGGAATACTTTCATAACTATTCTTTTTTCTTTCCAAATGATTCATACATTTATTAAACATTTTACCGTTGCTTTAACTACTACTATTAATATAATAAAATGATAGTTCCATTCCAAAAACACGAAACTTATTGCACTCTAATTTAAAAATGAGGTGATTTAAATTCAAGATAAAAATGAAAAAAGAATAGAAGAACTAGTATCAATGGCTCTTGAAATTATTCTTCCATACAGACTTACTGGACCTACCGGAAGTACTGGGTCAATAGTTACAACAAACTCTATGTTCGCTAATAATACATTAGGTGGTCCCATCTCTGTGATATTAGGTGTAACTAATATTCCTCTTTCTAATAACCAAAGCCTCGGTAATTTTACAGTTAACGCCTCAAACGATATATTTACAATCCCTGTAACCGGAAGATATTATTTAACCTATCAAGTTAATACGACCACTGCTCTACTCGCTGGAACAAGACTACTATTAAACGCTTCTACTCCACTTCCTGGTTCTATTTTTTCTCCCGCTATATCAACTTCAAATTATAACAATAATTTAATTACTAATTTAATTGCCGGTAATACAATTTCACTTCAATTATTCGGCGTATTATCCATCGTTAATTTGGTTGGAAGTGGTTCAACAGGTGCCTCTCTAACAATTATACGAATCGATTAAAAAATGATTCATTCTTTTTCTAATAAACATTATTAAATACTAAGTCTGTCATAATAAGAACCTCCCCATTATTTCATAAAAGTGATGGTGCATTAAAGAACAAATTGCACTATATTTATAGTAGAAACTATCTATACTAAATTTTCCGTATATATATTATCAATTTACACTGACTTCCACCGATGTTACATTAAATATGAAGATAGTTTCTCTTTTACGAACCATCTCAATACGTATTTGAGAAACATACTCCAATCCTATACGCGAGAGCAATACTATGTTGACACTCAGATGAGTGTCTTTTTTTGTGAGTGATAAAAAATAAAAACCATCTCTTATAGATGGTTTTATCTTTTATTACTATAAATGCACACTTATGCAGTTGGATAATAAATTGTCATGCTTAATCGAGTCAAAGATTCCCCTAAATTATGATAAGAGTGTGATCTATCGGCCTTAAAACGAATTGAATCTCCACTATTTAATGTATATTGACAGTTATTCACTTCTACTGTCAATTCACCTTCAAATACCGTAATAAATTCTTCTGCGCCTTCTTTATGCCCTTCTGAACTTAATTTCCCTTCTGTTTCTATTTCTACTGTATACATTTCAAAATGTCTATCATCTTGAAAAGGAAAAGAAGGATACACTTTATATTTTCCATTGTCTTCAGACAATGCTTGAATATCTTTTCTTAAGATCACTTTCGTATCAGGCTGAGGATTGTTGATTAAAGAGGTAAAAGAAACTTTCAAACCATTTGCAATCTTCCATATTGTTGTTAGTGTCGGGCTTGATTCTCCTCTTTCAATTTGTCCAATCATCGTTTTACTCACACCTGTTAATTGGGAAACTTTTTCCAAACTTATTTTTTCTTTTTCTCGTATAGTTTTTAAATTTTTCGCCAGTATAAGTTGAATTTCTTCCATAAAAAACACTCCCACACTATATACAATATAACGACCGTTATGTATAATAAAAAGCACTCGTTATATTGTTCTTTTCGGTCATTATAACACACACAAATAATTAGGGGGTTTTCAAATGCCTATATTTTCTTTTTTATTATTTGTTTTTATAAGTAGCTTCACACCCGGCCCTAACAATTTTTTAGCGATGACATACGCAAATCAACACGGATTAAAAAGGAGCATGAAGTTTTGCTTCGGAGTAGCTTTTGGTTTTTTCATCCTCACTTCTTTATGTAGTTTCTTTAATGTTGTACTACTTAATATCTTACCCATAATCGAATTCCCTTTAAAAATTTTAGGTGTAGCGTATATGTTATATTTAGCTATTAAAATACTTACTAGTAAAAGCAGTACGAATCCCGTTGAAAAAGATAATAAAAACTTATTCACTGTGGGGATTTCTCTTCAATTCGTTAATCCTAAAGGGATATTATTCGGACTGACTGTAGTATCGACTTTCATAATCCCTTACTACAATTCATATTCAAGTTTTATACTTTTTTCATTATTTTTAGGTGTAGTCGGTTTAATGAGTACATTTAGTTGGAGTTTATTTGGTTCAATATTCCAAAAATTATTAGTGAAACATAACCAATTATTTAACATCATTATGGCCGTTTTATTAGTTTTCAGTGCCGTTTCAATCGTTATACACTAATTCGATGCTCATTTTAGATTTTGCACTTTTTAATACCACTCTTCATCAATCAGACTACTTTATATACTAATCCATCCACATACCCTATATGTTTTAAAACTTTTAAGAGGAAACCTTCTAACAATAGGTTTCCTTCCATATCATATTAAATAAGAAGCAGGTTAAATACGGAGGTGATTTTGATTAAGACTACTTTAATTTCTCATTTTTACAATGAAGAATATTTACTTCCATGGTGGTTAATGCACCATACAAAGCTATTTGATCACGGCATTCTTATTAACCGTGGATCCACTGATCGGTCAGTTGAAATCTGTAAAATATTCGCTCCTAATTGGGAAATACGAAACTCAAAATCACTCGAATTTGATGCTTATTTAGTTGATCAAGAAGTTATGGAAATTGAAAGAGAACTTACAGGATGGAAAATGGTATTAAATACGACAGAATTCCTATGCTGTTATAATAAAGAACAATTTTTCAAATCACTTAACACTATGGGCGGCAATATGTTTTCAATAAGAATGATTATGATGATTGATGAACCGACTCATGGCTACACTAATCCAAGATATAGTTCTCCGCTTGTTAAACAACGTTATCACGGCATAATAATTCAACCTAATCCAAATCAACTATATCTTAACGGTAGATTAATTCACAATAATTCGCACGGGAACTATAGAGTCGGGAGACATGGTTCGCATTATCCTTATAGCATTTACATAGGACCTGCTTTTATTTTTAAATTTTTTTATAGTCCATGGAACGATGCAATGAAAAAACGAAAATTACAAATTGGGCCAACTCTTTCTCAACATAGTGTACGACGCGGATTAGGTTCTCATCACTTAACAACAATTGAAAAATTAGAAACAAAATACAAATTCTATGCAACTTTAACTACGGACCTCCGGTTATTCCCAGAATACCAAATTATATTTCCCGACCTTTATCCTTAATGTCATGAATATTTAGTTTCCACATCCATCCGTTTTTTTAATCTACCTACCCCAACTAACTACTTTTCTCTAGTAGAAATCTGAGCTGGGACTCTTGCTGCACGCAGATTCCTCTTATTTAATCTCGTATCACCAGCCTATAATCTTTCATACCATTTCATTAAGCACCTGATGTTGGATCAGAAATAAAAAATGGTAATTCCTTTGGGGAATTTTCAACTCTAGATTATATACCTTCTAAAACAAAGAACTCAAATAATAGAACCAAAACAAATGTTTTAAGTTATGGTTATGGTTATGGTTTTATTTTTACTTATTATTCACTTTAAAATCTTCTTATAATAATATTGAAAAATACGGTATAATATAAGTTACTGTTCTTCGGGAGGGTTATAATGTCTGATAAGTATAAAATTTTCATTCTTATTGTTGCCATATTTTTTTCTTTCTTTTCCTTAATAAAAGATTTCCGCAACACTTCAAAAAGTTTCTTTTGGGGTAGCTTTGTAATTCTTACAAGCTTCATAATACTTTTAACACTCGCTTTAGATTCAACTCAAATACTCCTATATTCAACGCAAATAGTGCTTGAGATTATTACAATACCACGTAAACTCTTTCTACCATCTGTCACTGAAGCCGCTAGTATTTACTAACAAAGCATTTTAATTTTCTTATGCATGCCAAAATATATTTTGGCAAATTTGACACACATTTATATCAAACAAGCATATTTTATTGTATAGTGACTATCTAATAATACAAATTTTTATAAGATTTTTTTATTTCCAATTAAAAATCTACAACATTCTAAAATAGTATGCACATAATATCCTCGATTCCTTTTTTCAACATGAAACTTGTCTCAGAGCGCCATTAACAGCGCTCTTTATCTTTAAATAAGGGCTATATTAAAAATTAACCCCTACAGTCACGATAGCAATTTATTATTCCCAAAATAAATTGCATTAATAATATAGAAATGAAATACCTATAAAAATTATTACTTTACTATTTCTTTAAACATGCTAGTGAGGTGATTTTGATAGATTATCCAAACAAAGATATGTTCATTAACTTTTCACTTTTAGATATTAACCGTATTATTCTCCCACATTCTCCTACTGGAGCTACGGGCGCTACTGGCTCCACTGGTTCTACCGGTTCCACTGGCGCTACTGGCTCTACTGGTCCCACTGGCTCTACCGGGCCTACTGGCTCTACCGGTTCTACTGGCTCTACCGGCCCTACTGCCTCCACTGGCTCTACCGGGCCTACTGGTCCCACTGGCTCTACCGGTTCCACTGGTTCTACCGGTTCCACTGGACCTACTGGCTCTACCGGTTCCACTGGACCTACTGGTTCTACCGGTTCCACTGGACCTACTGGTTCTACCGGTTCCACTGGACCTACTGGTTCTACTGGACATACCGGCTCTACCGGGCCTACCGGGGCGGCTAGTGTAGGATTAACAAACTATCTATATGTTTTTGATACTACTAACCAATCAATCGCAGTGGGAAGTAGTGTTACTTTTAACACAAATGGACCTATAACAGGAACTGCCCTTAGTCACATCACAGGTACTGGAAATATTATAATTAATACACTAGGAACATATGTAGCAGAGTTTCAATTACAAGCTTCTCGCGAAAACCAATACTCCTTTGCACTTAATGGTACACCAATTCCAGGTGGACGTTTTGGTACGGGGTCACCCCATACAATCAATCAAGGTACTGCTGCTTTTACCGTAACAATTGTTCCTTCAACATTGACTTTAATAAATAACACCTCTTCAGCAGGTACTATCACTCTCTCAAATAGTGATGGTGGCTCTTTAACAAATGTATCTGCAAGTATAAGTATTTTTCAGGTCGGATAATTAATTTGGTTAGAAAAGTGATTCATAAAATTTACAAATATAAAAAATGAGGCTTCTCTTTTCTAGAGAAACCTCATTTTTTATATTAAATTTTAAACTGACTCGTATACAAATCAAAATAAAACCCTTTATCTTCCATGAGAGATTCATGATTCCCTCTTTCTAAAATTCTTCCATCCTTTATAACAAGGATTTGATCTGCTTTTTCAATTGTTTTAAGTCGATGAGCGATCACAAAACTTGTGCGACCTCTCATTAAATTATTTAGTCCTGCTTGTATTTGTAATTCTGTTCTTGTGTCAATATTAGATGTCGCTTCATCGAGAATTAATATATCTGCATCTGCTAAGATTGCTCGTGCAATCGCAAGAAGTTGTTTTTGTCCTTGACTTAAATTCGATCCTTCTGAAGCAATTTCTGTTTCATATTGATTTGGCAAATGCTTAATAAAAGAATGTGCAGATGCTGCCTTAGCTGCAGTGATGACTTCTTCATCACTAGCATCTAAGCGTCCATAACGTATATTATCCATAATCGAACCTGCAAATAAATACGTATCCTGTAAAACTACTCCTATTTTACTTCGTAAAGAATTAATATCATAATCTTTTATATCTTTTCCATCAATATGAATTTGTCCTTGCTGTATATCGTAAAAACGAGTTAACAAATTAATGATTGTTGTTTTCCCTGATCCAGTCGGACCAACTAAAGCAATTGTCTCTCCTGGCTGCGCTTTAAGACTTACTTCTTTTAAAATCGTTTTATTTTCTGCGTAGCCAAATGAAACATTCTCAAGTACAACATGCCCTTGTAAATTTTGTACAACAAATGCGTCTTTTTTATTTTGAATTTCTGGTACCTCATCCATAATCTCAAAAACACGTTCTCCACCAGCAACTGCCGCTTGAATTGTATTCATTAAAGTCGCAAATTGACTTAGCGGTCTTGAGAATTGACGAGAATAATTAATAAAAGCCGCAATAACTCCTACTGTTGTCATTCCGTTTAAGACCATAACTGATCCAGTCCCAATGACAAGCCCCATACCTAAGTTATTAATAAAGTTCATACTTGGAAAAATAAAAGCTGAAAATGTATCAGCCTTCGTAGCTGAAACTCTTAGCTGTTCATTAATTTTATTGAAATTTTGTACAGTTTCTTTTTCTTTTCCGTACAACGTTGTAACATCCGCACCTGTAATTGCTTCCTCAATAAATCCATTTAATTCACCTAAATCTTTTTGACGCTTCGCAAAGTTTTTCCCACTATATGCAACTAGTTTTTTTGTAACGTAAAACATAATAGGTACTGTAATTAAAGTTACAATTGCTAAAATCCAATTTAAGGCGAACATCGCAATCGTTACACCTATAAAAGTTAATGCTGATGAAATAATTTGTACAACACTTTGTGTCAAAGCTTGGTTCAAATTATCTATATCATTTGTCACACGGCTCATTAAATCACCTTGAGAACGTACATCAAAGAAACGTAAAGAAAGCGTTTGGATTTTCTCAAAAATATCTTGTCGTATTTTTTGAATTGTTTTTAATGCAACGTTAATCATGACAAACGTTTGTAACCATGTTAAAAGTACCGTTACACCATAAATCGCGATAAGTAACATACACATTCTTGCTGTACCACTTAAATCTTTCGGTACAATATATTGATCTATAATGACTCCCATAAAATATGGACCTAATAATCCAAGTAATGTAGTAACAACTACTAGAAATATAACAAACATAAGAGCAGCTTTTTGATAGCCCATATAATTCCATATCCGCATTACAGTTCCTTGAGCATTTTTAGTTTTCCCCATCTTTGGCGTGTTTCTTCCACCTTTATTAGCAAATTGTCCTTGAAAATTACGCATGTTCTTCCCCACCTTCTTTATACAAATTACCACCTTGGGAAAGATAAATTTCCTGATAAACTTCACTTTGTTCTAACAATTGTTCATGTGTACCATTGCCAACTAATTCACCATTATCTAATACAAGTATTTTATCCGCATCCATTATGGAAGAAATTTTGGACGCAATTAATAAAGTCGTTGTGCCTTTATATTTTGTTTTTAAAGCTGTTTGAATGGTAGCCTCTGATTTCGCATCAACTGCTGATGTAGAATCATCTAATATTAGAATCGGTGGTTTTCTCACAAGTGCTCTTGCAATTGATACACGTTGTTTTTGTCCACCTGATAGATTTGTTGCACCTTGTGTTAAATTATATTGATAAGATTCTTCCAGCTTATTGATAAACTCAGTCGCACAAGCTGATGCAGCTGCTACTTCCAGCTCATCATGTGTTGCATCTTCTTTACCATACCGTAAATTCTCTTCTATACTACCTGAGAACAACAACGCCTTCTGAGGTACAAAGCCTATTGAAGCACGGAGTTTTTGCAAATCATATGTTTTAACATCTATTCCATCTATACATATTTCACCTTGATCCACATCATATAGACGTGGTAACAGTTTCGCTAAGGTTGATTTACCACTTCCAGTCGATCCAATAATCCCTACTTTTTCACCTTTTTGTATGCTAAACGAAATATCTTTCAAAACGTATTCATTATTTTTCGTATAGCTATAACTAACATTTTTAAATTCTATATTCCCCTCGATTTTCTCAGGTTCAATCGCATTCGCTTCGCTTATAATATCAACTTCAGTATTTAACACTTGCTTTACACGATCCGCAGATGGAAAAGCTCGCGCAATTTGAATAAATACCATGCTAATCGACATAAGTGACATTAAAATGATATTCAAGTAATTAATAAATGCCAAAATCGCTCCTACTTGAAGTGTTCCATTGAATACTTTTTCTCCACCAATCCATAATGTTGCGACAATCCCACCACTTACAACTAGCATAATGATTGGCATCATTAAAGAAATAAGTTGCACAGCTCGAATATTTATCTTCGTTAAATTTGTATTTACATTTCCAAATTGAGCGATTTCATATTTTTGTCTTACATACGCTTTTATAACACGCACACCAGATAAATTTTCTTGTAACTTTGTATTCACTTTATCTAATGCCTCTTGCACCTTTTTAAATGTACCACTTGCTTTACTTGCAATTAAAATAATTGCAAGTAATAAAATTGGAACAACTACAAGTAATATTGGAAATAACTCTCGCGCTGTTACAAAAACAATAATTATACTTCCGATAAATAAAAGTGGACCACGAACGAGAACACGTAATGTCATCGTCATTGCCGATTGAATAGAAGTGATATCATTCGTCACAATCGTTAATAATTTACCTGTTCCAAATGAATCACGATTATTACTAGAAAATGTTTCTATTTTCGCAAACACATCTTTTCTTATGTCTGTAGCGAAATTAACAGCTGCTTTTGTAGAATACATCATACACCCAAGCCCTCCAACTAAACCGAGTGCTGCTGCCCCTATCATAAGAAGCCCCATTTTTATTACATAATTTAAATCCCGATTTGCAATCCCAACATCAATGATATGTTGCATAATAGTCGGTTGAATTAAGTCCATCGCAACCTCAAGTACCATAAATAGCGGTCCAATAATAGCGAAGAACATGTATGGTTTTAAATACTGTAATAACTTACGAAATGATTTCATACATAATCTCCTTTTCCCATGAAATTACCACTGAATAATTCATATCCCTCCTTATTTAAGCGATATATTTTGTAATTTCTTCATTACTTCTATTATATTATGTAAATTAATATTTAACATCATTAAATGATAAGCATTAATGACTTTCTGGTCAATAAATGTGCTTTATAGTATGTAAATACAAAAACCGCATTCTTAATGAAAAGAATACGGTTTTTTATCTATATTTCTTCAATTGTAAATTCTAAAAACTCAGTCTCAAATCCCTTATTTTTAGAAGGACTACACGTGTAAAAACCTATTTTAACAGGCTCATTCCCTATATCCTCCATTAAATGAGTGATTCTTATTTGTTCCCATTGATGGCTCTTTTTCACATATATTGTATAATCACCACGTTTTCGAATAATTCGAAAACGAATTTGTTGCTTAGCTTCTTCAGTTGGATAATCTTGCGTTGACCAGTCAGAATATCCATTATTCGTTACGACAGCACCTAAGTGAGATGGCCCTTCAGGGATATATTCTAAAGATGTTTTTAGCCAACAGTTCTCCGAAATCATAACAAAAAGACTTGCTTGATTGAATTTTGAATTTGGATTCATACGTAACTGAACTTCAGCTTGAAAGTCTGTCATCATCTCATTATAAAATACATGACCATTCATTACTTCAAAACCATAATGTGTTTTAAGCCAAAAATCAGTTTCTGCTTTCGAACGGACAATAAACGCATGATTATCATTAATCTTATAGTATTCAGGTACATTCATTATAGTGAGTTGCTCAATACGTTCTGGTATATACGATATATTCATAGCTCCTCCATAATAAAGCATTTATATAGACATTTAAAACTCCGCTAATACTGGGAATTTATAACCTTTAAAATCTAACTCTTTATCACTTCGAACCATTAAATACTTACTAGACTGTAATTCTGTAAACTGTACATCCTCAATCCCTAATTGATCTGGAGAAAAATAAAATTCGATTTCCGTAAACCTTTCATTGATTTCTCCACATATTTCATCTAAAACCGGAAGTACTGGCGCAAATACTCCAAATAATTTCAACTTTTCATTGTCTACTTCATAAACGATTAAAGCATCTAGTTTCTCTGAATAATACAATTTCTCATTCCATTCCGAGTCATACATATTCAAATAAAATGAAGGATGGAAGTTTAAAGTTGAAAAATTATTTGAAAGTCTTTGGCCACTATCAATAGTTTCATGTATTAACTGTCTATTCTCTACATTATAGTAATCTAATTTTTTAAGTAGTGAATCGTTATTATTGTTTTTATCGTATGGTATAGTCATCAAATATTCCTGCACAACTTTAAATCCAAACGCTGTATATAGTTCCGGTTTTTCCGTAAACAATAATGCACATTCACATTTCTTATCGATTTCTTCTATCATTTTACCCATTAATTGTGTCATTAGCCCTTGTCTACGGAAATTAGGATGTGTCATTACTGATTGAATACCCGCCGCATTTATTTTTTCTCCATTAATTAATAATGGGAGTGAAAATGCCGCAACATTTGCAATCACTTTATCTTCTTGTAAAAATGATAAAGCTTTATATGTATCATCCCAATACCCTTTATCCGAAAAATCATTCAATGTTTGAGTTGTAATTTCAAACACTTCTTCAAATAAAGGAAATAACTGCTCTCTTTTCGGTTCTTCTATTAGAAGACTTGCCAATTTTTCAACATTCCCCATGTTGTACCTCCAAATGTTAAATTCCATTAAATTAGATATACTTATATGACCTACTCTTAAAAATAGAGGTCTTACCAATCAATATACTATCATAAAACATAAAAAAAAGTCTAATTAATTTTATGTTTTGACTATTTGAAAATAAGTCGAATAAAACAATATTAAGATTTTTGGATATTAATTAGTTTATTATATAAAAATAGCGCTTTCTAATTAGCTTTTACTAATAGAAATACACTATTTATAATAAAATATTTTTAGTCTTTTATCCCTTCAAGTCTTTCCTTCGTATTAATTTCTTCTCCACTTATACGCTTTTCAAAAGACTTTCTCCAACTACTTGAAAGTGCATTTACTTCTAATATCCTTTTTATCCCTTCAATATTTTGTTTTTCCTTGTGCATGATACGGTTAGCAAACGCTACTGAAACACCTTTTGGATCAGACTGTAGTCTTTTTAATGTATCGACTGATGATACCCATCCTTCTTTTAATACACGAAAATAAAATCCTGTATATCCTGTTTCTTGAAAATACAGTGGTAACTTTGGAATATTATATTTTTTTGCTAATTTAAAACAAGGTTGCCTTGGTTGTGTTACCTGTACGATTGCCTGTCCTAGCTCAAACGTATCACCAATACAAACATCCTCTTCGCGCATACCACTAACTGTTATATTTTCTCCGAAAGCCCCATATACAAGATCTTGATTCAATTCTTTTTCCCAGTATGGATAGTGATCACCAGTATAAACACAAACTGCTTTATCTACTCCTCCATGATGAACTAAGTCAGCTTGTCCATCCCCATTAAATTTTACAAAGGATAAATATACCGGTTCCTTTACTTGTTTCTTATTTATGCCTGTATGAATTACTTTTCCGCCGTATGTAACCTCTTTTGGTAATCCTATATTTAAAGATAATAATTGATATTTATTAGCCATTCTATTTCCTCCTTTAAAGGTGTTACATGTATTTTCTCTCGATTAATTTTTACAACCCTCTCTGTTATATAAAGATGATTATAAAACCTCTAAAATCATTGTTCAATTCAATTATTTATATAATAATGATAGGTATAACCTATCATTATACTTGAGGTGATTCCAATCGAATTACGACAACTTGAATACTTTTTAGCTGTTTCAAAACAATTACATTTCACAAAAGCAGCTTGAGAAATTAAATATTTCACAGCCTTCACTAAGTCAACAAATACGTGCATTAGAGCATGAAGTAGGAATGCCACTTTTCGATCGAATTGGTAAAAAAATATCTTTAACTGAAGCAGGGAAAATTTTATTATCACATTGTAAAACTATTTTTCATGAAGTCGAACAAGCTCGTTCAGCCATTCAAGACCTAAACGGATTACAGCAAGGTTCCTTAACAATAGGGGCTTTGTTAACCGTCGTAAATTATTTACTACCACCAGCTATTTTAAATTTCAATAATTTATATCCCAATATAGAGCTTTCTGTATTAGGGCTTCGTACAGGAGATATTCGTGAAAAATTATTACAAAACGAACTAGATATCGGAATTACATTTCTCCCGGTGCAAGATAAAGAAATCATCTCTATCCCTCTATACAAAAGCGACCTTACATTGGTCGTGCCCACTGGTCATCGATTAGCTGAACGTAATCATGTATCTATTGCTGAATTACAGAACTACTCTTTAATTCTTTTGCCTAAAAATTTCTTTTTAACCGAACTAATTACTTCTCATTGTCAAAAATTAAACTTTAAACCAAGACCAATTTTAGAAATTAGTACGATGGAATCTTTAATCCAAATGGTTTCCAAAGGAATGGGAATTACAGTGTTACCCAAACCATATATAGACTTTTTACAAAATAAAAACATTCAAGCTATTAGAATAGAAAACCCTACTCCAATAATTGAAATAGGGCTTATTTATAGAAAAGATAAATATATGTGTGCTGCCACTCGAGAATTTATTGAGCAACTAAAAAGTACAGTACGTTCT
Source organism: Bacillus sp. TH13 (assembly GCF_016651175.1). Classification (NCBI taxonomy): domain Bacteria; kingdom Bacillati; phylum Bacillota; class Bacilli; order Caryophanales; family Bacillaceae; genus Bacillus; species Bacillus sp. TH13. The sequence continues at coordinate 4,449,096 of NZ_JAEKEJ010000025.1, read as the reverse complement.
TTCCAAAACTAAACAAAAGAGATTATCCTATGAAACCGTTTCACAACGATCTAGTAGAATAATCTCTTTTCAAAACAAAGTAAACATTATATTAAACTCTTATAGATTTTAATGTACCTTTTTAGATATTGGAATATATTTTGTAAAATATGCACCAACTAGCAATAATACAATTGAAAATAACCAAGTAAAAGCACCGCCAAAATGAAACCAATATGCAAACATATTTAAGATTGCGAGTGAAAAAAAGCAAATAGAAGTTAACGCACTTTTCAATCCTTTTATCCCGGATTTTTTCTCTTTTGATAAGCAATATACATCGTAATGACAAGAAAAAAGATAAGAACAAATGGTAACATAACTTTTAGCATTGGTAATCCCTCCAGTGTAAATGTACTCTTTACATTACCATCTTATCCCATTTATCTTTTAGGCATCAATTTATTCTTATCTTCCCCCAAAAAGTCAGTATAAGTTTTATTTTTAAAGTTCACATTCACCTCAGAAAACGGCATACTTCCTCCAACTTTCAATGAGTACCAGTCGTTTAAAAGTGGTGATCCGAAACAAATCTTCATTGTACGATCATGTAAATCGAATAATACAGAATGTAAAGTTCCAAACCATTCTTCATAGTTATGTACAGTTAGTCCAACAGGATATTCTTCTTCTACTAACTCTTTTAAAGACTCTATGCTCACTTGTTCATATCTATTTAAATGCTCATGTAAAACGTGATATCTCTTTGTAGATTGTTCTAATCTCCTATTATTTAATTTCTGAATTGATGAACTAACTGCATGGTTTGTTGATACAATAAAAGCTTGATTGTCACCATCAATCGTTGTTGTGGATTTATGACCGTCAAATATTTCAATATGTGCTGCGTTTAAAGGATCAGCTACTATTAAATTAATATTACTAGCAATTGGTATTTCTTCTATTAGTGACTTAGCTTCCTGCACATTTTTACATTTCTCCAACAACAATCGAATTACCGCAAAACACTGTAAACCATTTACCATTGGCTTTCTTAAACCTGCAATGTTTCCTACTGGTTGACCACATGCTAAAAATGTAACAGATAATCCATGTTCGTTAACCCCTTCTGTTCGACCAAAATATTGAGTAGAAAAGCCACTATGTGCATACGCACCTTCAACATGCGTCGAGCAAAAACGCATATCATCTATTACTGGTGACAAATCATAATTTCTTAATACATAAGTGTGAGTTGAATCTGTCTTTTTAGGTAATACTACACAATGACTACAACCTGCTTTCAATAGTGTTTAATAGTAATACATCATATTTTTTGAAGGAATTTTTAATACTTCACAAAAACCTTCAATTTCTTCATTAATTCCAGAACAATATTGATTTAATATATTTCTAGATTCTGTCCAATGGTTATGCGATATTAAGTTTTCTTACTCTATAAATTGCGGAATAAGATAAGAATGTTGTTTCACAAATTCACCTTGTTGCTTACCAATTTCATAATGACTTCCTTTGAGCGATGAAAAATACCCCTTTACTTAATACATCAAATTCCCCCTCTTATTAAACATATCCATATCGTACCAAATGAATCCCATTCATTCTTGATGTTTTTACTACCTTACCTTAACTCCATGCCACTTTAAAACCTCCACTAATAATTATTTACTAAATAATTATTTTTTTGTTAATATTGCTACAGAAGCTTTATTTCAAAATAAAATAGTTTAATATCAAATGAGCAAAATACTATATTGAACTTACTCGTAAGCAATCATCTAATTTTTGAGATTAAGAAACTTATTTATCAAAGCAAAAGGAGAATTTATGTATGAGCAATTGCAAACCAATTGATGAATTAACTATTGAAGACCTAAAACAAAACCCCATTTGGGAATGGGCAATAGATGAAGAGGAAAACGAAGAACATGACGAAACATGGGTAAAACCAGCAGCAACTACTAATTTTACAGAGGAGTTAAACGGTTCAATCGTACTAGGCGAACTATTCTTACATAATGGTAAAAAATTCCCTATGATGTGTGAAATTGACATTGAAAATAACGAGGCAGTAATTCGTTCTGTTGTTTATTATAACGAAGCAGAAAATGAGTATATTGCTATAGAAGATATTGTGAAAACGGTCGAAATGCCGTTATCGATTATTATTAACCTTACAATTAATGCAGAATCCAAAACCTTACGCTTTGCTGCGCATAAAGTGGATATTTATAAAAATTCAATAACGACTAATTTAAATTAAAGTTGGTCGGAATATAGAAAAACATTATGAAATAAAAACAGGGAAATCATTAACGATTTCCCAATACTTTAAATTATATTAAAGTATCCCCTTTTCCACTAAAGTCTCTGCGATTTGAACTAAATTCCAAGCCGCACCTTTTAATAAATTATCGGAAACAATCCAGAGGTGGAATCCGTTTGGCGTATCAGGATCTTTACGTATTCTTCCGACAAATGTATCTATTTTCCCTTCTGCATATAATGGCATTGGATACAGCTGTTCACCAGGGTTATCCTGCAAAATAACACCTGGCGCATCCATTAATACTTCCTTAATTTCCGCAACGGTTGCTTCTTTTTCCAGTTCTATATAAACCGATTCTGAATGCCCTGATACGACTGGAACACGTACACAAGTAGCTGCCATTTTCAAGTTTTCATCTTCTAATATTTTCTTCGTTTCTTGAATCATCTTTACTTCTTCAAAAGTAAAATCATTGTCTGTAAATATATCTACTTGAGGCAGTACATTAAACGCTATTGGATAATGTTTTTTATCTTTTTTCGCCGGTAATATATCACTTTTCACTTCTTTACCAGCAAGCATAGACTTAGCCTGCTCTTGTAATTCATGAATCGCATGAATGCCAGAACCCGATACAGCTTGATATGTTGAAACGATAATTCTTTCTAAACCGAATGATTTTCGAATCGGCTGAAGTGCTGTTACCATCTGTAATGCTGAACAATTTGGAACTGCAATAATACCTTTATGCCGCTTTAAAGTGTGCGCATTCACTTCCGGAACAACGAGCGGTACACCTTGTGCCATTCGGTACTCACTTGTGTTATCAATTACAATCGCACCACTAGAAACTGCATGAGTTACAAATTGTCTAGATACTTCTCCCCCAGCACTAAAAAAGGCAATATCTACACCTTCAAAGCTAGTTGTTTTTGCCTCTTGTATAATTATCTCTCGTCCTTTGAATCTTACTTTCTTACCGGCGGATCGTTTTGATGAAAGCAATGTAACTTCAACTATATTAAACTTCATTTCATTCTCTAGCAGTTCAATAATTTTTTGCCCTACCGCACCTGTAGCCCCAACAACAGCTACATGATAGCCCTTTTTGATCATCTTTTCTCCTCCAATATCACTTGAATGAATATTTCCACAATTTTATTTTATACAGAATTTAATCATTTGGAAAATTAAAATACATGATATAATCATTCACAAATCATGATAATAAAAGAGGGATCGCTTATGGAAATGAGACATGTTAAAACATTTTGCGCCATTGTGAAGTATGGTAATTTTTCTAAAGCTGCTCATGCGCTAGGTTATGCGCAATCTACTGTTACAGCACATATGAAAGCTTTAGAGAACGATTTACATATTCCTCTTTTCGATCGGTTAGGGAAAAAAGTGCTACTTACAAAAGCAGGTAATCAATTTCATCCTTACGCATTAGAATTACTTGCAATATATGAAAAAGCGCAAGAAATCCCCCAAAATACAGATTATTTAAAAGGTACATTGAGTATTACATCAAACGAATCATTAGCAGTGTATCGTTTACCACAATTATTACGTACTTACAAACAGAAAAATCCGAAAGTAAATATCGTACTTGAAACAAACACAAATGAACAAGCATTACAAAAATTACGTGAAGGAGAAACAGACGCTATCTTCATAATTGGAGAAAGTATAGAACATAATGATTTTATTACGCGTACTTTTAGTAATGAAACATTTGGATGGATTTTACCAACTTATTCCGCTGCACATACAAAGCCATTCCAATTATTACAGGACACCCAGTTTATTTTTACAGAACAAAGCTGCGGCTATAGGCCAATGGTAGATCGTTTTTTACGTCAAAGTGGAAATATTCCAGCTAAAACATTTGAAACTTCCAGTGTTGAAGTAATTAAACAATCCGTTATGTGTGAGTTAGGCATTTCAATTCTTCCTTATATCGTTGTACAAGAAAGTTGCCAAAAAGAACAACTATGTTTTCAGCCTATCGAAACTCCAACCATTATTCAAAGTCATGTAATCTATCATAAATCTAGATGGATTTCCCCGGTATTACAGTCGTTCCTTTCCTTACTTGAACGAGACTAAAATATTAAGACGTACATATAAAAAGAGTAATTGCCTAATAAGCAATTACTCTCTTTCATTAATTAGTATACTATTTATTAGTCTGTCCCCCACCTGCAATTAATTTACTACCTGAATATGTACCTTTGTTCATAAACACTTGATTAATTAATTCTTTTTGCTCAGCTTCCGACATTACTCCTTTTCCTTCTCCTAAATTCCCACTTTGTAATTTCCAAATCTTATTGTGATCTGCATCAACTTTTTCATATTTTCCTTGTTTCCATCGTTCTAAAATTTCTACATATGTACTTCCCTGTACAAGATCATTACTCTTTACAATATCAATTAAGCTTTCAATCCGCTCTTGTGTAATAAAAATATAGCCCCACTTTTGATCAGCTTTCGCTTTTTGATGTGCCATTTCATGTAATGCTGTCTGTATGTTCTCATCTGTCCATTTAAAATTTTTATTAAAACCACTATTCGGCAATGAATAATTGCCATTTTCTAAAAGCTTTGCATCTTCTGCTTTTACGTTACTATCAGCTAATACTTCTACTGCTGGAGCAGCTGGTGATGCCTTTTTCGCAGCTGGTTTACTATTATTTAAATAATGCAGCATACCATACGTTAAACCTACTCCGATTACCGCCATACCAGCTAGAATACCTATTATTTTAAATAGTGTTTTCATCGCGCTTGTTTCCTCCCAAACATCTCTGTTCTTACTACCTAATTACTTCTTATATAAAAACTGTTACTTCATTCAAAATATCGCATCCCATCCCCTATCATATTATTTATATATACTTCCTCATATTGTATTTCTTTTTCTTTAAAATTGAAAGATTATTCTGTAAAGTGACGAAAATATTCTACAAATTTTTCCTTTATATTTATAAAAAAACAACGAGCGCGTTCTACAACACTCGTTGTTTTTACTTTATGCACGATTTTCTTTTAACCACTTCGTAATAGCATCTAACCTCGAAACATCAAAACGTCTTTCTTCACAAACATTTAAACTGTTTAAATTCTTTACAATTTCTATTTCATTCGATTTTACACTTTTCGCCTCAATTAATTTACAATACCCATCTGTAACAGAATTTAAATTTTCATAATAACACTGAAACGATTTTGATATATGTAAATGTTTTTCAAAGTTTCTCCTTCTTTTCGTTTCATCAGATACTTTCCGCTTTCTAAGTTCTTCATCGTTCGTATATAAATAAAAATATTGATCCGGAAAACCAATTTCCCTATTTATCATCTTTTTTTATAAAATTTTTCTATTAAAGATAATGGCTGATTAAATAGATCAAAATGAAAACACCAATTATAACTAAGTGCCTGATATATATCGCCATCAAGTATTACTAATTCATATTGCTCTGACTTCTGAACAGCTATATTCCAGCGCTCAACTTGTTTTTCAAAGTACCATGTTCTATGTTCGTTTTTTGGTCTTTCAAATAAAAAATTCACTTCAGGTATTATATAAGCACCATAATTCTTTTCTAATTCACGGCACGTGGTACTTTTACCAACAGCGCTTGCTCCCTCAAATGCTATTATCCCCATAGTTTCTCCCTCTTTCATTAACTAAAACTTCGTTGTTTCACTTTTCTTCCCCATAAATGTCTCCATAAAACAATCGAAGCGATAGTGAGCATAATTGTTGTAATGATACTACCTTCAATTCCGAACGAACCTCCATGGATGAATTCGGGGCCATTTGTTGTAGGTTTAAATAGCGGCGTTGAATATATGGTCATCCCGCTAACTGCAAAACCGTAGACGTTATATTGTGCCCAATTCCAAATGGAATGCCATGCGCAAATCCCCCACAGACTACTGTCTTTTAATACGTAAAAAGCTGCAAATATACCAACTAATATTATATTCGATATTGAAAGAATTGTAATACCTGGATTTAATAAATGAAGAAAACCAAATAAAAAAGAAGTCACAACAATCCCGATCCATATACGGCTTCTAACAGAAAAGACCGGAAATAACCACCCTCTAACAATAATTTCTTCTGTTGCACCTTGTATTAAAAAAGCAACTAAAGAACCTACAATCCCCAATATAGTGGTTACTGTAATTTGTTGTATTTGTAGTGTTATAACTCCTGCTAATAGGAGTAAACTTACTGGTATTGAAATGAAAACAAATCCTATTAATGCACCCCTCAAATATTTTCTTATCCATTGATTTCCCCAAAAACCAATGGATGAAAATGATCTTTTCTCTACAAATCTAATCCATAAAAACACAAAAAATATTGCGCTGCCAAACGTTAATATCATCTCAATGTCGCTATAGATCGCCTTCATAAAAGTTGTTTCTGCTTTCGGTAAAATCAGCATAAACAACATAAATAATTCACCTAAAGTTAAAAATATAATCGCGAGTATGACAGCAAAAACAGGATGAACTTTTCTTCTTCCTTCTTTTGCTGCTTCAATTATTTTAAATTGTTTATTTTGCAATATTCTATCCTCCTAATTATGTTACTCATTAGCAATATTAAAATAATATTTAGCCTTTTATTTAAACTTATTTTTTCATATAAATGATTTTCGTTTGGAATAAATCCAATTTAGGAATAATATATAAATAAAAGAGGTGCCTTTGTGCCTTTACTATTATCACCCATATTACTCAGTGGTATTACCAGCACTTGCTATTTCCCACCATTTGTTGTAAGATAGTAATTAAGGTCAATTTAACACTATATTTTCTTTGCATATTATCAAGTATCAATCAGGATTATTTTGTACTCCTTATGGGTTTTTGATAATATGTGAACTTTTATTTTTCATTCAAATAAGGCCGATCATATTGTAATCTTTTTAAAATTTAGGAGGCATTACCATGACATTAACAGGTAAAGTAAAATGGTTTAACAGCGAAAAAGGTTTCGGTTTCATCGAAGTTGCAGACGGTAACGACGTATTCGTTCACTTCTCAGCTATCACTGGCGACGGCTTCAAATCTCTTGACGAAGGTCAAGAAGTTAGCTTCGAAGTTGAAGACGGTAACCGTGGACCTCAAGCTAAAAACGTTGTAAAGCTATAATTCAAACAATAAAAAGGTTGTTACCAGCTCGGTTAACAACCTTTTTAATATATAACTAAAATTTTTTACATAAAAGGAGTGGTTACATGTATCGTAATCGAAAGAACGATGTAGCAGAAGTACCACCAGAACAAACCCCTGTTTGGGAATGTGAGGCAGAGGATTGTTTAGGATGGATGAGAAAGAACTTTTCATTTGAAGAAGAGCCTAAATGCCCTTTATGTAAAAGTAGCATGAAAAGCGGAGAACGTTTATTACCTAAATTAGGTTAATTTTTACTTAACCCCTCTTTTATAAGAGGGGTTTTTTATTATAAATTTATATCCTCTACATCCGTTCGAACTATAGAGTACAGTAGTGCATCATGTTGTTTATTACCTTGATGAATATATCCACGTAATAACCCTTCCTTATGAAAACCTATTTTAGATAACATTTTACAAGAAGTAACATTTTCAGGGTATGTAATAGCTCCAATTCTAAATAATCCCAAATCTTGAAATCCATAATGAATAATTTCTTGAGCCGCTTCTGAGGCATAACCATTCCCCCAATAACGAGGATGTAAGTCATATCCAATTTCAGATCGTTTACTCCACAGTTGTAGATTATTTAATCCAATTGTACCTATTAAAGTATTTGTTTCTTTTAATACAATCCCCCATCGTATTGCCTTTTTCTCAAAGTAATTTTTTGAAAAAGATTCAATCATACGTGAAGCTTGTCCAAACTCCGTAAAAGAATTCATACCGTAATAACATGTTACCTCATCCAATGAAAAAATTTCATATATTTTTTGACAATAAGATTGTTCTATTTCGACTAAACGTAAACGTTCTGTTTCTAATATAGGAAATGCCATAGGATCACTCCTTTCTTTCTACTCATTCATTATAGCAGAAAAAATATTTATAATTAGTAAAGTCCTTATTGTTCCATAAATCAAACATTTCTAATGACGCATTCCCTCTTTATTCTATATACACGAATTGGATACCTTCTAATTGCGACTCAATCACCACTCTATAATTTCCATAAATCAATTTTAAATTATCAAGAACTGTAAAGAAATTGTTTTTCATTTTCTCTTTCTAAACAAACACCCTATTCCATACATTTATAGTAAAATATAGTTAATGCATTATTTTATTGTGGAGGTGTAAATTTCCTATGTATATATTCATCGGCTTATCCCTCTTACTCATATTACTTATTTTTTTATTCGCAAAAAAATTCACACCAAACTCATTCATGATGACTAGCTTTAAAGGCAATAGCTTTAAGACATTTTCAATCGGTATTTTAATCGCTGCCATACTCTCACTTTCATATGGAACTTATCATGCAGTAACATTTCAACCTAGTTATTTAGATATTAAATTTAAAAATCAAAACTACACTGTTTTCGGTAATGTAGGCGAATTCGGTTATTTCTCCGAAGAATTATTAAAAAAAGATACAGAAGTTCAACTATATTTCGTCTCTTGGAAAACAAGGCAGTTAAAAAATCCGGTAATACTTATAGAATATCCTTCAGGAAAACAAGAAACATGGGAGCCAAATATCGTATCAATACCGATAAATAAATTACAAGAAAAACATGATATAAAAGATATTTATCAACTATCACCGTATTCATTTAAAGAGTCTGGAGAAATAACATTAACAATAAAAGAAAACAATGTAAAAAACAATAAAATTTCCATTCAAATAAAATAAATAAAAACTGTTCCTCCATTTTGCTGAAGGGACAGTTTTTATTTATTCTACAGTATTATTTATTTAATGTAGCCATTATTTCATTGGCTATATTCTTTCCATTTCCAATACACGCACCAATTCCGACACCGTAATATGAGGCACCAGCTACATATACATTTGGATAAAGATTCGTCATTTTTTCTTGCAATTCTTGAACCGCTTGATTATGTTCTAAATGATATTTCGGCATTAAACCTTTCCAATTTGTAACTTCGACTACTTCTGGTTCACTTTTAATTCCGAGACTCTTTTCAATATCATATAAAGCTACTCGTACTAATTCTTCTTCACTATAATTTTTGATTGTTTCATATACCGGATTGGTACTCTTATAAAACATTCTTACTAATAATTTTTGTTTACCCGATGTATGTTTCCACTTTCGACTTGTCCATGTACAAGCATCACAATGTAGATCACTGTTTTCCGTTACAATAAACCCTGTACCGTCAGTTGGTAGTTGTTCATCTAGTATGTCAAATCCTAAGTAAATACTTATAAGAGATGAGTTTTTAAATGTATTAAACTGCTCATTTAACTCATTAGACTGTAATAAAGTTTGTGCAATATCATGTGGAACTGCTAAAACAACATAATCAGCTTGTATTGTTTCATGATTTGAAAAAGAAATCTCATATCGATCTTCTTGTTTACTTACAGCCGTCGTTATAGCACCTTTTTTTACGACAGTTTCAGTCAGCACTTCTTCTAAGCGATTAATTATCGTAGATAGTCCACCTTTAAATGATACGAATTTTTTATTTCCTGCTGATTGAAATTGTTTTTTATTCTCTTCAAAACCTTTAATAATACTTCCATACTTATTTTTATAATCCAGTAAATACGGTAATGTAGATGCCATTGTAAGCTCATTCAATTTACCAGAATATACGCCTGAAAGCACAGGAGCAATTTGTCTTTCCACTAACTCTTTCCCTAAGAAACTTTCTAAAAATAGAGCAAGTGATGTATCTTTCGTAAACTCTTTATTTTTCGTTATGAAATCTTTTAAAGCTACGATTTTCCCTTTCGTTGAGACTAGCGTACTGCTAAACAACGACCGGGCGCTCATCGGTATCCCAAATATAGTATCAGAAGGAATCGGATGTAACATATTTTCAGAATATATGTAAGAAATACCCGTTTCATTGTATACCATTTCATCTTCTAAATTTAAATCTTTTACAAGTGGTATAACATATTCATTACGAGCAACGATTGAATCCGCTCCTGACTCCATAATGAAATCCTTTTCTTCCACACTATGGATTTTACCACCTAAATACTCTTCTTTCTCAATAAGAATTAAATTTAAATCGATATTATAATCCTTTTTTAACTTTTCTAAATAAAACATAGTAGAAAGTCCCGTTATACCTCCACCGATAACAACAACTGTTTTCATATGTGCTGCGCTCCTAACCGATACAATTAATAATCCCTTTTTATTATAACCAAAAGTCCTTATATTCGACTAGTAAGTTGCGCATTCTGTCAGAAATTAGACAATATATTTTCAAATTACCTAATAAAAAAGAACTATAACATATACAAACCCCGTCATAGTTCTCTTTATTTTAAAAACATAAAGTAATTGATTAATTTGTCTAGTTCTTGACTCAATGCCAATACTTTTTCATGTTGAATTCCATAATCCGATACTAAATATAAAAGTTCTTCTTTTTTTATTTCAATTACTTTTTCCAATTTCGCTAGTTCCATGTCGTTTTACATCTCTCCAAAAATAAAATGTATGTATTTCAGTATAGCCTACTTACATAATTAGTAAAAGTAAAATACGCATGTAAAATCTTACATATTTTAAAAAATAATATACTACTAACAAAAAAAGAAACTAGATTAAGCTTCCTTTTACAGATCATTAACGTTCATTAAGAATTAATAACATACCGGAATTTTTCTAATGTTATATCTTTATAATCTGGAGCTCTCTTTATATGATTAAAATAACTATATGAGAATTTAAATACATGACCAAAATCCCAATCGAATCCACTATAGTCTTTTATCCAAAATATATTTTCAGTTGGTAAAAAATTTGCACGTTTAGATTGAATTAAAGGTAATCGATCTATAGGTGAGTGTAAAGTTATTTCCGTATTCAGCTTGAGCTTTTGGCTAGCTCGTAGTACGTATACTAGTTTTAAAAGCGGACGTATCCCTCGTTGAAATAAATCTATATGCCCTAAATCGTACATTATATTAATGGCGTGGGAGTAAGTAAGCAAATGCCCAATTAAATCATGATGTGATTCCGCTCGATAAATACTATTAAATTTCGATAACTCATTTAAAATGAACTGAGATACTTGTGGTGGATTACTCAATTCACTTTGTATCTCATCTTCAAAACTTAATTGTTTTACTTCTTTCGTCGTATAACCAATCCACGATCTACCTGGAATTGTTTTTCGAAATGATAAAATAAGAGTAGTAATCCCTTCAATTGCTTGATTATCTCCCCATTTTTGTAGCTCCTTCATAGCTAATAAACTTAATGACGCATAAATGACGTTATGCCCGACCCAATGAAGTTCATCAATCGTTTGTTCTAAAGATTTTATAATCATATTCTCCGCAATTTGAAAATCTATTTCTTTTTTATCATCAATCATCTCACCAATTTTTTTCTTGCTTAGCATCATCCTTGTTTGCAAATACATATTACGAGCTGTTTCTTCCTCAATATTATTATCTTTCATAAAAAAATAACTAGCAATTGCAGCTGCTCCAAAATGCGCATGCCAAATGTCATTTGTTTCTTTTTTACATTGAGAAATAATTGAAAGGCCGCCTTTTAAAATACTTTTGTTTTCCATTTTCTTTCTCCCCTAATAAAAATCACTATATTTTCATCCTAAAGATGGTGTCAGTACAAATAAAATGTGATTTGATTCATCACTTTTATTCAAAAATCGATGCTTCACATTTGGTGGAATACGTACAACATCGCCTTCTTCTAAAAAATATTCTTTTCCCTCCAATTCTACGTACACTTCCCCTTTCATAATAACAGCAATCTCTTCCTTATCTTCATGGGAATAATGGCTTTCTGTTGTCTTTGCTCGTTTATTTAAATCCATCATTAGCATTTCAATACGTGCTTTCATAAAATCAGGTGTTAATACATCATATACAATGTGATCATTGTTTTCCCGATATATTTTTTTTCGGTCTTTTCTCTTAGAAATGAGCGAATCTGTATCAATATCGTTAATAAAAAGTGTAAACAGCGGTACATTTAATGCTTTTGCAATTAATTCCAAAACATTTAAAGAAGGATTAGCATGTCCTCTTTCAATTTGGCTAATTAACGACGTACTAATCCCTGCATACTCAGCGAATTCACGAATTGTCATATTATTTTTCTTACGATAACTTAATACCGTTTGTCCAAGTCTATCATGTATCATAGTAAAACTTCCTTTCGTCCATCATAATGCATGTTTCGTTCTCTTTGTGCTGACATACTAAACAAAGGCAAATAACCCTTTCCTATTATCTCCGGGACTTATATACTTACTTTTGTACATTATATCGTATTAAGTTTATTATAATAAACATTCTATCGGAGGGACAAACTTTGAAATCAACTATTCTTTCATATTGCATCTTATTTTTTGGTGTATTCGCCTTATCGACTTCAGCAATTTTTGTGAAATTGGCAGATGCTCCTGCGACAATCATTGCTTTTTACCGATTATTCTTTGCCACACTAATCCTGTTACCGTTATTACTATTTAATAAAAATAGTCGAAATGAGCTAAAAACTTTAACAAAAAAACAATGGGCACTTGGATTCGTATCTGGGCTATTTTTAGCTGCACATTATGTACTATGGTTTGAATCATTACAATATACTTCTGTAGCAAGCTCTACAGTTATCGTAACGTTACAACCTTTGTTCTCAATGATTGGTGGTTATTTTTTATTTAAGGAAAGGTTTACGAAAGGAGCGGTTATTGGTTGCCTCATCGCTATTTCAGGTAGTATCATCATTGGCTGGCAAGATTTCCAAATTAGTGGAGAAGCATTATATGGAGATGTTTTAGCATTTATCGCTGCCGGTATTATTACTGCTTATTTTTTCATTAGCCAACACGTTCGTAAAGATTTGTCACTTATACCATATTCGGTAATTAGTTATGGAAGTAGTGCTGGCTTTCTTGGCATATTTGCTTTCACGCAACAAGAATCTTTCATCCATTACTCTACACAAACTTGGTTGTGCTTTATTGGATTAGCTTTCATTGCTACGATTTTAGGCCAAACCATTTTTAATTGGTTATTAAAATGGATAAGTGCTACTGTAATCTCAATGAGTATTTTAGGAGAAACAATTGGAACTTGTATACTAGCGTACTTTATATTACATGAGACCATTTCTTTACAACAAGGACTAGGAATTACCGTTATTTTTATTGGGTTAGTATTATTTTTAATACAGCCAAATTCTAATAAAAAAGCATGACAGTATACTGTCATGCTTTTAACTATTCATTATGTACAATTAAACCATCCGGTCTAAAACGACTCATCATAATTTCATTAATAAACTTTCCATGAGCTTTCAAATTCCCTATCTTTACTCCCTCTTCTACAAATCCAAATTTTTCATATAAAGCTTTTGCTTTGGGATTCGTTTCTAACACACCTAGTTCTACTCTCTCTAACATTAACCAATTATCAGCCAAATCAAGCATCTTCATAAGAAGTGCTTTCCCAATTCCTTTATTATGATATTCACTGTCTACCCCAATGAATAAATCGCCTGAATGAGATCTTCGGCCCGGACTTTGTGTTAAACCTACAAACCCAACAACTTCTCCATCATATTCTGCAACAAATTCAAATTGATTTGGTGCTAAATTTCGAATTCTATTTTCCATAGCTTCTACACGCATGCTAGGTAAGAAAACCATATATGGTAAAACGTCATCCTGTATACATATACGATGAATTGCTCTAGCATCTTGTACTCCTACTGCTCTAACGTTAATCTCCATCTTTCTCTCCTCCATATAAATAACAATATATTTGTAGTGTATTCTAGAAACGTTCATGAATGGCCTTCTCATCCGTATTTCTTTATGTCATTTTTACATAATTATTTCGATATAATACTTAACTTCCAAAAAGATTGACAACTATATGGATATGGTTAACTTTTCACCTTGTTATATAAATCAAGTAAATTTTCAATTGGAATACCATTTAGTTTCATCCCGACTATATTACAATTTTCTATTTCAATATTTTTCAGATTACTGTTACTTATGGTGCTACCTTCCAAGTCACATTTATCGAATAAAATAGGTTCCTTCTCATCTCCGAGACTTGTATTTTTGAATTGTACTCCACCTAAAGTCACCAAATTAAATTTACTGCCAGAAAGATTTAAATCTGCATATGATGACCTTCTAAAATTTATATTTCTAAACTTTGATTGACTTACATTGCAATTACTCATATTCGTATTCATTATATTGCTACCAACAAATGAACTGTTTTTTAAATTCACTTGATAATACCCTGTATTTGCTAAATTACAGTTTTCGTATTGACTATTTTTCATATCTTTATTTGTAACTACACTCGCTTTGTTTGAGCTTGTTTTTATTCTTTTCACGTAACAATACTCATCTTCCGATTCAAAAATCATTTGGTAGCCCATCTTTTTATAAAAGTAATGATTATTAATTTGTCTACTAGATGTTTCGAGATCCCAAATCTTTATGTTTGGATATTCTTTTTCTATTAATTTCATAACATGTGATCCAATTCCTTTTCCTTGATAAACAGGATCTACAAAAATACGATCAATTCGACCGTAAGACTTACCAGAAATCGTAACTATTATCCCTCCAATTATTTCTTTATCCATTACAACTTTGAAAGAATCCAATTCTTCAATGGAATATTCCATCATTTCAACTGAAGAATATCCTGGCGGTTGAATGTTATAATCAATGACATCATCTTGGCCGTATAGCCATTGTTTTGCTTCTGCATCAAATGTTCTTTTCATTATTTCTGTTAATTTCTCAGCATCTAAAATTGTAGCTTTTTCTATAGATATTTTCGTCATTTTCGTTTTCCCCTTCATTATTACAAACCAACCATTTTTGTGAATGGCATAATTATCAATTCACTTTTGTTTTTAATGCTTTTCCCATTATTACATATGGAACATCATTTTTACTTGGATGAAATGGCTCCAATACATTTATCCAATCTAATCTTTCATATAACGAACGTGCTTTTTCATTGTTTATTTTTGTTGTTAAAACACTCGTTCTATTTGAAATCCCTTCTAGTAATTCATTATGTAATTTCGTTCCAAGACCTTTATTTTGATATTGTGGGTGAACTGCTAACTCTACAAATTCAAAACAATCTTGCAACCATTCGTCTACTTGCTCTGGATGTAACGCTTCTCTCATTAATTGATTATAGTACTGTCCCTCGATTGAGCGATAACCATAAGTAAAACCAACTACTTCATTTTCATCATTTATTGCTACTATACCTTTAAAACCTGTATATTCTATATGTCTTTTTATTCGTTCGATCATTTCATTGAAATTTGTTTTCTCAAATACTTTACAATACAATTTTGCCATATTCCCAATTAAGATCTCATCTTTTTCAATGCTTACGAATTTCACTTTATTCCCCCTATTAAAACATTTATGTCCTTATTTTTAAAAAAAACAAAGAAAATTAACACTAATCACTCTCTTTACTATTAAACTACAAATCACCCTATATTTTCCACAATTACTTAGTATTAATGAATAATAAAAAGAGACCATGTAATATAAACATGGTCTCTTCTTTTATTCATTTTCAATTTTATCCCGCTATTTGCCGGGCAGTAAGACCCCCACCTCAAAATTCAGCGAAAGCAAAGAAGTTAGGTGGGGGTCGGGCTAATAATCAGTGGGGGCTGAACAAAACCCCCACTGATTAAAGTTTCACTTTATATAATTAAAAATTAGATATTACTTAAGCCACTCGTTGCAAGTACTACTTAACTGCTGTAAATCTTCTATAAATTGACTCGCATGATATCCATCACAAACCGAATGATGTACTTGTAATGAAACTGGTAGCATAACCTTGTTTCCTTCGTTAAAATATTTCCCACAAGTTATAATTGGCAATAGAAAATTTTCATCATTATTAATATTAAGATTAAATCCAGTAAAACTAGTCCAAGGTATGCTAGAAATCGGAAATACATTAGGCGGAATATTTTCTTTCGTGAAAAGACCATGAACACTAGCATAGTATCTCATATCTTCTTCATAATTTTTATAGAAAATGCGGAAATCACTTGAATAATTCGTCCATATACTTGAAAAAGACTTATCATCTTTATGAAAGATTGTATAGCTAGGTATCATTTTTTCCCAATAGCCCAAAACTCCTTCTTCATTAAAACATGTTCGAAATTCTTTATGTTTATTTATTATTCTCGAAATTATATAAATAAAAGTCGGATAAAATTTAATTCCCTTTTGATGTACTTTCTCTATCAAAAGCGTAATATCAACATTTACTGTCATACTAAACGTACATTTTAATTTTAAATAATGTTCAAAATACTGCTCTCTATTCCAATTTTCTCTATCAATTACGTGAAACTTCATTTTAATAGCCTCCTAAAATTTTCTTTTTATTTTAGAAGGCTAATTTCCTTGCTTTCACCATAATTGTTCACTCCTAACAGTTTACCCTAATTGTTTATTTAATTATATACCATCTATAAGAATCAATTCACATATTTCTGGAAATCCATCCACATACTATAAATAAATCAAATGAAATTTGGAGGAATCATACATGAATAACAAAAATGTAAATAAAAAAGAAAATGTTATCGAAAACGCTATACCTATCCAAAATAATAATACTGCAAATCTTAATATCGAAGAACAAGCAATGAACGGCTTATACGGAATGCCAGAAACTTCCATTGAAGATGCTGATCATGCTGCACCGGATGATTTGACTTCAAAAAATTAATTACATTGAAAAAGCCAAGGAAAATATCCTTGGCTTTTCAACTATGCATCCACTTTTTGTATCTCTTCACTCTTTCTTGAAAGTTTCCCTGGCCAAAAAGCAAAGCGGCCTAAAACGACTGTGATTGCCGGTACAAGTAACGGTCTTACAATAAACGTATCTAGTAATACACCAATTGCTGTTACAATACCAAATTGAACAAGCACTTGAATTGGAAGTGTTCCTAACACAGCAAAAGTTCCTGCTAAAATTAAACCTGCAGATGTAATAACACTACCTGTTTGTATAACGCCATTTTTTACAGCATCCAAATGATTTTGTGTCTTTCTGTTTTTCCATATTTCTGAAACCATAAAGATATTATAATCTTCACCTAAAGCAACTAAAAATACGAATGCGTATAACGGTATCGCGCCTTGTATTGCTGGAGCTCCCATACCAAAATGAAGTAATATCCATCCTGCTCCTAATGCAGAGAAAAATGATAAAACGACAGTTACAATTAAATAAATCATCGCAACAATTGATCGTAAGTAAACAAGTAATAATAAAGCTATAATACTAATCATTACTGGAATGATAACTGCTTCATCACGTTCTGTGATTTGCTTTGTATCATATAATGACGCTGTTTCTCCGCCAATCCATAGTTGATTTTCTGCATTACTAACCCCAGCATCTTTTAATACTTTTTCTACACTGTTTTTCAATTTAGGGATTTGATCTAACGCTTCAATTGAGTATGGATTTTCAGCTAAAGAAACCTCATACATTTGTATTTGCTTATTTTCTGTGCCCACTTTTGGATCTTTCACAGTTTTTACGAATGAAAACTTCTCTAGTTCTTTTTTAATAGGAAGCTCTTTTCCTTTCGTATCAACAACAACTTTTACTGGCGCTAATTCACCAGCTGAGAAATGATCACTAATTAACTTAAACCCTTCGCGGGAAGGCATATCTTTTGGAAACGATTCTAATAAGTCATATGTGTATTGAATACGTGGTACAAATGAAGCCAATCCACCTAATACAAATACAGTGAGCATAATTATTGTCCATGGTCTTCGTACTACAACATCTCCAAGCTTTTTACTAAAGGCACCTTTTGATTTTTTAACTTTTACGACTTTCTTTTTCTTTCTCGCAAACTCCTCATTCATCGAAGTTGTTCTCGGTATAAATGGGAAGAATGCAGCTCTACCGAAAATTAATAATAATGCTGGTAAAATTGTTAAAGCAGCAATTCCCATTATGAATACAGCAACACTAAATGGTACTGCAAATCGATGAAAGGCACCATAATGAGCAAGTAACAATGTTCCTAATCCAAGTACAACAGTAAGCGCACTCATTATAATTGCTCCACCAGAAGCTTTAATTGCAAGTTGCAGCGCCTTATATTTACTTTCTTCTTCTAGCAAATACTCTCGATATCTTGAAATTAAAAATAAACAATAGTCCGTTCCAGCACCAAACAATAATACTGTCATAATTGATATTGCCTGAGCATCTACTTTAATCCACCCTTGATCAGCTAAAAAACCGAGTGTAGGACTAATAATACCGTATGCAAAGCCGACAACAAGTAAGGGTAAAATTGCTAAAATCGGTGAACGGTACAGTAAAATTAATAAAACTAATACGAGTAATACAGTAGCAATTAATAATTTCACATCTGCTTGACTAAATAAGCTAACTGCATCCGTTTGAATACCTACAGGTCCAGATAATCGAACATGTAAACCAGATTCACTTATTTTTTGTTTAAATGGATCTTCATCCACCTTACTATTCACTATTTTTCTAAACTCTTCAAGATTTCCTTTTAATATATCCGTACCAGCAGATTTATTAAAGAATACCGGTGTAACAAATGATGTACCATCCTTTGATGCACTTTTTGATAATACTTGCTCTGGAATTGTATCAAATGGTGGTAACGTTGATTGTTCTTTTAAAGGACTAGCTTTTAACTCCTTATAAACGTCTTGTATGAGTTTATAATCCTGTGAATGTAACCCACCATCTCTATACCATACTACTAACAACGGATTCCCTGCATTATTCGGAAACTCCTTTTTCATAAGTGCTTCCGCTTGCTGCGACATAGCTGTTTCAGGTAAATTTTTCGGATTCGGTTCTTTCGTACTGTTTACTTGTGGTAACGTAAATGAAAGTAATAATGTAATAAGAACCCACACCGATAAAGTGATCCATTGCGTATTTTCCCCTGCTACAAGCCTCCCTAGCATATGTAACGGGTGCTTTTTCATAAAAACCCACCTTCCTTTTTTCTTCCATTATTAATTATATATACCGGTCGGTTAATTAATCAAGAGTGATTGAAAATTATGTTATAATTATCTCAATCATAAATGTCAGGAGCGAATGTATTTGGAACAAAAACAACGTCCTCTCGGAAGGCCGCGTCAAAATAAAAATACAAAATCTACAAAAGAAACCATTTTAGAAGTGGCAACCCGCTTATTTCTTACACAAAATTATCAAGTCGTTTCTATGGATGAGGTCGCAAAAGTTTGTGGTGTTACGAAAGCAACTGTCTACTATTACTATTCAACAAAAGCCGATTTATTTACCGCTACTATGACCGAAATGATGGTACGTATACGCGAAAATATGTCTCAAATACTCTCTACAAACAAAACGTTAGAAGAAAGATTATTAGACTTCGCTAAAGTTTACTTACACGCAACGATGGATATTGATATGAAAAATTTTATGAAAGATGCAAAACTGTCGTTATCTGAAGAACAATTGAAAGAATTAAAAAATGCTGAAGATAATATGTATGAAGTACTAGAAAAAGCACTCGATAATGCGATGCACATCGGAGAAATTCCGAAAGGAAACGCTACATTTGCGGCTCATGCTTTCGTATCTTTATTATCAATTGGGAATTTTAAAGATGAAAATCACAATCCTATTCTTGCAAATATAGATGAATTAGCACAAGAAATCGTTTCTTTTTATTGGAACGGGTTAGGTCATTCATATTAAACTGATTTGCTTTAATAAAAGAGCATGTTTAATTTTTTCAAACATGCTCTTTTATAATTTATTTACTAATAACCATATTATACCTCAACGCTGTTTAACAAAAAATTTTACTTCAACTTTTACAAATTTTGAAGTTGAACATTTATATTTCCTTTACTTAATCCCCCATGGTAACAAACTATAGATTCAATATGTAAATTTAAATACTTCTTCAAAGACTGCTTTGCTTCCTTAATATTTATAGTTGTTGGGGCGTGAATTCCTCCTAACATCCCATTCACACTATACATAGAGTCTCCTGCAATAAGAATTTTACTTCGTTTCAAATATAAACTAATATGACCCGGAGTATGCCCTGGAGTATGAAGAATTAGTATTCCACCGCAATACGGAAGTTCTTGCCCGTCAATCACAGTATCACTCACTTTTCCTTTTGGTGGGTTCTCTACATTTCCATCTTTCAATAAAGGCAAATCTCCCTCAATATATGGCTTATCTAGTTCGTGCGCATAAACTTTAATATTACTTCCACAGCGCTGCAACAACTCCGGAAGACTACCTATATGATCAATATCCTGATGCGTCAAAATCACGACTTTTAACTTATCAAATGATAACCCAACCTTTTCCATCTCTACTTGTATATCTTCAATTTGTCCTGGGAAACTCGTATCTATTAATACTGCCATTTCATCATCCCATAAAAGAATTGGGTGAATAACAAACTCTTGAAATTCAAGTTGTAACATTTCTACCCCTTTAGCAATCTCCATACAGCCATTCTCCTTTATACTGAAGTTTGAAAATATGTACGAGTAAACTGAAAATATAAAGTGAAACTTTAATCAGTGGGGAGTTTGTTCATCCCCCACTGATTATTAGCCCTCACCAATCGAGCTTTTACGGGCAGCCCGACAAATAGCAGGATAAATCGTCTCTATCTTATAATATGTTTTATCATCCCAATAGAGAATGCCTCAAACCCTATAGATTCATAGTAAGATTGCAATTTTTCTACACACATAAGTTGGGGAATAACCTTGTTTTGTTCACAGTGCTGGATTAATCGTTTCACTATTTCTTTTCCGATGCCACTAGACTGATATTTTGGCAATACACCAACTCCACAAATAATGCCTGTTATGACTCCATCTGATATGACACGCCCCATCCCTACTAACCTCTTATCATCAAAAACATAAATTGCATACCAACTTTGCTTACACATTCGTTCTAACTCGTTAACCGTTAATTTAAGAGAATTCCATCCTAAAGATTCATATAACGCTAATAATCCATTGAAGTCTGTTGGGCGTTCAATTGTATAGCTTATACTATTATTCATGTGAATACTCCTTATTCTCTCGTTTGTTTGTATTTCGTAAAATTCCCTTTACACAAATCTGATCGATGTAAAAATAACTAGAACAAACTTCAATAAGAAAGATAGAATTCCTTCTCAATATAAAATAAAAAAGAAGTTATCTCACTTAAGATAACTTCTTTTATATAAGACTCTCATTATATTATCAACCAAAAAATATACAACTGCATACGATTAGCACAAACAAAACTAATAAACCATTTGAGAAATAACCCATTGAAAACTACCCCTTTATTAAATTATGTAAAAGATTTTATCATAAAATGATTTACAACTTAATAACTGAAAAAGACATTGTATTCATTAGTTATATATGTTTAGTAATATTTTATATTCGGGTATATTCTTCTTAACTTAAACCACTTCCCATTCCCTTATACTTAAGTTCTGATAACTTCAGAACAATACATAAAGAAGACCTCAACTTATTGACGTCTTCTTTTCAACTACACTAATAGCTAATTCACGTTTTTTTCGAATATATATATACCCTTTACTAACAGAGACATATATGAAATGTATTCCCACTACATAAACATCTATAATCTGATTATCAACATCCTTATAACCTTTAAATCTCATCCTCGGTTATTCTAATAGCTCTCTTGTTCGAAAAGATATTTTTAAAAATTCCTACTCCCACAATTAATAAACCTATACCAACTAATTTATTTATTTGTAATGGAATGCTCTCCATTCCAAATAATCCAAATGTATCAATACATAACGCAACAACCAATTGAGTAATAAGACTAATTAGCACCGTATATGCTGGACCTAAACTCTTTATTGCACCCATTATACAAATAATTAACCCGATGCCAAACAGTCCACTTACATAAAACAAATAATTTGCAGTATACACTTTAATGCTAATACTGTTTTCTGTAATGATATAAAATAGAATAGAACTAATGAGACCTATTCCAAGGACACATGTAGTCGTTAACCACTGTCCTACATTTTCATTTACTTTTGCATTAAAAACAGATTGTAAGCTAATTAATATTCCTGCTAATATAGCTAAACTAAATCCAATCAAAATCTTCCTCTCCCTTTAATTGCTCATATATATTATCTTTAGCGACTTCCTTCATTCTAGAAAAATCTTTAATGACAATAACTCCATTACTTTTTTCAATTAATTTTTCATTATAAAATCTTTGTAATACCCGAATTACGTGCCTATAACTTACCCCTATAAAGTCTGCAATACTCGTTACCGAAGTCGTATCCAAATCCCCTTTGTACATATTTCCGTTACTATCTGTTGAAATTGAAAGTAAATAACTAGCTACACGTACTTCTACAGGATAGAGTAAATTAAGAGCAGTAAAACGAGTCGATATTTTTAACGTGTTCGCAATGTTTTCAAGTAAGAATTTCATAAATATAGGATCATGTAATAACTTGTTTCTAATAACCGTATTAGAAATGGAAATCGCTACAACATCTGAACAAGCTTCAACGACATTATGTGCTTTGCTATTTTGAATTAATTCAATATCACCAACAATAGCCAATGGATTGATAAAGCGTAGAATTAGTTTCTTCCCTTCAGGTGTAATCGTATAAACTTTTACTTTACCTTTAACAACGAAATATAAACGATCCATTTCGTCATCTATATCGCAAATAAGCTCGCCTTTTTCAAATTGATTTAATTGAAAATAAGCTGTATCTATTTCTGAAAAAACCTCGAGTGTTTTATTGTTTTTCAAATAATGCATAATTAAACCTGATCTATCCTCCATATTCATTTCCCCTTTCATTTACATATTAAATACAACAATACCTATAATCATTACTATTGTTCCCACAATATGATATCTCTCCATCTGTATCTTTTTTATATGAAACAGTCCTTTCATTTCAATAACTGTTGCCGTTAACAATTGAGCAACCATTAGTGTGCCAGCTGTCAATGTAACTCCTAGTGAATATATCGCCATAGTTTCTGCACAAATAATGAATCCACCAAATGCACCCGCTGCTAAATATACTTTTTTCACACTCTTTAAATCCGTTACTTTCTCTTCTTTCTTTAACAAAAATACAGTTGTTGCAATAATGAATCCAATTAAATGGGTTATAATACTCGTCGACCATATACCGATATGTGAACTAAGTTTCGCATTAAAGGTTCCTTGATGTGTTATAAATATCCCCGCAAAAACAGCAAATAGAATACCTTTCAAAAAATCATCTCCTCATCTTTTATTTCTGACTTAATTAAAAGCTATAATCCTATAATGGTAAAAGGACAAATGTCACATCACTATGAAAATAACTTGGAATGAACAAAAAAACACACCTCAAAAATGCGAGATGTGTTTATTTTCATTATTTATATATAATGTTTTATAAATAATGAAAATTACGCTACATTAAAAGATTTCTTTTCATTACAAACTTTGCAAATAAGAAACGTACAAGCGGTCCCATAATAATTAATTGTAATGGATATGCCATTATGAAATTTTTAATAAAAATCGAAAAATAAATTGAAACAAATGAATCTCCTTGTAGTCCACCATGTAAATGCATCATAGCCATACCGAAAAATGACATAAAGAACACCATTCCGATTACCATAGTTGTCGCCATTGCAACGATAATATTTATTTTCTTAGATTTATCAAATGGCAACATGAATACAATTTTTTTCGCACAAGGCCCAACGATACATATTTCAATTAATAGCGCAATAATAAAGCCAATTAATAGTTCTAATGCAATCTCTTTAATATAAATTGGTCCTCCTGTTTCATTCATTAGTAAATTGTAAAACGTCATTACGATAACCATCCCAAGGCACATCATCATGCCAAATTGGAGGTTTTCCTTTCTTGTTGTTGGCAAAATTCATCATCCTTTCTCTTTGAGTCTTTGTCATTATATCGACATTGGAAACCCCTTCGTAAGTGAACATTTTGTGAACAAATTTAAAACGCTTTCATATATTTTCTTTCCTTTCTGCTTAAATTCTTACTTCTGCTTATAGAGGTTATATATATCGCAATGTTGAATTACTAAATTTAACATTGCCTTACATTATTACTAGGAGGATAACCATGAATGAAGCAGAATTTTACGCATATCACATCGTAACAAGGAAAAAAATGAATATCGGACAAATCATTCCTTTTAACAAAAATCAACACAATACTCTATATCACTTCTTTTTTGAAAGAGAACAATTAAATGCTTGTGGTGAAGATGGCATGAAAATTTTAAATAATCACTATAAAAATGACGAATTACATATAAATAATGAAAACGCTAAAGTAGTTATGAGTTATATCGATCAAACAATTAGAGCAGTTAGAGAAACAATTGTAGAAATGGTTAGACTACAAGAATTCCCTGAATACCCTTCCAGGTTATCTTGCTTATATGCTGCTAAAAGCTATGAGGATGCTTTGAAATGGAGAGCGCTATTTGATTCTTATAATCGAGAAGTTTTACAGATTGTTAAACTACGAGTGATCGGAAGTTCTTTTGAAGGTGACGGGAATCTTTTACCGAAAGAAGATGGAATTCCTTTTTCTCAAAAAATCGAACAAGCTAGAGAGTATTGGAAAGGAAATATTAGAAATGAGCTTCCTGAGCTACTGATTAATGGAGAAATTGAAGTGGTGGAAATTATTGATGACTTTTCCTCAATTCATATTTAATTTCTAACTAAATCATATAGGATGGAGATTACAATGAAGAAAAAAGTGTACTTCAATCATGATGGCGGTGTAGATGATTTAATTTCATTATTTTTATTACTTCAAATGGAAAACATTGAACTTACGGGGGTATCTGTTATCCCAGCAGACTGCTATTTAGAACCCGCAATGTCTGCCAGTCGTAAAATTATCGATCGCTTCGGCAATGGTAATATTGCAGTAGCCGCTTCAAACTCTCGCGGGCAAAACCCGTTTCCAAAAGACTGGCGGATGCATGCATTTTATGTAGATGCTTTACCAATTTTAAATGAGTCTGGAAAAGTTGTAACACCCATGGCGGCAAAACCCGCGCATCATCATTTAATAGAAACGCTTCTACAAACGGAAGGAAAAACAACTTTATTATTTACTGGGCCCCTAACTGACCTTGCTCGTGCATTATATGAAGCTCCGATAATCGAAGATAAAATTGAACTTCTCGTTTGGATGGGTGGTACATTTCTTACAGCAGGCAATGTACATGAACCAGAGCATGATGGAACAGCTGAGTGGAATTCGTTTTGGGACCCTAAAGCAGCGGCTCGTGTATGGGATGCAAAAATTAAAATCGACTTAGTGACACTAGAAAGTACAAACCAAGTTCCGTTAACTATAGACATACGTGAACAGTGGGCAAAAGAACGAAAGTATATTGGTATGGATTTCCTTGGTCAATGCTATGCAATGGTTCCCCCTCTCGTTCACTTCTCAACGAACTCTACCTACTATTTATGGGATGTACTAACTACCGCACTCGTGGGAAACACTAGCCTTGCAAAAACTGAAACAATTAATAGTATCGTTCATACATATGGACCAAGCCAAGGACGGACAGAGGAAACTGCTGATGGACGACCTGTAAATGTCGTTTATGATGTAAAACATGATGCTTTCTTCGAGTATATTACTGAATTAGCAAAGAAAGCTTCTATCTGAACCCTTATACAGTGATATAATTTCAGATAAGGAGCCCAATTTTAGAAATTGGTTGTGACTAGATGTCTAACTATTAAAAAGAGTATTGAATCAAATTTCAATACTCTTTTTGTGCAGAATAATGCTATTTGATTAGAGCTGTGTTTTACAGATTAACCATTTCATAACCATTGACAAAATACGTTATTGTTTCTAACTCATCTTCATTTAATTCCCTGTCTAGTTCTTGTTTATACGCTGCCTTTATCTTCTCTTCATCGCCTTTATGAGCTTCTGTATAAGTTCCTACTGTTTTTAACATACGAATCTCTTGTAAAAACTCCTCTCGATTTATCGCTTCCCCATGAGAAAGAATATATGTCTCAGCATCAAATTTTTCTAATTCATCTATTAATGCAAACGTTCTTTTCGTCGTATAGTTCCACTTCGAAGAAAAAATATCTGCATATATACAGTCTCCTAAAAACAATATCTTTTCTTCTTTTATATACATAACAACAGAATCATGTGCATGATCTCCGCCCACATGTTTTAACACGCATGTCACTTCACCAAGGTCTAATTCCATTTGATCCTGGAACGTTAAGGTTGGAGGAATAATGTTAATATTTCTCGCTTTTTCTTCAAACTCTTTCTTGATGCAATCCGCACAAAATTCAATTTCAGTACCCTCTTTTACGCGTGCGTCCAACGCTTCATCTGTCCATTCATAAGATACTATTGCCTGCATTTCTTTTTTCGTTTCAGCGTGCGAAATAGTTAATGCATTCCGTAATACAGATAATCCAAAAATATGATCCCAATGCCAATGCGTTAGTGCTACAAAATCAGGATTCGATACATTTTGTTCTTTTAACATTTTTAAAAATAATTGTGCATGTTCCTCTGAATTCCCTGCATCGATCATTAAAGTTTTTTCTTTTCCAACAACCATTCCTAATATAGGTCTATCTGTTTCAGAAACTGGTGTCATATACCAAAATGAGTTTCCTATTTTTTTAATTTGTTGCATAACCAATTCCCCTTTTCATTTTCTCACTTAAATTTAATATATAAATTATAACGAATCACTACTTTTTTCTCTATAATCAAACACAATTACTTGGACTAATCTAACTTTCCTTTTCGTAAGCTAAAAATAAGGGAATAGAATCGGAGTGTGATACTATGGAACGTTTATGGATCCCAATGATTGTAACATTTTTTTCGTTCGGTGGATTACTATTAGGAGGTGCTGTTGGAGTAGCAACACGCCAACTCATTGAAGAAAAGATGCATCGTTTATACGCATTATGTGGTGGTATTTTATTCGGGTTATTATCACTTGAAATTATTCCTGAAACATTTTCAAGCTACGAAATAATTGGGCCTATACTTGGTATAGCCATCGGTATTTTAATTATGAGCTTATTAGATAACTATTGTCACCATCCAATGATACATAAAAAAGATCAACAAGCATGGCAAACTTTCCTTTTTCTCTCTTTCGCTATATTTATTCATAATATACCGAGTGGATTTGCGTTAGGTACAGCTTTTATAAATCATAATGACTCTTCCATTCCGTTTTTAATAGCAATCATCGTTCACCATATTCCAGAAGGATTAGCTTTAATTATTCCATTTCTTTTTACAAAGCATAAATATATTTCATTTTTATTAACAACTTTATTACTTTCTCTTATTCTCGGTACTGGTACGGTTTTTGGAATTTTGATGGAAGGAAAAGCTCTTCATTTACAAGGAATCATTATGGGAAGTGCTATTGGTTCGCTTGGATATGTCACAATTCATGAAATGCTTTGGAAAGCTAAGAAACAGCTCTCTTTCCTTACATTTCTAATGTGGGCAACTAGTGGTTTTTTACTAATAACAGTGTTCACTTTATTCGCTGGTCATCATTAAAGTTGCTAAAGTGAAACTTTTGTGCCTCCCACACTGATTCTTAGATTACAAATAACCAGATAAATTTTCTTATTTGTATATTTTTCCTTTTTATCCAAAACATAATGTTATCTACCTATTATAAGGAGGAACAATTATGTTTGGGAAAACAGCCGGTGAAGCATTAGTTGATTTATTAATTGACTGGGGAGTAGAACACATATACGGTATGCCTGGAGATTCCATCAATTCTATCATTGAAGCTTTAAGAAAAAAACAAGATAAAATTAAATTCATTCAAGTTCGCCATGAAGAAGCTGGTGCATTAGCAGCGGCTGCCTATGCGAAATTAACAGGAAAACTTGGCGTTTGTATGGCAATTGCAGGACCTGGTGCTATTCATTTATTAAATGGTTTATATGATGCGAAACTCGATAAAGCCCCTGTTCTAGCAATTTCAGGTCAAGTAGAAACCGATTTACTTGGAACGGACTTTTTTCAAGAAGTAAATTTAGAAAGAATGTTTGATGATGTTGCGGTTTATAACCAGCGCATTATGTCAGCAGAGCAACTACCTGCCGTAGTGAATCAAGCAATTCGAATGGCTTATACGAAAAAAGGTGTATCCGTTCTTACAATTCCAGACGATGTCCCGAAATTCGAAGTGAAAAATGGTGCCCGTGTTACAAATACTTCTTTTACTTTACCTGAGTTATTTCCACAAGAAGAAGACTTAGAGACGGCGAAACTCGCAATAAATGCAGCGAAAAAGCCAGTGATTTTAGCTGGAAAAGGAACAAAACATGCGAGAGAATCTTTACTTGCATTGGCAGAACATATTGGTGCTCCAATCGTACTTACATTACCTGCTAAAGGAATTATTCCTGATGAGCATCCTCTTTGTATCGGTGGATTAGGATTAATCGGAACGAAACCTTCTTATGAAGCAATGAAGCATGCAGATACTTTAATTATGGTCGGTACTTCTTATCCTTTCACCGGCTTCTTACCTGAAAAAGCAAAAACAATTCATATCGATACAGATCCTGCCCAAATCGGGAAACGTTATGCGACAGATATTGGTTTAGCTGGTGATGCTGATAAAACATTACGATGGTTAATTGAAAATGTTGAAGAGCACACAGACCATTCCTTCTTAGAACATCACCAAGAAATGATGAAAAAGTGGGAAGAAAAATTACACGATCAAGAAGAAGAATCTTCCATTCCAATTAAACCACAACGCGTTTTGCATGCTCTGCAGCAAGTAGCACATGATGACGCAATTCTATCAGTCGATGTCGGAAATGTAACAGTATGGACCGCAAGGCACTTTCGTATGACAAACCAGCAATTTGTCATTTCTAGCTGGCTCGCAACACTTGGTTGCGGTTTACCTGGTGCTCTTGCTGGAAAAATTGCATTCCCGGATAAACAAGTATTTGCAGTTTGTGGTGATGGCGGATTTGGAATGACGATGAATGACTTCGTAACAGCTGTAAAATATAAATTACCAATCGTTGTCGTCGTATTAAACAATAATAAAATTGCGATGATTAAATTCGAGCAAGAAGTAATGGGTAATATCGAATTCGAAACAGACTTAACGAACCCAGATTTCGCAAAATATGCAGAGGCGTGTGGAGGTATTGGATACCGTGTTGAGAATTTAGATGAACTACTTCCCGCTTTCGAAAATGCAGTAAAACAAAATAAACCGTGTATTATTGATGTAGTTGTAGATGCTAACGAAGCACCAATGCCAGCAAAAATCACATTTGGTCAAGCCGCTGGTTATACGAAGCATACGATAAAAGAATTATTTGAAGAAGGTAAGATTGATTTACCTCCACTTTAAACGAAAAAAGATAGCTGAAAATAATTTGTCTTCAGCTATCTTTCTTTATTTTTGTATCTCTCTATAAAAAGAAAAGTCATTCATAGTTGGTTGTACTTGTTTCTCTACTTGCAATTCTCTACTTTCCCGCTCTGGCCTTCTCACATTTCCTAGCTTAATCGCATCTTGCATGCTATTACTAATTAGATTTCCAGCTAAAATTGTCATACTATAAAAAGCAATCGGTATAAGTACAATCCATGTATGAGTAGTTAAATGACGGAAGTTTTGACCAATTAGGCCGGTCCATTCTTTTGTCACACTATCTGCCTCTGTACCAAAGATAATTGTTCCACCAAAAAATAACTCTAACAAGCCAAGATGCAAGAGAAGTAATAAAGTACTCACAAATTGTTGAGCAACAAGTAAAAAAAATGATGGTAATACGTGTGGCCATACGTGATTTTTCACTCTATGCCATTTACTGCCCCCAAGCACAGTTGCTGCCATCATAAATTCTTCTCTTTTTATCCGACGGACTTCCTGCGCTGTATATAACATAATTGTTGGTACCGCTAAACATGTAAGGATAACCATTTGAAATATTACCCTTAAATGAAACGATTCTGGTACTGTCCCATTTTCAAACACTAAAACTTCCTTTAACACAAAAAAAGAAATCATAACCATAGGTACAATGCTGAACGGATCAAAAAAAGATGCTATAACTGGAAAAGAACGTTTGCTATACATACCAAGAAGCAAACCAATACCTCCTCCAACTATAACTCGTAGAATCGCTATAATTACGCTCGCACCAACTGTCCATTTCGCTCCTTCTATTATTAGCTGGAAAAGATCGCGTCCTTTCTCATCACTACCGAACCAAAATTTATTCGACGGTGAAAACGGAGCAGCCTCTAGTTCTCCTTTTTCGTTATACATCATCGTAAGTTCACGGATATTCCCATCGAAAAATAAAGTATTTCCAATACTAACAATCATAAGTACGCTTAAAAAAGTAACACCAAACCAAAATCTCACATCTCTTTTTACAACTTGCCACATGCTAAACACGCTCCTTTATTACATTTTGTAAAAACGTATGTAATAAACGAAATAGTATAAAAAGCGGTACGTATAATATAATTAAACTTACTGTAAATATTTCTAATTTCGAATTTTCTTTTACAAAAACAAACATACCGTACGTATTAAATATCCATTCAATAATATATAAATTTGATAACATAAATAAAATATTTGTTTTTGCATAATAGATTGTTGTTAACAAAACATTTCTTGAAATGTGATTTGTTAAAATATGTCGTAAACTAAGCCCTTTACTTTTAGCAAATATACTATAATCTTTCTCTAATTCTTCTCTGAAACGTAATAGTAGTAGCTTAATAAATAATAGTGTTGTAGGCAAAGTTAGACATATTATTGGCAATAGGCGAGCCCTTTCCTCCCCAATCCCCGCCAGTTTCACTGGCATAAAGCCTGTCTTTTGAAAGATTATTACGACTAGAAGTTGCGATAATAAAATTATTAAAATATCTGGGATGCTTTCAAGTACGACAAAAATCCCATTCCACATTCGTTGCTTTGATTGAGACCGTTGTAATACCCACACAACGAGAACATACGCAATAAGTAATGACAGTAAAAATGTCGAAATAAATACAAACATTGTCTCTAAATAATGAATCCATATTTGCGGAAATAATTTCCTCGAATCTCGAAATCCATATGTAATTTCCCAAGGTTGGAGTAACTTTCCTCCAATAAACACAATCGTGTTCCAAAAACCAATTAAATCAATTTGCAATCCCTTAAATAATCGAGGGAGCGCACCTAAACAGATTATACATAGAATTGCAGCTAATAATTGTAAACAAGTAATCCCACACCACTTAGCAGTTCGCATCAACATACCTATTACCCCTTTATACAAGAAGGAATATTCAGAAAAATAATTCTCTTCAACCACACCTTGAATTCGCTTTTTCCCACTTGGTAAAATAGCTGGGTATAAACACGTAACAAAAAATAATCAACCAAATACGATAAATCCCAAAAGTAATTTTTTTAAATTTTCATTTTGGGATATACCTAATCCCTTCTTTAAACTCCGTTATTAACATCTTCAAATTAACTTCTTTCCATTTTGTTCTACCATTTGGTAAACGAACTTTTTCTGGAATGAAGATCGTTTGAATCAAAATACCACTCATAATAAAAGTGAGTGTATTTACTAAAATGCTCCCGTAAATTCCAAAAGTCCAGTACACTATCGTTGCAATTCCTACACCAAACAAAGCATACAAACCATTTTCCATTTGATTAATACCCGCTGCTGCACCATATTGGTCTGATTCAACTACTCCCTGTATCATCGATTGTTCTGATGGAGAGAAAAATTGTATACATGCATTTTCCAAAAATAAAAATATAAAGACAAGTAAAATTATCCCGTAATAAAGCGAAATTAGGATTCCAATATTACAGAGAGAACAACATATGTTACTTACCATGCAAATACGTTGTCTATCAAATCGATCCACTACTGTCCCTACTAATAGAAAAAAGATTAATGCAGGTAATGCAATCATAATTTGTGTCATCGTTGCGTAAACTGGTTGTTTTCCGTATTGATCTAACAAGTAAAACATTAAAGAAATTCCAGCAATCATAGAACCGAGTCGCTCTAAAATATTTGCTAGAAAAAACGTGCATACACTTTGTTGCGAAATAACTGTAGCATTTCTTTCATAATTCGTATCCTTTCTCTCGACAAAACAGTATTACTTTAGTCATTTCTTGGAAGTTACATTGTATTTTTCGACCATTATCCAATCTTTTCCTTCTTTATAAAAAACATAAAAAAGAGCCCCTACTTTCAACACAAGGACTCTTTTCATAAACTATTTAGCTACCTCTTCTTTCGGCATTACCATACCTTTATAAAGTTGAACAGTTATCCAGTAATACATGAAATAAATGACTAAGAAGATCCCTATCGGCACCCATACTTTTACAAACGGGTCAACTAATATAAAGCTGAATAAGTTAAGCCCTACTAATACGTGGGAAATGCCAATGATCGCTGGGAAGATAAATAAATATGAAATTTCTTTATATATACTTTTCGTTAACATACTGCGTCTCACACCGATTTTTCGTAACATTTCATAACGGCGTACGTCGCGAGAAGCACCTGTTAATATTTTGAACATAAGGGAACTTGCCATCATTGCTAAAAAGGCAATTCCGAGGAAAAATCCCATAAACATTGTTCCGCTCATGAAGCTGTTCATAAACTGATAAATTGTCATTTTCGTAAATAAGTCTACTTTTGCACCTGTTGCTTTTTCAATTTGTTCTTTTTGTCTCTTGTCTATTTCGATTAATAACGGTTTATATTTTTTCATATCATCTACTTTTGCTAATGTTACAGTGTGTTCTGTTCCTTGAATCCCTTTATAATGCTCCTCATCTGCAATTCTTACCGGTTTTCCGTTAAATTGATTATGTGTAATTTGTATTTCTCTTACAACTGCATCTTCCCAATCTTTTGGCATGGGAGGAAACTTATTCGCTGCTTCGGGAGCTTCCAAAGCAGAATAGACAGGTTCAGTTAACGGTTCAGCAACACGTTTACGAGCAGGCTCTTTTAAAGTCTTTGTATCAAAGTGATCGGAAACAAGTGGTGGTTTCGCAGTTAAGTCGTTACGTAAATAATAAACCGCTTCTCCATCTACTTTATATTTGTACTTGCTTTCTTCAACAATTTCCATTTCTTTTAAAGCTGCTTTATCTTGATCATTCGGATCATGAATTACGACATCATATACACGAGAAAAGTCTGTCATAATACCTACATTTTTTTGGAACGCCATACCTGCCGTCATCGCACCTGCGCCTAATGCAATTAACATTGCTACAGTACCTAATACTCTCGATAAACTATTTACTCGAAAGCGTAGCTGTGCATATGTAAAACTATTTAGACCAGTTTCATTTCGTTTTTTATTCCCCTTAATTTTCATCACAAAAAATGGGAGTAATGAACTAAAGATAAAATATGTTCCAAGTGTTGTAACGATGGTTGCTATAATAAAACCTAATTCAGCATATATTTTTACATTGATCATAAAATAGTACCCTGTACTTACTAGTAATACACCAAGTACTGTCATTATTATAATGCGAGTTTTACTTTTCTTCACTTCATCTAGTGTTTCATCTTCACGAATTAACTCTAGTTCAGTTTTACGTAACAATCGGACACTGTTCATTACGCCAGTAATGAAAAATAGTATTAAGAAGAAAATAGCTGTGACTAAAATTGCTGGTGTGTATACAGATGCGTAACTACCTTTTGCTGAAATTTCCATTCCATTCATTAAAAAGTTCCCTGCTACACTTGCAAGTGACATCCCTACTAAAATACCGATAATAATACTTACAATCCCCATACCGAATGTTTCAATAAATAATAACTGTGCTACTTTTTTCTTTTTTGCACCAAGCATCATGTACATACCGAGTTCTTTTCTTCTTAATGTGAGCAAGAAAGAGTTGGCATATATAATATAAAATACAGTAATGAAAGATAATAGTATCGCACCTACCCAGAATACAAGTCTAATACTACTAATAAGACTATTATCTTTCGTAAATTCACTATTCATCGCCATCGTTTGGAACATGTAGAAAATACTAATACTAATAACGAGACCAATAAGTAAAACCATATAATCTTTTAACATCTTTTTCATACTATGACGTGATAATTTAAATAACATAGTTTCACCCCCTACTTAGACTCAGCAGCTGAGCCCATATGAGCAAGCACACCTAAAATGTCTTGATAGAAATTTTCCCGCGTTCCTTGACGATTTAATTCTTTATAAAGAAGACCATCTTGAATAAATAAAATACGCTCACAATAACTTGCACTAAATGCATCGTGTGTAACCATTAAAATACTTACATTGTGATTTTCATGTAAATCTTGCATCGCTTCTAATAAACTTTTTGCATTTTTACTATCAAGCGCTCCTGTTGGTTCATCTGCTAATACAATTGCTGGATTATGTACTAAAGCTCTTGCCGCCGCTGTTCTTTGCTTTTGTCCCCCAGAGACAGCCGTCGGATATTTTGTTAAAATTTCAGTGATTCCTAATTTCTTCGCAACGTCATTTACCTTTCCAGTAATCTCACTTGATGGTACGCCTTGCAAAGAAAGTGGTAAAGCTATATTTTCATAAATTGATAAGTTTTCTAGAAGATTAAAATCTTGAAAAATGAAACCTAATTTTTGAGAGCGAAAATCAGATAACGCATTGCCCTTCATAGAAGTAATATTTGTACCAGCTATCGTCACACTACCACCTGTCGCTTGATCCAATGTACTAATCACATTCAGTAAAGTTGTTTTTCCAGACCCAGAAGGTCCCATGATCCCGACAAATTCCCCTTCTTTAATACTTAATGACACACCCCTTAATGCTTTTGACTGATTCTCATTTCTTTTCCCATACGTTTTTTCTACACTTTCTACAGTAACTACATTTGTTGACATCTCTTTCACTCCATCCCTTTTGTATAAAATCAATTTCTCACATATTTCTTATCTTTTTGTCATGTAAATCCTTAATAATTTTTTAATTATTCATTCAATAAGAGTTACACCCGTAATATGAACCTATTTCCTACTTCATATTCTCATTTTTCTACAACTCGTTCCCTCGATTTCGCTTACATTTACCTTACATTTTTGTAAGATAAAAAAGAAAACACACTAATTTCTAATAGTGTGCTTTTTTACAATCAATATTTTCTATTCTTTATTTCTTCTTCAATAGTTGCCACAAATACATCTATCTCAACAACTTCTGACTTCTCTTCCGCATATTTACGTACATTTACAGCTCCGCTTTCCATTTCCTTATCCCCAATAACAAGAACATACGGTACTTTTTGCATTTGTGCTTCTCTTATTTTATATCCTAATTTTTCATCACGTGCATCCTGTTCAACACGAACTCCAGCTTGTGCTAATTTATGTGCAACCTCACTGCAATATTGTTCATGTACTGCATTTGAAACTGGAATTACTTTCACTTGAACTGGTGCCACCCATGCCGGGAACGCACCTCCAAAGTGCTCAATTAATATTGCTAAAAAGCGATCTAATGACCCTAAAACTGCCCTGTGAATAACAACTGGTCTTTTCTTATCATTATTTTCATCTATATAATTTAAATCAAATTTCTCTGGCATTTGGAAATCAAGCTGGATTGTTCCACACTGGTGACTTCTATTTAAAGCATCTTTAATATGAAAATCAATTTTCGGCCCGTAAAATGCACCGTCACCTTCATTTAGTCTATATTTATAATTTAGCGATTGTAATACATTTTCTAATACTGCTTCTGCTTGCTCCCATAATTTATCATCACCCATTGAATCTTCTGGACGAGTAGAAAGCTCTACTTCATATTCGAATCCAAAAGTTTTATATACGTAATCAATTTGCGCCATTACGGATTTAATTTCATCTTCAATTTGTTTTGGAGTTACAAATAAATGTGCATCATCTTGGCAGAAAGTACGTACTCTTAATAATCCGTTTAACGCACCACTAAATTCATGACGATGCACTTGACCAAATTCACACATACGAATCGGTAATTCACGATAAGAATGCAATTTATTTTTAAACATAAGCATGTGCCCTGGGCAGTTCATCGGTTTTAATGCAAAACTTTTATTATCTACTTCAGAGAAATACATATTATCTTTATAATGTCCCCAGTGCCCTGATCTCTCCCATACTTCTTGGTTCATCATGAACGGAGTGCGTACTTCTTGATAATTGTACTCTTTTTGAATTCCTCTTAAAAATGCTTCCAATTCGTTTCGAATCATTTGTCCTTTCGGTAAATAAAACGGCATCCCTGGAGCCTCTTCAGAAAACATAAATAACTCAAGCTCATTGCCTAACTTACGATGATTTCTTTTTGCTGCTTCTTCAACGAAATGTAAATACTCTTCTAATTCTTTTTGAGAAGAGTATGCAACACCATATATACGCTGAAGCACTTGGTTATTACTATCACCTCGCCAATATGCACCGGAAACGTGAGTTAATTGAAATGCTTTCAAATAACCTGTAGATGGTAAATGTGGTCCTCTACATAAATCTACAAATTCACCTTGTTTATATAGTGTTACACTTTCCCCACTAGGAATCGCTTCTAAAAGTTCTAATTTCAAACTATCATCTATTTCTTGAAACAGTTTAGCTGCTTCTTCTCGAGAAACCTCAACTCGTTCTATCTTTATATTTTCATTTATAATCTTTTTCATTTCTTTTTCGATTTTTCGTAAATCTTCTACGTTTACACTACTTGGAAGATCCATATCATAATAAAATCCATTTTCAATAACAGGCCCTACTCCAAGATTTATATCACCATACAATCTTTTTACAGCTTGCGCTAAAATATGTGCCGCAGAGTGTCTTGCAATTTCTACACCTTCATTTGAATCTATAGTAATGATTTCTACTTCCGCATTTTCTTCAATATTCCCGCGTAAATCATATAACCCATCATTTACTTTCCCCGCGACTGCTTTCTTTTTCAAACTACTGCTAATGGATCCCGCAATTTCTTCTAAAGTAATTCCTTTTCCAAATTCTTTCACGCTACCATCTGGAAATTTAATTTCAATCATTTGTTCTTTCATTTTTCATCTCTCCATTTCATAATAAAAAGCACACTCATCCCTAAAATAGGGACGAGCGTGCTTATACCCGTGGTTCCACCCAGATTCCCATTGTAAACAAACAATGGCTTCTTTTACGGTAACGTCGTTTATACGGCACTAGATACTTAATTTCCCCAGTGCAGCTCTAAGGTGGTAAGTTATTTTTCTGCGTTAGGAAGTTCTCAGCTTTCCTTCCTTCTCTGTATAACCGGGTAAAATAACTCGTGTCCTTTTCTTCGCTTCTTATGAAATTGAATGCAAAAAAGCATATTCATCCCAAAATATAGGGACGAATATGCTTATATCCGTGGTTCCACCCAGATTCCCATCACAAAAAACATAATGGCTTCTTTTGCGATAACGTCGCATACACGGCACTAGATACTTAATTTCCCTAGTGCAGCTCTAAGGTGGTAAGTTATTTTTCTGCGTTAGGAAGTTCTCAGCTTTCCTTCCTTCTCTGTATAACCGGGTAAAATAACTCGTGTCCTTTTCTTTGCTTTTTGTAAAACATCCATTTATTGTTATTTAATATATCTTATTCATTTTATTTTTGCAAGTGTTTAAAAAAATTATTTATTTAATTTAAAAAAGTGAAACCAAATTTTTTTGGTTTCACTTCACAATTTTACCAATCTTGTGGTTCGTAATTTAAGTCTGCAAATAGACGTCTTTTCTCTTTCTTCGTTAAATCCCTCCACTGTCCAACTGGTAAATTATTCAATTCGATATTCATAATTCTCGTACGTTTTAACGTGTATACTTGATAACCTAAAGCTTCACACATACGGCGAATTTGGCGATTTAGCCCTTGTGTTAAAATAATTTGGAACTCATATTTTGATAACTGTGTGATCTCACAAGGAAGTGTTTTTGTACCTAGAATTTTAACACCCGCTGCCATTTTCTCTAAGAAATCAGGAGTAATTGGCTTATCTACTGAAACGATATATTCTTTCTCATGTTTGTTTTCAGCACGTAAAATTTCATTAACAATATCACCATCATTCGTTAACAAAATTAAACCGTCTGAGTCTTTATCAAGACGTCCAATGTGACTAATTCGTAAAGGATGATTCACTAAATCGATAATATTACCTTTTACAGCTTTTTCACTCGTACATGTAATACCTACTGGTTTATTTAAAGCGATATATACGTGATCTCGAGCAATTCGAAGCTGCTCTCCATTTACTCGTACATCATCACCTGGGTTCACTTGGTCACCAATTTTTGCAACCTTACCGTTAATAATTACTCTTCTCTCATTAATTAGTTTATCCGCTCCACGTCGAGACGCTTTTCCAGCTTCACTAATAAATTTATTGATACGCAAATTAGGCACATCCTTTTCTAAAAAAATTTCAAGCTCACACTGCTTCTACCGTACAATACAAAAGGGTAAGCCTCCTATTATAACTTAAATATATTAACATGAAAGGGTATATAACGTCTTCTATTAATTACTTGTTTATAAGAAAATATCTTTATTATACATTCATTTATGCACTTTTTCAGCGTTTAATATACAAGCCATTCTTCCTTACATACAGCTTGTTTTCCTTTTATCTTTTCTATGTCTTCATGAATATTAGCTAGTTTATATAAATCTGGGAAAATCTCTTCCACATAATGTTGGTGCGCTATTTCATCTTTCCAATACGTTAACACTATGTAACGATTTTCATTTTTTAAAGACTTCCCAACTACTCCACCTAGCATTCCTTTTGCTTTTTCCATTCCTTTATTCCAAATTATTTCTTGCTTATGTAAAAAATGCTTTTCCTTTTCCAACTTTACATCACATATAGCAACTCTTACGAATGCTCCCTCTATTACAACGTCTTTCAAATGCATATCAGTTATATCATACAACGTTTGAAATAATTCAATTTCACATGAAAGAAGCGTATCCTCTTGATTACTATTTAAATAAATTGTATCGTGAGCACCATTCATAAAGGATTGATATGTACTTCTATCTTCCCATAAAGTAAATACACATGCCTCATCTTCATTCCATCCACCAAATTGTCCATGAAAACCATCTAGGTGCTGTATATCACGCCATTTTTCTTGCGCACTGGAAAACAATTCTTTTTTCTCTTCTTCCACCTTACAGTAGATTGTTTTTAGTAACATTTTTAATTCCCCCTTATGATCCGATCCATTTCCCACTCGCCATACTTTCTATTTTTCCATATACACAAACGTTAATTTTTTTGTTATCAACTCCATTACTTACTCGAAATTTGATGCCCTCCGTAAATGTTGTAAGTTGATTACCGGAATACTTACCGGGTAAAAATACATCTAAAATATAAAAATTAAAATCTCTTGCTTTGCTTTCTTATCCTGCTTATAGTTTACATAACATAATTATATATTACTGATTGTCTATATCATTCAATAAAACATCCTATTTTTTATACTTGGTAAACTATCCACTCATTTTCATAAGAAATACTATTTTATTCTATACGCATAATAATTTTAATTCAAACAATTCAGAATTAAAAACCAAAAAAGATAGGAAGTAAACAATCCTACAATATCATCTACTCCCTATCTCTTTGATCATCAATTATTTTTCAAATATAGAATACGTAATTTCTCCTGGATAATGTAATACAGTTACCTTCCGCTCTCCTTTTTTAAAACTAACAGTATGCCCGTTTTCCCCTAAGTTCTCCCATCCACTTGCCTTTGTAATAGGCATTACACTTATATATTTATAATCCTCTTCCTTATCATCGTTAATATGAATTGCTGACATTGGTACTGGAAAACCTTTAATTTTAGATTCTTTATTCATAAATATGAATGCAATTAAACCGACTAATAACATAGCCATTGAAATATTTGAAACTAGTTTTCTTCTATTCATTTTCACTAAAAACCCTCTTTTCTCACATATTACTTTCATCATTTTACTAACTTTAATTATTTATGTATTGAAAAGATATAATTTAAATCATTTCTAACCAATTTTCTCTACTTTAAACAACATTATTGTTATATATTATAATTATAAGTTTTTAAATTTTGGAGGCGTTACATATTGCAGAAATTACTTTTTGACTAAATGGACAGTTATTATTTCTATTTTCATCATTTTCGGTACGATTTTCTATGTTACTAATATTAAAAATAACAACGAAAAAGCAACTGTAGAAACAGCGGAGACAAAATCTTTCAAAACTAAATTACAACCTAAAATTAATGAATTGACTACTAATTATAATGAAATCATCGAAAAAGATTGGTTGCCTGTCTGGGAAGAGATTAACACGAATGGGGATTCAGTAGATCGAAATAAACTATTAGTTACAATGAATGCTGTTTCCAAGCAGTATGAAACAATTATGGACGAAATAGACACACTTAAAATTGAAGAAAACATAACAGATATAGATATACAAAAACAACTAATTCAATTCACAACCCAGTTTAAATCCGCATCAAACTTCATGAAAAATGCAGCAAATTTTATTATAGACGGAGCAAATAACTCTACTCCAACCAATGAAACTATTGAAAAAACAAAACATGCTTTAGGACTTGCAGATCAACATATTGTCATCGCTTTATCTACTTTAAATGAAGTTGAAGATAAATTAGGACTTGCAAAAAAATAAAACTATTTACTATTTTAAAATAAAAAATGATTGCAATTCACAATTTGTCTGTCTATAATATTTTTATTGATTTACAATCAATGTGTTTATAAATTTTATAATTCGGATGAACCATTCAGGAGAAGGTCTATTGATCTACCGACGGGGCAAAAAGTTGTTATACCAACTTTGAAACTCTCAGGTCTTGGTTACAAGTAGAACTGCATGGGGACGAATCTCTGGAGAGACTCCCTCTCGCTTTCATAGGGCGCGGAGGAAAACGAGCACCGAAGGAGCAAATCCGCTACTTTAGCGGATAATCTCTCAGGTAAAAGGACAGAGACAAGCGAAAGAAAATGCCGATTTGTATCGGTTTATTTTTCTATCCCTTGTTTCTCCAGAGACCATTTCATTTACTTGAAGTGGTTTTTATTTTTTTCTAAAAAAGGAGAATACAGATGGAGACAGTAAGTAAAGTGTTAGAACAAATCAATCACTATGTGTGGGGACTACCAACGTTGTTGTTACTCGTTGGAACTGGTGTCATTCTCACAGTGCGTTTAAAAGGTTTACAGTTTAGTAAACTATTATACGCTCACAAACTAGCATTTAAAAAATCAGAAGATACCTCTTCTTCTGGAGATATTAGTCACTTCCAAGCACTTATGACAGCTATGGCCGCAACGATTGGTATGGGAAATATCGCTGGTGTTGCAACAGCTGTGACAATCGGTGGTCCCGGTGCAATCTTTTGGATGTGGATTACTGCTTTGTTCGGGATGGCAACAAAGTATGCCGAAGCAATTCTTGCGGTGAAATACCGTGTTAGTAATGAAAATGGCGAATATTCGGGTGGACCAATGTACTATTTAGAACGTGGTTTAGGAAAGAAATGGCTTGCTGTTTTATTCGCCATATTCGGTACAACTGCTTCTTTCGGTATCGGTAATATGGTGCAATCTAACTCAGTTGCAGAGGCAATGCGAATTAATTTCTCTTTCCCCCCTGCTCTAACTGGTATATTAATGTCGTTTTTAATCGCTATTGTTATTTTAGGCGGAGTTAAAAAAATCGGGAAAGTGACAGGATATATCGTTCCTATTAAAGCTTTCTTTTATATCATTGCTGGCCTTATTATTATTTTCTATCACTACGATCAAATTCCAGAAGCATTTTCACTTATTTTTTCTGGTGCATTTACTGGTACTGCAGCTGCTGGTGGTTTTATCGGAGCAACAGTTGCATCAGCTATTCAAATCGGAATGGCGCGCGGTGTATTTGCGAACGAGGCTGGTTTAGGGAGTGCCCCTATTGCCG
The DNA here is from genome assembly GCF_016651175.1 of Bacillus sp. TH13. NCBI lineage: Bacteria > Bacillati > Bacillota > Bacilli > Caryophanales > Bacillaceae > Bacillus > Bacillus sp. TH13. Next base: position 4,406,342 of record NZ_JAEKEJ010000025.1, on the reverse strand, counting down.
CGGCGGCTGCAAAAACAGATTCACCTGCAAAGCAAGCATTAGTTTCTATGACCGGTACTTTTCTAGATACGTTTATTGTATGTACAATTACAGGACTTGTATTAATTACAACAGGTGCATGGAAATCAGGTAAAACTGGCGTTGAAGCTACAACACTTGCATTCCAATCTGTATTCGGTACTGCTGGTAGTATGATTCTCGGTATCGCAATTATTTTATTTGCCTACTCTACTATTTTAGGCTGGTCGTATTATGGAGAAAAATGTGTAGCTTATTTATTCGGAGAAAGTGCTGTTAAATATTATAAAGCAATCTTTATCATCATGATTGCTATTGGTGCGAATTTAAAATTAGGCATCGTATGGACATTTGCGGATATTGCAAATGGACTTATGGCAATTCCAAACTTAATTGGTCTAATTGGATTAAGTAGTATTGTTGTCGCTGAAACGAATCGCTTTTTACAAGCAGAGAAATTAAAAGAAAATCATAAAAAACAGGCAAGTTAATCAATAATAAAGGAATGACTCATACATAATGAGCATTCCTTTTTTCATCCCCTCTTTTACTTAATTACTATCATTAAAAATATATTTATATCAATGTTTACTCCTTTTTATTCCTCCAAAAGTTTTTCACATAAATGTCATAAATCGTATGGTCTAACTATATAGTTGAAAAGGAATGCGACATTAAAGAGTCGCTGAAAAACTCATCCAAGAAAAGGGAGGAAAAATCTTTTGAAAAACAAAATCATTGTTTTCCTATCTGTTTTATCGTTTATTATTGGTGGTTTCTTCTTTAACACAAATACTTCAAGCGCTGAAACATCATCTACTGATTACGTTCCTAACCAATTAATCGTTAAGTTCAAGCAAAATGCATCTTTAAGTAATGTGCAATCTTTTCATAAATCTGTCGGAGCTAATGTCTTATCTAAAGATGATAAGTTAGGTTTTGAAGTCGTTCAATTTTCAAAAGGTACTGTAAAAGAAAAAATAAAGAGTTATAAAAATAATCCAGATGTAGAATATGCAGAACCGAATTATTACGTTCACGCCTTTTGGACTCCAAACGACCCATATTTTAAAAATCAATATGGACTGCAAAAAATTCAAGCTCCACAAGCTTGGGATAGCCAACGAAGTGATCCTGGTGTAAAAGTAGCTATTATTGATACAGGAGTTCAAGGCTCACACCCTGATTTGGCTTCGAAAGTTATTTACGGGCATGATTATGTTGATAACGACAATACATCTGATGATGGTAATGGTCATGGTACACATTGTGCTGGAATTACTGGAGCACTTACAAATAACAGTGTCGGAATTGCTGGTGTTGCCCCACAAACTTCAATTTATGCCGTCCGCGTATTAGATAATCAAGGAAGTGGTACTCTTGATGCTGTAGCGCAAGGTATTCGAGAAGCTGCTGATTCGGGTGCAAAAGTAATTAGTTTGAGTTTAGGAGCTTCAAATGGTGGTATTGCATTACAACAAGCCGTTCAATATGCATGGAATAAAGGCTCTGTTATAGTTGCAGCTGCTGGAAATGCTGGAAATACAAAAGCTAATTACCCTGCTTATTACAGCGAAGTGATTGCAGTTGCTTCTACAGATCAATCAGATAAGAAATCTTCATTTTCTACTTATGGTAGCTGGGTAGATGTTGCAGCACCAGGTTCAAATATATACTCCACTTATAAAGGAAGCTCGTATCAATCATTAAGTGGTACTTCTATGGCAACACCTCATGTTGCAGGAGTCGCTGCTCTTTTAGCAAATCAAGGATATAGCAATACACAAATTCGCCAAATTATTGAGTCAACTTCTGATAAAATTAGCGGTACAGGTACGTACTGGAAAAATGGTAGAGTCAATGCATATAAGGCTGTACAATACGCTAAGCAATTACAAGAAAATAAAGCTTCTTAAGAAATAAAGTAAAACTTTAATTAGTCGATCTACCATGAATGCGGAATAAAGTGAAACTTTAATCAGTGGGGGTTTTACGGACAGTTCATCCCCCACCTAACTTCTTTGCTTCCGCTGAATTTTGAGGTGGGGGTCTTACTTCCCGGCAAATAGCGGGGTAAAATAGAAGGAGAGACTTCTATAATTAAAGCCTCTCCTTCTTACAAACTATATTACTCTCCCTGCTTTTTAACCATATGTAAATACAATACAAAATCCATCATTGTCGACGAATGACCAAGTTGACGAATCATCGCTGTTATATTTCCTCTATGATATGTACCATGATTTACGACATGTTGTACTAACTCTAAAATTGAAGTTTCTAATGCCCCTGCATATGGGTTCTCAATAGCAAATACAACATTCACGTCTTGTATTGTAATTAAAAAGTCTTTATATTGATTGGCCATGTTTTCAAACATTTTTTCTAATTCATGTAACGATTTAGTTTCAATTTGTTTTCGTAAATCTTCTCGGTCTTGTATTGCTTCATTCATACTTTTACCATGCAATATGCGTAACCACACTTGATCTGTAATATAAATATGCACAAAAGTATCCTTAATGGATGGGAATACACTCTGTATCTGCTCATTAAAAATTGTCTCATAGTTTGGTAACTCTTTTAATCGATTGAATAATCTAGTATTAGCCCAAGCATGGTAATCACACTGTTTTAATATATAATCTTTCAATTTATATTACCTCCTTATTGTATGAAACGAATGGTTTGTTTCTTCATTTCCGATTCTCTATCAGCCTTTGCAATCCCTTTTCCTTTCATTTCATGTTTATTTATCGTTTTATATTTTACATACGTATGAAATTCCGTTTGAAATGGAAATGGTGTAATCCGAATTGTTTCCTCGTCCACCCATTCAGCTTGAATAAGTTTCTCCTCCTTACTATTAAACATTTCTGTTCCTTCAAAACCATCTTTAAATAAATCAATTTCATCTTTCTTTTTTACACCAGGCTTATTCATACATACGTATAAAGAAAGTTCATCACAAAACTTTAATAATCTATAATGTTTATCAAACATCGCAAACTGTTCCTTTGTTAACGTTTTCAAAATTCTTTTTTGTCGTTCTAATTCATGTTTATAAAATGACATCATCTCTTCATCTTCCTCGTTTAGTGGAAATGATAAAAAATGTTTACTGCAAAGCAATGCCCCGTATGGATTAGAATTTTCAATTTCATTCAAACCAATCGTATAAAAAACAAAACGTAATGGGCTTGGACAATCCATAAATGTATATGGAATATTTTTAGCATCATTCAAAATTGGTACTTTATCAAGCTCTATCCATCCTCTGTCATGCTCATATATTGCATCAACTGTTTCTTTTAAATATGTTTTACCTTCAAATAAGTCCTCTTTTATATGCTTTGCAATCTCTCCAGCTAAAAAACCATGATCATGTTGACGAATTAATATACTTTCCTTCTCATTTTTTTCACGAAAAATCATTCGTATACTCCCCCTCATCCTCATACTTAAGCTTTTTATATGCATCGATTCTTAATTAATCCCTAAATAATAGAAGGGATTCAGTCTCTTGCAACGAAATTAACATAATTATATAGTATTCTTTCTAATCATAGTGATAGCTTTATCTTTACTATCTATTATACTAAAACATTCATTCCAAAAATTTTTTTATGAGGTGAAAACATGAACAAAACAGAATTAATTAAAAACGTAGCACAATCAGCTGATATTTCTCAAAAGGACGCTTCTGCAGCTGTACAATCCGTATTTGACACAATTGCTAATGCATTACAATCTGGCGATAAAGTTCAATTAATCGGATTTGGAACTTTTGAAGTACGCGAAAGATCTGCTCGTACAGGACGTAATCCGCAAACTGGCGAAGAAATTCAAATCGCAGCTGGTAAAGTTCCTGCATTTAAAGCAGGTAAAGAATTAAAAGAAGCTGTTAAATAAACAAGAAACCAGCCATTTTATAGGCTGGTTTCTTGTTTTTATTTAAGCAATTGCTTTATATTCTCTGCATGGTACACTTCACAAATATAAAATACACATTTGCAGTTACTTACAATTTGATACTTTCTAGTTGGATACACATTCGCTGTAACAGAACATCCATCAAACAATTCGATAATATTTCCAGATGGCTGATATCCTTCATATAATACGTTTCTTCTTACTTCCATCTTTTCTATAAGGTTTTCAACAGGAATATTTCCACTCTCTAATTCACTCTTTATTGCGTCCGGTAAAAACGAAGTGTCTGCAAAAATTAGATTTTCAGATAAAACCTTACCTTTATAACTAACATTAGATACACGGTAAAGAAATGTTCCATCTTTATCAAAGAAATTCTTTGCTTCTTTCGGAATGTACTGTCTACCAAGTGCCTCTTGTTCAAGAACATCAAACTGAACTGTATCATTTAAAAGCTTTTCTAAAGCGTGAATGGATGATGTATCTCCAGAAAATAAAATATTTTTAATTGCTTGTATATTATAAGTGAATTCATTCTTTCTATTTTCCGCCACTAACATGAGGAACACCTCTTCTATAATTTTTTTATTTAAGATTTAAAAGTGCTACCGCGTCTAATTGCGTAATTTCAGTCACTTCCTTACTGAATATTGCAACAGAAGCCATATAATCTAAACTAGGCCTTACATCTTCCATCATTGTATTATCTGCCAACTCTTGCTTATCCTTAAAAACTAACAATCTTGGAGGATTATTTGGAGCTGATACTGTAATATGTACTGGTGGAATCAATAGTCCTTCGCCTGTCGCTTTCAGCACCGCTTCTTTTCGAGTCCAATATGTTAAAAAACCTTCTATTTTCTGTTCATTTGGTAGTTTCATAACTTGCGCTATTTCAATGTCTGTTAATACACCTTCTGCCATTTTCATAACATCTACATTTGGATTCATTTGTTCTACATCTATGCCAACAGGTGCAGATTTTGTAAATGCAACGACAACCCACTCACCTGAATGCGAAACAGATAATTGCGGCATACCTTCTGGTAATTGTGGTCTACCATGTTGCAATTTACATACTGAACACATTCGATCAATTGGTACTTGGACTGGTGACATAGAAAGTATCTTGCCGAGAACTAATCTACTAATTACGCAACCTATTATAAAACGAGCTCGATCTGCCGAATGATGATACGAATTTGCTTTCTCTCGCTCTATATTATTTAGTAAATTGTAATGCCATGATTGTAAATCCGAAATTCTTGCCCACCATATTTGACAATCATTCTCATTCAAAGTTGGAATAGAATCTACAACTTTACTTTCTATCATGTAAACTCTCCTTTATGCAACGAATATCAATTTTCATAAAAAACCATACGTATATTGTTATTCATTGACAAGTACTTTCTCTTTTTCTGATACTGATAATGTTTTTTCTTTCTTCTTTGACATTACCTCTTTATCGGAAATACGTAAAGAAAATAGTAGTGCTATGAGCAAAAATATTGCTGATCCAATTAATGCTGCTTGATATGGTAAAAAATCGGATTGAACGTTATTACTTCCAAAACCAGCTAGTATACTAGCTAAAACAGCTACTCCTATTGCTGAACCTAATCGATTTTGCACATTGAATATAGTAGTCGCTCTCCCCATAGAAGGCGGCGTGATATTGTTAAAGGCAGAAAATTGAACCGCACCGACAGATTGACCTAAGAAAATACCGATGCCAAACAATAATGCCCGGATTTGCCACGGATTCGTATCGTGATTTACAAAACTTAATAAAATAAAGATAACCGCGGTACAAATTAATCCAATAGAAATTACCTTTCGGGCTCCTAATTTCTTATATGACCATGGCACAATTTGTGAAGAAATCATTAATCCAATCGCCTCTGGAAATGTCGTAAGTCCTGATTCCAGCGCGGAAACTCCTATCACATTTTGATACATAAGTGGAAAAACAAATAACATTCCTAATAAACCAGCTGATGAAAATAATGATATAATGCTCATCTTTCTAAATACTGGTTCTTTTAATAAGCGTAAATCTAACATCGGTTGCTTTACTTTCAGTTCTACGATTATAAACAACGCAATGAATACAATCCCAGCTACCCCGGTACTCATAATTTCTGGAGAAATCCACCCTTTTGATGGTCCCTGGCTGAGTGCATATATGAGCATCGCAAATCCTGGTGCTGATAAAATAAAACCGAGAGAATCAAAGCGACCAGCTAATTTTTCAACATGCTCTGCTAAAAATAGAAGTCCAAATAGCAATGCAACGATTCCAAACGGTAGATTAATATAAAATGCCCAACGCCAAGACATTTGATCTACAAAGAAACCACCGATGATAGGACCAACTGCTGGTGCTACAGCAATTGGAAGTACAATGAACCGGGAAATCTTCGGTCTTTCCTCTGGTGAAAATGTTCGAAATAACATCGCCATTCCGACCGGTGTTAAAAGCCCTCCACCAGCACCTTGAATGATACGGAAAATATTCAATGAAGTAATATCGTTAGCCATTCCGCATAAAGCAGAAGCGATTGTAAATACGAAAAGAGCAATTAAAAATACTCTTTTCGTCCCAAAATGATCTCCTAACCAACCAGAAATCGGAAGGAAAACAGCTAAACTAACTAAATACCCAACATTAACCGTCCCCATTGCAGATGCAGGTACTTGTAGTTCTCTACTTATCGTTTGCAGTGCTACATTTACAATCGTTGCGTCCATCGCAGCCATAAACATCGCAGTTATATACACGATACTTACAACTACTTTTGGATTTAGTTTTGCTTTCATTATCGTTTTCCTGCTAATGTTTTTTCGCGAACCTGATTACTTTTTGGATTCAAATCTTTCCAGTTATATTCAACATATTCTAAGCAGCTCTGCCTACTAGCTTCTTCATATACGACATTCCAGCCAATAGGTACATCGAGAAAAGCAGGCCAGAGAGAATACTGGCCCTCCTCATTTATTAATACTTTATATGCGTAATTATCATTTTCAAATGGATTCGTCATACTCTACTTACCCCTTTCTTATTCTGCAAATATTTCGCTAATACTTGTCCAATTTCCGTGAGTGGACCTGGCTGACATAGATCTTTATGTCTACAATCAATATCGTGCTGCACAATTTGTCCGTCTAAATAATTTAGCCACGTATTTGGAGAAATAGGATCAAACCAATCTGGTATAACAGTAGATCTAAAGAATAAGATATCTCCGTTATAAACTTTCGGTACATATTTCCCTAACAACCCTACTGAATTTACATATGTTTCTTTCAAGTTCAATATAGTCTCTTCTTCAAGACTTGCTAATGCGCTTCCATCTTTACGAAGGATTTCAACTGCACTTTCCATTGTAAGTGGTTTACCATCCATGTTATCTGGGTCATATCCGCCTAAAGCAAGTAATGCTATTAACGCTTCCTCTTCAGTAGGCGCTTCCGTATTCGGTAAGAAGTGTCCAGGATAAGAATCAAGCATAACGAGTAATTCTACTTCTTCCCCTTCATTTTGTAGTTGCGCCGCCATTGCATGCACAACATTTCCTCCAAGCGACCAGCCTAGTAAACGATATGGTCCATGAGGCTGTACTTCACGAACGTGTTTCAAGTAATCCGCCGCCATCTCCTCTAAAGTTTTTGGAAGTTCTTCATTTTTAGCAATACCACGTGCTTGTACACCATAGATTGGATAATCTGTTCCTAAAGATTTCATAAGTCCTGCATAGCACCAACTTAATCCACCTGCTGGATGTACACAAAATAGTGGTAATTGATCCCCGCTTGCTCGTAATGGAAGCAACACATCAAGTGCACTTTGACCATTCCCCATCTCAAGTCTTTCAGCTAACCCTGCAACAGTCGGTGCTGCAAATAAAGTGCCAATGTTTAGTTCCACTCCAAGCGCCTCTTTAATGCGGCTCATAAGCTGCACTGCAAGGAGTGAATGCCCACCAAGATCAAAGAATCCGTCATCAATTCCAATTTGTGGTACACTTAGCACTTCTGTAAACAAGTCACATAACATTTCTTCTTGCGGTGTTCTTGGACCACGACTAGAAGATGATGCGATAAATTCTGGAGCTGGCAATGCCTTTCTATCTAATTTACCGTTTGGAGTTAAAGGTAACTCATTTACTACTACAAAAGCGTATGGAACCATATAATCTGGTAAACTACCACTAGCAAACTGACGCATTTCATTCGTATCAATCTCTTCTTCATTTGATGCGACGATATAAGAAACTAACCGTTTATCCCCTGGTTGATCTTCCCGTACAATAACGGCTACTTGCTCAACTTTAGGGTGCTTCATTATGACTGCTTCTATTTCTCCTAATTCAATTCGGAATCCACGAATTTTTATTTGATGATCTGCACGTCCTATATAATCTAGCGTCCCATCTTTACGCCAGCGAGCTAAGTCTCCTGTACGATACATTCTTGTACCTGGCTTGCCAAATGGATCTGCGATAAAGCGTTCAGCCGTTAATCCTGCTCTTCCTAAATATCCACGCGCAAGCCCTGCACCTGCAACATACATTTCTCCAACTACTCCAGGTGGCACTGGTTGTAAATAGTTGTCTAACACATACACTTTAAGGTCAGGTATACTGCACCCAATTAAACTATTTGCTCGTAAAGAGACGATAGTTTCATCTAATTCAATATAACTAACATGTACTGTCGTCTCCGTAATACCGTACATATTAATAAGCTTTGGTGCATTATGAGGATGTCGACTATACCAATCTTCTAAGCGACTTAGCTCAAGTGCTTCTCCTCCAAAAACAACATATCGTAAAGATAATTTTTGGCCAATCTCTTCATTTTCACGATCTGCTTGCATCAATTGATAGAACGCTGATGGAGTTTGATTTAAAACCGTAACCTTTTCTTTAACAAGAAGCTGTAAAAATTCTTTCGGCGAGCGACTTACAGTATGTGGCACTACAACTAAACGCCCTCCGTATAATAAAGGTCCCCAAATTTCCCAAACCGAGAAATCAAAAGCGTATGAATGGAACATCGTCCAAACATCGTTTCCGTCAAACTGGAACCAATGATCAGTTGCCCCTAAAAGTCTTACTACATTTTGATGAGGTATCATAACGCCTTTCGGTCTACCCGTTGAGCCTGATGTATAAATAACGTAAGCAATATGTGATGGAGATAATGGCTTAATTCGTTCCACTTCATCAATATTGTCTTCACTATATTTCTCAACTTCTGCTATTACTTTCACATCATCAACTAAAACTTTTAGTGCCTCGTCACATTCAATTTCCACTTCTGAATTCGTTAAAACACATGATGGTTTCGCATCGTGTAGCATAAATGAAATACGATCTGCTGGGTAATCTGGATCTAACGGAAGGTATCCAGCACCAGCTTTAAGAACAGCTAATAAGCTTACCACCATGTTTAATGATCTTGGCATCGCTAAAGCAACGAGTTGATCAGGACCAATCCCTTTTGCTACTAGGAATCGAGCTATTTTATTTGCTTTTCTATTTAACTCTTCATAAGTTAATTTCTTATCTTCAAAGACAACAGCAATAGAATTTGGATTTATATGAGACTGTTTTTCAAATAATTGTGGCAATGTCATTTCTGGTGCAATTTGAAAACCACCATTCCACTTTTCTAATACTGTATTTTTCTCTGCTAAAGTTAATATTTCTAATCTGCCAATGGATTGATCCGGATTTGTCGCCGCATCATCTAATAACAAAATGAATCGTTCTATTAGTTTTTGAACCGTTTCACGTTTATATAAATCGGTACTAAACTCTAGTAATCCATGTAAACCGTTCGGAGTACCATCAACCCCGTTACTCTCACTAATTTCAAATGTTAAATCAAATTTTGCAGAACCGACGCTTTGAATTTCAAGGCTCGCTTCTAAATCTGGTACATTAAACGTTGCTTCTGGTGTATTTTGAAAAGCTAACATAACTTGAAACAACGGGTGGCTGTTTCGAGTACGTACTGGATTTAACACTTCAACAAGCCTTTCAAATGGAACATCTTGATTTTCATAAGCTGTAAGATTTACCTGCTTCACTCTATTTAATAATTCTTTAAAACTTGGATCTCCTGAAGTATTTGTACGTAACACTAATGTATTTACAAATAAACCAACAATATCTGAAAGTACATCATCATTTCTTCCAGCAATCGGACTTCCAATTGGTATATCAGTGCCTGCACCTAATCTTGTAAATAGTGCACTAAGCCCTGCTTGTAACACCATAAACAAACTAACTCCATTTTTACGTGCAAGCTCTACTAACCTACTATGCATACCTTCATCTATATGAAAATGAATTGTTTCCCCGCGGTAACTCGTCTCAATTGGACGCTGGAAATCTGTAGGTAACTCCATTTGATCTGGTAAACCTTTAAGTTCTTCTTTCCAAAAATCTAATTGTGTTGAAATAAGACTCTCTGGTGTCGTTTCATCACCTAGCAATTGCTGTTGCCAAAGTGCATAATCTGCGTATTGAACTGGAAGTGTCTCCAGCTGAACTCTGTCACCTTGACATCGTGCCTTATACGCCGCTGTAAAATCTCTCGTTAACGGCTGTAATGACCAGCCATCACCTACAATATGATGTAATAGAATTAATAATACATGTTCGTTTTCACTCACTGTAAAAAGTTGCAAACGAACTGCCGGCTCAATATCGAGGTTAAAACTATATCTTACCGCCTCTGAAAGTACACTTTCTAATTCATCTTTACATGTTTTTGTTATAATCATTTCTAGATTTAAGTTTTCCATATCTAAAATTTTCTGATAGGAACTACCTAATACGTTAGGGAAAATTGTTCTAAGTGTTTCATGTTTCTCAACTACATCATAAAAAGCACCTTGTAATGCTTCCTCATTCAATATTCCATTCATGCGAATGACTAGCGGAATATTATAAGTAGGACTTGGACCTTCTAAACAATTTAAGAACCATAACCTGCGCTGTGCAAATGAAAGTGGAACTTCATTTGGCCTACTTGCTTTCTGAATAGCTGGTCTTGCACTTTTTGCATGGTTTAATTGTTTCGCCAGTTCGGCAACAGTTGGTGATTCAAATAGTTTCCCGATACCTAATTCCATACTTAACGTTTCACGAATTCTTGCCATTAAACGAGATGCAAGAAGGGAATGTCCACCCATTTCAAAGAAATTATCATCAATACTAATTCGAGAAACACCAAGTACTTCTGCAAATAAATCACATAATATTTCTTCTTTCGGATTTCTAGCAACCCTCTCATTGTTCATTCCATTAAAATCAGGCGCAGGTAATTTCTTTCTGTCAACCTTACCATTTGGCGTTAATGGTAATTCTTCTAGCACAACAAATGCCGATGGTATCATATAATTCGCTAAACTTTCTGAAACATAAGAACGAATTTCTGAAAGATTAATCGGTTCCTTTTCTTCTGCAATGATATATGCAATGATGCGTTTATCATTTGGGCGATCTTCTCGTACCATTACTACCGCTTGTTGAATATTTTCATGTCGTTGTAATACCGTTTCAATTTCAGCTAATTCAATTCGGAATCCACGAATTTTAATTTGATGATCTGCGCGACTAATGTACTCTAACGCACCATCACTACGCCATTTCACAAGATCTCCTGTACGGTACATGCGCTTCCCTGATTCTCCATAAGGATTTGCAACAAACCGTTCAGCTGTTAACTCAGGTTTTCCTAAATATCCGCTTGCAAGTCCTTCCCCTGCAATATATAATTCACCAATAACTCCAGATGGAACTGGTTGTAACCCTGCATCCAATACATACACTTCTGTATTGGAAATTGGCTTTCCAATAGGAGGTATACCCTTTTCACTTTCATCAATGTTCATGAAAGTAGACCAAATCGTCGTTTCAGTTGGTCCATATAAATTAGTTATTGAGCAACCTAATTCTTTTAATTTATTTGCTAAATGCGCTGGAAGAGCTTCACCACCAACAAGTATATTTAGCCCTTGTAGCTTCTCTGGATAATCAGTTACTAACGCCTGCCAAAGCGTCGGTGTAGCCTGCATAATGGTCACTCTTTCTTCTTGCAAAAGTGTCGTTAATGCAGAAGGCTCTTGTATGTCTTCTTTTTGCGCAATTGTTAAACTTGCACCACTAATAAGAGGTAAATAAATTTCTAGAGCAGAAATATCAAACGCAAAAGTTGTAACTGCTAATAAATGATCATTTTCATTTAACGAAAACTTTTGTTGCATAGCCATTAAAAAGTTACTTAAACCTCTCATAGGAACAATTACACCTTTTGGGTTTCCTGTTGAGCCTGAAGTATATATTGTATAGGCTGGGTTTAAAAGTGATACATCATTCTTACATGCTATATTCATACGAGAATATGTATATAACGCTAGTTTTGTTTCTTCGCCATCTAATACAATTTTTTTCATACCATTTTCTATAACTAACTTAGATGAAACAGATGAATGTGTTATGATACAAACTGGTTTTGCATCATCTACTATATAATTAACTCTTTCTGCTGGGTATTCTGGATCTATTGGTAAATATGCTGCACCAGCCTTTAAGACTGCTAGCATACTAACTACCATTTCTATTGATCTAGGGAATACTAAAGCTACAAACTGATTTGGTCGTATTCCTTCTTCTACTAAATAATGTGCTAGTTCATTCGCTCGTTCATTTAGCTCTTTATACGTAAGGTTTATACCGTCACAAGTAATCGCTAGTTTATTTGGATTTTTTTGCACTTGTTTTTCAAATGATATAGGTAGACTGATTAACTCATCATCTTCCTTCGTCTCATTCCATTCCAATAAAACTTTATGATTTTCTTCAGGCAGAGTAATGTTTATTTTTCCAATCGACTCGTTTTTCTCATAATTCTTTATTACTGATTCAAATAGATTCATAAATCTTTCTTTATGCAATGCTAGCTCCGCGCCATTATATACTTCGGGATTCGCATCAAAATGAATCATTAGCTCATTTTGATCAAAACGTTTATATACATTTATTGATAAATCATCTACAGGTCCTGCTGATAAGTTATGCGTAATACCACGATTTCCAGCAAAATTAAGCCCGTAATCAAAAGGCATGACATTCACTAACGGTCCAAACAACCTTTGATTTTCACCTAGTAACTTTAAGTCTCTTCTTAATTCCTCATGACGGTATTTATGATGACGACGTACATCTCGGATTTCTTTAGAAACTTGCTGCAATAATTCCGCAAGAGTTATATTTGGAGTTACAGTGAGACGCAGTGGTACTAAATTCATTACCATACTTGGTGTATGAATAGATACAGAACCTAGACGCCCCATCATCGGTAAACCTAAAACAATATCATTTTCACCTGTTAATTTATGCATATAAATACTTGTTACAGCGACAATGAATTCCGGCCAACTTGTTAACGAAATATTGATATCTTCTAGTAAAGTTTTCGTGCTAGAACTAGATAAATAAGCTGTTTCTCGTGAAAAGCCATTTGATGTTCTCGGTGCTCGTTCTGCCAAACTTACAACTTCTGGTTCATCTGCAAACTTTTCTAACCAAAAAGTACGATCTTCCTGAAATTGTTTAGACTCACGATACTCAATATCTTCTTGTACAACTTTTGTAAGAGAACCAAATGGCTTTTCATTCTTGTTTGTTTCTTCTATAAGTGATGTATACTCATTCGCTACCTTTTGGCTAAGAAGTGAAAAGCCATAGCCATCCATCACAATGTGATGGATGCGCTGATACCAAAAGAAACGATTATTTTCAACTTGAATAAGTGCTTCCGTAAATAAAATATCTTTTTTCAAATCGACGGGCATAGATAAATCATTTTTCATCCATACTTTAGCAGCTTCTTCAGGGTTTTCTTCTTTACGAACGTCAATAAAATGCATATAAAACTGTGATTCTTCAATAACTTGCCATGGGCCAATTTCATCCTCTTCGAAGCGAACATGAAGTGCTTCTGCTTCTATTACAACTTTACGTACAGCTAATTCGAAAATTTCTTGATGAATATTTCCGTTTATTTCTACATATTCCCCAGTATTATAAATTGGGTTAAGCGGATCTAATTGTTGCGCAAACCACATACCAGACTGCGCAGATGATAACGAATGACGAATCTTTTGACTGTTAGGCATTCTTTACTACCCCTTTATTATGTAGTCTATTTGTTACAGCACCTGTGCTGTTTGTGAAGATAGTAAACTGTACCAACCTGAAACAGTTGGACGTTCTGCTAAATCTGCAAAAGTGATTTCTTTCCCTTCACGACGCCACTTCTCTACTAAACTCATAATTCTGACCGAATCAAGCCCTCTATTTAATAAGTCCTCATCAATATCAATACTCTCTACTGGCTCACGAAGTAGTTGTGCAACTAGTTCATGCACTTCCTGTATAGTGATTCCTTCACTCTCATCACCTTTTACACTTTGTAAATCTTTTAACAGTAGGTTTGTTGATGTCGTTACTGCACATCTATTAGATGCATACTCCAATGCTTGTTTATGATGCTCTAGTGAAAAATCAGCAACTGCATCTGCTACAAAGAACGGTTCTATACCATCCATAAACGCTTCACAAGCTGTTAAAAGACAGCCAATATGCGCATAAATACCGCAAATAATAAGTTGATCTCTTCCATGTTCGTTTAAAATTTCTAATAGATTTGTCTTTTTAAATGCACTATATCTCCATTTTGTTAGGAATATATCATCTTCATCAGGAATAAGTTCATCAACAATTTTCTTTTTATCTGGTCCAGCAGGAATACCGTCACCCCAAAAGTCTTGTAATAAACCTCGTTGTTCTAACGTTTGCCCACCAGGTTGTGCTGTATAAACAACTGGTATACCAAGTTCCTTACATTTTTCTCTTATCATTTTAATATTTGAAATAAGTTCTACTTTTGGTGATTCTTTATCGCTATATGCATCAAGAAAATATTCTTGCATGTCATGAATTAAAAGTACTGCACGTTTCGGATCTGGTGTCCAATTCACTTTATTTTTTGGTAGTTCTGATTCAATTGGCATTTTATATACTGAAATAGATGGGATAGCCATCTAATCACTTCCTTCCGGTTTTTATTATTGTTTTACTGTAATAAGTTTTTCAGCAATGACTTTACGTAGTTCTTTTTTGCTGACTTTTCCGACTCCTGTTTGCGGGAATGATTCAATAAATTCAATTCGATCTGGAATTTTATAAGCCGCTATACCACGTTCTCTTAAAAACATTTTTAATTCACTTACAGTTGGAACTTGTCCGCGAGCTATAACAAAAGCACAGGTGCGTTCACCTAAATAATCGTCAGGCATAGATACAATTGCTACGTCATGAACCGCATCGTGTGCTAATAGATGATTTTCAACTTCTTCCGCAGCAACTTTCTCACCACCACGGTTAATTTGATCTTTATCTCTTCCTTCTACAATGATGTATCCTTGTTCATTTACTTTTACAAGATCTCCTGTACGATAAAATCCATCCTTTGTAAATGATCGTGCATTATGCTCTTCGGCTTTATAGTAACCACGAATTGTATATGGACCTCGTGTTAATAAACTACCTACTTCGCCAGGTTTTACATCGTTGTCATTTTCATCAACAACTCGTACTTCATCGAGTGCAGACATTGGTCTACCTTGTGTATGAATAATAATTTCTTCCGGATCGTCTAATCTTGTATAGTTCACTAATCCTTCCGCCATACCGAATACTTGCTGTAACGTACATCCAAATGTAGGGCGTATACGTTTTGCAACCTCAGCACTAAACTTAGCACCACCTACTTGAATAACCTCTAGGCTCGATAAATCGGCATTACGAGAAGATACAGCATCAAGCCAAATCATTGCTAATGGCGGAACGAGCGCTGTAATTGTAACTTTTTCTTTTTCGATAAGAGCAAATGCCTCATCTGGGCTACCACCAGTTGCCAATACCACTTTTCCACCCGCATAGAAAGTTCCAAATGTTCCTGGAGAACTCATTGGATAATTGTGTGCTACTGGAAGAACTGTCATATAGACGCTTTCTGCATTCAAATTACAAATTTCAGCGCTAACACGTAAACTATAAATATAGTCATCATGTGTTCTAGGAATTAATTTAGAAAGACCTGTTGTCCCTCCTGATAATTGGAGAAATGCAACATCACTTGGCTGAACTTCTGGCAATGAGATGGGATCCATATACAGATCATTTATGTTCACAAACTCTTCCTCTTCTCCCACTACAATTACATGTTGTAAAGTTGGCACTTTCTCTTTCACTTCTCTTGCTAGTTTTCGATAATCAAAACCGAGGGCCTTATCTGAAATAACATAAGCGCTCGCCTCACCAAACTCACAAAAATAACTAATTTCACTGCTTCGATGTGAAGGCAGTGCAAAGACAGGAAGCGCTCCAATTCGAAATAGTGCAAAACATATTTCGAAAAACTCGATAATGTTAGGTAACTGGATTACAACTCTGTCCTCTTTCTTTATTCCTAAATTCAGTAAACCTGCTGCTAAACGATCTACCTTTTTATCAAGTTCACTGTACGTTACATGCGTCTTACCGCTTACAACCGCGATTTGATCTCCATATTTCTCAGCTCGCTCTCTTAACACTCCTCCAAATGTTTCACCAAGCCAACACCCTTCTTCTCGATAACGATTGGCAAATTCTTTTGGCCATTCCGTATAACCTACTAGCATTCTTTCTTCCCCCTATTTTTCATTAAGTGAACTATCTCTTAACCCTAAAGCTTTTAGCATTGTTTGGAACTTAGCTGATGTTTCTGCTAACTCGTCTTCTGGTTTTGACTCAGCAACAACTCCAGCTCCTGCATATAAACGAAGTGTATTTTCTTGTACTTCAGCACAACGAATTGTAACAATCCATTCTCCATCTCCATTTAAATCGCTCCATCCTAGCATTCCTGTAAAGAACTCGCGGTCAAATGGCTCAATATGCTGTATAGCCTCTCTTGCCTTTTCCATCGGAGTTCCGCAAACTGCTGGCGTAGGATGAAGGGCAATTGCTAATTGTAAAGAAGAAGTATTTGGATCCTTAAGTTCACCTTTCACTTCTGTAGACAAATGCCACATCGCTTCACTATGAATAACTGATGGCTTTTCTGGAACATGTAATGTATGACAATACGGACGAAGTGCAGCGGCAACCGCTTCAACTACTACCGCATGTTCATGTAAATCTTTTGGAGAAGAAAGTAATTCCTCTGCTCTTCTTTTATCTTCTACTGGATCCTCACTACGTGGCCTCGAACCAGCTAACGGGTTAGAAATAACTTGCATACCATTACGTGAAACAAGTAATTCAGGGCTTGCTCCAATTAGCGTCTTACTGTTCTCTTTTTCACCTTTCGGTAAATTCACAGCAAATGTATAACCATGCTTATTATGCTCTGCTAATTCTCGCAGAAGTTTTTGCTTATCAATCTTTTCGGAAGATTTAACATCTAACGATCTAGATAGAACGATTTTCTTCAAATCACCGTCCTGTATTTTTTTAACTCCTTGCTTCACACCATTCATATAAACTTCAGGGTCTGGTACTGGCGTCATTTCAAATGTTACGTTCTCATTTGTTTCAAGCTGATTTGTTGTATCCAATTGTAAACGCTCAGAAATTCTACTATATTCTGGTACGATAAGTTGGACTTCTTTTCTACGATCAAATGGCAAAGCACCCACAACGATAGGATTTGGATTTCCAGCTTGTTTCGCATTACTTAATGTCGCTTGCACAAGCTCTGGGAAACTTTCAATTTCACGATGCTTTACTGTAGTAAACTCTCCTTCTGCTAATATCGTTCGAGTTGGTGAAGCGAAAAAGAATGAAGATTCAGTCTTATAATCTTCTAAAAGTTTTTCTGACAATTCCTTTACAGCTGTATGTTCATTCATAATATAATAACCTCCTGAATTTTTATTAAACTCCTAACGTAGCACCACCATCGACACATAAATTGTGCATTGTAATATGACTTGCTCTATCTGAAGCTAAAAATAACACTGCTTCAGCAACTTCTGAAGGTTGTGCAATTTTTTGTAATGGAATTCCGAGTCTATATGTATTTTGAGAACCAGCAATTATATTTTTAGCTCCATTCTCATCAGTCCATAGTAATCTTTGCATCTCAGTTTCAGTAGAACCTGGAGAAACTAAGTTGCAGCGTATATTGTATGCCGCAAGCTCTAGTCCTAAACATTTCATAAACATCGTCGTTGCAGCCTTTGACGCAGCATACGCAGCCATCTCCATTCTCGGCGTATTTGCCGCATTTGAACCGACTGTAACAATTGCCCCTGATTTTCTTAACATCATATTTTTACTTACCGCTCGGGACATATTGAAAACCCCTGTAGTATTTACAGAGAATGTTTTATTCCAATCTTCATCACTTAACGAATGAATTGCTCCCATACGTAAAACCCCTGCAACGTTTACTAAAATATCTATTGGCGCTATTTCATTTGCAATATGATTTACAATGTCTTCAACAGCAGCGCTATCACTCACATCTAAACGAAACGTTTTCATACGTGTTTTATTTAATTCATTTTGATTTAAGAGTACATTTAACCCCTCTTCATTTTGATCAACCGCAATAACTGTGGCTCCTCTTTCTAAAAACATTTTGGCAACGACACTGCCTATTCCTTGTGCTGCACCTGTTACTAAAACTGTTTTCCCATCAAATTCCCCTAAGTTCATTTTCTCTATCCTTTCACATAAACATTAATTTCATTAAGTAACACTAATAGTTATGATATTGATTTTCATTATCATTAGTGTTGTAAAAAATAATACACTTACTAAACTAATTGGTCAAGTGCGCATTACTTTAAAATCCATTTTATTGATAATGTTTTTCATTTACCATCTTACACCGAAATGATAATGCTTCTCAATAAACTTGTCAATCTTTTTTATTTTTCAGACAAAGCATTTTAATGCTTCTTAATAAAATCATATCTAAACGTATTAAATGTACTTATATTATAAATAAAATTCAAACTCCTCTTTTTAAAATTGAAGAAGATAAACTAGAGATACGTTCATTTACAATGCTTTATGAAAAACTCAAGTATATATTTTCTCAATATTTTTCTGAAAATATATCTTACAAATGCTAATGAATGTCTTCTTTATCATTTAAGATTTAATATATATTTCGAATACGATGTATCAATTTATCATATTCCAATATAATCCAAATAGGTATTCCACTCACTTTTACATCTATAAAAATCCCAAAAGTAATTTAACCTTGTTAAAATAACTCATAAAAAAAGCATCCCAATTAATAGAATAGGATGCTTTTTCGTAATCATAGTGTTATAGAAGATTTATATACTTATGCTACGCTGCGATACTCTTCTTCGTGTTCTTTTTTCTGTTTAGGTGCTTGAATTAAAATTGCGATAATGAATGACACGACACATAATACACCGATCACCATGAACGTTGGTTTGAATCCACCTAGAAGTGCACCGATAAAGGAACCTGCAAGCGCCCCAAATCCAAATCCTTGATACACAATTCCGTAGTTCTTACTATGGTTTTTCATACCGAAGAAATCGCCAACAATAGCTGGGAAAATAGTGATATTTCCACCAAAGCAAAACGCTACACTTGCTACACATACGAAGTAAATACCATAATTTAAATCTACAAAACTTAGAACTAAGACTGAACTCGCCATAACAACAAAAGTACCAGTAACGATTTTTAAACGACCAATTTTATCCGATAACGGTCCTAAAATAATACGACCTAATGTATTGAAGATTGCAACCATAGCCACCGCATTAGCTGCTGTTGCTGCGCTCAGTCCTACAAGTTGAACACCAATGTCTTTTACCATACCAATTAAGTATAAGCCACTCATACATGATGTAAATAACATTATAAATAATAAGTATACTTGTTTTGTGCCTAACATTTCTTTCGTTGTGTATTCCTTAGTTTTTGTTTCATGAACTGCTCCTTGATCTGCAGCTTGATGGATTAAACAAGCACCAATTACAATCATAGCTGTAACAATTAAACCCCAGTATATAAATGCTTGCGATACACCAACTGATTCAATCAACTGTGCGTTAACGTATTTAAAGATTAAGCTACCTGAACCATATGCAGAGACAGAAATACCAGCAATTAAACCTTTACGCTCTGGAAACCACTTTATTAAATTTGATAGTGAAGTGATATATGCTGTACCATCTGCATAACCTACAACAACTCCTGCTAGTACATAAAGCAATATCAATGAGGAAGCTTGTGAACTAAGTATTAATCCTAGTCCTAATGCTAGTCCAGCTATCATAATAAGTTTACGAAGTCCCCATTTTTCTTGCAATTTACTCGCGAATAAAGTTGAAAATGCTAAAGAAAGACTAGTAATTGAGAAAGTTATCGCAACAGTGTTAAGACTCCAACCGTATTTACTAACTAAAGGCTGATTGAATAAACTCCATGTATATATCGTTCCAAGCCCCATCTGTACTATAACTGTGCCAAAGACAACAAACCATGGATTAACAGTTGATTTTTTCATACCTTTCCGCCTCCTCTTTCTATTTCAATGCTATTCGCTAAATTTACTTTTTTTATGTTCATTTTGGTCACCTCTTTTGATTTAACACCTTCATTATATAAGATGTTTCCGCTTATGTAAGCACTTACAAGATAGAGCGTCAAAAACATGGAATCAGTTACAGAAAACGAAGGACGAAATACAAAAAACTACTGATTAAATACATAAGTAGCTTTTATAATGTTTAGCTTCAATACAACTTACAACTGTTTTATCATCTTCTTTTATAAAAATTATGTCTCATGTTATACAATTGCTAAATTAAAATTTTCCTTTACAAGTAGAAAAAATTTTTATACTTCGATGTACCTTATTTTTATAAAATCACAAATTTTTTCAATAAATAAAACTAAATATTCACTAATATATCTATCCGTGGTTTAATATATATAATAAAAAATATTTCTGTCTTTAAGGAGGTACTATGAAAGCAAACGTAGGGGATACTATACTTTTTCAACGAAACAATTTAAAGATTACAGGATCTGTACTAAAACTTTATACTGAATCGGTCTTAGTTGAAATTACAAATGTAAGCGGTGGTACTTTTGAATTTGATCGAACAATTGTAAATCATAAAAACTATAAAGTTTTAAATACAAATACATAAAACAACACAAAATAGCCCCTGCTCAACAGCAGGGGCTATTTTATATAAAAATATTTCACTAGTTTATATACCCTAAAACATTAACAATCTTACTCGCTTTTAAATTGTTAATATGATAATAAATTTCTAAACCTCTTCTCTCTGCTCGTAACACTTTACCCTTCATTTTTGATAAATGTTGTGAAACAGTAGATTGCGGAATATTCAGTAACTCTGTTAATTGTGTTACATTACAAGTTTTTCTCGTACTTAATTCATTTACAATTTGCAGTCGGATTGGATGCGCCATAATTTTTAAAATATCTACATCTTCTTCTGAAACTAAAGTTTTTCTCATTTCACTCGTATATGTTGTCATAAGACATTCCCCTTTTATATGAATTCCATATTCATAAGATCTATTTCCAAATTTTTTAAAACCCTTGATTAAAACTTTCATATAGAAATAAAAGGATTTTAAATTTTTGAAAACAGAACTTACACTCACTTTATTTATTTATTTGGTACATATACATAATACAATGTTAATATGTGCTCTATGTGAAGTTCGCATAAATTTGTGATGAAGATTTATTTAGCCACTCGCATCCTACTCATCTAATTACCCACTGCATAAAATCATCAGTTATTTTAACACATTTTAGGCGTTTGTATATACTATTTATAAAACAACTTTTATAAAGGGGAATTCATATGCCTACAACGTTACAAGAAGAAGTCGAAGAAGCACGGGAAACATATGTCAGTCGTATCATCTTAGTTGGAGGATCCGCTTTATTTTTAGTAGGCGGGGTTATCTCGGCAATTTCAGCCTTTAAAACTTATAATCGTTTGGAGAATACGCCGCCTTCTACAGATAATTCATAGATATTTTATAAAATAAAACGTCGCCTCCAATGAAGAGACGACGTTTTATTTTTCATACATATGACACTAAAAGTATCGGTAGATTCCCTACTCCATTTTCTAAGCTTACTTCACCACAAACCTAGTCTGACTACACCCATCCTTCTGCTTCGTTACTTCTAATACAGCCGGCATTGCGTTTTTCAGCTCTTGTACGTGTGAAATGACACCGATAAATCGGCCTGATTTTTGCAAGTCAATTAAGGCATCTACTGCTTTCGTTAATGATTCTTCATCTAATGAACCGAACCCTTCATCGATGAACATTGTTTCGATGGAAATACCACCTTCATATGCTTGAATTACATCTGCCATTCCTAGCGCTAAGCAAAGTGATGCGTTAAATTTCTCTCCGCCGGATAATGTTTTTACATCGCGCGTTTGGCCAGTGTATGCATCGTACACATCTAAGCCTAATCCACTTTGACGGTTTCTTTTTTCAACTCGTTCACTTCGTTTTAAATAAAATTGTCCATTTGATAATTTACGTAGTCGTTCGTTTGCGATTTGAACGATTTGTTCTAAATACTCAATTAAGATGTAACGTTCAAATGATATACGACTTTCGTTATCACCTTTCATTACTTCATATAAATCAACAAGTTCTTGGAAGGCTTTTTCTTCCTCGTGAATTTGTTCGTCAATACGTCTAATGTTTTCATGTAAATCAGAAATATATGTTACCGCATTTTGCGCACGTTGACGTTTTTCTTTAATTATATCGAGATTAATTTCTAGTTCTTTTATGTGTTCACCTAAAGATGTAATATCCATATACTCTTTATCTTTTAATTCTGAGTTTAACTCTTCAATTTGTTTTGCAAGCACTTCGAGAGATGAATAATAACCTTGAATTTCTTTTTGTAACATCTCCATCTGGGCATCGCTTAATTTGGCTTCTTTATACGTGAATTGATCTGTAAACCCGCTTTGTTCTAGCTCTCTCATAAAGCGTGCGAAAGTTTCTTCTTTCTTCAATTTTGCACTTTCAAATTGATTAGAAGCACCTTTCTGTTCTGCTTGAATACGTATATTTTCATTTTGCCAATGCTGATACGCTTCCTGCACTTTCTTCCATTCGTCCTCCATTAACCTAAGTTCCTGCATAGCTTGGTCCAACTGTGCTTTCCAAGCTTGTACTGTTTGTAAGTTTTCTGGAATATTTCGTTTATCATGTTCATATGACGTACGAAGTTGCATGCACTCCATTTCTGTACGGTGCTGCATTGTTTCTACTTCCCGTTTTTGTTTCTGAAGTTCTTCTATTTTTTCTTCTACGCTTTTCATGTTCACAGCAATCTGCTTACGTGTTTCTTCACTTGCTTTTAACGTATTCACGTCTGCTGCTAATTGTTTTCCTTTTTGAACAAGTGCACTATATGTTTCAGCTAATTTTTCCGAGTTGTAGCCGCGCTTCACAACTTCTTCTATCACTTGTTCATATTGTAGTCGATAGAAATTCCATTTCTCCTCTACTTGCACATGTAATTTTTCAGCTATGTTCTTCTTATCTCTTAAATCGTTTAACTCTTTTTCATCGATCGCATTACTTTGCTCTGTAGCTTTTTGCGGGTGATTCGTACTACCGCATACCGGACAAGATTCACCATCATGTAAATGAAGAGCTAATATACCAGCTTGTTCACTTAACCAGCGGCGCTCCATGTTTTCATATGCACGAACTGCCACTTGCATTTTATTATTTGCCGCCTCTTTTTCTTGCTCAAATTTTTGTTTTTCTTGCCAAACATCATATGCTTGCTTTAAAACTTTTGCATCTTCTCGCATATTCGTTAGTTCTTCTACTTTAGCTACATATTGCTCAAGTGCTTGTTCTAATTGCTGCAATTCATCAGACATTCCCTGTTTTTGACTTGTATGCTCTTCTAGTTGTTGATCCAACTTGTGCATACTTTCTTTTAATTTCCCTATTTGAATTTCGGCATTTTGTAAATTCAGCTTTCTCTCAGCTAATGATTCAATGATCGCTTGTAACTCTTCTAATCTTTGAACAAGTTTTTTAGCCTCTTCTCGTTCAAGTTCTTTATTCTTTACTACTTCATACTTCTCCTGAGCAAGCTCAAAACTATTCATTATCTGTTCTTGTTTGACGATTATCTGTTTTAACAAACTTTCAGCTTTCTGCTCATTTTGCATTGCTTCTTCATACCATTGTTCAAATGGTAATAAGCGCTTTGCTTGTTCCGCACGTTTAAAGGATTTTTCTTTCCTTTCAATTGCTGCACGGTTCTCTTGTAAAGTGTTATATTTCTCATTCTTTTGTTGTAAATCTATAAATTTCTCATTTACAGATTTTGCTGCATGAAAACGTGTTTCTGCATCCTTTAATTGCTTCGTTTGAACATCTTGTTCTACTTGTAATTGCTCAACCTCTGCCTTATACACTGTTGTTTCTTGTTCTAACGCTTCTACTACTTGATGCGTATTTACATGTTCTTGTGCCGCTAATGTCTCTAATAATGCTCCATCACGGATTGGTAATTTAAAAACATTACGGAAATAGAGCTCTCTCTCTTTTTGTTTTTCTTGTAAAACATCTTTCCATTGTTTTCTCTTTTGATCAAGTAACTCACGCATTAATTTATAACGATCCGTTTTAAAAATACGACGTAAAATCTCTTCTTTGTTTTCCGTCTCAGATGTTAATAGTTTTCGGAATTCACCTTGTGGTAACATAACAATTTGACTAAATTGATGTTTACTTAACCCAATTAAATCTTCCACTTTTTTGTTTACGTCTGTTACATGAAAACGATCGACGGCTGGAACGTTTTCTCCATCAATAACTTCATATAATTCTACTGCATGTCCTGTAATGGTCTTATTCCCTTGTTTTTTATGTCCAAGTTGTCTTTTTATTTCATAGCGTTTCCCTTTTAATTGAAAGGTTAGTTCTACACTTGTATAAACATCATCATCAGCAAATTGACTTCGAAGCATGCTCGTATCACTACGTTCTTCTCCACTAGCCTCACCATATAACACATAACAAATCGCATCAAAAATCGTTGTTTTTCCAGCTCCCGTATTCCCAGAAATAGCGAAAATACGATGTTCTCCAAGATCTTCAAAATCGATTACTTCTTTCTGTTTATATGGCCCGAATGCTGTCATAATAAGCTGAATCGGTCTCATCCTCGTTCACCTTCCCGTTCTTGCACTGTTTGTAATACATCTATAAATAGGCGTTCTTTCTCTTCTGATAAATCTAACCCTTTCATTTCTTTATAGAAAGCCTTTAAAAGAGATAAATCATCCGTTTTATGTCTTGAAACCGTTACTTCATTTGTATCTGTGAGTTCTCGCCTTTGCATCGCTCTTTCAACGTGCATTGCATTTGGATATACAGATCGTATTTTCTCCATTGGCTGTAAGACAGGGTTTTCGTCTAATAATTTTACAAATACGTAATCTTCACTTACTGGGTGCTGTAATAATTCATCTATTTTCGCTTCTACTGTTCGCATTTTACGACGTGGTGAAAGTAACCTTTTTTCAATTGCTACTTCACCAGTTTCATTCAGTTCTACAATGTAATAACCTTTTTTATGTTTCTCTTCAGAAATTGAATAGGCAAGTGGTGAACCTGAATATCTAATGGTCTCATTACGTACGAAATGCGCTTGATGTAAATGTCCAAGCGCTGTGTAATGAAACTTATCAAAATAATGACTATTTACATATTCAGCACCACCAATTGAAAGTGGTCGTTCTGCATCACTTGTATTCTCCTCCGCTTCTCCTGAAGAAGTTACAAATGCATGTCCAACAAATACATGTCTAGCTTCTTTATCCATTGTTTCAGAGAGCTCATTCATAAAAATGCGCATCGCATCATCATGAGAACGTACGTCTTCATTTTTCAACACGTGTCTAACTATGCTTGGGTCTGCATACGGTATTAGATGGAAGTGAACCTCTCCATATTCATCATTTAGTACAACAGGTTCATACGGGAATTGAAATTGGCCTGCAATATGTAATCCCTGTTTTTTCATTAAACTACTCCCAAAATGGATACGATCCGGACTATCATGATTACCAGCTACTGCAATAACTGGTGTTTGTAAATCAATAACTATTTTTTGCAGCACATCATTTAATAAGTCTACTGCTTCTGTAGGTGGAATTGCTCGGTCATATAAATCACCTGCAATAATTACAGCATCTGGTTTTTCTACTTCAACAGCCTGTACAAACTGATCTAATACAATCTTTTGGTCTTCAGTCATATACACGCCATGAACAAGCTTACCTAAATGCCAATCCGCTGTATGAAATAACTTCATATTTTTCTACTCCTTTTAATTTACTGATTTTAGTGAAACGAGTTGATAGTTTATTGTAGTTTTTCCGTTCTCCCACTCTAGCTTCAATATCGTTGCACTTCCAATTCTTTCTTCATTTGATTTATATAAAGGCAATATTTCTTGAATTGTAAATAAGTGATAACCATCCAATATTAATTGAAATATATTTTCTTCAATATGTAATCTTACTTCTTTTTCATTTGAAATAATTTTTGTGTGCATCTCAAATTTCATGATAGATACAACCCCTTTTTATAATCTCTACATTTTAATAGTATAGTGGCTATGCAAGATTGACAAGTACATACACAGCAAAGTACACACTTTTCTATTGTTATATGTTTTATGTATTTTATATAAAGTACGGTATGTGAAATTTTATATTTTCTCCAAAATAAAAATGCCTATTGTGACATCTTTATTTTTGTATAAAGTCTTTCATTACATAATATAAAACGGTAATTAAAACGATTGCGACGAAAAATGAGAACACTGCGACAATGTACCCATCTTTATTTAATAAAATACAGAATGAAATAGATATTATAAAAATCGGAAATACGAGACGTACTTTATCCTTCACTTCTTCTGTCGTATCTGTATGATGAAAATACTGCGTTATCCCTATCATTAAAGAAGACAAAATAATAACCGACAATAGTAAAGGTCCTGGCATTCCGATTTCTCCTTTCTCTATTTCTAATTCAGTGTAAAATTTTTTATTACAATTGTACGATTCATTTTTTCTTCAAACACTCTTTTTAGAATTGATAATGAACAATTCACACCTATATAATAGCGCTTTTATCATAATAACTTCAAATAATTACACTTACAGTAATGTTGTAATATTCCCCCTCAGTCTCTGAAATCCTGCAAAGATAACTCGTCAAAATATGCGGTGACCAAATTAATATTTACCGTCAACTTTTGACAAAATTTATAAAGGACATTTCAGTACATATCAAGAATTAAGAAATAAGAAGATATGTAAGGGAGGATGCATTATGACTGAACACGTTTTATTTTCTGTTAGTGAAAACGGCGTTGCAACAATTACTTTAAACCGTCCAAAAGCACTTAATTCTTTATCTTATGACATGTTACAACCTATCGGACAAAAACTTAAAGAGTGGGAACACGATGAGCGTATTGCACTTATCGTGTTAAAAGGAGCTGGCACAAAAGGTTTTTGTGCAGGTGGCGACATTAAAACTCTTTATGAAGCGCGTTCCAATGAAGTGGCATTGCAACATGCAGAACGTTTTTTTGAAGAAGAGTATGAAATTGATACATATATTT
The DNA here is from genome assembly GCF_016651175.1 of Bacillus sp. TH13. Classification (NCBI taxonomy): domain Bacteria; kingdom Bacillati; phylum Bacillota; class Bacilli; order Caryophanales; family Bacillaceae; genus Bacillus; species Bacillus sp. TH13. The sequence continues at coordinate 4,378,565 of NZ_JAEKEJ010000025.1, read as the reverse complement.
ATCAATATACAAAACCGATTATTGCTTGTTTAGATGGAATTGTAATGGGCGGTGGTGTCGGTCTTACAAATGGTGCGAAGTATCGCATTGTAACTGAACGTACGAAATGGGCAATGCCAGAGATGAATATCGGCTTCTTCCCAGACGTCGGAGCTGCATATTTCTTAAATAAAGCACCTGGATATACAGGACGCTTCGTTGCTTTAACAGCATCTATTTTAAAAGCTTCTGACGTATTATTTATTAATGCTGCTGATTACTTTATGACATCTGATTCATTACCAGAGTTTCTTACTGAACTTGAAAGTGTAAATTGGCATAAAGAAGATGATGTACATACTAATTTAAAAGAAGTTATTCATACATTTGCAACTGCTCCAAACTTAGAAAGCGAGCTGACTCCTTCATTAGAAGTAATCAATTCACATTTTGCTTTCGATACAATTGAAGAAATCATCCATTCATTGGAGAAAGATCAAAGTTCCTTTGCTCTAAAAACAAAAGAAACACTGTTATCAAAATCCCCTATTTCACTCAAAGTAACATTAAAACAGTTTATTGATGGACAAGATAAATCCGTTGAAGAATGCTTCGCTACGGACCTTATACTTGCTAAAAATTTCATGAGACATGAAGATTTCTTCGAAGGAGTACGCTCCGTTGTCGTTGATAAAGATCAAAATCCGAATTATAAATATAAACAGTTAAGTGACGTTTCAGAAGAAGATGTGAATCGTTTCTTTAACTTACTTAATGCATAAAATGAAACTGTAATGCGTGGGTGTTTTGTTCATCCCCCACCTAACTTCTTTGCTTCAGCTAAATCTTGTGCGGTGGAAATCTTACTACCCGCAAATAGCGGGATAAAATCGAGGCTATATAGTAGTGAAATTACAGCTACTATATAGCCTTTTTTATTTAATAATTTTTAATAAAATTTAATTTTATTAAATCCATTTTTGTGCTACACTGATTTTAATCAAATATTCTAAAAATAAAAAGGAGGGGCGGCTATGATAGAAAATTATCTTCTTTTCATCATTATGTCTATTTGCCTTATCATTTTACCTGGTCCAGATACAGCAATGGCTACGAAAAACACATTGGTTGCTGGTAAAGTCGGTGGAGTGAAAACAGTGTTTGGTACATGTATTGCACTATTAATTCATACTTTAGCTGCTATAATTGGTCTTTCTGCACTTATTGTAAAGTCAGCTCTTTTATTTTCTATTTTCAAGTACGTTGGGGCTCTCTATTTAATATATATCGGTATTAAAGCCCTTTTAGCAGTAAGAAATAAAGAAGGCATAGATACAAATGATATATCTTTAAATAATGAAAACAAACATACTTCTTGCTTTCGCCAAGGATTTCTAACGAATTTATTAAATCCTAAGATAGCAGTCTTCTTTTTAACTTTTTTACCGCAATTTTTAAATCCAAATCATAATACATTTATTCAACTTCTTGTAATGGGCCTTACTTACCTCGTTTTAACTGCCATTTGGTTTGCGTTTTATATATTGTTAATTGATAAAATTAGTGCTTTTATGAAAAAACCGAAGACGCAACGTTATATTCAAGGGCTAACAGGAATCGTCCTAATTGGATTTGGTGTTAAACTAGCTTTTGAAAAAAGTAATTGATAAAAACGAAAAACACCACTATTAATAGTGGTGTTTTTCATTTCACAACTAATCTGACAGTCTACTCTTTATTAAAACCAGCGCTCAGTTACAACTTTTTTACGTGTATAGAATTGAACGCCATCTGTACCATTTGTACCTAAATCACCAAAGAATGAAGCTTTATTTCCTGCAAATGCGAAGAATGCCATTGGTGCTGGAACATTTACATTTACACCAATCATACCAGCATCGATGTTATCACGGAACGTTTGTGCATGTTTACCATTTGACGTATAAATAACCGCACCATTTGCAAATTTAGATTGATTTGTTAGTTTAATACCTTCTTCTAAATCTTTAACACGTACAATGCTTAATACTGGAGCAAAAATTTCATCTTGCCAAATTTTCATTTCTTGATTCACGCCATCAAAGATTGTCGCACCTACAAAATAACCTTCTCCAACTTCTTCATTAATTTTACGGCCATCTACTAATAAAGTTGCCCCATCTGCTACACCACTATTAATATAGCCTAAAACGCGCTCTTTATGAGATTCACGAATTAATGGTCCAACATAGTTATCTTCGCTAAAGCCATCGCCTACTTTTAATTTTTTCGTTTCTGCTACTAATACATCAATGAATTCATCAGCAATTTCATCCACTACTGCTACTACTGAGCATGCCATGCAGCGCTCTCCACTACTTGCAAATGCAGATCCAATTACACCTTGTACTGTTTTCTCAAGATTGCAATCTGGCATTACAATCGCATGGTTTTTCGCACCTGCTAACGCTTGTACACGTTTTCCGTGTTTCGTACCTGTTTCATATACGTAACGAGCTACTGGCTCAGAACCGACGAACGAAACAGCTTGAATATCTTTATTTTCTAAAATGCTATTTACAACATCTTTTCCGCCTTGTACTAAATTTAATACGCCTTTTGGGAAACCTGCTTCATAGAATAATTCTACAAGTCGCTCCGCTAAAAGTGGCGTTCTTTCCGATGTTTTTAATACGAATGTATTACCGCAAGCAATTGCAAGTGGGAACATCCATAACGGAATCATCATCGGGAAGTTAAACGGCGTAATACCAGCAACAACTCCGATTGGGTAGCGCCAAATTGATCCATCAATTCCGCTAGCAATATTCGGCAGCGCTTGACCCATCATTAGATTTGGTGTAGATGTTGCAAGTTCTACCGCTTCAATACCACGCTGTACTTCACCTGTTGCATCCGTTAGCGTCTTACCATTCTCTAGCGTAATGATTTTCGCAAGCTCATCTTTGTTTTCTTGTAATAGCTGTAAATATTTATATAAATTTCTTGAACGATTCGGAACTGGTACTTTAGACCACATTTCGAATGCTGCTTTTGCCGCTTCAACAGCTTTTTCAACATCTTCTTTTGGAGATAGTGGAACGTAAGCGATAATTTTTCCAGTCGCTGGATTTGGAACTGCTTCTACTTCCGTACCTGTCGATTCAACCCACTCACCGTTAATGTGATTTTTTACTCGTTTAATTTCAGTTGTAATCATTGTATTCTCTCCTTTGTATAATTTATTTTTGATTAGAAATTAATTGCTCGCTAACTTTCTTATATAAAGCAGCCATATCGTTTTCACCATATCCAGCTTGACTCGCTTCGTCATATACGTTTAATAACATTTCGCTTACCGGTAAATGGAGTTCGCTTTCCTTAGCTAAGTCAACTGCAAATCCTAAATCTTTCTTCAATAAGTTCACAGTAAATCCTGGCTCGTAGTTTTCAGGTGCTATAAAACTTTTAAAATTACGTTCATAAATTCTACTTTGACCGTAACTTACATTTAAAATATCAAACATTTTATCTAAATCCATATTGTTCTTTTTTGCTAATGTTAAAGCTTCACTCACACCAGCTGTATAAAAACCAATTAATAAGTTATTAATTAACTTAACAGTTGTACCACTATCAATCTGCTCACTAACGTGGAAAATATTCGCGCCTAGTACGCCCATGATAGATTCCGTTTTCTCATATACCTTTTTTGATCCACCAACCATAAACGTTAATGTACGGTTTTCGGCTCCGATTACTCCACCACTCACAGGTGCTGCTAAAAAGTCTACTTTCTTTTCCTTTGCAGCTTCCTCTAATTGTTTGTTTAACTGCGGCGATACCGTACTTGTATCAATGAAAACTACATTCGAGTGACCATTTTCAAATAATCCTTCTGCTCCAAAATATACCGCTTCAACAGCGCGAGGTGAAGGTAAACTTGTAAAAACTACATCACATGTTTCTGCTAGTTTTAAGATTGATAGACCGATAATTCCGCCTTCTTTTTCAAAGGACGCTTCAGCCTCTTTATTTAAGTCCACGCCATATACTGTGTAACCTGATTTAACTAGATTTTTTGACATCGGAAGACCCATGTTACCTAAACCGATAAAACCAATCTTTTTCATATCGCTTTCCTCCTATTTACACAATATATTTCCCACGATTTATAATAGCTTTCGCAATTTCTCTCTTCTTCGTAAATACGTTCGTGTATAAAGGTACTAATAATTGACGGATTTCAGCTAAAATCACATGTCTATCTTGTTCTTCTGTGACAGCCGCTGAAAGTACAGAAATCGCCGCTTCTTCTACTTTACGATATCCTTCTTCACAAATAACATCCGTTATTTGTTGCTTCGTACGTTCTTTTTCCTCACCATTTTTACTTACTGCTTTTCTCGTACGTAAAAACGCTGATTCCATGACGTACACGTCCGTCAACATATTTGATATTACACGTGAATATTCTTGTTCTTGGTCGATTTTTAGACTTGGAGTTTTAGAGAGCGTTTTCAAAGATTGTTTCAACAATTTTTTCGCTAATAAAATGTAACGATGGTTTCTTTCGACATTTGCTACATCACTTTCTACTTCAGTATCTTCTAATGGTTCGATTTGCTTCATTAACATTTTGGCAACTGTTAATCTATTAATTTCGTTCGTTCCTTCAAAAATACGACTAATTCTAGCATCACGATATAATCGTTCTACCTCATACTCTTGCATATAACCGTAACCACCATGAATTTGTACAGCTTCATCTACAATATAAGCAAGTGTTTCAGAAGCATTTACTTTATTTAGTGCACATTCAATTGCAAATTGAGACATTTTTTTCATAAGATCTTCATCGCTCTCATGAATTGCTTCATCAATTACACCTGCTGTACGGTAAGCTGCACTTTCTGCTCCATATGTAGCAATGATCATATTTGCAATTTTCTCTTGAATCATCGTAAAGTCTACTAATTCCATTTGGAACTGTTTTCGCTCTTTTCCATATTGAACTGACAAACCAATTGCTTGTTTTGCTGTTCCAATATTTCCAAAAGCAAGTTTAAGTCTAGCAAAGTTAAGAATATTAAGAGCTACGTGATGCCCTTTCCCAACTTCCCCTAAAACATTTTCAACAGGGATGACAACATCTTCTAAAATAAGAGTCGCCGTTGAAGAACCTTTAATACCCATTTTCTTTTCTTCTAACCCAATGGATACACCTTCACATGTTCTTTCGACAATAAATGCTGTCATTCCTTTATTTGTCTTCGCAAAAACAACGTATACATCTGCCATATGAGCATTTGTAATCCATTGCTTCTCACCATTTAACTTCCAAGCTGTTCCCTCTTCATTCAATACTGCGCTCGTTTTTGCACTTAATGCATCCGAACCAGCATTTGGCTCAGTTAAAGCATAAGCCCCAATCCATTCTCCCGATGCGATTTTTGGTAAATATTTTTCTTTCTGTTCTTTCGTTCCGTAATATATGTAAGGCAATGTACCGACACCAGCGTGTATATTAAATGAAACGCTAAATGCACCAGCGTAACCCATTTTCTCTGCTACAAGACCTGAGACAGCCTTTCCTAACTCGAACCCGCCATAATCTTCTGGTACCTCAATGCCTAATAATCCAAGTTCCCCAGCTTTCTCAAATAATTGACGAGAAACTTTATAGTTATGTTGTTCAATATTCTCCATTTGTGGAACAATTTCTTGTTTAACGAATTGTTCTGTCGTTTTTGCGATTAAATCTTCATCACCTGAAAAATCTTCTGGTGTAAAGTAAGTATGATTTATATCTTTATTGAGTGAAAAAAATTCATCCCATGGTAACTTCGTTTGCTCCATATGTATCCCCCTATCATTCGGCCTTCATAGCTTTTTGCTTATGCTCGTCTACGATGAGTGGAATATCTTTTTTGAAAATAGAAGGCGATGATTTTTCACATCAAGCATTTTATTTTGCCAAAGATGTATTTTCATCGCCTTCACTGCTTTATCTATTGATCTTCTGATAATACTGTTTTTGCAATACCAGTATCTAACTCTTCAAAGTCATGATATGAAATTGTTTCGTATAATTCACTTCTCGTTTGCATATTAGAAAGTGCATCTTTTTGAGAACCTGTTTCTTTAATTAAAGTAAACACATTTTCATACGCTTTCGCTGCAACGCGAAGTGAAGTTACAGGATAAATAACCATTTGGAAGCCCATGTTCGCAAATTCCTCTGCACTATAATATGGAGTTTTTCCGAATTCAGTCATATTCGCAAGTAAAGGTGCATTTACCTTACTATTAAATAGACGGAATTCTTCCTCTGATTGAAGCGCTTCAGGGAAAATTGCATCTGCACCTGCTTTTACATATGCATTTGCTCTTTCAATTGCTTCATCTAATCCTTCAACGCCGCGAGCATCAGTACGTGCTACAATGTATAAGCTCGGTGCAACTTCTTTAATCGCTTTAATTTTTTGAACCAATTCTTCTGTAGTAACAAGTTTCTTACCATTTAAATGTCCACATTTTTTTGGTAATTGTTGATCTTCAATTTGGACAGCTGCTACTTTCGCTTCCACCATTTCTACAGCTGTTCTCGCTACATTTAGTACACCACCAAATCCTGTATCAATGTCAACAAGAACAGGTAAGTCTGTAGCTCTTACTAAATCTCTTGCTCTCTCAGCCACTTCAGTAGACGTCACGATACCTAAATCTGGTAAACCTTTACTTGCAGTATAAGCAGCTCCGGATAAATAAAGAGCTGAAAAACCTGTATTTTTTGCAACTAAAGCCGCCATTGCATCATGAGCACCTGGAATTTGCAAAATTTCATTTGCTTCTACTAAAGCTCGGAATCGATTCGCAAGCTCCTCTTGTGTTGACTGCTTTTTCACAACCCAAGCCATTCTAAATTCCCCCTATTATTAAATTAAGAATAGATCTACAAATTCGTTTACATTCATATTTTCTAGTTTTTCTTCATTTAAACAAACTTCATGAATTTCTTCTTGTTGCTTACTAGAATAATGACCTGCCATATTTGCAGTGAATTTTTGAATAACTTTTGGAATTGCTTCGTCTCTACGGAAACGGTGACCAAGTGGATATTCACATTCCACATTTTCTGTTACTGTGCCATCCTTAAAGTGAACTTGAACAGCGTTGGCGATTGAGCGCTTGTTCGGATCAAGGTAATCTAAACTGTACTGTTTGTTTTCAACAACAACCATCTTATTACGTAATTCGTCTACACGTGGATCGTTTGCTACTGCATCTTCATAATCGTCTGCAACGATATCTCCTTTTAATAAACCAATTGCGGTAATGTATTGTAAGCAATGATCACGATCAGCTGGGTTATTTAATGGACCTTCTTTATCAATAATACGAATTGCTGATTCATGAGTTGTAATTGTAATACGGTCAATTTCACCTAATCTTTCTTTAATTTCCGGATGCAACTTCACTGCACATTCTGCAGCTGTTTGTGCATGGAATTCTGCTGGATATGATACTTTAAATAATACATTTTCCATTACATAAGACTCTAGTGGTCTAGCTAATTTTAATTCTTGTTTGTTAAATAATACATCTTGGAATCCCCATCCTGGTGCAGATAATGCTGTTGGATAACCCATTTCACCTTTTAGAGCAGTCATTGCAAGATGAACACCGCGGCTTGTTGCATCACCTGCTGCCCATGATTTACGTGAGCCAGTATTCGGAGCATGACGATATGTACGAAGACTAGAATTATCAATCCATGCATGTGATAATGCATTAAAGATTTCTTCACGTGTTCCGCCAAGCATTTTTGCAACTACGGCAGTTGTAGCTACTTTTACATACAATACATGGTCAAGACCAACGCGGTTTAAGCTATTTTCTAAAGCAAGCACGCCTTGAATTTCATGTGCTTTAATCATCATTTCTAGTACTTCACGTACTTTTAAAGCTTCTTTTCCTTCTGAAATACGAACGCGACTAATATAATCTGCGACCGCTAATATTCCGCCTAAGTTATCAGATGGATGTCCCCACTCTGCTGCAAGCCAAGTATCGTTATAATCTAACCAACGGATCATACATCCGATATTAAATGCACCTTTTACTGGATCTAGTACATAAGACGTACCTGGTACACGTGTACCATTTGGCACGATTGTTCCTGGCACAACTGGTCCTAGTAATTTTGTACATTCTGGATATTGCAGTGCTAAAATTCCACACCCAAGTGTATCAAGTAATACGTAACGAGCTGTACTGAATGCTTCTGCACTAGTAACCTCTTTATTCAATACATAATCCGTAATCTCTTCTAATAATGCATCTTTTTGCTTAATTTCATTTGTTTTAATCATGCTATCCTTCCCTTTCTGTCGAAAATTCGTTATTATTAATGATGGGTGTCGGTCAAACACCCATCTGGCGGGCGGCGCTAACAACTCCCCAGTTGTTCTTATTTACTAAGTACATGTCGCTCGCCAATATAATTTACACGTGGACGGAACAAACGATTATTTGCATGTTGCTCAATAACGTGCGCACATAATCCTACTGTTCTAGAGCTAAAGAAGATTGGTGTATAAAGTTGAATTGGAATACCTAACATCCAATATACTGGAGCTGCATAATAATCAAGATTTGGATAAATTCCTTTTTCCTTCTCCATAATCTTTTCTCCAGCTTCACACATTTCATATAGTGTATAATCACCTTTTACATCGCATAACTGTTTTAAAGCTTCCTTCATCATAAGTGCTCTTGGATCCATTTTCTTCATATAAACACGGTGTCCAAAGCCCATAATTTTTTCTTTGTTATATAGTTTCTTCTGTAATAACTCTTCAAATTTCTCAACATTACCAGCTTCTAAAAGCATGTACATAACCGCTTCATTTGCACCGCCATGTAAACTTCCTTTTAAAGATGCAACTGCCCCTGTTAAAGCACCATATAAATCTGATTGTGTTGATGCAATAACGCGAGCTGTAAATGTAGAGTTTGGCATTTCATGTTCACTATATAAAACAAGGGAACGATCAAAGATCTTTTCCTCAAGTTCAGTTGGTTTTTTTCCAGTTAACATATAGAAGAAATTCGCACTATAAGATAATTCTTTAAGAGGTTCGATTGGCTCCTCATTATTTAAAATATGATAGCTATTCGCTACAATGTTTGGCACTTTACTTAACAGCTTGTACCCTCGGCTTTTATTCACTTCTAACGAACGGTTTTCGATATCATTATCGTAACCAGCTAATGCCGACACACCTGTACGTAATCCATCCATAGGATGCGTCTCTTTAGGCAATGCCTTTAGTACGTTGAATACACCTTCTGGTACTGCATATTCTTCTTTTAATTTCTTTTCAAGTGTTGCTTTTTCATCCTCATTCGGTAGGTGTTCCTCCAATAAAAGGTGCACAATGTCTAAATACTCTTTTGTTTTTGAGAGTTCGATTAAGTCATACCCTTGAATTACAATTTCACCTTTTACTGTGTCAAGAAACGATATCTTCGTCTCCGCTGCCACTATACCATCTAATCCCGGGGAAAATTTTTCTTCAGCTTTCATCATTATTTCCTCCAATCCTAATAGATCTTCGTGCACATAACTGTAAGCCTTTACAATATTGTGAAACTACATTTCTATTTCAATGTATCAGAGTTTTTAGAAGATTTCAATTTATTTTATAATGATAAGTTTCCTACACTTTTCTTACTGTAACAATACAATTTTTTGAAAATAATTCTTATGTTTTATAAAGAAAGAATAGACTTCTTTACGTATTTTTAAAAACAAGATATAAAGATTCTTCATATAACACCGCCAAATATACTATTATTCTAATTTTATTTGCGAAATAGAAAAAACGAGCTGTACACAAATACAGCTCGTTACTATATGATATTTATTTCACTATCTCTTAAATATAATTTTTATATAAAATTTATTCATTTTTAATAAAGTTATTATTTTACATAATTAAATTGAATTTCTTCCATTTCCTCATGATAACTTACAAATAAATCATAGTTTTGAAAATACCAAAGATCATCAGAATCTACAAAAAATATAATACCTTCCTTCTCAACTGACACTATTTCCCCATCTGGTTTCTCTGCAACAACCCCTAAAGAATATCCGGGCTGAATTGAACTACCCCCTCCATACCTTACAGTAAAACGTACAGATTCACCGTGCTTTATACGTAATTCTTCCTGGAACCATTGTAGAGCTTTACGATCAATTGAAATTTCCATCTTTATTCCTCCAGTTTACGCAAACTCTTTTTTTCCTAATCGCTGTTTTACAAAGAAGACGAAAATAATTAAGGCTATTAATGCTGAAATTGCACTCCCTGAAAATAAAATACGATAACCAAACATTTGTGAAACCACTCCAAGTAAAATAGCACCTAACCCGATTCCTAAATCAAACGCTGTAAAAAATGAAGCGTTCGCAACTCCTCTCTTACTCGGATCAACAATTGTAAGCATTGCCGCTTGCAAAGCTGGCTGCGCTGAACCAAATCCAATACCGTATAATGTTGCTGCGATAATTACACCTATCAAACCATTCGAAATAGTTAAAACAACTATAGCTAAAATAGTAATACATAATGCTGGGAGTATGATGAATACTTCTCCATATCTATCTAATAGTTTTCCTGAAATTGGTCTTACAATTGTTAATGCAATTGCATATACAAGAAAGAAAGTTCCCGGATTCACATGAATTGATGATGCAAATAACGGTAAAAATGTTGTTATTCCTCCATATGCAAACGATAAAAAGAATACTACAATCGTGATTGTTAATACGGATTTCTCAAATAGCTGAATTTTCCCTTTTTCTTTTTGTGGCGTAAATGGCATCTTCGTTATTAGTGATAATACGACTGCCATAAAAGATAACAACGTCGCTAATAAAAATAGACCATTAAATGAATAATTTTGCACAACCCATAATCCAATCATAGGTCCGATGGCCATTGCAATTGTCATCGCCATCCCGTACCAGCCCATTCCTTCTCCACGGCGTGAATCTGGAATAATATCAGTTATCGCTGTTCCAACAGCTGTTGTAGAAACAGCCCATGTTACTCCGTGAATAACACGTAAAACAGCTAAAAGGACAATAGTCGATGCTATATTATAGGAATACATCGTTAATCCAAAAAAGATGAGTCCGAAAATAATAAAGGATCTTCTACCATATTGATCTAGCATTCCTCCAATAATCGGTCGTATTACTACAGCAGCTATTGTAAACATCCCCATCATGAGTCCAACTTGCGATTCATTGCCACCTATCTCTTTAATAAAGAGCGGTAGCGTTGGAACAAGTAAATAAAATCCTGTAAATAAAAATAACATTGCGAAAGTCATTTGAATAAATGATTTCGTCCATAATCGTTCCATAAAAATACCTCCATACACTCGTAAAATATTACGATTAACAACCTCATTGTACATTTTATTGATCTCTTTTCCCTCCGCAAATAGACGTATCTTTTCATATTAAATAGTCCACCATCAGCTTACATTAGTCTTAAGACTTTGTACGCATGTTTTAAACGAAAGTCCTATATATGTACCTTTATAAGCGTGAAAAGAATATACTAATTTATTAACACAACTTAGGAGTGAATATTTTATGTGGGTATTATTAAGAGTAACTGCCGTAGTTCCTTCGACTCCTGGGATACATGTTCCTGCAGTTCATACAGCTAGCTCCGATGTAGGAATTGAACTTCCCGCCACTTGGCAACAATATCAAATTCCCGGTCAAGTTACCCCCTCATTTTGGCATCATGGTACACACCCCAGTAGTACTACCATTTATAGCCATAGTTATCCTCCACTACCTCCGACTCAAGTCTTTTATCATTTCCCTTCAATTTATTTTCAAAATTTTTATGGTACGTTTAACATTTAATAGCTATCACTGTATTACCCCTACATTTTGATAAAGCGAACCTTTAATCCAGTTTCAACATAAAAAAGTCGAATTCCTTAAATAAGAAATCCGACTTTTTAATTGTTTTCCAAACTAATGTAACCGTTAAAGAAAGACATTTATTAAAGATTTGAATATAATTCCCACTTGTTTAATGCTTTATGTAATCCATCACAGTTAGTCCCTTTCCGGGATAACCCACACGTACAATCATTTCTCTCTTTACGTTACATTCCACATAAACTACATTCACTCTTTTTCTTCTATCTAGCCCTTAACATAAAATTTTCTATAGCAAAATAAAAAAAGCACTTAAGATTGTAAATTCCCACAAATCTTAAGTGCTTTTTTGAAAACTTTTCTATAAATTTTTCTTATTGTCCATTATTGGCAGGAACCTCTCCTGCATTTCCACCATTATTTGATTGTCCTGTTGCAGGTGGGGTCGGAGTTCCTTGACCTCCATCATTATTCGCTGGAGGTGTCGTTCCTTGGCCTCCTCCGCTATTTGCTGGAGGTGTCGTTCCTTGGCTTCCTCCGTTATTCGCTGGAGGTGTCGTTCCTTGACCTCCTCCGTTATTCGCTGGAGGTGTCGTTCCTTGACCATTTCCGTTATTTTGTTCATTTTGTTTCTTTTCTTCTTCTAGTTTCTTTTGCTCTTCTAGTTTCTTTTGTTCTTCTTGCTTCTTAAGTTCCTCTTGTTGCTTTTGTTCTTCTTGTTTTTTCAGTTCTTCTTGTTTCTTTAATTCTTCTTGCTTTTTCTCTTCTTCAGTTTTTTGCTGTTGATTTTGTTTTGGTTGCTCCGTTGTATCCGGCACGCTAGTATTTGGCGATGAATCACGTTTTTCACCTTTTATACGTAGCTCACTACCTTCTTGAATAACGCTACTTGGCATTTTAAAGCGTGATTTATCTGTAGCCATTTCGCTCATCATTTCTTTAAAGATCAACTGTGCAATTTTCGTATTTTTACTACTAATATACTCGTCTTTACCATCTTTCATATACCCAGTCCATACTGCCATCGTATATTGCGGTGTATATCCAGCAAACCAGCTATCACGAGTTGCACTTTCTGGAATTTTATATTGAGCTAATTGTTTTGATGAGTAGTTTGTCGTACCCGTTTTACCAGCTACATCTAAAGATGCTACATTTGCAGATGTACCAGTACCTGATGTAACTACAGAACGAAGCATATCTGTAATCATATATGCTGTAGAATCTGTCATAACTTGTTTTGGTTTTTGTCCAAAACTTTGTGACTTACCATCTGGATAAACGACTTTCTTAACAAAATGCGGTTTCGTATATTTACCCTCATTACCAAATGCTGCATAAGCGCCCGCTATTTCAGTTGGTGATACTTCATTTGTACCAATCGCTGTTGATTCAGTCGGTGCTGCATTAAATGTAATGCCTAATTTCTCAGAGAAGTCTTTTGATTTATTAATTCCGACTTCTTTCGCAGTCTTAATTGCTGGGATATTTCGTGACTTTTCTAATGCTACACGCATTGTAATTGGACCCATGTGACTTCTATCTGAATTTCGTACTTCTTGTCCCGTTGAATACTTAAATGGAGAGTCATCAATTTGATGGTACGTAGCCCATTTTAAATATTCAATTGCAGGAGCGTAGTCGAAAATCGGCTTCATCGTTGAACCAGCTGCACGATCTAATTCAATTGCCATATTGTGCCCTTTAAATACAGCTTTATTTTCTCCACGGCCACTACCTATAGCACGAACTTCTCCTGTTTTCGTATCCATAAATGTAAATGCACCTTGGAATTTATCGTTCGGATAATCAATGATATTATTATTTAAAATATTATCAGCAAGTTTCTGTGCTTTCGGATCTAACGTTGTATAAATTTCTAAACCGTCAGAACCGATATTAGCATCTGGCAATTCTTTTTCTACTTCTTTCACAACTGCATCCATAAATGCAGGATATGGCATTGTTTGTAGTTGAGTTGCAGGCTTGAGTCCCTTTTCTACGTCAACTTTTGATGCTTCTTCCATTTCCTGTTTTGTTATATATCCATGTCGATTCATTAAGTTTAGAACAACATTTCTTCTTTCTGTTGCTTTTTGAACATTTTCTTTTTTCGTTGGATCATAGTTATTCGGTGCTTTCGGTAAACCTGCAAGCATCGCAACTTCTGGTAATGTTAAGTCCTTCAATTCTTTACCATAGTAGTTTTGTGCTGCTGTTGCGATCCCATATGAACGGTTTCCTAAGTTAATTTTATTTAAGTACATCTCTAATATCTCATGTTTTGAATACTGTTGTTCTAGCTTATAAGCTAAATATATTTCTTGCGCCTTACGCTTTGGTGTTTTGTCCATTGATAAGAAGTAGTTTTTAATAACTTGCTGTGTTATCGTACTTCCACCTTGAGAACCATAATCTCCTTTAAGACTTACTAGAACAGCACGGGCAGTACCTTTAAAATCTACTCCGCTATGCTCATAAAAACGTGAATCTTCTGTCGCTAAAAATGCATTTTCTACTAATTTAGGTATTTGCTCATACGTAACATTCGTCCTTTTTTCTTTTCCATATTCATATACCAAATCCCCGTTTTTATCATAAATTTTTGAGGATAACGGATTAACAAGTTTTGCTTTCTCAAGTTTTGGTGCATCCTTAATCATTACAAAAAAGGTAGCAACCCCCGCCACTAAACCAACAATACCAAGTAATAAACAAGTAATTAAAAACTTGCGAAAGAATGATGTTTTACCTTTTGGTTTTTGTGTTTTAGAAGCTGGCTGTTTTTTCTTTTTAACTTGTCGTCGTTCCTCTCGAGAACGATAATTTTCTGACATGTTACTTTCTCCTGCCTTTCAATTCTCCCGTTGATTTACTTAAAAATATTGAGGTCACTTTCTAAAATGAATTTGATTAAGAAAGTATATTGACCTGGAGCATTCAATATTTTCCCAATTCACAGATTATAATTTTTAGAATACTTCTTATACAAACTATTTTCACTTCTATTTTTCCTAATAACGCTGCCCCTTTAAGCATAGAATGTAAAAAGTGAATTTTTAATACCTCGTATAAATAATATACCTTTTTTTCAAATGGTCAATATTTTCTTATTTATAAATCAAAGGTGAAATAAAAATAGCACAACGATATGTACTTCGTGTGAACTTCCTTATAATTACGTATAACAAACATTTAATATATTGCATATAAGTATAATACCTCTTAAATTATAAGGATTTCAACTTCACAACCTCAACATCTACAAGAAATTATTAAAAATAAAAAGTGAGGAGTTGCGTAATGATGAAGCTATCTCCCGTGATTTCAAAAAATATAGTTGCTGTTGGCTATAATCCTTTTTCTATGATTTTGCGAATCCAATTAAAGAATGGTATGTACGATTTCTTTAATGTACCAGAAAGTATTTATATTGGCCTATTACATGCACAATCTAAAAGTTATTACCATAAAACTTATATTAAAAATTCTTTCCGCCACACAAAAATTTAAACTTAACACCCACAAAAAAAGGAGGTTAATCCTCCTTTTTTTAAAAATATTTCACAGATGAATTATCTTCGATTCCTCTTATTAATTTCATCATATGCTTGAATTTGTTTTTTCAAACGCCGATCAGCTTTTTTATCATGCACTACAAGAATTGCGTGTATAACTCCTGGAACCCAAAATATTAATGTTAATATGAAATTTATGATTGCCTGAATTGGTTTTCCACAAAATAATACAGCAACAGGTGGAAGAAAAATTGCTAATAAATACATCATCCCTTGAAAACTCCTTATTTTGTATTTTATATATCACTTTTCAAAATATACGCAAAAAAACCTACTACCATTTTAATCTTAACCTGCCTCTAAAATCAATGTATCTCCTTCTATTTATATAAGTATTTCAGACTTTTCATTGTTTTCTAGCCTATTTTCTTCCTCTATTGCAGTTATTCCAATTGCAGAAATTAACGTTCCTATCGCTTGTATCCAAATACCAATGAGTGCAATGATTCTCTCATCCTTCTTATCAAAAATACTATCTTTATTTTCTTTCTCATCTTTCAATACATTTAAAACACCTTGATACGCTTGTAATCCAGCCCCTAAACTTTGCATGGAGTTACCTAGTATAATAATTTTCTGTAATACATTTATATCCACCAAAGCTGCTTCTACCCCTAAAAAGGCACCAATCGATTGTAAACTGTTCCCTGTAATGATAAGATAATCATTTTCTTTCAATTGTTCATTTATATTAAAATATATTCCTATTACATTTGATATATTTCCTAATGCTAATAACTCAATTCCTATTTGATCAAGTAATTTACTTTGATTCTCTCTTTTTTCTTCCCCATCATCATAATTGCTCGCAATGATTTGTAATATATACCCGAGGGCTTGTAATGAGCTTCCTACAATAACAAGTTCCGATTCAACTTTCTCTTCTCCCATAAATCCTCTTGTCGTTCCAATAGCAGCTGTAAGATTCCCCCTACTTGAAACCATGCCCCTGTCAATTTTAAACTGCTTGGATTCATTTTTATCACCTATTCAAATATTTTCTAAAGCTTTCAAAACAAACAAATCTCACCCTTAATCTTTTATTTTATTTTTCAGATGTAATTTTGTGAATGATCTAATGTGCTACTAATATAAAAAGCACCTTAAAGGTGCTTTTTATACGCATGCTGGGCATGTCAATGAATCTCCATTTTTATCTATTGTTATATTCAATATATATTCAATTGCGTTATGTGACCAAGTTTCAGGTGTAGGCGATTCATTTATATATTGTGGCGCACATGACTTCAGCATTGGAGTACTAATACTCCCCCCAGGATCTAAAGCAACTACAGCCATGCCATGGGGTAATTCCAGGGCCATAGATTTAGTGATACCTTCAATTGCAAATTTCGAGGCACAATATGGCGCAAGCTCAGCTTCACCTTCTCTCCCCCAACTAGAACTCATATTAATGATAATTCCTTCTTTCCTAGCTACCATTGCGGGAACAAACGCTCTTATTACATTTACTACACCATTCACGTTTACATTCATTACATTTTCGAATTCTTGAGCCGTAATTTTCCAAAGTTGTGCATTTTGATTTAAAATCGATGCATTATTTATTATCAGATCGGGAGCCGTATGTCTATTAAATATATAATTTGCCCAGTTATTAACTTGCTGAGAATCTGAAACATCAATTACTTGGAAATCATGTATTTTACTGTACTGTTTTTTTAGTTCTTCAATTTTATCTTTTGAACGTCCACAACCATATATGTTCCACCCTAATTCATGAAATCGATCAACCATCGCACGTCCTAACCCTTGTGTCACACCTGTAATAATTACAGATTTACTAATTTCTTTTCGCTTCATTTCTCTCATCCTCCTTCCCTATATCTTACTCTCTTCATTTTTATTCAGCGATTTACTATAGTATCAACTCAACTCATACTTTAGTAATGGTTTTGATATTGCATACATAAGTAAAAAAAGTAACCATCATGGTTACTTTTTTCTATATATCTAAAAATTCATTGTTTATTTCATTATTGTTTTTACATTTCAACTTCTCTTTTCCACATTTCTCACACCGGTAAATATAAACTACACCTAATGTACCTTTTTTAAAATCCTCATTATCCTGCATCTTAATAAAAATATATTTATGTTTACAATGCGATTCACCCAAATAATTTTTAAACCACTTTTTCAACACAACACATTCCACCTTTATGATAGAACCTTTATTTAGCTGCTTTATTATATACTTTTATTTAAATGTTCAATCTCATCTTGCAATTTTTTAAATTGCTCAAAATGCATGGTAATAGATTGGCTACTACCATAATCAACATTTTGTTTCACTAATATAACACCCGTATCATGAAAAAGCGCTTCAAGTTCTTTCCTAATAGACACTTTCGCAATATGGGCTGTTTTAATTGCAGATAAAATTGCAATTTCATTAAACTTTAATTTTATTTCATTTGGACAAAATGCGTCTTCAACTAATATAACTTCATTACTATAAATTAATGCAACAAGATTACTTGATTTGGCATCTGTTAAATCAACTTTTTTCATAATATCTTTCATTACATTTTGCCTCCTTTATTTTCATATATATCAATTATACAAATTTTTTAAAAAAATTACTCAACTTTATTATATTAATTTTAACACACTTTTATTGAAATCTACGCTCCAAACGTTTTACTATTCCACAATTTTTATTGTATGAACCATCTGGACTATAACTCCATATAGTAATGTTAACAACTTATTATAAAGTAGGTGAAAATTATGCCATCAGTTGTAGGAAATTTAGTTGTACAAAATAGCAATGGATCATTTAACTTAGGTGATTTCTACAACGTATCTCCGAAAGAAAATACGAAAGCTTATAATGGTTCCGGCGCATCAAACGTTGGTTTTGTTGTTAATACTTTTAGCGGTGTTAGCGCGACCAATACATTTGATTCTGACCTTGCAGATCAAAACCAAGTGGGTACAGCCTAATCTTATGTTCAACTTTCTGTATAGAAAATTTTAATTTGTCTATACTATAATCAGGCTGTTTGACAGCTCTTGTTGATTTTGGAGTACCCTATCTTTTTCTCCCTTTCCCTGGGGCTCAGCAGCTAGCACGAAGCTAGCTGCTTTTTCTTGTATTATTTGTCTCATAAATCAGAAATAAAAGAAGCTGCCATTTAATATTCAGCTTCTTTTACGTTATTTCAATAATATCCATAGCGTTAAATACGTAAGTTTTATAAAAGGCGTCTGTACAAATTACAATTTGTTTTACCGGATTGATATGTACAACAGTCATGTAGCTTGTTAGTATGTAACCATCTTCAAAATATGTTACCAATATTTCTTTCTCAGACAGTAATGACGTTAATAATTTATCAGAAATTCTCTCTTTTGCTTCATTTGTTAAAAGCGGTTTTTGTACTTTTAATTTCTCTCCAATAATCTTTCTCATATTTAAAAGTTGTTCGGACATTACTGTAAACGGAACCCACTCTCTTTCTTCTTTTTGTATCTTTACATCGTTCATTTTTTATCTCCTTGATCATTTATACATTTATTTAGCCATACTATCCCTTAGTTATTTTTAATACTTACTAAACTCGGATTTACTTCTAAACTATAATTAGGTTACCTCTTAAAAGAACATTCGTTCCTATTATACACGAACTTACGTTCTTTTGAGAAGAGCCATACTTATTATTTCTTAACAAAAAACATAATTTTATTTATCTCCATACTTTTTTCCTTTATCAAATAAACTTCTCATTTCTTATATAACATGCATATAACAACTAAAAGGCGACTTCACCCAAAGTGAAATCGCCTTTTTCTAAAAAATATTTCAAAGCTTATTTTTCTATCCTAACTAATGTTCTTTCTGGAATACATAATTCATCTATATTAAAATGATTTATTTTTAAGTTCAATTCCCCTACTCGTTCCTTATCTTCATCACCAACCCAACAACTAAATAATTCAAAATAGTCTCCATCTTCCAAATAACCTTCCATAATCTTGCATAAAGTTAAAAGTTTTTCTTTCGCTTCTTTTTTCCCTTTACATTTTGCCACTCGACAAGTTCAATTCCCCAACTAGTTGAAACCTCATATGTGTAATTTGTTTGGAATTGATAATCTTGTACAATTTCAAGCATACTTTCATCTGAAAAACACGGTCCAAAAACAATTAGATTATTAGAATCCGGATCCGTTAACGGAATTTCTACATTACAGCCTATGTAACTTGCTAAACTCATTTTATACTCCTCCAGTATTCGTATAAAAAATACTTCATAGTATATTTATTTACTTAAATATAAAATCCCTGCCTAAACGAAAAAGTTTTAAATTTTTATCGTTTATTAACCATCTATAACTGAAAACATATACTATGATGAACGAACTCACAAAGCATAAGAAAAGAGAGCATTTACAACACTCTCTTTTCTTACATACTCTATGGAACTTTACAAAACTGAATCAATGATTTTTATTATTATATTTTATTACATATACTTAGGTTGTACTATTATATGTAACTCTCTCTCTGTATCCGCTTTTTTCGGATGACGAAAATAATTAAGTTCGTACTTTAACACTTTATACTCAACCATCCCGATTTTAATCCCTTTCGTTTCTTTTAATATAGCTAATAAATCACTTACATTTTCATCATATGACTCAAAAATTTTCGCGCCGCCCTCTCCTTGAAAGATTACTTTCATATATTCTCCACCACCTTAATTTATTGATGTGGTAAATGACGCGTTTAAAACGATTCATTCTTTATCCTAAAATTTTCATATGAAAAAGAACATCCTTTCCAATCGAATGCTCAGCTTTTTACTAATTATCCATGTTAAATATTTATTCAAAAACATTATATGTATTATTTTTTAAATTATGTTCGATATCTATTATTAAAGAGTAAATATATGTAATAAACTTGCATAATGAAAACCGTAGAATATCCACTTTCGTTGAAATAATTATAATCCATAATTTTCCATTGTAATTCTTAATATTTAAATGTAATATTGTATTGTCTTACTATCTATTTATAACTCACACACTAATTAGAAAAAGGGAACTCTATATGAGTTCCCTTTTCTAATTATGATTACAGTCATTATTTCTTTTCTAGAAATTTAAATGTATCTTTAAATTCTTTATTATTCACTTTAATATCAGCGTCTTTCAATAAATCATTGACTACTCGTTGTTTCCATTTACCTGTCGTATCTTGTAGTCTTTGTTGTTCTATATCTTTACGAATTTTATCCTTTACTTCATCAAATGGCTTCAATTCTTTTTTATCCGTCACTTTAATAATATGGTAACCGTAAGTTGTTTTAACCGGCTCACTTACTTGGCCTGCATCTAATTTATACGCAGCTTCCTCAAATTCTTTCACTGTTTGTCCAGGGGCAAAACCAGATATTTCCCCGCCCTGTTCCTTTGAACCAGTATCTTCTGAATACTGTTTTGCTAAGGCAGCAAAATCTTCACCATTATTTACTTTCTCCTTTATTTCTTTAGCCGTTTTTTCATCTTTCACTAAAATGTGACTTACTTTCATTTCTGGTTTATAGTTATCTTTCACATCTTTATCTGTAACTGTTGCTTTAATTGCTTTCTCAAATGCAATTTCTGGCTTCATTTTTTCTTTTAATTCATCTTCATTTTTCAACCCAAGTTGTTCTAAAGTCGATTTAAAGTTTTCACCCATTTTATCTTTTGCTTCTTCTACTTTCTTTTTTGCTTCCTCATCTGAAACTTTATATTTATCTAGCAATGCCTTACTTAACATCATTTGATATAAAGTACTTTCTCCATATTGTTGTCGTAATTCTTTACTTAATTCTTTCTCTGTAACATTTCCTACTTTTGATGTTACTACGTTGTCTGAGGAACCACATGCAGATAATGCTAGCATCATGCATGAAATAATTGTTCCAATAAATATTTTCTTCTTTTTCAATTCAAATACCTCACTTTTATCATTATGCAAATTAACTATACACAGTCATTGTGAAAACAGTGTGTTTTCTACATGTAATTCATTTCATATGAGTAGACTATGTATCATGTATTTTCACTTTTAAATATAAAGAGTCTTCTTACTATGTATAGTAAGAAGACTCTTTATATGCTCCCCAAAAAATATAGCTTCTATAGTTACTTAATAATTACATGTTTTTCAGGTATCCAACTATTCTGCCCGATATCTACCGCATTTCCCACTCTACCCCACACTCGAAAAGATGTCGATCCATCTATATTTCCTTTATAATTCATACATTCAGGCTCTTCATAATAATTTACTCCGTAACCGACAGGATATTTCGAAGTTGCATAAAACCATTTCACATTAAAATGTTTTAAATATGCCCACTGCTTATCGTTCCCTAAACAAATCATATCTTGCTCACCGCCTCCCCAATAACCTGTTAAGATTAAATATGGAATTTTCTGAGTGAGTGTACCTGTAAATTGAGGATTCATGGGGTTTTCATATAAATTTATTCCGTATCCATCAGGATATTTCGAAACTGCAATACCAATGCCATTCGGTTGCTGTGTATACACTATGTTAGATTGATTTGCTTTGTTGGAATCTATAAACCAAGAAAGTGACTTATTTCCTACTAACCGATTCAGATCACATTTCCCAATCCCAGGAACATTCCCTGAATCCGTATATTGCCACATATCGCATGGATATGCTGGCTTATTCCCTCCATAACGAGGGATCCATACGAAATCAGCTTCAATATTACGTGCTCCAAATGATAAATACGTGTGATGCCCTACATATAATCCTACTTTTTCCGCACCTAAACGGCGTAATTCATCAATAAATGCCTGTGTCCCGCCTTGCATATCTACCATCGTTTGAACTTCTATGTCCGCTACCCAAAACTTAGCAGATTGATCACCACGATTCCAAAAATCTTGTGCCTCTTTCTTTGCATCAGCAATAGATATAAAACGGCAAAAAGCATAATTACCGAATGGGATACTATGCTTTTTCATTTCACTAACATAATTTTGATACATAAAATCCACCGTATTAGAGCCATCTTGAACTCTAGCAATCACTAAATCTAGCTGAGATGCTGCAATATCCCAATTAATAGTTCCATTCCATTTTGAAATATCTACAATATACCCCATACATTCCAGCTCCTTTTGAATGTCCTATTCATAGCTTGTTTTATTGTAAGCCTCCTCTCTCTAAAACTAGCTATCTATAATATAAATAAAAAGAATCTTTACTGTTTTTCAAAAAATATTCTCATATTCGAAATATACCCTACTATTCATTTATTATGTAATCTCGTCCTATCAATTAAGGTATTAATCATTTTTACGGATATTAGAAAAAATTCCCCTATATTATTAAATTAAAACTTCCAATATCAATTCCCTTTCAGCTAATATAAATCATTTCTCATTTTCTATATATTCTTAAATCAAAATTACTATCTTTCCATGAAATTTGAGATTTAGAAAAATTTTAATTAATTGAAGATTATTCCTGTTAACCTACAATTGTCCAACCTGAACACTATTGGTGCATAAAAAAGACATTTTCTATTACTAAAAATGTTTTTTTATAGTCTAATAAAACAATTTTGGTGTTAAATCTTTATTTTGTAATTGTGTATTTTCACTGTTCATAACACAACTTGTAGAAAATAATATTGGGCTATCACAAACCTCATCATTCATTACATCACGAAATACATTGGCAGCAACACCTGTAAACGTTTGACATAAGTTAGAAATATCGTCATTGAAAAACTGAATGACTTCCGCAGTGAAAACCGGAAAGACAACATTCGGTCCGCCAGGGAACTGAGGCTGTACCACAACTTGTTCAAAATAAGGATTATTTTCTAGTGCTACTTGAAATAAATGAGCTATTTCAAATGCATCTAGTGGACAAGGAAATGGATTTACAATTTCATTCTCATTATTCGTTACAATAACTGTCACACTTACATTCCCAAATTGTACAAAAGATTTTAAAAACGTTGCTAACGCTCTCGCTTTTTCATTACTTAACGCATGCACTAAAATAATATAATTACCACCAACAGGAATAAGCGGCCCAACTGTAACAGTTGGATCAGCACCTATTGAATTTTTTAATTCATTAAAATATGTGATCCAAGGTGGCGAAAGCTGAACTTGTACATTTTCTTCCAATATTTTATACTACCTCCTTATACAATTCTTACTAACATAATATGTAACAAACTAAAAAATGCATTAGTTATATTAATTAAACATTTTATTTCACATTCTCAATTTCCCCTTTACATCTTTAAGCACTTTTACTACTATGAAATTCTTTATTATAAGCAAATCCACTGAAATTTCATATTATACTAATACGACTCTATATCCTTTAAATTATAATACTCAATATTAGGAGCTGATTTCATGGAAAAAAAACCTATCGTTTTCAAAATCCCACCAAATTCAAAACTAAAAGTTACATTTTTCGGTCCTTGTAACGAAGTAATTACAAATGTCTCTATAATTAATCAACTATGCACCCCTAAATGTCAAACTATCACGCAATATCCAGACTTTAAGAAATATGTAACTGAAGTACGATCGTTATCCCGTTGTTAGTCCGCATAATGCACGATTTTCACAACTTCGTTACCTAAAATAACTGAAAAAGAAAATAACTGCATTCCTAGACTAAAATTACTCATTTTATGATATTCCATTGATAATTCATTGATTTTTTACACGTTTTTATTAAAAGGACATATATTATCGTATGGAGATTATCCACTCATAAAACCTATCTTTCTTTGGAGCGTACTTTTTATGTATGCTCTTTTTTTATGTAATCGTCCCCCTTCTAACTTGACCAACAATATATTAAAATTCTTTATGTACTTAAGGAGGTCAAATATGTTTAAGCTGCATCCAATACTACTCATCTTAGGATTGATTTTATTTTTATATAGTGTAATCACCTTTATGTTATTCTTTTCAGTGTATTAGCATTACCTACACAAATCTATGTCCAATATGTAATTTCTATATAGTAAAGAAAAAACGTAATAATACGATATTTTATGTATTCCGTCTTTCTTGTTCTATAAGAAAACTAGTAAACTTACTAACACTGAGCTTTCACAAGCTTGTTACTTATTTACATATTATTTTGTTCATTATCTGAAGAAGGTTGAAGCCTCTACAAATTAAACTATACTTTACCTATTTACTTATATATTTTAGAAAGACAATAATAATCCCCCACCATTTGGTAAGGGGATTAACTAAACTTACTAAAAAACATTTAATGATCTGTTTTATTTAATTGGAGAAGGAAATCTTGCTGCTTCAAAATGTGCCCCATCTTCTAAAGGACTTAAAACCCCATCTATACTACTTTGTGCATAAACCTCAACTTCATCCCCTGCATTCAATTGAACAATCGTCGAAACACTTACGACATTTCCAAAACTTATTGGACCAAAAAAGTCATTATCTATAGCTATCGCTGCGTTTCCATTCACACGAATTTCTACACGCGCTCTATAATTTAAAGTTGGATCGTTTGGAAAAAAACCAATCGTTCCAATAATAGAATATACTCCTTTAGTCTTCGGCATAAAAATAGATGTTGCTGGATTATACTCATTCGCTAAATCAAATTGTTCATTTTGAAATAACACTTTCACAAAAGTATTAGCAGGAACATTTTGATTCACAGTATTTCTAGCTCTAAATGCCGATGCTCTAACAAGATTGTCCTTGTTATCATGACACTTACTAGTGTTCTTACAACAATCATGATGCTTATCTTTATACTCCTTACAATACTTACAGTAGTAATAACAAGACATACGAATTCCCCTTTCAAACTTATTACTATATATTATGTAAGATTGATTTATAAGGTTTGGACTAGCTATTTTTATTATTCATAAGGGCGCTATTAATCTGCACCCTTATTTATATATACCACTTCATTCCTTACTAGTTATAAGTTGTACACAGTTCCATATGGAATAGTAAGAAAAGAACTTCCGTACGGTGTAACATGATGTACTGGGTAAAAATACTCTACGGATGAGTAATATGGTTGTACTCCTTGCTGCTGCATTTGCATTTGTTGTTGCATTTGCAATGCTTGTTGAATAGCTTGGACTGTACTTTGTGCTCCACTATACGTTATAGATGTACCATATGCTGGTCGCATGCCAGCTTCAGAATTAAAATATGAATAAAACATGATTTTCAACTCACTTCCGTATAATTTATTACAAATTATATTATGATTCTTTATTTCAGTGGGTACTATAAAGCTAGTCCGCTCGCTTATATTCAAATGACAAAATAAAAAAGTAGCTGCTAGACTACTTTGAATTCTTCTTATCACCAAATAAAATGATATACATATTCTCCTGTTACACGCTCATTAATTCCCGCAACCCTAACGAACCTCAGTAAATCCGCTCCTTGAAGAAAATATACCGAAATCGTAACCGGTACTTGTGACCACATGAATTGATAAAGCTCATTCATTCTCTGATTCGTCGTAACGATTAAATCATTTACAGGTCCATGATTCCATGCAGAGGTTTGAACTGAAGTGAAAGAAAGGTCTTTCCCATTAACCACTATTCTTGATACGCTTTGAGTTATGTCCACAATAATCCCCTCCAACATTACAAAAATTGGACCTTTTTTAGTTCATATTATTATAAATATTCTTGACTGTAATAAATGTTTAAGGCAAATCCCTAATAAAGTGAAACTTTAATCAATGGGGGTCTTACTGCCCGTTAATGCGGGATAAAAATTTTTAAATAATATCCCTTAACTCCCATTACAATCATATAATTTCTAACCTTATTCAATTTTTGTAATTAATATAAAAAGGCATCTTAATTAGATGCCTTTTACTTATCTTTCACTACAATTCTACTATTAAAATAGCAACGCCAAATCCAATACATACCAATCCTATTAACATGAATAGCAATCGGAATCCCCATAAATCACTGATTATTTCTATAATATGCACCAGCACAATAATAATAAAGTGAAACTTTAATCAGTGGGGGTTTTGTTTATCCCCACTGATTATTAGTTGAACTAATCGGGCTTTTACGGGCAGTTGATCCCCCACCTAACTTCTTTGCTCCCGCTGAATTTTGAGGTGGAGGTCTTACTGCCCGTTAATGCGGGATAAAATCTTTAAATCCACTGAAACCATGTTCCTTTGTCTCTCTGATTCCATCAATTACAGTCAGACAAACAATAAAAACACCTAAACTAATTAATATAAAACTTAATACAAGCATTCATATATCCTCTTTTTCTTTTATCTCGCATTAACGAACACTTCCACTTTAAAATTCAGTACATACGAGGACGTAAGGTGAAAAATTAACTACCCGTAAAACCTGATTAGTGCATGCTAATAATTAGAGGAAGGTGGTTCTCTCTTTACTTTATATTATCATGAAAGGATATGAGCTTCGGAGTTATTTCTTTATAAAATAAAAAATAGCTAATTCAATACTTAAAAAGTTAAAAGAGCATCAGATTGACTAGTATGTAGATGGTTAAATGAATGTAAAATACTTTTAAATTATCTACTCTTTTTTAGCTCGGAAGTAACTCTCATCTCGTCCCACCTTTATACACCACTTTCTTAATCACACTGAACGCAATATTCAATTGATGAGTTTGTCATTTCGTTACCTCCCAATTAACGCCTTTGTTCAATGTAGTAATTTTCTTGTATAATAAAAGTTAATTGCTCTAGAAGGGACTGAATTATGCGCAGATATCAATATTTTTAATCTACCTATTCTTACAACATAACGGAGGTAAAAGTATTGATTACTGAACTACACACACAACGATTATACTTAAGGCAAATGAAAGCATCTGATTCATTAAGTATGTTTAAAATATGGTCTGATCCTGATGTTACTAAATTCATGAATATAAGTAATTTCACTGATGAAAACCAAGCAAAAGATATGATTCAATTCCTTAACGAACTCGCTCAAAATAATAAAGCTATACGTTTTACTATTATTGAAAAAGAATCTAATCACATTATCGGTTCATGTGGCTATAATTCCTTAGATTTTGAAAACTCAAAGACTGAGATTGGCTATGATATTTCAAAAACATTTTGGGGTAAAGGATATGCACCTGAAGCAATATCCTCTTTATTAGATTATGCTTTTACACATCTAAAACTATATCGTGTTGAAGCAAAAGTTGAACCTGCAAATGTAAATTCCATAAAAGTATTAGAAAAATTAAACTTTACTTTTGAAGGGACTCTGAGAAAAAGCGAAAAATCAGCTGGAAAGCTTATCGATTTAAATATCTATTCGAAATTAATAAGCGATTAATTTTAGTCACTCTGCCCATACTCTATCAAAGTGTGGGCTTCTTTAGTTTCTGTATAAAATTCAAAAGTTTGACACAATCCTGGAAAAAGCTTATAAAGAAAAGTGAGGTTCCGCTATTTTCACACTTAGTAGCGTAGTCATGTTACATACAATTTAAAATATAGCTTTATGAGTGTGAACGAACTACAAAACTAAAAAACAAATAATAAGTTTGCAACCTGTTTGCAAATACGAATTTTGCATATAAATTCGTGTGATATTGAAAGGAGTTTTACTTATGAAAGAGATTAAAACAGAACAAGAATTTAAAGACATCATCGCAAGCGAGGAGCCAGTAGTTGTTAAGTTCTTTACTACATGGTGCCCGGATTGCGTACGTATGGACAACTTTATCGGAGATGTAATGGAAGAGTTCAATAAATTTGAATGGTATTCTATCAATAAAGATGAGTTTCCAAGTATCGCTGAAGAGTATCAAGTAATGGGTATTCCAAGTTTACTTGTATACCAAAATGGTGAGAAGCTAGGCCACTTACATAGTGCTAATGCAAAAACTGAAGAGCAAGTTACTGAGTTTTTAGAAGCATACTAAGATGAAAGCCCTCTGGAAAATATTTTTCAGAGGGTTTTCATCTGTTTTCACAATTATCTTTTGACGTTTTTCATCGTTTAATGAATTATACCTTGTCATTATAAGAATAATACATAGTAAGAAAAGTATTCGTTTCTTCATCCATCTATCCTCCTATCTCTTTAGTAAATAAACTCCAATTCGGTTTACCCCCTGACTTTGTACTTTTCAACATATTTTTCCTTCACGAAACTTTGTTATCCCCTTCTTAAAAAGCTATAAAACGTCAACAATGTTTGTATAGACCCACACGACTTTCATTTGATACTCTATTTATAGAAAGAAATTCCTTTAAAGAAAGGTGAGTGATTAAAATGGATACTCTTTCTCATAAAGAAGCTGATAAAGGTGCTATTGTCAGCATTATGGCCTACATATTTTTATCCTCTATGAAAATCATCATCAGTTATATTACCCTCTCTAGCGCATTACGTGCTGACGGTTTAAATAACTTAACGGATATCGGTGCTTCTTTAGCGATATTAATTGGTCTAAAAATATCTCGTAAACCTCGTGACCCAGATCATCCGTATGGGCATTCGCGGGCCGAACAAATCGCATCACTTGTTGCGTCCTTCATTATGGCAACAGTCGGATTAGAAGTTGTTATTAGTGCCATTCAATCTTTCTTAAATCCGAAGCAAGCAGCACCTAATGTACTCGCTGCATGGGTTGCTTTATTTTCTGCTGTCGTTATGTACTGCGTGTATTTGTATACGAAAAAAATTGCAGCACGAACAAAAAGTAAATCATTAGAAGCCGCTGCAAAGGATAATTTATCAGATGCACTCGTAAGTATTGGTACTGTAGTAGGTATTGTCGGTTCTCAGTTCCAAATGCCTATTTTAGACCCTATTGCCGCTTTAATTGTTGGTCTTATTATTTGTAAAACTGCATGGGAGATTTTCGTAGAATCTTCTCATATGCTAACAGATGGAATTGATCCTGATAAAATGGAGGAATACGCTGATGCTATTGAGCATATTGGCGGTGTGGAAAACATTGTAGATATTCGAGCACGTATGTACGGGAATCAAACGTACGTTGATATTACAATTGAAGTAGATGCTCGTATGGATGTTGGAGAAAGTCACTGTATTACTGACAATATCGAGGCTATGCTTCGCAAAAAGTTTGGAATTTACCATGCACACATTCATGTTGAGCCAATGAAAAAAGAACCTATTATGACATAGGTTCTTTTTTTATGAACGTTTTATGAAATATAACACATAAAACGAGCCAGCTACCGCCAGCTGCCCATCCTGCTAATATGTCAGATGGATAGTGCACGCCAAGATATATTCGGCTAACTGAAATAGATAATACAACAAAGCTTGCTATAAGAATAATTAATAATTTTTTATGCAACGAAATACGATCTTCAGTAATTGTGACGTATGCAATAAATCCTAAAAAAGCAGTAGCATTCATCGTATGACCGCTCGGAAAACTATATCCAGTTGCAGTAACAAGCTGCGTAACATCAGGTCTTGCTCGTTCGTACCATAGTTTAAGCAGACTGTTTAAATAACGAGATCCGTAGTAATTAATTGTTAGAAGCAATGCACTAAGCAACTTTTTTCTAACGAGAAAATACATTACAAGAATAATGAGCAATGGGAAAAATATCCTTTTAGAACCGATAAAAGACACCCAAGTAAAATAGGTCGTCAAATAATCGTTTCGAAAGCTTTGAATAAAATGTGCGACTATATTGTCAAAATTCTCAATACAAGCGGTATGATACGAAAGTGATAATACGACAAAACAAATGAGTAACGTAAAACTTAGCAAGTATAAATGTCGATATCGTTTCACATACATAACCTCACTATGCAAAAAAATGGAGCGGTTGTTTTAGTTTTCCTCTCCATTTCTTTTTTATGCATAGTTTATTAAAAAATATAATTATTAATTTTTTGCTTCATCTCAGGGATATCTTCTCTTGTTACGGTAAAACGAATCACCTTCTCATCAAGATCAAGCGCCTCAGCGAATAATCCAGCTAAGCCACGGGATTTTCTATCTACTTCCATAATAATTTCTAGTCGATCGTATGCACGTGGCAAGATTAATAATTCTAATTCATCTAATTTCCCATAATACTCTCCAGAAACTGGAATAAACTCGAATTCTTGTGCGAATGGAATTTGCTTACGTAATCGATGCGGTAATTCTTCACATTCTATATGACGTGCTTTAAACCCTAATTCATTTACACTATCTAAAACACTACTTAATAATGCATTGGGTAACACTTGAACGTAGTCGCGGTCACTTGGGTCTATACTACGTTTAATATCAAGACCTGTATGAATCCAAACCGTTTTCATACCAAGTGTAAGTGGTGCTTCAATTGGCATTGGAAAAGAAAATGGAATTTCAACTTTTTCATTCGGTTCTATAGAAAATGGTTCTGTTAAGCGTACTCGCTCTAAATCATACGTTGCTGTTACTTTTTTATCATCCACTTCTCGTACATACGACGTCGATAATGTTAAGTAAATGCTTTCAATTTGTTGGCTAACTGAACCTCCAGTTATATGAACCTTTCCAACTATTTCTTCCCCAACAATATACTCATCTTTTTCAAGAACAGTATCTACCTTTGCACTTCCAATACCAACGCTTGCTAAAAACTTTTGAAACATGGAGTCTCCATCCTTTCTAAAGCAGAAGCTACATCTTGTTTTAAATCTTGTACATTCTCATAGTACGGCGTTTTTATTTGTAACATTCGCATAAGCATTTCGCGATTATAATTTTCCAAAGTTAATTCTTCGTACCATGGTTTTTCCTGGTTTTCATTAGATTCATATCCTGCATATAATAAAAATAACGAGAAATGACCGAGTGCATAAAAGTCGCTACGAAAGTGGACTTCTCGCATCAAAGCTTGTTCACCTTCGTAAGTTGTAGCTCTCTCATCACCCTCACCTTTCCATTTAGCCAATCCAAAATCAATAATACTAATTTGATTTTCTTTCATTAATATGTTTGGAATGCGTAAATCTCGGTGAATAATGCCTTCACTATGAAACACCGATACAATTTCTAATATTTCATATAAAATCTCAAAAACTTCACGTTCTGTATATACATACCCATCTATGAAAATATAATCTTCAAAATTTTTACCAGGCATGTACTCCATCACAAAGAAGCTCTTTTTCTCCCATATGAAATGATCATACAGACTAGGAATTGCATGATGATTTAATGTTTGTAAAATCATTTTCTCTTGTTCAAATGATTTTCTACCAGACTCATACCTTTGTTTACTTTGTCTTAATTGTTTTAAGACTTTATATCTATTTATTTGTAAATCATTAACGACATATGTAACCCCATAACTGCCCATTCCAATTACTGATTCAATTTTATAACGTTCTGCAACAATTGTATTTTTTCGCAGTGGTCTATCAAATAAAGCTAGTACACGACGCCATTTCATCAGCTACTTGAAAAGAAGCTACGGCTTTTACGTTTTCTTTTATAATGTTGATGTCCATAACCAGATGAACGTCGTTTATAATCGCTACTTGAATAAGAGCGCCCTCTACGACGATAATCACTACTTGAATACGAACGATATTTTTTCTTTCCTAATAAAGAATCAATAATTTTTTTGAACATCCCTTCACCTCTTGAATAAAATTTCCTTTTAATTATACCAATAATTATTGACTATATTTGTGACAGGTTTGTAAAGAGTAAAAAACGACGAGTTATGCCCGTCGTTACTTTCATTCATCCTCTTCATCAAAAACTTCATCAATCATGCATTTCTCTAATAAATACTCAAATGTAATATCTGCGAGATCTTCAATTTCTTCTCGTTTCGGGACGTACCCTCTTTCAATTAGTTGCTCATAAAAAAACTCCGCAATCTCTTCCGTATCAATCACGACTTCAATTTCCTTCATGAGCATCACTCCTTTATTTCTGTTTTATGAAAAAATCTCAAAATTATGTATATGAGATTAGAAAAATAGATTTTATTTTTTTATAGGTCATAAGCTTTGGACGAGATGCATACGATTGTAGTACAAGCTATTCAAAGGGGGAAATAATAATGGAAAATCAATATGAAGTAGGACAAACAAAAGAAGAGTTCATGCATGAAGATCAATGGGCAGACTCTCTTATAAAGTGGCTTTTTATTTTTTTAATAATTGTAGGCATACCTTATACTGCATATGTTGTTGTTCAATTTATTCTCTCTTTCTAGTTAACTATTTTTTCTCTGTCAATTTAACTAAATAATTATGAACAACATCCATTACAATTTTATATTCTTCATCTTTAAATGTATCGAACAATAATTGATAATCGTTATAAATATCAAGTAATCCATCAATGATTTCTTGACGATTCGTCTTAACACTCACTTTTTTCGAGTTGTTAATTGACTTTAACTTTCCTAAATCTAATTTATTCATACCTGCTTTATCTTGTTTCATTTTCTTCAAAATTGCATTTGCCGTTTGAGCATTGGCAAGTAACGTTAAATCTGACTCATCCGCTTCTAACCATTCACCATCCGTAATCCGTGACAATTCATAAATTGTATCTTCCCATGCGTCATTCTTATATCTCCATACTTCTGTA
The DNA here is from genome assembly GCF_016651175.1 of Bacillus sp. TH13. Taxonomy (NCBI): domain Bacteria; kingdom Bacillati; phylum Bacillota; class Bacilli; order Caryophanales; family Bacillaceae; genus Bacillus; species Bacillus sp. TH13. The sequence goes on along the minus strand of NZ_JAEKEJ010000025.1, from coordinate 4,345,404 downwards.
CGAAAACCAACAATACGGAAAACATCTTTATCATATCCAGTTACTTGCACAAGATCACCAAACGTGAAATTATAATTTAATTCAATCCACTCCGTATCGCCCTTTTTCATATCTTGCTCTGTAACGTGCTGCAATGTTTGCTCTACGTAAAACCCATCGTGATTATTGACTTCGTATACATAAACTCCATCTAAAACCTTCATATTTGTGATTTTCCCAACGGTTCCATATAGCGTAATCACGACTATGTCCCCTACGTTGTATTTAGGTTGTTTTTTTCTTGCCATCTCTATCTCTCCTTTTTTTGACGTCGTGATTTTGATATCAGTATATGCAACCTACATAAAAACGCTTATCACAGAAGCTTATATTCATAAATTTTTTCAATAAAAAATATAATCTTATAAAATTTACGTTACACTCAAAAAAACTAGTAACTAGACTAGCTTCAATTCAACAAATTTCGTATAAAAAACATACAGAATACTTCACTTTAAAAAAGTAACGTATTCTGTATGTTTTCAAATAGTTTTTATCTATCTTGTATGTATAAATCCCAGGCTTCATCAAATATAGACATACTTTCTAGCATTCCGCTCAACTCTAGGTATGAACTAATTTCATCATAGTCTTCAGATTGCTTTGGAAAACTTAAGTCATCATACATCGCCTCTGCTAAATCTGAAATTTCATTTCTAAATAAAGCTGCACGATGCTTCATCATATAATGGTAAAATGTCTTTTTCAAAAATATTCCCTACCTTTCTAACTTGGGTACATTATACAAGGCAAAAAAGAAAAAAACCAGCATAAAAGCTGGTTAAAAGTCGAAATAATTTCTTTTTAATAGACGCGGTCTTCCCATTAATTCTTCATATGTTAGTTGTTTTGGTAAATCTTTCGTATAAATTAAAAATAACTGATCTTCAATTTCTTTTACTGTATGGTCTGATTGATAGTCCATCCCGCACGAGGAACAAGAAATACATGGTGTCTTTTGGATTTCAATGGCTTTCGTACCATCTGGTAATTCCCAATATACAGTATTCAAGCTTTCTTTCGCTTCTGTACTGTCACACCACATACAATTCATACTGCATCACCCTCAGTTTTTTTGTCGTTTTCTTCTAATTTAGCCATTTGCGCTTGATATTTTTTATCTTTTAATTGATCGCGCTTATCACGTTTATCTTTTAAAGATGCATGAGTATCATTATCTTCGTAGTCTTTACGACGGTTCATACGCTGTAAGTCGTCTGGAACGAGGTTAAATTTCTTATCGCTCATAAGACCTGCGATACCAACATCTGAACGTTTTTCTTCGTAGTTCGGATAAATCTCTTTAAAGTATCCTTCCGCTCTTCCTGGAATATAGCTCTCTGGCTCTGGATACGTCGTAATAACACCTTCAAAGTTACGAAGTACAACTTTATCTGCACTTTGTGAGATTAAATAGTTTGGTTGAAGTGCAATTTTACCGCCTCCACCTGGCGCATCAACAACAAATGTCGGAACAGCATAACCAGATGTGTGTCCACGTAAACCTTCAATAATTTCAAGACCTTTAGATACTGGTGCACGGAAGTGACCGATACCTTCAGATAAGTCACATTGATAAATGTAGTATGGACGTACACGGATTTTTACTAAGTCATGCATAAGTTTTTTCATAATTGGAACGCTGTCGTTAATACCAGCTAAAATTACTGCTTGGTTTCCGACTGGAACACCAGCATTCGCTAACATTTCACATGCCTTTTTCGATTCTTCAGTAATTTCAATAGATGTATTGAAATGTGTATTTAACCATACTGGATGGTATTTTTTAATAATGTTACATAAATTTTCTGTAATACGTTGCGGGAATACTACTGGTGCTCTCGTTCCGATACGAATAATCTCAACATGCGGAATCTCTCGTAAATTTTTTAATACATATTCTAAAATTTTATCGTTAATTAGAAGTCCATCACCACCGGAGATTAATACATCTCGTACTTGTGGTGTTTCACTAATATAAGCAATCGCATCATCTAATTGTTTCTTCGGTACACCCATTCCAATTTGTCCACTAAAACGACGGCGTGTACAGTAACGACAATACATAGAACATTGATTTGTTACTAAGAATAGTACACGGTCCGGATAACGATGTGTTAGCCCTGTAACTGGTGAATCTTCGTCTTCGTGAAGCGGATCTTCTAAATCATATTTTGTTTTATATAACTCTTCCGAAATCGGTACTGATTGCATCCGAATCGGACAGCGTGGATCATCAGGATTCATTAGCCAAGCATAGTACGGTGTAATGTTTAACGGGATCGTTTTCGTTGAAATTTTAACGCCCTCTTCTTCTTCAGGTGTTAAGTTAATCACTTTCCTTAAGTCATCTAACGTTTTGATCGTATTCGTTAATTGCCAAACCCAATCATTCCATTGCTCTTCAGTAACATCTTTCCATAATTCGATATCCTTCCAGTGACGATTTGGTTTGTATACATCATGTAACATTGCTATTCCCCCTTTTTATACGCTCATCCTTTATATAAGCAATAGTTATGCCAACTTTACATTGTTGATAAGTAAATGTGCGGAAAACCCTATTACATAAGCGAAAAAATTTTTTTAAGCGTTGTATGAAATCAATACTTAACATCATATTCATTACTTTTTATATATGTAAATGCTCTTTTATTCGTGCAAACACACAAAAACCGCCGATTATTCGGCGGTTTTGTCGTACTTGCTCAGTTTATATTGAAGCGTTTGACGAGGGATACCTAACATTTTTGCGGCTTGTAATATATTCCCTTCCGTTTCAATCAACGCTTGATCTATTAATTCTTTTTCTGTTTGATGAAGTGCTTCTCTAAGTGGCATTATACCTTTTTTCTTCGAAAACTTCTCTTTCCGAAATGTACGTGGTAAACAATTGGCTGTTAATGTATTCCCTTCTGCAATAATAACAGCATGCTCAATCGTATGTTTTAACTCCCGGACATTTCCAGGCCACTGATAAGCTTGCAGTCTATCTTTTGCTTCCTCATCAATTTGAAGTACACCTTTTTTATAACTTTTATTATATTCTTTCAAAAAATAAGATGCTAATAATAATACATCCTCAGTTCTTTCACGAAGCGGTGGGATATATAATGAAAATACGTTTAAGCGATAATATAAATCAGTACGAATTTTATTCTCTCGTAAACATATTTCTGGAGGCTGGTTCATTGCGGTAATAACACGAACATCTACTTTTCTCGTCTTATTATCACCAATTCTTCTAATGACTCCATCTTCTAACACTCGTAACATTTTTGCCTGCAAATCAAGAGGCATCGAATTCAGTTCATCTAAAAATAATGTACCACCATCAACAAGTTCAAATAGCCCAGCTCTTTCAATCGCTCCTGTATAGCTTCCTTTTGTCGTTCCAAACAATAAACTTTCTAATAACGATTCTGGTAAAGCTGCACAGTTTTGTGCAATAAATGGCTTGTTTTTTCTTTTAGAAGCTTCATGAATTGCTTGTACGAACAGTTCTTTTCCTGTCCCTGTTTCACCATATATTAAAACATTTGCGTCTGTTGGTGCCACTTTTTGTGCTAACTCTTTCGTCTGTTTAAACCGCGTATCATTTGTCACTATCGTCTCAAATGCAGCATGCTTTTTAATCAATTTTTTTCTAGATGACCGCTTTATTTTCGACTGTAAATCAACAATTGTGTCAGTAAGTTTTTGAATTGTAGAGTAATCCTTTGCAATTTCAACAGCTCCAGCAATATTCCCATCTATAAAAATAGGTAACGTCGTATTTACTGTACAAACATCTTCACCATTTAAATTTTGATAATGCTGTACTTGATGTACGATAGGTTTTTTTGTATCTAATACTTTCATCAATGTACTCGTTTCCCTTGATAAAGACGGGAACACTTCTAACAAATGCTTCCCTAACACTTTTTCAATCTTGGATCCATCGTGTTTTGCAGCTACAGAGTTATAAAATATTGTAATTCCATTTTCATCTACAGCGTGTATAGCCTCATCAATACTGCCCAAAATCGCTTCAATGACTTCTTGTGTCGAAACTGCTAGCAATGTCATCCCCCCTTTTGCCGAAAATTCAGCAATTACATGCCGAATTTTCGGCATACCTATGTGCGATTGTAAGCATGACGATTCCGTTCTATAATTTTGATTAATTTTATATTTTAATTAGTACGGCTTTTTCGAACACCCAGCTCCACCTAACTGTTTTGCTTTACAGCCGAATTTTGAGGCGGAAGTTTTACTGCTTTCGAATAGCTAGATAGATCTTTCACCCATATATTCATATCTTCCAACTTATCGAAAATGTAGCAATTATTCGCCAGTCTTCCTGTATACGTATAACCTAATTGATGAAAGGCAGCATTCATTCCGAAAGAAAGCGATCGAGCAATTGTATAGGAGCAGAAAATAGATCTTTCTCGAAGCTCTTCCTCTAATTTAATTAGTAAACTTTTCATAAATCCATGTTTACGATATTCAGGTAAAGTAGCACAATTCGTTAATTCTGCATTCCCTTCTTTTATATTCATTTCTGCAGATGCTGTACTAATAATTTTTCCCTCATATTCATATACGTAGTAAATTGTATCGTCTTCTTTCATCGTCTGTAATACATAACTCGCTTCATTTAAAGGTGTCGGATACACTTCAAATACTTTTCCGAATACAGTTGCTAATTCTTCTACATCTTCTTCAGTCGTTTTTCTCAGCAAAAATTTCTCTGGAACTACTTTTTCTTTTATTTCTTTTCCTTTTACACCGCTTAATATAGTATCTTCCTCAGTCCAATGCATACTATTTCGTCTTTCATCATTATTATATTTCACAAAAAAGTATGCATCGTGTCCTTGAAAATAATGAGGTATCGTTGCTTCCAACAAAAAACCGAAAGAGAGCCATGTTGAAACATGCTCTCCCTTTCCTTTAATAATACATTTAGTGAAAGAATGTTCCTCTGCTAGTTCGTCAATTGTCTGTATAATACTTTCAACATTTCCTGTATAGTGATCTACCCGAATACGCTTATTAAAATAATCTAAAACGCCTTCTACTGTATAACAATTCGTCTGTTCTCTAAAAGATTCATAGTATTTCATTTTTTCACCTCACACCAATCTAGTAATGTACATGCAATAATTTTTGCGGCAGCTATCATTTTATCAACTTCTATATATTCGTTTGGATAGTGTGCTACTTTCGTCTCTCCTGGACCAAATACTATTGTTGGTACGTTTGCAATTTGTGTAAATAAACCTCCATCAGTCCCCCACGGAGATGCTTCAATAATTGGTTCGTTCCCTTCGATTTCAACAAAGTTGTGATGAAGTGTTGTAATGAGTTCATGATTCTCTTCTAATTCACCAGGAACCCATCTCGCTCCAAACCACTCTACTTCTACTGGATTTTCAACAAACCAATTGTCCACATCATTTAATTCAACAATCCAATTCTCAAACTCTTCTTTTGCCGCCTCTATAGTCTCATTCGGCGCAACACCGCATCTTCCTTCTAAAATTAATTCATCTGGAACAGAACTTGGCCAACTCCCTCCTTCAATTTTCCCAATGTTAATTGGAATTGGAATTGGAATCCCTTTAAATAACGGATCTGTAATTCGACTATTTCTTTTCTCCTCTAGCTTTCTTACATGTTCTATAACAAACATACTTTTTTCAATTGCACTAACCCCTTCATAACGTGTTCCACCGTGTGCTGCTTTCCCTTTTACACGTAGACGAAACCACATGGAACCTTGTTGTTTCGGGAAAAACTTCATATTAGTAGGCTCTGGAATAATGACACCATCTGCCTTATATCCTCGTAATATAGTTGCTAATGTCCCTGCTCCGCCACTTTCCTCTTCTATTACACTTTGAAAATAGATGTCTCCTTTTAATTCAATGCTAGATTCAATAATCGCTTCCATCGCAAGCATGAGTGCGACATTTCCCCCTTTCATATCCGTCGTTCCACGGCCATATATACGATTTCCTATTCTCTCACCACTATAAGGATGATGTTCCCACTGATTCACATCCCCTTCTGGAACTACATCAATATGCCCATTTAATATCATAGATTTCCCGTCGCCACTTCCTTTTAAAGTTGCTACAATATTTGGGCTATCTGAAAAACTTGTACGGGGTGATACAAAATAAGGATGATCTTTCATTTTAGAAAAAGAAGGCTCCCATATATCGAGGTCTAAACCTAATTCACGTAATTTTTCAATCACAATTGCCTGCGCACCACTTTCATCACCAGATACGCTCTTTTCTTGAATTAATCGTTTTAAAAATTTCACACTTTCCTCTTCATGGCTCTCAATATAATCACAAACTTGCTTTTTTAATTGCTCCATATATTACATCTCCCTTCATTCAATTACTAGTAAGTTAGAACTAATTTGAAAATCAGCTTCTGTATGTCGTTTTACATCTTCTACTGTGTATGGGCTCATTAATTCTTGTAATATAAGTCCACTCGGAGTTACCTCCATGACCGCCATATCAGTAATAATTAAATCTACACATTTCTTTGAGGTTAATGGCAATGTACACTCTGAAACAATTTTTGCATTACCGTACTTATCAACATGATTCATCACAACAACGACCCGCTTCGCTTTTTGTGCTAAATCCATTGCTCCACCAATACCTGGAACACGTTTTCCAGGTACAATCCAGTTAGCTAAATCACCGTTTTCACTTACCTGTAATGAACCAAGAATCGTTATATCTAGCAAACCTTTCCGAATCATACCAAACGCTGTGCAGCTATCGAAATAACTCGCTCCTGTTATAAGAGAAGTTGGTAAGCCTGCTGCGTTACACAAATTTTCATCTTCATTCCCTTTACTTGGCGTTGGTCCCATGCCGACGATTCCATTTTCCGCATGAAACATAACATTTATATCGTCAGGCAAATGATTTGGTACAAGCGATGGTATGCCAATACCTAAATTTACAATCATGCCATTTTGTATTTCTTTCGCCGCTCGCCTAGCAATCTTATCCCTAACTTCTACGCCCATACCCATTTCCAGTTCACTCCTTCCGACGGTACAATATAATTTACGAAAACTCCTGGAACGACAATTTCCTCTGGATCTAAACTTCCTAGCGGGACTATTTCTTCTGCTTCTACAATTGTTATATCCCCAGCCATAGCTACGTGAGGATTCATATTTCGTGCACTTTTGTCAAAAACAAGGTTACCAAACGGATCTGCCTTTTTCGCATATACAATTGAAACTTCAGCAGTTAATGCTGTTTCAACTAAATATGTCTTACCATTCATTTCAACTGTTCGTTTTCCCTCTTCCACAATCGTATCAACACCTACATCAACTAAAACACCACCAAGACCAACGCCACCAGCACGAATGCGCTCTGCTAATGTTCCCTGCGGAGAAAACTCAATTTGTAATCTTCCCTCGTTTAGTTGCCTTCCTGCATTTGGATTGGAGCCAATGTGAGAAGTAATTAGTGATTTAACTCTTTCATTTGTAACAAGACGACCGATACCTACATCAGGAAATCCAGTGTCATTTCCAACCAAATTTAAATTTGTAACGCCTTTTTCTAAAATTGCCTGTATTAAAGATGGAGGGGATCCAATCCCTCCAAATCCCCCAAACATTAATGTCATATCATCATGGAACAAAGAAATTACTTCCTCAATTTCTTTTAATTTACCGAATGTATTTGTAATAGTTGTCATGCGATACTATGCCCTCCTTTTTGCATCATCTCTTCCACACTTTTAGAGAAAATTGAAAGTAATTCATCTAACTCGGAATATGTAGTTGTCATTGGCGGTGCTACAAGCAGTGCACTATCTTCTTTTCCTGCTTGCCCTGAAACTGCTTGGTATAAAAGCAGGCCATTTTTAGCTGCAACCGAAATAAGCTCCGACGCTTTTGTAAACGGTTGCAATTCTACTCCAATCAGCAACCCTTTTCCTCGCACATCAGCAATGATTGTCGATTGTTGTTGAACTTTCTGTAAGCCTTTTATTAAATACTCTCCCTTTTCTGCTGTTTTTTCAGGGAGATTATGTTTCTCCATATATTCAATAACAGCTAAAGCCGTTGCTGCAGACAATGGATTTGCACTTAACGTATGACCGCTCATTACTGAACGTGATCCACGTAATATTGGTTCCATAACACGATCACTTACAACTGTCGCTGCCATCGGTGTATATCCCGCTCCTAACCCTTTACCAAGTGTCATAATATCAGGTTCTACACCCCAATGCTCCATCGCAAACCATGCTCCCGTACGACCAAGCCCAGTCATTACTTCATCCGCAATAAATACAATATCGTAATGGTTGCAAATATCTTTAACGACTTTATAATAGTCTTTTGGCGGAACAACCGCGCCTCCAGCTGCTCCGATAATCGGCTCAGCAATAAAAGCAGCAATATGCTCTGCACCAATTCTTTCAATTGATCTTTCTAATTCAGTCGCACATGCCAGCTGACAAGTTGGATATACCTTTTGAACAGGACACCTGAAACAATATGGAGCTGGTATAGTTGGATAATCTTCCAAAATAGATACGAAACGTTGTCTACGTAGTGGGTGACCAGACATCGATAACGCACCCATCGTAATACCGTGATAACTCATCCATCTTGATAAAATTTTATGTTTCCCTTGAATACCTCGCTCTTGAAAATGCTGAATTGCAATTTTCATAGCTGTTTCATTTGCTTCCGTACCACTATTTACAAAGAAACTCCAGTTCAAATCTCCTACACTTAAATCACTTAACTTCTTCGCTAATTTTTCAGCTGGTTCACTCGTAAACTGTGATCTATAAACAAAAGCAATCTCCTCAGCTTGCTTTTTAATAACGTCTGCAATCTCCTTTACGCCATGCCCAATACCTGCCGTAATTGCTCCTGACGAACCATCAAAATATTTATTACCATTTTGATCATACAAATAAACACCTTTTCCATGTGAAATCATTGGATACGGCTGACCAACAAGTGGTTTAATTAAGTAATCGCGCATAGCGCTCCCCATTTCTCCAATTTGTATATATATATGAAGAAAATTGACGTTTCTTTCATAAAAAAGAATCCTCTGCAAAAGCAGTGAATTTATCAAAAAACTATTATAAAATATACAAATGAGTGCTTAAAAATACCTATAAAACAGAAAATTCAGAACTCAAAACGAAGACCAACCCTTTTCTATACGCCCAAGTAACCCTCCCTTTTATATGAAATGACTACATCACCAAATGTTTTTATAGCATAATGCCACCTGCCCTCAAATGCCGACATTCTGTACACTTCGACGGAACTCCCGTTAAACTCCTTCCTATTATCCTACTTTAAATTGCATATTTTAAAACAAATTTCGACAACGCTACACCTTTCTAATCAGTTCAGATTCATATTTAATATGTGAATTTTTCATTTTTAAACTATAAAAAAAGAACCGATTAACCACATTAATCAGTTCGTCATGACGCTCTCTTATGGGTTAATACTGTCAATTGCTAAAATAAATAGAAAAATCAAGTTTACAAATTCATCCTACAGCCTATAACACAAAACCTTTTCATAACTTCATTCACAATTACTATCAGGATATCCCTATCCCGAAGTGGCATCCCTTTCCTCAGATTCAAACTACCTTTCCTTTATAATTTATGTAGGACAATTATCACTTTGTATGTGTATTTGCCTATAATTTAAAAAAACCCTAGTTTTCTAGCGATTGCTGGACATGTATTCAATATGTTATTGAAATGCACTTTCAATTTGGCATTTATTTTACTTTCGTGCAATCATATGTACTGCTTTACTCTGCGAAATACTCGTAAGCACAAGCACCTCTTTATGACAACATATTTGTTGTAAATTTTTAATTTTCCCCTTTATAAAATCATTTTTTCGCATAACCGCTTTCTTGCTTCGCATATAATTTTAATGATGACAAAGGAGGAATGTTCATGTCTCAATCTGAAATTGAAAAATATGGACAAGAAGTTACGCAATACGAACAGCTCGCACGTTACTATCAGTTTCGTGATCCTAAAAAATATATAGAATTATATATGAAATATTGCGATGCACTTTCAAAACTTGTACAGGCGCATGAAACAAGGGATTCACAAGAAGCTACTTTACCGTCACATATAAGAATTTTTCATGCCGATCCAAATATACCGGCGGTTGACATTTTAGTAAACGGACAAAAAGTTATTAAAAATATTTCATTTAAGCAATTCAGCCCTTATTTATCATTAGTACAAGGTAAATACCGTATAGATATTGTCCCTGTCGGAAATGAAACTCCAATCTTTTCAGCATTGGTACCAATAATGGGAAATCATACTTATACTCTTGCTGCAATAAATAGTGATAATCACCTACAATTACAACCTATACTTGATAATACACATTTACCAGCTGGTCAAGCCAAAATACGCTTTGCACATTTCTCTCCAGATACCCCTGTTGTAAATATCGATTTAAAAGATGGAGATCATTTATTTGAAAATGTACTCTTTAAACAGATAACAGATTTTTTGCAAGTTAGCCCCGGTACAGCGGATATTGAAATTTCACTCGCAGATAATAAAAACGTTTTATTGACTATACCGAAATTCAATGTTGAACCAAATGTTATTTATACAATTTCAATAGTAGGTTATTCAACTAAAGATCCTAAATTAGAAGCCGTTATACTCACAAATTAAAACAGTCTACACCATTCATTTGGTGTAGACTGTTTATTTTTGAAATGCAATTTGAAATTCTGTCCAATCGTTATCTGATCGACACATAATGGACCCATTATGTTTTTCCACAATTTGTTTACATACAAATAAGCCAATACCAGTTCCTAACTTTTTAGTAGTTACAAACGGTTCAAAAATCGTTTCTACATTTTCAGTTGGAATCATTGGTCCATTATTTTTTATCACAATTCGAATAGCTTGATCTTCTTCAAATACATCAATGATAATTTTTCGTTCTTCTTTCATTGATTCAAGAGCATCAATTGAATTCATTAATATGTTTAAAAATACTTGTCTTACTTCACTTCGATAACCAACAAGCGGAATTGGATACGGTAAATTCTTTTCAATTGCAACATTCGCATTGACCAAACTCGGATATAAGAATTGTATAATGTCTTGAAACAAGTCATTAAGCCAAAACCGTTCCGATTCATTCCACATTTCTTTTTTCGATACGAGTAAAAATTGCGAAATACGAAAATTTAATTGATCTAATTCATGCGAAATAATATCTAAATACGATAAACTCGGATGATCTGCCTTTAATAGTTTGACAAATCCCATAATGGAAGTAAGCGGATTACGAAATTCATGTACAAAACTAGCTGACATTTGCCCTAAAATCGTCAGCCTTTCTTTATGTGTTTCATTAATATATTGCTGTTTTTCCTCTAAATTCTTCGATATAATTTCCGAGTATTTTAAAACAGTATAATAAATTAATTTGTCAAAACAAGTATGTATTTTTGCCATAATTGGTTTCAATTCACGAGCGCTAACATCTAATTCACACATCGCTTCGAAAAGTTCATTTCTTCCCACGTTTGCGTTATAAACAAAATCTCCAATATTCGCATCTGCTCCAGCACGTTCAATAGCAATTTTCTCGCATAACGGTTGAAGATAATTTATATCTTTATCTTCCATAGTAAGTTCGATAATCAACTCTAGTAAATCCTCTCCATTTTGAACTACTTCTAGTTTAAATGGATCTTTTTCGGAAATTATCATTTTGTTTTTCCAGTTCTCTACGAATTGGTGCCTATTGTTTTTCAAGTGTGAACAAAATATTTCTTTAATATCCTTATCGATTGGAAAAACCTCCATTCCCTCCATTTCCATACGACGAATACCCTTTATATTTTGAATATTAACACAAAAAAGATGATTCGTTAATAGATTTTTGTCACATTTTGTTAATTTCTGTTGATAAAATTATTTTTTTCTTTCTTATTTAACTAATTGTATGCAAATACCCTTTTTCCTTCACACATTTTCATTATTTCCGTAGTCAACACGACTTTTTTTGCATCATTTTTAATTCTTGCGTACAATAGAAAATGAAAGGTGTGAAAAATATGGTAAATAAAAATGTGGAAGATTATCTCCAAGAAGGCATTTACGGCCAAAAGCAAAACAAACCAGAAGAACGTAATATGTATTTAACTACATTACGTGAGCGTGTAGAAATCGCTTTAACGATCGGTCAAGTAATGCAAAGTAATGTATACTCTGAAGTGGCGGGTAGCATGCGCTCTTCTCAATCATTACAACTCCTCCTAAATGGTGGCATTGCTTACCCACATTTATCAAAATACATTAAATTAGCAAACGAAAAAATGTTCCTTTTACAATTGTTCAAAATAAAGATACAAAAACACCAATCGGTTTAGTATTAACTCATGCTACTGCTGTAGATAAAGAACAAATTTATGTAGAAGATACTATTTTCAAACAAGAAATGAAGTAAAAGTTACACTTAATTAAATAGTTACTAGAAGCGTAAAAAACGAGTATGGAATCGTAAACATTTCCTACTCGTTTTTTTAGCGCAAAGTCTAAGTTTTTCTAATTTATTTTTTAATACATACTAATTTCATTTCTGTCATTTCTTCTATTGCATATTTAATTCCTTCGCGCCCCGTGCCACTTTCTTTCACACCACCATAAGGCATATGATCTACTCTGAACGTTGGAATATCATTAATCATGACACCACCAACCTCTAACTCATCGATTGCACGCATTGCTTTAAATAAATTATTTGTAAATACTCCTGCCTGTAAGCCGTAACGCGAATTATTTACTTGCTCAATCGCTTCATCAAATTCTTTAAATGTATTTACTGTCATGAGTGGACCGAATACTTCTTGGCACTGCACAGATACATGATCTGGAACATTTGTTAATACAGTCGGTTCAAAAATTCTTGCATCCCGCTTCTTACCACCGCATAAAACAGTTGCTCCTTCCTTGATTGCTTCTTGAACCCACATATCAATTCGCTCTACATCTTTTTTTGAAATTAAAGCTGATACATCCGTTTCCTCAAGCAGTGGATCACCAACAACAACTGATTCCATCGCTTTCTTTAGCTTCGAGAGAAATTCATGCATTTTCGTTTCATGTACAAAAACACGTTGTACGGAAATACAAACTTGCCCATTATTAACAAATGCTCCCCATTTTACACGTTCAATTATTTCATCTGTTAACTCTACATCTTCATCAATAATAACAGCAGCATTTGAGCCTAGTTCTAACGTAACTCGTTTGAGCCCAGCCTTTTGTTTTATTCCGATTCCAACTTTTGGACTTCCGGTAAAAGTAATAGCAGCAACGTAATCATTTTTGACGATTGCCTCACCAACCGTAGCGCCAGGGCCAGAAATGATATTTAAAGCTCCATTTGGCAATCCTGCCTCTTCAAATAACTCAACTAATGCATAAGATGATAATGGCGTTTGATCAGCTGGCTTTAATACAACTGTATTTCCAGCAGCAATTGCTGGTCCAACTTTATGCGCTACTAAATTTAACGGGAAATTAAATGGTGTAATAGCCCCTATAACCCCAATCGGCTTTCGGATTGTATATGCAATACGCCCATCCGCACCAGGTGCGGCATCTAATGGCAATGTCTCACCATATATACGCTTCGCTTCTTCAGCTGCAAATTTGTACGTTTGAACAGTACGATCTACTTCTCCCCTTGCAGCACGTATTGGTTTTGCAGCTTCTTTTGCAATAATCTCTGCAAATTCTTCTCTTCTTTCATCCATTTTTTGTGCAACTTTCTCTAAAATAGTCGCACGATCATATGCAGATAATTTATTCATTTTTATCATTGCATTTTTTGCAGAAGTAACAGCCTCTTTTACATCTTCTTCCGTTCCTTGTGCAATTTCCGCTAATGTTTCTTCAGAATATGGTGCGTATAATGGTTTATACGTGTTTACAGATTTCCAATCTCCATTTATATATAAATGCTTTTTCATACTTCTTCTCCTTCCAAATATATGTATACAACAATACTTCACCTAGTGAAAGGTCTGACTTATGTCATTGTATCATAGCCCCTATCCCTCAAAAAACATTATGCTCAAAAAAACTCTGCTATTTAGCAGAGTTTACGAGCTAATTTGCTCTTGTAATGAAATTTGTTTTTCATCTTCTAAAATAACAATCGATTCTACTATCTTTGTAACTTCCAATCTTTTTATATAGTGTCCATCTAATTCTTTCACACAAAACTTATAATTTTCAATTTCAATGGAATCCTCTTCAGCAATCTCTATATTCTTCGTTAAAATCCAACCACCAATTGTATCAACACCATCATCATCAATCCCTAAACCAAATAACGTATTCACTTCACTAACAAGTACTTTTCCCTCTAGTATCGTCTTCGTTTCACTAACTTGTTGAATTTCTGGCTGCTCATCCGTATCAAACTCATCCTGAATATCTCCAACAATTTCTTCCAGAATATCTTCAACAGTAACAAGTCCAGATGTCCCACCATATTCATCTATCAATATAGCAATATGTGTTCTTTCTTTTTGCATTTTTAAAAACAAATTATGAATTGGGATAGAATCGATAACTAAAATAATTGGTCTCATATATTGCTCTACTGTCTTTTTATTAACAGCTTTATGTTGTACAAACTCAGTAAAAATATCTTTAAAATTCACAAAACCTATTACGTGGTCTTTATCGCCATCAACTACTGGATACCTTGTATATTTTTCACGAGACATTTTTTGCAAAGCTTCTTCAGCAGGCATTTCTTTACTTATAATATTCATTTCAGTTCGAGGTACCATTATTTCTTTTGCAATCCGATCATCAAATTCAAAAATTTTATTTACATATTTATATTCAGATTGATTAATTTCACCATTTTTATAACTCTCTGAAACTAACAACCGTAATTCTTCTTCTGAATGAACCTCATCATGCCCCTTCGGCGGTTTCAACCCTAGCAGCTTCGTAATGATTCGAGCTGAACCATTTAATATCCAAATAAATGGGAATGCAATACGATAAAAGAAAATTAACGGCTTAGAAACAAGCAAACTTACTTGTTCAGATTTTTGAATTGCAAATGTTTTTGGGGCCAATTCCCCTATTACAACATGTAAAAAAGTAATTAACAAAAATACTAAAATTACAGCAAAAATGTCTGCTAGTTGAGTAGAGATATTCCAATTTGCAAAAAGCGTATCAAACATTTGCTTTAACGCAGGTTTACCAAACCACCCAATTCCTAAAGCTGTAACAGTAATTCCTAGCTGACAAGCAGATAAATATTCGTCTAAGTTTGTAATGACTGTTTTCACCGATGTTGCACGATTATTTCCTTCTGCAATTAAATAGTCAATTCGTGAACTTCTCACTTTAACAATTGCAAATTCTGCTGCAACGAAAAATGCCGTTAAGGCAATTAAAACAATCACTATACTTATACTATATATGTCCAAATACTTTTCCTTACTTACATTGTAAGCAAGGAAGCCACCTCCTACTTAATTTTATTCAAGTGAAGTAAGCATTCTAATACTCTAACAAAATTCTACATTAGCAACCACCTTTTTATATATTATATGCATACATAAAAAAGATATTTATCATTATGATAATCTAATTCATTTACACTAGTCAAATTATTCTAAATGTTACGATAAAACATTTTTATTTAAACGAACTATTCTTCTCAACTCAATTTCGTGAAAAAACACTTTCTTTGCCGATTCCACACTTCTTTTGTCGCACTTGAAGGGAACTTACTTCATAGCTCGAAATCATTCAACAGGATATATATAGGAGGGATTATTTTGGAATATAAAACACCATTTATCGCAAAAAAATTAGGTGTTAGCCCAAAGGCTGTTGTCCGGATCGCGCAACAATTAAATCTTACGATAGAAAAAAACAAATATGGCCACTTTATTTTCACACAAGATGATGTCGATCAAATGTTAGAACACCATCTATTTCAAATAGAACAGTCTCAAAATCCTCAACCTACTCAAAAGACTTCCTCAAATGAGGTTGAAGAATTAAAAACTCAAGTCAATACAATTGTTCAAAACATATCATCGAATGATTTTGAACAATTAGCTGATCAATTAAACACTATGACGAGAAGACTCGATCGAATGGAAGAACAAATGCAAGATAAAGCAAATGATGTCGTCACGTACCAACTTTTACAACACCGTCGTGAAATGGAGGAAATGTTAGAACGAATTCAAAAATTAGAAGCTGCCCTAACGAAAGAAGAACCCATTTATATTACTCCTGATTCAAAACCAACATACGAACGAGAAAAGAAACCGAAGCGCCGCAAAATGATTTTTAGTATATTTGGATTATAATTTTTAGACCCTTATTAAAATAATAAGGGTCTTTTTTAATGAAGAGTTATATCTTATAAAAATATTATTCTCTTTATTATACATATTCACTTCGTTTTATTTCGTTAACATAATATTTTTACTGTATTCTGCAATTAATGCCTGTGCATGAGCATTCCCTTGAATCACATCACGAAATTCTTTTAAAGAATACAAATGCGTAACCCCTTTTCGAGCATGAATTCTTACTGGTACACCTTGTAAAGTATCATGAAACTGAAATGGATTATCTATCGGTTCAATTGGAAAACCGAGTGTAAGTAAATACATATACATTCTTTTTGTTACTGCTGCAATGTACCATTCAGCTTTTGTTTCTAACGCATGTATAAATAAAATAGCTGTTAGCCTTTTGAAATGTCCTCTCCCACGAGACGTTTTCGAAATACTTAACTTGCCTATTTCATACACATTCTTCAAATCTTTTACTAAATCATTTTTAGAAAACGGATAGAAAAACTCAGAATTTGATTGTTCAGGTACCGTATACTTAATACATTCTACTGTACCAATAGGATGTTCATCTTCTATTAATAAAAATCGTGATGGATTTAAATTACGTTCTACGAACATTAAGTTTCTTTCTTCACAAAAATCTCCCCATAGTTGCTCGAACCCAAAATGTTCTTCCTTTGTTTGAACACGCTGGAACATATTTAACCGCCTTTCCCATCGTCGCTCTGTTTTTGATAACGCTTTCACTATCTATCATATAAGAACAAATCTTCGTATGCAACTAAAAATATTTATTACTTATTATATTCTGCAAAATGAATTAGATTCCAATTTAATCGACTTTTATCCCGCGCTCACATTCCTTTTAATAACACATTCGTATCACTTTTCAAATCTAACTTACAATATGTTTCTTTCCATACAGCATATAATTCTTCTTAATCTAAAAAAATCCTTTATGAAAAAGGATTTCTTTTACTTCTCAATGCTTTTTAACCACTTTTCAAAAATTTGTACCATCCCATGTTTTCCAGCTAATTTCTCTTCCCCTTGTTTCGTCTTATATGGATATAACTGTAAGAAAACACCACATCCAGACTCAATTTTTTTACTATGCATATGGCTTCCTGGATATACACAAATGACTTCATAAATTGACCTTCGATAATAGACTCGCTTTCCATCCTGTTCTTCTACATACTTTATAGACCAATACTTATACATTTGCTCAGTTGCTTTCGTATTTCCGACGTGCTGAAAAATATTGTACATTGGACTATACTTCACTTCAATAATAATAGAAGATTTATATACGTATTTCCCATCTTCTTTTACATAACAGTCTAAGCGAATATCTGGCTTCTTCGTATCCTCACCATTGTAAAAATTACTCCCTTTATTTAATGCAATAAGAGGATGTGTTTCAATTAAGTCATTAAATGCGACATGCACCTTTAAATCATCTCGTTGTAAAACTACTGTCGTTCCATCTTGTAATCCATCTACATAAAAATGTTCTTGTATTTGTTCACGAATGGAATTTCTAGCCTCAAAACCAATTTGCTCTAAAATTGAAATAACGATAAAAAAAGCGTAATATTCATACACTAAAAACGTTGGCTTATAAACAAATAATAACGATGGAGATTGATCCGTATACTGCGGGAGTACTTCTAAATGATGTAGTAATTGTTGATGTGGTATCGGTAGATCATGTAAGTTCATGTTACTTGTTTCAGTAACTTCCCTCCAAAACGAGGAGTGCATTAACATTTGAAAGTATTGTACATTTTCATGAACAATGTGCGCCAATATTTTATATTCTTGTATTTTCATTGAGCTCTTTCGTAAATCGGCTTCTTTTAGTAAATGTATATTTTTATATTTTTGCTTCTCTCTATCGGTTACTGATCCATTACGCTCAATTGTTTGTATAATTGTTTTTACGGCTTGAAACTCTTCTGATTTTTTCTTTTTTTCTCTTTCTAATATTTCAATTGTTTGACGTAAAAAACTTTTAGCTTCAATTAAATAGTGATAAAATTGCATCGATTTATATTTAAGAAATGCATTTTCCTTACTATTTTTTTGTTCTATAAACTTACGATTATAATGTTTTGCATAAGGTTTTCTTTCTGCCACTATGGTTCCTTTTCTTGTTGGCTTTCTCTCTTTTCCTTCCCATTTATATACATTTATAAATTTTGAGCTTGATTCTATTTTCTTAAAGATTTGCTTTATCATCTTCATTTTTTGGGGTAACTTTCTAAGCAACACTAAATAAGAAGAATCCTCAATATCGCTAAGTGCAGAGAAAGTCTTTTTATAATAACCTCTATCCAAAATCAACTCATTTAAAATTGACTTCACATAGTCTTGAATCATTTCAAATTGATCATCAAAAAAGTTTTTCGGTACGATTTGAAAAGCACCATAATACGTTGTATCTTCTATACGAACTTCAAAATGGTATAAACCACAGCGCCATGGATAAAAGAATTCTGTTTTCCCATGTTCATATATTAATACTCTTTGTTTTTTTTCATTTATTTCATATTGAGCCTCTTTTATATTTTTCTGTCCCTCATATACTTTATTCCATATAAAAGTAATATTCATTGGGATTTCATAATTGTACTGCAATCTAATCGGTTTTAATTCTTGTACTTTATAAATGCATTGAACTAATGCTGTAGTAGATGTACAAAGACGATTTAATAAAATATAATCTCCTTTCCCCTCATTTCCAATGATTAACTTTAATACAAAAGGGAGCGTTTCATTCGTATCAACGATTTTTGTTTCGTAACGCCCTTCATTTTGCATATCCATACAGCTCCAGTTCCCTACGTTTTTCTCGTATATATGCTAAAGAGTGTTCAAATGTAGATACTCTGTTTGCAAGTGCAGATTGCAAAAGAGGTACTAAGGTCGCTCCCCTTTTTGCTTCTTCAGAAAGTAAAGAACCAACCATCATTTCGGTCCCTCTGATTTTCGTCAATACACGCTGCTTTATTTGTAAATCAAACCCTTCTTCTCTACTGATCATATAGGTATGGTTATTTTGGAACGGTATATTTTGCAAATAAGTCGCAATTGCGTTTGCACATCGGAAAGAAATTCCCTTAGACGCATCATGTGATGACAATACGACATGCAACTTATCTAATAGCTCTAATTCTTCTTCAGAAAACACTTCAATCATCGCTTTATTTCTCATCCAATTTATCCGAAATTCTCCCGCTGTTACTTTCAAAGGTGGGTGTAATACGACTTTCCCCAGTTCCATGCCCATCTCACAAAACGGAATTTTTTGTAACGTTATTAAGTTCGTTCGGTCTAATAATCGATCGGAGAGCTCTTTCGTTGTTTCATCAAAATTCACAGTACCTACAAATATAATATTTTCTCCAATTTCAATTGTTGATGGAATTGAATTCTCAATGTCCTGAACACCCTCATACAAGTTTAAAATACGATTTTTTGTTTCAAGTTGAAGAACAGATAAAAATGGAGTAAACCAATGCTCAATATGTGACATGTTCATTTCATCAAAAACGATTATATACAGTTGATTGGGATTTTCTTTCGCCTTCATTAACGTCCTAACTAACTTCGTTTCACTTTCAATAAAAGTACCATTTGGATGAAGGTAACCAAGTAAATCATGTGGTTCTTGATACGATGGTGAAATTGGAATCCAAACCAATTCTTCCCCATACTGTAATCCTAATGCTTCTGCATAAGTTTGCACAAAACGTGATTTCCCAACGCCCGGTATACCACCAAGAATCGTTAACATATTTGTTTTTACACTTATATGGAAATTATAAATATCCGTTGCATCCAAATATAGCCCTTTATTATGCACCATACTTTGTACATACTGTAAAAAGGACGATTCACGCTCATCCCATTCCCATTCATCTTTTTGCACTTTTATATCCTCTACTTCAACTAGCTTACCTTCTTCATGCATTCGTTTTTTTAATTGCTCATACACATGATCACTTACAAAATATAATTGATCTTCTACCGCTATTTCTACATACTTCGTCCAGTCACTGCAGTTTATATATTTACATTCACGTTTCTGTTCAAAATATGCGATTGAGCTAATTGATGACTTTAAGGATATGTTTCCATACAGTCTTCCATCGTGCCACAATAATTCGGGAGGCTCAAAGTCCTTCGGAAATTTAGGCATTAGGAATGATAAATAACCGTTGCTAAGTTTTCGTTCTAAAGATTCTCTTTTTTTATTATTTGTAACTTTAGGTGCCGGAATCATTTTATAGCTGCTTGCTATTTCTTTCGGTTCTTCTGTACATATTAACTCCACGTATACATTTCCTCTTTCATAATAAAGACGAAACATCACTAATTGCTTTTCTAATTTCCTCTTCTTTAATTCCAAAAAGATTTTTTCATTCTTTTTATTACTACATAATCCTTCAAATACATAGGGTTCATTTGCAAATTGTTCCTGTAAAGTGAATGGTATTGGCGATAAGCATTGTACAAAGAAATTCTCTCCACTCTTCTCTTTTTCAGCTTTTGTAAATTTCCCTAAAAATCTCATATAGTACATTCGTTTTATAAAACTTGGCTGAAGAGCTTTATGTAATTTCACCTTAGTCACCTTCTTTTTTCATACTATTCTTAGTGTATGAAAGAAACGAAAAACTAGAAATAAAAAACCTGACGTTATCCGCCAGGTTCAAAATTAAAACGTATATTAATGAGAAGGAAATGCTTTTTTCTCTTGTAAAATTGCATTATGAGCAATTTTCATTTTAGCAAGTACGTAACGTAATCGATCTTCAGCGTTTTCATCTTTACTTTTTTGCAATTCCGCCAAATTTTCAACAGAACTTGCTAAATTCTCAATGACTCCTCTCAGTTCAGGATGATGATTAAAAAAAGATTCTTGCACTAATACTTTCCTTAACTCACTAGCTAAATCAATTATTCTAGACAACTGTTCTTTTTCTTCCATTCTCATCCCTCCTGAATATCTTATGTAGTAAATATTCTCTAAACAAAGAAAAAAGCCCTTTAAATGAAAAGGACTTTTTACATTTTTATATTTCCAGTTAATAACATATACAGTGATGTGATAGCCGCAATAATAATTGCCCACATCACATATTTCTCTGCACCTGCAAAGCAACGGTTCCCTTGTTCTTTTCTTGCAAACGTGTAAACAATAATTCCAATTCCATACACAATTGAAACTAGTAGTAAATTCTTTAAACCAGCTGCATAAAGAAGCCATACAGAGTAAATAGAAGCAATTAAAGCTAACGCTCCATTTTTTAATTTAGCGTCTTTTAGCTCGTTTGTAATGACTAATTTAAATTGGAATAATGCTGATAATAAATATGGTAATAAAATTGATGTTGATGCAATGAAATACATAATTTGATATGTTGATTCTGAAAACAGAACGATGATAAATATAATTTGGGCAACACCATTTGAAATCCATAATGCCATGTGCGGTGTTTGCTTTTTATTTGTCTTCGTAAAGACTTTCGGAAATACGCCATCTTTTCCGGCTACATGAGAAATTTCAGAAACAAGTAAAAACCAGCCAATTAATGTACCGACAAGTGAAGCAACTAACCCAATGTTAATCGCAACTGCACCCCATGAACCAACAACATGCTCTAATACATGTCCCATTGACGGAGTTTCTAGCACAGAAAGTTCGCTTCTTGTCATCGCTCCCATTGACAGAACAGAAATTAAAATATATATGGACATTACTAAAATAAGTCCCATTACTGTTGCCTTACCAACATCTCGGCTATTCTTCGCTCTTCCGGATAATACAACCGCTCCTTCAACTCCAATGAAAACCCAAAGTGTTACAAGCATTGTATTTTTCACTTGACCAAGTATAGCGGAAAGTGAGAAGGTTCCTTCTCCCCAAAAATCATGTGTAAATGTGTCCCAGCGAAAGGCTGTTACCATTACAACAATAAATAAAACGATTGGAACTAACTTCCCTATTGTTGCGATAACATTCATAATAGAAGCTTCACGGATTCCAAATAAAATTAGAAAATGAAGTGTCCATAATAAAAGTGATGCCCCAACGATAGATGCAACATTATTTCCTCCTTTGAAAATTGGAAAGAAATAACCTAATGTACTAAACAGTAACATAATTGTTGCGACATTACCTAAGATTCCTGCTAGCCAATATCCCCAAGCACTATTAAATCCAATATATTCACCGAAACCAGCACGTGCATAACTATAAATTCCACCTTCAAGTTCCGGTTTTTGTCTTGCTAACGTTTGATATACGAGCGCAAGTGGAATCATTCCCATCGCTGTAATACACCAGCCAATTATTATTGCACCACTGTTTGCTCCTACTGCTAAATCATGCGGTAAACTAAAAACACCGCCACCAACCATTGTTCCAACCACTAATGCGATTAACGGAAAAAATCCTAACTTCTTTTCTATTTGTACCACCCCATCTGTCATTCTAGGTGTTATGTTCGTTCAACTATTAAAGTCACCTTTTTCTCTAATAGACGTTTCTCTTATATTTTTTCAGGAAAACATTACTTATTCTAAAAGAAAATGAACAAAAATGGAATACTTTTTTGAAAAAATGTATAAGTATGCACAAAAAAAACCGCTCATTTTGTAATGAACGGTCATTTAAAACATATAAATTTGTATATTTCTTGTAAATTTAACGAAGTAAATTCTCTTTTTCTAAAAATTGTTTTGCGACTTCTTCACTACTTTTACCATTTACGTTAACTTCATAATTCATTTTTCGCATTTCTTCATCTGTAATCTTTCCAGATAATTTATTTAATACCTTTTCAAGTTCAGGATATTTCTGTAACGTTTCTTTTCTTAATAATGGCGCTCCTTGATAAGGTGGGAATAACCCTTTATCATCTTTTAACACTTTCAGTCCGTATTGCTCCAATTCACTATCTGTTGAATATGCATCAATTACGTTAACATCTCCAGATTGAATTGCGCTATAACGCAGCTTCGGCTCCATCGTTTTAACATTCGAGAACTTATAGTTATATAATTTTTGCATTCCTTTATAACCATCTTCACGATCAGCAAATTCCAATGTAAACCCTACTTTGGCTTCCTGCACAACATTCCCTAAATCAGAAATTGTATTTATATTCTTTTGATCTGCTATTTTTTTCGGCATGGCTAGTGCATATGTATTGTTATACTCCATTGGCTTCAACATAACCATATTATATTTCTTTTCCATTCCAATGCGAGCCTGATCATATACTTCATCACGATTTGTGCT
This sequence comes from Bacillus sp. TH13, assembly GCF_016651175.1. NCBI lineage: Bacteria > Bacillati > Bacillota > Bacilli > Caryophanales > Bacillaceae > Bacillus > Bacillus sp. TH13. Next base: position 4,321,605 of record NZ_JAEKEJ010000025.1, on the reverse strand, counting down.
CTTTGGTTCTTCTTTCACGAAAGTAGATAAAGCTGTTCCTGAAAATTCTGGGTATATATCTACTTCCCCGGATTTCAACGCTTCAAATACAAATGCTGTTTTTCCAAGACCTGGTTTTAATTGTACGTTTAAATCGGTATCTTGTTCAATAAGCTGCTTATACATTTGAATTAAAATTTCAGGTTCTGATCCAAGTTTGCCCGCAATAACAATATCTTTCTTTTCTGTACTCCAAAGAAATGGAGAAGCAATCATTATACAAACAATACATATCGTCAATATAACACGCTTAGAAGAGCGTTTCGGTCGTTCAAGTATGCGAAGTACTATATCAAAGAATAAAGCGAGTAACGCGGCTGGTACGGCCCCTAAAATGATAAGTGCATGATCATTTCGATCTATGCCTAATAATATAAGCTTACCGAGCCCACCAGCACCAATGAGAGCTGCTAATGTAGCCGTTCCAACAATTAATACCATCGCTGTACGAATACCGGCCATAATGATAGGCAATGCAAGAGGAAGTTCTACCTTCCACAATCTTCTCCAACTATTCATCCCCATAGCTTTCGCGGCTTCTATTAGAGATTCATCTAATTCCCTTATTCCTGTATATGTATTTCGTAAAATAGGTAATAGTGCATACACAACTAATGCAATAATCGCTGGAAGTTTTCCGATTCCTACTAACGGAATTAATAGTCCGAGTAATGCAAGTGATGGCACTGTCTGCATTACTGCAGAAGTTCCTATTATAAATTCAGCCATTCGTTCTTTTCTTGTTAATAAAATGCCAAGTGGCACCGCTATAATTACTGCAAAAAATAATGAAATAAGCGATATTTGTAAATGCTCACTTAATGCAGTTAGTAATTCTATTTTTCGTTCTTGGAACGTTTGTATAAAATTAGTCACTGTTTAGCCTCTTTCCTTCATTTGTTCAACAATGTAATTGACGATATGACGACTTGTTAACGCTCCAATATATTGACCGTTTTCTTCAACTGGAACGATCTCCTCATCACGCACACGAACTAACGCTTCTTGTAAAGAAGAATGTAATGATAGTGCCTGCCCTTCTAATTGCACACTTTGATCAAGCGGCAATACATCTGCTACACTTTTCTCCTCATACCAAGTTCGTCCACGATTTCCAATGAACTCCTCTACAAATTCATTTTTCGGATTATGTATAATTCCTTCTGGTGTATCTAGTTGAACAACTTTTCCTTCTTTCATAATACAAATGCGATCTCCAAGTGATAATGCTTCTTGCATATCATGTGTTACGAACACGATTGTTTTTTGAATCTTTTTTTGCAACTGTACAATATCCTTCTGAAGCTGTTCCCTACTTAATGGATCTAACGCACTAAATGGTTCATCCATAAGAACGATTTTCGGGTTTGCGGCTAATGCTCGCACGACACCGACACGTTGTTTTTGTCCTCCTGACAATTCATCAGGCATACGATCTCGATATATATCCGGATCTAATCCAACCATATGTAACAAGTCATCGACGCGTGCTTTTATTTCCTTTTTGCTAAATTGCCTCATTTCAGGAACAACTGCAATATTTTCAGCGATTGTCATATGAGGAAACAATGCAATCTGTTGCAACACATATCCTATATCCCAACGTAATTCGTTTATATTATATTGTTGAATATCTTTTCCATCGATTAAAATCGATCCTTCAGTCGTTTCGATTAAACGATTAATCATCTTCATTGTCGTTGTTTTCCCGCAACCACTCGGACCGATGAGAACGAAAAATTCTCCCTTTTTAATTTCTAAATGCAATGAATCCACTGCTTTCGTGCCATCTTCATACGATTTTGACACATGATTAAATTGAATCACAAACACAACTCCTTTACTGTTGTTTCCTTTATTTTGATGGAATATGGCATTCATTTCAAATGATACGCTTTTAAATTAAAAAAGAGCTCGCATTTGAGCTCTAACGGTCGAACAATATTGTTTTCATAATAGCAGCATATTCGCGAACATACATTTTTCTCTTAGAACGCATTGGCGTTTCAGCAGCTAGTGCCTCCATCTTCATGCCTAAACGCTTTGCAATTATTTTCGTTCGATATAAATGATACGTATTACTTACAACTACTGCATGTTTCACATTATATAAATCCATACTAAACTTTAAGTTTTCATACGTATTTGTAGATTGATCTTCTATTAAAATACGACTCTCATCTATACCGTGTACCATTAAATAGTTTCTCATGCTGTGAGCTTCCGGTATATCTTCATCTTCTCCTTGACCACCTGAAACAATTACTTTCGATTCAGGATGGGAAAATAAATACTCCAACGCTACATCCAAACGATTTTGAAGAGATAAAGACGGTCTATCTCCAAATAACTTTGCACCCAGTATAAGAACGTACGGAGAGTGATAGCTCAACTTTTCACGAGCAACTTTGTTCATTCTAAACGTCATATAAATGATATATAGTGGCGGTAATAATAAAATGATAAGAAAGATCCATTTGTTCATAAATAAGTTTGCACTCCCTTTCTTTTTATTATACAGAAAAAGAAAGGGCGGCAGAAGTGTTTTTTTAAACGATTGATTTATTAGAAACATTCGCCGCTACTTTACGTTGTGATAGTACATAATAAATAGCGATTCCTAATGAGAAGATCAATATGCAGCTTAATACGTAAAACGGAAGCATTACTCCGGCTTTAGATACACCCGCTGTAAACAGCATTAATAATACAATTCGTATTCCAGTACCAATTAGGCGAAATAAGCTGTCTACACGTCCCATTACTTCGTTTGGAATTTCCTCCATCATCAATACATTTCTCGCCACTCTTGTACCCGCATTTCCAACTGCATGAAAAATTGCAAGTCCATATAAGAAAATTACGGAAGGTTCAATAATCATTACGGTAATTGAAATTACATAAATGAACATCGTCATAACGATTGAAACTTCTGTTTTTACATATTTCATTATGAGTGGAATACAGATTCCTGCAACAACCGCTCCAACACCGTACATCATCCCCTCTATTGCGTATACAGAGGCATTGGCTTTAAGTATATCCGAAATATAAACTGGTATTAAATAATTTGCCATCATAACACCTATAAACGGCATATAAGTGGCCAGTAAGAACCAAAAGAGCTTAGGACGTTTTTTCATAAAGTGAATTCCTTTAAATAATTGCTTCTTAAATGTTATTTTTCTTTTCACTTCTTTTTTCTTTACGTACGGTATACATAAGAAAAGAAAAAATGCTCCAGCAAAAGTTAACATGTCTACTAACAAAATCCACTTCAAAGATACAATTTCAATTAAGAAGCTCGCGGCCGCTCCAGAAATAACTTGTGTTAACTGTCCTTGTATTTCCATCGTTCCACTTAAACTTTTATAATGTTCCGCTTGAAATATCTCTTGGTTGAACGCAAATATTGTAGGATAAAATAATAAATAGTAGAATGATCCGGCTATATAAATAAGAATATAGTGAATAGAATGATAAGGTTGCCCCGCAAATCCCCATATAACCATTATTCCAATTACGGCAATTCCGATTCCTTCGTTACATAGCAATAAAGATTTTCTTGAAAAACGATCAATACTTTGCCCAATGAATGGTGTTAATAAAAACATAATGAGGGTTGCAATGATAGAAACATAACCAAACGTTGTCTCTCCTCCACTCTCTTTAATTAACAGCCACGGAATCGTTATCATAACAATTCCGGAACCAATAGCAGATAGACTATTGGCCCCTAGAATGTAATACAAGCGAGAATCATGATAAAGTGAGGACATATCACTCCACTCCTAGTTGCTTTTTCACCTCTTTATATACGCTCATATATGCTTTTAATTCTTTAACTACATCATGAATTAATGGTTTGGCATCTTCCCCAAGTTCACCATCTTGCACATGTAATCCATCAAGCACAACTTGTTTTGGAATGGCATTTGCATAAACACCTCTAGCGACCGTTCGCATGCTGTTTAATGCATTTATTCCACCTTTACCGCCACCAGCAACCGCTAACAACGCAACTGGTTTATGAATAAATTCACTACTACTTAAGTAATCTAAAGAGTTTTTCAGCGCACCGCTCATCGCATTATGATATTCTGGTGTACATAATACAACCCCATCCGCAGCTTTCACTAACATTTTCAATTTTTTTACTGCCTCTAAATCACGTTGTGACTCTTCTCCATTGTATAAAGGTAACTCCTCAATTGCTAAATCATATAATTCCCCTTCAAATTGATCCGCAATATATTTTGCCACCACGCGAGTTCTACCAAATTTTCTTGGTGTACCGTTAATAACGACTAGTTTCATGATTATTTCTCCCCTTTGTTTTCAAGTTCTACTTATATATTATCAGAAATTTCTATACAAAACACAATATAAAGAGTTAACTTGTTTCATAAAATAGTATGATAAACAAAAAAGAACTCATACTTTCGTATGAGTTTCGCACAATTACTTTGTTTCATCTCTCAGACTCAATGTACCTAAACTTTCATTTACTTCAAAATGATTATATGCTTTTCCTGCTAATTTTTTCCGTTCTTCTGGTAATTCTATATATTTCATTACGTTTTCAATTATTTTTTCGTACGGAGTAAATACAATTCCCGGCCACTCTACCTCATCTTCTGGATTACTATTTTCGGAAATAATAAATTTCTTATTTGCGACTGCATAAGACACGCGAGGTGTTTCAAGAATTCCTGATAAGTAAAAATGAATATTTAATATAATTTTAGCTCTAGCAATCAATTCATTTCTAACAATTCCCCACGCATTATTTTTAAAAACTATATTTAAATTCGGGGCAATCGCTTTTAGATGATCAAAAATAGCTTGCCGCCTCGGATTAAGAGCACCTATAAACAGAATATCAATATCTTCAGTAATCTCATCTTCAAATGCATCTTTTTTTATTTCCAAAGTTGGAGCATAGCTCATTTCTACATGTTTTATTTCTTTTCCTACCCCTTTTTGTTTTAGCCATTCTATATTTTGTTTACTATAATCCCAAATCACTCTATCTTTTAATAATATTAAATAAAGGGGGTGCGCATATGGACTTCCTTCGTATAGCTGTTCTAAATTATAAATAATTGCATCTTTCGGAAGAAGATTCGGGTTATATGCGTATGTATGTGCTCCAAAAACAACTGTATTCTTTACATTTTCCAGTATTGTTTCTGATATAATTACTGTATTTCCCTCCTGCTCCAACCGCCACTTTAAAGCTCGCGCAACATCTATGAAACTACCGTATGTCTTTGGGCATATAAAAAGACAATAATCATATTCTTTATTCAAATAAGCTTCCATTAATTTCAAATTATTTTTATATAAATCTACATCCGGATGTTTAAGTACCAACTCATTTGCATGTTTTCTTGCTACTTTATATAATCCAGCATAATAAGCAGCGATGCATCTCCTTAATTCGATTCTTTCCCGGTCCTCATCTAATACATCCATGTTTAAAAGAAGATTTGCGATACAATACGCTTTTAAATGATCACGATCATAATAATAGTCTAGTAGTGGCATCAATTCTTCATACGTATTTCCATGCACCGATTCTCCTAGTTCAATCGCCCATCGCATTAATTCCATGATTACTCCACTACTCCTTTAACCGAAAATGTATTTAATAAAATTTCGCATTATTCTCTACTACATTTGCTATATGAAATGGAATCTCTTCTTTAATCGATTCCAAATACTTTTGCGACACGGCCCCTAAATGTTTTTTATGAGGTATATAGAAAGCACTAATAGAAATTTCATAATCAAATAAGTAATCATACACATGATAATCTACAAATAGAAGATCATCCTTTGGAAAAGGAATTTCCTTCCCTTGCAGAGCATACATCAAAGCAATATTGTTTTGAGATCGTAATCGATACAACCTTGCAAGTTGATATAATGGTTCAGCCCGAGTTGGTCTATATTCCCACGCTTTTTGAAAATAAAAAACAGCTAATGCTAAATATTGCTCTTCTTGCCCTTTAACATTCTCTTTTTCATCAGCATCTGTCACTTCATTTTGTTTATTTGCTGAACGATTTGCTAACTGCTCATAACAAAATCCTATTCGCAATAACGAATAGAATACCTCTTCAACCCATCCCCCTGCTTCCACTCGCTTTTTATACCATTTAATCGAATCTTCAAATTGACTTAAATGAAAATAAGTCTGCGCTAAATAAAATAAATATCTTATATGCAAATCCGGCGTTGTTTCTGGGTCGTTTATTCCTTGTAATAACAACCTCTCATCTCTTTCAAATTTATCAGCTTTACTCCCGCCATCTCCAGGGTCATTCACGACAAGAGTCTCTAACCGATCTACCCTCGTATTGTAATTCACTCCAACTTTTGAACGATCTATATCCCAATACTCATGAGTAACACCGACAGATTTCCATGGTAAAGAAGCTTTCAAAAGACGTGTAAGCCAATATTTAATATGAACATCATATTGCAATGTAAGATAATGATCTTCCGTTAAGCTCTTTTTATCGAAATTCGGATCAACCTCTAAAATCATATCTGCATCTAATATTAATAAATAATCCGCTTCTGGATATGTTTTTTGCGCTAATGAAACAGCTAAGCTTCTGTTATAACCAAAGTTTTTAAACGGCTCATGATGAACCGTTCCAGGTATCTTATTTTCCTTACACCAATTTTCAATAATTTCAGGCGTATTATCCGTCGATCCAGTATCACAAATAGAAACAAAATCTACAATTGATTTTGTTGCATTTAAACATCTTTCCATAATTCTAGACTCATTTTTGACGATCATACAAAGACATAACTTTTTTTCTTCCTTTACAGACTTCACTTGCTCATTTCCCATTTAACCACCTCATATTTTATTAACACTCTCTTCTTATATGTAACAACATTTCTTAGCTATACTGATGACATAAGCACCCTTTTACTATTTATGAAAACTTCATTTTATTTATTCTTACTTTTATGTTGGGACATATTTCATACTTCGCTTTATATTTGATACAATCAATACAAAAAAATATAATATGGGAATCCGTACATTTCAAAGTCTAAGAGGAGGTTATATTTTGTTGGATTACATTTGGCTAGATGACAAATCAACAATTTTAGAACAACTACCAAGCAACTTTAAATCTGCAGCTATATTGCTACATCCTTTTGTCCAAATGCCTTTAGGATGGGAAAAGTCCGTGAGAAAAAGCCCATATGAGCACATCTATCCTAGCGCTGAAGAAATCATTCATAATGGGAAATCCGTTTCTTGAAAGGAAATGATGTCTTATAGTGGATTACATTCATACGCAGAATTAGCAATGGCCATGTTGACTTCCATTAGTGCCTTTACAGAAGAATATAAAAGAGAGGATTTAGCTGAAAAGCTACATTCAAACTTTAAAAAAGATCTTTATTATCCAACAGAAGATTATACGTCTATATTTTTATTACATAAATTACTTAAACTCCTCGGTTCTAAAGGTGCAAAAAATCTATATTTCTCTGAACCAATTCTTGATACAAACGGATTATTAAAGGTAAATAATACTACTCCATTAGATATTTGGGACATTAGCAATAATGAGTTAATTATTACTGGCGAAGACAATGAGTATGCGTTTATGAGTATATTTGATTCCTTTATAACTTTATTATTAGCTAAAGAAGAAAATATAGAATATATTGTTCAATCAATGAATGTTGAAGCTGTCATTTGTGACAAAAAAACGATGATTGATTGGTATTTTTAAATTAGTAATTTCTTAAACTATAAAAAAGAAACTTGCGCTTATGCACAAGTTTCTTTTCAAAAACATCCTTATTTTTTTACAACTTCATGTCCACCGAACTGATTACGTAGTGCTGAAACTACTTTTCCATGGAATGTATCATCTTCCTGAGAACGATAGCGCATAAATAATGACATAGCGATAACTGGTGCTGCAGCTTGAAGTTCAAGTGCAGTTTCAACAGTCCATTTTCCTTCTCCTGAAGAGTTCATTACACCTTTAATGCCATCTAGTTTTGGATCTTCTGCAAATGCTTTTTCAGTTAAGTCCATTAACCAACCACGGATAACTGATCCGTTCGCCCATACTTTTGCAACATCTTCATAATTGAAATCAAAGTCACTCTTATCTAGTACTTCAAATCCTTCAGCGATTGCTTGCATCATGCCGTACTCAATACCGTTATGAACCATTTTTAAGAAATGACCACTACCAACACGGCCAGCATAAGAATAGCCATTTTCTACTGCTAAATCTTTAAATAAAGGTTCTAATTGGTCGTAAATTTCTTTTTCTCCACCAACCATTAAGCAAGCACCGTATCTAGCTCCTTCTACACCGCCTGATGTACCGATATCTACATAATGTAATCCGAAGCTTTTTGCTTCTTCAGCACGGCGTAACGTATCTTTATAGAATGAATTTCCGCCTTCAATAACGATATCACCTTCATCTAATAACGGATATACATCTTTTAGTACTGACTCTACAACTTCTCCTGCAGGCACCATTACCCAAATTGTACGAGGAGCTTCTAGTTCAGCGATCATTTCTTTTAATGTATGACGTGCAGTAATTCCTAGTTTTCCTGCCTTTTCAACAAGCTCTTTATTTACATCGTATACAACTACTTCATGCTTGTCTTCATGTAAGTGTTCAGCTAATGGGAATCCCATTTTTCCTAATCCAATTAAACCTAGTTTCATATTAATCAATCTCCTATTCTATACAAATATATTTAATATCGAAATTAGCCCAAGTGCTACTACAGATAATATAGTCTCCATTGCAGTCCATGTTAATAATGTTTCTTTCACAGTCATTCCGAAATACTCTTTAATCATCCAAAATCCTGAATCATTCACGTGTGATAAAATTAATGATCCTGCACCTGTTGCAAGTGCTAATAATTCAACATTTACACCTGGTGTACTTGCTGCAATCGGTGCAACAATACCAGCTGCTGTCATCATAGAAACAGTTGCCGATCCAGTTGCGATTCGGATTAGTGCCGCAATTCCCCACCCTAATAATATCGGTGAAATATGCGATTCTTTCGCCATATCTGCAATTGTCGTTCCAATTCCAGAATCTAATAGTACTTTATTAAATGCGCCGCCTGCACCAATCACTAACAATATGTTTGCAATTGGCCCAAGGCAATCATTTGTAAATTGTAATACTTTATCTTTTGAGAAACCTTTTGCATATCCAAGACTAAAGAAAGAGTAAATAGTTGCAATTAATAAAGCCACAATCGGATCTCCAGTAAAGTGTAATACTTGTGCTAGTTGACTCGTTTTATTTAATGCAACTTCCGCTATTGATGCACCAAGCATAAGAAATACTGGAAGTAAAATTGTAAACAATGTATTCCCAAAGCTAGGAAGCTCTTTTTTATTATCTTTTTCAACAAATTGCTCCGCTATATCTAACGGTACTTCCTTATGTATACGAGCTCCAATCCATTTCCCGTAAAGTGGACCTGATATGATTGCAGTTGGAAGTCCGACAATTAATGCATATAAAATTGTCTTCCCTACATCTGCTTTAAAAATACCAACTGCCGCCATTGCCGCTGGGTGCGGTGGAACAAGTCCGTGTACGACTGACAGTCCTGCTACTAGCGGAATACCAATTGTAATAAGCGATACCCCAGTTTCTAACGCAATTGTAAATACTAACGGAATTAATAGTACAAATCCAACTTGGAAAAATACCGGAATCCCTACTAAAAATGCAACGAACATCATCGCCCAGTGAACTCGTTTCTTCCCAAAACGATTAATTAATGTGTTAGCGATACGTTCAGCACCACCAGATTCGGCCATCATTTTTCCAAGCATCGTTCCTAGTGCTAAAACTATTGCTAAAAATCCTAACGTATTACCAAGCCCTAGTTTAATAGAATCAATAATTCCTGGATCTTTTGGTGAAGTTCCAATTAAAGGCATTCCCATTGCTAATCCTACACCAATTGCTGTTAAAATTAATGCGACAAATGGATGCCATTTTACTACCGTAATAAGTAAAAGTAGTATGACAACTGCCGCTAGTACGATCCCAACTACCATTTCTCCCAATCCCCCTATTGTTTACGTTGGAAAGCAGCTATACAATCAAATTCTTCTTTCAAGCGATTGTAAAGTCGTTCATACATATAAAACATTTCTAAATATATAGCCGTATTTTCTTTATTCGGTACATGGTGATGAACAATATCAATCCAATCCTTTACCTCTTCAAGAGAATCAATTTTTCCTACAGCATATAAAGCAACTGCCGCTGCCCCAAGCGCAGATGCTTCATGACTTTCAGGTACAAGCAATTCTTTCCCCATCATATCGGACAACATTTGTCTCCAAAATGCAGATTTCGCAAACCCTCCTGAAACTCGTATTTCAGTAAGTGGCCCTGTACAATCTCTAATTGCGAGTGCTACTGAATATACACTCATACAAACACCTTCCATCACTGCACGTATAAAATGTTCTCGCTTATGTTGAAGATTGATTCCAAAGAATGTACCACGAGCATTTGCATTCCAGTAAGGTGCGCGTTCTCCAGATAAGAAAGGTAAGAACAATAGCCCATCCGCTCCAGCTGGTACGCTTTCTGCATATTTAATTAATAAATCATAAGGATCAATTCCGAGCTTTCTTGCTACTTCTTGCTCTGGACTACCAAATTCATCACGTAACCATCTCAGTAATATTCCGCCGTTATTCGTTGGACCACCGATTACCCAGTGCTCATCTGTTAATGCGTAACAAAACGTTCTCCCTTTCTCATCTGTATTTATATTTGATGAGATTGTTCGAACCGCACCACTCGTTCCAATGGTAATTGCAGCCGCACCCGGCGATATCGCCCCAACTCCTACATTTGCAAGAACCCCATCACTTGCTCCTATGACAATTGGTGTCTCTGCACTTATCCCCATCTTCTGTGCTAATTCTGGCTTCATACCTGATAAAATATATGTAGTTGGTACAGGGGTTGATAATTGTTCTGGTGACATATGTAACATAGTTAAAACATCTTCATCCCAGTTTAATGTTTCTAAATTAAATAACCCCGTAGCAGAAGCAATCGAATAATCAACTACGTAGCGTGAAAATAATTGGTAAATCACATACTCTTTAATGGAAATGAATTTATAAGCACTTGTATATAACTCTGGTTCCTCTTCTTTCATCCATAACAATTTAGAAAGTGGTGACATCGGATGAATTGGTGTACCTGTACGTCTATAAATTTCATGCCCATTCATTTGTTGTAATAATTTTTCTGATTGCTTCGTACTTCGATTATCTGCCCAAATGATAGAACGCGTTAATGGCGCACCATTTTCATCTACTGCAATTAATGCGTGCATAGCTGTACTAATACCGATTGAAGAAATATCTTCTGGTAATACATTACCCTTTTCAATGGCAACGCTTACACTTTTGTATACAGCGGCACATATTACATCAGGATCTTGCTCAGCCCATCCGACGTTCGGTTGAATAATTGGGTAATCGATTGCATGTGATGCAATGACTTTTCCTTTTTCTGTGAACACAACCGTTTTCGTACTTGTGGTACCGATATCAATCCCGATTACTCTCCCCCTTGTTTCCATGCGAATCTTCCCTTCATTTCTAGCAAAATACGATTTAGTAAACCGTTTACATGAATTAGTATATAAAATATTTTTTCATTTATCAAGTTATAAAAAGAAAATTTTTTTCATACAAAAAAATAAATCTACTCATTCCATTTCACTTATGCACTAAATTTAGCTACTCCTTGCGGTAAAATTACGTTATATTCGTTACGCAATACACTCTTTCCTCTCATTAACAACACATACATAGTCCTCCACACGTTCTACTCATTTGCATGAAGAAAGAGTTGAAAAGCAATATTCATTTTTAGCGGTCACGTAATATCGCTATCAAGCCAAGAAAAGTAACTACCCGCAGAATGAAAATTCTGTGCATTTTGCTCTTGTTTATTGTTTTAAGTTCACTAGTCCTTTTGTCTTGATAAAAATAGAGCGCGGCCCCTACTATTACTTTTTTATCTTGTAAATATATCTTGCATACTATAAAATCCAACAGTATTTTTATTTTTCAGAAAAATAAAACAATAATATAGAATTTATTGTATAATGTTGTAAAAAGATGTCGGAGGGATTTAATGTTAAATACAATATCTCAATTCACAATTAAGCTTTCATCAATTCTTTTATCACTCTTACTATTATTAAATTTACCTTATTTATTTATCACTCAACAAGGATTTACCTTTCAACCAATTTATTTTTTTAATCAGATCGTTACCATGTTAAAACAGGTCTTCTCCCCTGAATCATTAGTGATTATAGGATCCGACCCGAAGTTTGGCCATTTCAAAAAAACACCATTATTTCCAACTGTTTTAGAACCTTACCTATATTCATTTACTATATTATTTTCAGCCTTTTTTCTTGCTCTCTTTTTATCATCTAGCATGGCATTTTTTTATTTTTTAGCAAAAGATTATATAAAAAAATGGATAAACCGAATTGTGTTCATATTAGAAGCTGTCCCTGATATGATGATGATGATTTGTTTGCAAATATTTTTCATATGGGTACTTCAGAAATTCGGGGAATCTCCTGTCACTATTATTTCTTTTAATGAAAATCGAGCTTATTTACTCCCTATTTTATCATTAGCTGTCTTACCTACATTACAAATGTTTCGGATGATGGTGTTATACATAAAAGAAGAACAAGGAAAACATTACGTAGAGGTTGCATATGGAAAAGGCCTTTCATCAAGTTATATACTATGCATTCATTTATTCAAAAATATATCTATCCACTTCTTCCACCATTTAAAAACGATTTTTGTTTTCTTACTTTCTAATTTATTCATTTTAGAATTTGTTTTTAATATGGAAGGCATTATTCAATTTTTATTTAATAAGGCGTTTGTTTCACCTCCAGCTGCATTTATCATACTTGTTATGATTATTTTACCGTTTTACGCCATTTTCCAAATAATCTCATTCATGATGAATAGATGGAAAAAGCAATTGAAAGGAGTATCATTATGAAATCTATTTGGAAATCAAAACGCTTTTTAATCGGCTTTACTTATTTATTCATACTTATTTCAGCTAGTTTTATTTATAGTTGGTTCTTTAAAGATAACATCCCAAAACCTCCTCAGTTACTTTACAATGAAAATAACGAATTACTTGGAAAGGCTCCCTTTCCGCCATCGTTAATTCCACCTTTTGGATCTGATCGTTTTGGAGAGTCTGTTTTCTTACAAATTGTAGAAGGAGCAAAATTCACTATTTTATTAGCCGTGGCAATTAGCTTCTTTCGAATTTTATGCGGAACATGTATAGGAATCCTCTTAAGTTTATTTGCTCCAAAACTCAAGGGATTTTTCCAGTCATGCTCAGAAGTTTTTTATTATATTCCAACTCTATTTATCGCATTCATACTCATCACGCCCGTTAATATTGTAATCACATCAAATGCTGATGGGGTAGATCCAAATGTTTCATTTACGTTTTATCAAGTACTCGTACTTATTTTCGTCGCTCTACCTACACTTTCTTTATACATATCCTCAGAAGTTGATGAATTTATGAAACGAGATTACATCTTAAGTTCACAATTACTGGGTGCTAGCCGTTTTCATATTATCAAAAAACACTTACGAGTCTTATTACTTGACCGCTTATTTGTATTATTTATGGAACATATCGTCCAAACACTCATACTCGTTATCCATTTAGCGTTGCTTAACATTGTAATTGGCGGGATACAAATGCGTGAACTCTATGACGGAGTGCTCAAACCTGTTTCTCTATCTAATGATTGGGCAGGCCTTATTGGATTAAATCGTAATGAAATGAATCTTTCATGGTGGATTATTTTTTATACTCTCGCTTCATTCTTTATTACGATTCTATTTATTAAGCTTATGACCATCGGGATTCAAGATGCACTGAAAGCAAGAGATTCGCAAATTGCAGCAATTCAAACCGTTCCAGATCATAAAAAATTTGTTAAACATAAAGATTCTTTTTCGTTTGCAAATAAAGTGAACCTTTAATCATTCCTCGTTAATCGGCATTGGTATTGGTATTAGTGGAATATAAAGAAGATGATCCCTATTGAATACAGGGATCATCTTTTTATGCCGTCTAACTTTTTTACATGTCCTTTGCTAGACTCATGCTTTTTATATTTAAAGTGAATTATTTGCAATTACAATTATACTGTTTAAAATCAATTACCATGCGCCCTTGAATTCTACCTTGTTCCATTTCTTCGAATACATTTTGTACTTTATCTAGAGAACAAGTTTGAACAACCGGCACTACTTTTCCTTCTGCCCCGAACATAAATGCCTCTTCTAAGTCCTTACGAGTACCGACTAGAGAACCAACTACTTCAATTCCATCCAGTACAAGTCGTGGAATGTTTAAATCCATAGTTTCTACTGGTAGCCCTACTGCAACTACTTTACCGCAAGCACGTACTGCATCAACTGCTGAGTTAAAGGCTACTTTAGAGACTGCTGTTACTACAGCCGCATAAGCGCCACCAAACTCCTCCTGAACAATTTTATCAGCAGGACCTTGAGAAATTGGATTGATAGTCATATCAGCACCAACTTCTTTCGCTAAGGCTAATTTGTCGTCATTAATGTCTACTGCGATTACCTTTGCACCAAATACATTTTTAGCATATTGGATAGCTAAGTTACCTAATCCACCGCAGCCATAGATTACAATAGGTTGACCAGGTTTAATATCTGATACTTTAATAGCTTTATATGTAGTTACACCAGCACATGTAATGGATGATGCTTGAGCAGGATCTAATCCTTCTGGTACTTTCACTGCATAATCAGCTGTAACGATACATTGTTCAGCCATACCACCATCTACTGAATAACCAGCGTTTTTAACTTCACGGCAAAATGTTTCTCTACCAGTTACGCAATATTCACAACGTCCACAAGATTGGAACATCCATGCAATACTTACACGATCACCTATGTTTAGTGAAGTAACATCATCAGCTATTTTCGTAACAATACCTACACCCTCATGACCAAGAATACGGCCATCAGTGTTACCAAAATCATGATTCGCAACGTGTAAATCAGTGTGGCAAACTCCACAATACTCTACATCTACTAACGCTTCGCCTGAGCGTAACGGACGTAATTCTTTTTCAATCACTTCGATGTTTGCTTTGCTGTTTTTATTAACCACTACCGCTTTCATATGTGATCTCCCCTTTAGTGTTTTAGCGTTTTAATGAGTTTATCTCACAACTACTTTCCTCACTACTTTGGCTAGTTATTGTACCAAATTTAAGTGTTCAATCATCATTACATCTTCATCATAACATGACACTTCATAAACAGTTTGTGAAATTATGAACAATACTTGAATTATTACACAAATCGGTCTTTATTTTAAATTTTAAAAAATGAGAGTTTATCACTGACTATAAGTAAGTCATACATTTCTAAAAGAAAAGAAAAGAAAATAAATTAACAAACTTCTCATTGATAAAAAAAGCTCTTCACTCAATATTTTCTACATTTAAACACTTAGTTTCACAGTAATAGCCTTTGCCACCAACATAAACTTTTTCTATTTTATTTTTGCTATTGGTTGCTAATTTAACTAATATTTCAGAAGGCGAGTGTAAAGAATAACCTTGTTCAAATACATAAACTTCTTTTTGCAAGTAGTGCTGTTCATAAAGGTAGCAAGCTAATGCACCGTTTGAAGTTCCAGTCGCTGCTTCTTCATTGATATCGTATAGTGGAGCAAAATTTCTGCATATAATTCGATTGTCATTAAAAGTGTATAGATGCATCCCGACAACATTATAATACTTGCTGATTTCTTTAATTTTTTCAAAGTTAGGTTGCAGTGTATGTAATTGTGTTTCGCTTTTTATAGGAATTAAAATATCTTTTAAGCCCGTGGAGACAATTTGAATTGGGTAATTATTGCCTATATCTTTAATGTCAAAACAGTCGATGAACTCGTTTGGAGATACAACATCATAGAATATCGGTTTGTTTTGTTCCATGAATATAATGTCATCTTTTATGGTAATAGCAAGAACACCGCTGTTCGTTTCAATCGTATAGCGATTCTTGAAAATTTTATTTAAATGCATCAGTATCGTGAAAGAGCCGATTGTGGCATGACCACATAAATCAACTTCTTCTTTTGGTGTAAAATACTCAAATTTATAATCAGCAATTTCAGATTCTGATATAAATGCGGTTTCCGCATAGCCCAGTCGTTTGGCTATTTCCATTTTTTGAGTAGTAGTCAATGTATTCTCTATAAATACCACTCCTGCTTTATTTCCACCTTTATTATCCTTGCTAAATGCACTTGCAACATAAACGGATATTTTCATAAGACACCTTCCTCGCTTATAGTAAATTGTAATATAGAAAGCACTACGTATAAATGTCATTGGATAAATTATCAATAAAACAAGAGACAAACTATTTTTTTAGCATCTGAACTCTCCAAAAATAGTTTGTCTACAGTCTGAAAGCTCTTCATTTGAAGAGCTTTTTTTATATTCGCTTCATCGAAATCGTTTCACGTATACTTTGTAAATTTTTTAGCGTTTCCTCTTGTCGCTGCAACGACAACCCTACATACAAAGTATCTAATAAGCTTAACTGTGCTAATCGTGATGAACTTGCTTCTGTGCGGAACTCAGTCTCACGTGTTGATGTATATAACGTTATATCAGCAAGTTGACTTAATGCTGATTTCTTATAGCTCGTAATCGCAATAATTTTGGCCCCTCTTGCTTTCGCTACTTCTAATGCTTCAAGTAATCCTTTATTGCTACCAGAGTGAGAAATGCCAATAACAACTGAATTTTTCGAGAGTAAACCTGCTCCCATAATTTGAAAATGCGAATCAGTATGAGCGATACAAGAAATACCCGTTCTCATAAACTTATGATACGCATCCATCGCAATAATACCAGAGCCACCATTTCCATAAAACTCAATTCGACTTGCTTCTTGCAAGGCTCGTACAGCCTGCTCAAGTGCTGTTTCATTTAGCAAATGTAAAGTATCTTGCAGTCCTGTAATATGCGAATGAAAAACTTTTTTAGCAACAGTTACCATACTATCTTCTGCTGATACCTCTTCATGAATATTTTGCATTGGTGTATGTACAATTTCACGGGCTAATGTAATCTTTAAATCTTGAAAACCTTGCAAACCAAGGTGTTTACATAAGCGGAATATCGTAGCTTCGGAACTATTCGTAACTTCAGCTAATTCTGTAATAGATTTATGTACAACATCTTGTGGATGTTTCAAAATATGTTCGGCAATACTTCGCAATTTCGGTGATAAACCATTTAACGAAGCCTGAATCTTTCCAATCCCACTTCTTGTACCAGGCATAGCATATCCTCCCCTTCCATCGTAGCTTTATCCTGTAAAAATCGATTAGTTTAACTAATTATCAGTGGGGATGGTCCCCCACTGATTAGAGTTTCACTTTATTGTACCTAATTATTGAAAGAAGAAAAACCTATATTAGGGATTACTATAAATTTTAATTGCTCCTATGTATTCTGTCATACGATATAACAGAATTATTCATACTTATGAATAATTCTCCCCATGTTTCACTGCGTATAATGCGGCTTGCGTACGATCATCCACTTCCAATTTAGCTAAAACGTTTGAAACGTGTGTTTTCACAGTTTGTTCTGTAATATGAAGTTCTGCTGCAATCTCCTTGTTGCTTCTTCCTTTCGCAATTTCACGAAGTACCTCTTGCTCTCTTTTCGTTAACATTGAAAAAGGATTTTCTATTTCCTTCTTTACTGTGGAACGCCCCATTAATGCAGGTGTTACTTTCGGGTGAAAATTTGCATTTCCTTGATGTACTGCAATAATAGAAGCGACAAGTTGCTCAGGTTGTACTTCTTTTAATTGATAACCATCTGCTCCAGCTTCAAGTGCTGGTATAACATAATCTTGCTCTGAAAAACTACTTAATATAAGTATCTTTATCGTCTCATCGTATTGCTTTAGACGTTTTGTCGCCTCAATTCCATCCATTTTCGGCATTGATACATCCATTAGTACGACATCTGGTTTTTCTTTTTGCACGAAATGTAATGCCTCTTCGCCATTTTCCGCTTCCCCAATAATTTCAAATTCTTCTCTCGTTTTCAAAAAGAATACAAGTCCTCTTCGAACGATATGATGATCCTCAACTAATAGCAATTTAATTTTCAACCTTATTCTCCCCTTCAAATCGGCAATTGAATTTCTATTTTTGTACCCTTTCTCAGCTCTGTTATAATTTGAAACGATCCCTTCATTAACTGAATACGTTCCTTCATACTTTTCAGGCCAAGTGCTGACTCCCTTACTTGCTCTTGTATAAACCCTATTCCATTATCTTCTATGTAAAAATATAACTGGTTATTTTCTATTTTTAAAAGAACATATACCTTTTCACACGAAGCATGCTTTTTACAATTATGTAGCGCCTCTTGGCTAATACGCCATAAAACTTCTTCTATTTCATCCCCAATTGAAACCATCCCATCAATTCGAACTTCCACTTGAACTCCTAACAACTTCCCGTAATTTTGAATTGCTTCTGCTAATCCTTTCTCTAATCCTTCAGGTCTTAATTGCCAAATTAATAGCGTCATCTCTTGTAATGCTTCTTGTGATAATTCTCCAATATAACTTAACATCTCTTGCAATTCTCTATCTTGCGTCATATTCAAAGTACCTTTTGCTGTTAGCATAATAGAAAATAACAATTGTTTTACTGAATCATGTAAATCACGTGCAAGTCGATTTCTTTCCGCTACCACAACATATTTACGTTCTTTCTCAACTAATTGAATACGTTGTATTGTCGTTCCAATTTGAAATGCAATTGATTCTAATAACGCTAACTCTTCCTCTGAAAAATGAGTCTTATGAGGGGCAGCCACATTTAGTAGACCGAATTTTTCTGATCCAGACCTAAGCGGAATTGTCGCATGATGTGTAACATCTTCTGTCTCTCCCCAATTACATTCAATTGCATCTTCTATTCGCTTACATTCAATAATATTAGTCGCTTTTTCCAATCTCCCATTCACAAAACGTTCTACACACCAACAGTTTCCTTCACACATCGGCTTCTTCTCTTGCCAAGTAAGAGCCTCTGGTAAATTTTCGTCTACAAGCATGCTGTGCTTCCCACTTTCATCAATAAAGAATATCCACCCTGTTTGTAAATTCATAACTTGTAACAATGTATGTAACACTTTTTCTAACATATCCTGTAAGTTTGTTGCTTCATTTAATAATTCAGCAATTTCTTTTAATGCTTCTAAACGATGCATCTCTTTTTCTTCAAAGTTCATTCTCATCACCAACTACAATTATAACATTAAGAAATTTCTAAATTCTATAAATAAAAAAGAGCTAAATTCCTTCAGCTCTTTTTCCTCAATCATTTTATTATTTTTTCAAACTTTAGCAGCGAAACTACACCCCTTGTTGAAATTATTCTTCTTTAGCTGTCCGATAAAGATTGTCCACCATGAATATGCTGTAAACTTTCAGTAGTAACAACCATATTCGCTGCCGGCATTTGCACTTGATTCTTATGGAATATAGACATTAATTCAAATTTTACTTGTCTAGAAGTTTCAAAATAATCTTCTGGCTTTATTAAACCTGTAATACAAAATTCATAGCCAACATATTTCAGGTTAGGATTTAAGTCTGTAACACCGACGTATTTAAATGGTTCAACAGCCTCATCCTCTACTCTATAAAGAGTTTGATCCAATTTTTCATTGCATATAACACATACTTCTTCTAACAATTCCTTCACTCTTGTTGGATCTTCCTGATAACTTACCGTGATGCGTTCAATTACACGCATCCATCCTTTATTAAAATTTTGTATCGTTCTAATCTCTCCGTGTGGGATGGTAAGTAATTTTCCTGACCATTCACGTATTTGCATAAAACGAATACTAATCTCTTCAATAGTTCCTGAATTTGTTCCGTTAAAAGTTACAAAATCGCCAACCCGAAACTCTTTGTCCGCTAATCTTGCAAAGCCTAATATAACATCTTTTAACATCTGTTGTGCAGCAAAACCGATGACAACTCCAGCTATCCCTGCACCTGCAATAATACTTTTTATATCTACAAATTGGCTAATTAAATATATGATAAGACTGATGATAATGATATATCTAAAAATAGATCGAATTACACTTTGAATCGTCTGCTCTACCTCTTCATCAAAAAAGCTTGATTTCCTAAAAAACCAATCAATAATACGGTTTATTACAAACGAAATAATGATTAAAACTAAAGCAAATAGCAAAAATCTTAAAAGTAAAAACTCCCTTACATAATTAAAAAATTCTTCAGTATACGTTAATAAGCTCATTTAACCACTTCCTTACTAATAAAAAATTCATAATCATCTAATTTTTTTAGGGAAATCTATTATCCTAATTAAAAATGCCACTACCCTTACTATGTATTTTGACTCTATTACTAATTCACTTTAAACAGTATGTCTAGATGTTCTTTTTCCTCTTCCTTTAAATATACCCTTTTTAATAATTTAAGGGGAGTTAATAGTGAATTTTTTAATATCAAAACTTTATTCTACTCATTACGATTTCAACGAATTAATTAAGTACAAAAAAGAGCTGAATTCATCAGCTCTTTTATTCGATATTAATTGTTGTCTTACTGTTTTTTTCTTCTTCCAATTTTGGTAATTCAATTGTCAGTACGCCATCTTTATAATTTGCTCTAACATTTTCTCCCTCAACTTGTTTAAAACTAAAGCGTCGAGTTACAGAACCTATAGAACGCTCCTTACGAATATATGTGCCGTTCTCATTTTTTTCTTCTACTTCATTATGATTCGTTGCTTGAATCGTTAATACATCTTGTTCAAAATCAACTTGAATGTTTTCTTTTTGAAAACCTGGTAAATCTGCTTTCACAGTATATTTATCAGATTGTTCATGAACATCTACTTTAAAGGTATCCATGTTCATCGGTTTAAAAAAAGCATCTGTCATCCCTTCTAATAAAGAAGGCCCAAAATCAAAAATACCATTTTGACGTTTTGTTATCTCTGGAAATAAATTACGCATATTTTTTTCCTCCTTATTATTTATGAATGAAAAATTATCTCTTTCTGTCTTTATTATAGCATTTGGTCAAAAAAGGTCAAAGTTTTCATTTGACCTTTTTTGATGTATATTTTACCAAATATAACACATGCGATATTTGACATCTCTCGTCCTTATAAAGAGGAATATATTTATATCATAACGAATAGTTTATATGCTTTTATTTTTCCTTACGGAGGTTACATACAATGGGGTATATCGAAGAACTTAGAGAAGTTGTCGGATCAAGGCCACTCAATTTAGCAGGCGTTGCGGTAGCTGTTTTCAATGAACAAGGACAAATATTACTACAACAAAGGCGAAATGGCATGTGGGGTGTCCCAGGAGGTTTTGTGGAACTTGGTGAATCAACAGAAGAAGCTGGAAGACGAGAAGTACTTGAAGAAACAGGAATTGAAATTGGTACACTTCAGCTAGTAAGTGTGTTTTCAGGTAAAGAATTTTTTGTGAAATTACCGAACGGAGATGAATTTTACCCTATAACAATCGCTTACCTTTGCAAAGATATTACAGGTGGCTTGCTAAGAGCTGATGGAGTCGAATCATTACATGTACAGTTTTTTAATTTAAATGAGCTACCACAAAATATTAGTCCATTCATAAAAAAATTAATTGAGCAAAATGTCGTCTCGGTTTAAACGCAAAAAAGAGACCTTTTTAAAGGCCTCTTTTTCATTTCACTTCTGCATGTAAACAAGATTTAAAATGTCCAAGTGCAAATTCATGCCCTTGCGCATTAAAAGATGCAACTGCCTTTTCATAAACAACAATTTTAAATCCTTTATTATACGCATCTACTGCTGTATGAAGAACGCAAATATCAGTACAAACACCTACAAGATGAACTTCTTCTATTCCTCTTTCTCTTAACTTCATCTCTAAATCTGTTCCAGCAAACGCACTGTATCGCGTTTTATCCATATAATATACATTCTCAGCATTTTTATATGTTTCGTATACTTCTTGTAACTCACCGAATAAGTCTCTACCATTTGTACCTGCTATATTATGAGGAGGGAATAATTTCGCTTCGGGATGATATTCATCATTTTCTTCATGTTTATCAATTGCAAACACTACGTAATCTCCATTTTCAATATATTGCTTCGTTATATGTACAATTTCCTGTTCGATTTCTTGACCTGGTTTTCCGCAAGTTAAAGCGCCTTTTTCCGCTACAAAATCATATGTATAATCAATATTAATAAGAGCTCGTTTCATAACTACTATCTCCCCTTCTCCTGTTTCACAGTAAACAATAGAAAATTTGTTATTACGACATCGTATGTACTATTCGACATTTCAAATGAAATACCTACATTTTTCTTGTAAAACTTATCTTAATCAAAGTTTATCATAAAACAGGCACACAATGACAAAACATATACTTCCCATTAACAAGTCATAAGTTTGATAATTAAACGTAAGTTGATTAACATCTTGTATAGTAAACCAAATTACTGACATGATTATACTAATCAAGAAGATACGAACATATCGATTCATACCTTCAACCTCTTTCTCCATCATAGTAGTAACAAGTGATTCCTTACTGCTTAATCGTACTAGAAAACGAAATAAATTATTCCCTATTACACCATTCCATCCAAACAAAAAAGCACACTACTTTTTTGAGTAATGTACTTTTTATTCTGATTAAGACGCAGGCTTTGTCTCAAATGTTGCTTGATTAAAACTAATAACCTTTCCTTTCGGGTCATTGTTTTCATACTGAACTGCAGTAATTGTATGACTACCTGTTTCCAGCGTCTTTTCTTTTAATTGTACTGTTGTCTGTGTTGTACTAGTTACTTGATGTTTATCTGTATACATTTGATCTACAAATATGAATGTTTCTTTATCACTTTGAAAATTAGAAAGTTCTAATTCAACTTGCTGAATTAAAGTATCCTTTTTGATGAATACAGTCGGTATATTTCCATTTTCAGAAGTACCATCTGGAGTAATAACTTTTACTTTCCCTTCTCCAATTGACATTGCGCCTTCAGGAAATACAACCATATTCTCATCACTTGCGTTTACAACTTGTTCTTCCTGTTTTGATTGCGCGTCCTCTTTTTCCTGTGGAGCACCGCAACCTACTAATAACAATACAGACAATCCAGTGATTATGAATTTTTTCAAAATTCATCCCCCCTGTCATTTGATTATAATTTATTATACAAAAATAACTTTTAAATTTTAAGACAACTTTTAAAACTTTTATGAACATATAGAAGCTTGCTCACGATTAATGTATCATACTTTCCTTAATAGAACATTAATTTTTTTATGAAATAAATAGTAATTCCTTCTTATTTATCATTTTAGCCCAACAAATCGATATAATACCCTCCAAAATAAAAAGACATTGATATGTCCAATGTCTTTTTATTTTGCACTTTAAAAACAAATGTTGTGATTTCTTCTACTTCTTTTCTTGGAAGTTTTTTTGGCTTATCTTTCGGAAATCCGAGTGAAATAACCATATTTATTTGTTTTTCAGGCTCAATTTGTAAATATTGACGCAGTTCATCTTGAGCTAGCAATACTGGCCCTGTCATTGGACAAGTACCAAGTCCCTTTGCATGTGCAGCTAACATTAAGTTTTGTGCCGCTAAACAGCTACTCTTAATCCCTTCTTCTTCCCAAACTGAATCTGGAACAAAAGCAATGGGATCAAATATCTTTTCACGAAACTTTGATTCATATGGTGTTGCCAAGCATACGATTAATACTGGTGCCTCAGAGAAAGCTGTCGCATATGGTCCGAAAGAACGCGTAAGTAATTTCCCTGCTTTCTCTGCTCCATTGTCTGTTGCTTTTGCCGCAAGTTTATGTAAAGCATCCCATGTCATTTGTTCAATTTCTTTAATCTTCTCTCGGTTCATAATGACCAAGAATTCCCACGTTTGTGAGTTCGTATCGCTCGGTGCATAACGAGCACAATCAATTATTTCTTTTATATCATTAGTAGACACTTCTTGTTCTGTGAACTTTCTAACACTTCGTCTTCCGTGAATTACTTCTTTAAAATCTTCATAATTCATACATTAAATCCCCTTTTTACAGCGTTTTCAAATCTTGTCCTACGCTTGAATTATATCATGAAAAAAGCTGGAGGAATACCAGCTTTTTTCTTCAATATTAGTTCATAACTTTAAACAATCTAATACTTTCTTCATATGCCACTTGGAGTTTCTTTGTAATTGGTCCTCTTTCGCCGTTTCCAAACTGTTCATCACCAATTTGAACGACTGGGAATATTTCAAGCGGCGTCGCTGTAAAGAAGCACTCATCAGCCTCATATACTTCTTGTAATGAAAACTCTCGTTCCTCTACTTCGATATGTAACTCTTTCGCTAATGTAATAACATAGTGCCGCGTAATGCCCTGTAGAATGAAATTGTCAGCCGGATGTGTAATCAATTTATTATTTTTCACCATAAAGAAATTCGAATGACACCCTTCAGTCACAATGCCATCTCGTACTAATATTGCTTCTTGATACCCTTGTTCATTTATTTTATTTTTAATCATGATATTTGGTAAAAGATTTAATGATTTTATATGGCAAAACTTCCACCTGATGTCCTCTTCTACCGTTACCTTAATCCCAGCCTTCATTGAAGCAACTGGTCTTGGGAACGAAACAAGATTTGCAAAATATGTCGGTTGTAAATCTGATTCATATACATGATTGCGTGGTTGTGCGCCTCTTGATATTTGTAAATATACATTCCCATCTTCTTGAAATTGATTTTTTTCAATCATTTGATGTAACTCTTCCACTAATTCTTCCTTCGTAAATGGTGGAATTAGTTTTATTTCTGCCATAGAGTTAAAGAATCGTTCCAAATGTAAATCTAATAAATGAGGTTTGCCATCGTATAGTCTAAATACTTCATAAATACCATCACCAAATTGGAAGCCGCGCTCTTCTAATGCGACCATCGGCTGTTCTTCCTTCGTATTAATCATTCTCCCATTAAACAAGATCCACTCTTTATGAGTAGCTTTCATTCTTCCCCACTCCTTTATCACATGATTGATTTTATTGTACAACTTATGTCACCCTTGAAGAAGGAATTTTCTGTATTTTAACAAACAAAAAATACATCACTTCGTAAAAGTGATGTATTTTATCATTTATTTAAGGAAATATTTTTCAATATCATCTAACATAAGGTTCGCAGCTTTAATACCGCCTGCTGTATTCCAGATTACTTCATCTACTTGGAATACTTTATTATTTTTAGAAGCCTGTAGTTGCTTAAAGAGTGGATCTTCTGTCCATTCCTTTGCTAACGAATTTCCTTCATTATTCTTATCTGCATCTTTATCAGACGTGAAATAGAATAAGTAGTCTCCGTCCATATTTGGAATTTGCTCTTTTGTAATTCCTTTTATCGCAAAATCATCTTTATCTTGTAATGGTGGTCGTTTAAATCCAATATCATTTAAAACAACTCCCGAGAATGAGTTTTTTTGATAAATACGAACATCACCTGGTACGAAACGAATAATAGAAACTTTAGAATTCAATTTATCGCCTAACTTCTCTTTCATTCCTTCAATACGTTTTTTATAATCATCAAGAGCTTTTTGCCCTTCTTTTTCTTTATTTACAGCTTTTGTATAAAGCGTAAAGTTTTCTTTCCAATCACCGCGTAATGTTTCTGCATAAACAGTTGGTGCGATTTCTTTTAGCTGATCATATATTTTTTCGTGACGCATTTTATTTCCGATAATTAAATCTGGCTTAAGCTTCATTACTGCTTCTAAATTAATATCACGTTCAGTTCCTACAACTTCCGTATTTTTTAACTCTTTCGCTACATGAGGGTACCATTCATCACCAGCACGTGGTTTCGTAGTCCCCACTGGCGTTACGCCCACAGCTAGGAGAGCCTCTGCACCTTCATTTGTTAAAACAACAACTTTTTTAGGTGTACCATTTACTGTCGTTTCGCCCATTGCATGCTTTACCGTATATGAATCTTTTGCTTTAGCTGATATATCATTTTCTTTTTTCTCTTCTTTACTACATCCTGCAATTACAACCATGAGTATCATAATGCAGAACATAATTAGTTTTTTAGTATGTATCATATGTCCTCCCTAGATGAAATCGATTATCATTAACAATTAAAGATTAATGTATACTACATACATTGTCAATGTATATCAGAAAACTTTTTTAATATATACCATTTCGATTCTATTGGCTTTTCTAATGTTTCTTTTTAACACATAGTGTATAAGTATGAAAATTTATGTTGTTATTACAATGCGTATCTGAGTTATACATAACAAAGATACGCATCCATATTGCATTATCATTTTAATTCCTAATATTGAGTATACTTAATATACGATGGATCATTATATACCCACTGATTTCCACCAAGGTTTAACCAACCATTTTCATTTATATATACTAAATAAGATTCTGGAGGATTTAATTGACGGATAACTGTAGATGTAGTTGATGGACCACTTCTTAAATTTACATTCATCCCTTGTATATATGCAACCCCAATCGGACTTCCATCACTATTGCTTGTCTTTACAAAATTAATGTAAGAAGGATCATTATACACCCATTGTCCATTCCCCAAATCTAACCATCCGTTACTTTCCTGATATACAACGTAAGATTCTGGAGAATTTAATTGACGAATAACTGAGGAAGAAGTTGATGGACCATTTCTTAAATTTACATTTTTCCCAAGGATATAAGCGATTCCCTTCGTTTGAGGTGTCGGTTGTGGGTTAGGAGGTTGTGGATTTGGAGCTACTCCAAAAATAGCCGCTATTCCATTTGCATACGCTTGACTTAGATCTTCAATAAATTGTGAATTCTTTAATAAATTTGCATCAAACGTTGTATCAATAAAGGCAGTCTCAGTTAAAATTGCATCCATTGCGGTTTCTCTTAATACCGCATAATTTTCTTTTTTTGCTCCTCGATCACGAAGACCGTATTTTGTTAATACAGGATTTACTGCTGTATGCATCTTTTGTTGCTTTGCATATGCAGTGCTGCTGTTGGATAACGCATTATAAATATAGCTTTCAAAACCTGTACCCCCGCCGCTATTAATATGAAATGAAATAAAATAATCCGCACCAAAAGCATTAGCAATATTAGCACGTTCCGATAAGGAAATAAACACGTCACTATCACGTGTCATTTTAATTGTAATTGGGTAATTTACCGTTAAAATATCTCGAACGCGTCTAGCAATTTGAAGCGTTAAGTTTTTTTCTACTAAGCCATTACCAACAGCACCAGAATCATATCCACCGTGCCCTGCGTCTATAACAAGTTTCATTTTACTACCCCGCCCCTTTCTTGTAATATGTTAGCATTGCTACTCGTCCTATTTTATGTGAAATGTACAAGTTCTGTTACAATCACAAATAAAAAAACCGCCTTATGTAAGGCGGTTTCTATCATCTTGCTTTAACCAATTTAAAATAAATATATACGATTGATAGTGAATATAACGTATGCAAAATAAAATAAATAAAAGTACTATTCCAACACCACTATAAAGTAAACCGAACTTTAAAAAAACATTCACAAGTGGTGGAAAGTTCATTATATTTTGTAATGTACTAAGCATACAAAATATAATGAAAAAGACAGGGACGTATTGTAATTCATACGGCTTTCTTTTCTTACTCATTCTTTTCCGAATGATTATATGACATAGTTCTGCTACTATAAAGCACCCTCCAATTAATACAAGACCAGAAGTCATTGTCATACATCCACCTGCCTTATATTTATTGTATCGCATAAATAATCATCGTTATATTTTCTTCACATACGCTCCATCTTCTGAAGTAAAGCCAAAACTCTCTATGAAAGAATGCGCTTTTTCTGTCAATTCCTCTTGTAGCACTTTTATTTCTTTCACATTTCTTTGTTTCATCATTTCTTCAAATGTAAAATACGTATTTGTACCATAACCATAACCTTGGTAATCAAAATGAATAATTAGCTGTGATAAAACAGCTCGTTCCTCTTGAACACTATAATCTATTACACCAATATATGTATCATCAACTTTCACACAATACTGTACCTTTTTCTCACCTAAACTATGCGATTTAAACATTTCTTTAACAACGCTTTCATTTTCTACAGTAACTTTCTCAAACGAAATCATATGTTGTCCATCCTTTTACTATTATTGTATCAATAATACTTCCTATTTATGAAAAAAACCTTAAGACCGTATGCGATCTTAAGGTTTTTCTAATTACACTAAGCTATACGCACGTTTTGTTTCTTCATGGAACTTATTCGTATCGTATTTATGCTCAACATAAATTTGGTGCCATACCATAAACGCAAGTACAGTCCAAATTTTACGGCTATAATCGCCTTTATCTGCACAATGTGCTTCCAGTAAGTTTAATACATACTGTTTGTCGATTAAATGCTCTGTTTTACTCTCGTTTATAATATTGATAGCCCAATCATGCATTTCGTCTTTTAACCAGTGACGAATTGGTACTGGGAATCCAAGTTTTTTACGATCTAATACGTGATCTGGAACGATTCCGCGTGCTGCTTCACGTAAAATAGCTTTCGTAGTTCCGTTAGCAATCTTAAGTTCAGTTGGAATTTTAGATGCAACATCGAATACTTCTTTATCTAAGAACGGTACACGAAGTTCTAATGAGTTTGCCATTGTCATTTTATCAGCTTTTAATAAAATGTCACCGCGTAACCATGTGAACATGTCAATGTACTGCATTTTACTTACATCATCATAATCTTTAATCTCGTTATACAATGGTTTCGTGATATCCATATAGTTAACACTTTCATTGTAATACTTCATTAATTCAGCTTTTTCTTCTTCACGGAAGATTTTCGCATTTCCATAGTAACGCTCTTCAATTGGTGTACATCCACGCTCTAGGAAGCTCTTACCTTTAAATCCTTCTTTAAGAGCACCACTCAATGCTTTTAGAACGCTCTTACCTGGGCTAGGAATGTAAGAGAACATTTTTAGTGAGTTTGGCTCACGGTAAATGTTATAACCACCAAATAGCTCGTCTGCGCCTTCACCTGAAAGAACAACTGTTACATGTTTACGTGCTTCTTTAGCAACGAAGTACAATGGTACAGCTGCTGGATCAGCTAAAGGATCATCCATATGCCAAATGATTTTTGGAAACTCATCCATAAATTCTTTCGCTGAAATGAATACGTTATGGTTTTTAACGCCTAATTTCTCAGCAGTTTCTTTTGCAACATCAACTTCACTGAAACCACGTTGCTCAAAACCAACAGAGAATGTTAAAAGATTTGGATTCATTTCTCTTGCGATAGAAGCGATGATAGATGAATCGATACCACCAGATAAGAATGAACCTACTGGTACATCACTACGCATATGCACTTTTACTGAATCATATAGTACATCACGAATTGCTTGGATATGCTCCTCTTTCGTTGCACCTGAAGCATTGAAATAAGGTTTCCAGTAGCGATGGATTTCCATCTCTTTACCGATTTCTTTTACGAAATAATGACCAGGCTCGATTTTATTAACATCAATTGTTAATGTTTCTGGCTCTGGGCCATATTGGTACGTAAAATAATGTTGTAGTGACGTTGGATTAACGCCTTTATCTTCCATCACATGCATAATACTTTTCTTCTCAGATGCGAAAAATGTAGTATCACCTTGCTGTGCGATGTATAGAGGTTTAATACCGAAGTGGTCACGTGCACCGAAAAGTTTCTTCTCTTCACGATCCCAAATCATAAATGCAAACATACCACGAAGGTAGTCTACACATTTTTCTTTCATATGTGCATACAATGCAATGATAACTTCTGTATCAGATTGCGTTGCAAACGTTGCACCTTTTTCAAGTAACATTTCACGTAATTCTACATAGTTGTAAATTTCACCATTAAAAATAATTACATATCGATCATTTTCATAAGTTAGCGGCTGATGTCCTGCCTCTAAGTCAATGATACTTAAACGGCGGAAGCCAAATTGTACATGTTCATCACGAAAATATCCTTCGTCATCTGGACCACGGTGGAAAATCATCGTGTTCATATTTTCAAATTGATGTTTTTCTGTTTCTGAAAACTCTCTAGGGTTTTCACATAAACATCCTACAAAACCACACATACTTCTTACCCTCTTTCGGTTTTCATTCTGTTTCTATACTACTATATCAACCCTATTTATACTAGCATAATCAACTGAATATGGCGACCAAAAACTATAAAAAAATCACTCCATTTCACATTTTTAACAATTTTTTATGAAAACATGAAAACTAGGCACTCACCTTTCTCCGCTTTTGTCATATGATATTGCAAATTGATTTCTAGGAGGGAATACCATGAGTGAAGAAAAAAAAGATTCTTCTCGCCCACCGGTTCGTAATTACTTAAAGCAAATTGATGATTTCTTCGAGCAAACACCTCTTCGCAATGTAATCGCTGATTTAAATCATTTTTTCCAAAAAGGAAACCGTTTATTAACATTCCCTGTAGATTTATATGAAGTTGGTGAAGAACTCGTTGTTACAGCTGAACTACCAGGTATACAAAAAGAGCAAATCCAAATTGAAATACAAAGTGAATACTTAAAAGTTTCTGTAAAAGAAGAGATACTCGAAGAGGAAGAAGAAGAAACATCCCATAACTATTATCGCCGAGAACGTTCCATTTCAGAAGCATCAAGATTAATTAAGTTGCCGTATTCAATTAATAAAAAAGCAGCAAAAGCTTCTTATCAAAACGGCGTATTAGAAATTCGGGCGCCGAAACTTCCCCAACAACATGATATTTTATCCATAGACTAATGCAAAAAAAATAAGGGTGCTTTGCACCCTTATTTTTAATCCACTAATCGCTTCATATCACGTATAATGTCTTCGTATGGCGTATTACTAATGCCACTATACTTTTTCATTACTTTTCCGTTTTGATCAATTAAATAAAATGATGTACCATGCATGACCTGACCGTTCTCCGGCTTATCTACAAGTGATTGGAAATTATCTTTTGAAAACTTTGTAATATCTTCTAACGAATATCCCGTTAATAAATTCCAGTTACTAGTATCCTCTGTAAACTTTTGAATAAAAGCTTTCAGATTTTCTGGTTTATCAAGGTCTGGATCTACACTAAATGAAACAAACTGAACGTCTATCTTCTCTTCTTTTGCCATCTTTTGCAGCTTGGCCATATTTGCAGTCATTGGTGGACAAACTGTTTGACAATTTGTGAACATAAAATCTGCAACCCAAACTTTCCCTTTTAAATCTTTTGTACCAAATTGCTTTCCATCTTGATTTGTAAATTGGAAAGTTTCTAAATCCCAATTTAATGGTTTACGAAGCTTTGAACCTGATCCACTACATCCAGCAAGTACAAAGAGACAAAATACAACCATAAGACCAATTATTTTTTGATAACGCTTCATTTATAAACCTCTTTTCTCTATCCTAAATTTAAATAGGTTATGTTTATAATAACAAAAGTTAACACTACGAGAAAATTGTTTACTACATTTGTTCACGAAATCGTACGAATTTACGTATGTTACTTCTTTATTTCAAGCGAATTACTAGACAAAATATATTTTTTTACTATTATTTCTATAAATAGAAGTGATAAAACTAATTTTATTGTTACTTTTGTAAATATCTTTCCCTATTTTTTAACAATTCCTTAAACATTAATCCATGTTTTACACTGTATTCCTTAACAACATTTCGGTACAATACAAATACAACGATTTTAAATGAGGTGATGTTCATGGCAAAGCGCTATGAAAATATGGATAATGTTAGTACAAAAAAATCAATTCGCTCTTTTTTACGCTGGCGTAAAGAACGAAAGCAAAACAAAAAAGATTTTTCTTTCTTAGTAGAACAATCACCCGTTAAACAAAGTGCATTTTTGCAAAGTAATGTAAAAAAAACGACTGTCACATGGATTGGGCATTCTACTTTTCTTATCCAAACGAATGGACTTAATATATTAACAGATCCAGTTTGGGCCAATAAATTAAAGCTAGTTCCAAGACTTACAGAACCTGGACTCTCTATAGAAGCACTACCTAAAATTGATATTGTCCTTATTTCACATGGTCATTATGATCATTTAGATTTTTCAACTCTTCGTCAGTTGAATGATGATGTTCTATACCTTGTACCTATCGGATTAAAAAAATTATTTACTCGTAAGAAATTTAAACATGTAGAAGAGTATAAATGGTGGGAAAGTACGATAATTAACGAAGTTTCTTTTCACTTCGTACCTGCTCAGCACTGGACGAGAAGATTCTTATTTGATATGAATACGTCTCACTGGGGGGGATGGATTATTGATAATGAAACGACTATGGAAACCATATATTTTTGTGGCGACAGTGGCTATTTCCAAGGTTTCAAAGAAATTGGTGAACGCTTTTTAATTGATATTGCTCTTATGCCCATTGGCGCTTATGAACCAGAATGGTTTATGAAAGTATCTCATGTTTCACCTGAAGAGGCCGTGCAAGCTTATTTAGATTTAAGCGCTACGCATTTTATACCAATGCATTACGGAGCTTTCGCACTCGCCGATGAAACACCTCGTGAAGCAATAACTAGACTTCGAAATAATTGGAATTTGCGCATGTTACCGTGGGAACAACTGCATGTACTCTTTTTAGGTCAAACTTTTATTTATAGTAACGCAACAAATGATAAGCAAATAAACGAAAAAATTGAAACTTTACATGTGTAACGTAACGACTGATTTTCTATATCCAACATATAATATAGAAAATCCTATAATGAAACTTTAATCAGTGGGAGTTTCTTTATCCCCACTGATTATTAACCTTCACCAATCGGGCTTTTACGGACAGCCCGCCACCTAACCTCTTTGCTCCAGCTAAATTTTGAGGTGGGAGTTTTACTGTCCGCAAATAGCGGGATAAAGGGTGTTTTCTATGAATGAATATTTACAGACTCGCTATATCATTAGCGGTAGTGCCTGTATAGCTCTTCTTATTTCTTACTTTCTATTTACATAAAAAAGCTACTTGAAATATATTTTCAAGTAGCTTTTTTATTACTCTGCTAAATACATAAATCCGATTGCACCCGGACCTGTATGAGTACTAATTATAGGCGTTGTATAGAAAATTTCTGATTGAGCAAACCCACTCACTTTTTCAACCGCCACTTTCATACTTTCAGCTAAAGGAATTGCTTTCGCATGCGGAATTGCAACAGCCTTTACAACTTTTCCAGCTGTATCTTGCTCAAATAACTTAGCTAATGTTTTTACAATTTGGCCTTGGCTACGAACTTTCGTTACAGGATTATAAACACCGTCTTCAAGACTAGCAATTGGCTTTATATTAAGCAGCGAACCGATAAACGCTTTTCCTTTACCGATACGTCCACCCTTCACTAAGTTTTCTAATGTATCTACTACTACATATAAACGAGTATTCTTTCTTACTTCATCTACACGTTTTAAAATTTCTTCTAGTGAGCGCCCTTCATTTGCCATTTTTGCAGCTTCAATTACTTGATATGCTAAAGCATGTGTTATAAATTGAGAATCAACAACTGTTACTTTTGTATCGGTCATTGATGCAGCACTATTTGCTGTTGCTACAGTACCACTCATTCCACTTGTCATATGAATGGAAAGTACTTCACTTCCATCTTCACCTAACTTGTCATACATTTCTACAAATGTACCCATTGCTGGTTGCGATGTTTTTGGTAATTCCTCTGATTTAAGCATTTCTTCAATAAATTCATCTGGTTGTAGATCAACGCGATCTAAATATGTTTGTCCATTTACAGAGATTGATAATGGTAGAACATGAATGTCATACTTCTCGATTACTTCTTGTGATAAATCTGCCGTTGAATCTGTTACAATTTTAATTTTTTGCATATTATATTCTTCCCTTTCCAATACGCTCTCCTTGTTATTATACTAGTATTCCCATTGCTTTCAACAATTTGGAACGAAATTTCATCAAATTAATTATATTTTTATATCTAAAATGAAAAAGACAGAGCTCCTAACCCTGTCTCTACTCTATATCATGCATTTTTTTCAAGAGTATTTGTTTTATATACATTTAAATAATCATTCCACTTCAAACAATTTTGTAAATATTCACGGAAAGAATATGAAAATCTTGGATGTTTTTGTTTTTGAATTTTTGCAATAAATAATTGAAGACGAGACTGAATTAGAAACGATAATGGATGCTGCGCCTGTAGGACAGGGATTTCGAATATTTTAATACAATCCCCTGTTGAATGAGTGAAATAAAAACTTTTCGTAATCACAATATCAATCCTCTTTTTCATTGGATTTTTGAACTTCCTCTACTTTGCGTTGTAACACGTTGTTTAAAGTGGAGTAAAATCAGACTTATATGATTTCTGTAGTCCTTATGGCTAGAAGATTTATACTCTATTCATCTCCACCTAATCCATCTTCCCATCCTAAATATCTCCGAGACGGGAATCTCATTATCCATCAATTGTTTAATACATTTAGTATAAGCTTATAAAAGCGCAAAGTTTGTCTAAATTTTGGAGATTCTATAATTTTTTTCTTCTATATATTGTATACGTTTATAGCTATAGTATAACCAATAAATAAAAAAGTGCCTTTATAACGAGGCACTTTTCGACTGCATTTCTTCTCTTTTCTTTTTCCTCTTACTAACAACCTTTGATAAAGCAATACTTACTTCATAAATACAAATAAGCGGCACCGCAACTAAACTATGAGATAAAAAGTCAGGCGGTGATATACAAGATGCAATGATAATCAGTGCTACGTAAGCATATCTTCTTATTTTTATTAAAAATTCCGCCGTAAGTATTCCAATACTAGTTAAAAACATTACAACGACTGGTAATTCAAAAATCACAGCAAATGGAACTGTTAAATTAAGTACAAAATGAAAATACTTTTCTGTCGTAAACATCGTATTAAACATTTCATTACCTATCGTAGTTAAAAAGTGAAATAGAAATGGCATTACAATAAAGTATCCAAAACATAAACCTGCAATAAATAATATAGACAATACCGGTATATACATTATTGTCATCTTTTGTTCATTTGGATGTAAACCCGGTTTTACAAATAACCAAATTTGTATAGCAGCAAAAGGAATTGTACAAACGATAGCAAATACTGTAGCAATCGAGAAAAAAATCCATAATACATCACTTGGACCGAGAACAGTTAATTTCATTGGTAAATCTTTTACAAGCCAAAAATAAATATCCTTTGTAAAAGTAAATCCGATAATTAAAAATAGTACAAAGGATAACACCGTATATATTACTCTTTTTCGAAGCTCAACAATATGTTCTACTACGCTCATTTCCCGATCTTCCAACTCGTTCACCACACTTTATTTATCCATTACAAGGAAAATACATTACATTTTTTCTTTCTTTTCCTTTTCTTGAAATGCGTCATCTGTCAATTCTTTCGTTGATTTTTTAAACTCTTTTAACGTTTCCCCTAAAGCCTTCCCGATTTCCGGCAATTTTTTAGGTCCAAATAAAATGAGTACTGCTACTAAAATTAAAATTAACCCTGGAAAGCCAATATTTGAAAACATTTCCCCATCCCCTTTATTAGTAGTTTCCTTGTCCTACTATTACATAATTTCATTTTGTCAAAAAAGTTTGAAAACGTCAACAAATCCATTGCCTTTTGTCAAAAAAATTCAAAAATATAATCAATTATACAAATTTCATTTTCTATTGCCCTTGTGTATGATATGGTAAGGGAAATGACATATTATTTCATGATAGTAGAAAGGATTTGCATTATGACTGAAAAAATGACACGAATGACCCAATTTGTAAAAGAAGAAATTGCAAATGCAATTACACATGGTATCGGTGCCATTTTAAGCATCCCTGCCTTAATCATATTGATTATTCATGCTTCTAAGCACGGTACCGCATCAGCTGTAGTTGCATTTACTGTTTATGGTGTAAGCATGTTTTTACTGTACTTGTTTTCAACATTGCTACACAGCATCCATCATCCTAAAGTTGAAAAAATATTTACTATTTTAGATCATTCAGCCATTTACTTATTGATTGCTGGCACGTATACTCCTTTTCTACTTATTACACTTCGTGGCCCATTAGGATGGACGTTACTTGCTATTATATGGACACTTGCAATCGGAGGTATCGTCTTCAAAATTTTCTTTGTACGTCGCTTTATAAAGGCATCAACTTTATGTTACATCATTATGGGCTGGCTCATAATCGTTGCCATTAAACCACTTTATGAAAATCTAACTGGACATGGTTTTTCACTACTTTTAGCGGGCGGAATCTTATATTCTGTCGGAGCTATATTCTTCCTTTGGGAAAAGCTACCTTTCAACCATGCCATATGGCACCTGTTCGTTTTAGGTGGTAGTGCGATGATGTTCTTTTGTGTACTCTTTTATGTCTTACCTACAGCATAATAAAAAAGGTTTCAGCTTACTATAAGCTGAAACCTTTTTTATTACTTATGTAATTGTGATGCGATAACTTCCTGTGTATGCTTCGTTAATTCTTTAATATCCATATTCGCATAATCTTCAGGTGTAATCGGCTTAGAAATTGTTACTGTTGCATGAGCTGGCTTCATACGATTTCCATTCGCTTCAAACATCTTATATGTACCATCTAACGTTACAGGTAAAATTGCTACACCTGACTTTACTGCAAGATGAAAACTACCAGCCTTAAACTCTCCAACTTCGCCACCCTTACTTCTTGTCCCTTCTGGGAAAATTACGATAGAATGTCCATTCTTTAATAGCTCGATTCCATCTTTAATTGCTTTAAGAGATTGACGACGATCGCTACGATCCATAAATACACAATTCATGAGTTCCATCCAAGTTGGTACAACTGGGAACTTTTTAATTTCTGCTTTTGACACGAATCCAATTGGTTTATTTAAGTAACCTAGTAAAACAGGGATATCCATATTACTTTGGTGATTACTTACAACTAGTACTGGCTTGTCTTTCGGAACATTTTCAAGCCCTTTAACTTCTACTGTCCCTCCAGCTACACGTACCATTTTCTTACCAAACCAATTTGTCGTTTTGTACACAGCATTATCTTTTTCTTTTGGCGCCATCGTATTTACTTGTCTTTTAAGACGCCACATTCTCGGTGTAATCGCAATTACGATTAAAATTAAATAAAAGATTTTAAAAAACGTTTGAATCATACAGAACCCCCACCTATTATCATTCCGACCTTCATTATACTAGACAAACGAAGGAAAAAGAAGAAAAAAAGTCCAAACATCAAGTGTTTGGACTTTTTAAGGCATTCTATATTAGAAACGTTTTGCTAATTCACGAGCATTAGCAATTGCTGCTTCTTTAATTTCTTGTGCTTTTTCAGGGTTTGCATTCATACCTTCAACTGCAATATATTCAGTTTCATTTACTCCGACAAATCCTAATACAGTTTTTAAGTGATTGCGACCGAAGTCTACAGCTGCGTATGCTCCTTCAGAATATACGCCACCTGTTGCTTGAATGTGAAGTGCTTTTTTACCTTCTAATAAGCCAACTGGACCATTTTCAGTATATTTGAATGTTTTACCTGCGATTGCTACGTTATCTAAGTATGCTTTTACTACTGGTGGATAGCTAAAGTTCCACATTGGAGTTACGAATACATAACGATCTGCATGCATAAATGTTTCTAAGTTTGTGTTCATTGCTGCTACTTTTTGTTGTTGAACTTCAGTTAAAGTTTCAAAGCCTTCACCTGCTGCAAATTTCCCCCAAGCAGCAAATACATCTGCATCGATTGCTGGTACAGTAGTATTGAATAGATCAATTGTTACAACTTCGTCTTGTGGATGCTCGTTTTTATAAGCCTCGATGAAAGCTTCCCCTACTGCCATTCCGAAAGAACCTTCTGCTGAATTTGGATTTGCTGTGATAAATAGTACTTTTGTCATTGTATTCTCTCCCTTTTTCTCTTTATCTTTAATTCAAGATTTATTTTTTAAAAGTTAATAACTTACCTTATGTAAGTATAATACAAAAAGTTTTAATCAATGTCAATAAAAAATAGCTACTTTTTTTCGTAAGTTAATGATTTATTTTGTTTCTTTAAAATTTAGTATGCAGATATTAAGACTCCTCATACAAAAAGGCTATCTCTATAATTTATAGAGATAGCCTTTTATTACATATTATTTTTGAAAAACATGTTTCACTTTTTCAGCTGGAATGTTACTTCCACCTCTACCTTTTACATCTTCAATCATCATTGTAATGACCATATCTGGTGAATTTAAATCAAATGCAGCGAACCAGCCTAGTTCTTTTCCTTCGGCCTCTTTGGATACTTTTAATTCCGCTGTACCTGTTTTTCCAGCAAGAGTCATTCCATCAATTTTAGCAATTTTCCCTGTACCATCCGGATCATTAATTACTTTCGTCATAGCAGTTTTTAATATATCCTGATTTCCTTTAGAAATTACATTTTCTTTCCAAGCTTTTGGTTGTTTATCTGTTTTAATAATATACGGTGATGGAATCGTTCCATTATTTACAATTGGCGCA
Organism: Bacillus sp. TH13; assembly: GCF_016651175.1. Lineage (NCBI taxonomy): Bacteria > Bacillati > Bacillota > Bacilli > Caryophanales > Bacillaceae > Bacillus > Bacillus sp. TH13. The sequence goes on along the minus strand of NZ_JAEKEJ010000025.1, from coordinate 4,282,618 downwards.
TACGTTAAAGCTAAATGAAGAGGAGTCATTAATACTTGCCCTTGTCCATATCCTGTATCTGCCATTTGAATATCATTTTTAATACCGTCATTTGCAATTTTAGAAGCAGGGAATCCATATTCAATTGGTAATTTTTCATCGAATCCGAATTTTTTCGCTTCACTCATAAACTTGTCTTTTCCAATTTTCAATGCTTCTTGTGCGAAGTAAATATTATCCGAGTATTTCATCGCCTTATCAAAATCAATCGGATTTGCATCTTTCACACGCGTTACATAATAATTACCCCAAGAAGAATCTTTTGTCCATTTTAATCCTTCAATTTTTAACTCTTCTTTTGGATCGATCGTTTTCGTTTCAAGACCAATTGCAGCTGTAATTGGTTTAAATACAGAACCTGGTACCGATAATTGTGTAAAGCGATTCGTCATCGGCTTTTTCGGATCATTATTCCAAGCTTCGCGTTGTGCTTTTGATGTTCCTCGTGCAATTAAATTCGGATCATATGCTGGACTACTTACTAGTGCAATTGTTTCTCCACTTTTCGGATTAATTGCTGCACTTGAACCAGCTTCGCCCTTCATTTCATTGTACGTTTTTTCTTGAACAGCACTATCAATAGTTAAAGTTACGTTTTCTCCATCAACAGCATCTGTTTTTGCCAAGTTTTTAATTTCTTTTCCTTGTGCATCTTCTACAAAGACACGGCCACCTTTTTTACCGCGTAGCTTTTCCTCTAATACTTGCTCTAAACCAGCTTTACCAACTGGATCATCAGCTTGATAGCCTTTCTTTTGAAGCGTTTTTAAATCTTCAGCATTTACCTTTCCGATATAACCAGTTAGATGAGCTGCCGCTTCCCCTAATGGATATGTACGAACATTTACAGGTTTTGTTGAAACACCTGCTAAATCAATATACGTATTTTGCGTTGCCCCTTCGGGCAAAATTCCAATTGGTACGAGATACCCTGGTTTTACCCATTTAGCAGCTAATTTTTGATCAATTTCTTCTACAGTCATATTTAACAACTTCGCTACTGTCTCTTTCGTTTGCGGAGCAGTATCGTCTAATTTTTCTGGAACTATTCCAATTTCAGAAGCTTTCCCATTCGTTGCAAGACCTTTTCCATTACGATCGTATATTTCACCACGTTTTGGCTGTGTTGTCTGCATACGCACTTTACTATCTTTCGTCATGCCTGGGAAAATAAAATCAGGAGTCCAATCTATTTTCCAAGATTCTTTATCTCCATCTTTTTCTTTCACCATTTTTGCTTCATGACCAAATGTAATTTTACCACCAACTGTATCCATGCTTACTTTAAAAGGAACAGGGCCTTCATCTTTTTTATCTTCTTTTACTTCCCCTGTTTCTACCTTTAAGTCTTTCACTTCGATACCAGAATAAATCTTTTCATATTTCTCAGTAAACTCTTTCTTTGAAATATCTTTTTTTGCATTTTTTGATAGTTGATCATACATATCTGCAAATTTTTGTTTATTCCACGCTTTTACATATGTATCAAACGCTTCTTGTGGTTTTTCTTCTTTACCACATCCAACTAACATGAATGTTAAGCAAAGAAAAAGAATCCCCCATATCTTTCTCAATCGATTCTCCTCCTCTTTCTATATTAGTACTTTTGAAAATTTTAGCATTTTTACATGCTACCTATCATTATAGCACTATCGAATCTCATCTATAAACTTATATTGGTGAATATAAATAAAAAGATTGATGCGAATTCTCACATCAATCTTTTTTATTATTGTTGTTTCTCATATACATGGTAATAATACGTATACGGGTTTTTTTCATCCGTTAAACCTTTTTCCACAAAAATCTCTTTCCAATTTGTCATATCCATTTCTGGGAAGAATGTATCTCCTTCAAATGCATAATGGATTTTTGTTATATACAATTTGTCTACATAAGGTAAAAAGAGATCATAAATTTGCGCCCCACCAAAAATAAAAATCTCTTCTTCATTTTTACATAGTTCAAATACTTCTTCTACAGAATGAACAACTTCACATCCTTCAACGTGATATCCTTCATTACGAGTTACAATAATATTCCGTCTTCCAGGCAGCGGTCTACCAATCGCTTCATAGTTCTTTCTTCCCATAATAAGCGGGTGACCCATCGTTGTTTTCTTCACGTATTGTAATTCACTCGGTAAACGCCAAGGTAAATTATTATCTTTACCAATTACTCTATTTTCGTCCATTGCGACCATAAATGAAACAATCATTTTTTTCATCTCCTCTACAATTATACTGCAACCGGTGCTTTAATTGCTGGATGCGGATCGTATCCTTCAATCGTTAAATCTTCCATTTCAAAATCGAAAACAGATTTCACATCTGGATTTAATGTAAGTTTTGGGAACGGACGTGGTTCACGTGCCAATTGCTTTTCTACTTGTTCAAAATGATTTGTATAAATGTGTGCATCTCCAATTGTATGAACAAATTCTCCTACTTCAAGACCACATTCATGTGCAATTAAATGTGTTAGTAGTGAATAACTTGCAATGTTAAATGGAATTCCAAGGAATATGTCACCACTTCTTTGATATAGCTGACAAGAAAGTTTTCCGTCCGCTACATAAAACTGGAATAATGTATGACAAGGCGGTAATGCCATACTCGGTACGTCTTCAGGATTCCAAGCAGAAACGATTAAACGACGTGAGTCTGGTGTTTTTTTAATCATTTCAATTACATCTTTTAATTGATCAAGTGTCTCACCGGCTGTCGTTTTCCAAGCACGCCACTGTTTACCGTATACGTCTCCTAAATAACCATATTTATTTGAGAAATCATCATCTTCTAAAACGTTCTTTTTAAACAATTCCATTTGCTCATCGTACTGTACTTTAAATTCTTCATCTTGTTGTGAGCGAAGACCGAAATCGGTCATATCAGGCCCAGTATACTCGTCACTTTCCACCCAGCTCTTAAATGCCCATTCATTCCAAATATTATTATTATGCTGCAATAAATAGCGAATATTTGTATCACCTTTCATAAACCAAAGCAGTTCACTTGCTACAAGGCGAAATGGTACTCTTTTTGTCGTTAATAAAGGAAATCCTTTACTCAAATCAAAACGCATTTGATATCCAAATACAGATACAGTTCCTGTCCCTGTACGATCTTCTTTCTTCGTACCATGTTCCATTACATGGCGGCATAAATTTAAGTATTCATTTTCAGCATGTTTCATATGTAGGAAAACCTTCTTTCAATCGTATATGCAATTTATCATAACATGAAAAATGGTAAAGTTAATAATCCTAATTAATAAAATTTCTTGCACTAATTCTTACAAAATTATTAACTTTCCAAATTTAAAAAGGTTTTCATTTTCTATTACCGAAAGTATAGTGCGGTAGAACAAAATTTATATTTGGAGGTTAGAAGTATGTCTAAAATTGGAACGCCTGTTATGACTTCTTTACAAACAACGGTTGAAAAAATGATGAAGGATTTAAATGTTCCTGGTGCTGCTGTCGCTGTAATAAAAGACGGTGAAGTTATTATTTCAGAAGGTTTCGGCTATCGTAATATAGAAACAAAAGAGGCTGTTACACCGCATACTCGATTCGCAATCGGTTCTTCAACGAAAGCTTTTGGCACACTTTCATTAAGTTTGTTAGCACAACAACAAAAATTTAATTGGGATAGTCCTGTCCAGTCTTATATACCTAACTTCTCTTTATCTGAAGTACTTGCTAGCTCACAAGTTACCGGACGAGATTTAGCTTCTCATCGAACCGGTGTAAGCCGTCATGAGGCTCTTTGGTATAGCTCTTCCTTATCTCGAAAAAATCTCGTTGAAAAAATAAAACATTTACCACTTGATGCGCCGTTCCGAACAGCGTTTCTATATAACAACTTAATGTATGCAACAATTAGCTACATTGTTGAAAACATTACAAATCAAACGTGGGAGCAATACACTACAGAACATATTTTAGAACCTTTAAATATGAGACATACAAACTTCTCTGTTAACGATTCACAAACTACAGATGATTACGCTTTACCTTACATTGAAAATGACGGTGAAATAAAAGCAGTTCCATTCCGTAACATCGATACAGTTGGCGCTGCTGGGTGTATTAATTCCACAATTGAAGATATGGCAAATTGGGTACTTCTCCACTTAAATGAAGGAAAATTTGGAGATCATGAATTAATCTCCTCTGAATTATTACAACAAATGTATACACCACACAATTCAATTCCAGACCAACCGGTTTTATCACTCCCTGAATCTCCATTAAATAGTTACGGTCTTGGTTGGTTTATTAGCGCTTACCGTGGTAATAAGGTAATTCATCATGGCGGTAATATTGATGGGTTTTCAGCACTTGTTTCATTCATACCAACAGAAAACATAGGCCTTGTCATTTTAACGAATGCTGGAGGAACATTACTTCCTACTTATCTCGCTAATCAAATTTATGACGAACTACTTGAATTAGAATCCATTGATTGGCATAAACGTGCTGTAGAAGATACTGAGAAAATGAAGGAAATGATGAAAGAAGCAACTGAATCGCTTCCTGAACAAATTAAAGGGACTACACCTTCTCACAAGTTAGAGGATTATACTGGTACTTTTGAACATCCTGCATACGGAACATTACAAGTATACAAACAAGATGATTCGTTATTTGTACAATTTATGGAGATGGAGGTTCAATTGCACCATCATCACTACGACATCTTCTCTGCAAAAATTGACTTATTCCAAATGAAAATGAGTTTATTATTCGCTTATGAAATGAATGTGAGTGGTGAATTCCCATCTCTTCAGTTACATGTGCCAGCTATGTTAAGTACTCAGCCGCTTACATTTAAGAAAATTAAATAAGTATTTTGATGGTAAAAAATAAAGGTAGGTGCGAATCACACCTACCTTTTCTATTTCATATCAATCTTATCTGGTTGAAACCAAATCGGCTTCGATAATTCAAAGTTTTTATGATCTTCCAATACAATATGAAGACGCTCTAACGTATCATCCAACATATGCGGTGCTGCTCGTAATGTCCAGACAACTGATGAGAAAACTGTCATGCCAACGTACACCGCATATAATTTCCAGAACTCCTCTGGTATTCTCTCATTAAAGTATCCTTCTATTTGTCCGATTGAATATGGAATACTAATGTCTCTTGCAAATAATGCAATTTTTACGAAATCATGCAGTGGGTCGCCCCAGTCATAACCATTGAAATCAACTACACCTACATATTTCCCATCCCGTACAATTATATTTTCTAAATGAAAATCATCGTGTTGAAATCGATTTGGGCGATCCTTTACATACATTTCATTTTCATCTATAAACTTAATAATTTTATCATCATTTTCAATTTTAATTCCGCATGTTTTATACGCCTCTAAATATTTCCTATGTTTTTTCATTGCTCTTTCATACCACGGAAGTATATTCTTAGGAGCTTCAAGTGTATGCATTTTCACTAAATCTTTTCCTGCCTCTATGCCAATATCATATTGTTCTTTTGGTGAATACGTAGACAATAGTCTCTTCGCATCTTCCCCTTCTAAATATGAAAAAATACTATAGCATACACCTTCTGCTTCCAATATACCTATTTCAATTGGCCTTTGTGCCTGTACGTTACGTTTTACCATTTCATTTAAAATTTGAAACTCTATTTTCTTTCTTTCATACTCTTTTATATCGCCTGTCCGAAATAAATATTTTTCATTATTTGCATTCGTAATTACATATTTCTTATCTGGAGAGAAACCTTTAGAAATTTCTTCAATATTCGCTGCATCTTTTACAATTTGTATATTGTTTTGCTGCGCTGTAATTATCTTCATATCTATTCCCCTTACATTTCTGCATTTGGTGTATAGGCTACTTCTACAATAAACCCATTCGGATCGTAAAAATCAATCGTATAGTACCCTTCTGAATAATGATTCATTTCAATTGGACCACGTATTACCTTCACTTTCGTACTAGAAAGAAAATCTGCTACTTCATCAACTACTTCTCTATGAATAGCTTGATAACAAATATGTCTAGGCCCTAACGTCCTTACGATTTCCTCATCTACTTCTTTAAAGTATATTTCACTTTCTCCCGTGCTATATGCTACTTCATTTAACTTTCTCCATCCAATTATGAAAAACAACTTATTATAAAAAGAAATGGACTCCTCTAAATTTGCTACCCAAAATTCAATATGATGAATGCCTGCTCGCAGTGTATTCATATTAAGAATACGCTCCTTGTACTACTTCCACAATTTCCATCGGCTTATGAACCATGTAATCTGGTGCATCTTTTTTCACTGTTTCAATGACATCATATCCCCAAGATACCCAAATTACGTTCACTCCAGCCTTTTTACACGCTGCTACATCTCGCTGTTCATCACCAACGTATAACATATCTTTCTCTGTTATTTTTTTCGATTTTAAAAATCTTTTTATCATTTTATCTTTACCAAACAGATTTTTAGAACAATACACTTCTTGTATATTTTCTATATCATTCTTGTGTAAAAATGCCCGAATATGCTCTTCTGAGTTAGATGATATAACCGCAATACCGTATCCTTTTTTATATAGTTCATCTAATACATCCTTCATCCCATGAAATAAAACAAGATCCTTTATAGCAGGCTGATATAATTTATAAAACTCCAACGCTAATATCGGTAATTTATACAGTGGTACATCGAGTTGTTTACATCTCTCTGGCATCGTTAATTTACGTAAATGTTCAATTTCTTCTTCCTTTACCGTTTTATATCCGTGCTTTTCAGCAATTTGATTATAAATTGGTACAAATATATTTTGCGAATCTACTAATGTGCCATCAAAGTCAAAAACAATGTATTTTTGCATCTCCATACTCCTTTTACTTCTTTTTTCTAAACCTATGTTATTCAACAACATAGTTGTCTGTCCCTTCTATAAACATAAAAAAGAACAAGATTTTCTCTTGTTCTTTTTAAGACAACCATTTCGGCGGTACATTCGTATTCCAATAAATATTTCCTAACTCATGATGTCCAGAGTATCCATCATCAAAACGGTGATAATGGAAATTAAAATAATAACCATCTTGCGGCGGATGATCTCTTCTTACATGGAAACGCAATAAATCATTTCCTGATTTCGTATCATAGACGTGAAAAATCTTTTCATTATTTCCACCAGCTGGTTTTTGAGAAATCGCTAATGATTGTAGTGAGTCTTCTGGTACATCACTAGCAAGCTCAGCAATTGCCTCTTCAATTTTCGGTAATATTACATCTTTAAATTCATCTTCAATTACTGGACCAATTTTAGTACCAAACTTTTGCATCGACTGCTTCTCTGCTTCTTGCATTGCATAAGTAATAAAAGTATCGGTGGTTAACCTGTCATTCGTTTCTTCATATGTATAGGACGTGCTCTCCAAACTTTGTTGCCCAGCTGTGCTCGTAGGCTTGTCCGCAGCTTTGGCATTATCAAGCAATATGGAAGGAGGCGTCACTAAACCAAATGTAAATACGGTAATTAATGCGACTAAGGTTTTTCTAAACCAATTTGGCATTTATGTTCCCTCCCCTTTCACTCATTATTTTTTATATAACGGTGGTTTCTTCTATTATACAAAATGATTATAATTTTTGCACTTTACAATTTTGTTAACGTTCACATATTTTTCACTTGAATATGAAATTGTAAGATTTCATACAATATTAATACCACAATATTGAGGAGGCACTTAAATGACTTTAGATGTCATGTATTCCGCCGCAAGCATACTCGTTTTAGTATATTTTATTTATCAATGTGTTACAGACTAGAAAAAGAGCCGTCAATGGCTCTTTTTTAATGGTAAAAATACAATCCATACAATTAAGAAAATAAAAACAAAGCCACCAATCACAGCTGGCAATAAATAAAACTGGGCAAGTATAACTATTCCATACAAGAGTATTGCTGGTAGTAGTAAATAACGATCTGCCTTCCACCTTAGCAAAAGTAATTTTCCTTCTTCACAATATAAATGAAGAAACATTTTTTTCGTAAATTCATTCCAATAATCACGCGCATAGCGAGAAATTGCAACTACAGCAAATACAAGAACAATAGCTGCAATCCACCTTGGAGTCATGATTATACTTGCAGTACTCATACATACAATTTGAATATAAAATATTCGTGCAGTACTTGTACGGAAAAATTCTTTCAAAAAAGATTCGACAATACGAGAATCTGCTTTTTTCCTAATAGTCTTTTAGAACGCGGAAACATCCACGGTTTTTTATTCGAGCTACTCGGTTTAGCCGCATGACCACCAACTTGCATAATTCCGCTCGTCCAGCGCATGCTTTCCTCTTTTTCTTTCTCGATTTCTTTAAAAAAGAACTTTTTATAATTCATTTTCTCTTTTACTAATACACTACTTAAGAAAATTACTAGACCGATAAATAGAATTGAATAATATAGATTTTTATAAATAAAAAATAAACTAATTCCAAAAAAGGACAAGCTCATAGAAAATACTACATTTTTTACAATCCATAAAACCCATCGTTTCCCCACCTGTACATGAATAAATCTTGTTAACAACGACAACATAAATCGAAATATAGTAAAGAATACCCAAAATAATACGACTTGTATCTCTGTTACTCCGATACTTTTCATCAACACTGGTAACATAATAACGACTACTATTACATTCGTTATCGCTATTCGAACAAATGTGTACATCATGCCATACTGGACTAATTTTCGCATATGTGTTGCATACGAAATTAAAAATAAACTATCCGCTTGCTCAAAAAATGAACGAACTCCTCTCGGATATGTTACTAGATAAAATGCGAGTAATCCTAATCCGAAATAAATCGTCTCTTCCATTGATAATTCATTTATCCATAGTGACCTATAATAGATTCCCATAAATATAAGTGTTGGAATAATAATATATAACGCGACTGTCCAATCTGTTACCGAACATATAGACTTCCGCTGGAGCTCATGACATAATCTTTTATAAAATTGTTGTTTAATCATGTTGTTCACGCCTTACAATTATATCAAAGCAGTCTAGTAATGAGCTATCCGGCATTTCCGCTAACATTTGAATAGATTCTAAATGTCCATCTGCGACTAATGTACCTTGTGAAATGAGTAAAAATCTTTCACAAATTTTTTCAGCAGTATCCAATACGTGCGTACAAAGTAAAATTCCTGCTCCGCGCTCTTTTTCTTTATATAAATAACTTAAAAACTCTTTCGTAGCTACTGGATCTAAACCGATAAAGGGTTCGTCAATTATATAAAAATCTGGCTCAGTTAAAAACGCCAATATTAGCATCGATTTTTGTTTCATACCTTTTGAAAACTTTGATAAATATTCATGTTTATGCTTATCCATTCGAAAAGTATGTAATAATTGTCCCGCTCTTTCTTCCCAGCTTCCCATTTCACTTCCACGAGCTGCCATTAATAATTCAATATGTTCCCAGAGCGTCAAGTAATCATAGTATGTTGGATGTTCTGGTACGTATGCATACGGATTTTTCTTTTCACCGAATGATATTTCACCGTCCATATTTACAAGTAATCCGAGCATCGTTTTTATCGTCGTACTCTTCCCAGCACCATTTGCTCCAATAAGAGCAACTAGTTCACCTTTTTCGATAGAAAAAGCTATATCACGAATTGTTTTTTCGCCTATTTCATATCCAGCTGAGCGGATATTTACTTCTAACATGCATTTCCCCTCTTTCCATTTCCAATACAATCAAGGAAAAGAATAACATATAACTATCTATATATCATTATAAAATATTTATTTTTATAGCAGGAAAAAACATTTTTTAACAGAATACTAAATGTTTGATTACATTTTATTGGAGTGGATAATATGTCTTTTCAAATTCGTGAAGCAACGATAGATGATATAGACGCACTTTGTTCTTTAACGAAAGAATTAAAAGGTTCCTCTATTTCCTATGAAGATATGAACAATCGATTACAATTCGTACAAATGAGTCCGTTTGATTTTCTATATGTTTACGAGGAAGAAGAAGCTATATTTGGATTACTTGGATTTCGTATACGTGAAAATTTAGAAGATGTAACACGTTATGGAGAGATTTCAATTATTAGCGTTGATTCTAACATACGACGTAAAGGCATTGGACAAGTGTTGATGGATTATGCAGAACAATTAGCAAAGAAACACAATTGCATTGGCACATGGCTAGTTAGTGGAACAAAAAGAGTAGAAGCTCATCCTTTTTACAAAAAATTAGGATATGAAGTAAATGGCTACCGATTTGTAAAACATTTTTAAACTACTTATAAATTGAAGGGACTATAACTATGACAAACATTAAAGCAATTTTCATTGATCGTGACGGTACAATTGGTGGTGACACTACAATACATTATCCAGGATCTTTTACATTATTTCCATTCACAAAAACATCCTTGCAAAAACTAAAAGCTAAAAATATAAAAATTTTCTCTTTCACAAATCAACCTGGGATTGCAGATGGAATAGCAACTGTAGCCGATTTTGTACAAGAATTAGAAGACTTCGGTTTTGATGATATTTATGTATGTCCTCATAAACACGGTGATGGTTGTGAATGCCGTAAACCAAGTATAGGCATGCTGCTTAAAGCAGCAAAAAAACACAGGCTTGATTTAACACAATGTGCTGTAGTTGGTGATCGCTGGACTGATATTGTTGCAGGAGCAAAAGTAAATGCGACTACGATTCTAGTCCGAACAGGCGCTGGGTATGATGCTTTGCATACGTACCGAGACAAATGGGCACATATTGAACCAAACTACATTGCAGATAACTTTGAAGATGCAACAAACTGGGTTTTAAATCAACTATAATACAAATGAAGATTTTGATTCACTCGAAATAATTTAAAACATAGTTAAAATATCCTTTTTGGAAAATAATTGTCTTCCACAAAACGGATCACCTCAAAAGGTAGCAAGTTACCTTTTGATACGCAAACATTGCAATTCAGATTGTATTTTTTATTACTAACAGCAATTAACGTAAAGAAGGAATAGCTTAGTGGCTATCCCTTCTTTATTGACTTCTATTATTTACATTTGTTATTTGTTTTTATTGAGTATTCTCATCGTTTTTATACTCCAGAATATCCCCTGGCTGACACTCCAAAGCTTTACATATCGCTTCTAATGTTGAAAAACGAACCGCTTTTGCTTTCCCATTTTTCAAAATAGAAAGATTCGCCATCGTAATTCCAACCTTCTCCGAAAGCTCCGTTACACTCATCTTTCGTTTTGCTAACATGACGTCAATATTAATAATAATTGTCATATCTGCCACCTCAGACTGTCAAATCATTTTCTGATTTTATGTTAATTGCCTCTTGTAGAAGGCGTTGGAGGATAGCAGCAAAAACGGCGATAACGAGCGAAGCAAAAATGATAATAAGTCCCACTAATCCAATAGGAGGGTCCATTTTCTTCGCTATAAAATGAAAAAGTGGCGAACTTAATACATACAAACCACTGATTGTAATTGCACAGCGCTTTATATTCTTTAACGCCTTTACTGATAATTCCGAGAACGCTGTGTTCTCATCAATGTACTGTAAAAGATTGAAAGCCTGATAAAGAGCAACGTAAAAAGGCACAGCTGCTCCATACATCACAATGAAAACAAGATATTTCATCGGGGCAATATTAGGATACAAATTTGCTGCGAAATTCGCCATTTCCGGCACTAAAAATATGCATAAGGCAAGCACTGCAATTCCAGCAAGAAAAATAATTACTTTTAAGAACGTTGTTGAACTTCGTTTAAGATTCATTTATAATACCTCACTTATTTAATGACAACATAATTTTACCACATCATTTATTGTTTAACAATAAATAAATATCGTTTTTTCATTATTGTCATACTTTTTAATTTCGGCAAAAATAAAAAAGAATTTCTCATTACAAAGAAATTCTTTTTCTTGAAAATGTCTCTTTCAACTTAATTTTTTAAAACGTTAATTCGTAATGGAAATAACGATTATCTCTCAAATAACCATTTTCAGCGTATAATCGTTGTGCTGATAAATTATCAATCTCTGTTTGTAATTTTACACCTTTTGCTCCATTTTCTAATGCGTATTCTTTAGCAGCTTCTAATAATTTTTTACCTGTTCCGGCTCCACGCTTCGTCGCTTGTACAAATAAATCATTTAAAATCCATAATTCTTTCATTGAAATGGAAGAAAATGATGGATATAGTTGTGTGAACCCAATATATTCGCCGTCTTCAACTGCTACGAAAATAACGGACTCTTTTCTCTCAATTCGGTTTCGTAAAAATACTTTTGCCCCTTCTAAATCAGAATCCTGCCTATAAAACATGCGATAGTTATTAAAAACTGATGCTATTCCATCTAAATCTGCAATTGTTGCCTCATATATTCTCATTTTACTCCATTCCCCTTCCAATACTGTCTCATTATATCCGTTGCCCATTTAGGCTGGTGTATTTCTTCTTTCGGCATAAACTCTTTCATTATTGGTTTTATATCCAATATAGGAGTGCCATCAATAGCATCTAACCCCTCAACAATAATTGATTTACCTTCTCTTTGGATCACCTTTACAATTGTTACACCTATACGATTCGGACGATTTTTCCCGCGCTGTGCAAAAATACCTACTTCAGGATAATCCCTATTATTTCTAGGATGTCTAGCAAAATACTGAATTTGCTCGTCAGTTACCTTATGAAAATAAAAAACAACTTCAATATGAGAAAAATCTTCAATACCTTGTATACTTTCTTCTGCATACATTTCAGTTAAAATTATACGGGATCTTACTTCTCCCCACTCATCATCTTTTATTTCCTTTCTTTCATTATGTACAAATGCGATTGGTTGAACTGAAAACATACGCATTCCCCCTTATATGTAACCACTTACATTATAAAATATTTTCTGAATGTTTTCCAGATATACGAATTAAGTTTACATAATATAATTATAATCTATTTATCTAACGCTACCTTAACTGCTTCAATTGCATGTATATGAGTCGTATCAAATATCGGGACAGATACGTTTTCTTGCTTTATTAATAATCCTATTTCTGTACAGCCTAATATGATTCCCTGTGCCCCTTTTTGCACTAACTCTTCAATGACTCTTTTATAATATTCTCTAGATTGAGATACTATTTTTCCTAAACATAATTCTGTATATATTACTTCGTTTACTTTTTCTCTATTTGTTCCTGATGGTACTATTACTTTTATATCATGCTCTTCAATACGTGACTTATAGAAATCTTGCTCCATTGTATATTTAGTTCCAAGCAGACCAACCTTTTGAATGTCTTTTCTTTTAATTTCTTTTGCAGTTGCATCGGCAATATGTAAGACTGGAATATCAATTTTCTCCTTTATTTTTCCAACTACCTTATGCATTGTATTTGTACAAATGATTATAAAGTCTGCTCCTCCCTTCTGTAATGAATACGCCGCATTCGCTAAAACTTCACCTGCTCCATTCCAATCTCCTCTAGACTGGAATCTTTCAATCTCTTCAAAGTCCACACTATTAATCAAACATTTTGCTGAATGTAGCCCTCCTAATCTCTCTTTTATTTCTTCATTAATAATTCGATAATATTCAGAAGTTGATTCCCAACTCATACCACCTATAAGACCTATTGTTTTCATACAAACACCTACCTAAACTATTTTTATAAAACTAATAACAATGTTTTATTATGTATATTATATACAATAAAACAAGACTTTAAGTTTGGAATATAAAGTCTTGTTTTAACGGAAATATGGAAATAATAAAGAATAATTCTACTTTCATTTCCAAGGAAATTTTTATAGAATATTCTGAAATTAACAATCTGATGTTTTTATAAATTCTTTATACTTATAATTAAAACACTCTCGATACAGCTCTTTGATTTCATCATATGATGGAACACGTGGGTTATTAGCTGGGCTACCACTTTCAATTGCATCTGATGCCATTTTAGAAATAGCATTTTCAAATTCAATTTCATCGATTCCGTATTCTTTTAAATTTGGAATACGAAGATCAAAGCAAAGTTTTTTTATTTCCCCAAGCGTGTAGTCTGCTACTTCCTCATCAGAATTCGAATACAAATCCTTATTTAAGTTACGTCCAATTTTTGCTAACCTTTTCACTGCACTTGTTTTTGTAAACTCTAACACTGTAGGTAATAGTATAGCATTTGATATTCCATGCGGTACATGAAATAATGCTCCCACAGGCCTTGACATTCCATGAACTAATGTAACTGATGCATTAGAAAATGCAATTCCAGCTTGTAAGGAAGCAATCATCATCGCTTCTCTTGCCTCCATATTACGTCCATCTTCATATGCTATACGTAAATATTTCATAATACTTTCAATAGCTGAAAGAGCAAGTACATCTGTAAGTGGTTGTGAAAATTTAGAAATATAAGCTTCAATCGCATGACATAACGCATCTATTCCTGTTGCTGCCGTAATTTGTGGTGGTAACGAACTTGTCAAAACTGGATCTATAATTGCTACTTTCGGTATAAAACTAGGATGCTTCATCATCATTTTTACATCTGTTTTTTTATTCGTAATTACTGCTACACTTGTAACTTCCGATCCAGTACCAGAAGTTGTTGGAATTGCAATAAGTGGTAGTGGATTGTTTTCTATTTTAATATCCTTTTGGACATAATCCTCAACTTCTCCACCATTTGTATATAAAACCGCTACTGCTTTCGCAGCATCAATACAACTTCCACCACCAATACCGATAATAAAATCACACTTTTCCTCTTTACAAAGAAATAACGCTTCTAACACGTGTACATTTGTAGGCTCAGCATCCACTTTATTATATGTACTAACAGTAATACCTTTCTTATTTAGTTGTTGTATACACTTTTCAACATATCCTAATTTCTCCATAATTGTATCAGTAACTATAAAAGCTCTTTTCCCTAACTTTTTTGATTGTTCCCCCAGTTTTTCAAGCGAATTCCTTCCATATAATACCGACTTTGGCATACGAAACTCAGAAACTTCTTGCAAGTACTCCACCCCTTCTTATCCTAATTAATATTTTATGATATAAATTATCGATTTGATGAATCTTTACGATTCGAATTTTTAATAGAGTCCTGTTAAAGTATAGAACGCGATAACTAAAAATACAGCAACCGTTTTCAAAATAGTAATAGCAAATATATCTTTATATGACTGTTTATGTGTTAATCCTGTTACTGTAAGAATAGTAATAATAGCCCCGTTATGCGGTAGTGTATCCATTCCTCCTGATGCCATTGATACGATACGGTGCATAACTTCTAATGGAATATCAAATTGATTGGCCGCTGCAATAAATTTATCTCCCATTGCACTTAATACTATTCCCATACCTCCTGATGCAGAGCCTGTAATTCCAGCTAAAATATTCGTCGTTACTGCACCATTCACTAACGGATTTGTGAAAGTAGCAGAGATACCATCTCTCATAATTGCGAAGCCTGGAAGTGCTGCAATGACACCACCGAATCCAAACTCAGCTCCTGTATTCATCGTTGCAAGTAGCGCTCCACCAATACTTGTATTCAATCCAGCTTGGAAATCTGTTACTACTCGCTTCCAATATAATAATAACGTTGTTAAGATCCCTATAATAAGTGCCAATTCTACAGACCAAATTCCTACTACTGCACTTAATTCTACTTTTCCAAATGCTTTCATACCAATTGCAGAAAAATCAAAACCGCTTGGATACCACTTCGGGATCATAATAGTAAACACTTTATTCATTACACCTACTAAAATAAGTGGTATAAATGCAATAAGTTGTTGTGCTCTTGTGATTTCAATGTTATTAATTAATGGCATATTTTTTTGTTCTAATTGCAAAGATGCTGCCATTTCAGTATTTCCATCATTAAAACCAAAATATCCTTCACCTGCTGCTTTTGCCTTCTTACGTCTACTCTCTAAATATAGTAAACCTAATGTAAGAACAAAAATTGCTCCTACAATCCCAAGTATCGGTGCAGCATAAATATCCGTTTTAAAAAATGTTGTAGGTATTACATTTTGAATTTGTGGTGATCCAGGTAGTGCATCCATTGTAAACGTTACTGCTCCAAGAACAATCGTTCCAGGGATTAAACGTTTTGGAATATTAGCTTGTCGAAACAACTTAGCTGCGAACGGATAAACAGCAAACACTACTACATACACACTAACACCACTATACGTTAAAATAGCCCCCATTAATACAATCGCTAATATAGTACGTTTTTCACCAACTAACTCAATAATCGTTTTTGCGATAGAATCTGCAATTCCTGACATTTCCACTACTTTTCCAAATATTGCTCCTAATAAAAACACAGGAAAATATAACTTTATAAAACCAACCATTTTCTCCATAAAGATATTAGAAAAGAAAGGTAATACATAACTAGGTTCTGTCAAAAATACTGCAAATAATGCAAATATCGGTGCGAATAAAATAACAGAAAAGCCTCTGTATGCTACGAACATAAGTAAACTTAGTGCTAATAATATAATAACTAACTCCAATTTTACCCCTCCATTAAACAGAATATTCTAAATTTTTATGATAAACTTCTACTAATCTTTTAATTCTGACATACCTCCTCTTATTCATACAATTTTTTCATGCTAAAAATGTCTAATTATAAATATTCGATTACATATGAAAAATCCCTTTAAACAGAAACGAATTCCTCATCATACGTTATAAAGGGATTGCTAGCATCTATATTTACTAATTTATTAAACTTTTTTCTACACAAAAATGATACAGTTCTTCAACATCTTTCACTATGTAAGTCGCACTAACTTCAGTCAGTTCTTTCTCACAGCCATAGCCATATAAAACACCAATTGAAGCAATTCCATTCTGATTCGCACCTATTATATCGTGCTTTCTATCACCAATCATAACAATTCCTTCTTTATTAAGTTCATTTGTTTCTAAAATATGAACAATAATCTCTTCTTTTTTTATTCTTGTACCATCTAAATCAAATAGAAAGGTTTTATACATGTTTCATTCCCCACTCATTTTACTTTATAAGTAACCGATAACATCTTTTTCCTACTTCTCTCTCTATTATACTATCATTATTCACTTTTCTGAAAAATCACTTTTCCTATGTCACATACTTTCAGTTACAAAATACGATAGATATGATAAAGTAAAAAAGTTACAATTATTTTAATAGAAACTGGTGAAACAAATGTCAATTACTCTAATTTTTATAATGGTTTTCACAATTGTGATCCATGCAGTTGAAACAAGCTCTTATAGTATTCGATTAGCGGGGGTTCGTTTAAAGAAAATTGCTGTTGCATTATCCGTCGTAGGAATCGTATTACTCATTGCAAGAACTTCAAACTTACTACAAGCTTTTTTACTTGGCGGGATTGTCGACGAAGCAAAAGGAGATGCTTCTATTGATTTAGAGTATATTATACGTCTTGTACTATTATCTGCTTCTATCGGTACATTTCTTGCGATTATACTGTATCCAACTTTGACAAAACTATTTGGATATGTCATTCAAAACTTTGAAACAGACGGTTCTTTCATTCGAATGATGAAAACGAATAACATTCAAAAATTAAAGTACACAAAAAAATATGTCCGCTTTCCAAAGTTAGAAATGATTCATAGACTGCGTATCGGTGGTATTCCAAAGCGTATAATGCTTATTAACATGTTCGCTACTGCAATTTATACAGCGGGGGTCCTTTCCGCACTATATGCTTCTTTTTTAATTCCAGCTTTCGCAACAAAAGCCACTACAGCTTCTGGTCTTATTAATGGTTTTGCTACTATTTTATTAACAGTGCTACTAGATCCACGTATTGCTCTTTTAACAGAACGAGCTCTTCAATCAGAAGAAGGTGCTGAAGCAATGAGTAAAATGTATGCTTGGCTAATGATTTCTAGACTTTTTGGTACATTACTAGCTCAACTGTTATTTATACCAGGTGCTTACTGGATCACATGGATTATAAAACTTATGAATTAATTCACTCTCTAAAAAAAAGCAGGTGAGATAACAAATGACTATACAAACAGAGCAAGATGTCATTCACTTAATAGAAAACGACGACTGGATGATGAATGTATTACAAATGGCAAAATCACTAGAGCTACCTGATTGGTGGATTTGTGCCGGATTTGTTCGTTCTAAAATTTGGGATACTTTACATAGCTATAATGTCAGAACAGCTACGCCCGATGTCGATGTTATTTATTATGATCGTTTACATAAAGATGAGATAGATGAAAAATCATTAGAAACGAAATTAATGAATATGGATGCCACTATCCCTTGGTCAGTAAAAAATCAAGCTCGTATGCATATAATGAATAACATGCCGCCATATTCTTCTTCTGGTGATGCTATTTCTAAATTTCCTGAAACAGCAACCGCTTTAGGAGTTACGCTTGACGAACAAAATAGGGTCATTTTAACAGCTCCATGCGGAATAAATGATGTACTTTCACTACAAGTGAAACCGACAGCTCATTTTCTTGAAACAAAAGAACGTATACATATGTACAAAAATAGAGTTATAAAAAAGAATTGGCAAAGTAAGTGGCCTAACATCACAATCACATATCCAGAAATTTAGAAAGGGTGCCTCTCATTTATAGAAGCACCCTTTTCTTCATTTCAAAAAACGTATGACTGTTTCTGCAAATCTATCTGCTTCCTCATAATGAGGTGAATGACCGCTCTCTTCAAATACGATATACTTGCCGTTTCGGGCATCTTTATTAAATGTTTTAATTTGTTCTTCACACGTTACTACATCATGTTTTCCTACTATTAATAACATTAGATTTTGTACATCTTTTATTTTTGATAATAATGATGTATGACATGCTCCCTCTAATTTTAATCTATCAAAGTGCATTTTGGAGCGATTTGAAAATATTTCCCACTCTTCATCACTGTATAAACTCTCGTCTGTCCTATCTTCCTTATTATTGTAAATCTCCATTCTTTTTTCTTCTAATTCAGCGCTTAATCTTATATAAGCTTCTAACAATTCTTCTGGACTAGCATCGCTAGATGAATAAGCAAGAGACTCTTCTGCTACTTCTTCTTTTCCATACTTTTTTAATAAATGCCCTGTCTTTTGCAACAAAGCTCTACTTGTTAATGCAAAATCAAAAGTTGGTCCTTCAAATATTATTTTCTCTATTGAACTTGGATATATCGAAGCATAAAGCAATGCTACATATCCACCGAAAGAATGTCCAATTATAGACCACTTCTCAATTTGCAATACTTTTTTTAATTCCTCACAGTCTTCAATCAAATCATTTAATCCAAAGGCTTCGTCTTCAGTAATTTCTTCTGAACGACAAACACCTCTTTGATCTATCATAATCACATATAAGAAATTTTTTAATCTTTCCGCTTGATGAAATGAAAAATCATAGCAGCTCTCTCCTGGTCCACCATGCAAATATAAGACTGGTTTATCTTGAGGATTTCCATGCGTTTCAACGTATAGCTTTTTCCCTCTAATATTCATGTATTTCCCTGCTTCTATCAAATTTGCCTTTATGATCATCACCTTCTTTTTTACTAAATATTATAACATTTAACATTAAATAATCCCTATTACATTTAAGAAGACGATAATTATTGCAAGTGGTGCTACAAATCGAAGTAAAAATGCCCAAAAAGTAAATACTTTCTTTCCAGAATTTCCACCTACAAAAAACTCTGCTTCTAGTACCTTCTTCTCCATTTTGAATGAAACGAAAATACTAATAAATAGTGCTCCAAGTGGCATTAATATATTACTAGATAAAAAGTCTACTGCATCAAAAATATTTTTCCCAAAAATCGTAATATCACTCCATACTCCAAATGATAACGCAGATGGTATACCTACTAAGAAAATACAGAAACCGATCATCCATGATAATTTCGTTCTTCTTTTTTGTTCACCATTTGCTAATGCCGAAACAACTGTCTCTAATAGAGAAAATGCCGATGTTAATGTCGCAAATGTAAATAGGGCAAGAAATACTGTTAAGAAAATTCCACCGAATGGAATTTGACTAAATACAGATGGTAATACGATAAATAGCAATCCAGGCCCTTCTGTCGGCTCCATTCCTAATGAAAATACCGCCGGAAAAATAGCAAGACCTGCAAATAATGAAACAAATAAATTCAATCCAACAATTGTTATTGCTGATTTTGGTAAACTTTCTTTTTTATTTAAATAGGAACTATAAGTAACCATAATTGAAATCCCAATACTAATCGCAAAGAATGATTGCCCCATTGCGAACAAAATACTTTCCGAAGTAATCTTTGAGAAATCTGGTTGTAAGAAAAACTTCACACCTTTCATTGCGTTATCAAGTGTTAATGAACGAATGATAAGAGCGACAAATAAAACGAACAATGCTGGCAACATATATTTACTTGCTTTTTCAATTCCGTTTTGTACACCTTTTGATACAACCCATATCGTAATGAACATAAAAGCAAAATGTCCCATAATAGCCCAAGCGGGATTCCCAATTGTTTCAGTAAATAATGCACCGTAATTTTGTCCTGGAGTAATAAGTTGACCAGTTATTCCTCTGAATAAATAAATTAATACCCATCCACCTACAACACTATAAAACGAAAGTAGTATAAAACACGTTCCAACACCAAGGCGTCCAATCCAGTGCCATCCTGTATTTGGTGCAATGCTTTTAAATGCTCCAACTGCTTGTTTCTGCGTACTGCGTCCAATCATAAATTCAGCTATAAGTAGCGGTAGTCCAATTAATACAGTAAATAATATAAAGATTAAAAAGAACGCTCCTCCCCCGCTCTTCCCAGCAATATAAGGAAACTTCCATATCGCGCCAAGTCCAATTGCTGATCCTGCTGCTGCCATTATAAAACCTAATTTCGAAGTCCATTGCTCCGTCTGTTTCATCTCATTTTCCTCCTAATTAAATCTTTTTATATAAATAATTAAATTTTATAGCCCTATCCAAATAAACCCCCATTTCTTCTTCCATATAATAAAAAAATGGCCTAGCATCTCTATATAAAGAGACGCTAAGCCATTTACTTAACGCGGTACCACCCTTATTGATTCCATTATGAATCCACCTTAGTAGTAATCGTTTGATTACAAACCTAATATCGAAGGTTAACCGTTAAGATTTACTAAGAATGTGATTCCGTTCCACCTTACTGCTCCTAGGCGAGTTCAGGATGTCATTTGACTATGTCGCACCAACCCATAGCTCTCTGTACAAATACATGACCTTACTACTCCTATTCAACACATTTTAATATTTAGAATATATTTTCTTTTGAAATTAATATGAAGTATATCGGTTATATTTGTAACTGTCAAGGGGGGATATTTTTTTTTTTCGAAATGGTTCATATTTTAACTCACTTTTACTAGGCTTATTAGCAAAAGAAAGAGTCTATATTTTCACCTTTTCAAACGAACTATAAAAAAAGAATCTTCGCGATAATCGCGAAGATTCTTTTTACGGTATAAGACGAGTACAATCTCTCGGAAAAGCACTAGCCTCTCGTACATTTGTTAATTCTAAAAGTTTATATACAACCCTTTCTAACCCAATTCCAAAACCTCCATGTGGTGGACAACCATATCGAAATGTATTTAAATAAGATTGAAATTTCTCTGGATGTAATCCTTTTTCTTTAAACGAAGCGAGTAACATTTCATAATTATGAATTCGCTGTGCCCCTGACGTTATTTCTAACCCCTTATATAATAAGTCGAATGAATCGGTAATAGATGGATTCTCTTTATTCGGCATCGTATACATCGGTCTCGCTTCTTTCGGATAGTGTGTAATGAAAACAAATTCACTATTATATATTTCCTTCACATATTTCCCTAGTAACTTTTCACCTTCTGTATCTAAATCCCCTACAGGAGATTCTTTACGATACTTATTTTTCAAGATTTCTTGTGCTTCTAACAATGGAATTTTAGGAATTTCAGTAATAACAGGTACTTCTATTTGTAATAATTGTAGTTCTTTATCACATTTTTTTGCTACTTGTTGAAACATATATTGTAAAACATCCGTTTCTAGTTGCATCACTTCATAAAAATCATGAATAAAACCAAGCTCTACGTCTAACGATATATATTCATTCAAATGACGAGAAGAGTTGTGATGTTCCGCTCTATATACAGGTGCAATTTCAAAAACACGTTCTAACCCACCTGCGACCATCATTTGTTTGTAGAACTGTGGTGATTGTGCTAAATAAGCTTCTTTTTGGAAGTATGGAAGCTTAAAAACATTCGCTCCTCCTTCTGCCCCTTGCGAAACAATTTTTGGAGTAAATATACGTGTGAAATCGTTCTCTATTAGAAATTCACTAAAGCTCTGAACGAATGTAGATTTCACTTTAAAAATCGCTGCGGTTCGCTCATGCCTTAATGATATTACCCGCTCATTAAGTAGTTGATCTAAGCCAACTTGTAACTTCTTTTTATTTATTTCAAATGGAAGTGGCTCTGCACCGTTTATTACTTTCACTTCATGAGCAAGTACTTCAACACCCAATTCTGTTTTCGATGTCTCGACTATTTCACCAATTACGTGGACGACACTTTCTACATCAACTTTATATCCAGCCAATTCATTTTCTAATACACATTGAATTACTCCTGTTCTGTCCCGTAATAATAAAAAACTAACATTTCCAAGATGCCGAATTTTTTTTACCCATCCTTGAAGTAATACAACCTTTCCACTTTGTTCCGTACATTCTTTTGTGAGTGAACGCTTCATTATTGAATTCATTATTTTTCCCTCCAGTAATTTTATATTTATTTACGTTATTGTTGTCATCGTCATCATCCACGGTCACTCACCCCCTTTCAAAGAATACAAAAATCCGCCCCTATAAATAGGGACGGATTTTTTCCGCGGTACCACCCAAATTGTCATACTGACCATCTTAGCCCTGATAACGGTAGGTACCGTTTGCTTTTACTAATAATCACGTTCAAAGCAACACTCACAGGTGTCTTTCCATCATGCGGTATCGCAACCTTCCCAGCAACCGGCTGCTCTCTGTAGACCTTTGCACCATGTACTTTTCCTGATCATCACTTTTTATATTTACAGAGTATTCTAACTCCTCACTTTGTAAAATGCAAGACTTTTTTGAAACATTCTGATTTTCTAACTCCTAACTGCTTCTAAAACGTGAAAAGTTAATTTTGTAATACATATTCTTATGTATCAAATCTGAAATTACACATCTAATATTTTTCCAATTTTTACATAAAAATCGTATTTTTCACGCAGATTAATAAACAAATTTAAAGCGAGGTGTGTATATGCAAAAAGCAATTAGTTTCTTTCTCCTATTGTTTTGCCTAATTGTAGTAAACGAAACATACGCCTATTCACCAAAATCTTTACCAATCTCTCAAAACTCTGATCAATGGCAAGTGAATATTGATAAACCGAAAAAAACAAACAAGAATATGCTTCAGGCTAAAAAAGATGAATTTCAAACATATCATTTTTCAGTAAAGAATGTCGGGAATAGTGAGGTATATAACGTAAACGTCGAAGTATTCCGCAACGAACCAAATAAGAAAACGAAATATGAACTCTTTTCCCTAAAGGAAAGTCGTTTAGCAAGTGGAAAAACTGGATTTGAACACGCTAATTTACCTGTTGCTACAAAAGCGGATGAGGTTGATGTTATTATTACATGGCAAGAACACCCATTCCGATCGATGCGAAATGGTCAAAAAGTTGAATCTAGAAAATTTAAAGAGTATTTTGTTTTTAAAGAAGCTAAAAAGTAAATGGGATACGGATATATTCACACTATCATTGATATAGCTTTATTTACTAGTACCAGTTCGTAAGCAAATTAAAAAGTCGTGGCTTATAATGCCACGACTTTTTATATTAATTCGTACTAATGCCTCTCGCTGCCCAAATACGATCGATATCAGCAGCATGTTGTCCGCCATATAAAAGAGCATCTGCTTGCTTAATCGCTTTTGCTCCATCACTGAATTTAGAGTTTGGTGTTAATGACCAGTGTGATTGTAAAATGATTTTTGTTGCTACATCACGGCCAAAAGCTTGTGCCATTTCGTATTGACCTTGGGCCCAAATTTCACCATCATCATGCACTTCATTCGTTATATCTTTCGGATATATTTTATTCGTATCTAATCGGCGTAAGCATGTTGGATCTGAACTAGAGTAAGCTGTCGCATCCCATTCTCCAACACATGCTTTTCCGTATCCTATAGTCGATACTGCATCTTCATATGTAGCACCTAAGAAGTCGCCAAATCCTTCTCCCATCGCTCCGCCTTCTGCTGAACTACCAAAGCCAGGAACTTGGTTATCTTGAATCGAATGCCCATACTCATGTGCGATAATACCAGCATCTTCTGCATCATCAACACCGCCAGTACCGAAAGTTAAAGCTTTTGTTGATGGAGAATAGAATGAATTATCATCAGTTGTACCATTAACATTCACTTTTATCGAACGGTTATTAATATTTTTAAAACCTAACCCTTGAATGTAACGCTGTAATGTATCGATATGATAATACGACATCACATCTTCAAAGCTATCATTTGCACGTGTATAGTTAAATTGTAAATTCGTAGATTTTGTTTTCGCTTTTGAAGAAATCGTTACATATTCTCCAATTAAAAATCCTGTTCCATCTAAACCTTTTAACGTAACAGTTTTCAGTTGGTTCGTTAGAGCTGTTGAATCTGCATCGTTATTATCTTTTAAGCCTACTTTACTACCGCTAGATACGACTGGGTTAGGTAAAAATACTTTTCCTGACCCTTCAGCTTTTCGGTTTATATCAACCTTTTTAATTAACTTTCCATTTTCTGCATCAATAAATGTTTCCCATGCACCAAATGGATTATTAGAATGGACTACAACTTTATATACTGGACGAGCCATTCCTTCTTCAACAATATATCCGAATTCTTTCTCTGTAGGAGCCCATAAGTTTTGCTCACTTGCTTCTCCAACATACGCCATTGATTTTTGTATTGCATCTTTTTCACTAATTTTTGTCGTTACTTCCTTCACACCTGTAACAGGCTGATAATCAGAAACAGCGAGTACTCCCTTTCCTTCTCCGTTAAGAGTAACTGTAATTTGTTTTGAAAATACAGGCGCACCGTTAACAACTTGTTGGAACCTAACATATGAAGCTACTGACGTTTCTGTTGTAGAAATATATTGCAAGTCTGAAAGGTCTGTCTTCAATCCATACTGCGCAGCATTTTCTTTTAAATATTCAGTTGCTTTTTTCTGTGGCGAATAAGCTTCTAACTTTACTTGCTGTTGTTTTTCCAATGCCGAAACCGTAGAAATCGTCCCCATTACTAACGGCACAGTCATTGCCATTGCCACCATTTTTTTATTAAACATAGAACCACTCCCCCTAATAAAGTAGCTCAACCTTATCCCGTTACCACTCAGCAATCATTCTCCACAAAATGGAGGGATAAAAATTGAATCTAGGAGTAATTCTCTATGGACAATTCTATTACCTTTCCATTTGGGGTAAGTGAAATTTTCTCAATATTTATGTGTAAAGTGAAAACAATACTGTAGAAATATATTTCTACAGTATTGTTTTCCAGAGTGTTGGGAAACCCTTTAGGGTTCCCCACACTCTGGAATCATTTTGATTTTAGCGAATAAAAACAACATAAAATAATAGAGTTTCAAAAAAATAGCCCTCCACCAGACCTTTTTTGGTCAGATGGAGGGCTATTTTTTTCATGTTTTGACAAGTTGCGGTAAGATAAGCCTGCATTTGGACAGACTTCAGCCCCCGAAATCGAGCATATCGATAGCCATGTAGTTCTTTGGCGTCCGCAAAGCTTCGCTCTATAGTTGAACAGCGTACTTTGTACAACTTTTTCCCTGTAACTGTTAGTTTGTTTTTTCTAGCGATATCCTTATATTTCTCCCATATATGATGAGTGATAACTTTTTGTTTTTGTTTCTTTGAAAAACATACCTCACGTAGCGGACAAACAGCGCAGTCTTCTGGGTTGGATTTATAGTGACGATATCCTTCACGATCCGTTGTCGCATACTCTAAAATACACCCCATCGGACAAGCAAATGCATTCATTTCTTCTACATATTTAAATTGGCTTTTTGGTACTTCTTTATTTCGTTTTCCAAATCGACGATACCCCATCACCATAAATATATTTCTCTCCGATAATTTCTTACAGATATACCCTGTAAAATAGCCTGCATCAAGAGCTACAGCTTCCACTTTAAATCCGAATTTATCAATTTGAGCTTGTAGACGTGCTAAATATGGCTCGGAATCTGCCATATTTCCAGCCGTTACATAAGTATCTGTAATAATATTGTACTTCGCATCAGTCGTACGATGGTCTAAGAAATGAAAACCGTTCGGTTTTCCATCTCTCATTAAAAATCCACTATCTGGATCCGTAGTACTTATACGAGTTTTTTTAGTGGGAGTATCACTTTCCTTTCTAGGTTTTAATTCTTTTTTTCGTGTACCTCACGATCTTCAATTACCGCAGCTTCTAGTTCATCTATATAAAACTTTGCCTTTTCTTTTTTATATTTATGTACAAACTTATTTTTATTAGCATTGGCCTTAATGTGCGTAGAATCTGTCATCAGCGCACGTCCTCCCACCATCCGGTGCTCTGTCGCTTGCCTCACGATCTCATCAAAAATTTCTTCGAAAATATTTGTATGAATAAAGCGAGTACGACGATTCCAACTGATTGTAGAATGATCTGGAATAGTATCTGATAGAGAAAACCCTAAAAACCAACGGTAGGCGATATTCGTTTTAATCTCTTTTTCCAATTGACGCTCCGAACGAATACCGTAAAAATATCCAATAAACATCATTTTAAATAAAACGATAGGATGGATTGACGGACGTCCATTGTTTTCACAGTAATAAGGGCGTAACTTCTCTTCAATAAAATCAAAACTAATTGTCGCTTCGATCGCACGAAGGAAATGATCTTGTGGAACCAACTCTTCTACAGAAACAGATACACGTTCATCACGATGATTTTTTAAAGCACCCATCATAAAAAATCTCTCCTTTACCTCTTTTTATCAGTGTTGACACATAAAAAGAGGTTCAGACACAAAAACAGGCTGTGGAGAAGACTTTCTCCACAGCCTGAAAACAATACTGTAGAAATATATTTCTACAGTATTGTTTTCGGTACGCTATGAAAAAAGACAATTGTTAGTGATTCTATCGAATGTATAGTCAAATAAATTCTAATCATACAAAAAAGGAAGTTGGAATCATTCCAACTTCCTTTTTTCTTTAATTAGCCGCACTTAATTTAATTCTAAGTTTTGTCTCACCTAAAGAAAGTTCATCGTCTTCGTTCGTTAAGTGACCAAATGTAAATTGTTTAACGAGTAAGTTTTCTTCCAATAAATCTTTATGGTTCGTTAACGTTCGTTGTAGTTCTTCTTCTGTATCGAGAATAACATCGACTCGTAAATTAACTGGTAAATTCAACAGCTTACGATATTCTTGAACCGCACGAATGAATTCACGCGCTACTCCTTCTTGTAACAATTCTTCCGTTACATTCGTATCTAACATAACTGTATATTGTCCGTTAGTCGTATTAGAGAATCCTGATTTTGCAACTTTCTCAACTAACACATCTTCAGTAGTTACAACTACTTCTTCTCCTGATGTTGCTTCATAAACTGCTCTTTCTGTAGATACAAAGTGTTGTACTTCTTCTTGTGATAATTGTTTTAGCCAGCCATTTAATTCATTCACATTTTTACCAAACTTCGGCCCCGCTGTTTTAAAATTCAGCTTTAATTGATAGGATGTGTATTTTGTTTCATCGAGTTCAACATGGAACGCTTTTACATTTAACTCATCCATAACAATATCACGATAAGATTCCCAATCCATATCATTCTCATTATGCTCAAGTAATACAAGTTCCGCTAACGGCTGTTTTACTTTTAAAGAATGCTGGTTACGGTTACTTCTTCCAAGTTCAACAACTTGTAAAACAGCATCCATCTCTGCTTCTAATTTCGGCTGAAGTAGTGATTCATTTACAACTGGATAATCGGCTAAATGAACGCTACTTCCTTCTAAATTTAGATGAATATCTTCCGCGACAAACGGTGTAAATGGTGCAATTAATTTACTAATTGTTACAAGCACTTCATGAAGTGTCTCATACGCAGCTGCTTTCTCAGCGTTCATACCAGATTCCCAGAAACGATTACGTGAGCGTCTTACATACCAGTTACTCACTTCATCTACAAGTGCTGCAATTTCACGAGCTGCATTCGTAAATTGATAATCATCAAGTGCTGTTCTCACTTTTTTCGTTGTACTATGCAATCTTGATAATACCCATTCGTCTAATTTCGTACGCTTTACATCATACGTTTCTTTCGGGTTATACTCATCTAAATTTGCATATAAAACGTAGAAGCTATACACATTGACTAATGTATCTACAAATTTAGATTTCGCTTCCAGTACAGTTCTTTCAGAAAAACGCTTCGCATTCCACGGAGCACTATCAACAAGTAAAGCCCATCTTAGCGCATCTGCACCAAACTTATCTACTAAATCAACTGGATCTAGTGCATTCCCTTTACTTTTAGACATTTTCTGTCCCTCTTCATCTAAAACATGCCCTAGTGATAACACTCGTTTATACGGTACTTTTCCTGTATACAGTGCTGATACTGCTAATAAACTATAAAACCAGCCGCGTGTTTGATCAATTCCTTCTGCAATTACATCTGCTGGAAACTGTTCTTCAAATAACTCTTTATTTTCAAATGGGTAATGATATTGTGCAAATGGCATGGAACCACTATCAAACCAAACATCAATTACTTCTGGTGTACGATCCATTGTGCTTCCGCATTTCCCGCAGCAGACTTGCACTTCATCTACATAAGGCTTATGCAATTCCAAATCTTCCGGAGTTTCTTTCGTACTATGCTTTCTTAATTCGGCAATGCTTTTCGGTGCGAACTGATTATCACAACTTTCACATTCCCATACATTCAATGGCGTTCCCCAATATCTATTTCGGCTAATATTCCAGTCCACCATATTTTCTAAAAACTTACCAAAACGTCCATGTTTCATATGATCCGGATACCAAATAACAGAATCATTATTTTGTAAAAATGTATCTTTAATTGCAGTTGTTCGGATTAACCAACTTTCTCCTGCATAATAAAGTAGTGGTGAATCACAGCGCCAGCAATGCGGATAGCTATGTTCATATTTTTCTTTATGATATAGTAAACCTTCCTTCGCTAAATAACGAACGATATCCACGTCACAATCTTTTACAAATTTTCCTTTCAAAAATGGTACTGCTTCTGTATACTCACCTTTTTCATCTACAACGTGCAAGAATGACAATCCTTCACTTTGAACGACTCTATAGTCGTCCTCTCCATATGCTGGAGCAATATGAACAAGTCCTGTACCACTATCTGCCGTTACAAAATCTGCTGCGATAACGCGGTAACCATTTGTAACTTCTTTCATTGGAAATGGCGCTGTATAAGATGTGTTTAATAATTCTTCGCCTTTATGAACAGATAATACTTCATAGTTCTCTTTTAATACTTCTTGTACACGTTCTTTCGCAACAATGTATACATGACCTTCTTGTTTTGCTTTAACATATTCCATATTTGGATGTACAGCAAGCGCAACGTTTGCTGGAAGTGTCCAAGGCGTTGTTGTCCAGCCTAAGAAATACTCATTTTCACTATCTTTCACTTTAAACTTCACAGTTGCACTTAAATCTTTTACTGTTTTATACCCTTGTGCAACCTCGTGTGAGCTCAATGAGGTTTGGCAGCTTGGGCAGTATGGTGAAACTCTATGTCCTTTATATAACAATCCTTTTTCATGGATTGTCCCCAAAATATGCCATACACTTTCGATATATGGATTCTTTAAAGTTACATATGGATCATCCATATCTACCCAATAACCAATACTTTCAGTGAATTCACGCCACTGCTTTTCATATGTGAAAACACTCTCTTTACACTTCTTAATAAACGGCTCAATTCCGTACTCTTCGATTTCATGTTTACCAGAAATACCGAGTTGCTTCTCAACACCTAGTTCTACAGGTAAACCGTGTGTATCCCATCCTGCTTTTCTTACTACTTTATAACCAGCCATCGTTTTATATCTTGCTACTAAATCTTTAATTGCCCGACCAAGTGCATGGCCGACGTGTGGTAAACCGTTCGCCGTTGGTGGTCCTTCATAAAACACAAACGATTGCGCGCCTTCTCGATTCTGAATTGATTGTTCAAAAATGCTTTGTTCGTTCCACTGCTTACGAATGCGTGTTTCTCTCCCTACAGCTGACTCTTTTACATCTACTTTCTTCATCTACAATCACTCCTTTGAATGTTTTAAAAGCACACAAAAAAACCGCCCCTATGAAGTAGGGACGGGTTTACCCGCGTTACCACCCTAATTCTATTAGCTTTTCACTAATAGCGCTTAGCAACGTACTATCATACGTGTTCTTTGTAACGGTAGACATCCGTCCGGGCTTACTCACTTTCAGCCTCGGCTCCTCGGAGATGATTTTCAAATAACGTCTGCCCACCGGCTTTCAGCAATATACCGGTTCTCTGGAGAACAGTTCACTATTTTACTCTTTCTCGTCTTCAGATTTGTATACTTTGTTAAAAGTTATTTTATGCCATTTGGCAACTAATTGTCAACTAATTCAAAATATATTCTTATCCCCTACTCTTATACAGTTACTTTTCAAATTCTCGCAACGCTGCTAAATTTTCATCATCCTCAATAAGTTCAGCAAAGAATCCCGATTCATCCTCACGAAGGACAATTTCAAGCTCTTCCTTCGCATCTTCATTTCTATTCAACTGTGCTAAATAACAAGCACGATCGTATCTCGCTAACAAATTACTCGCATCAATTTTTAATGCTTCATTTGCTATTTTCTCTGCCTTTAGTGTTTGGCCGGCACCATGATAAGAAGATGCTAAAGAAAGAATCATTGCTGTTTCATTTGGATGATGTATAGAAGCATTTTCTAATACTTGAATTGCCTCTTCAAACTTTTCTTGACTTTGATACATTTCTCCTAAAGCAAGAAATGCTCTACTTACAAACGGTGTTTGCTCTGTTAATTGTAAGATAATCTTTTCTGCTTTTCTTTCTTCCCCTGCTTTAAATAATACTTGTGCTTGCAGAAGAAGAGTATCATAATCATCTGGTAGTTCTCGAACCATTTGCTTCGTTAATTCCAAAGCATCTCTTAACATATCTTCTTCCTCGCACTCAACGAAAAGATTTACAAGTTGCTTCGCTACTTCATAATCCCATTTATTTTCTAGTGACGTGTGCAGAATCTCTATTGCTTCTATATTCATCTCTACATTCTCATAAAATAGCGCAAATCGCTGTGCTGCCATACTATTTTTCGGATTTAACTTTAAAGAGATTTCATATAAATCAATTATCATAGTAACCATTGAAATTTCTTTCGCACGATTTTTCATACGATAAAAAGCTCTCGTAATGATAGATCGTTTCGGCTGTTCATGCAGCTGGCGTTCAATCCATATTTCCGTAACCGCAGCTGCAGCATACATGAATGCTGTACTTCTTTCTGCTTTTTTCACCTTTAATGTATGAAGAAAATCTCGTATGTTAGACAATTTTTTATGTTGCTCTACCGCTTTTACATAAACATCAAATATACGTTCATTATCAAAATCTTTTTGTATTACTTTCATTGCAACTTCAATTGCTTTTACATTTCTTTTTTTCACTAATACTTTTGCATAATGATATAGAACTTCTATATGCTCACCATCTAATTGTAGCGCGTATTCAATCTGTGCTTGTTCTTTATCTATTTCATTCATCGCACCATGCACATATGCAATCGCATCTAAACGCCATATTTCAGGTACTTCGTCCGCTAATCGTTCTAGTTCAGTCAACAATTCTTCCTGAAGATTCATATCTACTGAAAGCTGTGCCAAATATTCCATATTAATATGCAACGGCTCTTCTTTCATCGCCTGAACCATATGACTTTGTTCTTTAGAACGGTTTTCTTCTTTTTCGTATATTTCCGCAAGCTGTAAATGTACACCAACGAAATTCCCATCAAACTCTAAACATGTTTCATACGCTTGTTTTGCTTCCGTCAATTGCCCTAATGCCATAAGTGTTTCACCAATTCGGTAATACGGTAATGCCGTTTCCTTTTGTTCTATCGCCTTATTATATCTTTTCATCGCTTGGCCGTACTGTCCAATAGATTCATATAAAATACCTGCATAACAACCGTATTCACTTACTTCATTTCTTTCTTTGTGTAACGTTCTTAAAAACGCTATACCTCGTTGTACAAATTCCGTTCCTTTAATCCGATTCACATATTCATCTAACGCACTTGCTACATTATAATCACTTTTCTTTATACCATTTTCTAACTTAGATAGCGCTACTTTAAATCCTTCTTCATTTCCACCAAGTTCAAGTTCAGCATCCCATAAAACCATTCCTGCATTCATGAGGAAATCTTGGCTCTTTTCAATTTGCTTCTCAAGACCAAGAATATATTCTTTTGCTTCCTTGTATTGTTCTCTTGCCATATAAACTTGTGTAAGTCCGAAGTGAGAATAAACATCATCATTTTCTTCTAAAGCACGCTTATACAATACTTCTGCTTCTTCCAAGCTATCATTTTGAAAATGATAGTCACCTAATTTTACGTAAAGAGGTGCTTTATCATCACAATTCTCAATACCGTTTAATAAAATTTCTTTCGTACTTTCCTCATCCTTCAAATCAGATTCGTATATTTCCGAAAGTTTCGTATAAATGTAAGGTGCATTACTATCCAAATGAATCGCTACTTTAAGCCCTTTTATTGCTAAATATAATTTTCCTAGTTGATGTGCACATCTCGCTCGTTCATACCATACATGTGCTTCATATTTATACTCTTTTAACAAGTCATTAAAGATTTCATATGCTTCTTCATATCTTTCTAAATCTATTAATATTAAACCGTGATTCGTTAAAGTGAATCTTTCAGGACTACGCTCTAACGCAACTTGAGAGTATTGCAATGCTTTTTCAGATTGATCAATATACATATAGGATAAAGCGAGAAAACTCCAAGCAATCGGCTGATCTGCATCTAATTGTAATGATGAACGAAAGCTTGAAATCGCTTCTATATAACTTTCCTGCTCAAAAGCATATCTTCCATTTATCAAATGATATAATGCACGATTATTTTTCTTCTCAACGCTTGTCAGCATTTGCTCGGCTTTCTCTACTTCCTGAAGACGAATAAAACACTGTGCACCATGCAATTTAACAAAGTCCGAGTTCGGAAACTTTTCCATTAACTTATCGATACAATATAAAATAAATTCTTTATCTACTTCAACATCTAAGTGCTTTATCGTATATAACCACGTATTTGGATTATCGCTCGTTTCTTTTAAAAATTGTACTAAGTTACTAATTCCCTCTTTGTCATGTTCATCTAAATGATCCGTAAGAGAAAAAATAGATTTAAAATAACGATTTTCTTCCTCACTTAGAAACGCTAGTTGCGCCTTCTTTTCTTTCGGAACAAACGTGATTGCTAAACAGCCTGTATAACGATATTTTTCTTGTAATTTACTATATTCCACAAGCACTGGTTCTATAAAGTTTGGATCTTGAACATAGAAAGCTTGCAATGTATCATCATATCCAGATAGAACTTGTACGTGTGAAGCATGCTCAATATCTATACTTAATAAAACAGGAATTCCTTCGTCAATCAGTCTCTTATAATTCTCTTCATTCCCTTTAAAATAACGATACTCATAACCTAATTCTTCTAAATAAGAAACAGTATCTGAAAACTTCGATCCTGTCATATCAAAAATAAACTCTGCTATTTCATCTTGTGTACGTTTCTCTCCCCATATACGCAACATCATCTCTAAACTTGTCGGAACGCAATAATTATCCTTTTGTACAATAGGAACTATCGGCAAGTGAGCTTTTTTCCATCCGGATTTTTTTCTAAATTATGATATAAAGATTCTTTTAAACTCTTTTCTTCTTTTAATAGCTTTTGTAAATCTGCAAACTTATTCATTTTGTACAACGCTTCTGCACGTAAATGTACAAAGTAAGTGTTATAAGCATGATATGGCAGCTGAGTATTTATGTTATCTATTACCGCTAACATTTCTTCATATTGCTCTAAATCTAATAAATACTTTACCTTCTCAAAATGAAAATATGGTACTTGTGGAAACTTTACAATCGCATCATCAATTAACTGTATTGCACGTTTTTGTTCCCCTTTATTCGCATACAATTGTGATAATAAATAGGTAGATAACTCTTCACAATCTTCATGCTGTATGCCAACAATAAATTGTTCTTCCGCTTTCTCCCATTCACCTGTATGCATATAAACGTAGCCCCATTTATCAAAGACTGCACGTGTACTGTACTCCTCTGCTTTTTGCATATACATTAGCGCTTCTTCGTTTCGTTTCATTTCTAAAAGACATCGTACTAACGTAAAATATGTTTTCGCTAAAAAATCTGCATCTATTTCTTCTTTACCTAACTCTTCTAAAGAAGATTTTAACAACTGCTCTGCTTCAAGAATTTTTCGCTCATCAATTAACTCATCACAATATAAAGAGAGCGTTCTCATATTTGGGAATTTTTTATAAGCGTAGCGAATGAGAAATGAACTGTATTGGTGCATAAGCCCTTCATCAGTAAGGCGAATTAATATATCAAACTCCTTATGTGAAGGAATATTGGCAAGCCAATTCTTCACATAGGATAAAGTATTCGTTTCTTTTATATATGCAATTTCATTATTTATTTCCTGTAATCCGTCTACAAATCTCTTATCTTTCAAACACGCTTCTAACTGCTTAAAATCTAGCATGCATTCACCTCGAATTTATATTTAAACTGCTACTTGCTTAGATTTTACACACCATATAGTATGTATTCAACTAAAATCTCTTATAATGGATGGTATTAATTAATATTATTCAAATTTATAACAAAATATAGTAAAAACGATTGCTTTTCTCTGTATTTTGTTTGATTATATGGAATAACGTAACATGCGGTTTTAATCTTGTAGAAGCTGAAATTAGTACATAAAATTATATCGACCAATTCTTAACATATATCAGCGATTATATGTCGAATATCGATTTATCGACATTAAACGACAACCCTTATATATCCTACCCTTTAACATACTATGTCACCAAATGTAATTTTCATATTCGGAGCGTACACTAAAGAAGAATGCGCATGAAATATTTTAAAAAATCGTAGTTCAGCTTCATATTGAGCTAGCGCATTATCATATGTTAATCCTTTGGATATTAAACGTTCTATAAATTGCTGCTTATCACCTGGATTCCCTGCAATCCCCTCTTCTTTTAATGAATGATACAAACTTTGTTTATCATTATGGTGCATATTAGAATCTAAAAAGTTCACTTTATCACTTACTCTACACTCAATATTTTTAACACCTAATTCACTTAAATACATCGGTATTTTCATACCAATATTTCCATCTTTTCCACTTCTCTGCGTGTCACTTTCAAATAAATTCTGCAAAATGCCTAGCTGGATAATTTCCGATTGGTTCTCTCCATCCAAAGTGTATGAAGACATATTTGATATCCAATGTGGTTCAAAACAGATTATTTTCCCGCCACTTTTAACTGAATGAATCATTTTTTGTAGCATCGTTTTTGGTGAACTCATATGTAATAAGAAGGCATGACAAATTGCTATATCGTATGTATCGTTCAATTCAATTTCTATAGCATCTCCTTCAAGAAATTCTGAATCATACGGAAGTAAACGAAACAACTCCCTCGCTTCAGCTAATAATGTTTCTCCACTATCAATACCTGTATACTTTGAACCTTCTGGGAGTAATGGCATTAATACTAACCCTAAATAACCATATCCACAACCGTAATCAACGATATGTACAGGCTTAGTAATCTTCCAAACTGTATCTACTAAAAAGCTTACATAATCGTCATTATAATATAAATCTCTCGTGTTTTTTAAATATGTTAGTTTATTGTTCCAATCATACGTTTCCAACATCTAACGCCTCCTTTTATATACAAAACTAAAGTTCTCTATATAATAGCCGTATTCCTACACTTTTCTTAAAATTTCAAAGCAAAAAAGCTAGTGTATTTTTAATAATTCACTAGCTTTTTATTTGGAAGAAAAATTTAACAAGTACAATCACAATCAAAACAATCCGTACAGTCTAAATCGTCACAATCTACTTTTCTCTTTCTTTTGTTTCTCTTAAGATAATAATACAGTAGCCCAAACAATAGTATACAAATAACAAAAGCTATTATTGCTTCTGTATACTTATTTTGAATCATAAAACCAATTCCACTTCCACCTGAAATAAAAATTAGAATTAAGTAAATCCAGAACATCTATGTAAATACCTCCATTACTATATATCTTAAGATAATATCCATATAACACTAGATGAAATGAATAATCCCATACCATTACCGCTTAATACACCAGTAGTTATTCTTAGCAAATTTGAGCTACTTCTCCATTTCCACTTTTGGGTGAACCCATCGATAAGTAAAGGAATTTGAGCGAAAAATGATAGTATGATTGCCAAAAGAAGTGAAGGTGTCATATAAAAATAAATTGGAAACATTAAAATACCAATAAGCATGCCTGTACAACGCGCACATAAAGGTATGTACTTTTGTAGTTTAAGAAAACTCCTATCTAACCTTCTATGACAAGGAATTTGTAAAATAAAAGTTCGAATCAATATGAATCACCCTCTCTAATAAGATTTTAATTGATTTTGCAAAAAAATTATATATCCAATAAAAAAACAAACCAGGTTTATACTAGACCCAGTTTGTCAGTTTACTACTATGTTACATCTCCTCAGGTGCCTCCACCCCAAGTAAACGTAATCCTTCTTCTAATACAACCGTCACAGCATAAACCAATGCGAGTCTGCTGTCTTTTTCTTCGCTCTCTTCTAATATACGAACATTACCGTAATATTTATTGAATGATTGTGCTACATCTAATACATATTTCGAAATAATAGATGGCTCATTTTTATTGAAAGCTGCTTCAATTACTTGAGGGAATTTATTAAGTAATTTTACGACACTCCAGCTATGATCATCTTTTAAAGCAAACGTACATGTTTCAAATTCTACACTTTCTTTTCTTAAAATAGAGCACGCACGTGCATGTGTGTACTGTACGTAAGGTCCTGTTTCTCCTTCAAATTTCAGCATATTTTCTAATGAGAATTCGATATTGTGCATACGCTCATTTTTTAAATCGTGGAAGATGACTGCACCAACACCGACTTGCTTTGCTACTTCTTCTTTCTGTTTTAAGTTTGGGTTTTTCTCTTCAATATTTTGTTTTGCAAGTTCGATTGCTTCCTCAAGTACTTCTTCGAGTAAAATAACTCTTCCTTTACGTGTGGACATTTTCTTACCGTCTTTTAAAATGAACCCAAACGGTACATGTTCCATGCCATCAACCCAAGTGTAGCCGAGCTTTTTTAATACAGTAAAAAACTGATTGAAGTGTAAGCTTTGTTCTGGACCAACAACATATAGCGCTTTATCAAACCCATAAGTGTTTTGACGATATAAAGCTGCCGTTAAGTCACGCGTTGCATAAATCGTCGCACCATCTGATTTTCTAATTAAGCAAGGCGGCATTCCTTCTTCTTCTAAATTAACGACTAATGCGCCTTCTGATTCTTCAAGCAACTCATGCTCTTCTAAAATCCCAATAAAATCTTCCATTAAATTATTATAAAATGCTTCTCCCTGAAAATTAGTAAATTCTACGCCGAGAAGTTCATAAATGCGAGAAAATTCTTTAAGGGACTCATGACGGAACCAATTCCAAAGCTCTACCGCTTCTTCATCACCTTCTTCTAATTTCTTAAACCAAGCACGTCCTTCTTCTTCTAGTTCTTCGTCGTCTTTTACCTCTTCATGGAATTGAACATATAACTTAAATAGCTCACGTATTGGATCTTCTTTAACTACTGCTTCATTTCCCCATTTTTTATAAGCCGTAATTAACTTTCCAAACTGTGTTCCCCAATCTCCTATATAATTAATCCCTACAACTTCATAGCCACATTTTTCAGCAATATGTTTCAGCGAATTTCCTATCATTGTAGAACGTAAATGCCCCATCGAAAAAGGTTTCGCGATATTAGGAGAGGAATAATCAATTACTACTGTTTTTTCACAGCCAAAGTGGTTTTGACCGAACTCTTCTTTCTCCGCTAAAACCGTTTTTAATACTGCATCACTTACAGTTTCACGATTGAAAAATACATTTACATAAGGACCAACGGCTTCTACTTTCGTAAAAAACGGATCATTTAATTTCTCAGCAACTTCCTTTGCGATAATAGCTGGTGCTTTTTTATATTGCTTCGCTAATGAAAAGCATGGGAACGCTGCATCTCCAAATTCATCTTGTTTCGGTGTTTCAATTAAATCTAAAATTTGTTTTTGCGTTAATTCATTCGTGAAAATATTAGATAAACTTTCCGCAAACTGCATTTTATAATCCATGATTTAACCTCCTTATTTTTTAAAACACAAAAAACTCGTCTCTAGAAAAGAGACGAGTTTTAACCCGTGGTACCACCCTTGTTGTTCGTTACGAACCACTTTCCCGTTTATAACGAGGACAGGGGGCCTCGGCTTTCTCTACTATTCGTTCAAGAAGCATCTCCGAAGTGCGCTTCATCTTTTTCTTTCGTACTAGGCTCACACCATCCCTAGCTCGCTTTCCTTCTAAAAAAGACTACTCTCTTCATCACAGACAGTATATTTAATTAATTATTGCTTATTATACATCTTTTCAAACAATTAGCAAGGGTCAATTACACCAAAGTGAAACTTAGCACTTTTTCTTTTGTATACGTGAAAATTGTGTTTTTCAAATCTAGAACTACGGAAATGATCTTTTAATACGACACGTTTTCTCGCCACTCGCTTCGCCTCCGCAATTGTTTCATCAGTAATATCATGATACAAAGCGAAGTGTTTTAATCCTTTAATTCCGTCAGATTCTATGACAGTTTCTTCAAACATCGGATCAAGGTAAACGACATCGTAACTATTATCTTCACATTGCGCTAAAAATGAAAAATGCTCCGTTTGCTTTACTTGGATTCTTTGCATTGCTTCATCGATTTCAGAAACAGATGAAGACCATGTTTTCAAACCATTTCTCATGATATAAGCCATATATTCATTACCTTCAAGTCCTGTTACTGTTCCAATTTCACCAACAACATAACTAGCTACAATACTATCTGATGCCATACCGAGCGTACAATCTAACACTGTCATTCCGCTCTCTAATTTAGCAGCTTGTACAAACGGATCGTGTTCTCCACGCATTAACCTTTTCACACGAAACATCGCTGAGTTCGGATGAAAGAAAAATGATTCTTCCGTACCTTTCGGATAAATAGCTAATCGGTTCTTTCCTACGACAAGTACATCTTGTTCATACTGCTCATGTAATTTATGTACTGGTATTTCATTACGTTTAACGAATGAACGATTTAATTCTGCGGCTACCTGCTTTGCATAATCTGTCATTTCTTTATTCGTTCTTCCTGCTGTTGTTACTATCATTGTTTCACCTCTATATAAAGAAAAGAGGGAGATTTACTCTCCCCCTTCTTTAGCAATTCTTTTCGAAAGCTTGCTCTAAGTTCGTAATAATTTCGTCCATAGTTGCACCTTCAATTTCATGACGGTGAATGAAGTGAACAACTTCTTTTCCATTTAATAATGCCATAGATGGTGAAGATGGAGGAATTTCTCCGAAGTATTCACGCATTTTTGCAGTAGCATCTTTATCTTGACCTGCGAATACAGTTACAAGATGATCCGGTTGTTTTTCAGCACG
Organism: Bacillus sp. TH13; assembly: GCF_016651175.1. Taxonomy (NCBI): domain Bacteria; kingdom Bacillati; phylum Bacillota; class Bacilli; order Caryophanales; family Bacillaceae; genus Bacillus; species Bacillus sp. TH13. Next base: position 4,242,365 of record NZ_JAEKEJ010000025.1, on the reverse strand, counting down.
AACAACCGCTTGACCTGCTGATGGACGTGCTAAACCAGCTGCACAACCACAAACAGAGTTTACAACTACTAAAGTTGTACCTGATGTATTTTCCATAAATTCTGTTACAGCTTCTTCTGTAGTTAACTCTTCAAACCCAGAACGCACTAACTCTTGGCGCATTGGGATTACCATTTGGCGCATGTATTCTTCATAAGCATTTGACATCTTGTAATCTCTCCTTCAACTTTCATTCCAAATTCATCATATCACGCTCTATTAATAGGTGCAAAAGAAAGATAACGATGATTTCATTTTTTTGTAGGGATTTCACAAACCCCACCGCGGCAATGTCCCACTGGAACAAGTTTTCTATTGTTAGCGATATAATCGTATACTTTACTTCCAAAACCAAGTACGATTGATAACTTTATAAAAGGAACGGCAAACCAATAAGATGGAACGGCCTTTGCTAGTACATCTATGCTCTGAATGCCGTCATACCACTTATTATTTTTAAAAATATACAGTCTTTGTTCCATCTTACTTTGTAGTTCTTGAGAAAGCTCATACTTCTCAACTACATCTTCATCTCGAAATGAAACAAATTTCATCTTACCTTTTTTATCTAATTTTTTCGTACGTTCTGCAACCGCCGTACACATCGGACACCAACTATCATAGAAAACAATCATACATTATTCCCCTTTACGAGACTCCGTCATTTGTTTCCATACAGAACCTTTTGCTTCTTCTCCGCCTTCAATACGCTCTAATGCTAGACGCGCTTGCATCGCTACTTCAAACTCTGGATCATCTTGCGCTGCTTTTAATGCTGGAATCGCACTTTCATCTCCAAGCTCAAATAAGAACATCGCTGCACGCCAGCGTACTAATTTACTTGAATCTTTCAGAGATTTAATCATAACGAACATCGCTGCTGGATCACCTACGTCTGATAAGCAATCGCCTGCTGTACGGCGAACACTTACTGAACGATCTAATAACGCTTTATATAATAATGGCAATACTCCATCACCTTTTACCATACCTAAATACGCTGTTGCTAAACGGCGTATTGAAACTTTTTCATCATCTAACGCCATCTTCAACACTGGCATATCTTCTTCAGTAGGATCCATTTGTTCTAATGCTGCAAAACGGTTTTTCCAGTCAGAATCTTTCATCATCTCTTCTGTTACTTTATATGGCTCACGCTTTTGAATCGTTACTTCAACAGCCCCTGCTTGATTTAATAATTCTTTAACCGTTTCATTTACACGTTCTTCTGAATATGCAGCAACAATCTCTTCCACTACTTCTTTCCCAATTTCTTCAAAATTACCGTAACGTGTACTTTGTTCTACCCATTTACGCTCTTTTACAACGTTTGGTGCAGACATTTGTACTTTCATAATTGATTCTTTGAAACGATCTGGTAAGCCAACACGTTCTTCCGATGTTCCATCTGTTAACTTTACTTGCATTGGAATTGTAAAGAACATTTGAACAAACACTTTCACTTCTCCAAAATGAGCAAGTTGTTGTTCTTCACTTTCTTCCACTACTTCTTCGCCAAAAACAGCACGAACTTGTTGTAATAAAACTTTCCAGTCATACTTTGCATTTCGCTCGACTGCTAAAAAGTCAGCTACATGATACACACCTTTAATACCTTCAATTTTCAAAATTTCTTGCACTTGCATTGGTGCTTGTTCTTTATTTTCATTTGTATAATTATTACGCGCTCCTGATGGTAATACTTCATTCAAAATAACTTTCATTGTATTTGGACTTGGCGTCGGTTCAATTGCTTTAATCTTCACGTAAAAAACTCTCCTTTATTGCTTGTTCTTAGCTGTATTGTAACATGTTATTACTCTATACTCCTACTCAGGTGCTTAATTTTACTACTTTCTTCCCGCTACCATACTATTTCATTCTTTTTACATTTTAAATTAGGAATGGGATTTTAAAAGCTTTCGTTTCCAATGATTTTTATTTTTTATCCATTTCTTGAGGTACCGCCAGTATAAAAAAAAACACGCTAAGCAAAAAATATAATAAGCTGTCCATATGGACAGCTTATTTACATAATTTTCGTTAGCGGAAGTTGATTTATAAAAAATGTTCCAAGTATTTTCAATTTCTTTTTAAAAGATATCTTTCACGGGAACCGTAATTTTGCTCAGCTTGAAAATATGCAAGTTTGTCTGGGACACATGAAATGATAGAAGATAAACCATAAAAAGCTATTTTTTCTACCGCAATGTGTAAAGGTAAGTGTTTACCGTCTATATCTTCGTTTAAGGACATAACATAACAGTTATCCTCGGCACCATGATTTTTTAATAGTTGTAGGAGTTCGTCGATGTTAGCTATACGTTGTGTGATGCTTACGATGTATTTCTCATTCAAGGCAACGCTGTAGTTATGATTTAAACGCCATAAGGCATCTCTTCTTTTTTTAGGAGAAAATAATTCAAATAGAACCCTGTCACGTAATCTCTTAGAAAAAAATTTTTTGACAAATGCTTCTTCATATTCTTTGTCCATATATAGTCCTCCGAGTAAATGATTTCTTTAAGGTTGTATTCCATACTAATCAGAGGTAACCTTCTCCGTATATCATATTCATAGTTGGTTAACATAACGTCCTATTATCGGTAGCAACAAAAAGGAGGATTCCTTACTCTCAGAAGGAATCCCTTTTTTTATTTTCTATCACTCGATTCATCTTTTTATACATTTCTATCCTGTGATGGGTTTTACGGTTCTCGTTTGTTACTGGATTAGCCAAAAAACGTTATAAAATTTTGTATACTCTTTACTTGTTTTTTCAAAAAAGTTGGAGATATTCCTTCTTTAAGTTTATTAAAATACTTTCCACAATTTTTTCCGAAGCTATTACTTAAAATCACCTTTTATTACGATGCCCCCTCCCGCCTTCTCTCCAAAAAGGTAATACTCTCAATCACAACTTCAGTTCTATATATTCTCTTGCCTTGTTCATCATCGTAATTACTCGTCTGAATACGCCCTGTAATCCCAACAAGTGACCCCTTCTTACAATATTCAGTTACATTCTCAGCCGATTTTCGCCAAACGACACAATTAATAAAATCGACTTGTTGTTCACCTAAACTATTTCGAAATCCTCTATTCACCGCAATACATATTCTTGCATAAGCGACGCCTTGTTTTGTGTAGTATAATTCTGGCTCCTTTGTCAATCTACCGATTAATACAACTCGATTCATCATAAGTTATACCACCTCACATATTTTTCTTCATTGTAATGAGAAATGTTTGAATGGTAAAAAGCACAAAATGATATATCCGTAAGTAAAAAGTATTATTTTAGACCCTACAAAACAAAAAAAGAAACCATACATAGTTCAAACATGTATGGTTTCAAAATTTATTACACTTCAGTACAAGATATGTAATATCCTCCGCGAGCCATCTTTATTTCAGCACGGTACATTACATTTTCTAAGTAAAACGTAATCGGTTTAACTTTACTCTCAAATTTTAGTCTCTCATTGCACTCAGTTGCATATCCTTCAATCGCTGAAGTAATAACTTCTGATGATGGATACGTTAAAGCTTCATCTAGTTCTATGAAAAAACTTTTAGAAAATAGTTTTTTCATAATCTCCTTCTTCTCTTTCATCATATTCCATCTCCTTCAATTCAAATTGATAACATCCATATTATACCATACGTTCAATTTATCTTTGAAAATAAAAAAATCCTGCATTTTTCATGCAGGATTTTTTTATTAGTCATTTTTCGTAAAGTAAGAAACGAAACGAAGAATTTCTAAGTATAACCATACTAATGTAAGCATTAGTCCCATCGCAGTATACCACTCCATATATTTCGGAGCTTGACCACGTACACCATTTTCGATTAAATCGAAATCTAGTAATAAGTTTAATGCAGCAACTACGATAACAACTGCACTAATAATAATACCGATTGTACCACCTTGGTGAATGTATGGAACAGTTACACCAAACATATTTAGTAGGAATACGACTAAATACATAACCATAATTCCAAGTGTTGCTGCCATAACGCCTGTACGGAATTTATCCGTTACTTTTACTACGCGTGTTGCATATAACACTAACATTGCAAATAGAATTGAGATTGTTAGTAATACAGCATTTAAAACGATAGAATCGCCAAATTTCATTGTATAAACTGCTGAAATACTTCCTAACACAACCCCTTCTACCGCTGCATAGATTGGTGCACCAAAAGGTGAAATACGTGGGAAGAACATAGACGCAAATGCGATGATTGCCGCAACGATTAAAGCACCAATTAATACTGGCATCTTCATCGTCCCCTGCATCATCTGTATGTATGAATAGACAGACGTTGCAAGTAGCAAGATAAGCATAATGAACGTTTTGCCTACTGTTCCGCCAATCGTCATCGCAGAAGCGCTTGCTCCCTCTTTACGGAATGCCTCTTTTTTCAACATTGGATTAGATGTTCTCATTTTTTCCCTCCTAAAATAGGTTCTACCAATAGTGTAAAGTTTTTCTCTTTACTTTTCAATATATGCAGCTTGTTTTTATTTTAATCCTTCAATGATGTCTGATAGTTCACTCCATCTTTCCATCTTTTTTTCTAGCTCTTCTTCTGTTTTCTGCTGTGCTTCAGATAATTCTTGTGCCTTTGTGAAGTCAGATCCAACTTTCGCAAGTTCTTCTCCAATTGACTCAATTTTCTCTTCAAGTTCGGCAATTGTATCTTCAATCGTTTCCCATTCACGCTGCTCATTGTATGAAAGTTTACGTTTACGTTGTTGTTTTGGAGCTTCTTCTACAACTTTTTTCTCTTTTTGAACTTCCGCTTTCTCCATAAGTTCTCTCGTTTTTTCCATTTCTAAATAATCTGTATAACTACCTAGGAACTCACGCACTCCGCCTCCGCCAGTAAAGATGAACAGTTCATCTACTACTTTATCTAAGAAGTAACGGTCATGCGATACAGTTAAAACGACACCTGGGAAATCTTCTAAATAATCTTCTAGTACTGTTAATGTTTGTGTATCTAGATCGTTCGTAGGTTCATCAAGTAAAAGTACGTTTGGTTCTCCCATTAAAATACGTAATAAATATAAACGTCTTCTTTCACCACCAGATAGTTTACCAAGCGGTGTACCATGTGAATGAGTCGGGAATAAGAAACGTTCTAACATTTGAGATGCACCAATTACTTTTCCATCTGTTGTATGAATAACCTCTGCAATCTCTTTAATGTATTCAATCATACGCTGATTTAAATTCATCTCTTCATTTTCTTGCGTATAATAAGCAACTTTTACAGTTTGTCCTACTTCAACTTCACCACTATCAGGAGATAACTTACCTGCAAGCATATTTAATAGGGAAGATTTCCCGCTTCCATTCGCCCCAATAATTCCGATACGATCACCCGGTTTCACAATATGATTAAAATTATGTAATACCATCTTATCGCCAAATTTTTTCGTTACATCTTTTAATTCAAGTACTTTCTTTCCTAGACGACTTCCACTTAGTGCAATATCAACTGACTGTTTTGCAGCTGGTCCTTCTTGTTCCTTTAGCTCATCAAAACGCTGAATACGCGCCTTTTGTTTCGTAGAACGGGCTTTTGCACCACGACGAATCCAAGCAAGTTCACGACGATATAAATTTTGGCGTTTCGATTCTTGTGCCAATTCTTGCTCTTCACGAAGTGCTTTCGCTTCTAAAAATGTACTATAGTTTCCTTCGTAGCTATATAGTTTACCATTATCTAATTCAAAAATACGGTTCGTCACACGATCTAAGAAATAACGATCATGGGTTACAAGTAATACCGCACCTGTATATCTTGCTAAATATTCTTCTAACCATTCAACTGTCTCATGGTCAAGATGGTTCGTAGGCTCGTCTAAAATTAATAAATCAGGCGTTTCAATAAAACATTGTGCCATTGCGATACGTTTTTTCTGTCCACCAGATAAATTCCCAACAATTGCAGTGAAGTCCGTAATTCCTAATTTCGTTAAAAGAGATTTCGCATTTGCATTTGCTTCCCATGCACTCATTGCATCCATACGTTGCTGCACTGCAAATAATTGTTCCTGTACTTTTTCATTACTTGGATCTTTTTCAATATTTAATAGCGCTTTTTCATAATCACGAAGAAGACGAATTAAAGGTGTATCACCATGGAACACTTGCTCTAATACTGTTAGTTTTTCATCAAACTCTGGTTGCTGTGATAAATAACTAATTGTATACCCACGTGAATGCGTCATATCACCTGTATCAGGAGTTTCTAATCCTGCAATAATTTTTAATAATGTCGATTTACCAGTACCGTTTACACCAATAATTCCGACACGTTGTCCTTCTGTAATACTACATGATAATCCATCAAATAACGGCTTTTCTCCATATGATTTTGATAAGTTCTCCACAGTTAACATTTTCATATTTGTGCATTCCACTCTTTCATAAATTGTTCAATAAACTGTTCCATATAACGATGACGAATTTCAGCCTCTTGTTTTGCTGCATTCGTATTCATTAAATCTTTTAATTTCAAAAGTTTTTCATAAAAATGATTTAAAGATGGATCATTATTTTTTCTATACTCTTCTTTCGTCATTTCTTCACGCGGCGGAATAGTTGGGTCATACATTAATCTGCCTTTTGCCCCGCCATATGCAAATGTACGAGCAATTCCAATTGCACCAAGAGCATCTAAACGATCCGCATCTTGAACAATTTTCCCTTCAAGTGACTCTACTGTGCCGCCATGGCCACCTTTATAAGACATATTGGCGATGATATGAAGAATATGTTTACTTTCCTCTTCTTCAACACGTAGCTCTTCTAACCAATCAGAAACTTTTTTCATTCCTGCTGCTTCACTTTCATTTAGCTTTTCATCTGCCACATCGTGAAGTAATGCTGCCATTTCAATTATAAAACGATTTCCACCTTCTTGCTCAGATAAAGAAATCGACAGTTTATGTACACGCTCAATATGATACCAATCATGCCCACTCGCATCTTTTTCTAAAATATGTTTTACAAAAGTAATTGTTTTTTGGATTTTTTCTTGTTTTGTCATTTTATCTTCACCCAGTTACTTATTGTAACACGCCCGCATTTTTTCATCACATATTTTCTTGTCCGCCCATACACTAGGTGGTAGGCATCATCATGAAGGAGGAATAAACATGTTCTATAATAATCAACCGCCTTATCCAAGGCAACCATTGTATCCTCAACAACAAGAACAGAGATACACAGAACAATACGAAGAACAAGAGTTACAACAGCAAGAACCACAATATGACGAAAACCCATATGCAACAACGCAAAATCAAGAAACTGAATTTCAACAAAATCCATATGAAACACGTCCAAATTATGAATATCCTCAAAATCCATATGCAGCACCACAAAATCAAGAACAACAATATCAACAAAATCCATATGTAGCACCACAAAACCAAGAACAACAATATCAACAAAATCCATATGTAGCACCACAAAACCAAGAACAACAATATCAACAAAATCCATATGCAGCACCACAAAACCCATACACAACTCAACCACAACAACCGCAATACCAACAACAAATGTATCAACCAAACTACGACGCACGTGTCTCACCACCTAAACCACCAACAATAGATCCAACTCAACCACAAATCTTACCACCTGGACCAACACTAGACATTACACAACCACAAATCTTACCACCTGGACCAATTACTGAACCAACACAACAACAAATTCAACAAGTTGTCGGTACACAGTTTTTACCGTTCAAGAAACCCGTACTAGATTTCGTAAAACCATGGGTAGATTACGGTTTAAATGAAGCAAAACATACATCACATGAACACGCATTAACAGAAGTTGCTGCGATTATGTTTTTAGTTGGTAAAGGCTTCAATCCGACGATTGCACATTATATCGTTGAATCTTGGGAGAAGAATGAGCAGTTTTAGGGTTGTTTATTTGATAAAATATAAAAAACACAAAAGTGCCAAACCCCTTATACCACAAGGGTTTTGGCACTTTTTAATATCTAAAACAAATTTTATTGAAATAATTATTTTTATAGATTTTCATACTTTTTTATATAGTACGTGAACATATACAGTACAAAATTACACTTTTGTATACACATTTTTAGAAACATCTTACGTTTATCAAACAATAACCAAAAGACGTACCTGCAACCTCATCATATAAATAATAGATATTAAAAAGAGGACACTATAAGCGCCCTCTTCCTTAGGTTTTAAATATGTTCTCCATGATCCATAAACACTTCAATTGCTTCGTTTTGTGGTATGTCTTTTACATTAGTAAGACCAAAAGTAAAAACAGCGGATAACATCATCATTAATAAGATTGCTTTTTTCATTTTAGCGCCCTTCTTTCTATGCTCTTTTTGTCTGCATCTAAAGCGATGTGCAAATACTTGCTTGCTTTTCTGTGATTTTCTGAACCATAGAATCTTTCACCTAAAAGAGAAGCATATTCTTTTACCCAATCATATAATTCTTCTTTTTCAAAATACGAAATACCTTCTATAACCACATTTTCTAATTCTTCTTGCGGTACATAGTTATGTACTGCTTTTAAAATTCGGAAATGATGACGATAACATAAGTCGCTAATCTTATAGCCATTCTCAATATATTCATTAGCGATATGACTATAACCTAACTTAAAATGTTCTCTTGCTAAAAGAAACATAGTTTTAGCGTTATTTTCTAATGAATCCTCTAAGTGTTTAATTGCTAACTCTGGCATGTTTTGACTTGCGTATAAAAGTCCTAAATTATGCTTAACTCGTTTAATAAGAAGTTCATCATTAGATTTTTGGAAGGTACCTAGTGCTGAAAGTAAATATTCCTCTGCACTTTCGAATTCATTTAGTCGAATGTGTGCCATTCCTAAAGTATTTAAGCATGCTGCAGTTTTTAATTCATACCCTGGACTAATTGAAAATACTTCATTCGCCTTTGTAGCAAATTGAACTGCTAGGATCGGTTTTAATACGTGATAGTAATGGACTGCAAGCCAATAATTAAATTCAGCTTTTTCAATTTCATCATGCATGTACTCTAAAAACGTTTCAGCTTTTTCAAATTGCATTCTTGCTTCACTATGGTTTGCTTTATTAATAGCGTAAATTGCTTTAAACAAATGATGATAGTACTCTAAAAATGTTTCTGTAGACTCTGGTAAAGGCTCGATTTTGTCCAGAATATCTTTTGTACTATCCATATCCCGAATTAGCAGTTTATACCGTGCATTCAATAAAGCGTAGTAGACTAATATTGTTTGGTCTTCCTTAATATTATTGATTTTATTTGCAATATCTTCTTTTATTTTCTGAGACTGTAATACACGTTGTGAAATCATAGCTTGATACCATTCGTTTAATAATTTTGTGATTTCTTCTTTAGAAATAATGTCAACACTCATCTACTTCTACCCCCTTTTGTTAAATGTTATCATGACATGCTTGTTTGCATAAATAAGTTTTTGAATATTCTAACTTGAAAAAATTATTTTTGAATATTCATGTTAACAAAATGGTCCCTTTTCAAACCTTAAAAAAGAACACATGTTTGTTTGTAGTGGAGTTAAAAAAACAAAAGTGAGGTATTACATCATGGGATATAACAGCTTTCCTGTAGTACGTGGAAGAGGTATGGTGAAATGGAATCCGTTTGCTTCAATACCGGAGCAATACGAGGAAATACATAGAATGTTTGAGGAACAATATAAAGTACCTAAACCTTTTTTAACACAAGATACTATGGAACGAATAGAAAGAGCGTTAATGCAATCTTTTCACGAGGAAGAAGAAATACATATCTCATACTATCGTGATGGAATGGTGCAAGACATGTACATAAATGTATTACATATTGAACCGATGATGAAAACTATATATTGTACAGATGCCTTTGGTTTGAATACTAAGTTTAAGTTTGATGAATTGGTGAATATAAATTAAAAGAAGCCGCCCGACAGGACTGAAGTGCCCCCCAATTGTTAGACACAGCCTAACAATTGGGGGGCACTTCACATATATAGGTGGCTTTTGTACGACAAAAAAAAGAGCTCTGCTATACAGCAGAGCAAAAGAAAAATATATAACCCTATAAAAATAATACAAATTATTGATACTTTCAAAAGACGAAATTTAAATTTCCATCACAATAATAGCTATGTTTAAGTATGAAACATTCTACCTTCACTATAGCTATGAATATTCTTATTTTAGAATTCCATAGTATCCAAATAGCTCTTTGAGAGATACCTCAATACCGAACTTCTTCAAAGAATCTTTTCTTTGTTCAAAGAGAAGTTCTAAAACTTTTTTCTTATCTTTGTCTCTTCCATAATGAATCAACCTATGACAGTTCGGACATATACTAACTATATTTCCAACAACATCTAAACTATTTTCAAAATCATGTTGCATTCTTAACGGTATTAGATGATGGGCCTCCATATAATTTTTTCGGCTGGCTTCCGATACAAATGTTTCATGTGTGTCATCTATTTCACATTTAAATTCTGCCTGTTTAATAGCTTGTTTAGCTTTTTTCGGATCACGAGGCCATACTTCCCTACCAGATTCCATTTTAGTTTTTTTTCGATTTTCCGGTTTCTCTTCTTCTGCAATCTTTACTTTACTAAAATCCGAATCAATATTAGCCTGATACATATCTTCCTCTTGCTCATCCTCAGAAAGAATAAAGCTCTCATTCAACGCTTTAATAATATTATCAATAGATTTATATTTTGCTAATTTTGTTGAATCAATATATGAATATATAAATTTAAAAGATTAAAATAAAAATAAGTACACATGTTTTATTAGGAGGTATATGTATGTCCAACAGCACTTCATGGCTAGATGAAATTATAGCAATATTAACCGAACTAGATGGAGCAGGAACACTGAATCAAATTAAAACAAAGGTTATGGAGCGTAATAAAATTGACTTGAATAGATACCAACACGAACAGTCTATAGCTGCAAGAATTAGAAAGACCATTTATCAGGTAAACTATCATAAAAACGTTCAATGGCCGCTACTAAAACTAAATCTTCTAAATGAGCAGTTTTAAGGTTGTTTATTTTTAAAAACATCAAAAATGCCAAATCCCTTATATCACAAAGGATTTGGCATTTTTAAGTATCTAGAACACGCGCTAAATTTAAGGAGAAATTAACAGACATGAGTCCGGTATAATGCCGTGTCCACACCCAAGGATCGGTTACATAAAATAACGTATCTAACCTGGGAAGTCTATTGGCCTTTTCCCCTTATAGTAACACTCTCTTCTACTAAGACCTTTTCTTTCTAGGGCCTATAATTAATTTAATCGCTGTTCTCTCTTCATTATTGATAGAAATCTCTTGAAATGCTGGAACAAAGGCTAAGTCAATACCACTTGGAGCGACGAACCCTCTTGCAATCGCAATTGCTTTAATCGCTTGATTTATAGCTCCAGCCCCAATCGCTTGAATTTCCACATTACCACTTGTTCTTAGTACTCCTGCTATTGCACCTGCGACTGAATTTGGGCTTGATTTTGAAGATACCTTTAATATATTTTCCATGTAAGTTGCTCCTTCTATTATTTAATCTCTCTTTCGTTACAATTTTAAATATTTTAGCGTATCTTTAATTACTATTCACACCAAAAACAAACGATGCTTCATATGTACATTTATTCTATATTTTCTGACATATACCTGCTCAGCTACGCAAATAAAAAAATAAACTAAATAATCTAATATACATACAATTAATAGAGTAAAGTGAAACTTTAATCAGTGGGGGTTTTGTTCATCCCCACCTAACTTCTTTGCTTTCGCTGAATTTTGAGGTGGGAGTCTTACTGCTCGGAAAATAGCGGGATAAACGTTTCCTCGTTACTTCAATCCATTTAGAAATCCCATTCATTTTTCTATCAAATTATGAACCTTATCATCTTCAAAAAGTGTTAAAGGTAATACCCCAATACTACATTTCATCATTTGACCACTTTATATTCCAAATCTATCTCCTTTTATAGTACAAGCATACACGCCAATTGTGATTCATTTTCATAAACTATTATGTGTTTTAAATTTATTAAGAATAGGAGGTAATATATTGGGTTCATACTATCATTCTTCAAACTCGTATAAAAAATGCTCATGCAAATCTTCTTCCAGTTCAAATAAAAAATGTTCATGTGACCATTCACATAAACGAAGCTGTCCTGCATACGGAACTTTTTGGCAAACTGAATTTATAACTGTTCCTTTTGGCAACCCTTTTCCATTTAATCACGTTGGACCTTTAGCAGGAGGCGTTTCCTTACTAAACCCTACTACTATACAATTTAGACAAGCTGGTGATTATAGAGTTTCGTTCATTTCCAGTATTAATACTACTTTAAATCCTGTATTTCCACATATCCCAGTCATAACTATATTTTTAAATAACAATCCACTTGCTAATAGTCAAGGTGACTTCGCTATTCAAATGAATACTTCATCAAATGACGAATGTCTTCAACTCGTTGGCGAAACGATTGTTACAGTGCCAGCTAATTCAACTCTTCAACTTAGAAATAATAGTGGCTTTAATCGTCAAAGTATTGTAACTTGTGACAATGGTATAAATTCAGTTGAATTAACAGTTACAAAACTAAGTTAATATTATTTCTTCACATTCAGATGCTATTTCAGCACCTTTTTTATTGGATAACAGTTTCTTCGACTTCTATTATCTCTTCTCACATAAAAAAGTGCAGAATTCCTTCTAACACAAGATTTCTGCACTTATTTATGCTTCCTTATTTCTCTACATAAACCGACTTAACAATCGTACGATTATATGGTTTTCCTTCTTTATTCATCCCTTTTATATCCATCGTAACGTTATATACTCCCGGTTGTTTTATATCTTTCAAAGCGCCTGTAAATGTATTCGTATTAACATTTTGTAATTCATTAAATTCAGAGACTAACTTACCTTCTTTATTAACGACTCTTACTGTTATGGAAAGATCCCCTTTCATTTCAGGTGCCACTGGTGATTTTTTCAGTTTATACTCAGGTTTATTTACTTTAACTTTTGTAGGTATTTGAAGAACAAATGGTGCGTCATTCTTGTAATCGCTTACAATTAAATATGCATCTTTCGACTGCTTCGCCATCATTTTGATTTTCCATTCGCCTACTTCCAATTTATCAAACTTAAATGTTCTAATTGTCGCCCCATTAAAGAAAGATTCGCCTTCACTAGTAGTTATAACGCTATCTTTGTTTTCATAGATTTTTCCTTTTGGAGATACCATTTGTACTTCTACATCAGAAGAAGCAGTTAGTACAGAAACTATTCCTTCAGCCTTTTTATCAACAGCAATACTTTGCTCTATCCACTGATTTTGTGGTAATTCGCCTCCTAAAATATTTTGATTTGAAGTTGTATTTAATTGTTCTAGATTTTCATTTGAACTAGTGCTGGATGCTACTAAAGCTGGTAACCCCACATTTGTCGTACGTAAATATGGTTCAATTCGTGCAAAAACAGCTGATCCTTTTCTTATATTGTCATGATCAAATCTGGAATCTGTAAATAAATGTGTACCATACGGCAGCTTCGCACTCCATTCATTTACTAGTCCATCATTTGAACCGTACGATGATAAATATACCCCCCCCATAGATAATGCAGAAAATGTTGGCCCCCAGCTAGTCCCAGTAGCCGTATAGTAACGGTTTAATTTAGCTGCTGGGTTATTATCTATTGTTGAACGAAACTTTGCCATTTCACCTATTTGTAACGAATACGTACCATCATCTTTTTGACCTAATATAGAAGCAAGCCACCCTGCCCACCAACTATATGACAAATCTGCTAAATTTGAGCCGTGATGCGGTGTAGCAAGTGTAATAACATTTCCAACAAATCGATTCGCATCATATTCAACTAATGCGGCTTGTGTATCAATACCACCTTTACTATGCGCTACAATATTAACTTTTTTACCGAAATGATTATATATTTCTTCAAGTTTTTGTGCTAACAGTTTTCCGTTATCCCACTGACTAGCCGAACCTTTCCCCGCAGCATCATATAATTGTATAAACACTGTTTGATAGCCTGCTTTCAAAGCATAATCATACATATCATTTATATCATGATATACTGTCTTTCCATACCAACTATCCGCATTACCATTTCTTCCTTGTACAAAGAGAATTGGTGGTTTATTCTCATCATAATTAGCAGGTTTTTGGCCTAAAAACCATTCCCCAGGTGTAAATACTTCTGTGTCAGGAAACCCCTTTCCAAGCTCTTTTACAACTTCTGCCTGTACATTTGTGCTAATCGTTGGAGCCATGATAAAAAATACAATTAGTAAGGCCACATATCTTCTCATCAGTCTCATATTACTCCCCCTATTTTTTTGAAAGAAGGTGTTCTTTATAATATTTTATATTTTCCCTTCCTTAATAATAGCTAATCTTTGATTTTAAAAAGATGTTAGCCCTATTTTTAGAAGGTTACTAGTTGTGTACCCTCTTCCTTAACTCTCGTTATTCTCTTTGTTTCTACCTCTTCCTTTTGATAGAATACGACAAAAAAGTTTCTCAATAATTGTTAACTTCGCTACATCCAGATATTTTTTAAATCATTATTGTTTATATAAAGCATACAAATCTTGAAAAAATTTTAGTAAAAAAACATTTTATTACTAGTTAGTTATTTAAAAACATAATAAAGATATGTACTTTCTTTTCATTAAATACAAAATAATTTTAAAGGACCCTATATTGTAAGGCTTTCCTACAATTAAAAATCAAACTGAAATTTCCGAATAAACAATCATATTTCCAGAAACATATATTATGATAATTTCCGCGCACTTGAATTAACCTTGTAGAAGTACTAACCTATCGGTGAGCAGAAGAAAATTCTGTAAAAAGAAAGGAGAATACTTTATGATGACCAATTTACAAAAGGAGTTTTTTGAACGCTTAAAAATTCCTGCAAAAGAAATAACATTTGATGATTTAGATGAAATCTTATTAAAAATGGGAATGATTCTCCCCTATGAAAATCTTGATATTATGGCTGGTACTATTAAAAATATCTCAAAAGATAACTTAATAGAAAAGTTACTTATTCAAAAACGAGGTGGACTTTGTTATGAATTAAACTCCTTATTGTATTATTTTTTAATTGATTGTGGGTTTCAAGTATACAAAGTAGCCGGTACTGTTTATGATCTTTACGATAATAAATGGAAGCCCGATGATGGTCATGTCATTATCATATTAAGTCATGAGAATAAAGATTATGTTGTGGATGCAGGTTTTGCATCTCATCTCCCTTTACATCCAGTCCCTTTTAAAGGAGAAGCCATCTCCTCTCAAACAGGAGAATATCGAATTCGTAAACGAAATACTCGAAAAGGTACGCATATTTTAGAAATGAGAAAAGGAGCTAACGGAGAATCTACAAGTTTCTTACAATCTGAACCTTCAAATGAATGGAAAATAGGTTATGCTTTCACTTTAGATCCAATAGATGAGAAAAAAGTGAATAACATTCAAAAAGTGATTGTAGAGCATAAAGAATCTCCTTTTAATAAAGGGGCTATCACTTGTAAATTAACTACTTATGGTCACATATCGTTAACAAATAAAAATTACACAGAAACCTTTAAAGGCACCAAAAATAAACGACCAATAGAATCTAAAGATTATGCTCGCATTCTTCGTGAATCTTTTGGAATAACGCAAGAGAAATATGTAGGAAAAACACTAGAAAGAGGTTAGTTGACTAGAAGTATTTCATAATAAAGCAGATTCTATATTTAGAATCTGCTTTATTTTATATTTTGTTATAAATTAATTTAATTTTGTTGTTACCCTTTAATTTTCAATTATATACTCATCATCATATTTATCGTATTGTAACCCTTTCCCTATCTTTGATTCTGTAACTTGATCTCTTAAAAACGGTGCAGCACCCATTTTGCTAGTTGCAATTTCAATTCCATATTTTTTCGTTAAATGAGCTAACTCTATTAAAAACCACTCTCTTCGCAATGTAACTGGAATATCAAATGTTTTTCTTTTCATATATAATAGCACCTCTTTTATTTTCATAGCTTAAAAACATCACTGGATGCACTTATTAAAACTACCTTCCACCCCTAACATCCAATGAAACATTATAGTATATGCATGTCCATTTCAAACGTGCTATCACAAATATGATATTAAAGTTTACATAATTATATTATGTAATAATAGAAGAGAAAGGCATGTCCCTTCCTCTTCTATTATAGATATTTAAATTAAGAACATCTTGGTACACCTAAAGCTAAAAATAAACCTGCTACTCCCGCAGTAATCGGTACTTTTAATGTAATAACATCGTCTACCTTCGTTACTAAAAAGTAAGCATTACCTTCTTGTAATATACAAGTTACCAACAATTGAAATTCCATTCAAATCTCCTCCTTTCAATCGATATACTATAATTTATGAAATCTCTTTCAAAAAGTAATAGTAAATATATCTATTTTCCCTTATATGCAAATAAATGTTTATAAGTCTAGTAAAAATATTAATTTTCTAAATTTATATAAAACGTGTAATATCCAATAAGTTCCTATATAATCAATAAGAAAAATCTTACAAATGGAGGTATGAAAATGGCGATTTTGAGTAATATTGGTGTAGCTTTATTTTTTATTGCTTTTATTCTTTTAATCTTATGTATCATTTCATTCTTTAAAAAAAATGGAAAAGCAAAACAATATGGACGTCCTACCGTTATTCTTTTTATGATTTCAATTATATTAATAGTGACTGGTACAACAAAATCTGAACACCCAGTCATCGAATTTTTTGCTATTTTAAGTTTCATTCTATTTATATTCTTCCTTGTACTTGCAATATTATCTGTTATTAAGAAAACAGGTGTAGCAAAAAAACAATTTATTATTACAGCCGTATTATTTGTCATTTTTGTTGCGCTATTAGGTATTTCAGCTCCTTCTTCTGAAAAAACGACAGCAACTAGTACAAAAGTTGCCTCTAACAATGAAGAACAAAAAGATAGCGAAAAGAAAAAAGAACTAGAAAAGAAAGAGGCTGACGAAAAAACTCAAAAGCAAGAAGATGAGAAGCGTCAAGCCGAGGAACAAGCTCGTAAGCAAGAAGATGAAAAACGTCAAGCCGAGGAACAAGCTCGTAAGCAAGAGGATGAAGAACGTCTAGCTGATGAACAGGCTCGTAAACAACAAGAAGAACAAAAACGTCAGGCTGATGAACAAACTCGTAAGCAACAAGAAGAGCAAAAACGTCAGGCTGATGAACAAGCTCGTAAGCAACAAGAAGAGCAAAAAGCACAGCAAACTCAAACACAACCTACCTCAGGAAATACTAGTAGTGCATATTACAAAAATTGTGATGCAGTTAGAGCTGCGGGGAAAGCTCCTCTATATAAAGATCAACCAGGATATAGTCGTAAACTAGATAGAGACGGCGATGGAGTTGCATGCGAATAATAGTAATAAAAAAGAAGCTTAGTAAAAGCTTCTTTTTTTACTGTAATGCCTTACATTTAATATCCCTTTCTCTTATTTAGATGTGTTCTTAAATAAATTTCATACTATTATTCTCAAAAATGACACATAATAAGTGATTTCAATCACCACATTGATTTTCATTTATCGCTATTCTTAATTTAGTAATTACATTCAAACTTTATGGAGGCGTTCATATGAAACATACATTTACTGAAACTTCTATTGTCGGTGAGATCGTTACACAATTCCCGAAAGCTAGTGATTTTTTTAAATCATATAGAATAGATTTTTGTTGTGGTGGCAATAAACCGCTTATTGATGCAATTCATGAAAGAAATTTATCAGCTACTGAAGTGCTTACAGAGTTAAATACGCTTTATAATAATATGAAACGATTAAATGAATCTGAAATTGATTGGAAAAATGCTTCTTATCGCGAATTGATTGATTATGTTATAAATAAGCATCATCGCTATTTAAATGAAGAGTTGCCACAATTAAGTCCGTATGTGACAAAAGTATTACGTGTTCATGGGGCAAGTCAGCCTCATTTAGCTCAAATTCATAAGCTATTTCATGAACTAAAGATGGAACTAGAACAACATTTAATTAAAGAAGAAACAGAAGATTTTCCATTAATTTTAGAATTTGAACAAAATCCAACTGAAGAAAACTATGTGAAGTTACGTAAAGTAGTAGATGAGTTGGAAAATGAACATAACCACGCAGGCAACATTATTAAAGAGCTTCGTAAAGTTACAAATGACTTTACTCCTCCAGAAGGAGCTTGCGGCACTTATCGACTTGTTTACCAACGCCTTGAAGCACTAGAGTCTGATTTATTTGAGCATATTCATTTAGAAAATAACATTTTATTTCCACGTGCAATTACGAGAGTGTAAATTAAGTGCAGGACATGAGTGTAAGTAAATACTTATGTCCTGTTTTTTCATTTGGTAAAGAATATACACATCCCTCTCGAATAAGTCCGAATTTTAACAATTTGTGAATCATTGTAAAAATGTGATAAATATCACATCTCCCTCTTTTTAAATTTTCTATAATAGAAATATAATCCTTTGTTCAACACTTCACATAAAAAGGGGAAACGAAAATGAAAAAACGTTTAGTTATGATCGGAAATGGTATGGCTGGCATACGTTGTATGGAAGAAATATTAAAACATGATAGTGATTCATATGAGATTACTATTTTTGGAGATGAACCACATCCAAACTACAATCGCATTATGCTCTCTCATGTTTTACAAGGCAAAACAAATATGCAAGATATCATTATGAATGAATATAGTTGGTATGAGGAAAATGAAATAACTTTGTATACAGATGAAAGGGTTCAAAGTATTAACCGAGAAGAAAAAATAATTATCACAGAAAAAAATCGTACTCTTACATATGACAAACTAATTATCGCAACAGGTTCTAGTGCTTTTATTTTGCCCGTTGAAGGTTCTACTCTTCCTGGCGTAACAGGATTTCGAACTATTGAAGATACACAATTTATGATTGATACCGCTAATGAAAAGAAAAAGGCTGTTGTCATTGGTAGTGGATTACTTGGCTTAGAAGCTGCAAGAGGTCTTATTGATTTAGGAATGGACGTATATGTCGTTCATTTAATGCCAAGCTTAATGGAGCAACAACTAGATGCCAAAGCAGCTTCTCTATTACGCGAAGATTTAGAAGCGCAAGGCATGCAATTTCTAATGGAAAAGAAAACTGTAAAAATTCTTGGTACAGACCATGTTGAGGGCATTCAATTTGAAGATGGTGAAGTTGTAGATTGTGATTTAATCGTAATGGCTGTCGGAATACGCCCAAATACGCAAATAGCAAAAGATGCTGGTTTAATTGTAAATCGCGGTATTGTAGTCAATGACTATATGCTAACAAATGATGAATCTATTTATGCAGTTGGAGAATGTGCAGAACATGACGGTATCGCATATGGACTTGTTGCTCCTCTTTATGAACAAGGTGCGATATTAGCAAAACATATAACGAATTTACAAACTGATGGATATACGGGCAGTATCGTCGGTACACAATTAAAAGTTGCAGGTTGTGATTTATTCTCTGCTGGCCAAATTTATGAAGATGACCAAACGAAAGCAATATCCATCTTTGATGAATGTAAACGTTCCTATAAAAAAGTATTAATTCGTGACAATAAAGTCGTCGGTATCGTTTTATATGGTGACACAGCTGACGGTACCCGCCTCTTTAGCATGTTAAAGAAAGAAGAGGATATACAAGAATATACAGCCGCTTCCCTTCTCCACAAAGCTGGTGAAGAAAGTGCACTTGACGTTGCTACAATGAGTGCGGATGACACGATTTGCGGATGTAATGGTGTTACGAAAGGTACAATCGTTCACGCCATTTTAGAACAAGAGTTAACGACTTTTGAAGAAGTTAAGGGCTGTACGAAAGCCGCAGGTTCTTGTGGTAAATGCCGTCCGCTTGTGGAACAAGTTTTATCTCATACACTTGGAGATGCTTTTGATGCCTCAGCGCAATCTGCCGGTATGTGTGGATGTACAACTTTATCCCGTGATGAAGTCGTAGCGGCCATTCACGAGAAAGGCTTAAAATCTCCAAAAGAAGTACGAAATGTTCTTGGTTTTATACATGAAGAAGGCTGTTCAAAATGTCGTCCTGCTTTAAACTACTATTTACGTATGGCGATTCCAGAAGAATATGAAGATGATAAATCGTCCCGTTTCGTTAATGAAAGAATGAATGGTAACATCCAGCACGATGGTACATTCTCTGTTATTCCACGCATGTACGGAGGCGTTACAACAGCTGATGATTTAATGAAAATTGCTGAAGTTGCGAAAAAGTACGATGTTCCTCTTGTGAAAATTACAGGTGCAAGCCGAATCGGCTTATATGGTGTTAAGAAGCAAGATTTACCTAACGTATGGGCTGACTTACATATGACTTCGGGATATGCATATTCAAAATCGCTTCGTAATGTAAAATCATGTGTTGGTTCTCGCTTCTGCCGTTTCGGTACGAAAGATTCATTAGGACTTGGTATGTTGCTTGAACAATCATTAGAAATGGTAGATACACCTCATAAAATGAAGATGGGTGTAACGGGCTGTCCGCGTAACTGTGCGGAAGTACTGACGAAAGATTTTGGCGTTATTTGTGTCGAAAATGGATACCAACTTTATATTGGCGGAAATGGTGGTACGGAAGTACGCGAAGCTGATTTTGTAATGATTGTCCCTACTGAAGATGATGTCCTTCGCATCGCTACAGCTTATATGCAATATTATCGTGAAACTGGTATTTATGGAGAGCGTACTGCCTACTGGACAGAACGTTTAGGCTTCGATCACATAAAAGAAATACTGCAAGATGCAAATATGGTCACTAAGTTAAATGAACGTTTCCAAAAAGCTCGTGGCACATATAAAGAAGCATGGGGACAAGCACTAGAAACGAAATCATTAAAAGCGATGTATGAAGTAGAAACTGTGAAATAAGGAGCTGTGATCTATATGATACAAACGAAAGAAAAAATAAAAGTTATGCGTGCGGAAGACCTTCCTATTCAAATCGGTAAAGAGGTGCAAATGAATGGTATGTCTATCGCCCTATTCCGCCTTTCAAATGGAGATATTCGAGCTGTAGAAAATCGTTGTCCTCATAAAAACGGACCGTTAGCAGAAGGAATTGTATCTGGAGAATTCGTCTTTTGTCCACTGCATGATTGGAAAATTTCATTACTAACAGGTGAAGTGCAAAAACCTGATGACGGCTGTATCCAAACATACGAAGTAGAAGTTATTGATGGTGACATTTATATAAACATGTAATTTACGAAAGGAAGCCTCCTCTGGCTTCCTTTTACATAAAAATAGAAGAGGTGCGATTATGAACGGATATGTATATTTAGTTGGTGCAGGACCAGGTGATGAAGGGCTTATTACAAAGAAAGCGATAGATTGTTTAAAGCGTGCAGATATCGTTTTATATGACCGTTTATTAAACCCTTTCTTTCTTAGTTATACAAAAGAAACATGTGAACTTATGTATTGCGGCAAAATGCCAAAGAATCATATTATGCGACAAGAAATGATTAACGCCCACCTCCTTCAATTCGCACAAGAAGGAAAAATCGTTGTCCGATTAAAGGGCGGAGATCCATCTATTTTTGGCCGCGTTGGTGAAGAAGCAGAAACTTTAGCAGCAGCGAACGTTCCATATGAAATCGTACCAGGTATTACATCTAGCATCGCCGCTAGTAGCTATGCAGGTATCCCCCTCACCCACCGTAACTACAGTAATAGCATCACTTTATTAACTGGGCATGCAAAAGGCCCTTTAACCGATCATGAAAAATATAATTCATCCTATAATAGCGACACGATCGCCTACTACATGGGTATAAAAAACTTACCTACAATTTGTGAAAACTTACTACAAGCAGGAAAGAAAAAAGATACACCAGTAGCCGTCATTGAATGGGGTACAACTGGTAAACAACGTGTAGTCACAGGGACACTGTCCACCATTGTTTCTATCGTCAAAGACGAAAATATTTCTAACCCTTCTATGACAATTGTTGGTGATGTTGTTACTTTACGGAATCAAATCGCTTGGAAAGAACGTAAACCATTGCACGGCAAGAAAGTTTTACTTGCATCTGCAACGAATAAAAAAAGCGCAATAAAGCAAATGTTACAAGAGTCCGGTGCAGAAATATATCAAATTCCAATTTTCCAAAAGAAAGAATACACATTAACCTCTGAACAAATTAATAAGATTTTTAACGTTGATCGTCTTGTATTTTGTTCCGCTGAGAGTGTAGACATCTTAGTGCAATCATGTAGTAAATATCATAAAGATATTCGCTCCTTACAGGCAGAGCTTCAGTATATGAACCTTTCTATTCAAGAAAAGCTTATGCAATATGGATTGTTAAGTAAACCTGCGCAATTTTCTTCGAATTCAACGATTTATTTAGGACGAAACATTAACCGAATTGCTGTTATTCAAGAAAAAATTGGTGCTGGTTCCTATATGATGACTCATGAGTACACAATTGATCATCGCTTCGATGAAATTCATTCCCGTATGCTTTCTGAATTCTCATGGGACAGCATTGTATTTGAAGGTCGTGCTTCTATTGATACGTTTCTAGCAGAAATAAAACGCCTAGGCTTTATCAATATTCTTACTCTCCCATTCTCGTATACCGACGTTCCAACTTTACACTATGCGAATAAAGTCGGTTTTCATAATGTAGATGAGCAATTACAAGACATGATTATGAAGAAAGATTTGGTGGTACGATGAAAGGAATTGTATATGTTGGACACGGGAGCCGCTTGCAAAAAGGTAACGAACAATTCATTCACTTTATTCAATCTGTTATAAAAGAACGTAACGAACAGATTCAAAAAATAGCTTTCCTAGAACTAACGACACCTACCATTTCGGATGCAGTTACAGAAGCAATACTAGAGGGTGCAACTGCAATAATGATTGTACCTGTTTTATTATTTGCAGCAGCTCACTATAAACGTGATATTCCTTTTGAGATAGAGAAAATACAAAAGCAATATCCACATATAACATTTTCAGTTGTACAACCTTTTAGTACACATCCACATATGGTTGAACTTGTAGTAAAAAGAATACGTGAAACTATGCCAATGCAAGGTAGTAGTGTTTTACTCGTAGGGAGAGGCAGTAGTGATCCACAGCCGTTACATGAATTACAACAAATCGGAGCAGCCGTCGAACGAAAACTCAGTATGCCAGTATCGTGCTCCTTTTTAACGAAAGGAACTCCCTCTTTTACTGCTGAGCTCAAGGCTATAACATCGACTTCATCCCATGTATATGTCATGCCGTACCTTCTCTTTACCGGATTATTACTTCAAAAAATTAAATTGCATGCAAACAAATACGATCACGTTACAACTTGTAACTGTCTTCAGTTTGATAGATACATGAAGTTAACATTATTAGAACGAATGGAGGAATGCATATATGTATAACATGTACCCTCTTATGTTTAATTTAAATAAAAAAGTGGTCGTTATAGTTGGTGGTGGTAAAATCGCATATCGAAAAGCGTCCGGATTAAAGGATACAGGCGCTTTTGTCACCGTTATCAGCCCAGAAATTTGCGAGGAAATGAAGGAACTTCCTTATATTACTTGGAAGCAAAAAGCTTTTAGTAATAATGATATTAAAGATGCTCATCTTATTTATGCAGCTACAAATCAACATGCTGTAAATATGATGGTCAAACAGGCCGCCCATGATTTCCAGTGGGTTAACGTCGTAAGTGATGGTACAAAATCATCGTTTCACACACCTGGTGTCATCCGACATGATGAATATGTTGTCACTATTTCAACTTCAGGTAAAGATCCATCGTTTACGAAGCATTTGAAGCAGGAACTAACATCTATATTTCCTAAACTTATAAACAAGCTTTCTTGTACTCATAAAATGTAATCTATCACTTAGCTAAAATAGTAATTAACTTTGAACAAACGTTTTTTAGAGGCGTTTGTTCCTTTTGCTTTAGTTTCGCTTTTTAGGATCAGACAAACAATTGAACAAGAATCTGTGAAGAAAAATAACGGCAACAATTACGGACAAAAAAAGCAGTTGCTTGAGAGCAACTGCTTCAATACAGGTTTTATATTGGATATTCATTCAACCAAATTAGCGCTTGTTCATAATCATCAAAAAATCTCACAGATTCTTTCGTATTAGATTGTTGTAAATAATCCATTATCTCCCCCTCTTCAAGGAGAAATGCAATTGCCTTACTGTTATTCAAAATGATTTCATTGAAGAACTTCTCTTTCCATACTTTTTGAACAGAAAAATGATTTGGCGTGTATCCTTTTCTATCCACCAACAATTTGTATTTCCGCCCTTCAGAAATGAATTGCTGACAAACCTGCTCAAAACCATTAAACCATTCATACACATCATCTGTTTTTATATTTCCAACTAGATGGGTAACAATTATATCTCCTGAAACTGTTGTGCTGATATTCTGTTTACTCAACTTGGAATCCCTCCTTAGTTACAATTTTGCGGAAAAACCGCATAAAATCAATAAAGAAAAAATTCTTACTTGACACTCCCACCCCATCGCTATCAAACTAAGCTCATGTAACGTCAATTATAAGCGAAATTGTGTCTTTTTTCGCAAGTCTATATGTAGATGCTTTAAAGATTTGCATCCGAAATAGCCCCTAATGCGTTTCCTTTTTTTGAATTAAACTGCTTGATGATCAGACATGGTACAATTGTAAACGACACCCAATATATCTAAGACTGTTTTCTTCTCATATCGATGGGATTTCCGTCCATCATTTACCGCCTCAAATCTAATCGTTTTTGCACGTATATTCAAAACAAAATATATGACAAATAAATAACGACAGTTACTGTAATAATGCTGAAAAGTGTTGAAAATAAAACGATTTGTGCATGTAATTCAGGTTCTATTTGATACTCCATAGCAATGGTTGATGTATTTCTTGAAGTAGGAAAAGAACTTGCAATAAATAATGATTGTGCAACAATACCATCAATGTTTAGTAGATAGATCATGGCAAGTGCTAATAATGGTCCCATCAGTAACCTTCCAATTAAAGCCCATGTTATGACTCGATGGAAAAAATTAAGCTTAATGTTAGATAATTGCGCTCCTAGCAATATGATTGCTATTGCAACAAAACTATTCGCAAGCTGATTAAGAGGTAGAAAGATAGAATTAGGTATTTGAATTTTAAAAGATTGAAAGAGAACCCCTAATACAAGCGCATGAAGTACAGGCAGTCTTAGAAATGATTGAATAATACTTCCGATTGTTTTTGTTGCTGATAGTAAGTTATATATCCCATATGAATAAGTTAAAAGATTCTGGAAAATCACAATAAAAATTTGAATGGAAACCCCCACTGGATTGTGACTGAAAATCAATTGACTTACTGGTAATCCATAATTACCGGAATTCATTAACGAAATACTATTTTTTAGAGCTGCACTTTCTCCTTTTTCTAACTTTAATGTTTTTGAAATGAAATGACTTACTATGATCAGACTCAAACTATAAAGCATTAAATAGTATATTATCTGGAGCAACAAACCTGTCTCTATACTAATATCATATATATTCATAAATACAGCCGCTGGCATCAAGCAATAAGTAATAAGTGTAGATAGCTGCTTTAAGTTAAATTGGAACTTCCTTTGTAAAATTGCACCAATTAACAGCAATATTAATATTGGTAATATTACGTCTAATATAATAAAAATAATCATTTAAAACCTCATTCTACATATATTTTAGTTGGATTAAACGCTCTCTTTTCTTTAACATATCAAATATGACTCATAAAGAAAATTATAGATTATTTATACAAATTCATAACTTTATCTTATTGAACTAAACTGTATTCTTTAGTTTAAGTGTACTTTTTTCACAATATCCGTTAGCCTTACCAAAAAATCTTGCCCTAAAAAAATCTGATACTGCAGTTACTATGCGAAGAATACTTACATCAATTCCATACTTGTCGCTTGAGTCACCTAACACACCTGATACTTGTTTATCTTGAGTGGACTTATATTTTTTTCATCTAAACATCCCGATTCAATTAAATATTTGCATTCTAAAAATGAGTTCGATCTTTAGAATAGATTTAAGATTTCCTTAACTAATCTGCCCTTTAATTAAATAACTTTTGACATCTATATTTTAAAATAAAATTCCATCAACCTTCTGTTTTTCATTTTAAAAGCACATTCTTATAGAAAACAAGCGTTTGTTGAGATAGCAATAAAAACATGTTGAAGCCTATTACTAAAAGAACCATCCCAAAATACTTTGGGATGGTTCTTTTTCCTTATTAATGATTCTTTAACATCACTAACAATTTCTCTTGGCTATACATCCATACTGTAATGATTAAACAAGCAAGTGCGACTTCTGATAACGCCATAAATCCAATTGCATAATGACCTGTTAATTGGAATAGTAATGTTAAAATTAGTGGCGGGAAGAATCCTCCTAGTCCGCCTAAAGCTGAAACGAGCCCATTTACAATACCGGCTTGTTCTGAGAAGTACATTGGAACGAGTTTGAAGATTGTACCATTTCCAATCCCTGCACAAAATGCGACTAGTAGGCAACCAAATGTATACACGTTCATACTAGGCATAAATGATAAAATAATACCTGAAAGTGTTAAACCGATAAATACGAAGATTAATATTTTAAATGGATTAAACTTATCACCGAGCCAACCACCAATCGGGCGCATAATTGTTGCGAGTACAATGAATCCGGCTGTCCGCATACCTGCATCTACTTTTTCTAATCCGAAGTGAGATACTAAAAAGTTTGGTAAGTATACTGTAAATGCGACAAATGATCCGAATGTTAAAAAGTAAAAGATACATAAAAACCAAAGTTTTTCATTTTTATATACACCTTTTATTTGTTCCATTAATGGTGTATTCACCTTTTTCTCCTTACGATCACCTAATAAAAAGTTCATAAGTGCAAATGCTGCAAGTAAAACTAAATAACATTGTACTGTCGTTCTCCAACCAACTGAAGTTGCGATAACAGGTGCTAAAAACGAAGTGATTGCTGTTCCGGCGTTACCGACACCGTAAATACCATTTACAAAACCGTGGCTCTCTTTCGGAAAGTATTTTGGTAAAGAAGTTACCCCTACTGAGAATACAGCTCCACCAATTCCTACAAATAATCCACCAATAATTAAATCCATCATAGAATTGGCAACACTAATATAAAAGACAGGAAATAATAATAGAATAAAACTAATAAAGAATAATTTTCTTGCTCCGAAACGATTTGTCCAATAGCCAATTGGAATACGAAGAACAGAACCTAAAATAACCGGTACTGCTGTTACCATAGAAATTTGTCCCGCAGTTAATGGAATATCCGCTTTAATATAAGGCATTAATGATGATAAAATAACCCATACCATAAAACCGATAACTAGATTAGAAGTTTGTAAACTTAATTGAAAATTAGGACCTTTCATCCTGTTCCCTCCTATGTATGCATAGTTATATTCATTCCCTCCAGCCTAATCACGTCCTAACATGATTAGGCTGAAAAGAATCAACCACCACTTACTGGCGGAATCATCGCTATGACATCGCCAGTTTGAATGATATCATCCTCATTTGCATACTCTTCATTTATAGCGACCATTATCTCACTTGAAATTGCTACGTTGTATTTCGTAATAAGGACTTCCTTTAGTTCAGCAACCGTAATATTTTCACAACCTATGTGTAATGCTGACTTACTTACTTCTTCTTGTAAATGTGCAAATAATAGTACTTCAATCATATTCTCATCTCCTTTCCAGGCTCACCATTTGCATACGCTACCTTCTCTAACTGATCACCTATCCATGACTCACCATCTTTCCAAAACTCTTTCTTCCATATTGGAACAATTTGTTTTATACGCTCCATAATATATTCGTTCGCCTCATAGGCAGCTTTCCGGTGTGGTGTAGAAACAGCGACGACAACAGCAAGATCAGAAATTTGTAATGTACCAATGCGATGTGTAATGGCGACATTTGTCCCAGGCCACATCTCTCCTACTTCGGTGCCAATTCTCTTAAGCTGTTTCTCCGCCATTGACTTATATGCTACATACTCTAAATATAGCGTACGACGGCCTTTCGTAAATTCTCTAACAGTACCAATGAAAGTCGCAACTGCGCCACATTCACGACGAATTACTTTGTTTGTAACTTCTTCAATTGAAATAGGTGTATCAATTACTTCATAATACGTATGTGCCATCTTGCACCTCTTATCTTTGTATAAGTTAGCAATCTATTTTTCTATTATTTGTATGATCGAAGTGGTTCTTCCCACGGCCACTCACTTCCGGCGCTTGATTCTAATAACAGTACCGAGACAGTTATTCCTGCTTTAAATCCTCTCGTTCCTCCTGGCAGGACGATACATGCATTCGCCCCTGCAAGTGAAGAAATTGCACTAGATTTGTCTAAACCAACTGGTGTAGCTTGCAATGTTCCATCTACAATTTCCACTTTCCCTCGTACAAAACGAGTAAATGGGTTTGCTTTCAGAAAGTCTTTCTGTAATATTGCCTCTGTACGATATACGTGCGAATCTTTTCTATGCAAATATGTTCCAATGACTGGCCGAACATATAATTCACAACCGACATAACAAGCTGAAGGATTACCAGATAGACCAAATAATAGTTTTCCTTCTAGCTCAGCTACAGTTGTCACACTTCCTGGTCGCATCGCTATTTTGTTGAAAAGCACATTAGCTCGTAATTCCTCATAAATAGCAGGTAAATAGTCATAGTCTCCTACCGAAACGCCACCAGTTGTAATTAAAATATCGACTTCTTTTATCGCTTTTTTCACAGTGTTATAACACGTCTCAAAATCGTCAGCGAATTGTCCATAATACTGTACAACTCCGCCCGCTCGTTCAACTTGAGCAGCTATCATATAGGAGTTACTATTTCGAATCTTCCCTGGCTTTAATTGTTCATGTACTTCAAGCAGTTCGCTTCCTGTCGTTACAATTCCGATAACCGGCTGTTTTACAACGTAAACGGTACTATAACCAAACGTAGAAAGAAGCGCCACTACTCCAGGGTTAATAACAGTCCCTTTTTTCACAAGGATGGTATTTTGTTTTACATCTTCACCTTTAAAAGAAATGTTATCCCCAGCAATAAAGGAGCGTTTCAATTTCATATAA
The DNA here is from genome assembly GCF_016651175.1 of Bacillus sp. TH13. Classification (NCBI taxonomy): domain Bacteria; kingdom Bacillati; phylum Bacillota; class Bacilli; order Caryophanales; family Bacillaceae; genus Bacillus; species Bacillus sp. TH13. Next base: position 4,212,907 of record NZ_JAEKEJ010000025.1, on the reverse strand, counting down.
GTCTTTTCACTTTCTTCAAATCCTTCAGTTAGCTCTAACATAACAACTGCATTACATCCGGCTGGAATTGCGGCACCTGTCATAATACGGACAGTTTGAAATGGTTTCACTTCTTCTGGAAAAACAAAACCTGCTCCAATTTCGCCAATCACTTCAAACTGAATGGGGTTACTACTACTCGCTTCTTTTGTATCTTCTGCTCGAATCGCAAACCCGTCGTATGGAGAGCGATCAAAGTGAGGGACATCATGATCTGCAATAACATCTTCTCCAAGAATTCTTCCGTAACTTTCTATAAGAGAAACCTTTTCTATTTCACCTTGATGAGCGTATTTCATTACACGTGCCACTGCTTCTGCCACCGGAATTGGTATACGTTTTTCTAACATTCTTTTTCACCTCGTTTTAATAAGGGGCAACGCTCTTTCTGTTCATCCTATATATTTTGCGTATAATCGTTTTGCTATTTTCACATCATTTGTTCCATGAATAAATGCCCTACCGTCTGTAAATAAAACGAAACGATATTCATCAATTAGAAATGATAGTAAGTAAGGCGTTTTTTGGACATGTACACTTTTTTGTAATCGTTTTTGAATTTCGTTTAAATTAAGATCTCTCTTTATTCCTGAACGGATTTGAACTGTATTCCGTCCGCATAGCACTTCCGTTTTCATCTGCGCTTCAAATGCTAGACTTGGATACGTTCGTGATTTCCCACAAGATGGACATGTACTTTTTTTCTGTCTATTTACTTTTAATGAAAGATATTGATTGTTCCAAATATCAAATGATAACATCGTTCCTCTTAACGACTCATAATCATCCACCAATATTTTCATCGCCTCTGTTACTTGGTGAGCAACGACCATTTGTACAGCTGGCTGAATGATTCCGGCTGTATCGCATGTTGCACCGCCCATAGGATGATCCATTAGACAGCGAAAACATGGTGTTTTCCCAGGAAGAATTGTATACGTTACACCGTAACTTCCAATGCATCCACCATATATCCAAGGTATATTTTCTTTTTGTGAAATGTCATTTATAAGTAGGCGCGTATCGAAATTGTCAGTCGCATCTATGATGAGATCCACTTCTTTTGTTAACTCTTCTATTTCTTGCATTGTGACATCCGTTACAACTGGTACAATTTTTACTTCAGAATTAATCTTCCTTACATGTTCTGCCGCTGCAATTGCTTTCGGTTTGCATTGCTGCGCATCTTCTTCTATGTATAACTGTTGCCGCTGTAAATTACTCCATTCCACGTAGTCACGGTCAGCGATTGTCAATTTCCCAATTCCCATCCTAACGAGTGTTTCTGCATTCGCAGCTCCTAATGCACCTGCACCAATTAGGAGCACATGCTTTTCTCTTATTTTTCTTTGTCCTATTTCACCAATTCCAGAAAACAATATTTGCCTTGCATATCGCTCTTGCATAGGGAATCCTCCTCTCACTATCCGCCAATGTAGGACATTTCAACTTTTGGACGTTGATTTGTACTTTCCGCCGTTCTTTCATCTGAATATCGATCTGTTCTATATCGCCATGTATGTTGTAAAATTTTTAATAGTGATGCATCAGAAATATTTCCTCGAAGAAGCGTTCGCAAATCCGTTCCTTTCGTTCCAAATAGACACGTGAAAAACTTGCCATCTGCCGAGATACGAGCTCTCGTACAAGAAGAACAAAATGACTCAGATACTGAAGTAATAAACCCAACTTCTGCATCGCTCCCTACATATCGATACAATTTCGCAACTTCTCCAAAGTAACGAGGCTGAGCGGGCTCAACTGGATATACGCGATTAATCTTCTCTATTAATTGTTCCTTCGTAATAACTTGTTCAAAGTTCCAGTCGTTTGTACTGCCCACATCCATAAACTCTATAAAACGGAGCTGAATGTCTTGTTCTTTAAAATAACGAGCCATACGAAGAATTTGACTATCATTCATTCCTTTTTTTACGACTATATTTACCTTTACTTCTAATCCAGCAGCCTTTGCTGCTTCAATTCCTTTCAGTACAGGTTTTGTATTTACATTTCGTCCATTAATTTTTTTGAAGACATAATCCTCTATCGCATCTAAACTAATATTTACACGTTTTAATCCCGCTTCTTTTAACGCCTTTGCTTGTTTTGCTAAATGAATACCGTTTGTTGTGAGTCCAATATCTTTTAAGCCTTCTAGCTTTGCAAGTCTTGCAATTAACATCGGTAAGTCTTTACGCAATAACGGTTCACCGCCAGTAAGCCTAATTTTATTGACTCCCAGACTTATAAATAATCTCGCTAATCTTTCTATTTCATCAAACGTTAATAAAAGCTCTTCCTGTAAAAAAGCGTAATCAGGTCCGAACACTTCAGCAGGCATACAGTATGTACACCTAAAATTACAACGATCAATAACTGAAATACGTAAATCTTGAAGTGGACGTTCTAAAGAATCTTTCATGTTCTCGTGCATCTATATCCCTTCTTTTCTGCTGTAATCCTTAGTAAGCTTTCATTTTTTTATTTGCCTTCATTATAAAAAAGAAGCTACATATTCAATGTGACTTTTCTCACATTACTTTCCCCATTCAAAAATTCTTCACAAATCCGTTCGAATTTTGTTCACATCTTTAATCTCATCCACTTTGTCTATTGAATTTTTCAAACTAAAAATTGAAAATCACTTCCCCTTACGGTCATTGAAATTTCAATGTATTTTTAAAATAGCTCTTGCATTTTCATCATACTTACACTCAAAATAGGAAATGTATTGCTTATAAGAAGAAAGGTGATCACTGTGGCAAACAGTATGACATTATCTCAAGATTTAAAAGAATTACTTGCATCTGTTGAATATAAAATGCAAATTAAAAAAGGTAGTTTTATTTTTCAAGAAGGTATGGAGGCAACAGAGCTCTATATCATCCACTCAGGAAAAGTACAAATTAGTAAATTAAGTGCTGACGGGCAAGAATTAACACTCCGTATTTGTTCGGCATACGACATTATTGGAGAATTAACATTATTCACGGACAATGCGAAGTATTTATTAAATTCAAAATGCCTTGAAGATGTTGAAGTAGGGGTTATAAAGCGTGAAACCTTAGAAAAAGCATTGCTCCAAAAACCCGCACTTGTATTTGAATTTATGAAATGGATTAGTGAACATTTAAGAAGAATGCAAACGAAGTTCCGAGATTTAGTATTACACGGCAAAAAAGGTGCCCTGTATTCTACTCTTATACGAATGACAAATAGTTACGGTGTATTAAAAGAAAATGGGATTCTCATCGATTTACCATTAACGAATCAAGAACTTGCTAATTTCTGTGCAACTTCACGTGAAAGTGTAAATCGAATGTTAAATGAATTAAAAAAGCAAGGTACAATTTCTATTCATAAAGGAAAGATTACAATCCACGATTTACAATTTTTAAAATGTGAAATTGCTTGTGAAGATTGCTCTGCCTCTGTTTGTAGCATTGATTAGCATCTTATTTAGATGCTAATCTTTTTTCAATTTAAGCTACTTATTAACGGTTATTCCCTATATAAACAAAAACGAGGCCTTCCATATTAGACCTCGTTTCGTTTTAACCATTAGCTCCTATCCGTTTACAGCAGTATTATTTTTTCAACTCATTAGGAATACGTCTTCTGTAAATTACATAACTACGGCTTACATATTTAATTGGGGCACTAAATACATGTACAAGTCTTGTAAATGGCCATACTGCGAATAAACCCATTCCTGCAAGAATATGAATTTTAAACCATACTGGTACTTCCATCATATATTCAACTTTCGGTTGGAGAATAAAGAGACTTCGGAACCAAGGGCCAATCGTTGTACGATAATCAAATCCTTTTGAATCTATATTTAAAAATGTTGAAGAAAGTCCTGCTAGCATTACGATAAGTAATAAAATAAGCGCAATATAATCTCCCTTTGTACTCGTTGCAATGATACGCTTTACTGTTACACGGCGGTACGTTAATATAATTAAACCGATAATAGAAGCAATACCTGCCGGAAGCCCAAAACTAATTGCTACTACATGATACATATGCTCAGAAATACCTATTGAACGATATACAGCTTCTGGAATTAAAATCCCCATAACATGGCCGCCAATTACGAACATGATCCCAAAGTGGAATAATAGACTTCCGACCCGGAGCATCTTCTTTTCTAATAGTTCACTAGATTTTGATGTCCATCCAAATTGATCATAGTTGTATCTAAAAATATGTCCACCGATAAAGATCGCAAAAATGATATAGGGAAACAATACCCAAAGAAATTGATCCATCATTTTGACAACGCTCCTTTCTAATTTGTCTGTACACCCCATGTTTCGATAGCGAGTAGCACAGACGCAAGAATTGGTTCATACATACTACCCGCTTCTTTTAATTGAACATGTAATGCTTGTATATTTTCCGTGTATTTACTCATAATTGGTTCACTGTCTTGCTCATTTGCATTTGCAAAAAACTCAAGTAAAAGTGGTAAATAGTCAGGTAGTTCTTTATCTGTTACGCTAAAACCTGATTTTTTATAATGTTGTTTTAACTCTAGTAATTCAATACCTCTTTCTCTTTGTTCACCAGTGTTCATATAAGTAAGATACATATTTGTTTTCTTCCCAAAATCGAATGTATATACGTAACTATCAATGAGTTGATCATTCGTTTTATCTAGCGCTTGCTTTATAAAGCCTGTAAGTGACGCTTTAACGTCTTCCTGTTCTATTGTTTCAACCTCTTCTTGCAATTCAGTTAAAGCTTCTCTCCACCCTAGTTCGGGATAGGAGAGAAGAAAAGAAGAACAAGAAAAAGCTGTTTGTAAACTTTGTTTCATAATTTTCTGCCCCCTTTATTTAAGAAATTGTCATACAAGAGCCTGGACCACCTGTGAATGATAAACCACAGCTTCCTTGTTCGCTATATAAATCTGCCACTTGTTCACGGTGAGATGTCGGAATAACGAAGCGATCTTTATATTTCGCGATGGCAAGAAGACGATACATATCTTCTACATCCTGTTTCGTTAAACCAAGTTCTTTTAATACAGCTTCATTTGGCTCTTTATTAATTTGAAGTGCTCTCATATGCGTTCGCATAACAGCCATTTTCTTCAATGTAAGACGAATGTGTGATTCATCCCCCGCAGTGAGTAAATTCGCTAAATATTGAATTGGAATACGCATATTATCAATAGCAGGGAAAATCTCTTCTGCTTGCCAGTTACTACCTTTTCCCTCCACCATATTCATAATCGGGCTAAGCGGCGGGATATACCAAACCATTGGCATTGTACGATACTCTGGGTGAAGAGGTAGAGCAATTTTCCAATCGATAATCATTTTATAAATTGGCGATTGTTGCGCCGCTTTAATCCATTCTTTAGGAATTCCTTGTTTTTTCGCTTCAGCTGCCACTTCTGGATCATTTGGATCTAGAAAAACAGTAAGCTGAGATTCATATAAATCTTTTTCGTCTTCAACAGAAGCTGCTTCTTTTACTTTGTCAGCGTCATATAGCATTACCCCAATATACCGAATACGTCCTACACATGTTTCCGAACAAATCGTTGGCATACCCGCTTCAATACGTGGGAAACACATTGTACATTTTTCAGCTTTATTCGTTTGCCAGTTAAAATACACTTTTTTATATGGACAAGATGATACGCAGAATCTCCATGCGCGACATGCATTTTGATCGACAAGAACAATCCCATCTTCTTCACGTTTATACATCGCACCAGATGGACAAGATGATACGCACGAGGGATTCATACAATGTTCGCATATGCGTGGTAAATACATCATAAAGACGTTTTCAAAATCTGTTTTAATTTCTTCTTCCATTTTCTTTACGTTCGGATCTTGCAATCCTGTTATATGTCCGCCTGCTAAATCATCTTCCCAGTTTGGACCCCATTCAATTTTGTCGATAAATTCGCCTGTAATTGCTGATTTCGGACGAGCAACTGGTTGATGCTTACGTTGCGGACTATTTGTTAACGTTTCATAATCATAATTCCAAGGTTCAAAATAATCATCAATTGTTGGTTGATCTGGATTGTGGAAAATGTTCATAAGACGTTTCATTTTCGAACCAGATTTCAGCTGAATTTCACCATTTTTCAATTCCCAACCGCCTTTATATTTCTCCTGATCTTCCCATTGTTTCGGATAACCAATTCCAGGCTTCGTTTCTACGTTATTGAAGTACATATATTCAGCACCTGGACGATTTGTCCAGGTGTTTTTGCACGTTACGCTACAAGTATGGCAGCCGATGCATTTATCTAGATTCATTATCATTCCGACTTGTGCTTTAATCTTCAAGCCAATCTACCTCCTTCAGTTTGCGAATTACAACGTTTAAGTCACGCTGGTTCCCAGTCGGACCGTAATAGTTAAATCCATAACTTAATTGACCATATCCACCAATCATATGTGTCGGTTTTACGTGAATTCGAGTTGGACTATTATGCGTTCCCCCGCGGTTACTTGTTAATTTCGTACCAGGTACGTTAATGTGACGATCTTGTGCATGGTGCATAAACGCCATTCCTCTCGGTATACGATGCGTTACAACAGCACGGGCTACAACAACACCGTTACGATTAAAGCACTCAATCCAATCATTATCTGCTACACCAGCTTCTTCAGCATCCTCTTTATTCATCCAAACAGTTGGACCACCTCTAAACAGCGTTAACATCGGTAATGAATCGAAATACATACTATGAATGGACCACTTATTATGCGGCGTTAAATAATTTAACGTAATCTCTTTTCCTTCTACTTCAGGTCGTGATTTACGGAACGGTTTATGTTGCAGAATCGGTTTAAACGTTGCCATCGTTTCACCAAATTCTTTCATCATGTCATGATCTAAGTAGAAAGATTGTCGTCCAGTGATTGTTCTCCAAGGGATGAGGCGTTCCACATTTGTTGTAAACGGTGAGTAACGACGTCCACCTTTTTCAGAACCTGTAAAGGCCGGAGAAGTAATTACTGTTTTTGGCTGCGCTGTAATTTGTTCAAATGTGAAGCATTCTTCTTCACGTTCTTCTGCTAAATCACGTAATTTTAAATCCGTTTGTTTTTCAAGTGCTTCCCATGCTTTTACAGCCATATGACCATTTGTTGTAGAAGAAAGTGTTAATACCGCTTCAGCAGCATTGATTGCTTCTTTTATGTCTGGGCAACCTTTTGCAATAGAATCCGTTCGAACAACTCCTAATCGGCTCTTTAATTGCTCATACTCTTTTTCTGCGGACCAAGAAATCCCTTTCGTACCAATCGGTTGTTTTCCCGCATTTGGTCCTAGCGAAGTCATTTTGTCATAAATTGTTTTATAATCTCTTTCAACAACATGAATTTGTGGCATTGTTTTACCTGGTATTGGCTCACACTCACCTTTGCTCCAATCTTTAATCTTGCCAAGTGGTTGCGCTAATTCTTGCGGTGTATCGTGAAGAAGTGGCGTTGCAACAACTTCTTTCATTGGTTCAAGATCAATTTTCTTCGCTAAATCTGACACAGCTTTAGAAAGTGAAGTGAAAATATCCCAGTCAGAGCGCGCTTCCCACGGTGAACCGATTGCTGGATTAAATGGATGCACAAATGGATGCATATCTGTACTACTTAAATCATGTTTTTCGTACCAAGTTGAAGCAGGTAAGACGATATCAGAATAAAGCGCTGTTCCAGCCATACGGAAATCTAAGTTAATGAGTAAATCTAACTTCCCTTCTGGTGCTTCTTCATGCCATTTAATTTCTTCTGGTCGTAATGAATCACTATCGTCATTCATTAACCCGTTTGTTGTACCTAATAAATGTTTTAAGAAATATTCGTGTCCTTTACCAGAACTTGAAATTAAGTTCGCACGCCATACGAATAAGTTGCGCGGGAAGTTGTTTTTGTTATCTGGATCTTCAATCGCAAATTTTAGTCCTTTTTCTTTTAATCTTTGTGCAACATATTTTCCGATTTCTTCTTGCGTTGTTGCACCAGCAGCAACAGCTTCTTTATATAATTCAATCCCATTTTTCTCGAATGTCGGATACGAAGGTAGCCAGCCAAGTCGTGCCGCTAATACGTTGTAATCACCGTGATGTTGATAACGAGAGTTGCCTTCTACTGGTGATGCTAGATGTCCAACCGGTGTATCTTCATAGCGCCATTGATCTGTTACGAAATAGAAGAAAGATGTACCATTTTGTAATTTCGGTGGCCCTTGCCAATCTTTTGCCATCGCGATTGTTTGCCATCCTTCTGCTGGTCGTAATTTTTCTTGCCCAACATAATGCGCCCATCCCCCGCCGTTTACTCCTTGTGCTCCAACTAGAAGAACAAGATTTAAAACTGCGCGATAAATCGTATCAGAATTAAACCAATGGTTAATACCAGCTCCAACAATAATCATCGAGCGACCATTTGTATCAACGGCATTTTGTGCGAACTCACGAGCGATTTGAATAATTAGTTCTCGTTTCACTCCTGTCATTTTCTCTTGCCATGCAGGTGTAAACGGTACATCATCATTGAAGTCTTTCGGCTCTTGTCCGCCAAGCCCTCGGTTCACGCCGTAATTTGCTAACGTTAAGTCGTATACAGTTGTAACGAACACTTCGCCTTCTTCTGTCATAACCTTTTTCACTGGAATTGTACGTTCTAATACTTTGTTTCCATCATCAGAGAAGTACGGAATTTGTACAGTTCCAATCGATTCTTCCATTCCAAGTAAAGAAAGACGTGGGTCAATCTTTTCACCTGTTTCTTCATCTTCTAAACGCAAGTTCCATTTCTTTTCGTTATCCCAACGTGAGCCCATTGTGCCTTGAGGTGTTGCAAAATCATTCGTATTCTCGTTCCAAAGAACAGGCTTCCATTCTCCTAACTTCGTTTCGCGTCCAATATCAGAAGCGTTTAAGAAACGATCAGCAACGAATTGATCTCCTTTTTGTTTCAATGTGACAAAGAAAGGAAAATCAGTATATTGCTTCGCATACTTTGTGAAATATTCCACTTGATTATCTACGTAAAACTCTTGTAAGATCACATGCCCCATTGCCATCGCAAGTGCACCATCTGTACCTTGTTTTACACTAATCCAATCATCGGCAAACTTTGTAGATTCAGCGAAGTCAGGACTGACAGAAACGACTTTCGTTCCTTTATATCGAACCTCTGCTAAAAAGTGAGCATCTGGTGTTCTCGTCATCGGTACATTTGAACCCCATGTCATAATGTAACCAGAGTTATACCAGTCACTACTTTCTGGTACATCTGTTTGATCGCCCCAAATTTGAGGAGAAGCTGGTGGTAAATCTGCGTACCAATCATAGAAACTAAGCATTGGCCCGCCCATAAGTTGCATAAAACGACTACCAGCAGCATGACTTAACATCGACATAGCTGGAATTGGTGAAAAACCAACATTTCGGTCTGGACCGTATTTCATTACTGTGTAGAGTAATGAAGCAGAAACAAGTTGTAACACTTCATCCCAATTCGCACGAATGAATCCCCCTTTACCACGTGCCTGCTTATACTTGCGTGCTTTTTCAGGGTTTTCCACAATGCTTTTCCAAGCATCTAGTGGTGACTTGTTATTTTGTAATTCCTCTTGCCACATACTCCAAAGAACACCACGTACATACGGATATTTCACACGAAGTGGACTATAAATATACCAAGAAAAACTCGCTCCACGCGGACATCCTCGTGGTTCAAAATCAGGCATATCTGGACCTGTAGTTGGATAGTTAAGCTCCTGTCCTTCCCAAGTTACGATTCCATCTTTCACATATATATTCCAGCTACATGAACCAGTACAGTTCACACCATGTGTAGAACGAATTACTTTATCATGCTGCCAACGCTTTCTGTACACATTCTCCCATTCACGATCTTCATATGTTTCTTGAGTATGATTATCGTTATAACGATCTATTGGTGAAAAATATTTTAAACGTCTCATTAGTGCTGAAGGTTTCTTCTTCATACTGTTCACTCCTTTAATACGTCTCTCTTACATACCCTTACTATAAGAGAGGTTGTAAAATACAGATGTGACATTTCGCACAGTTCAAGAGATTGTCAAAAATTCAGTAGAAAATAAGTTTGTGAGAAAATCTTTTATTCCGTTTTGAAGGGTTATGATTAATCGTGATTATTAGGAGAATGGTATTTTGAGGTATCGACTATTTTGCAAAAGAAAAACGCAGGAGAAATTCCTACGTTTTTCTTTATAAATATATAAAAAAGAGTTTTGATATTATTTCAAAACTGCCATAAGAAAGAGTTTAGAAATTGTATATAAGGAATTTTTTCTTTAACAATACTATTTTATATCCAGACATATTTTACATAAAACTACAAATCATTATTTACTGTATTGCCCTTAGTTACGGAAACAATTATACTAGATGTAATCGAAATAAATATTCTGAATATTCTTAGAATTAATGACAAAATTTTTACTACCTGCAAATATAATTATAAATTTGTCCACTAAATAGATTAGAAAACGATAATAAAATTAGGAGGATTACGATGCCCCAGCTTGATTCATTACATCCCACTGTAGAAAAAATAATCAATAATATTGAAAAAATAATGGTCGGAAAACGAAAAGAAACAATCTTAGCTTTGACAGCTCTCTTAGCTGAAGGTCATGTGCTATTAGAAGATGTTCCTGGTGTCGGCAAAACAATACTAGTACGTGCTCTTTCTAAATCCATTGATGCGGATTACAAGCGAATTCAATTTACACCTGATTTACTGCCATCAGATGTAACAGGAGTTTCTATTTATAATCCGAAAGAGCTCCAATTTGAGTTCAAGCCTGGACCAATTATGGGGAATTTTGTACTTGCTGATGAAATTAATCGTACATCTCCTAAGACACAATCTGCTTTACTTGAATGTATGGAAGAAGGCAATATTACAATAGATGGCATTACAAGGCCTTTACCAAAGCCGTTCTTTGTCATGGCTACACAAAATCCGGTCGAATATGAAGGAACATATTCTCTACCAGAAGCTCAGCTCGATCGTTTCTTATTGAAACTAAAAATGGGATATCCTACACCAGAAGAAGAATTTGAAATTTTAAACCGGATGGAAAAAACAAATCCACTCTCTCAATTACAGGCCATTACTACAATAGAAGAATTACTTTATTTACAACAAAGCGTACGGGTAGTAAGTATGGACAAAGCAATTAAGCATTACATTGTAAAGCTTGTTAATCAGACTCGTACGTATAGCTCTATACAGCTAGGAGCAAGTCCACGTGGCTCAATTGCTTTAATGAAAGCTTCACAAGCTTATGCATTTATCCATGGCAGAAATTATGTTATTCCAGACGATGTTAAATTTTTAGCTCCTTACGTTTTAGCGCATAGGCTCATTCTAAAAATGGAAGCAAAATTTGAAGGGATAACAGGAGAACAAGTTATCGCAAAAATCGTTGCACGAACTACCGTGCCGACTCAAAGGACGATGAACCCTTGATGAAACAAATGCTGCGAGCGCTATATCACGTTATGAAGTTATTGCTACTCCCTTTATGCCTAGTCTTAACATTTGTGTACGCTATGTTTCAAGGAGGGTTTGTAAGTTGGTTTTTATTTTACAGCACAATTCCCATTGCTCTTTATTCACTACTACTCCCCTTCTACGCTTTACGGGACGCTGAAGTAAAACGAACAACAAACCAAAATGGATATGTAGTAGGAGAACAATTTGTAAGCACGATTACAATAAAAAGAAAATTTCCTTTTCCCTTACTTTATTTAGTTATAGAAGATGAACTGCCACCACAATTTATAAGTTGTAAACAAACAAAGATGAATAAGGTAGTACTCTTCCCAGGATTGAAACGAAATATTTCGTTTCAATATGTTATTGACACAATCCCTAGAGGCGAGCACACTTTTTCAAGCGTCCGTGTCAAAACTGGCGATTTATTCGGCATGATGGAGAAAGAAGTAACTTTTTCAGTTCCAGATACATTTTTAGTCTATCCCCAGTATGTAGATATAGCGTATCGACAATTGGAAAATCATTTCGAACAAGGAGCGCTTTCAGCAAATATAAATTCTGCAAAAGACTCTACAATCTCTGTCGGTGTCAGAGACTATAAACCTGGAGATCGCTTTTCATGGATTGATTGGAAAGCAACTGCACGAACAAACAATATTATGACAAAAGAGTTTGAACAACAGCGCAGCCATAATATCATGATATTCATAGACAGAACCGAGTCTCCTCTATTCGAATCAGTCGTCACATTTACTGCCTCTATCGTAAGGGCTGTCTTGAAACAAAATTCACCAGCATCATTCGTGTCTATCGGAAAAGAACAAACTATTTTCCCTTTAGATAATGGAGATACGCAGTTACAACAAATCCTTTGTCATTTAGCAAAAGTACAAGCAGACAGTGTATTCCCGCTCTCCCAAAGTGTAGAAATAGAACTAAGAAAAATTTATGAGCCCGTCACGGTTATACTCGTGACAAGTAATCTTTCTCCCGATATTCAAAAGGCGGCTGATTGTGCTGCTATAAGAAATAGAAAATGTATGATTTTTGTCGTGAAAGAAAAAGCGAATCAACTTTCACACCGAGAACTCAGTATATTAGAAACTCTAAAAAAACGACAAATATTTGTAAACACGGTTTATGAAAACCGGTATACAAACGTGTTTTTTGAGGTGAGCAAATGATAACATTACAAGCAAAATACAAGTGGGATACGAACAAATTCTTCATGCATGCATGTGTATTTCTTCTTTTACTAGAATGGATAAGACCTCTTATAGGTATTACAAATGTAGGTAGATTAGATATTTTCGTAACATTTATAGGAATTTGCTTCGCTCTCTCTTTTTTCAAACGAGGTGGCAGATTCCAATAAAAATTGTCACAGTCCTATTTATCATTCATTCCCTATATTATAAAAATGCTTTTATAAATCCATCTTGGCTAACAACACTCTTTTCTGATATGTCTCGAAATTCCTCCCTATTTTTCCAAGGGAATTTACTAGATATTTCTCCAGTTTTTCCGACGGTTTTATTTTTTCTCTCATTTTGGTTTTTGAGTTCTTTCACTTCATTTTGGATTATTCATAAAAAACGTGGGTTTTTATTTCTTGTATTGACTATTATTTATATCGCAACTTTTCATAACTTACATTTATACAATGCAAACTACGCTATTATTCGTACTGTTGTCATCGGCTTTTTTATGCTTAGTCTTCTTCAAGTAGAACGAATAAAAGAGCGCGAACACTTACAAAATTATGCTAGGGAAATCTCAAAATTACTTAGACCACTTACAATATTTATTGTATTATTAGCAACCATCGCATACTTTGCTCCAAAATTTGGCCCTCAATGGCCAAACCCAATGGATTTTTTAAAATTCAACACATCTGAAGCAAGTAAAGAACAAAAAGTTTCTACAATTGGGTATGGTTTAGATGACTCGCGATTAGGTGGTCCTTTTAAGGCGGATCCTACAATTGTTTTCACAGCACGAACGCAAAACAAACAATATTGGCGAGTAGAAACAAAAGATTTTTATACAGGAAAAGGCTGGGAAATTTCTGAAAATCCGAAAAAGGTTTCTTTTAAAAATAAAAACGACGTCGTAAGCTGGTACGAACAAAATACAAAAACGGAAACGACTGAGGCAACAATTACCATGCTAAAAAGTTATCCTCACCTTACCTATCCAGCAGGATTAGTATCAGTTGAGGCTTCTTCTGATGTATCATACAGTGTTAACTCGTTTTCAGAAAAAATTTATACAATGAATGGAGACTCTTCTACTACTTTACATTCGTATAAAGTAACATATGAGATCCCTGAGTTTTCCATAGAAAACTTGAAAGCTGTAAAAACAAATGAAGGTCAAGAAACAAATCCTTATTTTATGACAAAGTACACACAACTTCCCGAGTCATTACCACAGCGCGTAAAAGACTTGGCTGCCAATCTTACAAATGATAAAGACAACCGATATGATAAAGTATTAGCTATTGAAAATTACTTCACAGACAACTCTTTTACATACGAATCAACGAATGTCTTATTTCCTGCCAAAAGCCAAGATTATGTAGATCAATTCCTTTTCGATACAAAAAGCGGCTACTGTAATAATTTTTCGACGTCTATGATTGTACTACTTCGTTCTGCCGGGATTCCTGCTCGCTGGGTAAAAGGCTATACAGAAGGAACTCTTGACAATACACTTGCCTCTGCAGAAGGTGCGGATGTTTATACAATCACGAACGATAACGCACACTCTTGGGTCGAAGTATATTTCCCAGGATACGGATGGATTCCATTCGAACCAACAAAAGGATTTACCAATCCCTATAATTTTATAAATAATACGCCTGCTCCTATTTCACAAAATAGCGAAGCAAATAATTCTAATAACGAGCAAATACACCAACGAAATAATGAAGCAAAACTTAAAAGTTTAATAGAACATACAGAAGAAGCTTCTACTAAAAAGGTCACAAATTCTAAAACTAGTTTTTCTTGGTGGTACGTATTCCTCTCTACGATACTAATTAGTATTATGGGATACATTCTCTTCATCACTAGAATGAAATGGATGACATTTCTTATTATTCATTTCTATAGATACCGAAAAGATGATGCTGTTTATCAAAAAGCTTACGGTGCACTTTTAAAACAATTTGCGAGAATTGGCATACCACGGGGTGAAAGTCAAACATTCCGAGAATACGCTCTCCATATCGATACACTTTACAAATCGGCCGATATGCAACAACTTACTGCCAGTTATGAGAACGCTATGTATCAACAGGGGCAGGCTGCAGCAGAATGGAAGACATCCGTACACTTATGGGAAGTGCTTATGAAAAAAGCAGGTTCTCTACCTAAATCAGATGGCTTTGATACAGTTATTTAATCTTGAAAATGTGAGTTTAAAGAAAACGTCTCAAAGAACTACATTGTTCTTTGAGACGTTTTTTAATAAAGTGAAACTCCTAATTATTCTCCAAGTACCTTCTCAATCTCAACCTCTAAATCTACCGGCTTCGTCTGCGGCGCAAAACGCCCTACTACTTTCCCGTCTTTTCCGATTAAAAACTTCGTAAAATTCCATTTCACTGCTTTCATACCGAGTAAACCTGGTGCTTGTTCTGTCATGTATGTATATAAAGGATGAGCCTTATCACCTTTCACATCAACCTTTGCAAACATTGGGAAGTTTACACCGTAGTTTAATTCACAAAAACTAGTAATGTCCGCTTCTGTACCTGGTTCTTGTCCCCCGAATTGGTTACAAGGAAATCCGAGTATTTCGAGTCCTTGGTCTTTATATTTATCATACACCTCTTGTAATCCTTTATATTGCGGTGTGAAACCACATTTACTAGCTACATTTACAATAAGAAGTGCTTTTCCTTCGTAATCTTTTAACGATTTTTCTTCACCTGTAATTGTTTTAGCTGAAAAATCATAAACTGTCATTGTCTTTGCCCCTCTCTTCACTATCATTCTATGTTTATACTATACTACATTCGTGAATATACAGCTCTTATTACGTACTTATACGCTATAATGATAGCGCTTTATTTCCGTTCGGAAATTCGGCACAAACTACTAGACTTTTATGATGGAAAGTTTTACAATCGAAATGTGAACAAAATGTGACAGTTTATATTCCATTATAAAAGAAAAGGATGGTGTTCATTATGAAAACTGCACAACATGAAACGATTTCAAATCGCGAGTTTTATTTCGTACTATATATGATGTTATTGTATGTTACTGGCTGGGTAATCGATGTAAATGGTTTATTCTTAAGCTCCTACTTTAATTTAGCAGGAGAAATTATGCTTCCATTAGTTGGTGGGATTGTTGGACTGTTCATTATGTCTATTAATAAACAACAAACGAAATAATAGTATTACAAAAGGCAGAAGACGAGCTTTCGTTTTCTGCCTTTTTTCTATTTTAGCGTATAATAGAAACATGTAATATATAAGGAGTGGTAAATATGAAAAAAGTAGAGCAATTATCTTCTCACCTATATCTTATTGATGATTTCGATTTACAGCATAATGAACGAACAGGTACGTACGTTTTATTAGGTGACGATATTACTTTAATTGAAACTTGTGCAGCCCCTTCTCTTCCGTATATTTTAGACGGCTTACAACAATTACATATTGATTTAAACGAAGTTAAAAACATTATCGTTACACATGTTCATTTAGATCACGCCGGTGCTGCTGGTTTAATGATGGAAAAATGCCCAAATGCTACGTTATATGTGCATTCTCGTGGTGCTCGTCATATGATTGATCCAACAAAACTTATTTTAGGTGCAAAAGCTGTGTACAAAGAAGATTTCGATAAACTCTTTGATCCAATTCTTCCAATTGAAGAAGAACGTGTTCATATTGTACAACATGGTGATACGTTAAAAATTGCAGAAGACCGCATCCTTACATTTTATGATACACCAGGGCATGCGAAGCACCATATTAGCATTCACGATTCATTAACAAACGGGATTTTTACTGGCGATACAATTGGAATTTATTATAGAGAACTCGCAGACGTTGATGTAGAGTTATATCTACCATCAACGTCCCCTTCACAATTCCAACCAGATGCGATGATTGCTTCTAAAAATCACATTCAAAGCATGAATGTAGATACTATTTATTTCGGTCATTACGGCGCATCCTCTCATGTTACAGAAATATATAATCAACTGGAACATTGGCTACCTATTTTCGTTCATACTGGTAAGGAAGTCTTTGAACAGTATAATGATTTCGATGAAGCGACTAAAGCTTTACAAACTTTATTAATGGATAAAATCTCTTCTCATCTTACAAAGTTAAACGTTCCAGCAGATCATTCCGTTTATAACATTTTACATCTAGATATAGAAATTAGTGCGATGGGCATTATTGATTATTTCACGAAGCAAGAAAAAGCAAACTCCACTATTAACTAACAGTAAAAGAAGAGATATACAACAGTAGTTATTGTATATCTCTTCTTTTTTTGAATATATTTTGAGTAAAGGATGGTGGAATATAATGCAAAGAGTAATGCTATACCTCTGCTTCACATTATTTATCGTCTTATTATTATTTGTTGGAGTGAAGATTCAATTTTATTTAGATACAGACGCGCAAGTGAACTTTAACGTTTATCCAAGATTATTCTACTTTACACTCTTTCCTCTTTTGGTCGGCATTTTATTACGATTCCTTCAATCCATTAATCGCGAAACAAGTAAACAAAACTGGCGTTTTCAACCGGATAAGTTTATCGCTATTACAGTGCCTACAATATTAATTTCCTTTTCTCCAGCACTACTTTTCTCACCACTTGGCGAATACCTACCTTATTTAGCTAATGTTATTCTTATAAATACAACTTTTGTTACGATAATTAGTTTAATAGCTGGTTATTCACTATTAGATTGTTTTATACAAAAGGACAATGCAACGATGAAAAAATATAATTGAATGCTCTATTTAATCGTGCAAGTCAAGGATTGTACCTCCTTGGCTTGTTTTTAGAATAATTATATTCCTGTATAATACAGTTATCGACTAAAATTCGGAGGAATGATACAATGTTTTTTCAATTTTTTCTACTAGCAATCATTATGTCTTTTATTAGTGGTCGACTAATTGGTACAAAACTAAATCTTTTCAAACAAGCAAGTGCAGCAACTTTAGGTGTTTCACTTACGTCAGCTCTGTATTGGTTTTTATATTTACGCTATCAAGATGAATCGGTTGTCGGTGTTGATAGATATTTTTGGCTAGGAAGCTCATTAATTGTATCCATGCTTTGTTACCTAGTTTTTGAATTATTTGATCCTATTAGACGAGGCGAAATGGATGACGTAGTAACGGAAAGCCGAAATCCTATTTCAAAATTCTTCGCAAAGGTTGGTAGACAAAAAAGATATATGCGTGTCTCTTCTATTGCAATAAAACACGGAATGGGTAAATATTTAGCTTTAAAGCGCTCGCCAGAAGCAGATCGTAAGCTCGCCACTTCACTTCGAAATACACTAGAAGAATGCGGCGGTGTATTTATTAAATTCGGACAAGTTTTATCAACTCGCTCTGATTTATTACCACCTGCTTTTATTCACGAGTTATCAAACCTTCAGGAAAATGTAACGCGTTTATCACAAAAACAAGTTGAAGAAATATTAAAAAAGGAACTACATATACCAAAAGATGAAATTTTCAGCTCCTTTGAAATGGAACCGTTAGCTGCCGCCTCTATTGGCCAAGTACATAAAGCGAAGTTGAAAGAAAACGACCAGGATGTCGTCGTTAAACTACTACGTCCTAATATTTCTGAGACAATTAAACGTGACTTAGATATTTTAATTCATTTTTCTTTATGGATTTCCAACAAATCAACTTGGGCTAAAAATATCGGATTTCTTGATTTAGCACATGGCTTCTCCATCGCAATGAAAGAAGAAATTGATTTCAAAATTGAGGCTCGTAACTTCGAACAAGTGTCTGATTCACTAAAAAATAGCGAAACGAAAGTAAAAATACCGAAAGTATATAAAGAATACAGTAATTCAAAAATACTTGTGCTTGAATTTTTAGATGGAGTAAGTGTTAAAAGTGGGTCAGCATTATTAAATGAATTACAAATTGATACGAAAAAAGTACAACGACAACTCTTTGATTGTATTTTAGAGCAAATTTTCTTTAAAGGTATTTTCCATGCAGACCCTCATCCAGGTAATGTGTATATTCTTCGTGATGGCACACCTGCATTACTTGATTTCGGTTCCGTCGGGCGATTAGGAACACTACAACAAGATGCATTCAAGCGACTACTTATCGGCTTTGAGCGCAAAAATTCTTATGTCTTGCTTGATGGACTGCTTCAATTAGTTGAAAAGAAGCCAAATGTTGATAAAGAGGCATTAGAACAATCTATCAGTCAATTATTAATCCAAAGTACGTATGGTTCTACAAATGGTTCTGAAGAATTCATTCAGGGGCTATTTCAAATAATCGCTGAGTTTGAATTAGCATTTTATCCAATGGTTGCAGGGGCTTTCCGTTCTCTAATTACGCTAGAAGGAACGATGCTGCAACTAAATCCCGAATTCAATTTAATGGACGAAGCGAAACGCTTTGCGAAAGATCATGCAGCTAGTTTCATGTCAGTTAACAATTATTCTAGTTTAAAAGAAGCTGCAACAAACGAATTACTCGCTATGTTACCTGCCATGCGACGCATTCCTAGAAAACTAGATGATTTAAGTTCAAAACTAGAAAACGGAGAACTATCCGTTAAGGTTGGCTTTTTCTCTGACGAAACAAATGCATCGTTTATTACTACATTTATCTCACAATTCCTCATTGCATTTATTGGAACTGCATTTGGTGGGATTTCGGTAGGCGTATTGCATTTAGCAAACAGTGCGACAGAGCCAAATGATCAATTTTTAAGTGTCGTTGGTTACGGTGGTTTATTTATAAGTGCGATATTACTTGTAAGAGTCGCTATTCATGCGGTAAGGAAATTTAAGTAATAATAAAATGAGTATACAATCACGTAGATTGTATACTCATTTTTTATTGTTTACATATTCAATATGTAATAGTTAAACGAAAGAAAGCTTTGAGCTTTTTTACTTATCTCACCTTTTCATCTACATACTCCATAAACTGCTCCGCTTTAATAAATCTTTCTTTGTACGCCTCAGGTACTTCTTCTACTGTTATCCCGCCACTCGATTTCGTTTTTACTAACACAGTTTGATATGACATTAATGCCTCCATATATTGTTCATACTCTTCAGGAGTTAGTACTTCTTTACTAGATTTATGGCCATTTAATTTATCAAAATACGGATGAAGCTCCATTACTACCTTTTTCAATTCCTCTTTTTTAGCTGGTGATAATTGATCGTAATCTATATTACCGTTCGAATCTCCGTACGCAAGCTTTGCACTAGTTAATTTTTTCATTTCTTTTGTAAACTCTTCATATTCCTTCGTACCCATTTCATCTTTCGCTTCTGATAATTTTGCATTAAAACGCATATACGTTTCTAATGTCATTGCTCCGGCATGTTTTTTTAAATTCTCAAAAGATCCGTATATACCATCCGCCATAATAGATTGATACGCAAAACCAGTCGTCGGGATTAAAAGAGCTGCTGCAAGCACTCCTGCAATAAGATGTTTCTTTCTCTTACGCCCTCCTTGATTCATTTTAATTTGAACGATTACTTTTTCTTTTAACTCCGGCGGGGCAACAATCCCCTTCGCTTCTTCTCGTATAGATTCTCTAACTCTACAATCTAAACTCATTTCACATTCCCTACCTCTCCTAAAAAGATTTCTTCTACTTGCTCTTTTTGACGTAGTTTCTTTAATGCCGAATGAATTCTAGATTTCACAGTACCAATTGGAATATGTAATATTTGTGCTACTTCTTCTTGTGAATAATCGTGTAAGTATCTTAAGATAATAACTTGTTTCAATTTATACGGTAATTTATGAATGAGTTCAATTAGTTTTTTGTTTGATATTTTACTTACAACATCGTTAGAAAAATCAATTTGTACTGGTTTTCTTTGCTCTTCTGCTTTTTTTATAATGCGTAGTCGCATCCACCTCTTTCTTCTATAAGAGTGAATTTGTTTAATCGCAAGTCCAATTAGCCAAGGACGAAATGGCTTCTCACTATCATACTTACGAAGCGATTCATATAGTTGTATGTATATTTCTTGAACGACATCATCTACATCTGTTTTATCTTCAATTAAAAAATGTGCTGTTTTATATACTTCTTGAATCGTTTTATCATACAATTCGCTATACGCTTCTTTATTTCCTGATAAAGTCAATTGGATTAAATTTGTATACACTGTTTCATCCTTCACATACCATCCCTCCTTTGTCCTACACTATATATTGGCAAGTAATTACTATTTCGTTCGATTTTTTAAATTTTTTTATATAGATTAATATAATGATTCAATATGTACATAAGCTTCACTTATAAAGTCGCATAACTATTATATAATTTCCCAATTTCTAATGAACATTTAAAATGTTTTATATAGTCAAATTTAGGAGGACATATAATGAAAGCTATCGTTGTAACGTCGTTCGGTGGTCCTGAAGTGATGAAATATACAGATGTGGATATACCCGCTATTTCAGAAGATCAAGTTTTAATTCGTGTTGTTGCTACTAGTGTGAATTTCGCCGATATTAAATCCCGTTATGGTAAAAAAGGAAATAAAGCACTACCTTTTATACCAGGGATAGATGCCGCTGGTATTGTAGAACGTGTCGGTTCTCAAGTGAAAAATATTCATCCTGGACAACGTGTCATTACTTTTCCTCAAAATGGATCTTACGCAGAATACGTTGTCGCAAACGAAAACCTTACTTTCGTTTTACCTGATGAAGTCGATTTTCAAACTGCAGCTGCTTGTCCGATTGTATCTTTTACAAGCTATAATTTACTCGCAAATGTTGCAAGGCTTCAACAAGGCGAGTCTGTACTCATTCATGCTGCGGCTGGCGGAATTGGTACAACAGCTATTCAACTTGCAAAACGATTAGGGGCTGGAACCGTTATTGGTACTGTCGGAAGTGAAGTAAAAAGAAAAATAGCTTTAAATGCTGGAGCTGATTATGTTATTTGTCACCAAGATGAGGATTTTGTAAAGAAAGTCAACGAACTGACAAACGGTGAAGGGGTTGATGTAATTTTAGACTCTATTTCTGGAACGGTTTCAGAAAAAAGTTTAAATTGTCTCGCTTATTATGGTCGCCTCATTCATTTCGGTAATGCTAGCGGTGAAATTGGTAATTTCCAAACGAAAGATTTACACGCAAGTTGTCGCTCTATACTCGGTTTTAGCTTTGGCACTACACGAAAAAAACGTCCTGAACTACTCCAAGAAACTGCAAATGAAGTTTTCCGTTATTTACGTGATGGCAGTCTAAAAGTAAAAGCAACGAAATCTTTTCCGCTTCAAGATGCAGGGAAAGCACATGAATGGGTCGAAAGTAGAAAAAGGACAGGGAAAGTAATACTAACTGTTCAGTCCTCTTCCTGAAATGAATACTTGAAACCGAGGTGTCATTCATGGGATCACGAATTATGCATGCTATTATCGCTATCAAGATTGCCGAAAAACTATATATCCAAGATAAAACTTCTTTCATACTTGGAGGTGTAGCCCCTGATGCGGTTCATTCAGCAGAAGAAAAAGGAACTTCACACTTTTACGCTGGTACAACGAAAAACTATACGAGAAGGATAGATTTCAATTCTTTTTTTCAAAAATATAAAGCTCATATGGATTCCCCTTTTCTCTTAGGCTATTACACCCATCTCATTGCCGATGACAATTGGCTAAGCGGCTTTTTTCTACCTTGGCTAAAAAATAGAATCGAAAATGACGAAACGATCGCACCCCTGTACTATAACGATTTTAAATTATTAAATGCAAAGTTGCTTCATCATTACGATACAGAACAGCAACTCTTCTCTCTTCTCAACCAAGAGGCTCACATCATGGATATTGAAGAAGTTTCTAAAGAAAACGTTTTTTCTTTTCGAAAGTATCTTTTTGAAGATATGTTGTATCCGGAGCAAAATTTGCATGAAGACTTACAAGTGTTTACGTTTGACCAAATCGTTGGTTATATTGAGACAGCCATTGAAAAAGGCGTATTTTATATTAATCAATTCTCTAATGAAAAATCCACTTCAAACATGTAATCCCCCTCAATATATTTGAGGGGGATTTTCACATAGTAATATTACTATTTGTTCTTTTCCATAACCGCAAAATAATTCCCTTCGCTATCAGCAAAGTTAAATACTTTACCAGAAGGCATAGTTACCATTTCTCCAACAGTAACATTTTTATTTTTTAAATCTGCATATAATTGATCCAGATTTTCTGAGAAGAACATTAAGGACGGTGTACCAAGATTTAATTCTGGGCTCATTTTCGAAATAACTTCTTTATTATGTAGTATAATGCTCGTTTCAGCACCATTAGTCGGAGCGATTTCAATCCATCTCATTCCTTGCTTGTTATCTTCCTCTGCTACTACATGAAACCCTACCTTTTCCGTCCAAAAATTTACTGCCTCATCTTGATTATTTACATACAGCATAATTTGTCCAACTTTATGGATCATTTCATTTCCCCCTAATGGTTTTTTATATTCTATGTAGGTTTCCACAGGTGCTATCGTTATTCCTTTTGAGTTGGTATGTACTTCTTTGCAAAATTTATCGACTGACTCATCCCATCCAGTTCGTCAAAATAATCATTTCTTTCAATCATGTTATATCCGTCGAATCCAATTTCATCTAATACTTTGAAAAATATATCGAAATCCACTTCACCATTTCCTACTGCTACTTCTATATACTTACTTGAACGATCGCTTTTCACTTCTTTACAATCTTTAATATGAGTTTGTACTATATAATCTTTTAATAGTAATAAACTTTCTTCCGGATTTTCATTTACATCACTTATTAAATTTGCTGGGTCAAAGTTAACAGCTAGTCCTTTCGAGTTTACAGTTTCTAAAAATTGTTTTAATACTATTGTTTTTTCAGATCCCGTCTCAATAGCAAAGACTCCCCCAAGTTTGAATGCTAATTCCCCTATCTCATAACAAACCCGTATCATTTTATCATAGTACTCACTTTTTTCATCATCTGGAACTTTCCCAATATGAGCTGTTATTATCTTTGCTCCCAGCTCCAAACCTCTGTCAGTAATATATTTAATCTGATCTATTGCACTGTCAACTTCTGTTCCTGTAATTCCATTTTCTCCAAAACTAATTGCTAATGATGGAATCTTTATTCCATTAAAAGATAAGCTTTTCTTTAAAGCAGTCCATTCTACCACTGGAATATTAGCTAAGTTGAAGTTTTTATTCATAGCATATAATTGAATATATTCTAAATCCCATTCCCTTGCTTTTTGTATTCCTTCGTTTACTTCAATATATTTCGTATTCAAAAACATTCCTAATTTCCTATCCATATATGTACCTTCTTTTTATTATTTCGCATCAATTTAATATTCGACTTTTTTTATATTACTTCCTTTTACATATGTTGATTTAAAAAATGATGATAGATACATTTTAATAACCATTAATAAACCTCCTTGTATTATTCAATTGCAAATAAAAAAGACGTAACTACAAATAGTTACGCCTTCCCCATTATTTATCTAGGCTTTTTCTTCCCAGTAAATGCTGGTTTCTTTTTCTTTGGTGCTTTCGGTTTCGTTTCTACGAATGATCCGTTGAACATTTCTTGCTTCGTAAATACGATGCCTAGTTTTTTCGCAAATTGCAGTAATTTACGTTCTTCTTGTTCTGTTACAAGAGAAACTACTGTTCCTTCTTTACCCATACGTCCAGTACGTCCTGAGCGGTGAATGTATTGGTCTACTGTGTCTGGTAACTCTAAGTGAATTACATGTGTTAAATCATCAATATCGATACCGCGTGCTGCAATATCAGTAGCAAGGAGAATCTCTAGTTTCCCACCACGGAATGCACGCATCGTCGCTTCACGCTCTTGCTTACTTGCTTCTGCATGAAGAGCTGCTGCTTTCATTTTACGGAATTGCAATTTCTGAGTAATTTCATCTAAACGGAATGGGTCATTTAAGAAAGCAACTGCTTTTACATCGCCCATATGCATAATTCTTCTTACGTAATCATTTTTTTCGCGTCGCTCACAAATGATATACGTATGTTCAACTAAGCTTTTTGACTCTGCACGTGTTATACGCACTAATTGTGGTTCAACTGCTAAATCGCGTGCAGCATCTTCTGCCGCTTTTGTAATTGTCGCCGAGAAGAATACTAATTGACGATCTCGCATTGTAGATTTAATTACATCTTGTACTGCGCCCATCATCTTTTGTTTTACAATTTGATCAAACTCATCAAATACAATCGTTTTTACTTCATGCATCTTTAACTTTTTCATTCGAATTAATTCTAAAATACGTCCTGGTGAACCGACAATTACTCTCGGGTGTTTCTTTAATTTTTCAACTTGGCGCTTAATATCTGCACCACCAATTAAAGATGCCCCTGAAATTTCAGTTCCTGCTGTAAACTTTTGAACCTCTTCATGAATTTGCATGACAAGTTCACGTGTTGGTGCTAAAACAACAACTTGTGGCTGTTTTACTTCAGGATTAATTTTATGTAAAAGGGGTAATAAGTACGCTAATGTTTTTCCTGTTCCAGTTGGAGATTCAGCTATAACGTCTTGTCCTTCTAAAATAGTTGGAATCGCTTGTTTTTGAATTTCAGTTAATTCTTTAAAACCAGCCTTCTCCCAAGCTTCTTGTAAAAATGGTTGCATATCTTTTATCATTTGTTTTTCTCCTTTATCTCTATTTTTGAAGAAAATGCTGTATTGTTCGCACCGTTTCTATCATGTGTGAAATAACAGCTATTAAATCATCAACATGGTCTTCTGTAATCGCTTTTTGAAATAGAACCTCTACCTTATTATGATATGAAATCGCTTGCTTATTATATTCGTATGAAACTTTCTGCATAATCATTCTTTCTTTTCCCCATATAGAACGCATTAAAGTTTCAATTTCTTCGCATCCTACTTCTGGTTGTTCTAACGGGAATGAAAATGCTAGCTTCATTTCACAACCTGGTGTAAACTGAGGCACTTCTAGTATTTCACCAGACAAGTTCTTTGCATCCACAGATAATGAAAATGTTGCTTCTACTAATGGTTCAAACGGTTCTGTTAATTGAAATGAGATATGATATATACGACTTAATGAAGCAAGGTCCATCATATCTTTTCGATCTGTTACAAGAATATCTCCATGTAGATCAAAATCATACACAGCACCTTCTACGATTACTTTTAAATTGTCAAAAGCAGTTGGATCAAACATAATTTCCTCCAAAAAACAGGCGCCTTTCGATGGAAAGGCGCCACTTGATGTATATATAGTTTACAGATAAACGAGATGAATTACAACCTTTTAGAATAAACCTACTGCTTTTCCATCTTCATTTACATCCATTTGAAGTGCTGCTGGTTGTTTTGGAAGACCTGGCATTGTTAACATTGTACCTGTTAACGCAACGATAAAGCCTGCACCGATAGATGGTTTTAACTCACGAATTGTAACGATAAAGTCAGATGGACGACCTAATTTTGTTGCATCGTCAGAAAGAGAGTATTGAGTTTTCGCCATACAAACTGGTAGGTTACTCCAACCTTCTCCTTCATATTGAGCTAATTGCTTACGTGCTTTCGGAGCAAATTCAATATCTTTTGCGCCATATACTTTTTGAGCAATTGTACGAATTTTTTCTTCTAAGGGTAATTCTAATTCATAAAGTGGTGCGTAGTTGTTTTCACCTTTTTCGATTTCTTTTAGTACTTTTTCAGCAAGATCAACTCCGCCTTGGCCACCTTTCTCCCAAACTTCTGTTAAGGATACTGCATAGCCACGCTCATTACACCACTCTTGTAAGTATGTAACTTCTGCATCTGTATCTGTAATGAATTTATTAATTGCAATTACGAAAGGCACACCGAAGCTTTGAATTGTTTCAACATGCTTCTGTAAGTTTTCCATACCTTTTGCTAATGCATCTACATTTTCTTCTTTTAATTGATCTTTTGCAACGCCGCCATGCATTTTAAGCGCACGAATAGTCGCAACAATAACAACTGCTTCTGGTTTAATACCAGCTGCACGGGCTTTAATATCTAAAAACTTTTCAGCGCCTAAATCAGCACCGAATCCAG
The DNA here is from genome assembly GCF_016651175.1 of Bacillus sp. TH13. Lineage (NCBI taxonomy): Bacteria > Bacillati > Bacillota > Bacilli > Caryophanales > Bacillaceae > Bacillus > Bacillus sp. TH13. The sequence continues at coordinate 4,185,993 of NZ_JAEKEJ010000025.1, read as the reverse complement.
CTTCTGTAATAACATAATCACCTAATTTTGCTGCCATTGTCGTAGCGATAACACTGTTACAACCGTGAGCAATATTCGCAAATGGTCCACCATGAATAATAGCTGGTGTATTTTCTAACGTTTGTACTAAGTTTGGCTTTAATGCGTCTTTTAATAATAGCGTTAACGCACCTTCTACACCTAAATCTTTAACCGTCACAGGTTGATTTGCAAAGTTATAAGCAACTACGATGCGAGATAGACGTGCTTTTAAGTCTTGAATATCTGTTGCAAGGCAGAACACGGCCATAATTTCAGATGCTACTGTAATGTCAAAACCGTCTTCACGTGGTACACCTTGTACAGGTCCACCAAGACCAATTACTACATTACGAAGGGCACGATCATTTAAGTCAACACAGCGTTTCCAAACGATTTTACGCGTATCAATTCCAAGTGTGTTTCCTTGTTGGATATGATTATCAATAAACGCTGCTAATGCGTTATTAGCAGTTGTGATCGCATGGATATCTCCAGTAAAGTGAAGGTTAATGTCTTCCATAGGTACTACCTGTGAAAAACCACCACCTGCTGCTCCGCCTTTTAGTCCCATTGTTGGTCCAAGAGATGGTTCGCGAAGTGCAATTACTGTTTTCTTACCAATTTTATTAAAAGCTTGACCTAAACCAACTGTTACTGTTGATTTACCTTCTCCAGCTGGAGTTGGGTTAATTGCTGTTACTAAAACAACTTTACCGTCTTCCTCATCTTGTAAGCGCTTAAAAATATCAAGAGATAACTTACCTTTATAATGCCCGTATGGCTCTAATTCATCTTCTAAAATATTTAAATCAGCTGCAATTTCTTGAATCTTCTTCATACTCGCTTCTTGTGCGATTTCAATATCGGATTTCACTGTTGTAGTAGTTGTCATATACCCTAGTCCCCCTTTAATTGGTTCTGATGATATTGTATCAGTTTTTTGTATTTTCTGCACTTATTTACCTCCTAAAAATTCTTTCATTTCTTTATACGTTTTTTAACATAAATACCCATAAGAATGTTAACGATTGTTGTAACTCTGTAGGTAGTTGACCTAGCATCTTCTCATTTACTCCGCGCTTATATACGCCGATGCCATCTACAACTTCAAAACCTTGTTCTTTCGCTAACTGTTCAAATTCCCAAGGCATCATCGTATTACAAACAACGTCTTTTCCATACAAGCGAGGATAACTGTTCTCTCGTGGCTTTGCTGTCGGTCCTAAAATTGCAATACATGCATATCCATCTTTCTTTAACACACGCTTTATTTCATTTAACGCTCGTAATGGCTCTTCCGTCCATTCTAAAGAATTAATTGCCATAATTGATTCAAATTGCTCATTTTCAAATGGTAATGCAGAAAGATCTCCTTTTATAAAAGATAAATTCGGTCCTTCTCCGCGCTCCTTACCTTTTTGAATCATCACTTCCGATAAATCTACTCCCACTGCTTTATAGCCTGCGCGACTTAATTTATATGTACCGTAGCCATCACCACAACCAACATCGAGCACTTGTGCTTCTTTCTTCACGTATTGTTCAAAAAACGGAATAATTGTACTTCTGCTACCACTGTCCCACATCTCTTGACTATTTTGATTCCAAAACTCTGCACTACTATCCCATTTCTTCTCCGCTGACTCGTGCCAATTAAATTTCGTCATACATTCCCCTACCTTCACGTATTATCATTCATTTCATTCTACATCATTTTCCAAAATTCCTGTTTTATCCCGCTTGCAGTAAGACACCTACCTCAAAATTCAATGGATGCGGACCAGTTAATGGGAGAGAACTGCTCATAAAAATCCAATTGTTGCTGGCTGATAATCAGTCGTGATGTAAAAAATCCCGCACTTTATCTTCAATAGGAGATGGATATGTTAACGATGGAATGCGTATTCTCCAATTTTTGCTTTACTTGGGTTTAACTCATACTCATGCTCTTCTCATTTTGAAAGATACTATAGATACACCCAATTGAAAGAGAGGGATGTACATGCGAAGAAAGAGAAATCATCATTTTAAAAGTGGTGAAAAAAACGAAGAGTATGCTGCTGAAATATCACCAGCTGGCATTCCAATTAGACATAAGCGTAAAGAAATTGCAAATGAGATAGAAGGTACAAATACCGGCGCAATGGTAGGCTATGTCGCTTTATTTCTTTCGTTATTCTCCATTGCTTTTTATCCCGTTACGCTCGGCTCCCTAGCAATTTTAGTTGGCCTATTAGCTGTCAATTTCGGAGCAAGAACACTTGGATATACAGCAATTGGTTTTGGTAGTTTTTCTGTTTTATTTACTTTACTTTATCCGCTTGCTTTGTCAGCGTTTTAAAAAAACACACCAAGTTATACTTGGTGTGTTCATTCATGATACAACATAATATGACCGCATCCACAACAATGTTTCGCTGTAATTTCTTGAAACACTGGATAATTTTCTTCATCTCGATGCTCAATAAATACTTTTTCAAATCGATACATGTTTGGTGCATATGCCCAATCTTGTTTCGTACGTGCATATAACGTTGAGGAAAAAAACTCCTCACCACCGCAAACGATACATGTGTTCTTCATCGCTATCCCTCCTATGCTTGTCTTACTTCATCTATATGAACATAAGCATAAAAAAAAGACCTTCTATTACTAGAAAGTCTTCTCTGAAACAAAAAGAAATGTACCAAACATTCCTACTCCGCTATATTCTTTTGAAACACCAGCTTCTGTTTTAAATGTTTGCTTTACAGTCATAAAGAATACACCATTTCGTGCATCTGTACTTTCAAATTGTAGTTTTTCTTTTTTACCATCTACATTTTGCGTGCATTCAAAACTACTCTCATTACAATTCAACGCATACTTATCCTCTACATACACTTTAAAATCTGATTCTTTCGGACAAGTTATAAGTAATATTGCCACGAGAATAATACTTATAATACCCACAATTGTATAATATTTCTTCATTTGTACTCCTTTCAAATGACAAGAAAACTTGACTTCATACGCCAAGTTTTCTTAGTCAACAACCCATTGCCACTCTTGTTCTTTCTTATCAAAAATGAGCCAACCTGTTTCTGTTGCTTCCTCTTTCAATTCATCGATATTATCTAACACCTCATCCGTACTTTCATACGAACCAACTACATATACCGGAATTTCAAGACCTCTTCTTGACTCAATCTTCCCTGCTAGATCTATGTAAAGACCATCTTCCATTAGTGGAATCAGTCCCATGATCAATTCTTTTGAAATTGCTGGGAAAATTTTTGATTTTTGGAAGAAAGAAAAACGTTTCTTACCGAAAGCACCGAGTTTATACGGAATGACTTTACTTAACATTCCTACAAAATCAGCAATTCTACGATAATACACTTTGTTGTACCATCCGTCATCATGTGAAAAATAAACAAATCGATTTTTCAACAGCGGAAAGAATGTTCTTGCAAGTGGTTCTTTTTTGTGAGCCAAATATAATAATTCTGCAATTTCTTTCGGCTCTAATTCATCTAAATCGCTTGCATCATCAAAATCTACCCAACAAAATTCATCAAATTCATCAATCTCTGCTTGAATTAACTTATGTATATTTTCTTCCTCAACATATTCAAATAAAGTATGATAATGAAAATCCGTCCATTCAAAGTTGTGCTTCAAAAGCAACACTTGATGAAGCGGTGAAGGGATGTTACTCGCAAACTCTTTAAACGTAATTCCTGATGTAATAAAACAATGACCTCGACGATTACCATTAATATATATCATATTCTTTACTTGGTCAGATCCTCCAGACAAAGCACCTAGCCACCTTCGTTTTATATGTTTCAATTCTATAGCATATTTTAACATGAAAAATTTTAGAAACATAGAAAAAACTTCAAAAACTATTTACAATTTCATGTGTTTTATTACATAGTGATTACAAGAAAAAACGCCTGCTCATAAGCAGGCGTTTTTAAAGGATTTCATCAGGGTTTTGAGGATGATGATTTCCCTCTTTCTTTTCTTCTTTTTGGAACATCGATTGAATTTTATCAATTGTTTGTGGAGCTAATTCAATCATTTTTTCTGCTAAATGTGTAGCATTTTGTAAATGAAGAATATTTACTCCATCTTTATTCACCACAAGAAATGCTACTGGTGTAATAGAAACACCACCCGCGCTACCGCCACCAAATGCAGCGTTACCGTTTGCTCTTTGTCCATCATTCGTTTGGAAATCAGAACCTCCTGCTCCAAAACCGAACGCTACTTTAGAAACCGTTAACACCACACCACCGTCAGCCGTTTGAACAGGCTCTCCAACAATCGTATTTACATCAACCATTTCTTTTAAATTTTCCATTGCTGCTTTCATTAACCCTTGAATTGGATGATCCACCGTTCATAACCTCCTTTGTCATATCTTTCCTAGTTTTTCCGAAAGTTTGTGAACTAAACATAAAATTTAATATTGATTTCAAAAAACTTAAGTTGTAATATTTAGAAAAATAAAAAAGAGGTCGATTCGTTATGATGCGAAAATTAACAAAGAAAGATCATGAACAAGTATTCCCTTACCTAAAAGAAGAAGCAGCCCTTAACTTGTTTATTATTGGAGATATTGAAGCTTTCGGTTATGACACAGATTTTCAAGAATTATGGGGAGTATTTAAAGAGGATGGAACATTAAAATCAATTTTACTCCGATTCCACGATTCATTTATACTATATAGTAAAGAAGACTTTGTTACCACTGATTATGAGGCACTTCTTTCAGCGTATAAGCCGCTTAAACTATCTGGTAAGTCAACTATCGTAAAAAAATTTGAAACTTCTCCTGCTATTCAACTAGGTGTCAAAAGTGATATGTATTTTTGTGAATGTCTAAATGGCAACAACTTACCTGACACGCCTATTCATGAAACGATTAAACTTGCATCAATAGATGATGTAGATCGAATTATGCAATTAAGAAGTAGCATCACTGAATTCCGAACTGCTCATGAATCAGAAAAAATTTTACGACAATCTATTGAAACAAATACAGGACGTACATATTATATTGAAAAAGACGGTGCAATCATCGCATCCGCCTCTACTTCCGCTGAAAATTCATTATCCGCTATGGTAGTTGGTGTATGTACACACCCGAATTATCGTGGAAATGGATTTGCTTCACTCATACTACAAAAAATGATTCAAGACTTTACGAAAGAAAGCCGAACACTTTGTTTATTTTATAACAATCCAGCTGCTGGACGAATTTATAAACGACTAGGATTTAAAGACATTGGGATGTGGACGATGTATCGATAATAAGAAGTACTCTATAAGAGGAAATAGTCGTAACTTAGTAATACAAGCAAATTACAAAATAACTCACACCGTTATTATGAAGATGGAGAAACTACTTGTAAAGCCGTGCCCCTAACTAAAACATGTCATGTATTCAAGCTAAATTTAGACAGATAAACGCCCCAGTTGCATCTACTCCAGCAACTGGGGCTACATATTTATACTCAATTTCTTTCCACTACAAATAGAAATATTTATGAAACATTTATCACACTTATGTCGCTATTATCTTTCCGTACAAATGCCCTTCTAAATATTACTGCGTCTCATTATACTTTGCTTTAAAATCAATATATTCCTGTTTCACATCTTGGTTATTACCTTGGTGACTATCAAAAGATGTGTGTATTTGTGATATATATTCTACTAACTTACCTTCATCATTTCGCTTCTTATAATTTATTACAATACTTACCTCCAATATCTGCTCTGAACTATCTTTAGAATCTATATGCAATGCGATTGATCCACCATCATATTCATCATATTGTATTTTCAACTTATCATTAACAATACTCTGAAACTCTGATTCATTTAGTTTGTATCCAACAGTACTAGGCTGATCAAACTTTTTTATATCATCCCCGGGCTTCATCTTTAGTTTCCCTATCCCTTTTAAACGATCTACAATTAAGTTCACATATGAAACATCCAGATTCGATTCCGGACTTTGTACCTGTCCATTTTTATACATAATATTGGTACGATAAACAACTTCTTCTTTATTATCTTTGCTGTCTACTGCTGAAGTAACCTCTTGTGTTGTATTTCCATATAAACTTTTATCTTTCGTATTATATATCCCTTCCGAAGTTTGATAGATTGTTTTTCTATGCTCTCCATCTTCCTTTTGCTCATATGTACTATATATACCTCTTTGTTTCACATACGCATATCCATCATCACTAGCGGACATAACCTTTTTCATGTCACCTTCATCCAATGCTTTGACAAATGGCCCATATTCTATCTTCGTCTCCCCAAAACCACATCCACTTAATAAACTTGATACTATTAACAGAACTATCATCATCCTAGCTTTCTTCTTTAACTTCATACTGACACCCCGTTGATTTCTCTAGGCATTTTTAGGTTCATTACATTCCCATTTTGATAGTAATATAGTTCACCTTTACTTACCGGTATTTATTAACTCATACAGATTATGTTGAAGATACTTTAATTTTTAATAGCATCGATTTTTATACAATCCTTAATTGTTTATATATTCCGTTCGAATTTTCAGAAAGCAAAACTTATTTTATTTCTTTGGCTTGCTTTTTTTCCTTTTCTTCATAAAGCTTTAGTCTTTTCTGACGTTCCCTTTCGTGTTCCTCCCATGAAATATAAAATGACGGAAATTTAAATCTACAATAGGCTAATAATTGGAACTCTGCTGCGCCTACGGCTACCGCGTACATTACAAGAGTTCCTGCTATATACCCTGCTAATATCTCTATTTCATAATCATTATGAAAATAAATTAAAATAAGAAGGATTAGTGCATATACCGTAACACCAATCATTACGTTGTTTTTTGTTTTACTAAAAAATGAAGCTGCCCTTTCATCCATACTAAATGCTCCACTCTCTGCTTGTTTAAAGGTATCAATTGTTGTCACCAGATGAACAAAAACTGCTACTAGAAACAATAAACCCACATACAATAATGTAATTTGATCAATCGAATAATTTGAAATTGCTGGAAGTATAAACAATGTGAATCCTATAGTTCCCAGCTGAAATGTACATAATAATATCACAAGCGCTTGCAACCTTTGACATTTAAAACGAACTTTTGGAAATAGATATAGAATTAAAAAGATTACTTGCAAGGTATATAAAACTAATTCAATACAAACAATTATTTTGTCAAAGAGATTTGGATAGTAACCCCAGCCAAATTTAACTAATGCTCCAAAAATAAAAAGCATGAATAATGAACTATAAACAGTTGCGCCAAGTATAAACACCATGGAGCGTTCTGGGCTTAAACGATTTCTACATGTAATTCTAAATTCATCTAAATCTTCTTCTTTTATGTTCCACATTTGTTAGCTCCACCTTTCCCCGAACTATAGTATATTACCAAAATAAAGATTCAATTTTCTTAGTCACTGATTTTATACCTTTTTATGTTCATCGCCACTCTTAACTATCTCTTTTGTTGTACTGCGCCTTGTATTTTAAATATTCCTGTCTTGCATCTTGGTTATTATCCTGTTTTCTATTAAAATACGTTATTATTTGGAACATATTTTCTACTAATTTTCCATCCTCATTCTTTTCTTTAAAATCTATATCTATCCTCATTTGCAAAATTTGTTTTGGATTTTTTGAGGCATTCAGGTGCAATACGATTGTTGCTCCATCAAATTCATCGTATTGTATCTTTAATTTATTATTAATAATATCTTTAAATTCAGATTCAGTTAGTCGATATCCCACTGAATTAGGCTGATCAAACTTTTTTATATCACCTTCGGGCTTCATCTTTAGTTTCCCTATCCCATTTAAACGATCTACAATTAAGTTTACGTATGAAACATCTAGATTTGAATCCGAACTTTTCACCTGTCCATTTTCATACTTAACATGAGTACTATAAATAGTTTCTTTTTTATAATTCTCATTTGTCCTTTTTCCCTTGTCTTTTTCTATATCAGTCATAACTGTTTGTATCGCCTCTCCGTATAAACTTTTATCTTTTGTATTATATACACCTTCCGTAGTTTGACGAATTGTCTTACTATGCTCTCCATCTTCTTTTTGCTCAAACGTACTATAAATACCTCTTTGTTCCACAAAAGCATACCCATCATCACTTGCAGACATAACCTTTTTCATGTCACCTTCATCCAATGCCTTAATAAATGGCTCATACTCTACCTTTTCTTCAAAAAAACTGCATGCTTGTAGTAGGCTGATTGTTATTATGATAGTAATCATTTTAGAAACCTTTTTTATGTTCATTTCATCATCACACTACCCACTCTACATTTTCGATCAGATAACCTTCTAATCACTTTAATCACCTTACATAATTAAATTTTCTTTTAGAAGTTAAAATACTCTCTTGTAAATAATTACTTTTCTATCATCAAAACGTACAATACGCACTTTCTTTATGCCTTACGTTTCGATTTACCTTTTTTATTTTTCTTTCGATATCTTGGAGTCTCTCTTTTATGTTGCTCCCACGTTTTATTAAATGATGGAAATTTAAATCTGCAATATGCTAATAGCTGAAATTCAGCTGCACCGATTGCTATCGTATACATTAAAAAGGTCCCTACTACATACATAAATAAATCATCAAACCCATAATCGTTATGAAAAGATATCAAAATAAGAATAGTTACTGCGTATAGTGTAGCCCACTTCATCATCTTTCCTTTTCCTTTACTAAAAAAGGAAGCGGATCTTTCATCCATACTAAACGCACCTTCACTCGCTTGCTTAAGTGTATCAAGCGTTGTAACAATATGAACAACAACTGCTCCTAAAAATAACAATCCTGCATACAGTAATGTAATCTGATCAATTGAATTATTAGCCATTTTAGTACCAATCAAAACTACGAGTAAGATTATTGCCATTTGAAATGCATTTAATAATACAACAAGTGTTTGTAGCTTTTGAAATTTAAATTGAGCTTTTGGAAATAAATATAGAATGAAAAAAATTACTTGCAGAGCATATAACAACACTTCCAGCTTAACAATTCCTATATTAAGGAGGACCATACAGTAATCCCAATCACCTGATACAATAATAGAAAAAACAGCTATTGAACTATAAAGTATTCCTCCAAACATAAATCCTGTAGCACCCTCAGGACTTAAACGATCATTACATGTCATCCTAAACTTATCTAAATCTTCTTCTTTTATATTCCACATCCTGGCCCTTCACCTTCTATACGTTTCAATTATTTTTCGCGCACTAAAATTCTATTAATATATTATTTATCCCGCTTTAATGGGCAGTAAGACCCCCACCTCAAAATGCAGCGAAAGCAAAGAAGTTAGGTGGGGGATCAACTGCCCATAAAAGTCCGATTGGTTCAACTAATAATCAGTGGGGGATGAAGAAAACCCCCACTGATTAAAGTTTCACTTTATTTTTCGTTTTGAATTTCTTATTTCGCTTTCGAATTCTCCCACGCATTCTCTCATTCTCTTCCCACGTCATATGAAATGACTTAAATTTGAATCTACAGTACGCCAATAGTTGGAATTCTGCCGCTCCGATTGCAACCGCATACATTAATACAGTTCCTACTCCATACATAACAAAAAAATCAATTGAATAATCATTTTGAAAATACATCAAAATAAGTAGTATGAATATATATATTATAGCTCCCTTTATCATAGCCCCTTTTGTCTTACTAAAAAACGATGTGGATCTTTCATCACTACTAAATGCACCTTTACTTGCTTGTTTAAATGTATCTAGCGTTGCTACACTATGGATAATAACTGCTCCTACAACTAGTAGCCCGGTATACATCCTACCAATTGAATTGTCAGCCATTTCAGAAACAATCGAAACTACAAATAATATTGTTCCAAGTTGAAACGCATATAGTAATACGATTAGCGTTTGTAACTTTTGAAATTTAAAACATGCTTTCGGAAATAGATATATAATTAAAAATATAATTTGAATACTAAATAACACAATTTCAGTTTTAACAATTGCTCTATCAAAAAAATTGTTGTAGTAATTCAAATCACCTACAAAAATAATAAACATAAATATTGAAATATAAAATATTGTTCCAAGCATAAAACCCGTAGCACCTTCAGGACTTAAACGTCCTTGACATGTTATTCGAAATTTATCTAAATCTTCTTCTTTTATATTCCACACCCTGACATTTCCCCTTCTATACAGTTTAAATAATTTTCGTGCACTAAAATTCTATTACATTCTTAATATTTTTAAGTACATAGATCTTTGTACAATTAAATTCAGATAATCTTTTAGATATACCATTACCACATTAATTACCATAATCATATACTCAGAATGCTTTTTGATAGTTCAAATAGTATCCTTTCTCCTCAAAAGTTCCAAATATTCTTCTCTCTTTCACTTAAGTATAACCGTCTTCTTGTCACCTTCATCCATTGCCTTTATTAGGCTCTCATACTTTATTTTGATTTCCTAAAACTACACGCGCTCAGCAAAACATAACTGTTATCACAGTAACTATTTTTCACTACCCCTTTACTCATATCCTCACAACATTTATCATTCTCAAAATTCAATTAAAATATCTTATTTTTAATTTATATACTCTTTTTCATAATTTACATATTCTTTTTTGGCACTTTGATTATTATCTTCTCTGGTATGATAATATGTTGAAATTTCTTGATTGCGTTTTATAAGCTTATCTTCTTTTTTCTTCATAATTTACCGCTATTGTTATTTGTATTATTCTCATTTGATTTTCTTTTGTATCATTAGGCGTATTAAATTCGATCATCAATATTGCAGAATTAAATTTATCATATTTTAAATTTAACTTGTCATTTATGATGCTTTTAAACTGTAATTCAGTTAAATCATAGCTTATTATGCTCGGTTCACTAAATCTTTTTGTATCTTCACTCGGTTTCAATTTACTAAGTTCATTTAATCCTCTAAACATTATTTTTACATATGAAACATCTATACCTTGATTGTGGGCTATTGAACGGGATTTTTCATTTTTCAAATTTGTACTATAGACAGTTTCTTTTTTGTAATTTTGATTACTACCAACGTTTTTATCATTTTTTATATCAGTAGCAACCTTTTGAGTTGTTTTCCCATATAAGTCGTCTTCTTTCACATTATATACTCCATGGGTTGTTTGATATATTATCCTGCTATGTTCACCATCTTCTTTTTCTTCATAAGTACTGTCGCTAGTCTCTTCTTTCACATATGCATATCCATCATCACTCGCAGACATAACCGTTTTCATATCACCTTCATCCAATGCCTTTACTAATCTCTCATACTCTATCTTCGTCTCCCCAAAACCACATCCACTTAATAAATTTGCTATTATTGACAGAACTATCATCATCTTGGCTTTCTTCTTTAACTTCATACTGACACCCCATTGATTTCTCTAGGCATTTTTAAGTTCATTATGTTCCTTTTTGGAAAGTAATACATCTCACCTTTACTTACTGATATTTACTTACTCGTACAGATTATATTGAAGATGCTTTAATTTTTAATAGCATTGATTTATATACAATCCTTAATTGCTTATATATTCTATTCGAATTTTCAGAAACCAAAACTTATTTTATTTCTTTCGCTTTCTTTTCCTCCCTCTCTTTATAACGTTTTAAGAATTCCTGACGTTCCCTTTCATGCTCCTCCCACGAAATATAAAATGATGGAAATTTAAATCTACAATAGGCTAATAATTGGAACTCTGCTGCACCTATGGCTACAGAATATAGTATAAGGGTCAATACGGCATACCAACCTATTTGCCCCATCGTATAATCATTATTAATATAAATTAAGATTAAGAGAGTTAATACATATAGTATAGAGGCAATCATTAATAAATCTTTTGTCTTACTAAAAAATGAAACTGAATTTTCCCACTTACTAAATGCGCCTTTGCTAGCTTGCTTAAAGGTATTAATCGTTGTAAAAATATGAATAATAAAAGCTCCTAACAATAATAAGGCTACATAAGTCAATGTAATACGATCATTTGAATAACCAAAAATACTCGAAACAACTACTGTTACAAATCCTATAGTCGCAAGTTGAAGTGCATATAACAATATAACTATAGCTTGTAACTTTTGAAATTTAAAACGGGCTTTGGGAAATAAATATACAATAAGAAAAATGATTTGTAAGCTATACAAACATAACTCTATTTTAATAATTGTTTCCTCTAGTAAACTAGGATATACTGACCAACCAAATTTCACCAAACCATAAATTACACCTAACATGATTAATGAGATGTATATGATTGAACCTAGCATAAAACCTACAGCAGCCTCAGGACTTAAACGATTTCTACATGTTATTTTAAATTCATCTAAATCTTTTTCTTTTATATTCCACATTCAGTTTTTCACCTTCTATACAGTTTAAATAATTTTCATTCACATCAATTCTATTTCACTCTTATTTACTTTTCGATTTGGATTTTTTATTTTGTTTTCGAGTTTTCCCACGCATTCTCTCATTTTCTTCCCAAGTCATATTGAATGATTTAAATTTGAATCTACAGTACACCAATAGCTGGAATTCTGCTGCACCAACGGCTACTGTGTACAGTAAAACAGTACCTATTACATATCCAATAAAAGTATCAATCGCATAATCATTATGAAAATAAATCAAAACAAGTAGGATTAATGCGTATATTAAAGCTACTTTCATCATAGCTCCTTTTGTTTTACTAAAAAAGGGAGCGGATCTTTCATTCATACTAAATGCACCTTCACTTGCCTGTTTAAACGTATCAATCGTTGTCACAATATGAACAATCACTGCTCCTATAAATAAGAAGCCTACATATACTAATGTAATTCCGTCGATTATATAATCAGACATTCTAGGAAGAATTAAAGCCGTGAATAATATCGTACCTAATTGAAATGCATATAATAACACAACAATCGTTTGAAACTTTTGAAATTTAAATCGAGTTTTTGGAAATGAATATAGAATTAAAAAAATTATTTGTAAGCTATATAGCACAAGTTCAATTTTAACAATTGTTTTTTCGAATAAAGTAGTATAGTAGTCCCAACCAAAGGTTACTAAAGTACCAATAAGAAAAAACATCATAACTGAAACATACACTATTGTTCCTATCATAAAACCTAAAGCACCTTCCGGACTTAAACGCCTTCTACATATCATCCTAAACTTTTCTAAATTTTCTTCTTTTACATCCCACATCTAGTTACACACCTCTAGCTACTTTTTGGGTATATATCACTATGAATTACTTAATTTCTAAGTGAGATAGCTGACAACAACCAATCATCCTTTTTACAATTTGAGTGATGCTTATTAAATTAAAAAGCGATAATGCTTTATAGTGAACTTTCATAATCACTACCCCTTATACAATGTTTTAATTCTTCACAAATAGATTCTTCCACCATAAAAAAACCATCTATTACTATTATCATTTCAGTTTTTATTTTGCTTTTGTTCTTTCTCTCTCATTCTTTTTCTATTTGCTATAAATTCCTGGCGTTCCTTTTCATGTTGTTCCCACGTAATATTAAATGATGGAAATTTAAAGCGACAATACACCAATAGGACGAATTCTGCTGATGCAACGGCAAATACATATAATATAATTGTTTGTAAAAAATAAAACACCATCGGTTTTAGCGCAAAACGAATACTTGCAAAGATTAATATCAACAGGACAACTATATAAATAAACATTCCAATTAACATCCAAAGTTTTGTATTAGTAAAAAATGAGGCTGACTCCCCTTTTAACTTATAGCCTCCATATTTTGCTTTTTTAAAAGTATGGATTGTTATTACAATATGAGTAATTATCGCTCCTAATAATAATAGACCTACATAAAATACTGTTAGATTTTCACAATAATATCCAAATATTGCTTCAATTAATACATACGCATAACCTACCGTTGCAACCTGAAACGAGTTAAAAACAATTACAACGGCTTGTAATTTTTGTAATTTAAATCTTAATTTCGGAAATGAATAGATTATCAAAAAAAGGATTTGCAGAATATATAATGCTAACTCTACAGAAACAATTATTCGTTCAAAAGATTTTGGATAAGTCTCCCAACCAAGTTGTAAAAAACCCAAAATAATAAAAAACATCGGTAATGAAGCGTATACAAAAACTCCAACTAAAAAGGCCATTACACCATCAGGACTTAATCGGTTTTTATTTGTAATTTGAAAAAATCCTAAATCTTCTTCCTTTATTTTAAGCATTCATCTTTCCTCATTTCGACACAAAACTTATTTTATTTCTTTAGTTTTCTTTTTTCCTTCTCTTTATAAAGCTTTAGTCTTTTCTGACGTCCCCTTTCGTGTTCCTCCCACGAAATATAAAATGACGGAAACTTAAATCTACAATAGGCTAGTAGTTGGAACTCAGCTGCGCCTATTGCTATCGCGTACATGATGAACGTAAATATAAAGTAACCAAACATTATGCTCAATGAGTAATTATTTTGTATATAAATTAAAACAAGAAGAATTAGTACATAAATTACCACACCCAACATTACATTTTTCTTTGCCTTATTAAAAAATGAAGTAGATTTTTCTCCCATACTAAATGCACCTTTACTTGCTTGTTTAAAAGTATCAAATGTTGTTACACCATGAACAAGTATTGCTCCTAATACTAGTAAACCTACATAAATAAGCGTAATAAAATTAATAGAATAATTACTCATCCCTGGAAGAACAAACGCCGTAAGACCTATAGTACCTAACTGAAACGCATATAATAATATCACCAATGTCTGGAGCTTTTGAAATTTAAAACGTACCTTAGGGATCAGATATATAATAAAAAAGATTACTTGTAGGCTATATAACAACAATTCCATTCTGACTATTACTGTGTCAAAAAGAGTCGGATAGTAATCCCAGCCAAATCTAATTAGTGCTCCAAAAATAAAAAGCATCAATAACGAACTATAAAGCATTCCACCAAACATAAACAACATAGCTCCTTCAGGGCTTAAACGATTTCTACATGTTATTTTAAATTCATCTAAATCTTCTTCTTTTATATTCCACATCCAATTGTCCCACCCTTAACTACATTCACTTAAATCATGTAGATTAAAAATAAAAACCTTCTCATTTTGATGAAAAGAGAAGGTTCTATTAATCTCAGATATTCTTACATTATAATAATGATTCTTTTTAAGCTATTTCATAGTGCTCTGCTATTGTTTTACACATCTTTTTATATTCCAGCATCCACTCTGCTATTTCTTCTTTCTCTTCGTCAGTGGATTTTTTCTTATATTTAAAATCAATCACTTTCATATCCAAAAATACTTATTCTTCCATTTCCTCATCTACCGGAATACATTGGATAATAACTTTTGTTGTGTTTGAAACTTGTACAAAAATTTCAAATGTACCAACAAACATAGCAACCGTTCGGGATAATTCTTTATTACTAATATATAAAATCGTTGCAAGTTCTTCTGCAAATTTAGGTATATAAACAATATATCAAGCATTTCAACAGCTATTATGCAATCATCCACCGATACTTTATCCAATATTTTCTGTTCAATTAATCCCCCAGTTTTATCCCCACACTCTTACTGAAAGTACAAAGGTTTTTCTTTTGAAAATAACCACATATGTAGGCCCCTTACTACTAAAAACAACAATTAGAACTCTTAATTCAAGAATACCTTTATATTCTTCAATAAAACAAAAATTAGGGTTTTACTTTTCATATCTTTATTACTAAAAGTGTACTAAATTATTATTGTGTATCTACTGCAATTTTTATTTCAACATACTGTAACTCTTCATCACCACTAAAAATATGGTAAATAGGTGAGATCATATCAAGTTCATTATCTTCCATATACTGAAGAATCTCAGCATATGCATACTCTGTTAATGTTTCAAAATCTCCTGCATATCTTTTCATTAGCATGTTATCAACATAGTAATAACTTCGAAACTTCATTGTTTCTGATTTAGGAATACTACTCTCATATACTGGCATAAATAATTCAATAAACATATCTCCATCTGATGGTACATTTTTCAGCGCATAAAACATTGGGCCTTTGACCGTTAAATTCGCTTGCGCAATTTCTGTCAATAAATCTTCTATTACTTTTTCCATATCAGTATAGTGAAAAAAATATTCTTTCGATACAACATTTGTATAAGCAATGCTTTGTTCCTCAACTATCATCGCACTAATTCACCTACTTCAATAATAGGAGCATAAATATCCAACCACATATCACCATATACATCTAAACATACGTGATAAAAGCTACTATCTAATTTCATATGATTCTGTTCAGCAAATTCATTTAAAACACGATAAGCGTCTTCAATATCACCATCTTCATCTGAGAATCTAACACAAAGTGCTTCTTCAATAAGAATTGCATCAATATACTCATAAGGTGAATCCTCTTCCATATTTACCCTTCCATTCACTGGGACACAATACATATATTCACCATATTCCGGTTCATTCTCTAATGGTGAATACGTAAAAAGAACAGGTCCTATTGGGTATATATCGTTATGAACTACTTGATTTCTAAGTGCGATAGCTGGTAATAACCAATCATCTTTTTTTACAATTTGAGTGATGCTTATTAAATTTAAAAGCGATAATGCTTTATACTGAACTTTCATAATCTCTACCCCTTATACAATGATTTATTTCTTCACAAATAGATTCTTCCACACATAAAAAAAGTTTATGACTATTATTTACAAATATCATTTCAGTTTTTGTTTCGCTTTTGTTCTTTTTCTATTATTCTTTTTCTATTCGCTATGAATTCTTGGCGCTTCTTTTCATGTTGTTCCCACGTAATATTAAATGATGGGAATTTGAAGCGACAATACACCAATAGGACGAATTCTGCTGATACTACAGCGAATATATATAATATTATTGTTTGTACAATATAAATTGCCATTTGGCTAAATGTATAATTAAGATTTAAAAAAATTAATATAAGTAGAACCATTACACCAATTGTCATTCCAATCAATAAATATAATTTTGCGTTAGTAAAAAATGAGACAGCTGGTCCTTCCGATTTATATCCTCCATGTTTTGCCTTTTTAAAAACATTAATTGTAGTTACAATGTGAGTACAAAGCGCACCTAACATTATTAAACCAATATAAACTAACGTTTTATTATTACTTGGAAAATCAAACATTCCTTCAACCATCATAACGATAAATGGTAATGTTGCTAATTGAAAAGAATAAAATAAAGTCACGATGGCTTGGAGTTTCTGTAATTTAAAAGCAACCTTTGAAGACATGAAAATTATTAAAAAAATCAACTCCAAAATGTATAACTTTACCTCAGTTCGTACCAAAAATGTTTCAAATGGTGTTAAAGAAATCTTATCACCGTTCAGCAAAACACCTAAAAACATGATGAGCATTGGTATAGAAGTATATGCAAAAACTCCCCCATAAAAGATTCTTATATAATCCGGACTTAATCTGTTTCTATTTTCAATTTCAAAAAGGCCCAAATCTTCTTCCTTTATCTTTAGCATTCATTTATCCTACCTTCTAATTTTATATAAATTACCAAAATATTGATTTTAATTTTTTCAGGACCTTTTCATTTTCTTTCGTAAACTCTTTATAATTTCCAGACTTTAAATTATCGTTCATATTTACTGCCCATTTTACTAATTTCTTTGTTCCGCTAACTACACTTTCACCTCCTAATATGCTAAGTTTCTCATTCACCAGTAATGAGGCTCCAATCCCCACCACTGCACCTATAGCTCCTCCTGCCAAGGTTCCAAGTGGTCCCACAGCAGTCCCAATCGCTGCTCCAGTTGCTGCTGCTCCCGCTGCATATGCTAAGTCCACACCTGTATCTAATGCAACATCTCTTACATCCTGTAGCTGAAATCCATCATCTTGTGACTGTATAATATTATCTACAACTGTCAACCCCGTTCCAATAATTGCCACACTTTTGAAGAGCGTCCCAGTACCTTTGAGTTTTTTAAATGTCTCTGGCCACTTCTTAAAATTGAATTCGTCAATGCTCTTTTGAAATTCGGTCCCAAATGAATCTGTCCATCTATTTTTAAATGCTTTTAAAAAACCTCCTGCATTCCGAGTCATCATAAAATCTTCAACCGCTTTAAATTCAGGCAATTTATAAATATCTTTTTTTGCTTGTTTTATTACATTTCTTGTTTCGTTGTTGTAATTGACTTTAAATTTATCTTTAAAAATAAATTTAAAAATAGCATCTTCATTTGCATCTGAAGCTAAAAGTTTGGAAGCCGCTACAATATCGGCATCGTTTAAAGTTTTAAATACATATGCCCCTTTTCCTTTTCGAGCATCAACATGAAAATCAACACCAAACCCCAAATTTTTTTTCATGTAAACAAGGCGTAAATAACCAGAAAATAATCCGACTACTCCTTTTTTCACTTTACCCGTATATCCCGCAATCTTTTTAGCTACTCCAACTATAGATGCAAAGGTTCCTTCAGACAGAAGTTTTTCGGTTGTATCACTAGAAAAGTTCCCTTCAGTCTCTTGTATTTGTCTCATAGCACCATCTAATCCGCGTAACATGTCATCAAAATTTTGAAGATCATTTTGTTGACTATTGTAAGCCTCTAGTTTTTCTAACGTATCACTGATTTCTTTTTGACTTTTTTCAACCCCTTCAGAAATTCCTGATGATGGGGGATAATGGATCGGAACAATATCATTAATTGAACTGATAGTCTGTTGGGCTAACTCATTCGATTGATTAAAACTGTTACTATACCCATTAATTTTTTGCTTTACATTATCTAAATAACTCCCATAAATCTTCGTATCTGCATCACTATCAACAGAACTATTAAAATCTTCTAATGCTTTTTCAAATTGCATACTTAAGCTTTCTGCTGCGACCATACAACCTGAAATAACACTTCCATGAACTCTAGATAAATGGCCTTTAATTCCATCAGCAGCAGCACCTTGAAATGAATTAATCTCACTAAAATCCGCTATCTTTCCTAATAATGATTCAAACTGTTGATTCAACTCAGTGGCACTTGCTTGAAATCTATTTTGAAGTTCTTTTACTTCTTGTAACTCTATATTTTTATCCACGTTTCTCCCTCCTTATTTTGCATGATAATTTGAATCTATCATTCTTAATTGCTTCTCAAGTTGTTCGTCTTTTTCAACTATTTTCTCCCCAGTTTGTTGTATTTTATTTAAGTCATTTTCTAATATCTGTTCATATCGCTGCACCTTTTGAGATAACTTTTCAATTGCTTCACAATATTGAATCAGCCTAGTCAAATTCGTACGACTCAACTGCATACCATTAAATTTAGTCTTACCTAAATCACTAGCACCACTTTTCAAATCACTTACTTTCGCATCAAATACCCCTTTATTTAATTTAATTTCCCCCATTTATCATTTCCCCGCCTTCTGTACTTCTACTTGAATACTAGCATCAACCATTGAAACACTTCTACTTAGAGAAAGAATACTAGACTCACATGTAGCGATTTCTCTTTCAAGCCGCCGTATAGCTTGATCGATGTCTTCTTGCACTCTCCCTAGTTCTCCGATAAACTTCCCTAAATTCGAAATGACTTGTTGTTGATATGTTTCTTTAAAAGTAGTTGCTCTTTGCCCTTTCCAACTACTTTCGTTTATTTCTAAAGACTTAAACTGCTCTTGATTTTGTTTAATTGCTTCAAGATTATTTACAAATTTCCCTTTAGCAGTTATTAGCCTTCTTAGTTTCATTTGTAGTTCAGCCAATTGCCCTTGTTGATGACTTATACTACTTAATAAACCAGATTTTTGACTATTTAATTCCTCTATCCCCATGCAAATCCCCCCTTAAATAGTTGGCACTTTAATTCTAGTAGCAAAACGATTTTCAACAAAATACCCTTCAAATGGATTTAATTTTGTACTACTTAAATCTTTATTAGATACATCGAAGACCATTTGGCCTGATGATTTTCTAAGTAAAATAACATGAGATTGCGTTTTTATTGTTTTTGAAACTAAGTCGTATCGACTGTCAATTGAATCAACATCACAGCCAATTACGAAGTGGATGCCCATAAATGCACCATTTGTTATTAATTCCGCTAAACTATATATATCGCTATCTTCTAAATTACTTAAAATATCATTTACATCTGCAATTACGATTACAATCGGCTTAAATTTCTTAATAAATTCTGCCGGGTTCACTGTTTCACTTGATGCTTCCTGCTCCTCTTTAAACGCCGCTTCTCTCGATTTATAAGCGTTTGTAACTTGTTTAATCGTTTTCTCAATTCCTGTTTTTTCAGCTACATATAAAGCAGCGCTCTCTCTATAGTTTGAGAAATTTCGTGTTCTTGTATCAATTAAACCTAGGTCAAAGTGTCCACTGTCTGCTAACTGTTGAAGGAATTGATGAACTACATTTTCAACTTCATCTTTCTTAATTCCCCCTACAACAATATTAGACGCTTCCGTTAAATCTAATTCGAGAGGCGTAACGTTTTCTGTCTCTACACCAAATGTTAGTTTGCCTGCTTCAATAATTTTTCTTGTTTCTGGCCATGCAATGAATTCCTTGTATTCCAGAACTTCAGGTACCATAGGAATTGCTTTCGGTCTTTCTCCATCCCAGAAGGAATCCATCTCTTTTCCTTCAGCTTGTATATTTTCAATTCGAGTAAGGACATCTTCTCCATTTGTCGGTAAAGCTGTTTGGAAGATTGTTGGTTCGTCAATTTTAACTAAACCACGGCCTGCTAATTCTTCAATTTTTAACTCTGTTCTTCCTACAATAGCTCTAGATTCTGCCTCATCTATCATATATAGAGCAATTTGTAGTTTAATATTTGTATTTACTTGTACTCTCAATGCATTTTGACGTGTAGCCGTAAGCATTAAATGAATTCCTACTGCTGCCCCTTCACGTACAATTTGTGCAATAATGCGTTCAAAGTCTTCGACAAATCCAGCTTCTCTAACAGCATCATAGTTATCTAACGTAATTAATATTGTTGGTAATACTTCTTTACTAGCTCTCTCATACATTTCAAGACTCGCAACACCATATTTACTTAGCAATTGCTTTCTCTCTTTTAATAGGTCTTCTATGCGACGAAGAAATTTCTCGCATTTTTCAACTTGGTCTAATGTAATGATGTCTGCCACATGCGGTAAAGATTTTAATGGCATTAAGCCATTTGTTCCGAAGTCTAATAAATACACATGCAAATGCTCCGGACTATGCTGGCGAGCTACATCCATAATGACTGATTGTAAGAATGTTGATTTTCCGTAGCCTGGACTTGAGAAGACTGCTACGTGTCCGTCTTTACTAATATCTAGTGTTAATGGTGTTTGTGATTGTAATTCAGGCTGATCTAGTAGACCAACTGTTGCTTGTAATGGTTTCTTTTCTTTCGTCCATGCTTCTTTGAACTGAATAGCGTGTAAGTCTTGTAAATATACGCTTTCTGGAAGTGGTGGTAACCACGGTCTAGCTAACGCTTCAATTTCATTTATTTCTGCGTAATCGTGAATGTAGTCAATAACAGCATCCAGTTCAGATGGTACGCTTATTACTTCTTTACTGCTACCAAGTCCACTTAAATCTTCACTTAATATTTCATATTGTCCTAGATCATTTATTGCATAGATTGTTGCGTCTAAATGTTCTTTATCCTCTTTGTTTTCTACATAGTCTGCTCCGCTCCAAGCTGATTGGAATAGTTCATAAATTTCATTATTCCCAACTTGTAAGTAAGCACGTCCTGGTAATGTAATTTCAGCAGCATCTGGCGTTTTTAAGATTTCATTACTATCTGACGTATTTTGAACTTTTAGTGCTAGTTTGAATTTCGAGTTACTCCAAATTTGATCATCTACAACACCACTCGGTTTTTGCGTAGCTAATATTAAATGGATCCCGAGTGAACGACCGATACGCGCTGTTGAAACTAACTCTTTCATAAATTCTGGTTGTTCTGACTTCAGTTCCGCGAATTCATCACTAATTAAAAATAGGTGTGGCATCGGCTCACTTACTAAGCCTTCTTTATACAGTTTTTGATACTGATTAATATGGTTTACATCATTTTCCCCAAATAAGCGTTGTCTTTTTTGCAATTCAGCTTTAATTGATGCGAGCGCTCTCATACTTTGTGCTCCATCTAAGTTCGTAATTGTTCCTAATAAATGCGGTAAGTTTTTGAATAAATTCGCCATTCCGCCGCCTTTATAGTCAATTAGTAAAAAGGCTACTTCGTACGGGTGGAAATTGACTGCTAGAGATAAAATATACGATTGTATAATTTCCGATTTACCTGAACCGGTTGTACCTGCTATTAATCCGTGTGGTCCGTGTGCTTTTTCGTGTAAGTTTAAGTTTACGATATCTTCTTTACCACGTAATCCAAGTGGTACAGCTAAAGATTTATGCGCTGCATTTTTCTCCCAACGACTTGTGATATTCAGTTCTTTTACTTTTTCAACGCCGTACATTTCTAAAAATGTTACGCTTTCTGGAATACTATTTTTTAAGTTTTGCAAATGATTTAATGGTGCTAATGCCCGTGAAATATCTTCTAAATTGAACCCTTTCGGTACGTGATTTAGTTTAAATTGACGGTTAACAAGCTCTCCTTGCTCTAAGATGATGTTCCCTTGTTTTGCATCTCTTATATCTATTACCGTTTTCACATGCTCCGGTAAACTTTGCATAACATCTTGTACAAATACAAGTGATACACCTAATTGACTCGGATCATCATTAAAGAATTCCATAACAACATGGTCTAATATTAGTTTTTCATCTGTAATGAGAACGACATAGTGCGGTGCAAAGTACATTTTTTCATTAGTAGAACTTTTTTCATCTAGTTTTAATTTTCGTTCTTTCAATATTTGATACAAACTATTTAACACTTGATCACGGCTACGATCATGGTATACAAATCCACGTACATTTATATCACGAACACTTCCATGAGGTAACCAGCGCATCCAATCCCATTTTTCTTTTTCTTCTTCCGGAAAAATAGTAATAAACTGCAAGTCATAATAACTATGGAATAAAGCCGTTTGTGCAACTAATAATTGTAATTGCTCTAACACTAAAGAGCGTTGGCCAATATAACCGACTGGTCCATTCATTAAATCTGTTACAACTGGTACATCTTCCAATGATAGATAACGCTGTCTTAGTTCACGTGCTATATCGATTAATTCATCTTTCGTTTGACTAAATTCTTCTTCATTAAATTGAATTTCAAAACTCGTATTAGCTTGTCCTGTTCCAACGCTAAATGTTAAGAAATCATGATGTAACATTGTTTTTTCATAAATTCTAGGATTTACTTGAACTGCCATATTACGTATTACTTCTACATTTGGATTGTGATAATGTAATGCGTGACGCTGTTTTTCACTTTCTGCATGTAAATCTTTCGTTTTTTGTTTTATATACTCTCTATAGCTTTTATCTCGTTCAACAATGTCGACTTTATATTGCTTCAAATTTTTAATATACGATGTGACAGAAACAATGATTGTTACTAATGTCATCGCAATCGATGCAATAATAAACATTCCATATTTCATGAAAATAGCAAGTAATACAGTTACGACAATCATGACAAGTGAAGGTGCAATGATTCTTGCTAAATGCTCCGTTGGTTTTGATGGCATACTTGAAGGCTTTGCAATTGTCATTTTCTCTTCTGGTTCACGATAAATAATACGCGGTGAACGATGATAGTCTGGATAACCACTTTGATAATTTGTTTCTGATTCTACTAAAATAGGTAACGCAGATTTCACTTTATCTTCTGAAGAAAGTACTTGAATGTCTTCACTACCAATCTCCAATAAAATACCATCAAAATATAATACGTCTCCTGATTCCAACATAACGCTATCTTTTAACTTCGTATAATTATGAAATACATCCCCGCCATACACGTTCACTTTAAAAGAATCGTACAACGTTTCGCGAGATAGCATTAAATCTACACTAGTCCCGGTAATAGAAATATCATCGTAATCGTTTTGACTCACTGTAAGAGAATGTTTCGTTCCGATATCAAACACTTTAGTTGTGCCAACAATAGATATAAAGATTTTCAAGCTCACATCTCTTGTTTTCCCAATCTCAATTTCCTTATTAAATTCTATTAATTGATCCTGTACCATCCAAGCATTTACTTCATTATTCCACTTTAACTCTACTTCTTGTTCTAAACTTGGATTCGTAATATCATTTGTCCACTCTTTTCCAATCGACACTATTGATTGCTCATTTGGATGTAATGTGCACTTATATATTTTGTCTCCATAAGTCAATACTAATAGTTGCTCCATCCGTGTTCACTGCTCCTTTTCAACTGTCTCATCAAGTGCTTACTCTTTTTTCTCTGTGTCCGACAAATTTTTATCGCTTGATGAATTGCCATATTTCTTTTTATATTCATCTAATTGTTGCTCATATGTTTTTAACTTTTGATCACGTTCTTCCCCTGATAAATCCGGATTATTTTTCAGTGATTCAATTTGTTTAACAAGGCCGTACATAATAAGCTGAGGATCATCAAGTGTCTTAGCTAAATCTAATGATTTATCAAAATTACCTTTTCCGTTATACATCCAATACAGCAAATACTTTTCATCACTTTTCAAACTAATGTTTTTCATAATCGATTTCTTTTGAGCTTCACCTAGTTTTTCAGCTGTAATGTATGCAAATGCTAACTCATATTTAGATGCAATCGGTAATGATTCAAACTCCTCTTCATTCAATTGCGTAATGACTTTGTCATAATCAGTTGCTATGAAACTTGCATTTGCTTCTAATAATTTATTTTGATAAGGAAATTTTATAAAAGTGAAATATATTAAAGGAGCAGCTAAAATAACTGTCGCCGCTATGAAGGAAAAAGCTAAGTATTTAAATGATTTATAGCTTTTTTTAGGTACTAACTGCATATTTTTTCTGTTTTTGTTTGTTCCTTCTCAAAGCTGTCATCAAGAAACTGCAGTAATGCATCTAAGCTTTCCATTTGAGCAACGGTCTGTTCAAATGTTGTTTCTTTTGCATCTTTTAGTAACCCAGCATACAAATCATCAAAGTTATGTTTTTGGGAGAATAAAGCAATAATTAGACACTTATATTGTGTTAAAAATTGCTCTTCTAATAACGGGGTTGGTGGAACAATATCTCGAATTCCTCTATGTATAATACTTGGTATTAAATTAGCATTAAAAACTATATTGTCTGGATGTAAAAAGAACGTGATTCGTTTATTTAAATATTTACGAAACTGCGCAACATTCCGAAGTAGTCTTAATTTCTCATTTCTTCCAAAACGGCTAAGATCGTCCCACTTATATAATTTTTTATCTACTTGATATAGAAACGTAAACATATCATCCGTTTCTTCTATTGTTAATGGTACAAATTCAGATGATTCGCCCGTAATTATATCGAATTGACGGAAGTCTTTTATACGTGTTTGAGATTTGGTCATCTCCAATTTCCAATTTTCTTTTTCTATTTGAAATTGATAGTTCATTGCATCAATTTGAATTATTTTTTCCGTCATGTTTATCCTCTTCTCCTTTTCTTTATAACCCGTAATAACTTATTTTCAAATAACTAAAAGTAAAAAATATTCTTTATAAAACTTGCAAAATATCTCCATCTGTTATTTGGTGATCAATTAAACGATCATTATCTGTTAAAACAATTGACTTATTTTTCACTTTAATTACAAAATGTGAACCTTCATGATTATCAATCTTTAGCGTATCTAATAAGTTTTCCAATAAATATTTAATAGATTGGTGATTCGGAATACGCAAATCGTATGTATTTCCATTCCATTTATTAAAATCTACTGTGACATTAATATGTGTTTGTATTGCCATCGCTTTACCTCCAACTTTTACGAAGAACCGTATAAATACCGATGCAAATAAGTAGAATGCCGCCGCCAAATAATAATATTATTGTTATACTAATTGGCTCTTCATTCATTGTTTCATTACTCGCTACTTCATCTGCACTTTTTCTGACAATGTATTCACTGCTAAACAAACTATTTTTCGTATCTTTAACACTATTATTCTCTTTTTGTTTTATAAAAAGAGAATCTCGCAGAGCTTCCATATCTTTTTGTTCTTTCTTTTTCTTTTTCTCAATTTCTTCTTCTATATCTTGGTTAAATAACTCAATTGATGCTTTATCTAATTCTGTTTCCTTATGTTCCTTTTTATTTTTTTCTTGGTCGCTTTCTTCAAGTCGATCCACTTTAAACTTAATCTTCCCATCATCACCAAGATAACTGTCAGCCGCGCTCCTGATCGGTAGCGCGACAAACAGTAAAAGGATAGAGAGAAATGATAACTTAGCCACTATGCTCCATTGTTTGATCATTTACTTCTTTTTCCTCCCATTTCTTATGCCATACAAATAGATTACTAACCAATCCAATAATGGCAATTACAAACAATACGACAAAAATAACTTTCCCAGTATCTTTACCACTAATAAAATCATTTAGAAAACTTTCTATATACTGAAGCGGTGAGAATTGACGTATCTTTCCGACAGACGACATTTGATCTACTTTACTTCCAACTGCCTCAGTTAAAAATAGGTACATGCTTAAAAATACTAATAGTATAAACATTCCTACCATTTTTATTTGTCGTAATAAGTAGGTTGAGACTAATACAAACGCCATCATAATAAATGTGATGAACGCAATCCATAGTAAACTTTGATCCTGACCGAACTTTAAAAGACGCCCAGAAATGATACCTATACTAATCCCTTCCACAATTGATATACCGAAAGCTACTACTGTAGTTGGTACATTCATATCAATTAATGAGAATTTCTCTTCAAAATGATCTGATTGCATTCGTTTCTTTTCTTGATTCGCAATTGCGTATGCTGTAAATAATGCAACAATGAAACAAGTTAATACAATTAAGTATGGTGTAAAAGCATTTCCTGCTACAATTACTCCATCATTTTGCTTTTGAACTGGACTAGCTAAAAAGTCATATAACATCTCATTTTGACGATCTCCAATACGGCTATTCGCTAAAATTTTCGTAAAGTTTTTGGAGAATGATTTATCATCTTCCATTTTCTTCGTAAAGTCATTTAATAATAAATCAGCTTTTGAAACAATTGTCGTTCCGCTGTCTTGAATTTCTTTTGCTTGTCCATTGATTTGATCAAATGTTTTATATACATCGTCTGAAGTTGCTAAACTATGCTTCGAACTTTCGACCAATGACTGACTTTGCATCATTAATGATTTAATACCAGAATCTAACGATAAAACAGCTGTTTGCTCACCAGCATGATTTGTTGTTACTACTTGCTGCTCTTCAACTAGCTTTAAGCTATTCTCACGCCATTTCGCTAAACCTTTTACATACTCACCTAAATTTTCATTCATACTAGTTGCTTGTTGCGTCGTTCCATTTAATTTCTCTGCTAGTAGTATTGAATTTTGATCCGCACTAGTAATGAATTGTTGATAAGAGTCTATTTTTTGTTTTAACCCTGTCATATCTTGCTTAACTTCTGTCGTAATACTAGATGACACAAGATTTGAAATTAAATCAATTAAGCTTTGTTTATTTAATACGTAGTACAAAGATTGATCCGTCGCAATTGCATCTAAACTTCCCTCTTCTAACTTAGGACCTACATCTTTCGTTCTTAAATCAATCCCATAATACATTTCGTAAAGGCTCATTAAACCTTGATAACTTTCGACTGTATCTACTGCTTCTTTTATTAATACACTAGATATATTTTTTGTTAATACTTCTGCTTTTTGATGTACAACTTGATTCGTTGTACTTTCAATAACTTTACCGTTATCTGTTCCTGTTTCGCCTCCTGGATTTCCTCCGGTTCCGTTATCTGTTCCCGTTCCGCCTCCTGGGTTTCCTCCGGTTCCGTTGTCTGTTCCCGTTCCGCCTCCTGGGTTTCCTCCGGTTCCGTTATCTGTTCCTGTTTCGCCTCCTGGGTTTCCTCCGGTTCCGTTGTCTGTTCCCGTTCCGCCTCCTGGGTTTCCTCCGGTTCCGTTGTCTGTTCCCGTTCCGCCTCCTGGGTTTCCTCCGGTTCCGTTATCTGTTCCCGTTCCGCCTCCTGGGTTTCCTCCGGTTCCGTTGTCTGTTCCCGTTCCGCCTCCTGGGTTTCCTCCGGTTCCGTTGTCTGTTCCCGTTCCGCCTCCTGGGTTTCCTCCGGTTCCGTTATCTGTTCCCGTTCCGCCTCCTGGGTTTCCTCCGGTTCCGTTGTCTGTTCCCGTTCCGCCTCCTGGGTTTCCTCCAGTTCCGTTGTCTGCTCCCGTTCCGCCTCCTGGGCTTCCTCCGGTTCCGTTATCTTTCCCTGTTGTGTTTTCCATTTTTTTTATAATAGGGTTTTTAGCACTGTGTACTAACGGCATTATGCCATACTGTGATTTATGAACCACATTTTCCACCTTGCTATTTTCCGTTTGTGTTCCTTTATCTTCTTTGTTAGGTTTTTCTTTTTCAGGACTAGTTTCTTTTTTATGAGTCCCACTCAATTCCCACTGCCACATTACAGGAGAGAAAACATCTATATTGATGTTTGAATCTTTTAACTTCACATGCAAGCTAATCTTTATATCCCCTTCATTACGAGGAGCTATTGTAATTTCTCCTGCTTCGCTTTGAAGAAAGTCACTTGTACGATCCACATCATCAATATATAAAGCTTCTGTACTTCCATCTAGTTTAAATTCTTCTGGAATCTTTATCTTCAAAATTTGCGGAGATTCCATTTTAATTACTTTAGCAGTATCACTAAATGTAATTCCCTCTGTATAAAGTCTATCCTTTACTTCTTTAATAGCGTTTCCTAAAGATACTTTATTTACAGGATCATAATAAAAATCATTTTCTTTATTATATTTTTTTGTAAATTGAATTACATTTTGCAGTTGTAATTTCGTTGTATCTGGTAAATCACTTTGACCGATTTCTTCCATGTTTAAACTAGGTAATTTCGCAATTAAATTCTCTATTTGTTTCTTTATTCGAACATCTGGTTGTTTCATTAATGTATTTATAAAGATTTCTTGCTTTCCATCATTCGACATAGATTGCTTTAACTTCTTAATTACCGTCTCTTGAATATCACTTTCTAACTTTCCAGCAAGTTCTGTATCATATTCAGACACTTGTTTTTTTACATCTGTTAAATATTTTTGAATTGCTGAAGCATCAGTTAAAATATTGGGTTCTTTCTCTGAAAACGTAAATTGATTTGAAATAATTTTATTAGCGGATTCCAATGCACTTAATTGCTTTAAAGCATCGCCTGTATTCATATCATTCATATATTGATTAAATTGATTTGTGAAATTATTCGCTAACAAATTATTATCAGTTTGCATTTTTTGAAAGTTATTAAAACCATCTAAGTACGTATTGTTAGATTTATTCCCCTCATCTAACGCTTGACCGAAACCTTTTAAAACATCCTGAAATCCTTTGAAACTATTAACAGAAACACCTGTATAATCTTGTACTGTTTTAAATTGATTTGTGTAATTTGCTAACGGACTATGTATATCTTTTTTATACATAGTTGTTTGAACGTTTCCTTTTTCAATTATTTTACCTATATTATCTTGTGCACCTTGTAGCTTACCGATAATACTCGCAAAATAAACGTCGATTATTTGCTTATTGAAATCTTCTAAAATAACAGAAGCTGTATTTTCTGCCTCAGCTTTCAAATCCTTATTCCCAGTTGCATTTACTTTGTAGTTTAACGTTAATTTCTCCGGAATCTCTGAATCAATCGCAACTGCCTTCCTAGAAAAATCATTTGGAATAACAATCATCATATTGTAATTATTATTTTTCAATCCATTTTCCGCTACCCCGCGACTAACTACGTACCATTCTTGTTTCGTATTTTTATTTACATTTTTAACAAATTGATCTCCAAACGCTATTTTATTGCCCTCAAATACAGTGCCCTGATCTTCATTTACCAACGCAACTGTCATTTTTGGTGTAGTATTCTCATTAGCTTTCTTAACATTTTGATTTAATGCTAAATAGGAGACCCCTGTCGATAGTACAAGAGCTAAAATAATAAACAACAAGATGCTCCATTTGAACTTTTTCACTACTTATCACTCCTGCGACTGCAAGTCTATCTAATGAAAGACTTCGTATCTTACTCTAGTTTTAAAGTAATTTAGCCATACAACGTATGGTTGCATGGCTAAATTATATATTTCTTTTTATCTGTCTTATTGTAGACCGAAATTACGAGAAAGATCTTCGTCATGTCTAGCAACAGCTTCTGCAGTTTTATTAAGCTGCATATTAATTTCTTGTAATAACTGTGCGAAGTTTTGTACTTTTGGCTTTAGTTGATTGAACTGTTGGTCAAAACCTTCGAAAGCACGACC
The DNA here is from genome assembly GCF_016651175.1 of Bacillus sp. TH13. Taxonomy (NCBI): domain Bacteria; kingdom Bacillati; phylum Bacillota; class Bacilli; order Caryophanales; family Bacillaceae; genus Bacillus; species Bacillus sp. TH13. Next base: position 4,155,364 of record NZ_JAEKEJ010000025.1, on the reverse strand, counting down.
TTCCCATTCTCCTCTTAATTCATTTTGTAAGTTTTGTAGTTGACGTAAAATGTCCTCAATTTGATTTGCACCTTGTCCATATCGAGTCGCTTTCGATTTAAGCTCCTCTGGTGACATACGAATTTGTCCTGCCATTATTAAATCCCCCTTAAAATTAAAAAATAGTAAAATTAACCAATAATCAATTCTACAAATTGATTATATCAATAATTTAAAAATTTCTAAACAAAAAAATGATATTTTTCCAAAATTTCTCTTTTACTATAATAACGATATATTGTATAATACTAATTTATTTGTTTTTTAAGCACACTCTATAAATCTACTATAAAATAAAGGCAAACCATCTATTTTATACTTATTCGCTTTAAATTCCAGCGATAAAGTAGCCACTAAATCATTATTTTCTCTTCTCTCATTCAGACTATTCTACTCACTTCAAAGTCATAATTACCTGCCTTTCAACAAACCCAAACTCTTCGTACATCTCTTTTGCAAAATTCCCAGCAAATACATTCAACCGAATTTCTGAATACTTCTCCTTTAATTCCTTAATACCAGCTTCCATCAGTTCTCGCGATAATCCTCTCCCGCGATATTCTGGGAAAACGTACAATTCATATATAAATCCAAGTTTTTCACGAGAAAAATAGTCTGTATTTTCCCCTATTAATATCCATCCCATTACTTTATTTTTTTCTTTAACGATTAAATAGTATGCTCCTTTTTCTACAATCGGCTTTGTAATCTCAATTGCTTTCTCGGTACTTAATTGACAATTCCCTCTCGTCCCTTCAAAAAGCGATTGAGCCGAATATTTTAATATTTCATTGGTATCTTCTTGATTCGCCTTAACAATCATTTTTCACAACTCCCCTTGAATAATAGGCATTACTATCGCTTGTTCAAGATTCTCCGCTTCCATAACAATTGCTGTTAATCCGTGTTCTGTACTTGTTTCATGGAGCTCTCCCTTTTCCCAAAACACAGCTTGTCCCGCCTCTATCTTTATCTTTTCTTTATTTACCCCACATACATATCCAGCTCCTTCCACAATAAGAAGCAGTTGAGATACAACTGCTTCATGATTACCGATGATTCCATTCTCGTGTAAATGCATAGCACCGATATGTATATTTCCTCGATGGTTTAATATTTTCGACATGATGAAATTAGATTGAAATACTGATAGGTGCTTTCCTACTTTTTCACTAAAATCAAAAATTTTCATTACTAGTTCTCCTTATACGTATAAAACCATCCTTACTGTCTGCATCATATGTCCTTCAAAGTCTTCTTCAAATTGCTCTAATTCAGCAAAACCTTTCGCTTCATAAAAGCGTTTTCCTTTTTCATTTGCTGCTTCTACATGTATGTACAATTTCCGTATCCCATTTAATGCTTTAATTCCTTTTTGTAATAAAGCACTTCCGATCCCTTTTCCTTGCTGATCTGGTAACAAATAAATCGCACCTAATTCCGCTTCATTTTGTAGTCTAACAGGTGAAAAGTTCGCAAACCCTATTACTTCTCCTTCTTCTTCCGCAACGAATAAATGCGTATTTTTAAGACGATATTTCATTTTTTCATCAGAATATGCCTCGTCTAAAAAACTGTCTTGAATTTCTCTTGGAATAATGCCTTCATATGTATCATGCCAAGCTATTTTTGCTACTGATTGTACAGCATGAATATCTTCTTGCTTCATTTCTCTAATTATATATGTCATCTCGATGTCTCCATTCTCTTTAAATTATATTCTGCTAATATACTAGAAGAAATGGCAGAACCATTTTCATAATTCACCTTAATTAATTTTAATTTCTCAATTGAAGCTGTTACAAAATCAAATTTCTCATAAATATATTCCATCACACTTAAAAACTGCTTTGTATGTAATCTATTTGCAATTGTACAATGCGGTACCCATTTTCCCGGTACGTAATATGAATTTGGGTTGTCATGAAAAGTTTTAAAATAATCATGATAAGAATAATGAAGTTTTAACAATTCATTGGTAACAGTCGGCGCTAGAAAGACCGTTCCATTAGTAGGAAAAATTCCAACAGAAGGAAAAGTTACTGCATCCATATTTTCTTGAATAGCTACAAACTCCCCTAGTTTCTCAGTATACAAATGAACATCTAACTCATTATAATCAGCTAACGTAATATGAGGTTCTACTCCAGCTAGTTGATTTGTTCCAATTACATTTGTTAATTCATTTTGCAGTTCTGTAATTTTATTAGTAAACACACGATCAAATGTAGCAATAATAGCGTACAATCTTTCTCACCCCTTCGTTACACATAGCGCTTCCCATTCTTCACGAATCATGCCCATTCGAATAGAATCATAGTATGTTCCGTTATAATAACGACACTTTCGCATTCTACCTTCTAAGCTCATTCCTATTTTCTCCGCTACTTTCATCATTCGTTCATTACCAGACCAAGTCGTGATTCCTACTCTACCAATCTCCATTTTTTCAAATAGCAAATCTCTATATAATGTCAATGTTTCTGTACCGTATCCACCATTCCAGTATGTTGGGTCATAAATCACAAGCCCCATCTCTAACCAACGCGTCGGTTTGTATTCCCAATAAAACCCAACTGTCCCAATGATTTGACCGTTATTTTCTATAATTAAATTGGATAGCGGTTCTTCTTTTAAACAAGTTTGCATCTTTTCCTTATAGGATGAGTATTCTTGCATTGAAAACGGAAAATACGGTGCATCCCATTTTTTCCATTCTGGATTTTCTTCTTTAAACACGAGATTCCATAATGTTTTTATATCTGATTCTTCAATTGTACGAATTGTTACTTTCTTCCCCATTAATACAACGTTTTGCATAATTCCCTCCTGCATTCCTCTTTATTTCATATATAATTATAATATTTTTTCAGAAAAATCAAAACTAATATCATTTATTATATTGTATAATTTTGTTATTAGATACCAATTATTGATTTAGAAAGCTGGTGATTCAGTGAAGAATCGATTTAGTATTGCTTTATTTCTTACTATTGTTACGACAAATATTATTCTCTATTTCTTCTTACCATTAAGTATTGTTACGAAATGGGACTTTAATGGAACGCCTACATCAACAATGGATAAAAGCACTTTTGTAATCGTAAATATAATTATATGTTCCTTCTTATTCTTTGTATTTTTAGCTTTATCTAAAGCAGCGAGTAACCAAAAATTTCTCCATTGGATCGGCAACACAATGTTACTATTCTTATTTTTTGTCGATATTGTCATCGCCCTCATCGCTCTTGGCTTTTCACTTCCTCTTGATCATTTCATATTTTTAGCATTAGGGCTTTTATTTATATTAATAGGTTATTTCAGTTCCAAAATTGATACGACTAAATCAACCGTTTCATTAGAATGGAATGATAAGCACCTTGAAAAAAGAGCTTCAAATATTAGTAGTATTTCAATGATGATAGCAGGTATTTTTTTAGCGATACTTCCTTTTATCGTTTCTGCTCCCTATAGAGGTTATGGCATACTAGCAATTCTTTTAGGAATGACGCTTATCATTCTGCCGAGTACGATTTATTTACTTATTAAAGACAGCAAGCAATCTACTCCTTTAAAAAAATAGGAGGTTATATCCCTCCTATTTCAGCTTAATGTTTTATTTTTCACTTTTTCTATCTCAACTAAAATCCCTTTCTCTATCCAACCCTCTACGCCATCTTTTTTAATTAAATCATATCCTGAACAGCTATCATCAATGAGAGAAACGATATCTCCCTTCCTAACGCTTATTTGCGCACAAGAAATATCGGTTTTCACTGTATATTCACCTGACTTAAGTTGTTTCATATATTCATTTTTTACAGTGAGCACATTATTCGTTTCCTTTTGTTTACATACGGTGTAATCTTGCATCTTCTCGATAGGCTCTATGTAATAATACGGATATGTCACTCCGCCCTGCATTTCTGAATTCGCATTAAAATCCGCTATTACTTCGTACTCTGGAAAATAGTCTACATATGTATAAGAAAACGTATCGCCCGTTTGTTTCCTCTGAATAATAAATACGTTTAATTGCCCTGCTTCTTTAATTGCATTTCCTCCATCAATTGCAATAATTTTTTTCTCCTTATCAATAACTGGATTATTAGACGGTGCTTCTTCAGAATAGTTCACGACAGGCCAATGACCGACTATTACATACTTATTTGCTTTATGTGATTGATTGAAAAACTCCGGCATTGCTATCGCATTTTTGCGCTCAGTTTCTTTCCAATCTACTCTATCTTCTAGACCGGCATGCACAAAAATATAATCTTCTGTTTCAATCGCTGTTGGCAACTCTGTTAGCCAATATAGTTCTTGTGAAAATTCACTTAACAATGCTTCTTTCACTTCACGAATTGAAGTGCCCTCATGAACTGAAAAACCCAATTGCTCTAGCCATTCATTAAAAATTGAATGCTTCCTCGTACATAAATAATTAATAAGACCAGGATTTTCATTTAGAAGAGCATCAACTAAAACTTCACAATTCCCTTCAACAACGTGAACCTTTGAATTGTTCTTTACAAGATTCATAACGTAGTTTACTACGCCTACGCTATCTCGTCCTTTCTCGCAAAGATCTCCATTAATAATTAAATAATCTTCATCTTTAAAGTTAACTTTATGTAGTGCTTCTTTTAAAAGATTTAATTCTCCATGAATATCAGATATGACAATAACTCTAGCATCATTAGGGATTGATAGTTTTTTTATTTTTTTCAAGTATAAGCGCTCCAATCATTCTCTTTATTAAATTAAAACAATTCGACAAAATACACTATATAACCTTTTCAAATACATATACCATAACTTACAACCTATTTACGGTTTAATAATAACTTAAAAAATAAGAAGGAGCTGTTCCCAACTTTTGCGGGACAACTTCTTCTTATTTTTTATAATTCTTTATGAAAAGAATAACTCACCTTATCATACCCTTCTCTTTCATAAAAACGATGAGCATCAATTCTTGAAAATGCTGACGTGAGGACGATAGACTCACATTCGTTTTCCTTTCCCCAGTTCTCTATATACGAAAGTAATACTTTCCCATGTCCTTTTGAACGATGTGCTTCTGCTGTTACAAGGTCATATACGAAAACGTGTTTCTTATTATAAAAGTTCGTACAAATCGCTACACCTGCAAGGCTAACAACTTCACCATTCTCATTACGCAGCGAAAATAGTTTATAATTTTCTTCTTTCATATTTCGAAATAAAGAGCTTGTTTCCTCTTTTGAAAGTTTCGTTCTTAATTGCTGTAAAACAGGTAATACTTCATGTAATTGCTCTTCTGTTACTACTTCTTTAACATTCATTTTTAACTCTCCCTTAACTATTTAAATAATTTTCTAAATCTTATATCATTATTATAGAAAGTAACTGCCCTTTACTTAAGTGGCAGTTTAAGTGTTTTTTATAAGGCCAGTTTTAAAGGAGAGTTTTATATGGATTTTACTATCCCATTGCAATTACAAAGTAACACACCTATTTACTTGCAAATTTACGAATATATAAAAGCTGAAATTATACAAGGGACTATTTCTGTCGGCACACGTCTACCCTCACACAGAAATTTAGCATCACAACTTAATATTAGCCGCATTACTGTTGAATCAACTTATCAACAATTATTAGCTGAAGGTTATGTAGAAAGTAAACCGAAACGTGGTATTTTTGTAGCAAATTTCGATATTGACGTTATCCCAAATAAAAAGCGAAATGCAGCAAAGAAGACGAGCAATTTGATAGACGAAAAATTTGAATATGATTGTAGCCAAGGACTTATTGATCAAAATGCATTTCCGATTACAAATTGGAAACGAGCATTACAAGAATCCATACTTACATACGAAAATGCACTATTTGCCAAAGAAGACCCTCAAGGTGAATTCGCTCTTCGAGAGCATATATCAACATATTTATATCATTCTCGCGGTGTCCATTCTTCACCTGATCAAATTGCGATTGGCGCCGGAACGCAGCCACTTCTCTGGCTACTACTTCAACTGCTTGGCCCTACAAAAGAATACGGCATTGAAAACCCTGGATTTCACCGTATACACGCAATCATTAAAAGCTGTGATAGACAAATTCATCCCATACCTTTGGATGAAAAAGGTATTGATATTTCTAGTTTATACAATACAAATTCCAATGTCGCATACGTTACACCATCACACCAATTTCCACTCGGGATTATTATGCCTTTATCTAGAAGATTAGAATTGTTAAAGTGGGCTAATGATTGCAGCGGATACATTATTGAAGATGACTATGACGGAGAGTTTCGCTACGCTGGTAAGCCGATTCCTTCTTTACAAAGTCTTGATTCAAATGAACGCGTTATTTATATGGGAACTTTCTCAAAATCTTTTTTATCTTCTTTACGAATGGGATATGTTGTTTTACCACCACACCTTTCAAAAACATATCAAGAACTGCATGGAATTTTCAAACAAACAGTCGCTACAATACAACAACTTGCTTTTGCTAACTTTATACAAAGCGGGAATTGGGAACGTCACCTTAATCGGAGTCGTACACTATATAAAAGAAAACATCATGCGTTAGTAAAATCCATTATGAAAGAAATGGGGGCTAATGTTCAAATTCTTGGCGAACAGTCCGGACTTCATATTGTTTTATGTGTCCATAACAGTATGAATGAAAATGAACTGATTGAATCCGCTAAAAAACAAAGCGTTAAATTATACCCACTTTCTCCATATGATTTCGTGAATGATTTACGTAAGGAATCATACGTATTACTCGGCTTTGGTAGTATTCCAGAAAATAAAATTGAAACGTTGGCTACATTATTAAAAGACGCTTGGTTTCCTAGTTGCAAGGAAACTTTTTAACAGTGGATTTAACTTGTAACATGTTAACAATTCAACAAAATAAAAAAGAAGGCTGTTCCAAAATAACTTTTTGGACAGCCTTCTTCTAGTTATTCACCTGACCTAGCTTTCCTTCCCGGACGTTTCACACCAGTCGTTTCTGTTGAATAGGAAGCTTCGATTATAGCGACTGGATCTACAGAGAGAACGAGATCTTTCATTTTCGGATAAATGAATCGGTTTGTAATGCAATAAATGATTCTCTTATGCTCCCCTAAAAAACCACCTTCTCCATGTAGATACGTAACAGATAGTTGCAATTCTTTCATAAGTAAATCGCCTATTTCTTTATTCTTCCCAGAAATAATCATAACGCTCTTACCTTGATTAATACCATCTAATATAAAATCAATCATCTTCGTAACAATATAGAAAATTGCTAATGAGAACATCGCTTGTTCGATTGAAAATAAAATGGCAACAAAGATGAAAATAACTGCATTTACTGCAAGTAAAAATGTACTAATCGGTACATTAAAGTGTTTATACATCCAAACTGCTAACATTTCCGAACCGTCAATTGCTCCACCCATTTTAACAACAATCCCAACACCAATTCCGAACAGCACTCCACCATAGAGTACAATTAATAACTCAGAAGTCGTAATTGCAGGAAATGGTTTTAAATAAATTAATCCGAGTGTTGTAACTACATTCGCATAAGATGTACGGATAAAAAATTTCTTTCCCATTACTTTTGCAGTAAATAATAAAATTGGGATATTAATTCCTAAAAAAACGCCATAAAGCGGCAATCCTGCAACTTTATTTGCCATAATAGCAATAGCCGTTACCCCGCCATCTACTAATCCATTAGGTGCTAAAATAAGCTCTAATGAACCTGCTACTATAATTGAGCCAATTGTTAATAATACGTATTCAAATATTTTCTTCATTCATTACCCCCAAAACTTATATATTTTCTTAGTATTATTTTAACGTAATTTTACTACTAATTCAAAGGTATCGATTTATATACACAAAAGTTTCACCTTTATCGCTATTTTTATGTAACGCATGTAACGCGTAATACTAGAAACACACTTACAAATTAAAAGTAAGTGTGTTTTTAACATCTATTTAATCTTTACGTACGGATTCATTTTTAATTCAAGTATTTCCTCAACTGCCCTTTGATATCCACCAGCATTTCTAAGCGACTCTCCCACTTTACGACTATTTTCCTTAAACGTTACATCATCCATTACTTTCTTTACAGTCTCACGTAACAATTCAGAAGTTAACTCGTTACGATTAAGTCTTACGCCTGCCCCTACTTCAGTCAATCGTTTTGCAACGAATGGCTGATCTCCTGTTACCGGAATTACAACTAATGGTACACCGTAATATAACGCTTCACTCGAACTATTCATACCACCATGTGTCACGAATACATCAGCATGCTGTAAAACTTCTAATTGCGGGACATAATTATACAACTTAAAGTTTTTCGGGATATTTTCAAATTGACTTATATTTATCTTCTTACCAACGACTAATACGACTGTCGCATCTACATCTTTAAACGCTTCAAAACACTTTTCATACAGAGCAGGTTGTTCATTAAAAACTGTTCCCATAGAAATGAAAATTACTTTTTCATTTTTTAAATCTTCAGTAGGAAAACTCCCCACTTCTTTTCGAGTAGCAATTGATGGGCCTACAAATTTATACGATTCATCAAATACATCTGAACGCGGCTGATATTCTTTTGAAGTATATACAATCGTAATATCACCAGGATGGTTCATAATATCATACATACTATTACATTTCATTCCATACTGCTTATTCCATCTTTCCATTCCCGCTAAACAAGATTGATATAATGGATTCATTTCATCTACTTGTCTCGATTCTTGCCCATCATGAAAATTAATGTACTGATTAACAGCAAACGTTGTACAAGATGAAACGCTTGGTAATTGTAAAATATTCGCTATAATACGCCCTACTGGAAAATGATTATCATATATTAAATAATCGTATTTTTCCTCTTTGGTTTCTTCTACAATTTGAGTAACAATACGCTCTGATGCTTCAATCATATGAGATAGCATTGTCAAAGGGCTCCCACCTTCATTTACTCGTTCCATAATATTAATTTGAGAGAGAAAATTCTCAAACACTCGGAATTCCGCACCTGTTGCTTCAACCTTCTTTCTATAATCTTCAATACAATAAGAAACAACTGTTTCCCCTCGCTGAATTAACTCACTTACAATAGCTAAAGTCGGATTAATATGACCTTCCCCAGGGAAATTTATTACGAGTACATTTGCCATAATATTCTCTCCTATCCAGTTAATATAATAAAATTAACAATTAATCATATTAATTAATTTAAGTCTATTATAAATGAATGCATTCTACTTCTTCATGCTTTTCTCTTCATTTTATTATTGAGAAATATTTTCAATACTCTACATTATTATGATTCACAATCTTATAAATGAATGCTTAATTTTACTTTTACTCTTCATAGATTTAAAGATACGAGTCTTACATTCAAGTATTACCACCATTATTTTCAGACAATTCATACAAAAATAGAGAAATATAATATTTTTAATGAGTTTTCACTATAAATGTAAGTATGCTTTGAATCTTTTTATCTTTATCCTCATAACACATCATCTGTTATATAATGAATTTATAGAATTTACAGAAAAAGGAGTCTTTTCATGTTACAACAACTATTCAATTCACCTATTCTATCCGTTCAAGCCTTGCACCCAGGTTATGAAGATCATGCAAGTGATGTTTTTCTCGTTCAAACAGAAGATACAGAAGTTATCGTTCGTGCTTCTAAAATGAATGAAGAACCAAATAATGATTTTTGGTGGGGATGTAAAAATCTATTTGGAATTGATCCAAGGAACGTCCATCATTTAGAAACGGTACATACATTGCTGCAAGAACATACGAATCTTCCTATCCCAACAATATTAGAAAAACATGTTTTAAATGGCCGTGAATTTGTGGTGGTTGAAAAGTTAGTAGGTAACACAGTTCAATCTTTTATCGAGCAACCAGATTCTATTTTATTCAGCCTAGGAAAAGGACTTGCAGAAATACATAAATTTAAAGCCGATTTCATAGGAAATCCGTCAGGCACGCTCCAAGTTCCACTAGATGAATTCCAATCACATATTTTAAACATGAGTAAAGAGCTTGTGAATATTTTTTATTCCGATGATGAAAGCATACAAAATGCATTCCCTACCTTTGAATCACAACTTTCTTCCCTGTCCGTACCAAAGGAATCTACACTCGTCTTAATTGATATGGATCCTACTCAATTTTTATCTGACGGTACAACTATTACGGGTTTAGTAGATACTGAAGCTTACGCTGTTTCTCCGCGAGAGCTTGATTTTATCGGACTAGAATATGTACTTACCGAAAAAGAAGCACATGCCTTTAAAAGTGGTTACGAAACAATTATGTCTATTCCTCACTTAGAAGAATATAGACAGCCTTATCGTTATTTATACCGACTGTTATCTGTGCAAGGTAATGTGGAATTAAAGAAATGGTTAAGTCACCCATCCTATTTTTAAATACGAATGAGAGGGAGTATAACAATGGATATTCAGAAAAAGCGTTCTGTAACAGAAAGTGAAATACAGCAAATGAAGGATTTGGCTTATATTTGCGGGCAACAAGACAACCTTGATTACTCTTCAGATTTACATATCAACTTTTTAAAAAATCGAAATGAAGATTATATAAACGATTTTCTTCTTTATAACGGCACTCAATTAATTGGCGCTTTAAATATGTACGATTTCGAAAGACCAACAAAGCTTGAACTAATAGGCTTTGTACATCCTCATTTTAGAAAACAACGTTTCGGAACTATCCTTTTACAAACTGCAATGAAAGAAATACAAAATAGAGAGACAGATGAAGCTCTTCTTATTATTAATGGGGATTCTATTTCTGGGAATGAATTTGTAAAACATATAAAGTTACCATATTTATATAGTGAATATAGTATGGAGTTCAAAACAAACGAAATTCAAAAAACAACAGATAATAATATACAACTTACTCTTGCAACTTCAGAATCACTTCTTGATCTTATTGAAATTTCTAGTAAAGCTTTTGGTGATTCAGTAGAAAATACGGCTACATGGTTACAAAAAATGATGACTTCACCTTCTCATAAAGTTTACAGTGCTCTTGTCGATGAAAAAATGATAGGAACGATTACAGTTACTGAGCAAGATCATTCTACTATATTATCAGGATTCGCTGTCCACCCTTCCTATCAAGGTAAAGGCTACGGTAAAGCTATTTTAAACTATATGACACATAAGCTCTTCACAAATGGTGCTACAACAATTGAATTACAAGTTGAAACAAAGAATAACAATGCTTTGAAGCTTTATACACAATGCGGTTTTGAAATTATGATGAAGCATGATTATTATAATTTAATGAATAGCAAGGAGAATATTTATGTCTAAAAAACTTATTTATTCTGATTATGATATTTTCGCATCTATTTATAATAAACATTGGGGACATTTTGCCGAACACTCCTATCCAGCTTTTGAAAAACTCGTTTTACAATATGCACAACCACGTTCTCATATTTTAGATCTTTGCTGTGGGACTGGTCATTTTACTAGGAAACTACTTGATCATAATTTTGTAGTAACTGGTATAGATGGTTCTACTCAAATGATTGAATACGCACGTAAAAATGCGCCAAATGCAACCTTTATCGTCGATGACGCTCGCTATTTCAATATAAATGAGCAATTCCACTACGTCATCTCTGCCGGTGATAGTTTAAACCATATTATGAATTTAGATGAACTAAAAAATGTGTTTCAGAAAGTTTACTCCGTATTACATAACGAGGGTATATTCGCATTTGATATGAATATGGAAAAAGGATTTCTTGAAAACTGGATTGCTTCATTTCATATTTCAGAGAAAGAATATGTTTGTACGATTGATTCTACATATGATAATGAAAATAAAAAAGCAGAAATGAACTTTATACTATTTCAACATGACATAGATAATAATTGGACAAGAAGTGACTTTTCTTTTGAAGAAGCTTGTTATTCCAATGAAGAAATAATTTCTTCATTGGAATCCATAGGTTTTAAGAACATTCAATTCCACGGTACAAATAGAGCATTTTTCACTTGCCAAAAATAAAAAAACTGAATCAAAACGATTCAGTTTTTTCTTAATATATTTACAACTGCAGTTGTTTCGTCATTTTCTTTATAGACACGCGGAATTCTTCTATCTAGCATACATGTAACTTCATAGTTTATTGTACCTAACATATCCGCTATTTCTTCTACTGCGATTTTCTCGTCGCCTTGTTTACCGTAGAATACTACTTCGTCTCCTACTTGTACTGGCATCGCTTTTGAAACATCCAACATTAACTGATCCATACAAACACGGCCGATAACAGGTACTCGAACCCCGTTAATTAACGCATAGCCTTTATTAGATAATTGACGATTATAACCATCAGCATAACCAATTGGTACAGTCGCAATCCATTCTTCACCAGTTGTTACATACGTATTCCCATAACTTACACCACGATTCTTCTTCGCATGTTTAATATGAGCTACTTTTGATTTTAACGACAACGCAGGCTGTAAAGAAACGACTGAATGATCCACTTCTTTTGATGGATACATACCGTACACTCCTATCCCAACTCGTACCATATTTTGGAATGCGTTACTTAATTCCATTGATCCCGCACTATTTGAACTATGAATATATGGTATTTGAATTCCTAATTCTTTCGCTGTATTAACAGCTTTTTCAAATAAACTTGTTTGCATATTCGTATATGATTTATCGATTTCATCTGCCGTAGAGTAATGCGTAAATATTCCTACTACCTCTACATACTCCATACGGTTTAATTCTTCTAAAAATGGTTTAACCTCTTCTTCTTGTAAACCGATACGACTCATTCCTGTATCAATTTTCACTTGAATTTGTACTTTCTTTTGAAGACGGTTTGCAATTTCATTTATACCATGTAAATCTTCTACTCTATAAACAGTCATCATAACGTCATATTGAATTACATCTTCTACAGCCGCTACTGGTGTGTATCCTAAAATTAAAATCGGCACAGTAATTCCTGCTTCTCTTAATTCTATCGCTTCATCTACAAACGCAACTGCAAGTTGATTTATTCCTGCTTCAATTGCAGCTTTAGCAACTTCAACTGCCCCATGGCCATACCCATTCGCTTTTACAGCAGCCATCATCTTAATTTCTTCATCATTTACATGTTTTTTAAATTCTTTTACATTATGTTTTACAGCATTTAAGTCAATTTCTACAATTGTATCTCTTCCATATTTCAAACTCATTGGTCTAACTCCTAACTCAATAATTGCATTCCATTCTATTTCACGTTTCATATGACCTTTTACAATATAATACTTTTCATTATGCTAGTCAAACTACTAGAATTTTCGGAATTTTGAGTATGATATAATATCCTCAAGAAACTATTATATACGGAGACGAGGAGAATTACAATGTTTGTTCAATCTGCATTGCATCAACTAAAAGTTGCTATTGATACTTCTATTTATATACTTAACGAATATAATGAAAACGATTTAAAAATACAACCGATTCACTCAAAACGATCATTATTTGAAATGTGTGCACATCTTTCTCTTATTTGTCATGCTGATTTACTCATTTTAAATGGTATTTCAGAAAAAGAATTACATACCTTTTATATAGAACATACGCCCGTAACAATTGCTCACATGCAACAAACGATGATTGAAGGATACAACCTTCTCTCTAAAATATTTCTTTCCTACTCCCAAATAGAATTAGCAGAAGTTATGACTGCCTATTGGGGTATTTCTTATTCGCGCTTTGAATGGTTACTTGAAATTGTTGCACACTTTTATCATCATCGTGGACAAATTCATATTTTATTATGTGAGCATATGAAAGATCCTCGCATTCCTTTATTTGAGTGATTTTCCACTCATTCATTAATGATAAATAGAGAAGCTACAAAACCAATAAAAAGTATCATTCCTAATAAAATAAATGTTTGAGCATAACCTCCTATTTTCATAAGATAAATAGAAATGATAGGTCCTATACTAGTACCTAAAAATAAAATAAAAGTATAAATAGATACCGCTATTCCCCTTGCTTTCCCTCCTAATTGACCTACAAGAGAAACTAAAGACGGAACGGATATAGCAATACCTATTACAAAACAGACACTCATCATTACAAGTAGAGATAGATACGAAACAAAGCCCATTGAACTTAGACTAAAAATAGCGATCAACAATCCTCCCTGAAGAACTTTTCTTACTTCAAACCTCTTTGTTAAACGACCTGCCAGCGGTGACAGCAACATACCCAATAGCCCCGCTAAGCGAAAATAAAGGATTTGTTCTGCAGTTAAATTGTAAGTAGGAGAGCTCAAATAATTCCCTAAAACAGTATACATATTAACAAAAGCCATTATTAAAACAGGATTCTTCACACTGACTAACTATTAGTTTTAAATAATGCGCAACTTCTTTAAGGCATAAAAAATTCCGCCTTCACTCGCCTTCGTTGTAACGAAATCAGCCCTTCTCTTCAACTCCTCTCCACCATTTCCCATCGCAACTCCTAATCCTACATACTGCAACATCTCAATATCATTTCCACCATCACCAAAAGCAATGGCTTCTGATTTACTAATATTTAAATGTTCCAATACTTTTTGAATTGCAGTTAGCTTCGATACTTTACTATCTTCCAATACATTTATAACGTAACCATGAAAACGGTCAAACGTAAGTGCTGGATATCTTTCAATGAATTTTTGAGCTTCTGCTTCATCGGCATACAGACATATGCAATACATCTCATCTGAAAAGTTTCTAACTTTGTCAGGATACCGCTCTAAATTTAAAGTTTCATTTAACGCTCGTATGACACGTTCATCTTTGGAGGCAATATCATTCATTGCAAATTCTTCTGTAAAGTAAGAAACACTGTGACCATGTAATTCAGCAAAATTTGAAATATCATGAACGATTTCGCTTGAAAGTACTGATTTATGTATAACTTCTTCCCCACATTTTATATGTGCACCATTTGCAGAAATATACGTATTTATGCCTAACCCCTTAAATTGTGAGCATAAACTATATGGTCTCCCTGTTGTAACAACTACGTGAATCCCCTTATCTATTAATCTTTGTACCGCTTCTTTTGTACTTTCGTGCATACTTCTATCAATCTCGCTTAAAAGCGTACCGTCAACATCAAAAAATGCAACTTTGTACATAAGTCTTTACATCCCGTCCAAATGATTCGTATCATTAATGAAATGCACCGTTTTTTGTTCACCCTCAATTTCAATTAAACTTATTCCCGTATCTCCCATTTTGAAATAGTAGTCCATTGAAATTGGCATATTGAAAAATGCACGTAATAGACTATTAATTACGCCTCCATGGGCAACAATCGCAATTCGATCATATGTATTCTCTGTCACAATTTTAGAAAAAATCCCTTCTATTCTCATTCGAAACTCAATAAATGACTCTCCGTTTTCAAAACGGTCATGAAGAAACTTTGGTTCTGGATATTTCTTTGCTTCTTCAAATGATAAGCCAGCTTGTATTCCATTATTAAACTCCATTAATTCCTCTTCTAATTGAATTGGACAACCAATTACTTCTGCTAATGTTTCACCCGTTTCACGAGCGCGTTTTAATGTGCTTGCCCAAATGAAATCTGGTGCAAAATCTTTTTTCACTTTCTGTACAAGTTTTTGTACTTGTTGTCTCCCTTTTTCAGTTAACTCAAAATCAGCTCGTCCTTCATGCACATGTAAAATATCAGCTTCTGATTCTCCGTGGCGTATTAGTAGTATTTGCATGTTTCTCTCTCCCTTTATTTAACATCCATAAAATTCCATTATATCACATTTTAAGATTTCAAAATAAAAAAGGAACGGTCTCCCGTCCCTCATCCATTCACTTTTTCCGCATCATTCCAATAATATTTACTAAACGCTTCTGTTAACACATCAATTGTGTTATATAATTCATCTAACGTATTATCAACACCACCAACTTCAATTAACATCGCATTTTTCGATAAATCTTGGTTATAAACGCCATTTCCATCTTTTTTATACTTTGGAAAAATCCCTCTACTTAATCCGTAGTAGTTTTCATCTAAATAACTATTGATTGCTCTTGCAATTTTTTCATTTTCAGCACGGCCTTCATTTTCCATCCCAATTATAAAATATAATCTTGCATACGATTTTCCGTTAATTACTTTTGTTGTTACTTTCTTACGCTGATCATCACGATGTATATCAATCGGAAACGCAATTTTATTATTTTGTGCTAATGCTCCTTTTACATATTCATGAGATGCTTTATATGACTGATACCATACCCACTTTTTACTCGCTAATAAATCACCCA
Source organism: Bacillus sp. TH13 (assembly GCF_016651175.1). Classification (NCBI taxonomy): domain Bacteria; kingdom Bacillati; phylum Bacillota; class Bacilli; order Caryophanales; family Bacillaceae; genus Bacillus; species Bacillus sp. TH13. Next base: position 4,138,929 of record NZ_JAEKEJ010000025.1, on the reverse strand, counting down.
TATTCGTTTTATCGTGAATTACTGGAATCCCTTGCCCTTCAAGTTGCTCCTTCATACGTTTCCCTAATAAGGACACATTTACATCTGGACTTGACGGATCGGTAGCCCCTGGTAATAGCGGAAAGAAGGATTCCCAGCTATGTGTATGATAAATATATACTGCACTCTCACCTTTTTTCGCTCCGTTCTTTTTCTGAACCGGATTATTCTTTTCCGCTTCTGTAACTTTATCTTTTGCTACTTCCCGCTCTTTCGTTACTTCTTCAATCGGTACACTAGATTCATTTGGGATATTCGTCAAGTTTGTCCCTTCCCCAGCTACGATAATATTAGAATAATACTTTGACATACCAGGTACTTCTTTACCAACAAATGTTCTTAAATCTTTAATTTTCAAATCTGTCGCAATAGAGAACATTAAATTCCCAACTGACTCTCGTTTATTCTGCTTAAAATAATCAAATCCGTAATAGCGATTCTCACTTTCTATCATTTGAACAAAACCTTGCATCGATACTTTTCCAAACCATTGATTCGCATAATTCGATTTCATTGTATGTAAAAGTGACGTCAAAATCGACGCTATCATAATTACTATTAGCGCATATAAAAGGAGTAACGAAATCAGTTTCTTCCCATGTATTCGAGTTGCATACTTTTTCACTGCATCACCTTCTTTATACATGGATATGTACAAGCTTTTCGGAATATACGCACAAAAAAAGAGAAATGGTATCCCATTTCTCTTCCTCACTTTTATTGTTCTTTTCCTGTATCATTTGAAGGTAGTTTCTTCGCTTGTTTTTCTTTAAATATTTCTCCAATTGCCCCAAGAGTACCAAGTGTTTCAATTGCATTAGACGGAATAAAGACTTTATTTGCTGGTCCTTTTGCAACTTCTTCTAATGATTCGAATGATTTATAAGCAAGTATACGTTCATCTATATTCGCTTCACGAAGCAATTCAATACGGTTTTGTTCTGCTTTTGCGATTTCTTCAATTGCTCTTGCTTCCCCTTGCGCTTCTAATTCTTTCGCTTCTTTTAAACCTTCAGCTTCGCGAATACGCGCTTCTTTATCCCCTTCAGCCATCAAGATTTTACTTTGCTTTTCCCCTTCAGCGCGAAGAACTTTATCTTGTTTTGCTGCTTCAGCTTCTAAAATAATCGCACGTTTATTACGCTCAGCCTTCATTTGTTTTTCCATTGATGCTTGCACATCTTTTGGCGGGTTAATATCAACAACTTCGACACGTTCAATACGTACGCCCCATTTTTCTGTTGCTTCATCAAGCGCTAAGCGGATTTCTGTTGAAATTTTTTCACGACCAGATAACGTTTCATCTAGTTCCATTTTACCGATGATTTGACGCATCGTTGCTGAAGTAATATTACGAACACCATATTCATAGTTTGAAATACCATATGTCGCAAGTTCTGGTTCAACAATTTGATAGAAAATAATTGTATCAATTTCTACTTGAACATTATCTTTCGTAATTACCTTTTGCGGTGGTACATTCGTTTGTTGAATACGTAAGTCATGATATACACGGACACGATCTACAATTGGTATTAAAATATTTAGCCCAGGGTGCATGATACGTTGAAACTTACCAAATCTTTCAACAACCCCAACTTTTTGCTGAGGAATAATTTTAATTGTTAATGCGATAAATGTAACTACAATTAGTGCGAATATAATCGTTAACGTTAATGCTACCATATTTATTCACTCTCCTTTTTCACTTGTAATATAGTACTATGCCTCTTTATAACAACGACTTTTTCTCCAGCATCAATTGAAGAATCTGCAATAGCTGTCCAAGTATCTCCATCCACCTTTACAATCCCATTCGCTTCATTTGTAATCGCTTGCATAACAATCCCTTTTTTACCAACAAGCATATCTACTGTATCAGTAAAACCTTTTGCTTCTCGAAAGTTTTTTGAAATTCTTTTCGTAAAGAATGTCAAAGTTAAACTTACAATTGCACCAACAGTAACTTGTAACAGTAGTGCATCAGGAGCAAACAAAGCAATAAGACCTCCGACAACAGCTCCAATTCCAAGCCAAAGCATGTAAAATGTAATCGACAACATTTCTGCGATAAATAAAATACCAGCTATTATAAACCAAATTACCCAAGCAGCCATATGCAACCCTCACTTTCTTTCTCATTTTCTATATGTATATGAAGAAAAGAATGGTTTATCCGCCCTTTCTTACACTTGGGCGTTTGCTACAAGCTATTGTACATATTCACTGTTACAATGATTATTAATATAATACTATATCAATATATTCTTCATTATACATGAAAATTCCTTTCAAAAAGTGACAAAAAATGAAATTCTTTAAAAATTTTAATTTTTAAACTACAATTATTCTAATTACTAAATACTATTTTTTAGAGGTGGTATTCTTATTGAAAAACCATTCACTAACTTACTACTTAGGTTCCAAAATATGCATTACTCTTGCTGACATCGTATATGTAATGATTATTACAACTCATATTTATATAGCAACTAAATCAGCTACTATTACTGCTCTTTTTCCACTATTACAAGTTATCACAAATCTAATTGCTAACATCTCTGCACCTCTTATAGTAAATCGTTTTCCACCTTATACGTTGTTATATACGCTACAATGGCTAAAAACAGTCTTTTTACTATTATTAATGATTTTATTTCCGGTCTTATCCACAAACATTATAGCTCTATTAACTTTTATTTTTTTCATTTCATTATGTAGTGGATGGAGTGCTCCATTACTATACAGCATTCTTCCTCGCCTTACACCAAAAGAAAAATTAGTAAAAGTAAATAGTATCTTTTCCTTTTCAACACAAATTGCGCAAGCCGCCGCTTATTCATTTACGAGTGTTAGCGTTCTTCTCATTGGCGCTACATCTACACTCATGATTAATAACATGTTGATGATTTTTGGATGCATTGCATTACACTTTTCATTACATAACATACATACTGAACGAATAGCAGACCCTCCCTCTTCAAAAAGTACTGCTTTATCGGAAGGTTGGAAACTCTTATTTCAAAATCCTTCTCTCCGTACCGTTACATATATGGACTTAATTGAAACTTTCGCAGGGACAATATGGATTGGTGCTATTACAATGGCATATGTTACGTCTATTCTTCATAAAAGCGAAGAATGGTGGGGATATATTAATACAAGTTATTATGTTGGTACGTTAATCGGTGGTCTATTAGCATGGAAAATGAGTTCCTATATTCAAAACAATTTAATACGATCCATGTCGATTGGCTCTCTTATGTTTAGCATTCTTACATTTTTATATGGTATGACGAGCAGCGGATTTATTGCGCTTTTTCTATGTGTTCTAATGGGACCATGTTATCAAATTAGAGATATTTCTCAAACGACAGTTTTACAATCAAGTGTCGCCCCTTCTTTATTATCAAAAATGTATACAGCACATGGCGCCCTTCTTTCAACAGCTTCTGGTCTTTCTATGCTTAGCGTTGGCATTATTACTGATATGTTCGGTGTCCGTACAATTTATATAATCGCTTCTATTCTTATTTTATGTTCCGCTTGTTTATCTTTCAGTTTATTAAAATATTATAAACCAGAGTAGAATAATCTATCACTGTAGTCAACACAGCAAAAAGGACAGGAATTCCCTGTCCTTTTTGTTTATTCTGTTCATGACAAGTTCGGGATTTTTCTATGTTTTGTCGCCTGTTCAAAAGCGTAAGCTAGCTTAATTAATATCCCTTCACTAAAGGCAGTACTTGCAATCGTAATTCCAAAAGGTCTCCCGCTTTCCATATACCCTGCTGGTATTGCTATAGACGGATAACCCGCTTTCGCACATATAGTAGAACCTATATAGGAAGGAAACAGTATCGCATCAAGATTATATTTTTCCAATGCAAAATCAATGCCTTGTTCTTGAGAAAAATATATATCTTCTAATCTCGCATTTAAATATTCTGGATTTCGTAACGTATTAGGAAAATCTTTTCTTCCCTCTAACTTAATTTGTCCATATTTTAATGCTCTTTCTGCTATGTTTTTATTAAACTCCATTAACTCCGAAATAGAATGTACCGGAATAGTAGAAGGTAATTTAGAAAGATAGTTATCTAAACTATGCTTCAGCTCATAAAGCGGAACTCCCCAGCTCCATTCTCTATGAAAAGAAGGAATATCAATATTTTCTACTACTGTCGCTCCTTCATTACGTAATACTTGGATCGTTTCCTTAAACAAGATTTCATCATACTCACCATTTTCGTAATAATCTTTTGGTGCATCGTTAAACACACCAATCTTCGCTCCATTTAAACCATTTGCATCAAGATAAAATGTATAATCCCGATATGCCCTATCTTCACTTTTTCGAGTAACTACATCTTTCTCATCCACTCCAGTTAAACTCCCTAGCAAAATAGCAGCATCGGTTACTGTTCTAGCAAATGGTCCAGCTGTATCTTGCGAATAAGTGAATGGAATAATTCCTCTACGACTAATTAGACCGACAGTCGGTTTAATGCCAACTACAGAGTTTTGAACAGCGGGGCTCAAAATAGAAGCATCGGTTTCTGTCCCAATAGATACTACTGTAAAGTTAGCGGCAACTGCTATCGCAGAGCCTGTACTTGAGCCCCCAACAAACATACCATCCTTACCCGTTCCGTATGGATTAATTGTTTGACCACCTCTTGCACTATATCCAGCCCACATTTCAAAAGACATTGCATTTGCTAATTCTGTCATATTCGTTTTTCCTATTATCACTGCCCCTGCTTCTCGCAGTTTAGTAACGAGAAATGCATCTTCACTGCTTATATTTTGTTCTAGAGCTATTGTACCTGCACTTGTATGCATGGAGTCATTCGTTTCAATATTATCCTTAAGCAAAACAGGTATTCCATGCAATGGTCCCCTTACACCTTTTGTCTTTCTTTCATGATCTAACGCTTCTGCAATAAAAATAGCATCTGGATTGATTTCTAAAATTGAATTGATTTTCGGCCCGTCTTGATCATACTTTGCGATTCTATAGAGATAATACATCACTAGCTCTTTTGAAGTTAGCTTTCCAGATTCCATTTCATTTTGAATATCTTGAATTGTTAATTCCTTTTTTAAAATTGGATTAAACTGAATTTCCATTTATATTCTCCCTTATATGAACTTTTTTAGCATATAACCCTTACTTTTTCATTTTTTCACCTCAACACATCCTAAATTAATATCCCTTTAAAGAAATTCAATTTCCTTATTTAAACACCTTTAATTTCCCGAAAAATAAAAATAGTCTGAAACGGATTAACCTTCGCTTCAGACTCTTACATTACTGTGCGTATACTTCATCGAACAAATGTAAAAACTCACCTTGTTTCCCAGCTAATTCAGGGCACTTTGCAATATCAACCCATTCGTAGCAAAATACTAATCCTTTATCTTCCTCACCAGCACTTACAATATGTTCCCAAGTATCCTTTACATCTGTTAGTAAAGTTACATGGAAAAAGTGGCGTTTTTCATACTCCTGTTTTTCTTTCATATGTATAATGTAATCTGCTAAAAAACGCTCTATGCATAAATGACGCAATCCGGATTCTTCCTGTACTTCACGCAATATAGCCGCTTCTAACGTTTCACCTTCATCAACCGTTCCCCCTGGCACTTGAATACCAGCTTCATGTATATCACGATGTTTAAAAACAAGTAATTGCATAACCCCCTCTTTTTCTCTTGTAATATATGCATGTACTTTTTTCTTATATAACATCGTCATTGTACGTCTCTCCCCTCAATTGTTCACTCTGTTACTTCTTCAAGCGTCAGTTGATTATCATACAAATATGTAGCTTGTGGATTTCCCACATACCTTACGTGCCATGGTTCATACCGATAGCCCGTAATCGTTTCTTTCGCTTTTGTGTATCGAACCACAAAACCAAATTTATGAGCATTTTCAGAAAGCCACTGACCTTCTTTCGTTTCCCCAAAAACTGTCTCTAACTGAAATTTAGCAGATTGAGACGTAATATCCATAGCTAGTCCAGTTTGATGCTCACTTGTGCCAGGAACCGCGCTAGACATTGCTGTTTTTGCTTCCCCGTCTTGTTTTTTATACATCGTATTTAATGCTTTTTGTCGATCAAAAGATCTAAATCCAGAAACTGCAAAAAGAAAAATACGCTCGTTGTCAGCCTGCTGAAACATATCCTCAAGCGCCCTCGCTGCCTCTTTTCTCATCTTTTTCTTTTCTTGATCACCTTCACTAGAGTAGCGCACTTTCGGAATAACTAAATCTGGCGGTCTATACCCATCGGGTAAACGCCTACTTTTATTTACAAGTACAAGCATTGAATTCGGATTATTAATTACCGCAATATCCCCATCCATATTAGCAATCGTTTCTTTCGCTTTCGGAAATATGCTATTTACACTTACTTCCCGCGCCTGCTTATCCTTATACATTTTATAATTGATTCCTGCTACTCCAATAATAATTATTGCAGCTACAATACCAAGTAGTGCCCATCTTTTTTTCATATAACGACCTCTTATTTTAATAATTTGGCCATTTCATACTCATCGATGCCCTTTCCATCGATAATAAGAGCAGCTTTTTTGACACCTTCTTTCTCAAATCCAGCTTTTTTATATAGTGCCTGAGCTCTTGTATTGTGGGCCATTACTGTTAATTCTAAACGCCATACATCATGTAATTTTGCCCACTTCTCAACCTCTTTAAACAATTTCGTCCCAATACCTCGCCCGTTATACTCTTGCAAAATACCAATTACAATGGTCGCCACATGCCTCTTTCTTTGAATGTTATTTCCATTCACTAATATAAAACCTACTATCCTCTCATCTTCAACTGCTACAAATATTGTTGCATATTCATTTTCTATAAATCGATGGATCATTTTTTCTTGTTGCTCAGCTGTAGTTTTTCTTTCTCCTGGTTCATATAACATAAACTTCGTTTCTTCATCTAATTGCTTACTTAATTGCAAAAATGATGATGCATCTTCTATTTCGATCTCCCTAATCACTTCAATCACCCTACCAGTTTCATAATAAAAAGTTTTCCTTATAAAAAGATTTTCTCTACTTTCCCGAAAATCCCTTTGTAAATCTCCTACTATAAATTGACAAATTTCGATATTACTATAACAACGACAAATTATGTCTATTCTGTGACGTCTCATCATTACAAAGAAAAAACGCAAGCATTACACTTACGTTTTTTCAAAAATACTGTGAACTCATCCTCATCAAGTGAGGTCTCTCACCAATTTAAATTTCACTTTATCCATTCACTTTTTCTGCCTGCCAAAAATATTCACCAAATGCTTTAGCAAGTGCATCAATTGATCGATTCAATTCTTCCTCTGTATTATCTACACCGCCAACTTCTATTAATATCGCTTGTCCTGATAGGTCCTGATTATAGATTCCATTTCCTGTCTGGAACCCTTTTTGAATGACCCCACGACTCACTCCTGGATATTTCTTATTAATTGCCTCATGTAAAGCTGTCGCTAATTGTAAGTTTTTTTCATAGTTTTTATTTCCTTTCCCTACTACAAATGCAAGCTTTGCATATGATTTATCTCCAATTGTTTTTGTCGTTACATTCTTTCGGGCACTATCACGATGCAAATCAAAAAAGTATTGAAGACCTTTATTTCCAGCCATAGCTTGCTGCACAATTTCTCGAGACATCTTATACGAACTATTACTGTTTAAACCTTTACTTATTAACTTTTGACCAACATCACTCTTATCGTTAGTAGCTCCAATCCCTTCCCCTTCTAGTTGTTCACGGAAACGGTCTCCTAATATAGAAATATTCGATACAGAACTCGTTGCTTTATTCGGATTCGGGTCATTCGTTAAGTTAAGTAAAGGTAAATAGGATTCCCAGCTATGTGTATGATAAATAAACGCAACTTGTCTTTTCCCGGTCGTTTGGGACGGCTGTTTTTTCTCTTTATTCGTATCTTGTTTAGGTGCTTGTCCAGTTCCACTGGTCCGTTCCTTCACTACTTCTTCAAGAGGGACACTCGACTCTATCGGTAAGTTAGAATAATTTGTACCCTCACCCGCAATAACAATTTCTGTATCGTACTTACCAAACCCAGGGAGCTCTTTCCCGACAAAACTGCGTACATCATTAAAGCGAATATTTGTAGCCATAGAAAAGAGAAAAGAAGAAATTGAAAAATCTTGATTCAAATTTCGATACTCCTGTGTAAAATAATGATTCTCTTTTCCAAGTACATACATGTAACCATTCATCGATAACTCATTTAACCAATTATATAAATACGTTGACTTCGTCTCTTTCATAGAGGTTACCATCATACTAATAAGAAAAAAAGTCGCTAGCACTGTAGTAATAACAAATAAAACTAACTTACGCATGCTTGTAAACTTCATAAAAAAAAAGCCCCGATTCATACTATCACCTCTCTATTTCAAGTTATGTACAAGCCCTAGAGAATAGACCGTTAAAATTTCGGCTATATTGTTAATGAGGTGAAATGAATTGAAACTATTAATAGGAATATTACCAATCGCTCTATCATTCATTTTTTATTTGTCCGCTAAGCATCCAAAAGTCTCTATTGTGCTACATATTTCTGCGTACTTGGCACTGTATGTACTCGGTACAATTATTTCCATTAATATATACGATGTTTTAATACAGGATTTAGTTTTTATGACGAGCATTCATGGAATTTTACTGAATCCATTTTTCCTTATTGCAGGAGCGTATATAGGAACATACACTTTGTACCTACTTTTGTCTCACATTATTATGAAAATAAAAAATGGAGCGTAACGAAATGCAACCACCGTTCATTTGTCATACATGTAGAAAAAGAATTACACGAAAGAAAGACCTTATTACCACTACACGGTACTTCCATTTTTATTTATTTCACAACAGTTGTTTTAAGAAGGAACAACTTTTCATCCCACGTTTTATCCCTATGAATACACTTTTTTGTTTCTTTCTTATTATATACGGCCTTATTGTTGGTAGCATTCTTATGCTTACGGAGCCATCTATCATTTGGCTTATTTTTTTGCTTCCTATTTTATATCGATTTCTTTCATATTATTATGTTGAACGTTTTTTCTCTACATAACGAGTTGACTGTCCTTTAGGAATGCTTAAACATAGCCACTCATTTTCTTTTAACATTTTACCGATGTAAATAATCTGTCCAATATGCAATGCATAATGAGAAATTTGCCTTTCAATTGCTTGCAGGACCGTATGAGCTTCACCACGAATGTATACCGTCTTCAATAGATGTTCCGGCAATATCGTATTCATCGTATTAAAAACGTATTCCCATCCTTCTTGCCACGCTGCAAGGGCTTCCTCCTTTGAAGAATAGCCTCCTTCAAATTCACCATCTCGGTCACGATCAACTTTTTCACCATCAGATGTTAAAAAATCCGTCCATCTAGAACGCATATTACCGTGCAGATGCTTTATAATAATCGCTATACTATTTGTTTCTTCATGAGAAGACCATTGTATTTGTTCGTATGATAATTGAGAAAGTGCCCGTTCCCCTTGCTTCTTTGTTGCTTTAAAGTTCGAAATCGCACATTGTAAATATTCTCGTCCGATATCCATATTAGCCCCTACCTTCACCCTAGCTAATTTTTGTTCCATTTGGTAATTCCATATTAGGCTGAAGCAACACAACATCATCAGCTTCAGGAACGCCGCCAAGCACAAGCACTTCTGATTTGAATCCAGCTACACGCTTCGGTGGAAAGTTTACAACCGCAACGATTTGTTGACCGACTAAATCTTCTGGACTATACCTTTTCGTAATTTGAGCACTTGATTGCTTTATCCCAATTTCTCCAAAATCAATTTCTAGTTTAATCGCTGGTACTCTCGCTTCTTTAAATTCCTCAGCATGTATTACAGTTCCAATTCTCAAATCCAAATTTAAAAAATCTTCAAAATTAGCCATTTTATCATTCCTCCCAATTATTACTTAGACAAAATACAAAAATCCCCTTCAAAAAAAGAAAGGTGCCTAAGCACCTTTCTTTTGGAATTCACTTGATTCATTTGATTTATAGAAGAAGAAACCGAGAATCCCGCCAATACATGATGGAATTAACCATCCGATTCCTTCGTTATATAACGGTAACATTTGTAGTACATTAGAAATCGCGTCAATTTTAATATTCGCACTTTCTAAACCGTTAAAGAAACTAATTAACAATGCACCTAAAATAGCTCCAATATAAATTGTATTACGCTTCCCAATCCACTTATGGAAATACGAAAGTACGATTAATACAATTGCAACTGGATAAATGATCATTAACACAGGTAATGTTACTGCGATTAATTGTGTTAAACCTAGGTTAGATACAATCAAACTAAATACACATACCATTGTTACAATCGTTTTATGCGAAAGTTTTGGGAATAAGTTTGTAAAGAAACCCGCACACGCAGATGTTAACCCAACAGAAGTTGTTAAACAAGCGAGTATAATAACAAGCCCTAATAAAATTTTACCACTCGTCCCATATAGCTCATTTACAACATTCGTTAAAATAAGACCACCGTTTTCTGAGACACCAAGTGATGTACTTGTTGAACCAAGATAAGCAAGTGATAAATAGATTAACGTTAAACCAAGTACAGCAATAATACCTGATACTACTGTTATTTTTGCAATTTGACTACTCTCTTTTATCCCTTTAGAGCGGATAACTTGTACAACGACAATTCCGAATACGAGGGCGCTAATTGCATCCATCGTTAAATATCCTTGAATAAATCCACCAAAGAAAGCATTTTCTTTGTAAGCAGCTAACGGCGCAGCCGGCTCTCCAATTGGATCAATAATTGCCTTTCCGACAATAACAGCGACAATTAATACCAATAGTGGCGTAAGAAACTTTCCGAACCAATCCACTAATTTAGATGGATTTAATGATAAATACCACGTTATTCCGAAGAAAACTATCGTGAAAAGAAATAGCATGTACCACTCTGAAACCATTGCCTCTGATAAAAACGGCTTCATACCCATTTCAAACGAAACAGCTCCAGTACGCGGAATCGCGAAAAATGGTCCAATTGCTAAATAACTAATCAATGGGAAAATAAACGCAAATATAGGGTGGACTCTAGAAGACAGCGCTTTCAAGTCCCCCTCTACAAACGCGACAGCTGTTACAGCTAGTAGGGGTAATCCGACTCCCGTTACAAGGAATCCTATTGTAGCAATCCAAACATTCTCTCCTGCTTGTTGACCTAAAACTGGCGGGAAAATTAAATTTCCTGCTCCTAAAAATAATGCAAATAGCATTAAACCAATTGCTACCGTATCACCTGGCCTTAAACGTCCCTTCATGCTCTTCATTTGCATAGCACTTTTCCATTGTTTATCTCTATATTTTACAATATGCTATGCATCCTCCTCTCTGCTCAAGATGATAAAATATGCCCCTTACAAAGCAGTGTCTTTCTCCATAATTTCTCCATTCCCCTTATTTTTACTCTAATCATTAATATAATTGTTATTTTTGAATTTTGATTTTTTTGAATTTTTAAATCATTAGAGTGTTATTACGTGGAGTGTAGTTGTCAGACCTCTTTGTTTTTATCACACATATAGTAACATATTTAGTTGCAAAATAAAAACATATTTTCAAATTGATTTTTTTGAAAATCAAAATTATCTACATTTTTTATTCTCTTACACAAATATTGTTATAATCTCACCTATTATCCTATCGTTATTTTCAAATAATTTTATACACGTAACATAACAAAAGCCATCCAAGATAATTAGATGGCTTTTGTATGTTACTCTATCGTTTCAACTTCACGTGGATTTTTCATCTCTTCCACATACACAACTCTAAATCCGTGATCTTCTAAATCTTTCAATAATGTCTCTAATTCACCGTCGTTAAACTCTTCTCCTAATGTAAACATAATTCTACGAACTAATAAGGCATCATTATCAAAAGTCATCAAACTTTGAATACCAGTGTATTTCTTTAAAACTGTCGATAACTTTTGGATTGCGCCATTATAGTCTTGCGTTCCAATCATGACAGAGTATTTACTAGAGTGAACGCCCCATGCATCCTCTAATAACTCAAAAACTTTTTTATGCGTTAAAATTCCAAGGAAAACCCCTTTTTCGTCAACTACTGATAAATATGGCAATTTTTTTATTGTAAAAAATACTTTAAAGAAAGATGAATCTTCTCTCACAAATCCTTCTTTATCGTTTAATAAATGTATTACACTCTCATCAAGCGATCCTTTATATTCTAAAATATCTACTTTATATATATTCCCTAAAAATTTCTCTTTTTTTCATCTAAAACTGGTACACAACGATACCCCGTTTTATTTAAATGCTCTAACGCCTCCCCTATCGTAATCGAACTTGAGCACAGTAAAACTTCCCTTTTTGGCACGTAATTCCCTTTAATCCTCATAAAAAGCCTCCTTATATTAAAATACTTTCTGTGCCATAACTATATTATATTTTCAGAAAAAAATAAATAATTTATTTTATTTTTCTGAAAATTATTCATTTTCTTGTCATAATTTATTCATGAATCCTTCACTTGCACTTTCTTCCGCATCCAAAACCCTCTCTCTGAATTCTGAATCACTTCAACGTATCATTGTACGGACCTAATTGTTTTTTAGAAAAGTAATAATTTGTCTCCTTACTTTTCATTAACATATTTCCTTTTATAATTAAAAAATAGGTAGCTATTAGAAAGTAGATCACCCCAAATAACCAATCCAAATTTGTAGCCAGATTGTGTAAAAGAATATATCTCATATATACATAACCAATTGGAACATGTAGTAATACAACCGCACCTAATCCCGGATTATATATGGTTTTAGCTTTTATATTCGCAAAAATACCATGCCATATGAATTGAAAAAATCCCATTAAAATAGGTGCCAACCCAAGCCATATTATATTTTGAAAGAAAACCGGGAGTAAATAAAAAACATACGCAATCAAAATATTTATTACCATAGCAGATTGCGTATTTAATGGATAGCGATCTGCTATATCACTTTTAAATATAACTACATTAAACAGACCAGCAAAATAACCTGGCCAACGATACTCTTCAAATTGATGCACTAAAATGGCCACAAAACTTAACCATAACAGTACTTTTATTTCACTCATTTCTCCCAAATTCGCGACTAAACAAACAACGACAACAACAGCGACAACTAACCCTATATCACACCAATGCTTTCTAAAGAAACTAGCCACCTCTATCACCCACTATCTCAATTTTTATAAAAATAGCGTTCAAATAGGAAATCAATCTGTTTTTCTACAGATGGTACTTTTATATCTGCCCCTGATTCGAGAATTGGCATCATTAATGTGGGAAGAAAAATGGATCCAAATATTTGTACTGTCATCATCATTAAAATTTCCTGATCCGTTTCATTTGTTATTTCGCTCAAAATATTCTTCACTTTACTAAAACCTAGCCTCTTCAAAAAATCCCCATATTCGTATTGAGATGTAAATACCGTAGTTCCCATTGCAATAATCTTCCTAACTAACTCCGGATATTGCCGAATTACTAGTACATAATCCAATAAAAATATTTTTAATCTTTCTTTTGCTGGCACTGTAATATTATCTAAAATAGAAAAAGTGCCTTGAAAGCTAATTAATAAGACTCTAATCGTCTCACTAATCAACTTTTCTTTTGAACCAAAATGGTAATTTACAAGCGCAATATTTACATCTGACAATGCTGCAATTTTTCTTATCGTTACCCTTTCAAAACCTTCTTTTTTAATTAATTCCAATGTTGTATTTAAAATCTTTTCTTTCGTTGATACGTTTTCATTTCCCTCCAATTTATATCCCCCCTCTAGAATTCATTAGTTAAACAAAGATTTAAACACCGTTTAATTATATGGTATCACTTTCAAATTAAAAAAATCTATTTAATCCTTTCGACACTTCCCTACATTTCTCTTCATTCCATACAAAAAGTGTGAAAACGCAAAACTGTTCACGCTTTTTGTATTTGTACTGTTACATACCCGTTTCTGCTTTATATTCCACACATAAAATAGATTTCTAAAAAGAATTTAAAACTATCCATGTACCGATACGTAAAGAAAAATATATTGTAACTTGCTCCAAAAACGGCTAAAATAAGAATAAGAATTTTCTGAATATTCCAAGAGTAGGTGGTTATATGTCCTTATTACGCTCACATATATACAAATTAATAATTGGTGTTATTGTTATTTTTGCCATAAGTCCAATTCCAGCTCTTTTTATTACACACAATTACTCTTATCAAAATGGCTTTATTAGCATTTTTCAAAACTTCGCACAGCTTTCTTCTTTATCAATTCCAAAGGTTGATTGGATGCATGAATCTATCTTTTTCTCAGCAAACCAAATGGTACATACTTCTAATCATTCAACACCATTATTCCCTTACATATGGGAAATATATTTTATATCGATTGTTCGTTTTACTTTTACCCTTGCGATCGGATTTTTCATAAGTTTGGGTATCGGCCATTTATTTTTCAAATTACCTAACTCCTTTAAAAAGTTTACTACCCTATTGAATTGGATTCCTTACTCTTTTTGCACTGTAGTATTACAATGTTCAGTCTTATTACTACTTCTATACGTCGCACAATTTATAAGCCTTCCTTACTACTCATCTTTTATCATCATATGTAGTACTTCCATGATTATCGTTATGCAAGCAGTAAAAAAATGGCTTCCTTTCTTAAAAAACACAAATGAATATGAAATAAAACATGATTCTTTTCTTGTAGATACATTGTTTTTAGCGCTTACTTCGAATCATAAATCAATTTTAGGTTCCATTATTCTTTCATTCGTTTTTATGGAATGCGTTTTTCATGCAAATGGACTGTTGCAATTTATCGTTCAATTTGGCGGAAATTCACCCATAATTGTTACAATCGGCTTATTACTACTCTATATCCCATATAGCATACTTTCTTTTCTTCAAACACTATGGACCACAAACTACTCCAAGCAACAGTCATACACTTTAACAAGAAGTGTTCCAAAACCTTAATTTGAAATTACCCTCTATAATCTAAAAGTAGGGGGTTATTCCTTTTGTATAGCGGACAAAATAACAGCAAATTCAAAAACTATTACAGAAACATACCAATATTTACCCTTTTCCTTTGACTATTCTTTTCATTTGGATTTATTATAAAAGTATAACATAATTGCAGGAGGTGACATCTTTATTCCAAACCTTGGAATAGAGAACACACTTGGACATATTAAATATTTTTCTCATCTTTGTACTTATTCTTATTTCTGGCTTTTTCGTCGCATCAGAATTCGCTGTTGTAAAAGTACGTAAAAGTCGAATTGACCAACTTGCAAATGAAGGTAATAAACAAGCTTTAGCTGCAAGAAGTGTCCTATCTAATTTAGATGTTTATTTATCAGCTTGTCAACTCGGAATTACGATCACTTCTTTAGGGCTTGGTTGGCTTGGTGAACCGACTGTGGAGCATATACTACGACCGCTCTTTGAAAAAATTAATATTACTGGAACAATGGCTAACACTTTATCTTTTGTTATTGCTTTTAGTGTTATTACATTTTTCCACGTTGTATTAGGTGAGTTAGTTCCAAAGTCTTTCGCAATTCAAAAAGCAGAAGCAATCACACTCAAATTTGCAAGACCGCTTATTTTATTTGATAAAATTATGTATCCATTCATTTGGCTACTAAATAGTGCAGCTATATTTTTCACAAAACTACTCGGATTAGAACCTGCGAAAGAAAATGAACTTGCTCATTCTGAAGAGGAATTGCGACTCATTTTAGGTGAAAGTTTTAAAAGCGGTGAAATAAACCAAACCGAATATAAATATGTAAATAACATTTTTGAATTTGATGATCGAGTTGCGAAAGAAATTATGGTTCCTCGTACCGAAATGATTTGCTTATCTACTGAAAATACGTTAGAAGAAAATATGGATATCGTCGCTACTGAAAAATATACACGCTATCCAATCATTGAAAAAGATAAAGATGATATCATTGGGATGATCAATACGAAAGAAGTATTCCATGATCAAACGAAAGGTATTTATAAACCACTTGAATCTTATATACATCCTGTTCTAACTGTATTTGAAACAGTTCCAATTCGTAAAACGTTAGTCCACCTTCAAAAAAATCGCGTTCAGATGGCAATCGTTATGGATGAATATGGTGGCACTGCCGGACTTTTAACGATGGAAGATATTCTTGAAGAAATCATTGGAGAAATTCAAGATGAATTCGATGCGGATGAACCACCTATGATTGAAAAGCGTACACCTAAGCTTACTGTTGTAGATGGAAAGGTACTTATTTCTGAAGTAAATGATATGTTTGGCCTACATATTGATGATAGTGATTTAGATACAATCGGAGGGTGGATTCTCTCTCAAGCAGTTGATTTAAATATTGAAGCTGGCTATTCCATTGAATACGCTGGTTTTCAATTTAAAGTATTAGAACTTGATGGACATCAAGTCAAAAAAGTTGCTGTACATAAACTAGATATTAAAAAGGAGCTATAAAGTGACTGTTTTACTAACAATTTGTATCATTGCCTGTTTCATTGTTTCATTTCTCGCCTTTATTTATCCAATTATCCCTGGCATACTAGCTGTCTGGGCTGGATATTTGATTTACCATTTCGGTATAAATGGAGGAGAATTAACAACTTCTTTTTGGATTATTCAAGTCATTTTCACTCTTTTCATTTTCGTTGCTGATTTTATTGCAAATGGATATTTCTTAAAAAAATACGGTAGTTCTAAATGGGGCGAACGTGTCGGAATGATTTCTATCATTGTTGGATCGTTTTTCTTCCCACCATTCGGACTTATTATCATACCGTTCTTATCAGTATTTATAACAGAACTAGTGCATAAAAAAGCGCCAAAAGATGCCTTTCTAGTTGGAGTCGCTACTGTAGTTGGTTTTTTAAGCAGTACAGTAGCGAAAGCAATTCTCCAAATCATTATGATTATCATCTTCGTATGTTATATCATCTTTTAACCATCCCGAATTCGGGATGGTTTTTTAATATGCAATACCTACTCGCCTATTTTCATATATGTTTTTCTTACATAGATCCCATGCAAAGTGTGCCGTATCACCCACTGTAATTTTTGATCCACCTTCTGGCAATATATCTTTTTCAGTTCGATATACCTCTGTCGCCTCACCATCTATTAAATGTGTCGGACAAACAACTGTCCAACATAAATTATTACTATTACTTAGTACCTTATATGCAGCCAAATGATCTTCTGCTGCTGTTGTCGTTTTCCTTTTGGATTCCGTTGATTGGAAACGATATAAATTTGGATTTGCTCTTGCTTGTAAAATACCGGCTGTTCCTATTGTAATAATTTTATGAACCCCTGCTTCTTCCATTTGCTTTATAATTTGTGGCATACTCTTCGCTAATGTTCCATTTTGATCCGTTCCAAGTGCACTAATTACTATATTGCTTCCTTCTATCGCTTTCTTTATATCATTTTCATTCAATACATTACCTTCTATCACTCGTAACCTTTCATGATGTATTTCTATTCTATTTAAATCACGTGCTAATGCAGTCACTTCAGCTGAATCCTTTAATGCTAAATTTATTATGTTTGAACCTACTCGCCCTGTTGCTCCCAATATACATACTTTCATTTGTTTTCCCCCCTCTTTCATTCTCTTTCTATTTTTCAATAATCTCTGTTAATTTACAATCAAAAAGCTTCCTCACATATGAGAGGAAGCTTTATTATTACTTTATTTCTTTTCTTTAGAATCAGTAGACTTCTCGGTTCCACTTGTTTCTTTATCCTTTTTGTCCTCTTGTTGTGTTGTTGTGTCGTCTTCTTTCTTCTTGTCCTCACCTTTACTGCAACCTACCATTAATAAAGAACTTGCAAGTGTCATAGCAGTTAATGATTTAACCCATTTGTTCATTTGCGTTTCCTCCTTGTGATAGAATATGTACAACCTCATATTACTCTCTATTTTTAAAGGAGAGATTGAAAAACAGTAAATATACGGTAAATTTTTGTAAATTTTCTGATAACAAAACCTAATTTTAATTTATATATTTCATTTCCAATTGATACACAATAAAACTAGTTTTTTTCTCTCAATGGACGTAAAAAAACTAAGGCGCACACCATTCCGCCTTAGTTTCTCATGCAAACTTTTCATTTTCATATAGATCTGTAATCTTATATTCTTTCTTCATAACATATTGCCACACACTATAAGCATAACGGTTCATTTTCAGGAAACAATTTTCCAAAAATGAGCGAAACTCCGGATTAGCAACTTCCACTGCAACTTGAGCAAACTTTAAAGCTAATCGTTTCAAGTGCGCAATATAACAGGTTGCAATATGAATGTCCCCTGTATATTTACTAACTGTTTCCTTTTCCATTTCATGCAAATCAAACTCCGTTGTTTCACAGGTTATATGCTGCACATTCTCTCCTTCTTGAAAATTTACTTGTTCATTATATGCTTGTAACATATATGGTAAATGGTGCTGTAATAGATTTTTTAATTCTTCGTCTCTAACCTTTCCAGCATACTCTCCAACCTCATATATTAGCATATAACTATATCTCATTAATTCTTTCATACAGTCCATTAAAGCGCCTCCCTTCTCTTTTGTCCATATGCTCTATAAATATGATGCTAAAACATTCGCTATTCTTGCTAAAAACCAATCCCATCTACTAATTTTCTCAAAATCTTCTTCAGAAAATCGTTTTGATTTATGAAAGTCTACCTGTAATCGACTCCATACTTCATCAACAACTGTTTTATCATATATGATACAGTTAGACTCGCAATTTAAATAAAAACTTCTATTATCAAAATTCGCTGTCCCAATATCAACAATTTCTCCATCAATGATTGTTACTTTCCCATGAAAAAATCCATTTCGATATTGATAAATCTCCGCTCCAGCATGTAACATATCTTTCAAATATGGATAGGCAGCTTGTTTTAACATTATGGCATCACTTTTAAATGGCACGAGAATTTTTACGTTAACACCACGATTCAATGCAGCTTTTAACTCTTTCACCATTTCTTTACTTGGTACAAAATATGGTGTAGCGATAATTAAAGACTTTTTAGCCTTCTTTAAAAGTGCCCCATACTTTTTCCATAAGCCTTTTCCATTTGAAAATAAATATTGATATTTCACATTCCCTAATGTAGGTATACTTTCATGTATAGGCATTTTTTCTCCTGTATCTTCTTTCCAATCTTCGGCGAACTTTCTTTCCATATCCGATGCACCATCACCATGGATGCGCACGTGATAATCACGCCATGGCCCAAACTTCGGATCTTGTCCAAGGTACTCCTTTCCGATATTAAAGCCACCAACGTATGATACCTTTCCATCTATCGTAACAATACGTCTATGATTCCGTTGATGCAAAGAATAGAACACATTTTTCAGTTTCAGTTTTTTACTAAATGTAAACTTCACACCGTTTTCCTTTAATCGGCTAATTACCTTTTTCTTCAGCTTATATCCGCCTATCCGATCGACTGACAATTTCACTTCTACTCCGCTAGATGCTTTGTTCTCTAATAACTGTAAAAATTCTTGGCTTATTTCATCTTTTCCTACAATATAAAAATGGATATATATATACTTTTCTGCATCGTTTATATCCTCAAATAATTTTCTATATAACTCTTCACCGTTCGTATATAGTTGAAATTCACCTAATCGATCTTGTCCTAATTCATATTCACTAGCCATTTCCTTCCCCATTTCCACATCGATGTTCATCCAAATGAATACACCTATTAAACAAAGAAATATAGCGAAAAAGTGCCTCATGGATAAATTCCTTTCTCCACTTACTGTTATTTCTATATCTTCCCTTTTTTATTACATTATCATTCAAGAAAATATGTCATTACATGATATATGTCCATATCAAACAATAGCTCATTTGCATATTGTATGTTGTATCTTAAAATAAAAGGAGGAAATAACAATGGGCTTCGCACATGGTAATGGATTTGCGCTATTAGTCGTATTATTTATCCTCTTAATCATCGTCGGTGCTGCTTGCTTCTGCTAAGTAGCTACTGTCATATGATATGTGGATGAAAAAACTATAAAAGCGGACACCTATTTTTAGGTGTCCGCTTTTCATTTTAAAACCATTTCCGCCTGCTATAGTAACTTAAATGGCTAAATATTCATCTCAAAAGGTTAACAATGTGGCTACTTTCTTACTCTCCGCCTTACGTATATGACGCTGTTCTGCACGTAAGACAGCAATACGATGTAATTCTTTCTCTTCTTCTGTTTCAGGAATAACACGCGGTACAGGAATTGGATTATTTTCCTTACTAAGTGCAACAAAAGTAACGAATGACGTTGCTGCTATACGCTTCTCACCTGAAATTAAATCTTCAGCCACTACCTTCACAAATACTTCCATCGAAGTTCTTCCCGTCCAAATTACGAAAGATTCATAACTAACACAATCTGAAGAACGAACAGGATGTAAGAAATCGACCCAATCCATAGATGCTGTGACACATTCCTTTCTTGAATGTCTGGATGCTGAAATAGAAGCAACCATATCCATCTCCGCTAATATCTTTCCACCAAATAGCGTGTTATGATCATTTAAATCCGTTGGGAATACTCGGCTCGTTTTGAACACTCTTGACTCATTAGCAGTTTTTCCTTTTACTTCTGTCATTGTTATCACCCCTTTAATGATTTATCCCTAATATTTCAATACTCACTATACGAAATGAACTACACGTTTAATATTAACAACATTCAGAACTTTTAGTCCACAAAAAAGAACCGATTTTATCAATCGGCTCCTCTAAATACATATTGTTCTTTCGGCTGTTCAACTTTATTCCATTTTGTTACTTCTAATACAGGAATATTCGCATGAAACGGCTGATAAAACTCAGTAGTTATCTCTCCTTCTACTTGAATCCAGTCATCATTATTCCACTCTACACCTTCTGGTTTTTTCACTAACATACCATACACACCAGAATCTGCTACGCAATGTATAATACCGAAACGGAATAAGAAGTATTGTTCTTTTTTAGAAGAATCATCTCTAAAAACAAACCCTTTAAAAGATAATTTTTTCCCAGTAAACTCGCCAGGATAATTATAAATTGTTTCCATACCCTTTAGGAAGTCTTCGTCTTTCAAATTAATATTGTCTTTCGTAACAAACTCTTTCTTCCCTTTTTCCATTACACCGCGGTATCCTTCTTTCCCGTAATAAATGCTCGTATCAGGTCTTAGAAATTGTCTTGTCATAAATGGATCCTTACTTTCTGCTTGTGCAACAGGAAAATGAAATCCTTTTGCCTTAACAATATCTGAATCTAACGTTGCAATCGGGAAAAATAATCCTGAGATAATTGGAAAACAAAACAAGGAGTACGAAAATGCTTTTTTCCACCATGTATTCTCATCTTTTGAATGATCATGCCCGCAATGGCTATGGTCACAACTGCAATCATTTTTTTCTTTTTCCTTTTGGTGCTCTTTTTGGAAAACGACGATAATTTGTACAATCGTTAAGAAACCTAAAATAATTGCTGCTGTTGTTGATAAATAAGCATACTTCATATTGATATACTTCGTAATGTTACCAGAAATATGAAGCTGCGCAATTAATATTGTAAAACCTAATAATATATACGCTCGAAACATAACCTACCACCCCATCGCATAAATGAGTAGTGAGCTTGCATAAACAACGAGTGTAACTGTAACTGTAACGACAATTACAAATTTCGTTTTAAATGTCGCAAGCATCATAAACATATTTTTAATATCCACCATCGGTCCATAAACAAGGAACGCGACAAGTGATGCTGTTGAAAATGTACTTTGGAATGATGAAGCAATAAACGCATCCGCTTCTGAACAAAGTGATAATATATAAGCAAGTCCCATCATAACAGCTGGTGAAGAGAACGGCCCTTGTCCTATAGCAAGAAGTGTTGAAGTTTGTACGAACGTTTGAACTGCAGCTGCAATTAACGCACCTAATACTAAATATTTTCCCATCGAGAAAAATTCTTCAACAGCATGCGTACATACATCCCACATTTTTTTACGTAATGGACGCTTATGATTCACTTCTGGGAAGTGATCATCTCTTAATTGATGTTCTTTAAACATAAATGATAATATAATTCCAACGATAATTGCTACAATAATCGCTACAATAGAACGATACCATACCATGTGCATACTACTTCCAAAGGCAACGTATGTTGCAAATAAAACAACTGGATTAATAATTGGCCCAGTTAACATAAATGCAATCCCCGCATATGGCGGAACCCCTTTTCCGATTAATCGTCTTACAATCGGAACGATTCCACATTCACAACCTGGAAACAACATCCCTAAAAAAGTAGCTACTAAAACAGACAGAAATCGGTTTTTCGGCATCCATTTTGCTACCATATCTTCTGTCACGAACATTTGAATAAATCCTGAAATAAATACACCAATGAGCACGAAAGGAAGTGCTTCGATCAATATGGAGATAAAAATTGTATTCATTTGCAGGAATGCTTTCGGTAATTGAAACAATTCCATGATGTATTTCCTCCAACTTTTCATTAACAATATGTAATTTTAACCCCATTTCATTAATTGGACAAGGTTTATATGGAATACATACCCTTTATATACATTACATTGTACAAGTTATATTCTATTCAAAATTTGAGATTTCATAGCAAAAAAGCTGCTCTAGCGTAGTTATATAACTATGCTAGAGCAGCTTTTTATCGTTAAAAGTAACGTTTCTTCCAAAAAACAAAAGCTAACGTGAAAGATAGTGTTACACATATGATGAGTACAATTACAAAACCGTGGGCTTCCCCTTCAAACGGAACCTTTACGTTCATTCCAAAGAAACTAGAAACCATCGTCGGTAAAGATAAAATGATCGTAATTGACGTTAACAGTTTCATAACACTATTTAAATTATTTGATATAACGGAGCTAAAAGTATTCATCATTCCACTTAAAATGTGACTATATATTTCCGCCATTTCAATAGCCTGTTTATTTTCAATTAATACATCTTCTAATAAATCTTGATCGTCTTCATACATTTTTAAAAATGTACTATTACGCATTAACTTTTGAATTACAATTTTATTAGCCTTTAATGACGTTGTAAAGTATACTAAACTTTTCTCAAGGCCTAATAATGTGAAAATCTCTTTATTTTTCATTGACTGATTTAATTGATGCTCTAAATCAATTGTTTTTCGATTTATTTGCTTTAAGTATCTTAAATAATAAGTAGAAATCGTATATAAGAGCTGAAGTGCAAAGCGCGTCTTCTTAAACGTATAAAATTCTTTAATACGTTGATTAATAAAACGTTCAAAAATTGGATTCTCTTCTAAGCAGATTGTAACAAAACAATCTGGCATCACAATCATACCTATTGGAATCGTGTCATAAATCGAATTTCCTTCTTCGTCATGTCTAACTGTCGGAATATCCACGATAATTAAAGTATTATTGTCTTCCTTTTCAATACGAGAGCGTTCTTCATCATCCAAAGGGTCTTTAATGAAATCTAAGTCTACATTTAAAGTTTGTACTAGATATTGAATTTCTTCTTCTGTTGGATGAAGTACATTAATCCAGCACCCCTTTTGCATTTCCTCAATCTCTTGTAGTTTTCCGTTTCGGTCTGTTAAATATATATTTAACATACTATCACCCCGATTCTTTTTACATGTAGGAATCTACCTCTCTTAAATCACAGTTTTTAAACCGCCATTCTCAGCATATGAAACATACGTTTAAATTTCAATAGAAAAATTATTTTGAAAACGTTTTTATAAGAAAAATATTATAAACATAGAAAAAGACAGAGTGCTCTCTGCCTTAAAAGCTTATGTTGCCTTTATAACATATTTAGAAAGCATCCACAAGTTAAACCCGACTGAAATCGTATAGCCCGCGTATGTTGAAATGATAAAACTTACATAATCGAAATACGGAAGCAATACAATATTTAAAACTATCTTCACAATAATTCCAATCACTAGTCCTAGCACCGTCTTCTGCTGTTGATTGATTCCTTGTAGCATAGCAGCCGTTACTGTAAAAAGAGAAAATAATATGCAAGCAGGAGCATAATACTGTAAAATGATTCTCCCCATCTCTGGATCATTTCCAGCACCGAATAAAAGAGTATATACAGGCTTGGCTAACACCATCATTCCAATTGCCGCCGGTACCGTAATCGCTACTACTAATACATTTGTTCTCGTAAAATGTTTGTACAATAGCTTCGTATTTCCTGCTGTGTAAGCTTTCGTCATCTCTGGTACGAGAGACATACTAAAAGCTGTCGCAACGGATACCGGGATGAGCACAACCATTTGAACAAGACCAATTATCGCATTAATTTTTTCCGCTTCTCCTTGCATATACCCTATTTGTATAAGTAGTTTATTAATTGTAAATGTATCAATCGTCTGATACAACGGAATTGCTAAGCCCACCACAACAAAAGGAATAGAATATGTAAAGAGCTCCTTATACAATGAGAAAAAGGATTTTGTTGTTTGTGGTATACTTGCCATCTCTTTTTTCTTTAAATGCCTTCTCCTTCTTATGTAATATGCACTTAAAACAGTTAATCCACCTACAGCTCCCATAAATGCACCGAACGTTGAAATACCAACCGCTAATGAAACAGACGCTTTTAAAACATATAAAACGACAAAGCTTCCTATCAAAATGGTTAAGACGCGAAAAAATTGCTCCACAACTACGCTTAATGCAGAAGGTCCCATTGACTGAAATCCTTGAAAAAAACCCCTTAACAAGCTCATTACTGGTACAAGTATTAACGCAAAACTTACAATTTGAATATTATTTGTAACCGCTGCTACACTATTCCCCGTTTGATCATTCCCATCGATTACAAGTTTAGCTAAATGTGGAGCTAGCATATATAAAGCAATACACGAAATTACTCCCATTATAAACATAAACACAATTCCACTTTTCAATACTCTCTTAACCGTATGATAGTCATTCAGTTGATCATATTTTGATACCATCTTTGAAACAGCTAGCGGTAATCCCATTGTTGCTATGCTGAGCATGATGGTATAAGGACGATATGCATATGTGTATAGAACGTAACCACTCGTACCGACCATCGCTGTAAATGGTATAACATATATAAACCCTAACATTTTTGATATCATCGTTGCCATCGTTAAAAATATTGTTCCACGTATAAACGGTGACCCTTTCATCACATTCCTCCGCTACGCTTTATTATTATACATTATGGACAACTCTTTTTTTTTAGAACCGAAACAAGTCAACTACCCCCACTGAGATGAAGCGTTTCAGTGGGGGCTTGAGTTAGAACGCTAGGTCTTTTCGTCTATCGATAGACAGTTTGACGCTCTAGCATTCATGCCACCTTACGGTAACACCCCAAGTAAGTTTTTGATTAGTACTGGTAACGAACGATTATTTCCCACTTGCACCACCCTTTCGAAAAAGAGCAACTCTTCCTTGCAGAAGAAGCCACCACTCAGATGAATCCGGCGTGTGCTACAAGCCCCGACAAGTCGAGTACACATGGATGGTTGACACACCCACTAAGCTATGCGCGAAGCAACAGCCTTACGTTTTTGCACTTCTAATAGAATCGGTGTTTTCACTTTGAGATTGTCATCCCATTCTACAACTTTTGATTTTTGCAATGTATTCAATGCACCATTAATATCAGCGTGGATACATATTCCTGCTTTACTTTGGTACAGACCACGAGTGATTCGTTTTCCACTAAAGCGATAATACGTACTATCATCCTTAGACCAAACTGGAACCGGATCTTTATCAAGAAAACTAGCTTTTGAAGTATAGCTTTCTTCTTGTTTTAAAAATCGTATACCTTCTTTTACACATTTATTCTCAATTGCTGCCATCAGTTTATGAAATGGAATTTGAACAAACTTTTGATTATTCTTTTTTCCCATATCAGATTTTTGTTTCCAACCCGTGTTATACCCTACGACAATCGTATCTATATCGAATGCTTTCACTTTTTTGAACAACAAGCCTACCGTTTGTGAAATGTAACCATTGATTTGTCGTTCTCGTTTATGCCAAAGTGCAGCCATTTTATTCGTTACAACACGTTTTGAAAGTCCGTTTTCCACATTTTTCTGTTGGAGATTACGTATCATTTTGTTGAAGTACTGGTTAATGGATTTTAATTTTTTCCCATCAATTAAAAATGCATCACCTGTATTTGTTACGCAACTTAATAACCGATCTACACCTAAATCGCAACTCAAAGCGTTACTCGTAGTCGTGGATGGTTTCTTCATTTGAGAAACATGCATTTCATATGTGTAATGCACCTCAAAGAACCGACCTTTTGGCTTCGGTACAATCTCAATGTAGGAGATTTTTTTATTTCTTAAGTTTTTAGGCATACATATTTTAATGGAACCGAATTTTTTTCTGAATGCAACATTCATTGGGATTTTCCAATACCCGTTATCATCCACTTTTGGAACTTGATAGATTTCAATGATTCGTTTGTCAATTGAACGAGAATAATTTGGAAATTTAGGACGCCCTGTGAACTTCTCAGGATTTCCCCCCCACTGTTCCATTGCTTTAAAAAAGCTTTTTACCTCTGTAAATAAGGCTCTACGAATCGCTTGAACAGAGTTTGATTGCATGCCCCAGTAGTAGTTCCTATCGGTTTGCATGGCAGTATCCACTTCTTTTACAGTAGCCATTTTATTATGGTTCAAATAACTTTGTTTAATCGTGTACAATCCAACATTTCGTAATGCTTTTGAACTATGTGACATGCGTTGTAGTAAGCGAAATTCTTTTGCAGTAAGGCAAGCTCGTCCGATATTTTGTTTCTGCGTGAATCGTTGCATGGTTTCTCTTTTCTTTTGTTTCCGTAATACTTTCACTGCTTTCTTTCTAGCCATTGTTTTCACCACCTTTCTTAGAGAGTTCATTAAACTTATTAATTACTTTTGGTGCAAGTAACCAAATGATGATTATTATCCAATTTCGTTATCTTAAGAGATATTCCCTCCTTATCTAAGGGCAGATTGTATCGTAAGACAAAAAGAAACATAAGAGTTCAGACTACCTTCTGACGGCAATTCATCTCCCCCTGAATTGTTGGGTTTCACCCGTAACACAAATCAGATGGAGCCTTCTTGCCGAAACAAATAAAAAAAGCCAATGAAAAATCATTGACTTTAACGCGCTGCTTTTTTCTTTTTGAAATACTTTAAACCAAAGTATAGAGCAATAAAAAGAACAGCTCCTATAATTATGTAATGTGTGTAATCAGATGCATACTCTTTAATTTGTCGCCAATTCCCACCAAGTTTTTCACCTAAGTATATAAATAGAATTGACCATGGAATGATCGCTACAACCGTATAAAGTGTAAATAGTTTTAATGGCATCTTAGCTAGTCCTGCTGGAATAGAGATCGCATGACGTACTACTGGGATAAAGCGCGCAGAAAATATTACGCCTGCTCCATAACGCTTAAACCAACCTTCCGCTATGTCTAAATGATGTTTATTAATAAGTAGATATTTCCCGTATTTCTCTACAACCGGACGCCCTCCGTAGTATCCAAGCCAGTATAAAAAGATTTGTGCTAAAGTACCACCAATCGTTCCGGCGATAACTGCACCAACAAAACTAATTTTACCATTCGCTACTAAAAAGCCAGCATAGGAAAGTACAATTTCACTTGGGATTACTTCAATCATTAAAGCAAGAGCTACTCCAAAGTAACCTAAGCTTGCAAAAAATTGCAATAACTGATCTATTATGTTTGCTAACATGTTCTTTTTTATCTCCTTTTTTCTTCACATACCATCCCATTATTACATAAAGGCTGCAATCTGCCAATATCTTCATTTTAACAATATGTACAATTCAAACAGGATTAATCTATTAATTTCTCTTTCTGCGGGTCTTTCATGTAGGCAAACATCTCTTTAATTTGTTCTTCTGTATTTCTAGCAATTGATAAATTAGGCAATTCATTTTCACCAAAAAACTCCACCTCTTCTGTTTCAATGCTAGTTTTCTTTTCTCCACCAATAATCTCGCATCCAATGAAAATCTTATATACATGCGTCGCCGATGGAGATGGTTGATGTTTTTCTTTATCAAATATAGCTAGTAACTTAAAATGATCTACCTCATAACCTGTCTCTTCGACAACCTCTTTTGCTGCAACTTCGGTTGGCGTATAACCGACATCAGCCCATCCACCTGGCAATGCCCATTTCCCATCGCTTTTTTCTTTCACAAATAATAACTTTTCATTTTGAAAAACAACCGCTCTTATATCAACTTTAGGTGTTTGATAGCCTGTCTCACTTGCAAATAATTCCTCTACGACTTCCCAATCTGTTTTCGTGTAATGTGACATCATTGAAATAGAAATATCCCGTAATTGCTGGAAACGCTCAATATCATACACATCCTTAGAATACGTTAAACCTGCTTGAGCTATAGATTGTATTTGTTTTACCCAATCAATCCATTTAATCCTCATATATCCGCATCCCCATTCTCTATCAAATATATTACTTCATTTTTATTGATACATCTTTATTATACAAAAAAAGAGATTGATAACGTTTCAATCTCTTTCAAAATTAATCCAATTCATGTAAGTGGTCTTGTATATACTTTCTTCTTTTATTTATATATTCATAAATCATATCAGCCTCTTGATCAAATGTTTCTAGTTTTTCTTTCATATATGGATCTTGTAGTAAATATGGACGAATCAATTCACACAACCCTTCTACTTTTGGCCTCATAAACGAAATTGTAAATTGGTCTTCTAATATTTCTTCTAAAATACTTCGATACTGCTTTCTAAATACAGGTATGTCTAACAATCTTGCACTTAACGTGTTATACCCTTGAATGCGAATATATTCATGATTAAGCGGTCTCCCTTGTACATCTCGCCCCCAAGTCGCATCATAATCCCACGGTATAACTTCAAATAAATTTGTTTCATCGTTATGATATAGTGCATAGTTATGAACAAAACCATCAAAGTTTTGCGTAAAAATAACTCCTGCTAACCATCGTAAATATTTATCTACATGTAGAAACTTCCCAATCTCTTTTTCATAGACTTCCCTCGTCAAAGTATTCGCTTGAAATACAAATTCACTCAGTTGTTCTTCACTATTTTTATTCGAATATTTAAATTCATAACCCGCAAAGAGCTCTGTCTTAACATCTTTATCTCGTTCACTCATTAATGAAAAATTCGCATCATCATCTATCGCATAATAAATAGAACCACTCGGTAATCCTCTATTTTTCAAAAAGTTTTCGTCAACTGATTCTAACTGTAAATACACACCTTGAATTTGACCATTAATTTTTATGAATACATGTTGTGATTTTGGCGAAAGTACACCAATATCATGAAAGAAGTCTAGTGATAATTTATTTCGTATGAGAGACGGATCCATAAACTCAGAATTCAAATGAAACTCTTTCGCACCTTGAAATCTTTTTGGTTTATAAAACATAACATGATAAGATTTTTTCTCAAACTCACGAATATGAGCTCCTCGGTATACGATATCAATGTCATATTTCTTTTTTCCATAAGTTAATTTTGCTGGCACTGGACTATCTGACCAAATGTCTTTTTTCAATTCCACTAAGTACATTGGATGAACAAAAAAATCATATGAAGGCAGCATGTTTTCTCATCCCTTCTCAGTTCTCTTCCTTCAATGTATGCGCCTTGTCTTGTCCATACATCCGCTATCATCTATTTATAGAAAATTACACTCTTGTCTTGTTCAGAAAGACTTCATCTCTCATATCATGTTAAGGAAAAAGAATACCTTTTCAACTTAATACATGATAAGGAGGATTTCTATGAAACGTGATATTAGAAAAGCTGTTGAAGAAATCAAAAGTGCTGGGATGGAGGATTTCTTACACCAAGATCCAAGTACTTTTGAATGCGATGATGATAAATTCTCTCATCATAAATGTACTACAGAATGTAAATGTACTACAGGGCGTAAATGTCCAAGAACAAGATGTACTCGCGTGAAACATTGTACTTTCGTTACAAAATGTACGCATGTAAAAAAATGGACATTTGTTACAAAATGTACTCGTGTACGTGTTCAAAAATGGACGTTCGTTACGAAAGTGACGCGTAGAAAAGAATGCGTTTTAGTTACAAAACGCACTCGCAGAAAACATTGTACTTTCGTCACAAAATGCATACGCTTTGAAAAGAAATTTTTCTGGACAAAACGAAGTTTCTGTAAAAAATGCGAATTCTTCCCTAACAGACACGGTCACTCTTGCGATGATTCATGGGATCATGGTAAAGACTGTCACGATAGCGGACATAAATTCCCATCTTGCAAAAATAAGAAATTCGATCACTTCTGGTATAAAAAACGTAACTGCTAGTTTTTATACCACCCAAAAAAGGCCGTTTTGCGGCCTTTTTTACATTTATTGAAAGTGACTTATATCTGCAAATTGTTTCACTTTACCATTACCCTCTTCAAATTCTATTATGCTCAAACTGGCACTATGCATAAATGGATCATCCCACACATTTTCTATTTCAATTCCCGCAAAATGCCCTACAAGTAATTTTGCTGCTGCCGCATGAGAAACAATCAATATGTTTTCTCCTCTATGTTTTTCTAAAAGAAGCTGCATCCCCTCCATTACTCTTTTATGAACAGCCTCAAAATTTTCTCCTGATGTTGACTGAAAAAGATGTGGCTCATTCCAAAATAGATGTACTTCTTCTGGAAATAGCTTTTCTATATCCGCGATTGTTTGTCCTTCCCATATGCCCATGTTGATTTCATAGAAATGCTCATCCGCTATAATGGGTATATCGCGTTCTCCTTTTATTAACTCTGCCGTATGAAGTGTTCTTTCGCTCGGACTACTATAGATCGCATGAATTGGTAAATATTTCATTCGATTCCCTAATTGTTTCGCCTGAACTATACCATTTTCAGTTAAAGCAGAATTTTTCCGTCCTTGCATTCGCTTCGCTACATTCCACTCTGTTTCACCATGCCTTGTTACATATATAGTTGTTTTCATTTCTTACTCCCCCTCACCATTTCGGTCGTAATTCCCACGGTTCAGCTCTCCCTACAATCCACTCCGCTCGTTTACTTTCAATCCCTTTTATAACTCCATCAGCTATCTCTTCATGAGTAAGCCATCTTCCATATGTATCTTCTAAAATAAAACCTAAAATAATTCTATGATAACTACATCGCGTACTCCCTATTTTTTGTGCAGTCATACGTGATGCTTTACTACCTAAAATATGAAATAAACTATATGTTTTAGACGATAAATCTAGTTCTTTACAAATATTTGATAGTGCATGCTTTGCACTTGAGTGTACCCATGCAACAACTAATGTGATTGGGCCATTTTTCTCAACTGTACTTTTAATAGCTAGCTTTACATCTTCATCATTATGATAATCTAACGAAAGGCATGTAATATTTTCTGGTGTAGAACTCATCCGCTTAACATTTTCTAATTTCACTTCATCTCGCCCGATAATAGAAACATGAAACCCTTGCTCACAAAGCCACATAGAAACTCTCTTTAGCATTCCTGTTCCACCAATTACAAGTGCATGCAAATGCTATCCCTCCCTAATAAAATGTCATATGAGGTTTCTCATCTCTATAATAATTTAAACGATCTTGCAGTGTCCCTGAGTGAAACTCAAATTTATGACCGTCAGGATCAACAAAGTATATAGATTCGCAATCTCTGACATCACGTTCTCTTCCTTTTAAAATATGAACATCATTTTCTTCTAATCGCTGTATTAGATATTCAAAGTCTTCTTGTTCAACAGAAAATGCAATGTGCGTATAAGATTGATGAATCTCATTTCTCGGAATATGTGTCTCTTCATTAAGCGCTATCCATACTCCACATATGTTAAAATACGCCAATTTCCTCCCTTTAACTAATAATTCTCCTTCTAATACTTTTTCATAAAACATAATAGAGTTTTCTAAATTAGATACCGAAAAACAAATATGATTGATTCCCCTTAACAACTATAATTCCTCCTTATACAATAAAAGATGAGCGAACATTCGCTCATCTTTTATTGTACTATTTTTTTGTAATATATGCCCATTTATAACTAAAGTCCCCACCAAACGTATGATTAGCAATACCTTTTACAAATGGCTTCTCTAAATAAGCTGTACTTTGTTGGTACGTAGGAGAAATTGCTGCGTCTTGACCAATTAAGATTTTTTCAGCTTCCGCAAGTGCATTCCAGCGTGCTTTATCATCTTTTAATAGCTCTCCTTTTGATTTCGCTACTAAATCATCATACTTCGGATTAGAATAATCCATTTCATTAAATGAGCTTCCAGTAACAAACATATCAATATAAGTCATTGGATCCGGATAATCAGGGCTCCATGCAGATAATGAGAATTCATATTGGAATTTCTTTTCTAAATCTAGCTTCTGCTTGTATGGTTGCTGTTTCAAATTCACTTTAATACCAGGCAAGTTTTTCTCTAGTTCTTCTTTAATAAAGTCGCCTACTTTTTTACGGCTACCGTTATCATCGTTTAGTAATTCAACCGTAATTGTATCTTGACCAAGCTCTTTCTTCGCTTCTTCCCATAATTTTTTTGCTTTCTCTGCATTATCTTTACTATCACGGAAGTTTTTATTTACAGAGCGGAAGTCTTTTCCATCCGGACCTGTCGTGAATTTTTCAGGTACTAAGAAATATGCTGGCAATGAACCGTCATTTAAAATGACATCAGCAATTCCTTTTTTATCATATGCCAAATCAATTGCTTCACGTACTTTTTGGTTTTTAAATGTTGCATTTTTTTGGTTAAAACGCAAGAAATATATGCGTGGATCTAACTTCGTTTTAAATTCATCTGGTTTATTCTTTTTATATTTATCAACAAATTCAGAAGTTAAAATAACTCGATCTGCTTGATCACTATCATATAAATTTACTCCCGTGCTTGTTTCCTTCACAATACTTACATTAATTTCGTCTAACTTTACAGTATCTTTATCCCAATAATTAGGATTTTTCTTTAACTGATAATTTTGTTCATGTTTCCATTGACTCATTGTAAATGGTCCATTATATAATAATTTATCTGCTTCTAATCCATATTTATCTCCTTGCTCTTTCACATATTTTTCATTTAATGGGAAAAATGTAGGAAATGACGTAAGCTCAAGAAAATAAGGTGCTGGTTGCTCTAATTCTACTACCAACGTTTTATCATCCTTCGCTTTAACCCCCAATTGATCTGATGGTAATTCTCCTTTATTTACTTTCTGTGCATTTTTCACATCAAATAAGATGAATGCATATTCTGCCGCTATTGCTTTATCTAATGTACGTTGCCATGCATATACAAAATCTTGTGCTCGAACTGGATCACCATTTGACCATTTCGCATCACGTAATTCAAATGTATATGTCTTTTTATCTTCACTAATCTTCACATCTTTTGCCATGCCTGGTGTTGGTTTATTATCTTTATCTAGACGATATAAACCTTCCATTGCATTTACAAATACCCGGAAAGATACAGAATCCGTTGATTTAGATGTATCCATTGAAGGAATTTCAGCTGTTTCTAGCAAATTTAAAACTTGTTTATCTGCCATTCCCTTATTCGATTCTTTCTTCGTTGTCGAAGCCTTCTCACCATTCCCACATCCTGCAACCAATACACTCGTCGTTAACGCAAGTGCAGCAATTGTTGTTGTCTTTCTCTTCATTCTTCCTTCCCCCAATCTATATGTATAAGTTGAATCCTATATAATATATTTCATTATACAAAAGATTCTGATTATTTTAAATATTTATTTTAACAAACATAGAAAAAAGCGGTCAGAAATTTCTTTCCAGCCGCTTTTTTGAATAGCATTTACTTGTAATCCATCCTCTATATCAAATGGATTTTGGACCTTAAATATTTCTTCCATCATCTTCAAAAACTCTTCTTCATTTTTAGATTCACCATTAACCGTAAGTGAGTATGGTTCCACTTCACCCAATTTATAATCGACAACAAATTGAATCGCCACTTTTTGCCTTGGCGTTCCGGCGTTATATCCTTGGAATTCTACTAATTCTAACCCTTCCGTTCCACGATAATATATCCAACCTGAATTTTGAAAATAATTTTCGAAAGATTCACCTATTGAAAAGAAAGGATATTCATAAAGCGAGCTGGTACGAACCTTTTGAATAACGTCTCGGTCAGTCGGAAAAAAGAAATGACTAAAAAATATGCTAGCAACTGCTAAAATAGTAACAATTGTCGCTCCCATTTTGCTCGTTCCGCCGCTATCATGGATAAGATAGTTTTCAACTGATTTATCTTTTATTTCTCTTGCTTTTATTCGGTATATACGTCTTTCCGCAAATTGATAGTATAATCCATTTGCAAAAATCCCCATTCCAAACAGAATAAAAATGAGTAATAAAAACGTAAGCGGCACCATATTAATGATTGGCAACGCTACATTAAATCCCATATAATACGAAAATGCATCACACGCTACTAATAACAACATAAATAAAGCAGCTGGTACATAATACTTACGATATCCTAGCCAGCCTATATTGAAAATAGCAGCCCAACCATTCCAGCTCCACCTAGCAATCCGCTTATTCTCAAGCTCCCATTTCCTTTTGTAATACGGATATTGTCTCCCTACATATACTTCTAGTTCTTTATCTATTAACGAGCTACCTTCATCTTGTTCATTATCCAAGTTTCGCTGACAACTTGTACAATTTAACTGTTCCTCCTCGCAAGGTTGCCCACAATTTATACATTTCAAAACAATCCCTCTTCCCATCCATACGTCATTTCAAAATACCTTCGTGTTTTAATAACCACTCTTTCCTCCATAAACCACCAGCATATCCAACAAGCTTTCCACTCTTTCCTATTACACGGTGACATGGAACGATTATTGAAATTGGATTCCGACTATTTGCCCCTCCTATTGCCCGTACAGCTTTTGTATTTCCAACTTTCTCTGCAATATCTAAATATGAAGCACTTACGCCGTACGGAATAGTATAAAGTGCATCCCATACATTTTTTTGAAATGCGGTTCCCTCCGCAGACAGCGGGACCGTAAACTCTTTTCTTTTCCCTTTAAAATATTCATCTAACTCATTTATACATTGTTCTATCATTTCATTTTTATTCTCTTCTTGTCGTTCATCAACAAATATAACAGACGTAATTCCTTCTTGATTTGCTGTAATTTCTAGCAAACCTACTTCGCTTTCATAATAAGCCTGGTACATATGTCATCCTCCAATTCAGTTCATATTAGTCATTGTAACACGAATAAACAAAATTTTTCGTATAAGCGTTTTATTAGGGAAACAAAAAAGAAAATGTTAAAATATAAGAAAATTCAATCAAGGGGGCTATTTGATGAATTCCAAGCTTTTTTCACCTTATACAATTAAGAACGTTACACTAAAAAATCGTATCGTTATGTCGCCTATGTGTATGTATTCATCGGGGAATGAAGATGGCCGCGTTACGAATTTCCATCTCATTCATTATGGAACTCGCGCTGCTGGCCAAGTAGGTTTAGTTATGGTTGAAGCAACTGCGGTTTTAGCTGAAGGACGAATTTCTAACAAAGACTTAGGCATTTGGGATGACAACCTAATTGAAGGCTTACATAAAACGACTACTTTTATACATGATAACGGTGCAAAAGCTGCCATTCAACTCGCTCACGCCGGAAGAAAAGCTGAATTAGATACGAATGCTTTCGCTCCTTCTGCAATTCCTTTTAATGATACGATGAAAATACCCGTAGAAATGAATATACATCAAATCAAAGAGACTATATTAGCTTTTCAGAGGGCCGCGTTACGTTCAAAACAAGCCGGATTTGATGTTATTGAAATACACGGTGCTCACGGTTATCTTATTAATGAATTTCTTTCTCCGCTTTCCAATAAGCGGACTGATGAATATGGTGGTTCACCTGAAAACCGCTATCGTTTCTTACGCGAAATCATTGACTCGATAAATGAAGTTTGGAACGGACCGTTATTTGTCCGTATTTCAGCAAATGATTATCATCCTGACGGGTTAACAGTTCAAGATTATGTTCAGTATACAAAATGGATGAAAGAACAAGGAGTAGATTTAATTGATTGTAGCTCTGGGGCTGTTGTCCCTGCACGCATCGATGTTTATCCTGGGTATCAAGTACAATATGCTAAACATATTAAAGAGCATGCTAACATTGCAACTGGTGCAGTTGGATTGATTACGACTGGATCTCAAGCAGAGCAAATTTTAAATGATAACGAAGCAGATTTAATTTTCATCGGACGTGAGTTACTTCGCAACCCGTACTTCCCGAGAATAGCAGCCAATGAACTTGGCTTTGAATTGCAAGAACCTCACCAATATAAGCGAGCACCAGGAAAAATTCATACGAATAAATAAAACCGAGAAGTCATTCTTCTCGGTTTTATTTATTCTATCGTTGGAATTTCATTTGAATTATAAGTATGGATACCCGATTCTTCGCGCAGCGCGGTTATATACATCCCTTTCGCCACATCTTTAGCTGAAATTGGTTTATACTTTTTGAAAGCCCCTTTAAAGATAAAAGGAATAATACGAGATAACTTTTCAGCCATTCGTTCGCCGAAACGAAATTCTTGTCGATTTCCTACTAATAATGATGGTCTAAAAATGTGAATACCACCGATCACTAACTTTTGCAATTCTTCTTCCATTCTTCCTTTCACTTGTGAATAAAAGAAAAATGATTTAGGATTCGCTCCCATAGAAGACACAACAAGGAAATTTTGTACCCCTTGTTTTTCAGCTAAACAAGCAGCTCGTAACGTATATTCATAATCTACTTTTTTAAAATTTGCTTTTGTTTTTGCTTTTTTTATTGTTGTTCCTAAGCAACTAAAAACATCATCCACAGCAAAGAACTCTTTATATTCCTCTAATACCGAAAAATCAACTTGTTTCTGCTGTAACTTTTCATGTTGCCATTGCATTGGCTCTCTTACAAAAATAGTAACCGAATCATAGTAATCTGATTCAAGTAATAGACGCGTTATCTCTTGTCCAACTAAACCACTTGCACCAAGTATTAACGCTGTTCGCTTATTCATATATGCATATACCTCTTATTTTACTTTTCTCTCCTTCAGTAAAATACAACCTTCAGGAGTTTCCTGCTCTTATTTTACCACAAGTAAAACACTATGCGTACGCATAGTGTTTTACTCACTCTTTTTCTCATCTCTCTCTTGTAATTTCGTTATTGTTGTAGCGTCCCCTAAATTACTTATTAATCTTCTTAAAAAAATTAATACAAAAGATAATGGCAATACTACCGCTAATATTAATAAAATAGCTTCCATTAAGTAACCCAAGCGCTCATCCCCCTCTTTAACCTCCTTTTCAATATATGAAAACAGCGTTGTCACATATGCATGCATTTGCAAAAATAATACACTTATATTTGACAACTTTATAACAAAAACAAATCGGAATGATTATTATTTATTGCAACTTTATTAAAGATGTATTATACTAAGTTCGCAAACTAAAACGTAATTATTCCGTTTTGTATTAAAATGATATTTTTCTTCTATAATTGGGGAAAATATATCCGTAAAAAAGAAAAGAGGAGAACTTCATGCCTAAAAGATTGACTATATTTTCATTCTTACTTATTTTCACCTTAATTTTCGCTGGCTGCTCAAATAAAAAAGAAAGTAATGCCAAGAAAGATGGAAAGCTAACAGTTTATACAACGATTTTCCCACTTGCTGATTTTGCAAAGAAAATCGGTGGCGACTATGTAAATGTTGAAGCAATTTACCCACCTGGTGCAGATTCACATACATTTGAACCAAGTCAAAAACAAACAGTACAAGTTGCAAAAGCTAATTTATTCGTTTATAACGGCGCTGAATTAGAACCATTTGCTGAAAAAATGGAAAAAACATTACAAAAAGAAAATGTTAAAATTGTAAATGCATCTAAAGGTATTGAGCTTCGTGCTTCTACTGAAGAAGAGCATCATGATCATGGAGATGGCCATAAAGAAGATGAACATCATCACGATAAAGACCCGCATGTTTGGTTAGATCCTACTCTAGCAATGAAACAGGCGGAAAAAATTAAAAATGCACTTGTAGAATTACAACCTGAACATAAACAAGAATTCGAAAAAAACTTCGCAGCACTTCAAACTAAATTTACTGATTTAGACGATCAATTTAAGGCAGCTGTAGCGAACGCAAAAACGAAAGAAATTTTAGTTTCTCATGCTGCCTATGGTTACTGGGAACAACGATACGGCCTAAAACAAATTCCTATCGCTGGAATTTCAGCTTCTGATGAACCATCTCAAAAGCAGCTTGCTGACATTACAAAAACAGTAAAAGAACATAGTCTAAAATATATTTTATTCGAAACGTTCTCTACTCCAAAAGTAGCATCCGTAATTCAAAAAGAAACTGGTACAAAAGTTTTACGCTTAAATCACTTAGCTACTATTTCTGAAGATGATGCGAAAAATAATAAAGATTACTTCACTTTAATGGAAGAAAACGTAAACACATTGAAAGAAGCAATAAACTAATCCATTATATTTTCTAGGCAGCTGAATCTGGTATTCAGCTGCCTTTTTATGTATTTATCCTTGACTTGACCAAAATAACAAGTAAAATTATCCATATTAGCTTTAAAGCTATATTAATTTAGAAGGTGAGTTGGAATTATGAATCTTCACATTTGTGAAGTAACAGCAAAAAATTGGCGTTCAGTAGTTGCTTTAAACGTTACAAAAGATCAGCAACAATTTATTGAAAGTAACGCGTTTTCTTTAGCAGAATCATTATATGAAGGAAACGGAACGTCAGTAGGTTTATATGATGGAGAAACACTTGTAGGATACGCAATGTATGGATGGTATTCAGAAAAACATAAAAGCGTATGGCTCGATCGCTTTATGATTGACCAACAATATCAAGGAAAAGGATACGCAAAACGTTTCCTTCGCTTACTCATTCAATTCTTACAAGAAAAATTCGAATGTAAAATAATTTACTTAAGTTTACATCCAGACAACAAACTTGCAATGGGACTATATGAATCATTTGGTTTCCGCTTAAATGGTGATATTGATGATGAAGGTCCAGTTGTAGGTGTTGTAATGGAGTTACTAATAGACGAAAACATAAGCCTGTGAAAGCAGGCTTTTTATTATACATTTATCCCGCTATTTGCGGACAGTAAGACCCTCATCTCAAAATTCAGCGGAAGCAAAGAAGTTAGGCGGGGGGCCCTGTTGCCCGTAAAAGCCCGATTGGTGAGGGCTGATAATCAGTGGGGGATGAACAACCCCCCCCCCCACTGATTAAAGTTTCACTTTATCAATTTTTAGTTTCTTTTCCTTATTTAATTCTGTTTTGCAATCTAATAGAATGCTCATAAAAAATAAGCCTGCAATTTACGCAGACTTATTTCACACACTCCTGAAAATGTTCTTGGAACCACTCTTTATTAATATCTCTTCCGATAAAAACTACTTCACTTACTCGCTCTTCGCCCTCTTGCCACTCTCTATCGTACGAAGCGGCAAATAACGTATGTACACCTTGGAAAACGATACGTTTATCTACTCCGTCTATCGATAAAATTCCTTTGTAACGATATAAATATTCCCCTAGCTCTTGAACGACAGCTGACATCCACTCATTAAGCTTTTGTAAATCTAGCGGACGTTCTTCACGTAATACAAATGATTTCACACCTTCTAAGTGGTTATGTTCTTTATGAGGGTAAATTTGCAACGTATCTTTCGTTTTAAACGTTTGAATTTGTAATAAAGATGGTATATCTACCTCACAGTTAGTCGCCTCGATTAACTTTGCAGTCGGATTAATTCCTTGAATTTCATGCAAGAGATTTTCTTTCTCACTCTCTTCAATTAAGTCTAATTTATTTACTAAAACGACATCAGCAAACGCAATTTGCTCTTTTGCTTCTAATCCTTTTTCAAAATGTTTATGTATATGATAACTATCTACCACCGTTACAACACCATTAATTTGGTATGCAGATTGAATGACTGGATCTAAAAAGAATGTTTGAATAATCGGCCCTGGATTTGCAAGGCCAGTCGTTTCAATTACTAAACCATCAAAATCCATTTTCCCTTCTGCTTTTACGTCCAGTAACTGTTTTAAAGCAACAAGTAAATCTTCACGTACAGTACAACATAGACAACCGTTTGTCATTTCCATAATTTCTTCTTCCACATTCATAATCAACTGATTATCAATGCCAATTTGTCCTATTTCATTTACAATCACCGCTAATTTCTTACCGTGATTTTCTGATAAAATACGATTTAATAAAGTCGTTTTCCCTGATCCAA
This sequence comes from Bacillus sp. TH13, assembly GCF_016651175.1. Classification (NCBI taxonomy): domain Bacteria; kingdom Bacillati; phylum Bacillota; class Bacilli; order Caryophanales; family Bacillaceae; genus Bacillus; species Bacillus sp. TH13. Next base: position 4,098,171 of record NZ_JAEKEJ010000025.1, on the reverse strand, counting down.
GAAAACCAGTTAATATTGTTACTGGAATCATTCCTTACATCTCCTTATAGCTATATGTTTCTACATTATAGCATATAGAGAAAATCATTTTTTTAGCAAAACATATTTATTGTATGTACGCCCTCCAAACTATATAATAATACGTAGTAAGAAAGCCTTTTCAAAATAATAATCATTCATCAAGGGGGTACTTATAATGGAACGAGTTCAAATGAATGAAACGCTAGAATTCTCTCGTATTATTCAAGGATTTTGGCGTTTAGCAGAATGGAATATGACGAAACAAGAATTACTTTCTTTCATTGAAGATTGTATGGATATGGGAATTACTACTTTTGATCACGCTGACATTTACGGCGGATATACGTGTGAAGGGTTGTTTGGAGAAGCTTTACAATTAAAGCCTTCCTTACGAGAAAACATGCAAATTATTACAAAGTGTGGAATCGCTCCCCCATCACCAAAATTTCCAGAGCGATATGTTGCTCACTACAATACTAGTGCAGAGCACATTATTCAAAGTGCAGAAGCATCACTAAAAAATTTACATACAGATTATATTGACGTATTACTTATTCATCGTCCCGACCCTTTTATGGATCCAAATGAAGTGGCAAAGGCATTTTCACAATTAAAACAAGACGGAAAAGTTCGTCACTTCGGTGTATCTAACTTCTTACCTTCACAATTTAATATGTTAAGTTCTTACTTAGATTTCCCGCTTATTACGAACCAAATTGAAGTTTCTGCATTGCAGCTTGAGCACTTTCAAAAAGGGACAATTGATTTATGCCAAGAAAAACGAATCAATCCAATGATTTGGTCACCTCTTGCTGGTCGGGAAATCTTTACTGGTCAATCAGAACGCGCCGTACGTGTACGTGAAACTGTGCAAAAAGTTGCTACTGAGCTCGGTGTTACTAGTATCGATACGGTTATGTATGCTTGGTTACTTGCGCATCCAGCTAACATGATACCAATCGTTGGATCTGGTAAATTAGATCGTGTAAAAACGGCCGCTCTTGCTACAAACGTTAACTTAGATCGTCAACAATGGTTTACAATTTTCGAAAGCTCTAATGGACATCCTGTACCATAATACACAAAAAGAAGAGCTGTTTCTTACAGCTCTTCTTTTTTATATGTATTTCTCGTCATTGCAAATACACACATATCCCTTAATCCATTTCCATCTACTGCAACACTCGCACTTTCTAAAATCCCCTCTAATTTAAAGCCCAATTTCTCAGGTATCGCTCTACTCTTTTTATTTAGAGAATCACAACGAATTTCTACACGGTTTGCTTTCAATTCAGAAAAAGCATAATCCGTTATACCTTTCGCAGCCTCTACCATATAGCCTTTTCCGCTAAACCTTGTATCAATCCAATATCCGATTTCAAATTGAGGTATATCCCAATTAATGCGATGTAATCCGGCAGAAGCAATAAATTCACCTGTTTCTTTCGAAAATACTAGTAATCTTAAATCCTCACGTTGCAAAAATTGAATATGCGATTTTCTAATACTCTCTTCTATTTCTTCCTCTGTTTGCTCTTTTTGTGCAAAAGCCATCCAAGGTTTTAGTTCTTGTATTGAAGCTTGAATTGCATCATATACAACTTTACCATCTCCTGGTTTCGACATTCGAATAAAAAGCCTGTCAGTATAAAATTCAGAAGGAAAATCGAATAATAACGGATTCACTGTAAACACTCCCTATAATTCTTTTATATATAATAATATCCATCTCAAGTTATATAGTAAAGAATTTTCTGAATTAAATACATTTTACTCATTCACTTCCATCGCTACACGAATTCCAGATTCAATCGTACCTTGAATCCATCCGTGATATAGCGTTGTATGATCTCCAGCGAAGAATATTCTCCCCTCTGGTTTGACAATCGCTGGTTGTAGCTCAGATTCTTGACCTGCTTGAAAAAGCGCAAATCCTCCAAGCGCATACGGATCCAATGTCCAGCTTTTTGATATTCCAGATATGAACTCATCATACACTTGACCATCTAATATTGTTGCTAAGTTGTGTAAGGCGTAATAAATACGATCGCCTTTTGATAAACCATCCCATAACAATGCATCGTAAGACCATGTATAGCTACCTAACATCATAGCAGGTCCTTTTTCTCCAATTCCATGACTTGGATAATAGGCATAACGAATTGGCAAATCTGTTATAATTCTGCCACCTAATTGCCCTTGTTCTTCCCAAAATCTGCTTTTAAATTGAATTCCTATTTTCGTCGCAGGCATGTAATGCAATTCACGAATTGCTTTCCATTTTTCATGAGATATAGAATCAAACGGATCTACTTCTACAAAACGCATTGTCGAAAACGGGATAGTAACAATAACTAAATCTCCTGTAATACTACTATATTCAAAAGTTTCCTCGTTCCGATAGAAAGCTGTCACACCATTATCGTGTTGATGTAACTTCATTAATTTTTGATTATATATAATATTTTCTTCTAATTGCGGTAAAAATGACTTTGGTAATCTATCATTCCCGCCCATAATTTCACAAAATCCGCTCTCCTCTTGCATAATGTATAGAAATCGTAAAGTCTCTACAAACGACCGTTCTAAAAAACCTTCTAAATCTAATAGAACACCGATCATCTCAATTGTTACTGGCGAAAAGTAAGTATTATACTGATAAGGGTGATACTTTAAAAATTGTCCTGTGGAATATCTCCCAAAATCCTTCACTACAACATCCCAATTTTCCTCTGGATTTCTTTTAATAAAATTTATTATCGGCTGTACTGCTAATAACAATAGTTCTTCAGACGTTTTTCCCACTTCGTTCATTTCCACAGGATACCTTAAAATACTCGGATCCTTTTCATATTGTTTCAACGTCGTTTTCCGTCCATTTACATAGATAATATCCGTCTCATTCCTATTAATAAAAGGGCTCACCTGTAGCCCAAATTTTCTTATATATGCCATCGTTAATCTATGCGTATACGGAATTCTCATTGCTCCAACATCTAAATATAATCCGGTATCTTCCATTCTAACTGTCTCTATACGGCCACCTACCCGGTTGTTTGCTTCAAAAATTTTCACATCATGTCCTGCAGCCTTTAATAAAGATGCTGAAACTAATCCAGCCATACCAGCTCCCACTACAATAATTTGTTTTGGATTTATCGTCTTCTTCAATCCTTTATCTATAACTTTTAACGCTTCATCCATTTCAGTGTTATACATTATATCTTTCTGCACAATTCCACCCCTTATTTCATCAAATGGACGTTAGTGGTTTAGTGCATTTTATTCATAGATCCCCATAAACATAACACCATTGCAATTTGAATATTCACTAAAAATACATAAGAGACAGATTTCATATTTCTTTATGCTTCGTATAATATAGCAACTGCAAAGAAGGAGTGGTTAAAAATGAAACATACTTATGACTACCATGCTACAAAAAAACATTTAGAATTAAAGAAACAAAACTTATGTAAAAAACTTAGCAATATGACACTATCTGAAAAAGAACGTGAACAGCTAAAACGTGAAATTGACAACTATGAATATATTTTAAATCTAGTCGAAATGAATCATTATGAACGCGGATTTTCTCGTTAAAAACGGAAATAAGATTATCCGCTTTTCATTTTGAGCATTTCGCTACGCATTTTTCATAAGTAAATATATAATAGGATGTACATTAAGATTGAGAGGTATATTCTATGATCAAGTTAAGTGTATTAGACCAATCACCTATTTCAGATGGTAGCACAGCAGCCCAAGCTTTTTCACATACAGTTACGCTTGCACAAGAAGTTGAAAAACTCGGATTCACACGTTTTTGGGTATCCGAACATCATAATTCCGTAAGCTTAGCTGGTTCAAGTCCAGAAATACTTATTTCTCATATTGCCACGAAAACGGACCATATTAGAGTAGGTTCAGGTGGTGTTATGTTACCGCATTATAGCCCATATAAAGTTGCTGAGAATTTCCGGGTTTTAGAAGCACTGTATCCAAATCGTATCGATCTCGGTGTTGGTAGAGCCCCTGGTGGTATGCCAATAGCAACTCGCGCACTTCAAGAAGGGAAAATGGTCTCACTTGATCAATATCCAGAACAAATTGCAGACGTTGCAATGTACATACATGATCAAGTACCAGAAAACCATCATTATGCAAACTTAAAAGCCACTCCAGTTATCCCAACATCTCCTGAAATGTGGATGCTCGGTTCTAGTGGAGAGAGCGCTAAAATTGCTGCAAACAACGGAGCTTCTTTCGCATTTGCACAATTTATTAATGGCTTTGGAGGCCCTGAAGTTATGAGGGCTTACCAAGAACAATATCAGCCTTCATTTTTAGGAGATAAACCAAAGTCAATCGTTGCTATTTTTGTTATTTGCGGAGAAACAAATGAAGAAGCAGAAAAAATTGCTTCTAGTTTAGATTTATCAATCTTATTATTAGAGCAAGGAAAACGAACTACTGGTACACCTTCTATTGAAACTGCTCAAAATTATTCATACAGCGCTTATGATTTATTCCGTATAAAAGAAAATCGTCAACGTATGATTGTTGGTGATCCGTCTTCTGTAAAAGAAAAAATAATAAACTTAAGCAAAGCATACAATACTGACGAATTTATGATTGTCACGATTACTCATCAATTCGAACATAAATTAAAGTCTTATCGCTTACTAGCAAATGCTTTTAATTTATAATTCTAAAAAGAGATGCATCACATATGATGCATCTCTTTTTCTTACTACTTATTGTTTTCATTTCCTATATATTCAATAGCTTCTTTTAATAGCTCATCAAAGTTAATAGGATAATTATGATCTAAGTCAGGCACAACTTTATACTTATGTTCTATATTCTTATCTCTTAATAGTTGTACAAATTGCTGCACGGATTCGAAACAATCTTCATCTTGATCCCCGCATACTATATATCCTTTTATCTGTTTATCCTGCAGCACACTCAACAACTCATCCCATTCTTCAATCTTGGGAAGCCAGGGTGCCATAAAAACAAAACCATCTACATCTATATCTTTTTGTAAAATCGTATATAAAGCTACTCTTGCCCCTGTAGAAAAACCACCAATTATTACATTTTCTACTGTATGATTTTCTATAAACTTATTGTAATGCTCTTTTAATTCCCCTTTCCCTCTCTCTAGATCATCCCAAACAAATCCATCTGAAAACTGAATTTGTGAAGACTGTGGTAAAGCTAACGTGTAATCTTGTGTCAAAACTGATTTCCAATATGGCTCTACTATTTGAATATTTTCTTGATCACCATGTAATGTAAGTAGTAGATTTCCCTCTTTCTTGCTGTATATATATTTCACGTCTGGTCTTTCCGTTTTATATGCTAATTCTTCTCTTTCTTTACATAATTGAACCATTGTATGAAATTCTTCAAATTTATGTAGTGATTTTAAATCATCGTCCGAAATTAAATACTCATTTCCATACCAGAATCCCTTTTCTATAATGGCCTCTCTCATTAAATGTAATGCTTCTTTTTCAAGTCCCGATGCACCTGCGAGCGCATACTTAAAATTATATATTTGCGCCTCATTCCCTATTACACCTGTAGCATTTTCCATTATATAATTGTACGCTTCAAAACTTCCTTTATTTGCATAACAACGTAGCGTTTCATTTAATAATTGAATGTAAGTCATACTATTTTTCATGTACCAATTCCCCCGAAACCTTTTATAATATTTTTTTGCGAATCTTTATACCACTTTGTATAACCCACGCTAACAATATCTTATTCTCAGAATGATGCTTAATAGTTACTCTTCCCTGTCCAATGCATTTAGTATAAATAAAAATAGACTGAAAAATCAATATTTTAACAAACAAAAAAAGACAACAATATATGTATTGTTGTTTTCATTACATCTACCCGCTCTTTTGTTTTTTTCTATCTGGTTTACTTGAAACTAAATAATGTTTTTCTGAAATATATAAGTCTCTTTTTAAGCTACGATTTAAGTAAGGTCCTAGTTTCATTCCGCATATGAGGCGATCTTCGCTACCTTCAACAATTGGGAACATTTCTTTTTCTGTTACGTATTGATCTACTGCTTTTTGTACGACATCAATTTCTTTCACTAGGTTTAAATTTTCTGCTGTATGTTCAAATACCTCAAGCGTTTCCTTCGTTATGAGAAAATCATTTGTTGGAAATGCAGGTAAATACGGTTTTAACAAATCATAATTCACTGTATAATCGTCATTTACTAATACTGTATAAACAATATTAGCATTCGTTTCTAAAAACTGAGCCATCGCTTGTTCTAATTCATCTTTCGTAATTTCCCGCTCTTCTTTTCCAGTTCTGAAAAAGCGAAACATCGCATCGCCTCCTTTTTACTATATTATAGCATAAAAGAAAACTGAAAAATCATAAAAAAACCCATTGAAATAATTTTTCAATGGGTTTCTATATATTTATCGTTATTTTAAGAATGCACTTAGCATCCATACATGTTGTTCTAATGTTGTATGAATTGCTAACAACATGTCAGCTGATGTTTCATCGCCAGCTTCGCCCGCAACTTCCATACCTTCTTTTAATTCTTGAATAAGTGCAGAATAATCATTCACTAATGTTTGCACCATTTCTTCTGCAGATTCTTTGCTTGTCCCTTCGCTGACACTAGATGTTGCGAGATATTCTTTCATTGTCGCTAATGGTTTACCTTCTAAAGCTAAAATACGTTCTGCTAACTCATCAATATACGTTCCAGCTTCATTATAAAACTCTTCAAATTTCTCATGTAATGTAAAGAAGTGTGGCCCTGTCACATACCAGTGATAATTATGTAGTTTCACATATAACACATTCCAGTTTGCTACCTGCTTGTTTAATACTTCAACAACATTTGTTTTCGTACTCATACAACCCACTCCTCTTATCATTTTGTAATGTTTATCTTTTAATAACCTAATTACATTTTACCATACATTTCCTTTCCTTTCGAACAATCGGCTTATATGTAACAAAGTTTTAACACCTTTAATACTTCCCTAATATCATTTAATTCATGTATTTTTTCAAACACTTCATACGTCTAATTGTCCAAGCTCATACATATGCATAATAGTACATCAAGCTCATCATAGTAGAAAGAGGGATAACATGGACAATCAACAATGGCAAGTAGCAAAGAAAGTAGCTGCTACTTATATCGGAACTGTCGTTGGAGCTGGATTTGCTACTGGACGAGAAATTGTTGAATTTTTCACAGTGAATGGATTATACGGGACAATTGGCATATGTGTAAGTGGATTTTTTTTTATTTGGCTCGGCACAAAGATGATGTTACTTTCATCGCAAATTGGGGCATTTTCAGCGCAAGAATTTAACAAATATTTATTTGGGGATGTATTTGGGAATGTTGTAAACACATTATTATTACTCGTTTTATTCGGCGTAACGAGCGTTATGTTATCAGGGGCTGGTGCAGTATTTGAAGAGCAACTTCGCTTACCAAGACAACTCGGTATTCTCATTACAGTTATCGCTTGTCTCATTATAAGTAGCCGCGGATTACAAGGTGTTTTTGAAGTAAATACACTTGTCGTACCTATTATGATGATTTTTATTATCGGACTTGCTATTACAACCTTTTTTCACGGTACACCTTCCATTAATAACACTATTCCTGCAGAGAGTTGGAATATGAAATGGATTACTAGCCCTATTACATATGTCGCCTTAAATCTTTCTCTCGCCCAAAGTGTTCTCGTCCCATTAGCCAGTGAAGTTAAGGATCGAAAAGCCATTTTTTGGGGTGGGATTTTAGGGGGTGCTGGACTTTCTTTAATTTTATTATGCAGCCATTTAGCAATCTTATCAGTCGATCAATTTTATCAATATAACATCCCAATGGCTGAAGTCATAAGAAGATTTAATGCAACTTTTCACTTCTTCTTCGTTCTCATTATTTTCGGTGAAGTTTTCACAACTTTAGTTGGTAATGTGTTCGGAATGACAAAACAGATGCAATCTATTACTGGGTGGAAAAATAACAATATTATTTTCTTTATTTTACTAATTAGTTATTGCTTTAGTTACATCGGTTACAGTGACTTACTTCACATTCTATATCCTATCATCGGATGGGTAAGTATTGTTATACTTCCAATCATTGCATTTAAACAACTTCAAAAAACATAAAAAAGCATCCATGTTATTGGATGCTTTTTTATGTTCATTCACAATCATCACATACTTCCCAGTACGGCCCCATTTCTAATGCTAAATACGGCTTTAATTGCAACCGAATCATTCGACTAGGCATGCGCTCTAAAACAAATTGAATACCCTCTTCCTCTTCGTCTAATTCAACTTTTGAAATCGCAATTCTTTGCATAGTCGTAATGGGAATTCCATCTTTATATAAAGTGATTTTCACCTCATCGTATTCATTAAAATACAATTCGACACTCATTTGATTTTTCAGAATTTCATCAACAATTTTATATGTATCATTTTGTTCTTGGATTATATATTTCCATCCGCCTCTATCTTCTTTCGGAGCTGTTTGAAATAATGTCTCCAAATCCTCGTATAGCATAAGATAACCCCTCTCTTACTAAAAACGATGAGTATTTTATATACCCTTTATCTCTATCACTATCCATAGCTATTGTACCATATATCACCGTTCTTACCGTATTCATTTGCTTCATACATACTTATAAAATAACTAATTCTATCTCCATTATTATGTATATTACCTCATTACTCCATACCCTCTTACAAGTTCAAATAACATCAGACTTTAATCAATGCAAATATTGTCTACAGTCTGCTTTTATTAGCTCACAGCATTCACACTTTTACATATAGTAAGACTAACACAAATAAAAAAGGAGAGTGACTTATACCACTCCCCTTAAAAGAACTTCCCTATAGCTGCTAAAACTAATACGATTATTAACATTGCGAATAATAATGAGACAATGAAACTAAAAATAGGTAACGCTTTCTTTTCATTCTTCTTAAATAGTAACTTTAAACTAAGAAAAATATTTACTGGTACAAGTATAAAATAAAAATATTTAACAATTTGCACCGAGCTATTCGAAAGTGTTTTTAATATAAACACTTCAATTAGAAAAACAATAAAAAATGAAATACTTAGCCAAAATGAAACGTAACTAAGCCAAGAATGTCTTTTTGTCCCCCAGTACACTCCCATAATACTCTCCTTTTATTTGTATTCTATAGGTTAACAATTATACACAAAGCTAACAAATACCTCTATTTTTCGACAAATATTATGCAAAATACCATTTTAAACGTCATAAGAGGACTCTACATCCCACATTTAAATTTACATAATAAAACAGACTACCCCAATACATACTGCTATTTTAGGGACAGCCTGTTCTCTGTTAAACTTTAAATCTATCAATTAGTCCTTGTAACTCTTCAGCCATTTGAGATAACGTGCCCGCTGCGGATCCAATTTCCTCCATCGAAGCTAGCTGTTCTTCAGCTGAAGCCGCAACATTTTGTGTGCTTGTTGCATTATTTTGTGCTGTCATTGCAATTTGTCCTACCGAAATAGATACTTCATTTGCCCCTTTTGACATTCCATTAGCCGTTTCAACCATCGTCTTAATTTGATTAGCTATTTCATTTGTAGATTGTAAAATTTCAGCAAAGTTTTGCTTCGTTTCATTTGCGATAACAAGTCCAGATTGAACTTCCTCATTTACATGATTCATAGATTTGACTGTCTTACCCATATCATCTTGTATTTCACATATTAATTTACTAATTTCACTAGAAGATACGCTAGACTGCTCTGCCAATTTACGCACTTCATCTGCAACAATCGCGAAACCTCTTCCATGCTCACCGGCTCTTGCAGCTTCAATCGCCGCATTTAGAGCTAGAAGGTTTGTTTGATCTGCAATATTTTGAATTACTTCTAAAATATCACCAATTTGTTTTGATTTATTATTTAGTAATTGTATAACTGCATCTGATTGTGACACAGATTCTGCAATAGACTGCATCTGGTTTACTGTTCTTCCTACTAGTTTCCCACCATCTTCTGCTTTTTCACGAGTATGTGCAGAAGCCGTATTAATAGATGATGAACTATTTGCTACATGCTGAATTCCTTCCGTTACATCAAACAGTAACATAGCGCCATTTTCTACGCTTGTTGTTTGCGTCGTTGCCCCACTTGATATTTCATCCATTGCGATTGTGATTTGCTCAGTCGCTTCACTTGCTTGCCTTACACTTGCAGTTAGCTCTTCTGATGCCGCTGCAACATGCCCAGCTGAATCGTTAATTCTTCCGATTAACGTCCGTAACGAATTCGTCATCTCATTAAAGCCTTTAGCAAGTTGGCCGATTTCATCATTAGAATGAATTTCAATTGTTTGCGTTAAATCCCCTTCACTTATTTCTTTAGAGGTAACAACTAATCTCTTTAAAGGCTTCGTAATTGAAAGTGTTACAAAATAAATAAGTGCTCCACCTATTACTAATGAGATAAGCATAACAATTAACATATTATAAAATACAGGTTGAGCAGCTTCAATTACTTCACTTGAGTACATAGTCCCACCAATTTTCCAACCTGTTTTTACATTTGTAGCAAATACCATATTCTTTTCACTACCGCCATAAGAATATGAAAAAGCACCGTGATTATCTTCATAAATTTTCTTTGCCCAAGAATCAGCCGCTTTTTCCCCTGACTTTTCTTGTGGATGAGCAATTATTTTTTTCTTTCCATCTAAAATGAAGGCATATCCTTTTTTACCAATATTAATTAACTTTGATGTTTTTAATAAATTATCTAAACTTAAATCTAGCGCAACAACCCCATTTTTATCTTCTGTTTGTTTTGCGATTGTTACGACAATATGTCCATTTCCTTTTGCCTTATATGGCTCAGTAACAACAATACCACCTTGTTTTGCAACTGCATCTTTATACCAAGAACGCTCTGTTGGATCATAGTCTGCTGCCATTTGTATATTTGGTTCTTGTACAAATTTTTTATCATTTCCGGCAACATATACTTGTTCAATATCTTTATTTAAATTTATATATTGAGATAACATTTTTCTTAATTCATCCTGATTATCTCCTTGATACATATTCCCCTGAATCACCCGTGCAAAATTATTCACATCATTAAATTTCGCATCAATCATTTGATTGATTAAATTATCCAGTATTTTTATATTATCGTTAGCACTACTCTTAATTTGTGATTCAAAATTCTTTTTGGCTGTTTGATAAGACATGCCTCCGATAATAGACACAGCCGCAATTAAAATTACAAAGAATGAAATTAATAGCTTTTTTGCTACTTTCATATCACGAAACAAATTTAATAGTTTACCCATTATGAACCTCCTAATTTTCAAATTTAAAAGTTAAATTGAGTTAATTATGAATATTTCCCAATCCCTAATTATTATTTTCATAACCTATTATGATGAATACTTTGTAAAGTTTAAACAATTAATTTCCCTTTGTCTATATATATAAATAATATTATTATAAAATTTACAAATAGAAAAAACCAAAGGGGCACCCTTTGGTTTTTACATTTTTTTATGTTGTTTAGAAAGCTTTTTCCACTTATCACGCTCTGCTCTGGCAAGGATTGCATCTTGTTTCCTCATAAAATACGCTAATTCTCTTTGTAATTTTTTATAGCTTTTCAAACGATCTATAGTAATAAGTCCGTTATCAATTGCACTATACACCGCGCATCCTGGTTCATTCTCATGCTTACAATCACGGAAACGGCATGTTGTCGCAAGTTCTTCAATATCAGAGAATGTTGTTTGAATCGCTTCGCTTCCTTCCCAAAGTTGCAATTCCCTCATGCCAGGCGTATCAATCACGAGAGCGCCACTAGGCAATTGGAATAACTCTCGATGCGTTGTCGTATGCCTCCCCCTACTATCCTCTTCACGTATATCTCCCGTTTTTGCTACATCAATTCCTATTAGCGCATTTAACAAAGTTGACTTTCCTACCCCTGATGACCCAACTAAAGCAATTGTTTTCCCTGAAGAAACAAATTGCTGCAACGATTCAATACCTGTATGCTCTAAACTATCAACAACGAAAATAGGAACACCAATTGCTATAGCTTCCGTTTCTACAATTTTCTGTTCCACATCATTACATATACTACTCTTTGTTAAAACAATAACTGGCATAGCGCCGCTTTCATACGCTAATAATAAATAACGCTCCATCCTTCTAACATTAAAATCATGATTAAGTGCGTTCACTAAAAATAGATAATCTACATTTGCTGCTATTACTTGTTCTTCCGTTCGAGTACCAGCCTCTTGTCTAGAAAAAGAGCTTCTTCTCGGAAAAATACGATGAATGATAGCTTTCTTTTCATTCTCTATTTTTTTTATATACACCCAATCACCAACTGCTGGATAATCGCCTTTCGTTACTGCTTCATGCCGAAACTTCCCAGACAGTTCTGCCATATATTCACCATCGTTACAAATAATGCGATATATATGCTTATGCTCAAGTAAAATACGACCTACTTCAAATTTCTCTACAGCTTGTTCCTCAAAAAAAGAATCCCAGCCATACGATTCTAAAATATTTTGATTCAAATTGATATCCTCCCTAGTTTAATCTAAGTGGAAGGATAGTGCGCTCACTTATATCGTTTCGCCCTTTCCATCCACCTTTGTATTTGGTTTATTATTCATATAAGTTATTTTCGCCATAATACATCACCCCGTTCTTATTTTAATTACTCTCATTATATGGAATTCTCCTATAAAAATCCACATTATTTAACATAATTTTCAAATAACTTGTTTTTAAGCATTCTAATTTGTCCTCGGTGACTAATTTCATCTTCTAGCACATGAAACCAAAGATAGTGCTGGTTATATGCTACATCGTTAGGCCACTTTCTTTCTGACATGAGCCACTCATCACCTTGTTCACTTAAATACTTCAGAGATTCTTCTCGAACACTTTGTAGAAGTTGTACATAATACTGTATTTCATGACCACGGATCGCTCTACCCCCTTCCCCTAAATACAGTGCATCTTCCCATATTTCTAATTCTTCTTTTGTAAAGTCACGATCTTGAAATGAAATAAGCTGATGAACTTTTTCAATAGCTGCTATATGTTTTAATAAGGCACCAATTGAATTTCCGCTACTCTGCATAATTAAATCTAATTGCTCAACTGATAAATTTCTTACTTCGCCTAATGTTACAGCTCTCGTATGCTCAAGCATGCTTACTAATTCCCCTATTTTTTTTGTATAACCATCTACACTTCTTATTCGATAATCTATATTCATATCACGCACCCCTTTCTGCATTCATATTATTGTAAAAATGATTCATATAATAGACTAAAATCTATCGAAATTTTCTGTTATAATTAAATTGAATACAAAATATACCCAAACAAACTTTCTCAATATGCTTATATGAAATATTAAAAGGAATCAATATAAAATAATCGAATCTTATTCACTAAAAGGAGTGGATTCGATGGAAATGTATCAATGGCTAACCGCTGTTCTCGTTGGTGGCATTACTGGCTTCGTTTCCCATCTAATCAATAACCAAGGTAAGTTATTGCTTCCACGCCGTTTGAAAACATTTTTTCATTTTGGATTTTTAACTGATATTTTTACCGGGGGCCTAGCCGCACTTCTCGGACTCGTTTTATTCGATGTCACCGCAATAAAAGAAATTATAAAAGTATCCATTGTAACTGCTATTTCCGGTCAAACTTTCTTACTACATCAAGCTCTTGGTGGCGAACAGGCTAAAAATACGCAAATTGGGAAAGCTGATGAGAAGATTCAAGAAATTGACAAATTATTGCGACGTTAGTGTATACTTTCTTTTAAAATTATTGTTATAATGAGAAATAAATATTTTCTATTGCGTCGTTTGTCAGGAGAAAGGGTGTTTCGTATGACAAAAAAGAAAATAGAAGATTTCTTAACAAACTCCGAAAAAGAGGAACTGCTAGAAAACTATAAATGTTTACGAGAAGCCCGCACAAAAAGCGAAGCTAACTATTTTGGTGAAGCAGTAAACCATCTATTAAATAAAGCAAAACAACGAATTATTAAAGATGCAGGTATACATGATGAAAATGCTGCAACTGTTCAATCAAAGAGAAAAGCACTGTTTTAGCTACATTAGCTAAAACAGTGCTTTTTATTACAATATTTTTCACATTACTTTCACATCTATTTCACAAATATAAGTACTTCTATATGTTAAACTAGGTATATCCTTTTCCGAGGAGCTATATGCCGATATATAAATCCCTATAACCATAGGGATTTTTTATTTTTCCATAATTTTATTACAATTCCTTTTCAATAATATAGCTGAACAAAGAATTATTAAAGATGCAGGTATACATAATGAAAATGCTGCAACTATGCAATCAAAAAGAAAAGTACCTTTTAGACTTAACCAAAAAAAGTACTTTTTGATTTACTAAAACTTTATGATGCAATTCCTTTTTCATTATCTTTACTAATGTTTTCACTGTTTCTAAACAGAAATAAAGCTACAACATATAATAACGCAGTAAAGCTACCTACTAGTATAAAATTGTGAGATGTTGCAAATAACATTCCTGCTATTGCCGCACCAATCATTTGGCCAATGTACATCGCGGCATTTGCAAGAGCAGCACCTGTTCCTCTTGCTATAGTAGACATGTTTTGTAAGTGTCCCATCATTAATACAAACAAAATTCCTGTCACAAAAAATAAAACAAAGAAAATAATTCAACAAATATAATACTCTTTAAATAAGGGAGTATTACATATAACACTGCTGTAAATACAATTCCACCATAGAAAGAAAAATTGTAACCAATTTTATTTACGAGTCTAGGGCCAAAAATATTACCAGCTAAATTTCCTAATCCTAGTACAAGCATAGCCGTACCTACTTCATGAACCTGTAACCCAAATTGAACGGAAAGCCATACACCAAAGAATGAAAATGCAGCAAAATTTCCGGTTTGAAAAACAAAGTAGGCAAAATAGGAAAGTGAAACCTTTGAATCTGTAAGTAATTGTTTATAACGCTTTAAGATAGATTTTTTATTTCCACTTATATAAACCGGTTGTATTTCTGGTAATACAACATAAATAAGAATGACAAGTAGTGCTGATAATATACCAATGAAGTAGAATGGCATCGTATAATGTATCGTTGCTAAATAAGCTCCCATTGGCAGCCCTAAAATTTGAGAGATTGATAACCCTGCTGTTGCAACCCCAATTGCTTTCACAATTTGCTTTTTCTCTATAAGGAGCGGAATGGATGCCCACACTTGTGGAGATACAAAAGCTGCACTTACACCTGCTAAAAATCTAAATGTTAGCATCCATAAAAAACTCGGTGCAATTCCACACAAAAACGTACTTATTGCAAAAAAACTCATACCTAGTACCATCACTTTTTTTCTGTTTAATCCATCTGATATAGGACCAGCGATAAGCGCAAATCCAGCATACCCTAAAGCATACGAACTTACCATCCATCCTGACAACTCAGTTGAAACATGATACACCTGTTGTAATGTCGGCAACAGTGGTGAAATTAAGAAAGTATCTGTACCGATCATAAACATTATCGTGAAAAATACAGCTAGTACTCTGTTCATTTAGACCTTCTCCTTATATAAACAGAGGGTACTATCCCTCTGTTTCACTAATCTTCTAAAATAGATTGGATTTCTTTCATGACTCTTTTATTCAATGAAACGTCTACCACTTTCACACTTTCTCTTATTTGCTCTGCCCGCTTTCCACCAGGTATAACTGTATCAATTCCTTCTTTATTTAATAACCATGCTAACGCTAAATGAGACACTTCAATATCATTTTCTTTAGCTATCCCTTTTAACTTTTCCACTTTCTTAAAATTACTCTTATATGTATTTTCTTCAAATAGATTTACATTTTGGCGCCAATCGACTTCGTTCAATTTAAAATCTTCTCTATATTTTCCACCTAATATTCCAAAAGCAAGAGGCCCATATGGAATAAATGAAATACCCGCTTCTATACAATACGGCAACAGTTCTTCCTCAGCCGTACGTTCTAACATATTGTACGGAGATTGTACAACATCTATATGACCATGTTGGTTCGCTTCTTTTAATTGTTCTATGTTTACGTTCGATATTCCAATTGAACGAATTTTCCCTTCTTCTTTTAAACGAGTAAGCTCTCCGATTGAATCTATGTAACTTGTTTCAGGATTTGTAAAATGTAAATAATATAAATCAATATAGTCAGTCTGTAACCTTCTTAAGCTATTCTCCACAGCATTTCTTAAATAACTTGGTTCATTGTTAATATAAGTTTCTCCATTTAATAACGGTTGAATTCCACCTTTTGTAGCAAGTATAAGCTTATGGCGTTTTCCCTTTAATACTTCTCCTACCAATTCCTCAGATCTACCGACACCATATGAATCTGCTGTATCAAAAAATGTAATCCCTTGCTGAATAGCTTCTTCTACTAATTGCTTTCCTTCTTCTTCATTCACATCAGCATATAAATTATGTCCCCCTACTGCATTTGTACCTAAACCCAACTTTGAAATATTTAATCCTGCCTTTTGCAATTTTGTATACTTCATTTTTTCTCCCTCTATATTTCTATTGTTCGAATATATTCGAACAATAGAAATATACCACTTTATATGTTATAGTGCAAATATCTCAACTTATACAAGCAGGTGAAATATGCGTACACTCTATCATCCAAATCGAGAAGAAATTCAATTTTCTTCTGTCTTATATGCACTTAGCGATCAAATTCGTTTACAAATTGTAAATATGTTACTAGAGAAAAACGAACAATCTTGTGGCGCTTTAAACATTCCTATTGCGAAATCAACTTTATCTCACCATTTCAAAGTTTTACGTGAGTCAGGTGTTATGTACACGCGCCTTGAAGGAACACAACGTTTCATTTCAATTCGTGAAGAAGATTTAAATGCTAGATTCCCAGGTTTGTTACAAGTTGTATTACATGCGACAAAGCCATATTAAAAAACATCTCATATGAATATGAGATGTTTTTTAATATGGCTATTCTTTTAATAAATCTATTAATCCATTTCCTTCAGATGTACGTTCGTACCCTAAAGGTACAGTTCTTTTAATGAGTTGTGCATATATTTCCGGCTCCGATAACTTTCGACCGTATTCTTTCTCACACTGTTTAATGAGCAAGGCGAGCGCTCCAGCAACGTGCGGCGTCGCCATGGAAGTTCCACTTAACACAGCATATTTTCCATCTGGATACGTAGATAATATTTCATCACCTGGCGCTACTAGATCAATTTCTTGATTTGAATTACTAAAACATGTAATCTTCCGCTCTAAATTAACAGCACCAACTTCAATTACCTCAGAATAAGCACCTGGGAAATCTAATTCCTCTGTTTCATCATCGCAATCTCCATTATTTCCAGCAGCACATACAACGAGAACATCCTGATTTACCGCATTTTGAATTGCTTCATGTAATTCTGGAACATCTTGCGGACCACCAAGTGACATTGAAATAATTCTCACTTTCTCTTGATTCGGCCCTCTCCAATTTACAGCATAATGAATTGCCTCAATAATTTGCTCATAACTTCCAGAACCATCTCCCGCTAAAACTTTTAATACTAACATTTTAGCAAGTGGTGCAACTCCTAATACACCGACACCATTTTCAGTCGCGGCAATCGTCCCCGCTACATGAGTACCATGTCCGTTATTATCAAGATACACATTTGGATCAGCTTCATAATCTTTTGTGAAATTTCTTCCGCCGATAATACGATCCTTTAAATCTATATGATTGGTATCACACCCTGTATCTAATACGGCAACGACTACATCTTGCCCCTTCACACTCTTTTCCCATACTTGTGGAGCGTGAATCAGTTGTACACCTGGTGGAATTTCATTTACTTGTTCTACCACCTTATTTACGGTAAACGGAATCAATTGTATACCTTTTTGTTTATTCACTGTACTACTCATCGTAATCCCTCCTGAAAATGTATTATTTTCATTTCAGACCACTTTTGAATACGTGTAAATGTAATATTCGTTTTATTCTTTTTGTTTTCCTTCTTTTCAAATATTTCTCAACATCATTAACTAACTCTATACTACTTTTTTATTTCCCCTATGATTTGTAGGAAGTAACAGCCCGTGTCGTTCAACTAATAACCAAAATAAGAGGACCAATTAATGGTCCTCTTACAGTCTTTTAAAAGAATGATATGTAATTTGAAAAATAATATAAATTAAGACTAAACCTCACTCTTGTTTAAAAACTTTTCTATTTCTTTTACTAAATATTCCGCTCCCTCTATCCCAACAGTAATATTTCCATTTGCTAATGATATGTTCTGTTCTGAAACATCACCTGTGATTTGGCAAGCATTGTAAGGTTGATATTTTTGTAAAATGATTTTATCTGCTTCTACAAAAATTTCAAGCGGTGATTTGATTTGTATTCCCAATACATCGCGTAATTCTTTCGGGATAACAATTCGTCCTAATTCGTCTACTTTTCGAATAACTCCTGTTGCTTTCATATTTCTCCCCCCTTACTCTCTATTAATTTTTCCACCTCGCTTTTTCCATTTTATCACTTTTTGACAATACTTGCCTCTTTTTAGAAAATTTTGTACTCGAGTTAAAAAAACACATTTAATGCATACGTAATCTCTCTTTCAATTGTTTTACATAACGAGATCTTATAAGTAAGAAGTATACAACTTGGATACCTATGAAAATACTTAATACAACTGTATTTTCTTTAAACAATGAGTACTCAAACATTTGCCCTAACGCCGTTAGGGCTACTGCCCCATGTAATGTTGCAACACCAATTGGAACGAAGAATAAAAGCGCCAATCGAATTGTAACTACCTTCGATAATTCCCCACTCGTCAATCCAACTTTTCGAATCATTTCGAACAAGCGAACATCATCCTCCAAATCGGAGAATAAACGGAAGTAAAGGAAACTTCCTGCGCAAACGAAAAATACTATACCAATAAAGAAACCTACAAATAAAATCGGTCCTGCAATTTGTAAACTTTGGTTTTGCTCGTACTCTTCCGCACTAAACGTTGAGTGTTCTTGATACGGTTTAATTTGATGCGTAAGCTCTTTACCAATTTCAATCTCATCTTTCGTTCTTTCAGTTTTATACATATAATCTTTTGTCTCTATAAATCCATCTTGTAATGAATCATATTGATTATTAGAGATTACATAAACATTTCCTCTTAATATTTTCCCCAATGAAGATGAAGTAACTTTTTTCACCTTTAAATTTTCATTCATATTGGGTAAAGTAATTTCTTTTCTTTCTTTCATCGCTGGCCCTGGTATATTAGCTGACAAAAATACAACCTCTTTATTTGCTACAGTATTAAATGGTTCTCCTGTTAACTTTGCATATTCCTTATAGTCTGATTCTTTTATAAAAGTGGCGCTTCTTAACGACTGTTCCTCCGTTTTCTTTGTCGAAATATTAGTTTTTGAAGCTGCTATATTATGTTTCTTTAATCCTTTGTCAATCATTTGTATATGTTGTGATTCGTTACTATTCCCTTGCTTAGAATGGTAATGAAACGCAATTGGTCTCTCCATTATCCCTTTCGTCATGGATGCGAAGCCAACTAATGTCCCTATTGCTGAAAATGCTACAGTAGAAATAATGGTTACAATAAAGAACATTCTTGCGTTATCTCTCATGCGATACGCTAAATCTGATAACGTAATAATATTAGTCTGTGTCCAATAGAAACGTTTACTTTTTTTACATAATCGAATAATAAAGACACTCAGCTGCTTGTACAACAAATACGTCCCAATAGTAACTACCGTTGTAACAGGAATCATCATAATAAATACCATTGCGCCATGCGATAGAAGAGCTCCTATATAGCCAACACTAAGCAATACTACTGCTAATATTGAAGAAATGATTGATGCTTTCGGTTCCGGTTTTGCCTCTGCTGATCCTCTAAACAACTTCATAATTTTATTTTTACGGATCATTCCTGCACTAAACAATGATATGATCATAAATAATATAAAAAACATAATACTCGTTACAACAATTGCTTTCATCGGTATGTAATAGGATAAGGAGATATCTAGTTTTAATATCATCGGGGCAACAAATAGTAATACCCCTGAAAATAACATACCTGAAAGAATACCAAAAATAATTGCCCCTATTCCAATCATAATATTTTCAAAAAAGATAAGACGCTTTAATTGATATTTCGTCATACCTAGCATCATTAAAATTCCTAGCTCACGCTTTCTCGTTTTTAAAAACATTCCCATCGAATATAAAATAAAGAAGAATGTAAATAAGTAAATAATAGACTGTGCAAAAGACATACTTACGAATACGTACTGACCTAATTCTCCTGCACTTAATGCTGGATGAAACGCAAAAAATGAATACACAAAAAAGGCCATAATTGCAAATGCACTACTTAAAAAATAGGCTGAGTATGTCCGTCTATTTCGCGTTACATTCCGATATGCGAGTTCTCTAATGTTCATATTACTTCTCCGCCCTTCTTTCTACTAACTATGTTTTTATATTAGTAAAGTGCGGAAATACCTTCCATCGATTCAAATGACAAAAACCTTACAGTTTTGAAAGGTTTAAAAAAATTGATTATACGTAGTACTTTATTTATAATGACTACATTCATATTCATACACACATCCTATTGTATATTCGTTAGTTTTGCGAAATAATAAAGGATAGAAGTATGTACCAATATAATACATAAATTTTTTTACCGCTTTAATATGAATAGGAGGAAAATATAATGACATTACAAGAACAGATTATGAAAGCATTACATGTTCAGCCTGTAATTGATCCGAAAGTTGAAATTCGTAAACGAGTTGATTTCTTAAAAGATTATGTAAAAAAAACAGGTGCAAAAGGATTTGTACTTGGGATTAGTGGCGGCCAAGACTCTACATTAGCAGGACGCTTAGCACAGCTTGCAGTTGAAGAAATTCGTAACGAAGGTGGTAACGCAACGTTTATCGCTGTACGTCTTCCTTACAAAGTACAAAAGGATGAAGATGACGCACAATTAGCGTTACAATTTATTCAAGCTGATCAATCAACTGCATTTGATATCGCTTCAACCGTTGATGCTTTTTCAAATCAATACGAGAACTTATTAGGTGAATCATTAACCGATTTCAATAAAGGTAACGTAAAAGCTCGTATCCGTATGGTTACACAATATGCAATTGGTGGACAAAAAGGGCTACTTGTTATCGGAACAGATCACGCTGCAGAAGCTGTAACAGGGTTCTTTACAAAATTCGGAGATGGTGGTGCAGATTTATTACCATTAACTGGATTAACGAAGCGCCAAGGACGTGCATTATTACAAGAGTTAGGTGCAGACGAGCGACTGTACTTAAAAATGCCAACAGCTGATTTATTAGATGAAAAACCAGGTCAAGCTGATGAAACAGAGTTAGGTATTACTTATGATCAATTAGATGATTATTTAGAAGGTAAAGCAGTTCCAGCTGACGTTGCAGAGAAAATTGAAAAACGTTACACAGTAAGTGAGCATAAAAGACAAGTACCAGCGTCAATGTTTGATGATTGGTGGAAATAGAACATAAAAAAGAAGCTAATCTTTTAGCTTCTTTTTTATATGTTAGCGATATCCCCCTACTCTTTTCTCCAATAAATCTTGCAAGCAATCTTCATGTTGTTTACAAAATAACGGTGGCATGTCGTCTAACGGGAAAAACTTCAAATCTAACGTTTCATCACCATCTACTTTTTTGTCGCCTCCAACTATTGAGCATGAAAAACACATCACAATTGACTGTGCCTTATCTCCATTTGGATATGATTGAAAATATTTTGTATACACTCCAATAAGCTCATTTATTTCTACATCATACCCGGTTTCTTCTTTTATTTCTCGAATCGCAGTTTCCGCAGCCGATTCTCCTATCTCCATTGCGCCACCTGGAAATCCCCAAGCGTTAAAGTCTCCTCTTTTTTGCAATAATACTTCTCCCTCTTTATTAAATACACAACCACCGGCAAAATTTAAGAAAACATAATCATGCCCTACTTTTTCACGTAATTCTTTTATATAATTGGCCATTCTCTTTCCCCTTTTCATACTTCTTCTATCGCTATTTCTTATCTTTTTCAAGCAACTCAATAATTCGATCTAGCTTCTGGTTCATATTAATTACATAGTGTTTCTTTGCAGCGCTGCTTTGTAATACTCTTCTAATAAACAAAGTAAATGATATGAAAAACAAAACGATACGTCCGATTACTAAACAAGTATATATCAATGTAAATATATTACTTTCGAACAAATTCATTCAGCATTCACATCTTCTCCTTTTTATTTTATCACATAATTCCCAATTTTTTAAAATAATCAACAAATATAAAAAGAGCATCTTTTATAGATGCTCTTTCTCATTACTTAATACGTAAATGTAATTGTCGCTAATGAATAACCGGCCATTGCACTATATGGTGCTACTTGATAAGACACACGCTTTGCACCTTTTGGCCAATTTATTTCATTTAATACTTTCTTTATATCTTGCATCGTTCCATCCATGGACTGCTTATATCGTACTTCTACTTTTTCTGGTTTGGCTGCAAACTGTTGCTGTAACTTTTTCTTAAATTCATTATAATTTTCTGCTCCGTATTCTGCAGATAAGTATTGTAAATTTGTTTCTTTTAACATTTGCTCATATACGACAGTTTTTGAGCTACCAGCTTTTATTTTATTTGTTAATTCACCAAAATAACTTGTAGTTGCTGCTGGATATTTACTACGATCCCAGTCGTGATCTTTACTTAACTGTTCGTCAGACATGTTAAAATATGAGTAAGTTACACGCCCTGCTTTATCTGGTACTGGATCATCAAATGTAGTATCTAGGTGATACCATTTGTTTTCAATGTTCACTAAATTCCACGCGTGAGCTTGTCCGTTTCCTGTGCCTGTTACAATATGATTTTGAATACCTGCCTCTTTTAACAACTCATACGTTAATAATGTATATCCTTGGCAAACGGCAGAACGATTCGCTAATGCTTCATATGCCGTATACGCTTGATAAGACGTATCATAAGACACATGCTTAACAACGTAATCGTGAATAGCTTTTACTTTCTCATGCTCATCCATCCCTGGTTTTACAATTGATCCAACAATTGCTTTCGCCTGAGCTTTTACATATTGAGTTTGTTCTTTTGATTCACGGTATTTTACTTGCAGTGTAAACGTATAGTCCCCTGGCATTCCTTTAATAGAATATCTAGTAGACGCTACATTATATTTTACATACTCATCAGCATCTACAATTTTATTAAACTCACCATACAATTGATCCATAATATTTCTAGCATTTCTATCTTTTGTTTTATATGTGATCGTAATATTTTCTTCTCGATTATCAATCTGTTTTTTTAATTCTTTTCTAAAATCATCTAATAACTTTACATCTGATTGTGCTGTCACTGTAGTCGGATTTGTAGCTGCATAAGATACAGATGACGCTTGTAAGCCTCCCATTACTATAGTTGAACAAAGTGCGGCAGCTGTCACATACTTACTTGTCTTTCCCATCTTGTCACTCCTTATATTCTATAACTATACGAAAAAGTATCGTATAGTTTCAGAGTATACAATACTTTTTCGTATAGGTCATATGAGATTATGCATATTAACTAATTCACATAAAAAGGTTGTTCTTTTTAAAAGAACAACCTTTTTTCATTAGCAAGTTTGTAATACGCAGCATGTATTTTCAAAACGTCGATTTTTCAAATCTTCATTACTAATGCAGAAATATAGCATTCCTAGTTCTCCCCAAACCATATTACAATTTTTATGATCTGAATCAATTTGGAATAAAAGGGTCATTTGCTGCGGGTCTACTCCCATATATTCTCCTGTCTCATATAACACTTCTTCTTGTACAGAGAATGGCTCACCAAACATTTGATGGTTATCGTAGTTATCCGGAATTAGCTCTTCAAGTAATTGCAAGAAACGATCTGAATCAGCCTCATCTTCAATGAAAAGTTCTGGTAATTTGTATGTCAGTTCAAAAGTAATTGCACACTGGTTATATTTCGCTTGTATTTCATTTTCTCTTCGTAATTGCTCTACAGGAATATCATAATAAAGTACATGCCCAGCTTCTGTTAGGTTCACATTTTCTTCAAAATAATTTTCAATGCAAAAGAAATACAGCATCCCCGTTTTAGGAAGATTGTGATCCATACCAACATTTTGTAAATCACTTAAGTTAAATTGTGCGATAAATTGTAGTGGATTTCCTTTATGCTTTGGATATTCAAATGAAGCTGGTAAATCAGGAAATCCCCCCATTTTCGAACTACCTATCGCAACAGTTTCCTGCTGCTTTGGCACAACTTTTATACAAGGAAATATAGTATTAATAAGTTCCTCTTTCAAGTGTGTTAGTTCATATTTATCAATTAATACTTCAATTTTTTTATTCATAAATTCTCCTTACATTTACATACTTATTTATATCATAGTACAAAGATTATACTTCATTCTTTACAAAATCAACAAGCCTCCAAAAAACGGGCTTATCCTTCGTACGCGAACAAGTTTAAAAAAGCATACTATACATTGTTCCTACAAACACGATAGTTCATTATTTCTTCCAGTACATTTTCCCTCGTTCATTTTTATTTTTAATTTAAGGAGGAATTCCACATGGGTTACGGATATAGTTGCGGCGGTTATGGTTACGGCGGTAGTTGTGGTGGATGTGGTTATGGAGGTTTCGCTTTATTAATCGTTTTATTTATCCTTCTAATTATCATCGGAGCTAGCTGTTGGGGCGGCTTTGTAGGCTGCTAGTAAACTTAAAAACTATTGTAAAAAAGCACGTACAATACGTGCTTTTTTTCCATTTCCAAATCTTTTATTCGAAAGGAAGTATGTTTAATGAAAATTGATGGTGTTTTTGAAGGAGGCGGTGTGCGCGGTATTGCGCATGTTGGGGCAATTTGCGCGTTAGCCGAAAAAGGTTATGAATGGGAACGTGTAGCTGGTACATCGGCTGGTTCGATTATTGCAGCGCTCCTAGCGGCGGGATATTCTTGTTCAGAGTTAAAAACGATTATAACTGATATTGATTATAATAAATTTATGAAAAGAACTTTTATTGATAGAATTCCTTTTATCGGTAAGGGACTAAGTGCATGGACTACTCTAGGTATATACTCTAATGTATTTATAGAAGAATGGATTGAAGAATTACTTCGAAAAAAAGGTGTTCATTTATTTACTGATTTACCAGATCTAAACAAACTCAAAATCATCGCCTCTGATATCAGCAATGGTAAAATGGTTGTCTTTCCTGACGACTTACCAAACTACGGATTTTTAAATTATCGCTTCTCTATCGCTAAAGCGGTAAGAATGAGTAGTACAATCCCCTTCTTCTTTGAACCCGTAAAATGGAGAACTCCAAAATGGAAGCAGCCTTGTTATATGGTTGATGGAGGAATTCTAAGTAATTATCCAATTTGGATCTTCGATTCACCTATCACTCCTCGCTGGCCGACTTTCGGATTTCATTTTGTAAAAGATGAGATTCAAGCTGACCCTGCTCACTATAACGACCCTATTTCCATGTTCAAAGGACTCTTTAAAACAATGATGCAAGCTCATGATTTACGTCATTTAGATAATGAATCAAAAGCAAGAACCATTACAATTCCAACAGGAACGATTACAAGTACTAATTTTGAACTGACAAGGGAAGAAAAAGAATGGCTTTACAATTCTGGTTATAACTCTGCTAATAAATTTTTACAAGCTTGGAACTTTAGGCAATATATTGATGAATATAGAAAAGGGAATCAAGACCGAAAGACAAATCGATTTTTCCGTCAACTTGACTCATAATATTATTACTTTGCATATAAATACGAGAACGTTTAACAACTTAATAGTAAATAAGCCTAGTAATTTCTTATATTACTAGGCTTATTTACTTCCTATATAATCTCGTACATTGTTTAAGGATACGTTAACCCTTCGGCTTCTTCTGCAGTAATAACTATGTAACGATTTCCCGTTCTTAATCCTAACAGTTCTGCTTTTTCAATCGCCTCTTGCTTCGTCTCCGCATAAGCAGCTAAGTATTTATGTCCACCAATCATTTGGCAAATTACATATTGTTTCATGACTTTCTCCTCTTACTTTTTCATTAGTTGTGCAAGTTTTTTTATACCTATTTCAATTTCTTCTAACGTTGCATATGAATATGATAGGCGCAAAAATTGATTTGCACTTCTATCATACAAAGTACCTGGGTTTAATAAAACCTTTTCTTGCAGAGCTTTATCAAATAAACTACGATGTGAAATGGGTACTTTTATATATACCCATATATAAAACCCACCTGTTGGTTCATGCCAAGTTGCTATTTCACGAAGATATTTATCTAACATTAGTAACATAAAATCTCTTCGTTTTTTCAATTCACTTCTTACAAATCGCAAATGCTCATCATATAGACCATTTGTAAACCACTCTGCTGCAATTTGCTGGGATATAGAGCTTGAACCATAATCTGTTTGCATTTTTATGTCTGACAATCTTTGAATTACTGGCTCAGGTCCAACAATCCATCCAATTCTTAAACCTGGACTAATTACTTTGGACATGCTTCCAATATGTAATACGATTCCATTTTTATCATAGGCTTTTAAAGGTTTTGAACAAGGTGCATCAAACCATAAGTCTTGATACACTGCGTCCTCTATAATAGGTAATCCAATTTCATTACATACTTCCATTATTTCTTTTCGCCTCTTAGTATCCATACTAAAATTCGTCGGATTATGAAAAGACGGAATTGTATATAAAATAGAGGCATTAAATTGCTTCTTATATTTCTCAATATATGATGGATGTAAGCCACTCTCATCCATTGGGATTCCAATTAAACGTATTCCTACTGATTGAAAAACATTAAGTGAATATAAATAGGATGGTTTCTCTAATAAGATTGATGCCCCTTTCGAAAGAAGCCCCATAGAAATAAGTTGCAGCGCTTGAATTGCTCCCGAAACAATTAATATAGAGTCAGGAGATACATATACACCATGCCCCTTTAAGTATTCGGAAATCTTTTCCCTTAAATAAAGATTTCCTTTCGGCTCTTCATACCCAAGCGTCACATTTGACTTTAAAAGCTTATTCATAATTTCTTTCATCTTTTTCTCAGGTAAGAGACTCGGCGCGAGCTCACCTGTTCCTAACCGAATTACATGTGGATAAAATTCAGCTTGATTAATCTCTTGAATAGCTGGGAGATTCGGATAATGAAGTCCTGTTTCTACATAAGACTGCCAATTAGGCGGGGGTGCGTAAGTTGAAGCATTCTCATTATTATTTACAACAATTGTTCCTTTCCTGCCATTCCCTTCAATGTATCCCTTTGCAACTAGTTCATCGAAAGCCATTACAATTGTGCTTCGATTCACACCAAATGTATGTGCCAAATCTCTTTGTGAAGGTAATTTCGTTCCAACGGTCCATTCTCCATTAACGATCCTTTCTTTTATATACGTTTCTATTTGTTTATACAGCGGAGTCGCTAGAGACATATTCGGTTTCCAAACGAATCTTTCCATCATATCACCTTATATTCTTTTTGGTTGGTAACCTCCCCAACCATATGGATGGATACAAATTTTCATTTCTTCTATACAATATACACTATCATAATGAATTAAAATAGGAGGTAATATAATGAGTGAAGCAATTGTTCATGGTATCATTCTTGCATTTGGACTTATCATTCCATTAGGTGTACAAAATGTTTTTGTCTTTAACCAAGGTGCGAGCCAACCAAACATTTGGAGGGCCGCCCCTGTAGTATTAACTGCCTCTATATGTGATACGTTACTCATATTGGTTGCGGTGCAAGGTGTCTCCCTTGTACTCCTTACTTTTTCTTGGCTAACTAACTCGTTATATATAATTGGATTTTTCTTTCTCCTATACATGGGCTTTGTTATTTGGAGAAGTAAGCCTTCCAATGATATAAAACAAGAAAAAAGTATGCCCTTAAAAAAGCAAATCCTTTTCGCAGCATCAGTTTCATTATTAAATCCACATGCAATTTTAGACACAATCGGTGTAATTGGAACAAATTCTATTCAATACATAGGAAGTGAAAAATGGGCTTTCACACTTGCAACTATTATCGTTTCTTGGATTTGGTTTATAAGCTTAGCTTTAGCGGGGAAATTTCTAAAAAGACTAGACTCAACCGGAAAGGCAATCTTATTATTAAATAAATTTTCTGGTCTCATCATATGGGGTGTCGCGCTTTATATGTTAAAACAAGTTATTTATTCTTAATGGACGTAAGAGAATTGCATGTTACTGAAAACATCATGCAATTCTCTTATAAATTATGAAGTAGGTTCCGGTTTCTGTTTTACCGTCTTTTCATCTTTTGCTGGTTTAATCCAAATGATTGCTATAACAGCACCAATGGCAGCAAAAATACTTGTCAAATAAAACACTTCATGGTCCGCCCCTTTCATGAAAAAAGAATATAAAGGTGGTCCAGCTGCTACACCGATAAATCGCATTGAACTATAAAATGACGTAACCGTTCCCCTTTGCTCCTTTTCAATTCCTTGTGTAATGAGGGCATCTAAACATGGGAGTGCCATACCAATTCCTATCCCCATAATAACAAGACAAAGAAGTAGTAAATAAATCCCTTTTATAAATAAAGGAATGATGACTGATGCAGCTGCCATTAAAAAACCAATATAAATACACTTCTTCATAACATTTTGATTATCTCCAATTTTTTTGCCGGCCATATATGAACTAAGTGACAGTACAAGTAACGGGATAGCAAGCACACACCCTTTCCATATACCATGAATGTCATACTTTGATTCCAGTATAGTCGACAAATAAAAGAGAATTCCGAATAAAATAAGCATAATAATTGCACCTAATGCAAAAATGGCAATTAACCATCTTCCCTTTTCTCGAAACGTAGAGATAATAGATTGAATAAACTCTTTTAGTGGTGGTACTTCCCCTTCTTGTTTTTTTGCCTTTACTAATACCAGCAATAAAACAATTGATACGACACATAAAACTGGAATCGCCCAAAATGGTAAGAACCATACAATGGCAGCAAGAGCAGATCCTAAAATAGGGCTCAGCACTTTTCCAAATGTATTGGATGTCTCAATGATTCCCAAACCTGTACTAACTTGTTTTTCATCTTTGTATAAATCACCAACACACGGTATAACAACCGGCATTGCACCAGCAGCACCAATACCTTGAATCGCTCTACCGATTAGTATCCAAATGTAGGGATTATCAACTTTCCAAGATACCCAACCAGTTATCGCTCCTCCTATAGCCGCAATCAGCAAACTCGGAACCATTACCATCTTTCGTCCCCATCTATCTGATAAATAACCAGCAATCGGTATAAGTAAAATGGCTACGATAGAGTAAATTGTAATAATCATGGATACTTGAAACGATGAAATATGTAATTTCTTTTCAATTGTCGGCAAGATTGGAATAAGCATTGAATTCCCTAATGTCATGACAAGTGGAACTGATGCAAGCGCAATTAAACAACAGTTTTCTTTTTTTAACATGTTGATTTCGGAACCTTTCATCATATATTTCTTACCATATAATAGCCCTGCTGGAACATAATTTTCATTCCACCAGGGCTATTACATCTTTAATACTTCCCATTCACAACAAAAGAAATTGGGTAAAATATAGTATTACTTCTATTCTTTGAATTCTGTTCGCTATATATCCATACCAATTAATTGAAAAAAAAGAAAGGAAGAATCCTTCCTTTCTCCTATAACCTTCTACATTTAGCGAGTATATCCGCCACCAAGCTGTTGTTCTGCCATCGCTACTAGGCGTTTTGTGATTTCACCGCCTACAGAACCGTTTGCACGTGAAGAAGTATCAGCTCCCAGTTGTACACCGAACTCTTGTGCAATTTCATACTTCATTTGATCTAAAGCTGCTTGTGCTCCATGTGATGCTAATTGATTAGAATTACGATTTCTAGCCATTACCAATCACCTCCTTATTTATATATAAATTGTGTAAAATTCAAATTAAAATACATGGAAATTTTTGGTTATTATTTCACGATAAAAAAAGAGCCTCTAAACGAGACTCTCACATCATTTCACATTACGAAGTTACTACTTCTAAATTTCTATTTATTAATACTTTTATTTCTTCTTTTAATATCTCTTTTGAGTTATGTCCAAACCATTCTAAGGAAGCAAAAAGATTCGTATCCCTCACTTCCTGAATAATCTCATCATAATTTACAATACCTTCAAATAACGGAACCATACCAATACGACTTCCTGCTGCAGCATATACATTATTAGGTTCAAACACATGCAAATAATTCGCTGAAGATATATTCTTAAAATGGTAATGTAATGTCCACGGCTTTAATCGATGGAAACTGTCTATTGGATCTGCGCCAGACTCCCATATATGAAGAAAATCAAGATTTATTTTTAAATTCGGATGATTTACTTCTTCTAATAGTTCTATAGTAGCAGGCAGTGTGTCCGTTAGTGTATTGGGATGTGTTTCTAACAGCACATACATATTGTGCTGAGCAAACACATCACAAATCTTATGTATTCGCTTCACATACTCTTTTCTCTCTTGTTCCGAGAAGTCCTCGCTCCCTTTTTGCCCAGCAAACGTGCGAATTTTATTCGTATTAAACCAATTAGCTAGTACTACAAGTTGTTCACTTTTCTCTATCGTTTTTTCAAAATCTGCTGATAATGATATATCTAAGTAATCACTTATCATCGTAATTTCTAAGTTTTTATCCTTTAGAAAATTCAATTCTCGTTCTGTCGTTTCACGTTCTTGCATGTACAAATTTTGTGCATGCGTCCCCCATAATTCAATTCCTTCAAAACCGTTTTCATATGCAAATTGAACAATATCAGTAAATGAAATTAATTGATGACGAAATGAAATGGTACATAGCGAATATTTCATAGCATTAAACTCCCCTATCTTAAATTCAGTTAGCTTATTAAAGAGTTACG
Source organism: Bacillus sp. TH13 (assembly GCF_016651175.1). Taxonomy (NCBI): domain Bacteria; kingdom Bacillati; phylum Bacillota; class Bacilli; order Caryophanales; family Bacillaceae; genus Bacillus; species Bacillus sp. TH13. The sequence continues at coordinate 4,066,865 of NZ_JAEKEJ010000025.1, read as the reverse complement.
ACAGACTGATTTGTTTTCATACCTTTCCATGATAGAAACTGTCTCTCTAATTCCTTCTTAATTTGCAGTTCAATTGCATTCATTTCATCCAGTTTTTCAATAATCGATACTAGCATACCTTTATTATTCGTCATTGCCATTTTAATTGCACGATACTGTACATTTGTAAATCCTTGTACGATATCCTCTACCCGATCACACCAATAATCAAATTCTCGCTCTGAATATTGCAACGTTTCACGGAAGTATGCAAAGGCATGCTCATAACTATATTTACGAATTGCAAGTACTGGTATTTGTTTTACTGCTGCTACAAGTCCAGAAAGCGAATAACCTTCTTCTTCATTTGCCATTTTTATAATTAAATTTTTCAATTCCATAGTCAGTTCATTGTCATTTCTTTTGAAAGTTTCTATGAAATAACTCGCTACCATTTCTTCTGATGGCTCCTGAATTTCTTCTACATCAATGAAATACCCTCCACCAAATGGGTTATCTTGAACAGAGTGAAGCACTTTTTCTCTTTCCATATTCCCTTCCCAGCGAAAATCAGGATCTAGCATGAACCATTCTTCATCTTTCTCTGTCTTCGATATCATTAAATAATGCGGAAACGGTTTTTGATGAAATTTATTTTCCCTCTCTGGCAATAGAGACATATCAACCATTACAATGACATAGCGATTTTCTGGCTTGTTTTCTACTAATTGTAAAAACGTTTCTACATTGCTATCTTTACCTTTTGCATGATCATACCATTCGTTCACTTTCATACCGTACAATTTTTCATACCATAATAAATAATTATCATGGTTAATATTTTCGGAGTGATACGAGATAATGCCGCCTTCTGTTATATCAAAATCTCCGTCCCATAATCCAAAATAAAATGGACGGAAATCAATGTCGCTACGCCTTTTTATAATTTCACAAAAACAACTCACTAAACAGTGAACTTTAATTGAAGTCATATTCTCATCCACTTTCCTAAAGGTTAATTATTCACATTTACTACTTATACCGGCTGTAACTCCTCCATAAAATCAAGCAAAGATCCTACAGTAAGAAATGCTTTTGGGTCTACCTCATCCTCTGGAACGCATAGCTTTACATCCATTTCTATGTAGACTATGAGTTGTAACATCATTACCGAATCTATATATAAATCTTGGTTTAAACGCATCGTTTCTTCTAAATGCGTTACATTTTTTAGCTCCATTTTTTCTGTCATAATTTTCAACACTTCATTTTTTAATGTTTCACGTCTCATGTTGTAACCTCTCCCATCTCTAGTAATTTTCTACTTACTTTTCCAGTTTTATTTTTCGGAATTTCAGTTACACTTTCAATCTCATGCGGAACTTTATAAGATGGTAAATGCTGCATACACCATTCTCTTATTCGCACTGGATCAACATGAGAGATTACTTTCGCTTTAACAACTTCGCCCATCACAGGATGTTTTCCCCGATATACAATTGCCTCTTGAACGCCTTCTAGTCGAAGCATTGTTTCTTCTACCTCTATCGGAAAGACTTTTAATCCTGAAACGTTAATCACATCATCCATGCGCCCCATAAAATGAAGACCATGCTCAGATTTATACCCCAAATCTTTCGTGAAAATTTCCTTATCTTTCATTTTCACTACGATTTCTTCGGGCATATTTTCATCTGAACCTATACTTATACTCGCATGAGGTAGTGGATTACCTAAATCTAAATGGCTTTTCATATCATGACATATACTAATACAACCTGCTTCAGAACAACCGTATTGCTGCATCATATATGTTGTCATTTCTTTTAGTTTATAAAATAATGCTTCTGGTAAAGGTGCTCCGGATGTCATAATTTTATGAAACTGAAACGTTCCTTGCGGGAAACTCCCCATAATATGTAACATAAGCGGTACTGCATAAATGATATGTTTTTCTGTATTGCGAACTATATTTAATGCGAATTTAGGGTTTTTATTCGTAATGATGATAGGTTTGCTTCCTCGCGTAATTGCAGATAACGTACCACATATTAGTCCGTATGAATGTGAAACAGGAGCCATAACGATCGGCACTTCATCTACTTCACAGTTTAAAGCTTCATTATAAGCGTTAATTTCCGTATCAACTTCTGTCCATGCTCTACGAATCAATTTCGGTTCCCCTGTAGTTCCAGAACTATATTGCAATAAAGAAGGCTCTTCTAGTAAAAAGTTCCCTACTTCTAATTTTGTAAAATCGCCATATTCTCCATATAAAATCCCTACACAATTTGCACGCTTTGCCATTTCAATAGCTGTTTCTTTTGGCGTATCTTCATGTATAAGTAATACTGATGATTTCTTTTCTTTTAAGAAAAACACAAGCGTAATAATATCGAATGGATCTTTCAGACAAAGTGCAAATCTATTTCCTTCTGCTTCTTGAAATTGTTCCATTTCCGCATAATCTTGTAATCTCAATTCAAAATCACTTTTGCTATACTCTTGTTTATTAACGATTAGCATAATTTCCCCCTGTAACAAATGATTTTTGTTTCATAAGTTGTCTTACTCTATACAATGGATTTGGAACTTCATGAACAAGCGATTCCACATCCATATATAATCGACGTTTCGTTAATTGTTCAGCATAGAATGTAGGTGCATATAATTGAATATTTTCAAATCTATCTTTCAAATGTGGATATATTCTTAAATGATTCTCAATTTCTTCAACAACCATCATCCAAAAATGTTCTTCTTTCAATCCATATTCATCCGCAAGTACAAATGCTAATTCTCCTAAATTAAACAGAAAAAGTGCATCTAACACCATCTCTTGCAAACATTCGATGCGATCCATTTCAAAGAAATCATTCATTTTTCCATTCGCATATGTTTTATGCATTTTAGTAAAGTCGGGACATTTGTCAACTTCTTTCAAGTATGGACGATAAAACTCAAGCCCTTCATGAAAATCCTTTAACGCAATACGAACAGGCACTCCTTCTTTATGGACTAGAATCATATTTTGTCCATGTGATTCCAGTGCAATGCCATGCTCTACAACAAGATGTATAACTGGTATTATCGCTTTTTGAATAAGTAATTGTAGCCAATCCTTCATTCCATATTTGTTCAACCATGCATCAATAATTGGTGTACCATCTTTCTCTTTAGCGTATAAACCATTAAAAGGAATTGCGTCCTCTTGTGCATCTAAATACTTGTGAACGCTTTCGCGCCAAATACATCCTAATGAACCATATATAGCTTTCTTATTCGTGTCATACGTTACACTGGAAAACTCCTTTAACAAGATTAAACGTGCTTCATCGCTTAAATAGGCGTCATTACTTACAACATCACTTAACCAATTTGATATTGCTGGTGCACTCACAACAGAATACGGTTTCAACGTACGGAGTGTTGAAGTGTTGAGTAAATTCATCGATAATTTAACGTACGGTTTCTTTGGACTCGTAATATTTCTTACCGTTCTCATTGACTGTTGCGCGCAATACTCATCCTCTGATGTTCCTAAATAAATAATAAATTTACCCTGTATATGATCCGCATAATTTGAAATGATGAAATTCTCCCACTGCCAAGGATGAACAGGTATAAACACGTACTGTTTTGGATTACATCCCCGATTACGAATTCGCTCCATAAACTCTTCTAATTTACGCTCACCAATCTCCTCTATTAAAATTTCGTCATAAATTACTTCATTCTCATACCCTACACTGGAGTATTTTTTATGCGCTGCAATCCATATGAGTTTTATTGGCTGCATAAATTCATATCCATATTGAAAATTGTCACGATATTGAAATCCAATACGAGCTTTATAACTAGGGTGATATGGATGGCCGTCTATTAAATGGCTTTCAAACTCATCGTAAGATTTTTGAGTGTATTCTTTCTTATTATTTCTTTCATATTGTGCAATCGTGTCTTTAAATATTGTTTGTTCTAATTCGTGCATAAAAGAATCTAATTTAGCTTGTTCTACACTAGCAACCCGAAAAACTTCTTCTAGAAATTGCGAGACAGATTGTATTTCTTGCTGTTCATCTTGGCCTCTTACTATTAATGAGTCTAAAGAAATACGTCCAAATGTCATCCGTTCCCTGCCATAGCATTTGTACGTGACACTTTTGTCTTCTTCATCAAGTCCTTGTATTATAAAAAGAATTTGTTCTTCTTTTTCTATGCGAACCGGTGTAATAATCCCCTCATAAATTAACGATTCTACTAATTGACGTAGCACTCTTCTTCGTACTGAAATGTAATCTTCTGATTCGAGTGCCTTCAATACTTTCGTATGATACATGTCCAATCTCATAAAACCCTCCACCTTATGACAAAATACCATTATTTGTATTACGTGAAATTTTAACGCTATTTATGAACGAACAGCCACTTCTCTAACGAGTGGATTATGTACTTGCACATAAATTGCTTGCTCTAATGGATTACTTAACTCATCGACATCGAAAAATCTCGTTAGTAAATTTGCTTTACATGCTAACTTATCTTCGTCCAACAATTCTCTTAAAAATGTTGAAGGTTCCCGGTTATATGGAAGGTATGATTCAAGTACAGACCTTAATTCCGAGAGAAGAATTTCCTCCTTAATTAATCCTGCTGTGCCAAAACCATTAATAAGGCCAAACATATGATTGAAAATTAAGTAGTAACGAAATCTCTCATCCACAATATAGTCGTCATATAAATTTCCAGTACGTTCTCCAATACCAGCTAATTCATTATTAAGCATCTCTTTCATTGAATTACAGAAATAAAACCCTTGATTATCACGGAAATAATATTTGACCGGATAACCATCCTTTAGCTGAACAACGCTATTTTGCTGATGAGCTTCTAATGCAACACCATACTGTAAATACATCCATACCATTGGCTTTAAAGAAATATTCATATATCGTCTAAACCACTCTAAGCTTACTTCTTCACAGCTTTTACTTTCTAAATCTGCTAGGCGATGAATAATATTCGATAACCGCGTACGCTCCCCAGGTATAGCGTCTTGAACTAGCCCAGCAATTAATGTTGCGTCGTTTGCATGTTCACTATAAAAAGGGTTCTCGCGAATAATCACTTCAAATCCAGATTCTTGTGTTCCATAATTTAATGTAATATAGGCTGGATCACAAATAAAATCAAAGCCTGGAAATCTTTCTCGTACTTCACCAATAGCCGTATTTAACATTTCCTTCCCTTCAAGACCACTCTCAAGTTCTTTCAGTTTATTAATACGCATTGAATTCGTTACTTTCACCGGAAATGAAAACTTAAGCATATACTTCGAATCGGGATGATATAGCGTCCTTAGTGATGATGTTGCCATATAATACTTACCTACAGGACCAATATACTCAAGCAATTCTTGAACTATCCAATCTTGTACGTAAGCTTGATGCAAGAGCCATTCTGCCTGAAGCGGATGAATTGGAATTAATGCATATTGATCTTCCTTACAGTACTTCGCTATAAATTCCTTACTAACCATCTCATCATTACTTAATTCTTCTTTTATAATCGTTGTTGTAGAATCTGATAATAATGATTTTTCATTTACTATACTTTTATGTGCCCGAAAATAATGAAGCTGACATTCTCCTTTTAATTCTGGAGAATACATTGCACTTTTCCAATCCAATATCCCTTGTCTACTCTTTGGTGTAGGATGAGTTAAATGCCCAAATAATAAAGACTGCTCCGCTTCTATAAAAGTTGTATGGAAACCGTATAATGCGGATGTATCTTCTATTCTCTCTCTTGTAAATTCCTCAATATTTTGACAACTACGAATGACTCGAAGCATGAGTTCCGCAGGATTCGTCCCTTCTCCGTAGTTGATAGACATCTCTTTTATTAAAAATGTAATAACTGTAACGTAATCTGCTTTAATAACAGAATTACTATCTCCAATTTGATAATAAAATTGTTCTCCAAACAAATGGCGATCTGTTGATGATTTATATATAACTTCTCCATACAAAGTAACGTTCTGTGCCGATAGCCGACAACATAAATATGTAGGGACTGTATCTCTATTCAACGTATTACTGAAGATACTCTTCATTCTTTCATCCTCTGTAATCCATTCTCCACTCCCTGTTTCTCTTAAATAACAGTTTAAAAAGCTTTGTAATGTTGCATGTTCTGCGATTTGTTTCGCATGCTGCATACTGGTCCTGCTACTAAAAATATAGATAAATGTACATTCTTAGAGTATTCCTGCTTCTACGTGTCCTGTCTCGCCAATCACTCGCTACTACAGTTTGCTGTAACACTCCACAGGCGTAAATTCCGATGTAGCCCACCGTACATATATACAATCTATTTACGTTAGTATTATATATTCTTTTGCTTGTAAAAGGTTGATTGACGCGTTCAAATCTCTATCCATTACATTTCCACAGTCACATTCATATACTCGGTTGGATAGCTTTAAGTCTACTTTCTTTTGACCACAACATGAACATAACTTTGAAGATGGATAGAACCTGTCTACTTGACGTAGTTCAATTCCATATTCCTCACATTTCGTCAATAACCATGTTTTAAATGTATAAAAGCACTGCTTAGCAACTGCTTTAGATAGATGTTTATTCTTCATCATACCTTTCACATTCAAATCTTCTACTGTAATAAACGTTGGCTTGGTTTTCACCACACCATTTACAACAGACTTTACATACGCTAATCGAATGTTTGCTAGCTTGGCATGTAGTTTTTGCACCCTAAGAATGTTTTTATCTATATTCGCTCTTTTATTAGTAACAGAGTGTTCACCTCTCTTTTTTAGATTTTCAAATTTACGTGATAAAGAGCGTTGTTCACGTTTTAACCGCTTTTCTATCTTTTTTACTTTTCCTGTTTTGTTTATATTTTTGTGAATTTTCCCATCGCTACGTACAGCGAAATCTTTCACGCCTAAATCAATGCCTACACCTGTTGAATGGAGTGTTGGCTTCGCTTTTGTTTCTTCCAATTCACAAAGCACAGATACAAAATATTTTCCTGCTCTTTTAGCTATCGTTCCGCTTTTTACAACCGCATCTTTTGAAATATATCCATACTCTTTTAATCTCATCCATCCAATCGTAGGGATTTTTACTCTATGTCTTTCAACTATCCAATCTGTTTTGTTGTTTTTAGGAAAATAATATTTTACATCTTCATTTTTCTTTTTCTTGTAGCGTGGAAACTTAGATAAACCTTTAAAAAATTGCTTAAAAGCTTTATCTCCGTTCATAATCGCTTGTTTTACAGCTTTACTTGATACTTCTTTTATCCACTGGTCACATTCTTTTGTATGAATGTTATTTAGCCATTTAGAAAATTCATAGCCACTAAGAGATTTCCCCTCGGATTCATATATCTCTTTGTTTTTCGAAAGATATAGATTGTAAACATACCTGCACACTCCAATCGTTTGATGGATCTTGATTATTTGTTCATTTGTCGGCTTAATCTCTATTAGATATGCTTTTTTCATAGATCTTCATCCTCCGACATTCTCTTTTTGTATTTCCTCAATCTGTATATCCTACAACTAAATATGTGAATAACAGATATCAAATACTAAGCAAACTCTTCTTGTGGAGACAACCTTTCATTAGTAACAATGATAACTTTGACTCCCAACTTATGAAGAAATCCATCAAACCAATCATAATCAAAACGGAAAAACCTATCTTTGTGTGCGATGGTGATGGTTGAAACATTTCTCTCCATGCAGTCATCGAGCTTATATTTTTCATTACGCATATCCACGTTTACTTATGTTTTCACTTACTGTTAGTTCCTCCTCTTTATATTAAAGCTATCGAAATTTTATATAATAAACGATAATTGAATGTCGTTATCAATTACGATTCTAATTGATAATGATATTCAATTCAAGAGTATATTTCAGAATTTTTTATCAAATAAAATTTTTCTTTTTTTCTTTCTTTTCTTTAATCTAGTTAAAAGTACACTAGAAAAATTCTTGTTTTCAAACTAATTACCTACTATTTTTTATTAATCCATTTTTTGATGGATTAATAAAAAGGTACACCAAATGAGGTATACCTTTCTCTACGATATGTTTACATAATATTATTATTTTCATCAATCTATATAGCTGTTTGTTTTTGTAACAATTTCAAATCTCTCCAACAATACGCTGTTTCTTCTACCTTTACTCTCTCTAAAAATTTCGTATCAATTTTTTCAGGGTTAAATTTTTCATAAAACTTTTTTGAAGGATTATTCGTAACGACCCAAACTAAAAGAGATTGCATATCATTCTTTACACATTCTGATAGTAACGCTTGAAATAACTTTTGGCCTATTTTCAATCCTTGATACTGTTGTAAAAGATAGATTGCATATAATTCCCCATCACAATTATATGAACCACTTCTTTCAACTCCCCCATCAATGAATCCGACTATCGTTCCATTTAACGTCTCTGCTACAAATCTAAACTGATGATTATCTTCTTTTTGAAAAATATCCTCCCATTGTTTTTCTCGTTTCTCATATGCTATATTATCTAAAATTTCGTCAGCAAATATCCCTTTATACGTTGTTTTCCAACTATCAACATGCACCTTTGCTATACCTGGTATATCATCCTTTATTGCTCTTCTAATATGTATTCCCATCATTTCTCCTCCTTTTTATTCATCATTATATCAATTTCATTTCTTAAAAATCCAAATAAAAAAGAGTGAATTCACTTCACTCTTTTTTATCACAATTATCTACTTTCCACTTCAACTGAAACTACTCGATCAATCTCTTTCAGGGAACTATATAACTCTGTTGTATATAAATCTTCTGGAGCTAAAATAACCATCTCCAGTTGCTGAAATGCTCCACTATCTATATCTTTAATTTTCACGCGTTTCACATGCATGCCTAAATTTTTAATTTGCTTAAATATACCATCTAACTCATGATGCTCTTTAACAGTAATTTTTATAGATAAATCCTTTTGTCTTAATGAATACGGTCCTGCAATTTTCACAAGTTGCGGAAGTACATTAATCGCTAAAATAATTAAAACCATAGCAACTGTCGCTTGTAAATAAAATCCCGCACCAATTGCGATTCCTAAAGCTGAAGCAGCCCACACCATAGAAGCTGTTGTTAATCCAGAAATAACGTCATTACTTCTTCGTAAAATGACACCTGCGCCAAGAAAACCAATTCCACTAACAATTTGAGCGGCCAGTCGCATCGGATCCATATTTGTATGTCCAGGAACAGAATATACATGCACAGATTCAATTGAAACCATCGTAATTAAACAACTTGCTACAGAAATAACCATACTTGTTTTCACACCAAGTGGTTTATTCTTTAGCTGCCTATCTATCCCGATGAATAATCCTAAAAATAGTGCTAAACCTAATTTGAGTAAAAATTCATATGACATATTTCCATTCTCCTTACTTTACAATGTTTCCCTTAGAATAACTCACTATAACTCTTTTATGATATCAATTCCAGTCTTTTCTATTCATTTAACGTAAAAAACCGAAAAAACATTTATAACGATGTTTCTCCGGCTTTTTATTACACTTTAGATTCTTCTTTATTTCTGATCTTTAATCTTAATTTCTGCATCTTTGTAGAATGCTAATTTACTGTCATTATACTCTTTTGTAAATTTGTTAAACTGCTCTTTCGATTTTTGTGCTTCCACATTTAATTCATTAACAGTTTTAACTTTTTCACCGATTTCTTTTAATTTCGTTTCTTTTACTTTTAATTTTTCATACAGTTCTTTTTCAGTCGCTAACACTTTCGTGTAATTTTCATTCATCTTTTTGAATGCATCATAACGATTTTTATACGACTCTTCTACTGCTTTTGCTTGTTTTTGTAACTTCTTATCTTCAATCTTCTCTATATTACTTTGAACAGATTTCGTTTCCTTCTGTGCTTTTTCTAGCATTTCTTTTTCACTTTTCAATACTTTTTCACGGTCATCTACATTTGCAGTAGCTTGCTCTATTTTCTTCACAACTGCTTCATTATGATCTTTACCTTCTTGCAAAATTTGAGCATATAATTCTTGACCTTGTTTCTCTAACTGCTCTAATTTTTTTGCTTCATCCACTAAAGATTTTTCTTGTGTTGCTGCTGTTTCAAAAGCTGTATATAGATTTTCTTCTGGCTTTTCACCGAAACAACCTGTTAAAAGTCCTACTGATAATGCTCCAACTACTGCTACTTTTCCATACTTCAACGTTCATTCCTCCATTACATACGGTTATCATGCCAGAGGTTCACTGGGAAGTGACTCTCTTCATGATAAGCTTCAAACTCATAACCCTTTTCTTTTAGCCCCTTTAAAATTGCTGGCACAGCAGCAACTGATTGCGGGTGAATATCATGCATTAAAATTACTTCTTGTGGTTTTGTTGCGTTTGTTAAGACATTTTGAGCAATTTGTGCTGCAGCTGCATCAACTGGAATTTTATTGTATTTCCAATCTGATGAATCAATTGTCCAATCCCATACTTTAAGTCCGGCTTCTACCACTTTATTTCGAAGACCTTCATTCAATCCAGGCATCGAACCATATGGAGGACGTGTTAATTTAGGTGATTTCCCAATAATATTAGCGATTAAACCTTGATCTTCTTTCATCTCATTTACATACTCGCCATTTTTATATAACTTTGCGAAATTATGTGTCATACTATGCATGCCTACATAATGACCCTCAGCATTTTCACGTTTCACTAAATCAGGAAATTGTTTTACATTCGCTCCAATTAAAAAGAACGTCGCCTTCGCATCATGTTGTTTTAGCGTATTTAATAATTCAGCCGTATATTTCCCTGGCCCATCGTCAAATGTAAGATAAGCAACTTTTCTTTCTTTTCCATTAAAACGACTTGGTGCCGTTTTATTCATTTCAACTTTCGGCTGTTCACTTGCAAGCTGCACTACGTTTTCTTGTTTCGCAACAGCTTTTGCTGGTGAAGTAATTGATTGGAACATGTAATACCCAATAGCTACTGCGGCAATCGCTATTAAAACGACTACTATTTGTTTAATTTTTAAAGCTTTTTCCATTCTATCGAATTCCTCTCCCTATTAATCTTATATATAAATCGCCCAATATAATTATACATCTATTTATTTTTATTTCACCATGTAAACAGATTTTTTTGTATTATAATGGGAGTTTTATCAAAAGTATTGTTCCATGTGCTTATAAGACTTAACGTATCTCCATGAAGATCCATCATTTTTTGACGATAGCTAAACCAATACTTTCACCTATTGCATGATTATTAATCTGGCAAAATAGCTGGTCAATATATGATAAATGATCTTTCGCAATTACTATCTCTTCGTCTTTCACCTTAATCGCTTCAATGTGTATGAATATGTAATTGCATTTTGAACAGTCTTTCTTTAACCTGTTTCAATTCCCACCAATTCAATTGTTCTATAAATAGTGATAAATTGAATTTCCTTCCCTTCAACTTTAGGAGCTAATTTCCAAATAGTCCCCTCTAGTATATCGTATAATTACACCTTTTGTTTATATAAATTAAAATGATTTTAGTATAATTTTTCCGCAACAAAAAACCGTTATTAAAAAGTTGCTAATCCACTTCAAAAAAAGATTGGCAAAAGCCAATCTTTTTTTATTATTCGTTTCGAACTGGTTTTGGCGTTACACCTAAATGATCATTTAATTTTTTTGAAATATCTTTTACATTTTTTTCATTTGGAATGTAATAATAAATACCACCGATACGTTTATCTGTACCTTCTATTTGCATTTTTTCCATTTCCAAATTAGTTCCTGCCATATTTTTTGTAATGGCAAGCATATCGTCAAATGTTAAGTTCGTTTTCATGTTTTTATCAACCGCATCTAGTAAAGAGCCCATTTTGCTAATTGATTGAACAGACATCGCTTTTTTGGCAATTGCTTCTATTACAAGTTGCTGTCTCTGTCCACGCATTGCGTCACTATCAATTTTACGCGTTCTTGCAAGTGCAAGTGCTTGTTCTCCATTTAAATGTTGATAACCTTTTTCTAAATGGATCATACCAGCTTGGTCTTTACTATCTTGTTCAGTGAAAGTAACTGGTACATCAATATCAATACCACCAATTGAATCGACAATTTGTACGAATGATTCAAAGTTAAACTTCACATAATAATCAACAGGGACATTTAAAAATCTTTCCACCGTATCGCGTGTGCTTTCTACGCCACCAAATACGTGAGCATGAGTAATTTTATCTAATTTTTTTCTAGTTGGAATATAAACACGTGAATCACGTGGAATACTTACTAGCTTAACAGACTTATCATCTTTATTAATTGTTGCTAATAAAAGTGCATCTGTTCGAACTGCTTCGCCATATTGGCTTTTTCTCATTTCACTTCCATCTACACCCATGATTAATATTGAAATATTATCCTTTAAAGGTTCAACTTCTTTATCACGCTTTGATGACTTATCAATTTTTGCATACGCATCATTTACAACAGCTTTTGCTTTATTATATATAAACGAACCATATCCTACTCCTCCAAAAATAAGTAGGAAAAATGGAATTAATATGAACCATTTTATTGACTTTCTTTTAGAACGCTTTTTATTACTTCTCGTATTTTGTTCTAATTCAGAGCTCATACCCATTCGCCTCTCTTTCTCTTTACCAAGTATAATGTAAGTCTATTTATCTTCATATTGAATTTCCTTTCACTAACCTTACAATTTTGTAAGGTTACTACTTAAATCCAATATGTATTCCATTTCACATTATACTCTCGTACTTATTTTTGGCAAGTCACTATTTACCAATTTCAAAAATTTAGCACTTCGCAACATACGGATTTACAAATTTATTAACTCTTTCATTTTAAATTAGAATGTCTTTTTCCTAACAAACGATATGAATAAAGAATCCAGCTAATTATAAAACCTCTATGAATACAGTATATTTAACTTTATTATTTCTCAAACGGCGTATACACACTTTTCTTCCCCTGATTATCAATGTAAGCCGACTTTGCTTTTATTTTCGTTTTTTCTACTTCCATGTCTTCATTTGAGAAGTTCACAATGATTTTAATATCTTGTCCATAAGAAACAGATTGTACTAGCTTATCTTCTGACAAATACGCAAAATTCGTCATCTCTTCTTTTACTGCTTTTTCATGAACTTCATTCCAAACTTTTAGATGCTCTGTAATTTCTTTTTTATGCTTATTCCACTCTACTTCATCTAAATGGTACAACGGAGGAACATTATACAATAATTCAGACAGCATTCGATTTCCAACTTCATCTTTTACCTTTAAACTTCCCCATTCCCAATGATGCGTTGTAATAACGGAATCATTGTATACTAATTTATATAATGGTACCGAATATACTGGGTTTAAATATACTTGTTTATATTCTTCTTTCAATGGTACTTGTTTTGCATATTTTTCGGGAACGTTTTGATTTGGTGACCAATATCCACCGACATAATACGGACTTGTTTTATTTTTCCGCATATCTTCATCGTCCCATTTAATAACAGGTGTTTCAATTCCGTGTGCAAATGCAATCGTACTACTAGCAAAATCATTTCCACCTTCAGAACCAACGACCATACCCTTTTCTTGTGCAATGTAGTCCATTCGTTTTAAACGTGCTTTTAAATCTTGCTCTTGTGTCGTTATATGTTTCGCTGAATAGTCATCGTAAATTTCACCTGTCGCATCACAATCAATAAACCATGAATTATATTTAGGACCATTTTGTAATATATCATTCATGCGTCCCTTTACACTAGGTAGCGATAAAGTCGGGTTTAACTTGCGACCTCTGCCTAAAAAGCCTTGCACCTTTTCTCCGTTTTTCTTCGTTACAGTAGCCTCTTCGTATAATGATGGGTCATTAAAGGATGCTGTGTTCCAATTTTTATCACTTTTTTCGTGAATGGAATGATATGAATCATACGGACCAACTAAATACCCCATTTCCTTAGCTTTTGTCACGAAATTAGGTTGCATAAATCCTTGTTCCCAGTTCGGAAGACCAATCCACGCTTTTTCTATTCCTGCCTCTTTCATTTCCTTTAGTATGTCCGTTCCATCTGCATTACCCCATTTACTTACCTCTTCAACCGCATCACCAAGTAGCGACTTTAATAAATGCTTATTTAAGCTATACAATTCTGTATTCGTTAAGTGACCTACACCTTTCTTTAATAGCACACTAGCTTCCTGATCAACGTTTTGAAAAATATCCTCTTTATAAAATTCCTTCATAGATAATACTTCGTTTATATAACGTAAAATAACATTTTTTTGATACTTATCAATGAAATCTTGTTTACTTACTTGATCTAATACATTCAGTTCCCCAGGCTCTGAACTATTCTTTTGAATAAGTTCTTTTATATGGCTAAACAGCGGGCTATTTATTTGCTCTCTTAGTTTTGGCCAATTTATATTACTTTCTGATAAACCATTTTGATTCCAAAAATAAAAATGCGCCGCTCCATATAACTTTTCGATTTCTTTATTTTTTCTAGCCTTTTCTTGTAATGTTTTAAATTCACCTTTTCGAACAATATCATCCTTATACAGTTTAGCAATGCTTACCGCATCATTATTTGTCACATATAATTGAAATCCATATGTTTTATTTTTATTTATGCTCGGAAATTCATGTGTAAAATCAAATCCTATTTTCGGATCCGAATGAAATTTCAATTCATTATTAAACATATTGTTTGCAATATATACAATTGAATATTTCGAACCATTTAATGCGAAAAACTTCATAGAAAATGATTCAGCAAATGAATATGCATCATCCTTTAAAAACTTCTTCCAATTCTCATCATTGCTCGGAATTTGCTTACCCTCCCATAACGGAAGTGTATAATTTTCAGCTTCTACTTTCGGCCATGTAAAGCTTTCTGCACCAGTCGATTCCACTTCAATGTTTAAGTGGTCTTTTTTCTTTTCTAATTTTATTTTTACTTTTTGATCTGGATATTCCCACGATGTACGATCCTTTTCTTTTTTTACATTCGATACCTTCATTTTCGGTAGGGGTTGTGATGCCTGTTCCTTTACACCCTCATGTTCTACAGTTAATGTGAATGTTTCTGGATTTACATCATAAGTAAAATCTTTATACGTCGCTTTCTTTATTTTAGACTCTTGTACAGCATTACTACCTTTTACGTCACAACCGACTAAAGTCGAAAATGACATAGTTGTAAGAAGACATATTGCTATCATTTTTTTCATCTTCTGCACCTCCACCAATGAATATACAGGTGGTTTGTTACAGGAATGTGGCAAAAAATAATAGAGCTAGCATTTTGCTAGCTCTATTTGGAGTATTAAATGGTGATATGAACAACTATAACTCGCTTAGAAGATATGTAATACAGTAACTACGTTTTTTCTCAACAATTATGAAACTAAGCAAATCAAAATTTTAACAAGCATTCTTCAACTGAAAAAATAAGTGTATACAATGTATCCTAAAAGTAGTACTAAAATGATTATTCCTGTACCTTTCCAATTCATACCGCCTGCTATATCAACTGGACTACCTGTTTCCGCTCTATTGAGTCCGTCATGTAAAGAACCCGTAGGATTACTTTTTAATTCACTTTGTCTCATACGCTCTCTTTTTTCTTCTGGTGACTCTTTATTCATTTAATCACCTCCAAAATGAATGCACTCTTTACTTACATTATTCAAAATCAACATTTGTTTTATATTTTTTTCCGAAAAAACCTAATTTAAAATAGGTTTGCAACGTAAAGAAAGCTAGCCATGCCAGCTTTCTTTACGTTCCAATATGCTCTTCCTTATTTACAATAATACCTTTATGGTCGATTTCAAGCTCACATACTTTCATATCTGTAAATACTCTCGCTAATTGCTCAGCGACTTCTTGACGTTTCTCATATGGCGTTAATATAAAAATAGATGGTCCCGCACCGCTAAGTGCTGTGCCGTACGCACCAAATTCTTTTGCGCATTTACGAATAGATGGTAATAACGGTACGAGTTCTAAACGATATGGCTCGTGAAAATGGTCTCTCTCCATCATTTCACCTACAACTTCCCACCGCTTTTGACATAATGCAGCTACTAATACGTTACTTATCGCACTAGCTTTAACTGCCTCATGAAACGGAAACATCTTTGGTAATACAGATCGACTTTCATCTGTATTTAATTCTTCATTCGGAATGAGAGAAATTACACCTAATTCCTTGCTCTCAATTCTTACGACGGAAACATCCTTTCCATCAAGTGCTCCAATTACAGTTCCACCTAGTATAGAAGCAGCAACATTATCAGGATGTCCTTCAAAATTTGTAGCAATTTGAACTTTTTGATCAGCAGTTAAGTTCAAATTGCCTAGTTGATTCGCAAGCTCTATCCCAGCTACAATCGCTGATGCACTACTTCCTAGCCCTCTTGTTAATGGGATATTACTAGTAACTTCTATTATATGGGGTGATATAGAAGGACATACTTTACATGCCGTGCTAACGATTAAATTTTTATCGTCTGTCGGAATTGATTCTTCAAAGGAATGGATTACTTGCCATTTATCAGCTTTTTCTTTAACCACCACATCTAAATACAATGACAAAGCTATTCCAACTGAATCAAATCCAGGACCAACATTCGCCGTACTAGCAGGGACACGAACGCTAAATGGTATCACGACATAATCACCCCTTTAATATGCTCTTTAATTTGTTCTATATCATTTGAAACATTTGCAATATCTAATGTATTAGAAGAAATTGCGATATCAGGATCTTTCAAGCCATTTCCAGTTAAAACCGCAACAACCGTTTCTCCTTTTTTGATTTTTCCAGATTGAACATGTTTAATTACGCCAGCTAATGAAGCATTTGATCCCGGTTCAGCGAAAACTCCTTCAGTTTTTGCCAATAACCTATACGCATGTAATATTTCTTCATCTGATACCATATCTATTTCACCGTGAGACTGCTCAGCAGCCTCTACTGCGTATGACCAACTTGCCGGGTTACCGATACGAATCGCAGTTGCAATTGTTTCAGGTTCTTCAATTACATGCCCTTTTACAATTGCAGCTGCTCCTTCTGCTTCAAAACCATGAATTCTTGGCTTCTTATAACCTTTTTCTTTCTCATATTCACAGAAACCTTTCCAATATGCTGTAATATTTCCTGCGTTCCCAACAGGGATAGCTAGAACATCTGGTGCATTTTGCAATTGGTCACAAATTTCAAATGCTGCCGTTTTTTGCCCTTCAATTCGATAAGGATTTACTGAGTTTACTAACGTAATCGGCTCTTCTGCAGCAATATTTCTTACAGCCTTAAGTGCATCATCGAAATTCCCTTCTATTGAAATAATTTCAGCTCCATAGGCAACTGCTTGCGCTAATTTTCCATGTGCAATCTTTCCTTCTGGTATTACGATAATACATTTCATCCCAAGACGTGCCGCATATGCTGCAGCTGATGCTGATGTATTACCTGTTGATGCACAAATGATTGCTTCTGAACCTTCTTCTTTCGCCTTAGCAACTGCCATGACCATACCACGATCTTTAAAAGAACCTGTCGGATTCGCTCCTTCGTACTTACCATATAGCTGAATCCCTAATTGTTTTGATATATTTAATAACGGAATAAGTGGTGTGTTTCCTTCCATTAAGCTGACATCAGGTGTATTTTCATTCACTGGTAAATAAGAAGCATACTGTTTTAATAGTCCTTTATACATATTGTTTTTCCTCCTCAATAATGTAGTAACTGTTTATTTCACTTGCGACAGCTTCTATCGCTTCTAAAACTCGTTCGAATTGATACTTGGAAGTTCGATGTGTAACAACAACGACTTCTGCCAGTTCACGGTTTAAAGGTAATTGAATAACCTCTTTTAAACTTACAGAATAATTAACGAAACATTCTGTTATTTCCCGCAACATCCCAGGCTCATCTCGTAATGAAATGCGTAAGAAATATTTCGAAACTACTTCTTCATCACCTTGTAATTCATAAGGAACTGGTTCTTTTAACGCACTTTTATTTTTCGGAACTTGATTCATATTTTTAACGATTGAAATAATATCACTTACTACAGCAGAACCAGTCGGTAACTTTCCAGCTCCGGGTCCATAAAACATTACTTCTCCTACCGCTTGGCCATGGACATACACCGCATTAAATTCATTATTCACATTTGATAATGGATGCTGGCTCGGTAAAAGCGTCGGTTCTACACTTAAATGAATGGCTGGTCCTTGTTTTTCAGCCTTACCAATTAACTTCATAGTAAATCCTAACTTTTCAGCCATTTGTAAATCTTCTTTTTCGACCTTTCGAATCCCTCTTACTTGCACATCATCTAATGAAACATTCATCGAAAAACCTAAGTTTGCAAGAATTGCTACCTTTCTCGCCGCATCTAGTCCATCTACATCTGCTGTCGGATCCGATTCTGCAAAGCCTAATTTTTGTGCTTCCTGTAAAGCCTCTTCATAAGACCATCCATTTTGACTCATTTTTGTTAACATATAATTTGTTGTACCATTTACAATTCCCATTATTTTTTCAATTTGATCTGATGCTAGCCCATCAGTTAGTCCTCTTAACACTGGAATACCGCCCGCTACACTCGCTTCGTAACATAAATCACAATCATTATCGTTCGCCAGTTGAAGAAGCTCTGCACCATATACAGCCATTAAATCTTTATTTGCTGTTACGACATGTTTTTTATTTCGTAAAGCCTTAACAATATGCTGTTTTGCTTCTTCAATTCCTCCCATTACCTCTACTACAATATCAATATTTGAATCATTTAGAACTTCATCTGCATGACTTGTTACTGCAATTCCGTCAATACAAACATCGCGTTCTTTTTCCAAATCACGTACAACGACTGTTTTCACTTTCACTTCGTATCCTGTATCAAGAGCGATTTTTTTATAATGTTCTTTCAAAATATGGACAACACCACTTCCGACCGTACCTAAACCTAATACCCCAACATTTATAACGTTATTCATCTTCTAATCTCCTCCTAAAAGTTTAATTGTTACACCTATAAATCACCTTACTCTGCTTTTTTGTCATGCAGGTGGTGGTTATTTCCGTACTTTTAAATCGTTTCATATTACCGCACCTCCCTTCAAAGTAATAAAAAAACACACTCATCCCTAGGAAAGGGACGAATGTGTTTTCGTGGTTCCACCCTTGTTCCAATCTAGACAGACGTATCTCCTTCTAGATTGCTCAAGTTCAGATAACGGCTGATACCGTCAATAATTACTAGATTACTCGTTCACTATTGAAGTTCAAAGGTGGTAAAATCATTTCTCGTGTTAGGAAGCTCACACCCTTGGCTTCCCTCTCTGTAAACCGTAAAAATGATTTCTTGTCCTTATCGTTACTTTTTCGTTCATGTTTATTTGTTAACTCATTATACTCGCATAAAAAACAAAATCAATAATATTTTTTAATTATTTTAAATTTTCAATCTCTAAGGTCGTAAAAAAACACACTCATCCCTAGGAAAGGGACGAATGTGTTTTCGTGGTTCCACCCTTGTTCCAATCTAGACAGACGTATCTCCTTCTAGATTGCTCAAGTTCAGATAACGGCTGATACCGTCAATAATTACTAGATTACTCGTTCACTATTGAAGTTCAAAGGTGGTAAAATCATTTCTCGTGTTAGGAAGCTCACACCCTTGACTTCCCTCTCTGTAAACCGTAAAAATGATTTCGTGTCCTTATCATTACTTTTTCGTTCATGTCTATTTGTTAACTTATTATAATTATCAACTTTTGAAAAAGCAAGCCTATTTTTACTAACTATTTTCAAGAATTTTTTTATTATATTTTACAATAGCATTATGCAACTGCCACTCAATTTACCTATTTTGTTATTTCTCCAGTTAATAAATCAACGGTTCATATATAAAGTGAAACTTTAATCAGTGGGGATTTTGTTCATCCCCACTGATTATTAGTTGAGCCAATCGGGCTTTTACGAGCAGTTAATCCCCACCTAACTTCTTTGCTTTCGCTGAATTTTGAGGTGGGGGTCTTACTGCCCGTTAATGCGGGATAAATTCCCCATTCTAAACCCCGTACATATCCGCTCTACAAAACTATATCAATAAAATTTTTAATACAATCTTTTTGTATAACTTTCTTCTAAAGAACGTGCAACATCTTCTTCTGAAGTATTCACTTTCGCATGCTCCAGCAACATTTTTGCTGCTGAAGGTAACTCTTTTTTATTTAACCAAGATTCTGATTCCCACATCTTAGAACGAATAAACGCTTTTGCACAATGAATGTAACACTCTTCTATTTCAACAACAATTCCAAGTAACGGATTGCGTCCATTCGCCTGCATTTCTTTCAAAATTTCTTCGTCGTTTGTAATATACGCTCGGCCATTTATTCTGAGTGTCTCCCCAAGACCTGGAATAAAAAAGATTAGTCCTACACGTGGATTTGAAATAATATTCAAAATGGAGTCTATACGACGATTTCCTGGTCTTTCTGGAATGATAATTTTATTATTATTGAGTACGTATACAAATCCAGGTGCGTCTCCTCTCGGCGAGGCGTCACACTCCCCCAACTTATTTGCAGTAGATAATACTAGAAAAGGAGATTTAGAAAGGAAATCTACACAATGGTGGTCTAATGATGAAATAACTTTTTTCAATGCTCGCTCACTTGGTTTCCCCAATATTTTCCGTAACTCTTCCTCTGTTGAAATAATCGATTTTATTTCCATACGCTCTATCTCCACTTATAATCGCCCCTTTTTCTTTATTTTCCCAAAATTCAATACGAATATTGTATAATAAAATTTGCAGAAAGGGGAATTAAAATGACAGAGTGGTTAACAATATTTGATTCTGAAAGAAATACACTTGGGAAGAAATTACGCGATGAAGTGCATCGTGACGGTGATTGGCACGAAACATTTCATTGTTGGTTTGTAGAAAAAGATGCTAAAGATATATTCTTATATTTCCAATTACGCTCTAAAAATAAAAAAGAAGCTCCATGTATATGGGATATTACTTCAGCTGGACATATTATGCATGATGAAGATGTACAAATTGGTGGTCTTCGTGAAATCGAAGAAGAATTGGGGCTTTCCTTTCAAACTACTGATTTAGTATACAAAGGAATCTTTAAAATAGATTATGAAATTTCAAATCTTACTGATCGTGAATTTTGTCATATGTATTTTCACAATGTCATCAATCCACTTCCATTCGCACCAGGTGAAGAAGTAGACGATGTGATGAAAGTACATGCAACTTCTTTTCTACAACTATTAAATGGTGAGATTTCATCTTTTACAGCTATTTCTGTTTTAAACAATAAACCAATTACAATAACATTTGAAGATATTTATCCGTATGATCTTGCATACTATGAATTTGTTATAGAGAAAGGAAAAGAATTATTAAAAAATAATAGTTTATAAATAAAATAGGACTCTTAGCATAATATTGCGTAGAGTCCTATTTTTTATTATTGTTCAAGTATCTTTAATTTATTCTCTACTTGTATAAATAAACGAATAATTAATAACAGCATAACCACCATAATCGCTATTATTGTATGTGGATATCTAAACAGTATACTAATAACACTTCCAATTAACATCATGATGAATCCGTTTTGCTTCATCACTTCTGCACTATACCTGTTACCCGCATCCCATAATTCCTTATTTTTCATAGATCGTTTCGTACGATAACCATATGCCGCATTAATATCGTTCGGTGGATTTTTTTGAAGAATAATTGCCGCAAGTATAAAAATAATACCAATCAATATGCTTATTCCTATGTTTACTAGTGCATCAATCAATTATATCCCCCCTAACTTACACTTTCATTATACGACATAACCCTTATTTCTCCAATTTATAACACATTCACTTTCTTTCTTTTGATGTCTGGAACATACTTGGAAGTGTTACAAAATGTGCCCCTTTCGTTTTTAACTGCGGAATGATTTTGTCTAGTGCATCTACAGATCCTTGTAAATGCCCACCTGGTGTTGAATGTTGGAGGATGACACTTCCAGGAAATGAATTCCCTAACACATTATTTGTAATCGTATCAGCACTCACACCTTTCCAATCAACCGTATCAACACTCCACTGTACAATCATAAAATTTTGCTCTGTCGCCCATTTTAATTGATCTTCAAGTATTTCACCGTATGGCGGACGTATAAACTTCGGTGCATAACCAGCTAAACGATTTAATATTTCTTCCGTTTTTATAATTTGATTACGGTACTCATCCTCATTTACTTTCGCCAAATTCGGATGACTATACGTATGATTACCAATTACATGCCCTTCATTTGCAATACGCTTTACTACGTTCGGAAATTTTTCTGCGTTTTCACCAAGTAAGAAAAAAGTAGCTTTTACATTATGTTGTTTTAACTTATCTAATATTTTTGGCGTGAATTCTGAATCTGGTCCATCATCAAATGTAAGAGCTACTTCCGCTTTATTATACGGTCCTGAAAATGCGTACGCATATTTTTCAACCCATGAAAATGGTGTCCACGATCCACGATTATCTGCTTTCATTTGTACTTCATAGCTTTGAGGGATATATGCGTATGGCAATGCGCTTATATATTCTCCATAATAAAGTGAGTTATATGGCATATAAGCATACGAAACATCTCGTTCTAGTCCCCATTGAAATGGAACGAACATTTCTGACGAATAAAAATAATACATGATAAAAAACCTCCCTAAATTTTCATATGTGATTCATCAGCACTTTGTTAGAGAAATCGTTATTCATGTACAAAAATAAGACTGTCCATAATTAGGACAGTCTTACCACTATGCAATATTAATAAATCGATGTACTATCTTTCGGCAAAGCTTTCACATGCTTTAAATAGCTCGTCACTTTTTCATCATCACCTTGCGGATATTGATATCCATATGTTTTAGCAATTTCATTCGCCACTGCCCTAAATAAATCACCCATGACAAAAAATGACTCCCAAACATTTTCATAGTCGGCATTTGAAAATGTTTGTTTAAATTGCTCCCACATATCTTCTTCAACATATTGCTCGAAATGTTTTCCAAACTTCCCTGCATTAACTGTAAAGTCTGTTTTCATACCAATATGCCATTCTAGCATTATGATTAACATATCTCGCACTGGTCCTTCAAGCATTCCTTTCACATAAGAAAGTTCCTCTCTCCATAATCCTTTTGCCACATTTGTACTACACCACCAAAACTCATTACAGCAATCTAAAAACTCTTTTTCTGTAGGTTTTTTTATTAAGTAATCCTTATCGCTTGCTGGCGGGAATTCTTCCAGACAATTATCTTTATCAAGAAGCAGTTTACTTAAACTATCTTGTCCAACGAACTTTTTTATTAACTCAACTGGAACTAGCGTTAAATCAATCCGATTCCCATCCATGAACTGCATTAAATACGGAAACTTCCCATCTTCATCTGGTTGAACTAACGACATTTCTTCTGGCATTTGTACTATCATTATTTCTCCAAATCTATGAACCCAATTATGATTAGACATAAAAGATTGTATATCATTTACAACATACATAATATCATAGTCTTGAAAACAATCTTTTTTCACATTTGGATTTACACGCGATCCATTCATGATAACTGCTCGAATTCTTCCATCCTCTTTTGCTGTATTTATAATTACGTCTAACATTTCTTTTTCAGTTCTCATCTACTTATAAGCCTCCAATTTTTTAATATATAATATAATGCTATGTATACTGGAGGTCCACGAGCTAATCTCGTTATACACGATACATGTTATAGTTTTTGAAACTTCTTTTTCATCCCTTTTTCCTCCTTACATCACTCTTTTACAACTGCCATCACAAACCCATCGTATCCCTTACTTCCTACAGTTTGAAGCGCTGTGGCACTAACACGTGGCTCAGCAGCTATTAATTCATAGAAACGGCGTATTCCTTGTACACGAGGATCGCTACTAGTATTGTCAATAACTTCTCCTTCACGTACTACGTTATCTCCAATAATTACAGTACCCGGGCGTGATAGTTTCAGTGCCCATTCAAAATAAGCAGGATTATTTTGTTTATCAGCATCTATGAAAATAAAATCAAAAGGTTCATACTTCTCATTTTTTATTTGTTGTAAAGAATCTAACGCTAATCCTGTTCGTATTTCAATTTTATCATTCAAATTAGCACGTTCAATATTGCTACGTGCAATTTCTGCATGTTTTTCATTTGCTTCCAATGTAACAACTTGACCTCCAGATGGTAAGCCCCTTGCAATCCATATCGTGCTATATCCGCCTAGAGTGCCAATTTCCAAAATGTTTCGAGCTCCTTGAATTTGTACTAATAGTTGCAAAAACTTCCCTTGCGTTGGCGATACGTCATGTGCCGGTAAATTAGCTGCAGCATTCGCTTGAAGGACCCTTTCTAATGTAGAATCTTTCGGTATTAATACATCACTCACATATTGATCAACAGCCGTCCATTTCTCAATTGTACTCATGTAAATACCACCCCTTTCAATTTCCCAATGCTTTCTTCCATTCACTTTTAATTATACCGAAAATTCTGTCTCGAATACAAAAAATAAAGAAGGGACATCTACCCCTTACAGAATAGATATCCCTTCTTTTAAATATAAATTTAATTCCTATGGATTAGTAGACCAAAGCCCAGCAGATTTAATAAATGTACGTTTATTTAATTTCAGCTGCGCTACGATAAATTCTGCAATATCTTCTGCTTGCATTACTTTATCTGGGTTTCCATCAGTTAACCCTAAATCTACAGCCATATCAGTTGCTACTGTACTTGGAGTTAAAGCTGTTACACGAATGTTATGTTTGCGAACTTCCATCGCTAACGATTCTGTTAAGCCAAGGACACCAAATTTAGAAGCACTATATGCACTTGTTACAGGTGCACCTTTTTGTCCTGCTGTAGATGAAATGTTAATGATATCACCAGATTGTTGTTCAATCATGCTCGGTAAAGCTGCACGAGTTGCATAGTATACACCCATTAAGTTTACTTGAATGATTTTTTCCCAATCAGCAACGTCTAGTTCTAAAAACTTACCGAATTTAGAAATACCAGCGTTATTAATTAAAATATCGATAGATCCTAAACCATTTTTTAACGTTTCAATCGCAGTTGTTACTTCTTCGTATGATGAAACATCAGCAGTTGCAATAACAGCTTTTACACCTTCTGCTTCTACTTCTTTCGCTACAGCTTTTAAGTTTTCTTCTGAACGAGCTAATAAGCCTACATTTACGCCTTCTTTCGCTAATGCGATTGCTACAGCGCGACCAATTCCTCTACCCGCTCCTGTAATTAAAGCATTTTTACCTTGTAATAATTCTGCCAAGTATAACACTCCTTAATCATCTCAGTTATGTATTATATTAAAATTGTATCTATGTTTATGTAAAAAGGCAATGATGCACTTTCATGTGCGTAGGTTACTTGTAGGTAACTATAGAAAGTTTTTATTTATAAGTTTCATGTTTTTACCATTATTATTCATGTAAAATAAAAACAAATCCAGCATAGGAGAGTGTATGTGTATGAAAAGAAAAAAATGGGTCTTGTTACTAACTGCAGTTGGACTATTTATCATATTGTTTACACTGTACTTTATATTTGGTAATCCACTAAATTATAAAGTAATAGAAAAAGATACTAGCGATTATCTCCATATTAAAAAAGGTTATAAGCAAGAAGAAATACAAAACATAACCGGAAAATATACTCCCCTTTATAATATTGGCTATTATGCAACAGTAGTATATAAAGACGAACCATATTTTACATACTCTTATACATACGATGATAATAAAAAAATAATACAAGACAACGGTATTTTAGGAAGACACACTGAGTCATTTGAACATCTTAATTTAAACTGGTCGTTGTTTGACCAGTTAGTAGATGGTATTCATACAAACTTGCAAGGAAGAGGTTTTAGAGAAAAGAAAGATTATTCTATACGACACGTTCAATTCATTGATATAGATGGCGATAAAAACGGTGCGGAAGCATACGTTGACTTTAAGAAAGATAAAGAATCCGATTACTCATATCGTATGAATAGCGAAGGAAAAGCTTATCAATATAATTGCAGTAACGGTAAATGCATTTTTAAAGAGAAATAGTGTTAGAAGGCTCTCCTTCTAACACTATTTCTCTTCATGATTCGGCATACGCACAATAAATTCAGTACCTTTTCCTTCCTCACTCTCAACTTTTATTTCCCCATGATGAAGATCGAGTACTTTTTTTACAATAGCTAAACCTAAGCCACTTCCTCCATAGGCACGATTTCGTGAAGAATCCGCTTTATAAAAACGCTCAAAAATATGTTGTTTCTGTTCTTCAGATATACCAATTCCTGAATCACGGATACGCACTTCCACTACTGTTTCATGTTCCTTTAACTGAATAATAATCGTACCACCGCTTGGAGTAAATTTAATACTATTATGAATTAAATTAATCCACACTTGACTCATACTTTCTTGGTCAGCAATAACATGTACTTTTTCTAAATCTAGTTCTAACTCAATTTCTTTTTCAGCCCAGAGTGGTTCACTATTTAACACAATTTGCTTTAACTGCTGATCTAATCGATAACTCACTCTTTCTGGTATATACTCTTCTGATTCTAAAAGAGTTAACTTCAATAAGTTTTGACTTAGTTTAGATAATCTCGTTGTTTCAGTTTCAATAATGGTAAGATAATGCTTTCTTTTTTCCTCAGAAAGATTATCGTCTTGTAGTGCTCTAGCAAATCCTTTTATAGAAGTTAATGGTGACTGTATTTCATGAGAAACATTCGATACAAATTCTTGTCTCATTTTCTCCATCGTATTCAGTTCATCTGTCATATCATTTATACTTTTTACGAGCACGCCAATTTCTCCATCATACTTTTCTTCATTTCGTATTTTTACGGAGAAATCTCCTTTTGCAATTTTTTGTATTGGTTCAATAATAGTCCAAATCATTGCCTCTCGTTTTGGCCTCATTAATATTCCAATTAATGTCCAAATAAGAATAATAAATACAAAACCGACCATATCACTAATTAGAAAGGCAACAAACGGCGATACGTTTACGTCAAAAGCATTCAATATACTAGTTGCTACATAAAATGCGATAGACCAAATGATAGTAAGAAAAGAAAAGAGCGCTAATACCGCTCCAAATACTTTCAGCATCTTCAACTTACTCATCCGTTTTCTTTTTCTCATTTACTTACCTCTAAGCGATACCCTAATCCTCTTATTGTTTTAATACTAAATTTCGACTGCTCTTCTTGAAACTTCTCACGTAACCGATTAATATGAACGTCTAGTGTACGTTCATTCCCTTCAAAATCATATCCCCATATTTCTTCAATTAATTGCTCTCTCGAACAAGTTCTTCCCGATTTAGACCCTAAAGTAAAGAGCAGCTCAAATTCTTTTAACGGTAACGTAACCGTTTGTTCTCCAGATATAACTTCGAATGTTTTACGATTTAATAATACATTTCCAACTTGAATCGATTGTGAA
This sequence comes from Bacillus sp. TH13, assembly GCF_016651175.1. Lineage (NCBI taxonomy): Bacteria > Bacillati > Bacillota > Bacilli > Caryophanales > Bacillaceae > Bacillus > Bacillus sp. TH13. The sequence continues at coordinate 4,039,183 of NZ_JAEKEJ010000025.1, read as the reverse complement.
ACTGTAATTTGGTAACGTTTCAATAATGCCTTTACTCTCACTACTAGTTCTATAGGGTCAAATGGCTTTACAAGATAATCATCTGTCCCAAGGTGAAATCCTTTTACTTTTTGTGATGTTTCCCCTTTGGCAGTTAGCATCAGAACCGGGATATCATAGTATTTTCTTAATTCAAAACATACATCAAATCCATCCATATTTGGCATCATGATATCAAGAATAACCATATCGACTTTTACGTCATCCATTTTCTGAAGTGCATCTACTCCATCTATTGCCTCATATGTTTGAAAACCTTCTCGTTCTAAAAATACAGAAACGAGTTCTCTAATGTGTGGATCGTCGTCTACTATTAAAATTTTAGGTATCAAAGGAACCATTTCCTTTCTACTTAGCATCTAATATATTTTATAATGCACCCTCTTTAATTTTCAATTGTTGCGTTGCAAACTCACGATACATATCATGCGTCTGTAATAATTCATCATGCGTACCACTACCTGTAAGATTCCCTTTTTCAATAAAGACAATTTTATCTGCATCTACAACAGTAGAAAGTCTATGCGCAATCACTAACGTTGTTCTGCCTTTCATTAAGTTATTTAACGCTTTTTGAACGACAGACTCAGATTTACTATCTAAGCTTGAAGTCGCCTCATCTAGCATAAGAATTTGCGGATTTCGAAGTAACGCTCGGGCAATGGCAATTCGCTGTCTTTGTCCCCCAGAAAGCTTCACACCGCGTTCTCCAACTTCTGTTGCATAACCGTTTGGTAAGTCATGAATAAATGCATCAACATATGCCATTGATGCTACTTTTTCAATTTCTTCATCCGTTACTTCGCCCTCAACACCGTAACAAATATTATCACGAATCGTTCCATCGATTAACGGACTATCTTGTGATACGTAACCGATTTGACGTCGCCATGACTGTAATGAATAACTCGTAATTGATTCTTTTCCTAATTTAATAGCACCACTAGTTGGCTCATAAAAACGTTCCAGTAATGAGAATAACGTTGTTTTCCCACTACCACTTGGTCCTACAATCGCTGTCACTTTTCCAGATTCAATTGTGAAATCAATATTTTTCAAAACTTGCTCTTCTTCGTTATACTCAAAATGTACATTTTCAAGAACGATCGGCTGCTTAGCATTTGTCACTTTCACACCAGTTTCATGATCTTCTACTTCATATTCTAAAATCATACTAATTCTTTCCGTTGCACCAATTGCCTTTTGGAATTGTGTAAAGAACATAGATAATTGACTCATCGGCATTATAATTTGAACTAAATACAAAATAAACGCTACAAGTTCACCAGTTGTTAATGCACCGCTAGAAACTCGCATCCCGCCATACCCTACGATAATAACAAGTAGTGCCATTAAAACAAACGACATAACTGGCGAAATTAATGCTTGCACTTTTCCTTCTTTCAAACCAAATTGTAATAACTTTTGTATACCTGTATTACCCGTTTCATATTCTCTTTTTTCTGTATTTGAAGATTTCACTAAACGAATTTCTGATAACACTTGCGTTAACACACTTGTAAAAGATGCTGTTTCATCTTGAAGTGCTTTTGAAATCTTATACATTTTTCGCCCCAGTGGAACTAAAATTAATACAGACAACGGAATAACCGTTAAAAGTAACGCAGTCATTTTCCAATCTAAAACAAATAATACAATTAACGATCCAACAATTGAAATACCACCTGTTAATAAGTTTGACAAATGCTCAGAAATTAACGTTTTCACAACACCTGTATCATTCGTCATACGGCTAATCGTATCACCTGTTCTATTTTGATCGTAATAAGATACCGGCAAAATAAGTACCTTTTTCCACAAACGTTCTCTTAGTCCCGCTACAATCTTCTGACCGATGTAATTTAGTAAATATATAGATAACCCTGCCGCAATAGTTTGCATTACAAAGAAAGCAACTAACCCAACAATTTGTCCTGTACTAATTGAAGAAAGCGAAAAATTATCTACTAATCCTTTTGTTAGCATGGGAATAAATAAACTCGCTCCCGTAGAAAGCAAACTCATTAATAATGCAAAAACTAAAATTCCTTTCGGAGGATTTGTATCTTGAATAAGGCGTAAAAACTGCCTCCAACTCCCTTTTTCTTCATTTCATTTCTAACTTCCATTCCTGTTCATCTCCTCGTGTTAAACAAAACTGTTCTTTCTAAAATTAGAATACGATACAAATGTAAACTGAATGTAAACACACTTTTTCTATTTTTACAAAATATACATAAAAACTCATCTTTACAACAGATATAAATATCTGATATTATTACCTGGTACTTAATATTATTCTATGTAAATTATAGATAAATAATTTACAACACGATATAAATCTCCAGTTAGTGAAAGGAGTATCCTTTTTGCAAACAAATATACATTCTGAAAAGGAAACAATTATTTTTATTCATGGATTAGTTGGCAATCGTCGTGCCTTCAAAAAGGAACAAAAACGATTTTCTGCCTCCTACAACATTATAACTTATGACCTATTAGGTCACGGTGATGATAAAGGAGAAGCAATCGACTTTTCATTACAGCGCCTCGTAGATCAATTATTAAACTTATATGAACAAGAAGGTATTAAAAAAGCTCATATTTGTGCGCTAAGTTACGGCTGTTACATCTCTACAATTTTTGCACAAATGCATCCAGAAAAAGTATTAAGTATTTGTCATATTGGAGGACATTACAATAACCCTTCTCGCTTATATAACGTATTCCAAAATTTTTGGGAGAAGCGAGGAGATGAATACTCTAAATGGCTCTCTCAATACGCAAATACTATTTTTCCAAGTGGTATACTAAAAGCAAATCCGTTCGCAGTCATTTCAAGAAATATTTACTACCGTTTCGGATTACAATTACATTCATCCATAATTGCCCAGTCATTACGACATCGGTTAGAATTCGATTTAAAATCTAAATTAAAATCACTTCCTCACCCTATACTATGGGTAATGGGAGAGCATGATCATCTCTATAAATCTTGTCTATTTGATTTGAAATCTATTTTGCCTAACGTTCTATATAAGGAAATACCTTTAGCAGGACATGCAGCTAACTTATTTCGTCCTAACTATTTCCATGACTTATATGATCGATTTTTAAATGGAAATTTAAAATAAAAACTACTAAACTTTCAATTCATTCAACTATAAAAAGGCTTCCCAAGTTTCCTTGGAAAGCCTTTTCTCTATACGAAAAGTATATAAAACTACTTTCTTAGTATGCTTTTGTGTAACCTAATAGGTGCTTGCTCCAGTAAGAGTTACTTACAGAACTAATACGTACACCAGTTGCATCTGTTTCTGCACTAATGAACTGACCGTTTCCTAAGTAAACACCCATGTGAGAAGGACCTGATTTATAAGTATTTTGGAAGTATACTAAATCACCTGGTTGTGGATTGCTAGTTTTTGTTTTAGAGCTCCAGTATCCAGCAACTGTTTGACGAGCGCCTTTATGACCAGTTTGATTTAATACGTAGTGAATGAATCCACTGCAGTCAAAACCAGCAGGTGTTGTACCAGCAGTTCTGTATGGTGAACCATTTAAAGATCTAGCGAATCCAGCGATTGAAGATGTATCTCCACCTGTTGTTGGTTTTTGTACGTCTTTACCTGGTTGTTGAACGTTATTTGTAACGTTATTGTTATTGTTATTTGTAACGTTATTTACTCCGCCTTTTACAAACTTAACGAAGTCTGCACTTACGTAACCTGTGCGGCCGTTATGGTTAATTTTGTACCAACCATTTTCAGCACCAGTAACGTTTAGTACTTTACCATTTGTTACTCCACCGATTACAGCGTTGTATGTAGCTGGGCCTGTACGTACTTTTAAAGCACCAGTGTTAACAACATAAGAACCACCAGTTTGAACTGTTGTAGTATTGTTGTTTGTAGTTGGTTGTTGTGTTTCGTTAGATACAGCGGAACCACCTTTTGTTACGAAGTCTTTGCTTACGTATCCAGTTCCACCATTGAAGTTGATTTTAAACCAATCTTGTACTTCACCTACAACTTGTACTGTTTTACCTTTATTTACAGAACCTAATACTGTATGAGATGTACTTGGGCCTGTACGTACGTTAAGTGAAGAAACGTTTACTGTGTAAGTGCCTGTTCCTTGTTGAACAGTCGTTCCTGTTTTGCCACCAGTCGTTACGAAGTCACCACTTACATAACCTGTTTGACCATTTACGTTTACTTTGAACCAACCATTTTCTTGTCCAACTACTTGTAGCACTTGGCCTGATTTTACTTTAGAAATAACGTTATGTCCTGTACCAGCACCTGAACGAACATTTAATACATCAGCAGTTACTGTGTATTTTAATTCAGAAGTTGTTTCTACAGTTTTTGTTTCAGTTACAGTCGTTTGAGTTTGAGTTTGTCCATTAATTTCTTTTAGCGCTTCATTTGAAACTTGTGCATGAGCAGAATCCATTCCTGGAACTGCAACGCCAGCTACAGAAGCTGCTGCTAAACCTGCAATTACTTTTTTCATAAGTTGTCTTTACTTCCTTTCCCTACTATCCTCTTAAAAAAACTTAAAACTTTAATACTTTACAATATTATCAAAGTAAAATATTCATCCAGTTCCATTTTTTAGCAAGAGTTTTATTTTTCACACAGAGTTCATTTTAAATGAACAAAGTGAAATCCGTGTGAACTTCATGTGAACTTTATCATTAAATATAGTGTTTTTGCAATGGTTTTTTCAAATTTCTTATATATCGCATGAAAATTCGACATTTCATTTAATATTTTAATATAAAATATCCCTTTTCTATCTATTACAAAAAATTCTATTAACCTAATACAAACTACATTATGTATTTCCTTATAAAGCTCCTTACATGAAGTATACTTTCATCATGACAAAAATCACTCTATTTATCAATAGTATAATATTTTTAGAAAACTAATTTTCTATACTATCTACAATTTTGAAATAATTTGACGAATTGTAAGATTTATTTTATAAAAACCATTTCTCCTTTAAAGAAAACACACACTATACCAATTGTTCTCTTTTTCTGATTATAGAATTTATAGGATAACCATAGTATTATATACATATCCTAATAAAAAGAGGAGGCATATTTGCGAGACATATAATAGATGATCCTATACAAAAAAATATAGAGCTGTACTATGCTTTTATTCAATTCGTTTCAATGATAACATTACAAAAAGTATCAAGCTGTTGAAACACGTAAAGATGAATTGAAAAATCAGATAAAAAATGAAGGACAAAAAAACCCTTATTACTTATAAAAAAAGGTGAACAGGTTATATTCCTGTTCACCTTTTATCAAATTATTTATAAATTTTCACACGGTTTTCTAACGGTTGGAATTCTTTTTCACCAGCATGTACTACCGGTTTACCAAATGGCATTTGCGCAGTGAGTTTCCAATTCCCTGGAACATCCCACTCTTTTCTCACTTCTTCATCAATTAGCGGATTGTAATGCTGTAACGTAGCACCAAACCCTTCAATTTCTAAAGCTGTCCAAATTGCAAATTGTAACATTCCTGATGATTGCTGAGACCAAGTTGGAAAATTATCTTTATATAATGCAAAGTTTGCTTGAAGGCCTTCCACTACTTCACTGTCTTCAAAATATAAAACCGTTCCATAACCACTTTTAAATGCATTCATTTTTTCTTCAGTAGGTGCAAAGTTATTTTCAGGTACAATTTTTCTTAACGTTTCTTTCGTAATATCCCATAATTTATCATGTTGTTCTCCTAATAAAACAACAACACGAGCACTTTGAGAATTAAAAGCTGAAGGTGTATGTTTTACAGCATGATAAATCACTTCTTGAATTTTCTCATCAGAAACTACTTGCTCTTTACTAATTGCATAAATAGATCTTCTGTCTTCAATTGCTGAGTAAAAATCTTTTGCCATCATAATTCCCTCCAATTTTCAATTGAGGCTATTTCATATGTATATATCATATTACGCCCCTCAAACTTATTATTAATAAGTTCATAACTTTATAATATCACAGCAACAAATAAAGTGAAACTTTAATCAGCGGGGCTTTTGCGGGATAAACTCAAATGATAACACTTGTATTTAGACTCTTTTTCCTTTTTAAAATGAAAATAAAAAAGACTGTTTGTTGTTATCTAAAATTAGTAACAACAAACAGCCTTACTTATGTAGCGATCTAGATTGGTATTTTACTTACTTAATTAACTAATCCAAATGCATACGACATTAACTTATTCGTCTCTGTAAAACGTTTTGTTTTACTTGATGTCCCCATGACCACTGTAATAATTCGATTATCACCTTGCTTTGCAGTCCCAGTAAAACAGTATCCTGCGCTATCTGTAAATCCTGTTTTTAATCCGTCCATTCCTTCTATATATGAACTTTTATTATTTTTGTTTAACATGTCGTTTGTGCTTATAACATTAATATTATTAAATGCTAACTGACTTTGACGTAAGTGAGTCACTTCTAATATTTCCGGATAATCTTTTATAAGATGGTACGCCAATTGTGCTACATCAGCAGCCGTCATTTTTGTTTCACTTCCATCCGGCTCTTGTAATCCAGAAGCATTTGCAAATTTAGCATGTTCCGACATTTTTAACTGTTTCGCTTTTGCATTCATAAGCTGAACGAAATCTTTCTCCGTTTTTGCCATATGTTCTGCTAAAGCTACAGCTGAATTATTAGCTGATTCAATCATTAATGCATGGTATAAATCATTAACAGTTAATGTGTCATTAACTTGTACTGGGATTCTTGCTCCCTCTGTCTGTGCCGCCTTCACACTCATTTTCACTGGATCTTCCCAGCGAACTTTCCCATTATGTATACTCTCTAATAGAAGATACGCCGTCATCATCTTAGACATACTAGCTGGTGCAAAAGCTTCATTTTCATTATATTGATAAATAATATCTCCATCACTCGCATCGATAATCATAGCTGCTTTTGCATCAATTTTTGGTGGAATATACTTTGGCGGGACTGCTTTTTCAGTAAATCCTGCTTTAGGTAATTCTGCCACTTGCAGGGGTTGTCCCTCTACATTTGTGGCACTCTTTTGAGTACCTTGGAATAAGAACCAACATATCCCTAAAACAATGACTAATAGGACAGTCATCCTTCCCCATTTTAACCGATTCATTTCAAAACTCCTTTAGCAAACCTTTTATACACTCACATTTAACCTTAACAACAATTCCTTTATAGAGTCAAGGCAAAAAGTATATTTATTCATATACAGCAATTATTATTTCAATTTGTTTATGTTAAACTTAAAATGCTGAAATATAAGAATATTCAATGACAAAGTTCGTAAATAAACTATTTAATAGAAGGGATTCATACAAATGCTACTTCCAAAATCATTAAAATACAGCGACACAATTGGGATCTACTCCCCTTCTTCACCAATAACCTACAATTCTCCAAAAAGATTTGAACGAGCAAAATCTTACTTACAACAGAAAGGGTTTCATATATTAGAAGGTTCATTAACAGGTCGATATGATTTTTATCGTTCTGGTAGTATACAAGAGCGCGCTGAGGAACTAAATGCCTTGATAAGAAATCCTAATATTTCTTGTATTATGTCAACAATTGGTGGGATGAATTCAAATTCACTATTACCTTATATTGATTATGATGCTTTTCTAAAGAACCCTAAAATAATGATTGGGTATTCAGATGCAACTGCTTTATTACTAGGAATTTACGCCAAAACAGGAATCCCTACATTTTATGGACCAGCTCTCGTCCCTTCCTTTGGCGAATTTGAACCTTTTGTTGATTGCACATACAAATATTTTGCTGAAACTTTACTACATGATCAATCTCTTCCTTATCATATAAAACAACCGTTATTTTGGTCAGATGAATTTATTAATTGGGAAGAAAAGACGAAGGAGAAAGAATTTCGTCCAAACAATTGGATTTCAGTAATTGATGGAAAAGCTACTGGGCGTATTATTGGCGGGAATTTAAACACGATACAAGGAATTTTTGGTAGCCCCTATATGCCACATATTCAAGAAGGCGACATTCTCTTTATTGAGGACAGTTCAAAAGATGCAGCTACTATTGAAAGAAGCTTTTCATTACTTAAAATTAACGGTGTATTCGATAAAATTTCAGGTATCATTCTTGGAAAACACGAGCAATTTGATGATTGTGGTACCAATCGAAAACCTTTTGAAATACTGTTAGAAGTGCTTCAAAATCAAAGAATTCCTTTTCTAGCTGACTTCGATTGTTGTCATACACATCCAATGATTACTATACCTATCGGTGTTCAAGTAGAGTTGGATGCAACAAATAAAACGATACATATTGTAGAACCTTGGAAAAAATGAATGCATGGCTTCTATTGTTTTACGATAAAAGCCATGATACTATATACTTTGGAATGTGAAAGATTAAACAAAATACGTTCCAATATCTATCATTAGAAAAATTAGGTATAAATATATATTTATATGCAAAAGAGAGTGAATAAATGAAACCAACTATTAAAAATTATGTATTTTTACATGTAGCTTTTTTGATATATTCTATCATTATGGTTTACATGAAATGGGCAGCTCAATTTCCAATTGCTTCAATCTCATTTTTTATTGCTTATTTCGGACTAGTTGTACTTTTATTCGGATATGCAATTTTATGGCAACAAGTAATTAAACATTTCGAAATTTCAAAAGCATATTCACATCGCGGGATTATTATACTATGGTCAATGCTTTGGTCAGTATTTCTATTTGGAGATACGATTCAGTGGAATCATTTACTTGGTGCAGCTATTATTATCATCGGAATTGTGGTGGTGACAAAAGATGAATAGTTATATGTTATTATTTATTTCCGGGATAATTTTAGCTAATTACTCACAAATATTATTAAAAAAAGCTACTTTACAACAATACGATTCTAGAATAAAAGAATATATGAATCCTTATGTTATTATCGGCTACTCTTTATTTGTACTTAACGCTGGATTAAATGTAATTGCCATGAAGGGCATGGAATTAAAACAAGCATCAGCATTAGAATCCTTAAGTTATATCATCATATTAATTTTCGGTTGGTATTTCCTAGGGGAAAAAATAACGAAACGTAAACTCATCGGTAACATGATTATTATCGTTGGTGTAATCGTTTATTGTATCCAATAGTAAAAAGCTCCGTTTATCACAAACGGAGCTTTTTACTATTGACCTAAATTTTGCACCTTATCTTTCAAATCTCGAACTTGATCTACCGTCTGCATAAGCTCAGAGTTTTTAAATTGCTCTACATCCACTTTGCCTTCTTCTATCTTTGTCTTCGCCGTATCAATTAACGTATTTAACTTTTCGTTATATCCGACGATTTGTTGATGAAGATCCTTTGCTACATCAGGTGGCGTTAATTCATTGAATGCGGGTATATCTTGTTTAATTTCACTAAGCTTCGTTTCTAATTCTTTTCGAGCCTCGCTATCATTAACGGCCTTTTCTGCTAATGCTGGTGCATCATTTGCAAATGCACTTATTTCATTTACATAGTCTGTCGCCTTTTGAGCATAATCTATGGAGTTCTTTCCTTCTTCCACTATTGAACATCCCATTAAACCAATTGAAACTATAAATACTAATACAATTGATTTTGTTTTCATTTTAGACCCCCTTCGTCCTTATAATTGTCTGTAATTTTCTCTATACATAACTTCTAGCTAAATTGTTTATAACCTTTTTCAAATAGCTATTTACCCTCTTACATGCCCTATTATCGTTACAACATCTATTTCTATATGTACGCTTATAATATCTTCAATTATATCCATATACCCTTGTCCTATAGCTGTTCCATAGTGTAATGTAAGCCCCTTCTTTTCATACACTGACTTTGGCACTGAAAAAATAAATCTCCTCAAGTTTCTTTCATCAGCTGGTTCCATAATTAAAACAATCCCATCCTCATCAAACATATACGCTCGCCCTCCAACTTTACATTCACTATGGCTCAGTATTGCCTTGGTCAGCAAAATTTAAAACATAATAAGTTAAGATACACTCTGCTCTATCATAAAGTGAAACTTTAATTAGCCCTCACAAGTCGACTCTTTATCGGCAAATAGCGGGATAAAAATAAAAAGCATTCATTCTTTTTTATTAAGAATGAATGCTTTTTAAAAAATCAATTTCCAACTCTAGCATCTTTTTTTGACGAGGTTTTACTTTCCTTACGGGAACTCCAGCGTAAATATACCAATCATCTAAACTCTCTTTTACCATACTCATCGCGCCGACTGCCGTACCTTCTCCTACAGTTACATTTGGAAAAATAATAGAATTAGCACCAATAATCACATGTTTTTTAAAAATAACTTTTCCTACTTTCACATTCCTATATTGATTCGGGACGGTTGGCCCCATTAATGTATTTCCACTGAAATCATCAAGTACTGCATATACGATTGTTTTAGCTGAAATGTTTGCAAAGTCATGCATTTCAATCCCAATTTCCCCTCCATATAACGCTGTATACGCCGAGATGTGCGAATAACTTCCAATTGTGATTTTGCCACTTAAAATGCAAAAGTCATCAATTCTTACATTATTGCCAACTGATATAGCACCCGGATTATATATACTTGCTTTTTTACTAACCAATACATTTTTCCCAACAGATAAAAATCCAATTTTCTTTAGTTCTTCTTGACTATAAAAACTATTCATCTACCAACACCACCTTCTGCTCTAAACAGATTACAATTTGCTCTACTAGTTCTTTCGTCATTCCTTCCCATAAAGGTAAACTTACAATTCGTTTTGCTATTTTATTCGTTTTTGTTAAATCTGTAGACTTATATTTTCTAAAAAGAACTTGTTGGTGGCAAGATGGTGAAAAGTATAATCTAGCTTCTATTTTCTGTTTTTTCAGTTCTTCTATTACTTGTATGTTGTGAACTTCTTCTGGACAAATGATAGGCATAAATTGATGAATAACCGCTTCTGTCTTTTGGACTTCCCACCCTTTTTTCATTAACCCAGTACTTTGCAATAACTGTTTATACCATTCAGAAATACGGGTGCGTTCTTTTAATTTTTGATCCCATCTTTTTATAGTCGCTATCCCAATAGCTGCTGCGTATTCAGACATTTTACAATTAAACCCCATCATCGTGCATTCACGATTTTTATCAAATCCGAAATTCCCCATTCTTTTAATACGTTGTATATCTTCTTCGTTTTTACTATATATGAGCCCTCCTTCACCAATTCCGAAAGGCTTTGTTGCATGAAAGCTATATACGATCATTCCACTAAAATCCTGACCGTAATGCATACCACTATTCATTAATCCAAATCCCGGTGCCGCATCTACGACAACCGGAACCCCGATTTTCTCTAATTCTTCATATTCTTCTAAGTCCATCCATGATCCAAAAGTTGCGTACGGGACAACAATCGCAACCTCTTCTTTTAATTCTTCTATCTTATCCAAAAGTACGGTTTTATCCATATACCAATCATCGATTGAAATATCAATAAAATAAGGTTCCAATCCACACCAAATAGCCGCTAAGACAGTCGCAGGGAATGTAAAACTAGGCATAAGAGCATACTTTCCCTTTCTTCTTTTCTTTAGTTGAATAGCCGCCATTAACCCTAACGTTGCATTTGCTACTGTTGTAACAGCTCCCCTGTTTTGAAAAAATGCCGACATAATTGTTTCCTCAAAACGTTGATTTATAGGTCCATAATTCGTATATATGTGAGATGTATCAATTTCCTTCAATTCGTCCAAATACTCAATTACAGGTACAGTTGAAGCACGTAAAAAAGGAATATTCTCCATATCTATCTATTCCTTTCTATCATTTTCGGACAATATAGAGCATATCTGTTTCAGATAATCCAAATTTCCTAGCACTTTTCATTCCTTGTTTTTCCGCTATGTTATATAATTCCACCTTAAATCCTGCATTCATTAATCGTTGAATAAATCCCGATTGATTATAAATTCTCACATGATCTTCTTGACCAAAAGCTAATTTCCTCAATTGTGGTGTTACAATTAATTCATTCTCTACAATAAAATCTACATTCATTACGATTGGTACTTGAATAATTCCCCATCCATTTGGCTTTAACACTCTATATAACTCTCGCATTGCTTTGTCATCATCAGGAACGTGTTCTAACACATGGCTACATAATATTACATCAAAAGTATTACTATCATATGTAATCCTTGTAACATCAATTTCCTTCATTAATGGATCCTTTGGTTCTAAGTCACCACATACATACGTAATATTTTTATACTCGTTAAACCAATCTCTTAACTTCGCTTCAGGTGCAATATGAAGCATAGTATAGTTTCTATTTAACAAGTCTGTTTCCGTTTCAATGTATGTACGATACAATCTTTCACGATCCATCGAATTACAAACTGGACATATCCCTGTATCTTTATTCCACATCTCAAATTTATATTTCGGAAAATCATAATGTGCTGGCCAAGGTGAAAATTTTTCAAATTGTTGATTGCAATATTGACAATAACAAAATTCTTTCTCAAACATGTGAGCAACTAATTTGTGTAACCCTTTTTTTATCTTTTCATTATAAATTTGATCTATTTCGCCGTTTCTTACTGCATCCTTAACTATAAATCCCGCATTTTCTAAACAATAAGATAAACTCTCTTTATACTCACTTTCAGAACTTAAAAATCCACTATTATATGCATCTATAATTAATTCAATCCACTCTTCAATTGTCATTAACATAAAATGCATTTGTTTTTGATTTTGTCCACTATGTTGTCTAAAATAACTAAGAGGTTCTTGTATATATACTACTTTTCCTTTTCTCATCATATCTATCCAAGTTACAATATCATTAATAGCAGAATAAGCCTTTCCTTTAAAATACCCAAACTTACCTTCAAACAAATCCCGATTAAACAAAACAGTTGTCGGCTCACCAACTATATTTTTTAAGTTTTTCAACATATAATTCCCTAATTCTTTTCCTTCAAAAAGTGTTGTTTCTTTCGCGATTTTCATATTCAATGTTGACGGTGGTAATATCTCTCCATTCTCATCAATCAGTTCACGATATGACGTCACAAATGAAATGTTTTCTAATGCCAAAAAGTATTTCATCATTCTCTCGATCTTTTCATGATGAAATAAGTCATCATCTAATAAAAAATTTATATAATCCCCATTCGCAAGTTCTATACACTTATTAAAGTTTTCGGCAACTAATGGCGTTTCATTTTTAACATATGTAATACACTCATATTCACGTAAGTACGGTTGAATCATAACATTGACTTCATTATTTGTACTGTCGTCAGAAATAATAATTTCTATATTTTCATATGTTTGATTCAGAGCACTGTTGAGCGCTAATTCCAAGTAATAAGGTCTATTGTATGCAGGAATAAGTATACTTACTTTCGGTAAAGAAGAATTATTATTTATATGCTGTTTTTTCTTTTCTATATTTATTTTCTTTCCTCTAATTTTTTGGTAATAGTCTAATGTATATAATATCGATGATGGAACTATCCTTCTTGCATAATCTAGAAAATTAGTTATCGCTTTGTCTAAATCTTTTTCGTTGGATAAGAAACCATATTTTTCTCCCGCTATAATACTGTGTGAAAAATCTTCTAACCCATCCATCATTTTATTAGATTCATTTAACTGTTGATCTGGATGTAATCGAAAGTAACTAAGTGTCTCTGCTATATATACTGCTTTTCCTTTACTTAATAAAGATAACCATGAAGCTATATCTACGTTACATAAATACCGCCTCTTATCAAAAATCCCAAACGGTTCTTGTAAATCATTTTTACGAAATAAAACTGTTGTTGGTTCTCCAATATAATTTTTTTGATCCACAATTACCTTATTTCCTAATTCTATTCCCTCTATAATCGTATCCTCTTCAAATAAACGGACAGTTGAATAAATATGTCGTAGTTCTTTCCCTTTATCATCAATTACTTGACGATGAGATGTTACTAGCTTAATTTCATTATCTAGATCATTGAAAAAATACTTCATCATCTTTTCAATTTTATTCACATGAAATATATCATCATCCATTAAAAAATTTATATACTCACCGTTCGCTTCATGAAATAACATTAGCGCATTTTCAAATTGTCCGAGAGTTGATCTGTTTTTTATATAAATAATATTTAAATGATCACATAAATATTTTTGTAACACCTTTTCTGTTTCGTCATTCGTGCTGTCATCTCCAACTATAATTTCTATATTAGGGTACGTTTGTTCTAACACACTACATAACGCCTTTTCAAAGTAGCGAGGACGATTATACGTAGGAATTAACACACTTACCAACGGAAGTTGCTCTACGACCTCTTCAATTCTTTCAATACGAGTTCTCATTTTAACTCTCTCACCTCTTCGCATATTATTTATATACGCGACACAAAAATCACATTACTTTAACTGTATGGAGCCTATATACTTTTATGCAAACATGAAACAAAATATCATACTTTTCGTTCCTGAATAAACATATTTAATAACGCGGACATTTTATTTGCACCTTTTTTATTCATATGATCACTATCATAAAAATCATCCTCACAAAATAATGGCGAATCAAATAGATCTATGATTTGAAAAGAATATTGAGTTTGAAACTCATTTATAACTTTATAAAAATCTTCTTTTAATTTCTTACTACTACAATTGAAATAATGTGAAGTAACAGGGAATACAACAATTAATGGCTTTATATCGTTTTTTAATAGTAATTCTAAATATTTCTTAAAAATCATTTTATTTTCAACTAAAGTATGAGGATACGCCAATTTAGCGTGTGAAGCTGCTCTTATTTTCCCGTGTTCTTCAAAAGGAATGTAAAGAGGAGTAGTATTCCATTCAGCATTTATCCAAGGCAGTACCAATGATTCATCTTTTAGTTCATCTAATAAAATATATTCAAAATGCAAATTAAAAATAGAAAGAAGTGGTTTCGGAGTATTTAGATGTGAGAATCCATCAGTGGGTAGAGAAGAATGAACTACAGTATGATGACCATCTTGAAACAATGGATAATATACTTTGTGAATTCTATATGATTCAGATGATAACGACATATCAAAGAAAAACGAGAAATAGGCTATTCCTATTAAACAATATTGAAATGAATGAGTGTTTGATAGAAGTTGTGACGCTATTAAATAATCATAGTATAGATCTTGCGATGGAAGTGTTAATTTTATTGACTTTTTTGAGAGGAGCTCCGTACTTATGCCACAATGCGGATAAGACAAACCGGTAGCAAACAATTCATACGTCGGATCACTCTTTGCTTTTTTCATAGAAATGTATAAAGACATAAGCTCTGGATTTATTTGATAGATAGAAATTAATTTATCCTTCCATTCATACATGTATTTTGTTAAATTAATAATTTTTGAACTTTGCACGCCCCTATTTATCAAGTCATTTGTAAGTTTTTCTGCGTCCACTCTCCAAATGACTATATATTGAAAAGAATTTTCTATTCGAACAACATCTGAAACGTCTACAACATGAACTATTGTTTTACATTTATTTTTGTCTAATGTATTTCGAATCCTCTCCCCGGATAATTCATCACTTAAAACAATGATTTTATACTGCTCCTTCATGTGCATCCCCTCCATTATATGTATAATATGAAATTCATTTTTAATTCGTAACAATCATATACACCTGCAATCTAACAAAAAAATAGCTCCACCATTAGGCGTAGCTATTTTTACAATTATTGCTTATTCAAATCATATTCCTTTATCTAACTCATAAAGTTTACGATACTTTTCATTTTCTTTCAAAAGTTGTTTATGACTACCTTGCATGACAATTTGGCCACGATCAAGGAATATAACTTCGTCTACATGTTCTATTCCTACAAGATGGTGCGTAATCCAAATAACCGTCTTTTCTTCCGTTGCAGAAAACATTGTTTCAATTAAAGACAATTCTGTTTTCGGATCTAAACCGATAGTCGGTTCATCAAGTACAATGATGGGTGTTTCTTGCATAAGAGTTCTAGCAAAAGCAACCCTTTGTCTTTCACCACCAGAAAACCGCTTTCCCATTTCATGCATTTTTGTTTGTAATCCGTCTGGAAGAGAAGTAACATGTGAAGCTAGTTGTGCTTTCTCTAAAGCTTTCCATATCTCTTCATCCGTCGCCTCTGGTTTGCCAATTCGTACATTATTTCCAATTGTCGTATCAAACAAATGGGGCTTTTGATTTAATACAGAAATATATTTAGATAAAAGATTCGTATGAGCTCGTTCACCATTCAATACAACTTGGCCGTTTACTGGGCTTAACGCCCCTGTTAACAATTTTAGTAAAGTAGATTTCCCTGTCCCACTTCTGCCTAAAATAGCAATTTTCTTCCCTGCTTTTATTTGTAATGATACGTCTTTTAATACAATCTCATTACTATCTGGATAACTATACGATACGTGATTCAGTTCAATATCTACATGTCTTGGTTCAACGTAATCATTATCTCCATACAAATCCATTTTATCATGTAAAACACTATCACTTTCTACGCCATTAAGACGATGGGTAGATTCTACGTACGACGGGATTCGATCGATGGCATCTGCAATAGGAATAAGCGCATTCGTTACAGATAAAGTCATTAATACGAAAGCTGCGATAACTGTAGGAGCAATTTGCTCACTTGCCGCTTCATTTCCAGTCCATATAATCATCGAAATAACTACAATACCTACTACTAATTGAATGATACTGTCCCGAATATGATACCAGCGTTTCACTCTCTTTTCGATTTTTAACAACTGATCATTTTGTTTTACATACTCATTAATAAATTCACCTTTACGACCACTTGCCTGCCAATCAGATAATCCAAAAACAGCATCCGTCAGTTGTTGATACAAACGGCTTCTGCCTTGCTTTAAAGTAACATGGTGTTTCTTCATCAAAAGTAATGATACAAATGGAAGAAGAAACACGATAATAGCTAACATACAACCTACAATAAGTGCAAACACAAGGTCAAATGCACCGATAACAAGTACGAAGATACTATAAACAACTAGCGCTAATATACTAGGAAATATTGTACGTAAATATAGGTTTTGCAAATGCTCTATATCTTCGGATAACACTCCTAACATATCACCCGTTTGAAATCGAGAACGGAAAAATAACGCCTGTGGTTCTACTATTCTATATAGCTTCGTTCTCATTTTTTCTAATATACGTAGTACGACATCATGTCCGACTAAGCGCTCTATATAATGAAACACAGCTTGCCCTATACTAAACGCTCTTGTTGCAACAATAGGAACATATACAGCCATTACATTTTCTGGTCTAAGGGCAGATTTTGAGATTAAATAACCTGAAATAAAAAGTAACATCGCTCCTGAACTAACTCCAAGAAGACCAAGGAAAATAGTTAAAGTCATTCTACCTTTATTTTGTTTTATATAAGGTTTAACCCAGTTACTCATTTCTCTCCCCTCTCTTCCCTATGAAAATGTAATGTCTCACTCTCTAAAAGTTCTTCATACGTCCCACTTTCTATCATTTCCCCTTTATTTAAAATAAGGATATGGTCCATTTGTTTCATCCAATGTAGACGGTGAGTTGCTAAAAATACTAACTTTCCATTAAATAGACGTAACATCGCTTGCTTTATTTCAAATTCGGTTTCAATATCAAGATGTGCCGTAGGCTCATCTAATAAAATGATTGGTTTTTTACTTAAAAGTGCACGCGCCATAGCAACACGCTGTTCTTGTCCGCCACTTAGCATACGTCCACCTTCTCCAATTCTTTCGTGCATCCCATTTGGAAGTGATGTAACGAGTGAACGAAGGCCGACTTCATTAATAACTCTTTCAACTTCTTCATCTGTTGCTTTTGTTTCATAAAAACGAATGTTATCCTTTAATGAAAGCGGAAAAATATAAGGTTGCTGCGGAATGTAAGCAATATTTTTTTGCCAATCTTCACGAGTAGATCCATCAACTTCTAGACCATTTACTAACATCTTTCCACTCGAAGGAGATAAAAACCCGGCTAATACGTCGATTAACGTCGATTTCCCCGCACCACTTTCACCAATAACACCAATAGCACCGTTACCTTCCCAAGTAAAATTAATTCCTTCTAATATAGCCTTTTCAGATTCAGTATTATTAACTTTGATATCTTGTAATTTCAAGCTACTAGAGGCATTCCATACTATATCTTCATTTAAATCTTTCTTTTCTATTCCTTTTTGTTGTTGCAAAATCTCTTCTATTTGCTCCATCGCAATTTGTCCATCTAATGTCGCATGATAATTTGCTCCCACTTGTTTAATCGGCAGAAAATATTCCGGAGCTAAAATCAAAATTGTAAGGGCTGGTAATAGTATAATCGTTCCATCTATTAAGCGTATCCCTAATCCAACTGCCACAAACGCGATTGATAAACTCGTAAAGAAATCTAATGCAAAAGAAGAAAGAAAAGCAACTCGCAAAGTACGCATCGTTGCTTTTCTATATCTTTTACTTACTTTTTCAATCTTTCCTTCGTGCTGTTCACTTTTCCCTAAATACTTTAATGTTTCTAAACCTTTTAACGTATCTACAAAATGGTTCGAAAGTACACGATATATCTCATACTGACTATCTGCCATTTTTTGCGCTGCTAATCCGAGAAGAATCATAAATATGATCACGATAGGAATTGTTACAACTAAAATGATTCCAGACTCAATATCTAGCGTAAAAACATATAGTACAATTAGACCTGGAACGATACTACTTCTAATCATTTTAGGAATCGTTAATTCAATATATGTTTTAAATTTCTCAATCCCCTCAATTGATAAGGTAACCAGATGACCCGTTCCAACCGTTTGAACATATCTTGGACCTAATGTGAAATATGCCTCTATCAATTGTTTTCTTAGTAACGACCCTGTTTTTTCGGCAAAACGTTCCACTAATATTTGTGATGTTCGAACTACTATGTTACGCGCTGCAAACGCGATACCAAAATAAACAATTTCACTTAATATTGTTTGTACTGTCTCTCCATGAAATAAAAACGTAATGGCTCGTGCTAAAAAGATTGTTTGCGCAATAATACTAAAAGCTTCTAAAATACTAATAATCGTTAACGCTACATATAAAATACGGCTACCGGGATAAGACGGAAGTCCTCTTTTTCTTTTCATTAGTACTCCAAATCGTTGTCTGACTTAACAGGTTGTCTAAATACATAATAACTCCATATTTGACTTCCGATAACGAAAGGCAAAATAGCAATCGCAAAGTAAGTCATAAGTTTTAATGCATAAGCTCCTGATGCTGCGTTGTAAATTGTCAAATCATTCATTGCTCCTAAAGAGCTAATCATAACACGTGGGAACATACCGATAAATACACTCGCACTTAGTAAAATGATTGTTAAACTCGTCATAAAGAAAGCCCAACCATCTCTTCTTCTTTTATTTAATAACGTGGACACTAATAGTGCTACAAAAGCTCCGATTGGTACCATAATCCATTCTGTTCCATGAGCAGTGAAAATGTCGGTTTTCCATAACCCCACACCAGCAAAAACAAGAAGTGTAATTAATGAAAATGGTGCAATTTTTATTGCAGCAATTCGTGCACGTTCTCTCAATTTACCAGTTGTACGTATCGTAAGAAATTGTAATCCGTGAACAATACATAGTAGGAGAAACATTACTCCCCCAAGTAACGCAAATGGATGAAGTAATTGCAGGAATCCACCAACAACATTTTTGCTCTCATCAATAGGTACACCTACCATAAAGTTTGCAATCGCAACTCCCCAAAGGATAGGAGGTAACATACTTCCAATAAACATCCCCCAATCCCACGCACTCTTCCATTTATGATTATCTATTTTCGCACGAAATTTAAAGGAAACACCTCTTAAAATTAAAGCAAGAAGCATAAATACAAACGGAATATAAAAACCACTAAATAAAGTTGCATACCAGTGCGGAAATGCCGCAAACATGGCTCCACCAGCACAAACAAGCCATACTTCATTCGCGTGCCAGAACGGTCCTATTGTATTTAAGTAAACTCGTTTTTCAAAATCATTCTTTCCTAAAAACCTCGAAACCATTCCTACCCCAAAGTCGAAACCTTCCAGTACGAAGAATCCAACAAATAAGATTGCAATAACTAAAAACCATAACTCATTAAGAGATAACATACTCTTCCTCCTTATCAAATGGATCATGGCTTTGATAATCCTTTTTCGTTTTCTTATTTGTGTGGCCCTTAATGGTACGAACAAATAAGTACACACAAATTCCACCCATAATTAAATACATTGATGTGAATGAAATAAGTGAGAATAATACTTCACCGAATGTTACATTTGGTGATACAGCATCTTCTGTTTTCATTACACCAAATACAACCCAAGGTTGACGACCCATTTCAGTCATAATCCATCCTACTGTATTACCGATGAATGGAAGAGAAATTGCATACACCATTAATTTTAAATACCACGTTTTTTCAGCTAAACGATCTTTTCTTGATAAGAACCATCCGTAAGCTCCTAGAAGAAGCATGAATGTTCCACTCATTACCATCGCTCTAAAACTCCAAAACATTGTATGCACTGGAGGAATATAATCCCCAGGTCCATATTTTTCTTCATATTGTTTTTGAATTTGATTCATCCCTTCAACTTGACCGCTAAACTTATCATACGATAATAGACTTAGCATATAAGGGATTTGAATTTCAAACGAATTTTCTTTCTTCTCTGTATCAATTTTCGAAAATACTGTAAATGGCGCTGGATCCTCACTTGTATTCCATAGTGCTTCAGCTGCCGCCATCTTCATTGGATGTGTCTTAATTAATTGTTGCGCTTGTGCATGACCGAAGAATAATACAAGCGCCGTTGTAATTGTTCCAACAATGATAGAAATGCGGAAAGATTTTTTAAATACTACAGTTTCTTGTCCTTTTGTAATTTTCCATGCACTTACACCCGCAATAAAGAATGCACCTGTTGCAATTGCTGCTGTAATTGTATGCGGGAATTGTACCCATAGTTGTGGGTTTTGAATAATGGCTAAGAAATCATTCATTTGTGCACGACCATCAGCTGCCATTTCATACCCGACAGGTGACTGCATAAATGCACTTGCAGTTAAAATCCAAAATGCTGATAACATCGTTCCAATTGAAAGGAGCCAAATACACATTAAGTGAATTCGCTTCGGTAATTTATCCTCACCGAATACCCATAAACCTAGGAATGTAGACTCAATGAAAAATGCCAGTAATCCTTCAATTGCAAGCGAGGGACCAAATACATCACCTACAAAACGTGAATACGTTGACCAATTCATACCAAACTGAAATTCTTGTAAAATACCTGTTACTACACCTACTGCAAAGTTAATAAGGAATAATTGCGTCCAAAACTTTGCCATCTTCTTATATACTTCTTGTCCTTTTACCACATACAACGTTTGCATTATCGCAATAATAAAAGCTAAACCAATTGACAGCGGAACAAAAAAGTAATGGAAAATCGTTGTTGATGCGAACTGTATTCGTGCCAATTCGAGCGTTTCCATACTAAAATCACTTCCTTCATAGTTTTTATAATAAAAGTTAATTGAGCAATCTTATCAAACTCAATTATTAAGAAATACGAAAAGACAAAAACATTTTGTATGTATTGTCGAAAAATATGAAGTTTCAGTTTTTCAAACTATTGCAATGCTAATTTTTACCTTTTCACTATTTCTGTAGTGTTTTATTCGTTAATCGAATTGTATAATATACCTACATAGTAAATTCAGGTTATTTTTGACGTATTATTGACATCATTTTGTCTGAAATATGTCTTTTGTCATTTTTTTGAATCAGATTTTCCTCATTAGTAAAATGTGTTTTTTCAATATACGGCTTACTTTTATATCTATAAAACAATCGTGTTTTTCTTCATACACTTGACTTTTAACCGAAAAAATGTCCTCGCATCCACCCTCGATAAATGCTTGTTTTTTGTCAAGAGAAAAATGTATTTCCAAAATTCAAACTCGAAATAATGTTATTCAAAAATAGAAAATAACTTCCCTCTTCCTCGATTAAAAGTTCATTTTTTTGTCATTTTTCCATAACAAATAAAAAACTGAGAGTCAATTAGACTCCCAGTTTTTTTATTTATTTTGCTGTATGTTTTCTAACGGCTGGTAAAATTTCAGTAGCAATTAATTCAATATTTTTCTCAATTTTATCAAATGGTACACCGCCAAAATCAATTTGTGCCATAAAGCGTTGTTGGCCAAACAATTCATATTGGTAAAGCATTTTCTCAATGATTTGTTGTGGGCTACCAACCATTAAAGCATCACGGCAATCTATTGCATTTGTAAATTGCTGTTTCGGATACCCACCACCGCGCAGTGTAAGCATACCAGCATTAATGTGAGGGTAATATTCACTAAGTGCATCTTGTGAATTTTTTGCCGTATAAAATAAACTCGTTGTCGCAACTGGTAAACTAGCTGGATCAAATCCACTTTGCTGAGCAGCCTCGCGATAAGCATCTACTGACACTTTAAAGTTAATTGCTGGGCCACCAAGTGTTGTTATCATCATTGGCACACCTGCACGTCCTGCTTTAATTGCACTAGCTGGCGGTCCACCAACCGCACGCCAAATTGGCAGGTTATTATTTTTAGCTCTAGGGATAACTGAAGCATACTCAAGTGGTGCTCTGAACTGCCCATTCCATGTTACATGTTCCTCTTTATTAATTTTTAATAAAAGATCCATCTTCTCTTCAAATAACTCTTCATAATCATTTACATCGTAACCAAGTAAACTATATCCTCCAATACGAGATCCACGACCAGCTACGATTTCAGCACGACCATTAGAAATCAAGTCAATGGTAGCGAAATCCTCATATACTCGAACTGGGTCAGATGTACTTAATATCGTTGCGGAACTTGCAATTTTTATATTTTTCGTAACTTGCGCGACCGCACCTAAAATAACTGTATGAGCTTGCGTTGTAAAATGCGTTTGATGACTTTCGCCTACAGCAAACACATCAAGCCCTGCCTCATCTGCTAACTTAGCTGTTTCAATTAGTTCGTTAATTCTTTTCTCTGGCGTAATTTTCTCCCCATTATGTGGATTTAAAACATGATCGCCAATTGAATATAACCCAAACTCAATTCCTTTTCTTGTATCTATACGGTATTTTTCCATAGTTACTCTCCCCTTTAATAAAGTAGTATTAGTTTTTCTTCTAAAAACGTTGGTAAGTCAAGCATATCTTCGTATTACCTATCTCTTCAATTGACTAGTCAATTGATAATGTAAAAAAAATTACTCTTGCGGTAATTCTTTTTTTTCACTATGTTTATGAACTTTCGTCATCAGCTCGTATAATATTTTCTGCT
Source organism: Bacillus sp. TH13 (assembly GCF_016651175.1). Taxonomy (NCBI): domain Bacteria; kingdom Bacillati; phylum Bacillota; class Bacilli; order Caryophanales; family Bacillaceae; genus Bacillus; species Bacillus sp. TH13. The sequence continues at coordinate 4,015,620 of NZ_JAEKEJ010000025.1, read as the reverse complement.
CTTCTTCATTTAATACATCATCAAAAAACGAAGATTGAAATGCAAGTTGCTCTGGCAAGGCTCTCTCTAAAGCTGCTTCTCCTTGCTCTGTAAGACTAATTGTTTTCGTTTTCCAATCTTGTTTTCGTACAATATATCCTTCTTTTTCAAGACGAGTTAACATTCGAGAAATGCCACCTTGTGTAACAGTTACCTTTTCAGCTAACTCCATTTGTGTTAGTGGTTGATACGTACGTATTTGCAAAAGCACATCAAATTGAGCTGTCGTTAAATCAAAACGTTTTAAAAACTCATTTGACATTTGATTACTTTGATTCGTAAATCGTATTAAACGTAACCATATTAATGATCCTATCGTATTATCACGCATGTTTCATCACTTCCTAGCGTTCATCTTACTATCACTTTACTACGCAAGTGATAAAAAAGCAAGAGAAAATGTAATAAATATAGCGATAGAGTATTGCATAAATAATGATAAGTAAGAATTCATATAAACATGAATTCTTACTTATCATTATTCTTAACTTTTCATTTCATTCATTACTATATTTAAAGCTGCCATAGCTTTTGGCCAACCAACGTAAAAAGCCATATGTGTTATTAATGCAACCAATTCATTCTCCATAACCCCATTTTGTTTAGCTAGCTTCAGATGAAATGGTAATTGTTCTGTATTACCGAGACTGATTAGTGCTGACACAGTACACAAACTTCTTTCTCTTAATGTTAAAGTGGCATCCCGCCACACTTCCTCAAACAATATCTTTTCACTATAATGAGCAAATGCAGGTGCCATTTCTCTCATTTTCTTTTTAATATGTACTTCAATAAGTTCATTTTTCATTTTTTTCTTCCTTTATTTTCACCATTTGTGCTATTCCTTGACCAAATGACCAGTTTTCAGCAGCTGTCTCATTTAGTGTAATAAAAATATCCGCAGTTTTAACGTCGGAATATTCCGTAATTTTCAAGGATACCGATTGATACAAATCTTTTTTCTGTTGCACCGTTCTTCCCGGTCCACATGTAATAGAAACATAAATCATATTCTCTGTTCTCTTTTCTCCTCTTTCTAATAAATAATATGGATTATATAAAAAGTGATTTTGTTGATAAGGTAAAAACATTTGAAAAAAATCATTTTTAGGGATGTTAAAATGTTCAATTAATGACAGATGAATACATTCACCTATCTTTTTCAACTCTTCTATATTTAATATATTTTCATGATAATAAACGTTCACAAAAGGCATACATTTTCATTCCTTTTTCTTAATTTAACTTCAACAAGTTTTCATCGTGAAATGTGCAAAATCTCATATACTGTAACACCTTTATTTGCTACCATTTCAGGCTTCTCTTCATAAAACTCAAACCCACTGTATCCCCATTTATCCGGATTATAAACGATTACATTCCCTAAACACTTTTCATTGTTTTGTACATTTTCATTTATCGTGTTTAATTTAGTCCCAATCAACGTTTTACTTTGAGAAATACTTCTTGCATATTCAACAACATATCTACTTTTCTTAAATCCATCACTTAGATTAACAACTAACGGAACACCTATATGTATTTGTTGCCAACCAAACGATTGTAAAATATTATCGTAATACCCTTCAAAGATAAATTTATTCATCCCTTCATGACCATTCCAAATATATAAAGGTGCATAGCAGTTATAAAAATTCCCGTCTTTCTCCGTTTCCGTAATTAAATAAGCTTTAAAATTTAGTTCTTGGAAACCATCAGTTTTATAGCCATTATCCTTTACCCTTTTCTTAATAATCTCCATGTCATAATCCTTTGGAAGAATGACCTTATATTGCATTCCAATCATGTTTATCACTCGCTTTCAATCTTATATACATTATGATAAATCGATAAGTGGCTAACGTAAAATAGGTATAAATTATGTTTGATATCATTTATAATGATAGTGCATAAGGGGCTGAGATACATGGAAATAAATGATCTTATTATATTCAAAACTGTAGCCAGTGAGGGTTCTATTAGTAAAGCTGCTAAAGAGTTAGGATATGTTCAACCGAACGTAACTGAGCGAATCAAAAAATTAGAACAAGAATTAGAAACGCCTTTACTACATAGAGATAACAAAGGTGTTTCCTTGTTACCTGCTGGTGACATTTTATTAGATTACACGAATAAAATATTAACTCTATTAGAAGAAGTAAAAAATGAAATTAAAACGAGTGGTTCTTCTTATATAATAGCGACGTCACAATCTATTTTGACAAATTATTTAAGTAAGCGTATTAAAGTAAATTTCAGAAATTATCAAATATATGTAGAAAGTAGTAGTCATTTGCAAAAATTACTTCAGCAACAAAAAGTTGATATGGTCATAACTTATGAGGATTATCCTGACGCATCGTTTAAAAAAGTGTTCACAACCTCAATTTCTGTAGGCTTATTAAAAGCGAAAGAAAAATGTACCATTGATTATTCAAAAGAAATTTTCTTCGTTAGCAATGACAAGAAGTGCCCTTTTAGGAATAAGACAATACAATTCCTAAAAGAAAATAATTTATCTCAGCGCCAACTTCAACAATTAGATTCTTATTCGCTTATGGAAGAGTTTATTCATGACGGAAAAGGGATAGCCTTTTTGCCGATTAAAAATGATAAATTGGTACCAATTGAAGATGTTCCAGTTGAGAAATTAGCTGTTCATTTTTTTACAAATCAAAACTCTTTCAAACAAATCCCTGATGAACTATTTGGTTAATAAAAATCCCTCCTTTATGAATCTAAAAGAGGGATTTTCATATTCTATACAATTGATTTTTCACACGTTTTGCTCCACTTCTGCACTTTTCTCCTTCTTATTCCGTTTCATATTCTTCAGTCCCTTAACCGTGCCAACTAATCCTTTCGGGAAAACTAGCAATACGATAATGTACAATAAACCAAGAATAATCGTCCATCGTTCAAAGATCGGATACTCTGTAGCTAGTTCTGATAAATAATATTTTAGTGATTCAATAATGCCAGATCCAGCAATAGCTCCAATTAAAGTTCCGACTCCTCCAATCATTGTCATCAATAGTGCATTTAGTGTCATTTCAATTGAAAATACAGTCGTATTGACAAAACGTAATGTAATAACAAATAAACCACCGCTAATTGCAGCTACTATTCCTGCGACTACACTTGCGATTATTTTATAATGGAGGACTTTATATCCAAGTGCTTCAACACGTTGTTCATTTTGTGAAATTGCCTTTAATACTTTCCCAATAGAAGACTTTGTAAAAAGACGTAATAGAATAAAAATGAAGAATAAACATACAAGTGATACATAATAAAAAGTAAAACGATCACGGAATATTTCTGGTACCCCAAATGTAAAACCATCTCCTCCGTGAGTAAGCCCACGCCATTTTTCAGCAAGTACGAAAAACAACTGTGAAATAGCAAGTGTTAACATTGCATAAAAATGACTTTTCAACCGCAAAGAAAGCAAACCAATTATATAACTAACGATTGCTGAAACGATAATTGCAGCTACTATTCCTATTAAAAAATTCGTTATTGATACGCCTTGCCGATCAAATAAAAGCGCTACCCCATATGCTCCTATCCCAAAGAACATACAATGACCGAACGATACAATTCCTGTATACCCAAGCAATACATCAAAACTCATTGCAAAAATAGCAAAGATGAAGATTTGAGTGAACAAAATTAACAGGCTCCGTGAATCATTTACGAACGGAAATACACTTAAACAAATGAGCATACATACTCCGAAGTATACTTTAATTCGGTCCAATGTGTTGTTCACCATTTCACCCCTTTTCACCAACAAGCCCAGTTGGCTTTACTATTAAGAAAAATAGTAACATTAACATATTAATTGCAAGTGATAAATCTGGTATAAAATACGCTGTAAAAGCACCAGCTAATCCGACAATTAAAGAAGCAATAGCTGAACCTTGTACGCTTCCTAATCCTCCGATAATTACTACTATAAAAGCTAAAATTGCATACTGCATGCCCATCTCGGCGAAAATAACGCCCGAATACGGTGCTAATAAAAAACCTCCCAAAGCTGCCATCCCTGCTCCTAATAAAAAGACGAAAGAAAATATCGCTTTTACATTAATACCAAGCGCTTGAACCATTTCTTTATCCATTACACCTGCACGGATCATAAGACCTATCTTCGTCTTTTTGAGTAATAATAGTAGTGCAATGTAAATAATTACCCCAATCAAAATAACAAATAGACGATATTTAATTAATATAATACCTCCGGATGTAAAACTTCCTTGTAACCATAACGGTAATTTTGCACTAATAGGGTTTGGCCCCCAAAATATTTTAATACACTCACTAAGAACGAGCATTCCCCCAAGCGTAACGAGCAGCTGTCGAACATGATTTCCATATACTGGTCTAATAAGAAACCTTTCTAAAATAAATCCTAGGAACATTCCCATAGCTACTGCTCCAACTAAAGCTAATATATAACTTCCTGTCATATTAAATAACCAAACACCTGTAAATGCTCCCCACGCAAATAAACCACCGTGTGCAAAGTTTAAAACGCTCATTAGACCGAAAATAAGTGAAAGACCTGATGCTAACAAAAAAATGAGCATCCCTGTTGAAATCCCATTTACAAATAAATTGATTAACACATCCATCCTTTTCACCTCGGATTCATGTTAAGAGATTCCTAAATATTTATGACACATTTCCTTATCCTTTTTTAATTCATTCATAAAACCGTTATGAACAATTCGTCCGTTATCCATAATGTAAAAATAATCGCCAATTTGACTAGCCATCATAAAATTTTGCTCAACAAGTAAAACTGTTGTTTTCTCTTTCATCTTCAAAATAGCTACCATTAATTTCTCCACCATTATCGGGGATAGCCCTTTGCTCGGTTCATCAATAAGTAATAATCCATCACTATTAATAAACGCTCTTGAAATAGCCAACATTTGCTTTTGCCCTCCGCTCAAGAGCCCACTTTTCTTATTCCAAAACTGCTTTAAATCCGGAAATAGTTCCAGCATCCACTCTATTTTCACTTCTACTTCTTCACCTTTTCCCCTAGCAAGGGCGAATGTTTCTTCTACTGTCAAATCATGAAAAATACCTTGATTTTCTGGTACATACCCTATTCCTTTCCTTGAAATTAAATGTGTAGGTAATCCACTTACTTTTGCACTATCATAATAAATTTCACCATCTGCAATCCGGTGAAACCCCATAACTGAACGTAATGTCGTTGTTTTCCCTGCCCCGTTTCTACCAAACAGTACAGTAATCGTCCCTTTCTCAACACCAAGAGATACTCCTTGCAAAATATGAAACTGATCTAAATACGTTTCTATATTATTTACTTGTAATAGTGCCACTATATAATCCCCCTAAATAAGCACTTTGTACACGCTCATCTTTCATAATTTCTTCTGGCAATCCTTCAGCCAATAACTCTCCATGAAATAAAACGATAAGATGATCTGACAAACCTAGTATCATATCCATTTTGTGTTCGATAAGTACAATTGTGCTCTCTGGATGTTTCTTAATATTTTCAATCACTTGTAATATAGCAGGGACTTCCTCAACCGAAATACCTGCCGTCGGCTCATCAAGTAATAACACATCCGTTTTTAAAGCTAATAACATCGCAAGTTCTAGCTTTCTTTTCTCTCCATGTGCCAAATCTTTCGCTAATACGTTCTCTTTCTCGTGAAGTAATACTGTTTTTAAGAAACGTCTCGCCTCTCCAACTTGTTGCTTTAATTTTGCTGGACTCGGGAAAAAACTATAGTAATCTTGTACGAATGATTGAACACTTAAACGGACATTTTCAAGTACCGTTAATTCTGGGAATATGTTTGTAAGCTGAAAAGAGCGACCGATTCCTAAGCGTGTTCGATCTGAAATCGATAGTTTTGTAATATCTTGCCCTTTAAAATACACTTCACCTGTTGTGGGTGAAATCTGTCCACTTAGTAAATTAAATAATGTTGTCTTCCCCGCACCATTTGGCCCGATAATAGAAATGAGCTTTCCTTTTTGGACAGTTAAATTTACATCTTTAATAACTTGATGTTCACCAAAAGATACACTAAGATTTTTCGTCTCTAGCAAATGTGTCACGAAATCCCTCCCTTTAAAGCCGTGAGTATGAAAGAAATATGTATAAAGAGGGTCCCCCCTCTTTATACAAAACAACAGAAAATTCAGTCTATTTATTTTGAACTGGTGGTTCTGTTTCTTTCATCGTTAATTCTCGCTCTAACACTGGCACTGGATAATCAACACCATCTTGCTTTTTCAATGTGATAGAATACAGCGTCTGCATCGCTTGGTGGTCCTTCTCTCTAAACTTCATCTTTCCTTTCGGTGTATCAAATTCCATTCCTTCCATTTTCTTAATCAATGTATCTACATCTGTATCACCTTTTGTTTTCTTTAAAGCTTCTACAATAGAAATTGCTGCTGACATTCCTCCCGCTGTAAACAAATCTGGCACTACACCATTAAAACGTTTTTTATGCTCTTCAACTAGCCAATCATTCACTTTATTTTTTGGAAGTGTGTGATAATATACAGAAAAACCTTGCATACCTACTAATGCATCCATTGTTTTTAATGCTGGTATATCTGGGGCACCTGTAGAAATTTTAATACCTTGCGCTTCCACATTCATATCTTTCAACTGTTTCCAAGGTGAATTTGCCCCTGCCCAAACGATAAATAAATAATCTGGTTTTGAACTAATGATATTTTGAATATTCGCTGTAAAATCTGTTGAATTTGTATCCGCGTATTGCTCATTCACAATGTTCGCACCTAATTTTTTTGCACCCGCTTTAAATGCAGCAATCCCTTCACGACCAAAAGCGTTATCTGGGGCAAATGTCGCAATCTTTACACCTTTTTTCGCAATTGCTGCTGCTCCTGCAATCGCATCTTGTGAGGAACTTCTTCCAGTTCTAAAAATATATTTATTCCAGTTCTTCCCGGTAATACTATCCGCAACTGCTGGTTCTACAACCATAATCTTTTCATATTCTTCAGCCAGTGGTAAAACCGCTAACGTATCACTTGAACTAGACGATCCAACTAAAAAATCAACTTTCTCTTCTTCTAATAACTTCGTAGCTTTCTTCACTGCTACATCCGCTTTCGTTTCTGTATCTTCTACAACAAACTTAATCTTTTTCCCATCTACTTTCCCAGTTCCACCAGTTGCATAGTCTAACCCTAATTCAAATCCGTTCACTGTTTGTTTTCCATACGATTCTAGCGGTCCTGTTAAAGAAGCAAGGACTCCTACCTTAATCGTTTTTTCATCCTCTGTACTTGTTTTCTTTCCTGAACAAGCTGCCGTTATTAATAACGAACCTAAAACACAGCCAGTAAACATTGTCTTTAGCCACTTACGTTTTTTCATCGACATTGTGATCCTCCCCATACTTTACTTTCTGATAGAATCAAACACGCCAAAATCCCCTGTCCGTAATCATGACTAACTAATTCGATAGATAATGGAAAACTCTTGTAGTACCCTCTACATTCGGCACAAATATATAATCACCTTCCTATGTAATGGAAACGGACATACAATCAATATATATTCTGCAATCCAATTGAAAATACTGTTTCATTTCAGTAATGACCATACAAAAAGACTAACTTATTTTTTTAAGTTAGTCTTTTCACCTTAATTAGAGTTAAGTTCTACTTTCTCTAATCCTTCAGCCAATCGTTTCTTATCTAGTCCTTCTCCTATTACTACCAAGTTTGTTGGGAAACCGAAATCTTGTTCCAATAAAGTTGGTACTCCGAACGAATATTGGAATAGGTGAGGGTATTTATCTCCATGAAATTTCACAAAACCTTTCACACGATAAATACTATCTGGTAAATTCGAAAGCCATTCATATAATTTGTCTTGATCAATCGGTTTCGTAAATTGATATGTCATCGTTTGTATATGTAAATGCTGTTTGACATGTAGTGTCTCATGTTCCTCATCATTTGTAAATTCAGCTTCTTCAATATCTTTTAAAGATATATTACAATATTTTGTTTCATACAATTTCGCATGATCATTTATTGCCTTTACTTCTTCAAGCACTATGTTCTTGTCTTCATCTGTTAGTAAATCTGCTTTATTAACAAGAATATGACTACCAAATTTCAGTTGCTCATGCAGTAGCTGTTGTACATTTGCACTTAATATACTTCGGTTTAACCATCTTACGGCATCTAAAACGACTACAATTGATTTCACTTCCAGGAAAGGTGCTAAAATTGGCGAGACACACGCGTCTAACACTTCAATTGGATGCGCAACACCTGTCGTTTCTATATAAATTACATCTGGTCTTTCTTGTTGATATAACGAATGTAATTGTATTTCAAGCTCTTCTTTTAACGTACAACAAATACAACCTTTAAGAAGTTCTCTTAAAACATTCTCTTTTCCAATAATATCTGTATCTACCGAGTATTCACCAATTTCATTCATTAATACTGCAACTTTTCTATTCTTCTGTTTCTCTGCTAACAATAAATTTTGTAATAATGTTGATTTTCCACTACCTAAAAAACCACCTAATATATGAATCTCCACTTTATTCATTCAACCGACCATCCATTTCTTTACTTCAAATGTATTCAAAGCGTAATAATTACGATTTATATTTATCATTTTATTAAAAGAATGACCATTTGTAAATATAAGAGATTCACTGTTCATTTACTTCATATGCAACTCTAACTCCAGACTCAATTGCCCCTTGCATCCATCCATGTGTTAATGTCGTATGCTCTCCTGCAAAGTGTACTTTTCCAGATGATGGTGTAATATACGGAAATAACTCGAGCTCTTGGCCTGGTTCGAAAGCTGTAAATGCACCGCAAGAATACGGATTTTTACTCCAGCTAAAAGATGTTCCAGTGACAAACTCACTATAGACGATGTCACCGTATATTTCCGCTAAATTTTTTAATGCGTAACGAATACGATCTCTTTGCGGGAGACTATCCCATGTTAACGCCTCATCTGCCCACGTATAACTTGCTATAACGATAGCTGGTCCTGGAGTATGAATGCCATAACTCGGATAGTATGTAAACCGTATCGGTAAATCAGTAATAGATTTTCCACCACACTGTCCCGCTTTCTCCCAAAATCTACTTTTAAACTCTATTGCAATTTTAGTTGCAGCAATATAATTTAATTCACGAATTGCTCTTCTTTTAAAATAAGAGAATAAATAGTATGGCTGAACTTCTACAAATCTTAACGCTGAAAATGGAATTGTAATAATAGCAAAATCACTTGTTATTGTAAATTGCTCTAACGTTTGCTCATGATTTCCTTGTAACATTACTTTATTATCTTCTTGTATGATTTTATCAATCTTATACGGCATTAAAATATGCTCCCTTAATTGTGGTAAGAATGCATTCGATAACTTATCCATTCCACCAGTTATTTCATAATATTTCGTTGTTGAAGTAAAAAAGATCATTTCACGTAATACTTCAATTAAGGACATTCCCATATAAGCTTCCATATCAAGAAGTACCCCGATCATATCTATTGCACCATCTGAATAATACTCCATTAAAAATGAACCAAGCGAATACGTTTTATACTTTTTTTCAACGATAAGCCAGTTTTTATCCGGTTCCTTCTTAATATAATTTAGTATTGGTTCTAATACCTCAATCATTAACTCTTCTGCCGTTTTTCCTCTTTCTTTATCCAAAACCGGATATTCAAGTACACTTGGATCATTTTCAAACACATTCAATCTCGTTTGAATGTTATTCGTGTAAATGATATCTGCAAAAGTTTTATTTATAAAAAGGTTTAAAGGCAGTTTAAATTTATAAATATACGCTAAGGTTAACTTATGGGTATCAGGGATTCTCATCGGTCCCGCATTAAAATATAAACCCACACTAAATGGTTCCCGAATCGTATACACCCTGCCACCTATTCTGTTATTTGCTTCTATAATCGTTACTTCGTGCCCAGCCTCTTTTAATAAAGAACCTGCAACTAATCCAGAAATCCCTGCACCGGCAATCGTAATCCGTTTTGGGTTATTCTTTTTAACAAGCCCTGCATGAATAATATGAAGCATCTCTTCCATTGTTAATGGGTTCCCCATGCCATTTCCCCTTTTACAAAGGATTTTACTGAATTATATTCAGTTACCTTCATTCCTATGTTTTGGGCAAGGAATTACACGGATACATTTTCAAATACTTGAATATCTTTTATAAAATGTAATAAACTAGATATGATTCTATAGAAGTAAGACGTATTATCTTACATAACAAAACCAATGAAATTGCGAGGAATTTTGAAATGAAAAAAGGTATTAACCGTGTTGTATTAGTAGGAACAGGAGCAGTTGGATGTAGTTATGCTTACTGCATGATTAACCAAGCCGTAGCTGAAGAATTTGTTTTAGTCGATGTAAATGAGGCAAAAGCTGAAGGAGAAGCAATGGATTTAAGTCATGCTGTTCCATTCGCACCAGCTCCAACCAGAGTATGGAAAGGTAGCTACGAAGACTGTAAAGATGCTGACCTTGTAGTTATTACAGCTGGATTACCACAAAAGCCAGGCGAAACACGTTTAGATTTAGTTGAGAAAAACGCTAAAATCTTTAAACAAATCGTTCGCAGTATTATGGATAGCGGATTTGATGGCATCTTCTTAATCGCAACAAACCCTGTAGATATTTTAACTTACGTAACTTGGAAAGAATCTGGTTTACCGAAAGAACGTGTAATCGGTTCTGGTACAACGCTTGATTCTGCTCGTTTCCGCTATATGTTAGGTGAGTACTTCAATATTGGTCCACACAACATTCACGCTTATATTATCGGAGAACACGGCGATACTGAACTTCCTGTTTGGAGTCATGTTTCCGTTGGTATCCAAAAACTACAAACACTGCTTGAAAAAGACAACACGTATAATCAAGAAGATTTAGACAAAATTTTCATAAACGTCCGTGATGCAGCTTACCATATTATTGAGCGTAAAGGCGCAACTTATTATGGTATCGGTATGTCACTTCTACGTGTTACAAAAGCAATTTTAAACGACGAAAATAGTGTATTAACTGTATCAGCTTACTTAGAAGGTCAATATGGTCAAAAAGATGTTTATATCGGGGTACCTGCTGTTTTAAATCGCGGCGGTGTTCGTGAAATTTTAGAGGTTGAATTAAGTGAAGAAGAAGAATTAAAATTTGATCACTCTGTTCAAGTATTGAAAGAAACAATGGCTCCTGTTCTTTAATTAAGATAAAAGCAATCCAATTTATTTTGGATTGCTTTTTATTTTCATTATCTCCTATGACTTTTTAATGATTTTCTATCATTTCTTATTTTTTAGTCGCATCCTCATTATTTATATCAAGTACATCTAATAAAAAGATAAAGATTGGTATCCCGATAATAAGCCCCCATATTCCAAGGAAATGCTCTGAGAAGATAAGAATCATAAATGTATAAAAGATTGGTAAATTTGTTTTTGCAGACATAAACTTCGGATTTAAAAAATAACTTTCAAGAGCATGGATTACTGTTATGAACACGAGTATGTATACTACGTACATAACTCCGCCTACGTTGTAAGCAATGATACAAAGTGGAAACAAAGAAATAATCACACCTGCAACAGGAATCAACCCTAGTAAGAAAACCATAACAGCTAATACGAGTAGCTGTGGAAATCCTAAAACAATTAATGCAATGACAGTAAGAATACAATTTACAACGGCAATTAAAAACTGAGCTTCAATTACTTTTCCGAACGATCTTGCAAATCTTTCACCAAAATATGCAATTTCCTCATAAAAGATTTTTAACTTACTATCTTTAAACTTAGATGTAAATGTAATAATACGCTCTTTTTCTAATAAGAAAAATAAGCTTAAAATTAGAGATAATAATATTTGTAAACTTACCTTCCCTATATTTGCTATTGATTGATATATGACGTCTACACCTTGTTCTATATATTTTGATACTTCCATCCCATTAATTGTCGAAAGTGCATATTTAACGATTTCATTATCAGGTGGATTTTGAAAAAATAGTTTAAATTGATAAATTAATTGTGAAATTTGTATCGTCAGCACAGGTAAATATTTATATAACGTTGTGCCTATAAAGGAAACTAGTATTATATATAAACATGCAATAACAATTTTCCGGTTTACTTTCAATTTTCTTGAAATAAAACGTTGAAATCGATCCATTAAAAACGTCAGTATAAACGTAATTAATATTAAATTAATCATACTTTTTAATGCGTATAATACAAGCGCTACTATTATTAAAACGAGAAACCGTTGAAACCCTCTACTTCGAAAAAAACTCTTTACTTCATTCATTAAGAATTAACCTCCCCCTTCAATGGATGGAAATTGAATATATTACATTTTATGAACTCCTATAGACAATCTTTCTTACTAATTGAGAAGAATCCTTTTTTTCTTTTCATATTGTTAGATTCGTTTAACTGGAATCCACCAACATAATTTCGGTGGATTCCAGTTATTTTTCATATAATCTTTTATAAACTAGGCGATTTTCTATTTTTAGACTGCTGTTCATACGCATATCCAATATTGAAAAGCTCTCTTTCACCAAACTGTTTCCCTACAAACACTACACCGATTGGTTCTCCATTTTTATCATATCCAGCAGGAACCGCTAATTCCGGATAACCAGCTACAGCTGATAGAAGAACTTCATCGTTATTAATCATAACTAGAGCATCCAAACCTTTTTCTACTAAATACCTATCTAGCTCTTTTCTTGCATTTTCTTGACTCGTTTGCACTACGTTTTCAAACTCTTCTTTCGTTATAGCAGATTTTTCAGACCCCTCAATTAATGTTTGTCCGTATTTTATTCGTCTTTTACTATCCTTTTTATTAAACGCTATAATCTCTTCTAACGATTTTACCGGTACATTCTTTTGCTGTGAAAGATAGTCGTTTACATTATGCTTGAACTCATATTCTAATGTTTGCAAATTATCTACACCCTCAGCACTTAACTGGATATTATCAGTTAATATCGCACCTGCATCTTGAAGGTCTTTTCTAATTTTTTCTGCTACTGCTTTTCTATTTTCATCTTGTTGGTCTACAGAAAAAAGAAGTCCTATCTTTTTCCCTTTTAATCCATCTATTGATAAATCCTTTGTATAATCAATTCTTTCTTTATCTTTCATTTTTTCTGTCATAACATCTTTTTCGTCATAACCTATCATTGCATTAAATAACGTTGCTGCATCTTTTACCGTTCTTGCCATAGGTCCTGCTGTATCAAGAGTTTCAGCTAACGGAATAATTCCTGTTCTGCTTACCATACCTAAAGATGGACGTAACCCAACTACTGATTGCTGCGCCGCGGGTGCAACAATCGATCCCGTCGTTTCTGTTCCGATTGCAAGCGGTGCAAAATCTGCCGCAACTACTGTAGCAGATCCTGAACTTGATCCTGAAGTATCGAATGTGATCGGACCGTACGGATTTAAATTTTGTCCTTTCTTCCCACTATACCCACTTGGCATTGTAAAAGATAAATAGTTCGCCCACTCAGACATATTCGCTTTTCCTAAAACAAATGCCCCTTCTTCTTTCAACCGCTTCACAATTGTTGCGTCTTGATCTGCAATCCAATCTTTTAATACATAAGTTCCTGCACTAGTCGGCATCACTTTTTCCGTCTGTACATTATCTTTTACAACGACAGGAATACCATATAAATTCGACTTTTTGTTTCTACCTCGCTCTTGATCTAACTTCCTTGCTTCTTCCATCGCATTAGGATTTATCTCTGTAACAGAATTTAATGTTGTTCCATTTTGATCATGTTCTTGTATTCTAAAAAGATAAATACTCGTTAATTCTTCATATGACAACTTTCCATCATCAATCATTTTTTGAAGCTCATCTACAGTCGCATTTACGATTTCTTTTTCTTTTATCTTTACATTTTCTATATTGATTCCTTTAAGCTGATTATGTATCGGTTGTAGCACTCTTTCTTTATCATATACAATGCGCTCAGGTCCCTTTGGAAAATAATTTTTATACACGTAATATCCGCCAGCACATGCTAATAAGACAATACCTCCAGCGATAGACAGCGTTACCTTTACCCATTTCTTCATGTTGCTTCCTCCACTCTATAAGATGCTTAGCTATACAAAAAAGAGAGTTACCTTTTACTTAACTCTCTCCAATCAAAATGCTAAATGAAAAAATGAAAGATTTCAATCTAATTACTTCTTTTTTTGCATTTGCTTTGCTAACATTTCTTTCACTTGATTATACGTTAACCCTGAATTTTTATTTAAACGCTTTACTTCCTCAACATCAGTACCTACCACTGTATATTTTTTCTCATCATTCATTTTTCTAATTCCCTTCTCACCGTATTATTTCTTATATTTCTTCCCTAAATCCGCCTAAATTAACACCACTACAAAAAAGGAAGCTGTTTTTAAGCACAGCTTCCTTCTCGTTACATATTGTATTTCTTAATAAAATTTCACTACATCTTCAGTAGGCAAGAACGTTCTTTCTGCTGGTTGTTCATTTGGCTCACCAAATGGCATTTGTCCTACTAAACTCCACTCTGCCGGAATGTTCCAAGTTTCTTTCACTTCAGCATCTACGATTGGATTGTAATGTTGTAATGATGCACCAATTCCTTCAGCCGATAATAACATCCATACAGTATGTTGTAACATTGCATTTCCTTGATGAGACCAGAATGGGAACTGATCTTTATATAATGGTGCATTTTCTTGCATTTTTTCTACTGTTGCTTGATTTTCAAAGAATAACACAGTCCCAACACCTGTATGGAAACCTTTTAATCTTTCTACAGTCGCTTCAAAGTTTTCTGCTGGTACGCGAGCTCTTAGTGTTTCTTTAACAATATCCCAAAACTTTTCATGCTCTCCATCCATTAATACAACCATACGACCACTTTGCATATTGAAAGATGTTGGTGCGTGTAAAGCTGTTTTTAAAACTTCTTCAATTCTTTCTTTCGTAATTGCATCGTTTTTTGTTACTTTACGAATAGAACGACGGTTCACAATTGCTTCTTTTAAGTTTGTTGTAGTTGCTGACATTTTAATTCCTCCAAATATTTGTTTTATAATTTATTTTGTTATTTCATAACAAGCGAATTAACAATATCCATCTGTATTACATTGCATACCTTCAAATGAATTTGTTTTATCCTTTTCAATTTCTTTATCAATGACTCTTTGTAGCGTTTCTTTACTAGCTAGCCCTTGAATGACTTCATCTCCAATCATGACAGTTGGAACAGCCATAATATTCGCTTCATCATATGCGTGCTGAATTGCTTCTTGATGCTTTTCTTTATATTTACGAGTTACTAACGCATCTTTAAATTCAGCTTCAGGAAGACCTACTTCTACCGCTAATTTTGTTAAAACATCAATATCTTCAATGTTTTGCTCTTCTTGGAAAAATGCTGTGAATACGCGGTGATGATACTCATTTCCTAGTCCACGTTCTTTCGCAAATTGACACCCTTCGAAAGCTAAATGTGTATATGGATGCGGAGAAACACGTGGCAAACGCATATCGATTCCTAACTTCTTCGCAGTTGGAAGAATAAAAGCATCCCATGAGCCTAATTTTTCTGGCTCATTCCATGGATCAATTTTTGCATATGGACTTGGACGTAATTCAAATGGCATCCATTCAATTTCTACATCTTTCTCTTTCGCTACTTCATCTAATGGACCTTTTGCTAAAAAACAAAATGGACATATAAAATCTGAGTATACTTTCATTTTTACAGTCATACTTTTACACCTTACCTTTATAGTTGTAATCGAATCAGTTACATTAGTGATAAAAAAATATAAATATTATTTAAGCATTCATTTTTTCTTGCAAAGTTTCAAACAACTGCCCCATCGTAATATTTCTCAAAACTTCTTCCATCGCGGATTGTGCTTGAATTAAAATAATTTCTAGCACCGCTTGAATGTTCGCCCCAATTGGACAATCTGGATTCGGTTGGGCGTGAATATGAAATAGCTTATCTTCTTCGACTACATTCACTGCATGATACACATCTAACAATGTGATTTCATGTAAATCTTTTAGTAATCCCGCGCCACCTGGTCCACGATTTACATAAACAAAGCCAGCTTGTTTCAAATACGACATAATTTTACGAATGACTACTGGATTTGTATTGACACTCTCAGCCATATAGTCTGAAGTGCATAGTGAAGATGGATTGTTTTTTAAAATAGATAAAATATGAACAGCTATAGAAAAGCGGCTACTAATTTTCATCGTAATCACCACCTCGATGTAATCATTATAGTTACAACTAAAAAATAAGTCAATCCTTTTCATAGATTTTTTATAAGCAAATTAAAAAGTGTCCCATTATGATATATGAGACAACCCTTTTTATTCTGCAAATAGCGCTTGAAATTCTTCAATAAATAGCTGCACAGCGATTGAAGAATCCTTTAATGAAGGAACAGCTAAAGCAATTTCTCTCCATACTTGTGGTTCCAATTCTCTCGTTTGCACATTTTTTGGTAAATTCGTTAAAGATAATTCAGCTAATATTGCAATGCCTAATCCTTCTTGAATCATATTTAAAGCTGTAGTAACGGTTGATATTACATACTCAGCCCGAAGTGGTACGTTTGCTTGTTTAAACATATCAATAATAGGTGGTTCGTATCCACCCTTACATAATATGATCGGTTCATTCTCTAAATCACTAATTGTAATAGAGTCCTTCTTACAAAGAGGATGATCATCTCTTAAGATAGCAACCATTTTCCCCTTCGTTAATGGAACAATCTCCATCTCTTTATTAGGCAAAATAACAATTCCTATATCAACAACCCTCGATACTAACCAATCTTCAACTTCTTTAATCGTTCCTTCACAAAGAACTACTTCTAAGTTCGGATACTTCTCCTTAAAAAGGTTTATCATTTTGGGTAAAAAATGTGCAGAAGCGCTCGGAAAACTCCCAATTCGAATCGTCCCAACTTCGTGCCCTTTCTCCATCGCAACTTCTTGTTCAATCTTCGCTACACCGTTCAAAATCTCTCTAATATGTACAAGAATCCTATTTCCTACATCCGTAACGAGTAGCCCTTTTCGTTTATCACGTATAAGAATAGTAACTCCTAACTCTGACTCAATACTTGAAATCGCATGACTAACAGCTGGCTGCGTCATATTTAACACCCGAGCAGCTTTCGTAAAACTACCTAACTCAACGGTTTTTATTAATACTTGCAGTTGTGTAATGGTCATAACTAATCACTTATACTCCTCATAAAAAAGATTCATTTTATTTATTACAGTTGATATCATATCATAGTGAAATGAATAACAACAAGGAGGTCTTTCAGTGACACAGCTTTCTCGAACTAAGACGGCCATAATCCTTACTTTTCTCGTTTTCATGTGGGGAATCAATTGGCCTTTATCAAAGTTTGCCCTGCATTATACACCACCTGTTTTATTTGCAGGCGTTCGAACTTTAATTGGAGGATTCATTTTACTCCTTTTCGCATTACCGAAATACAAAGAGTTACATTTAAAAGAAACGTGGCATTTATACGTTATTTCTTCTTTACTTAACATCATTATATTTTACGGGTTACAAACTGTCGGCCTTCAATATATGCCTGCTGGGTTATTTTCCGCCATTGTATTTCTACAACCAGTTTTACTCGGTATTTTCTCGTGGATATGGCTTGAAGAATCAATGTACGGCTTGAAAATTTTCGGGCTCGTTCTCGGATTTATTGGCGTAGGTGTTATTAGCTCTAGCAGTTTAACTGGACATATTTCTATTATCGGAATCCTTCTCGCGTTAGGATGCGCGATTGGCTGGGCACTTGGCACAGTATTTATTAAGAAGACTGGTCACCGTGTTAATGCCATTTGGATGGTAACACTTCAGCTTATTATTGGTGGACTTTGCTTAATTGGATTTGGTTCAGAGTTTGAAAGCTGGTCTAGTATCGCTTGGAGTATGCCATTTGTTAGCGTACTTCTCTTTATTTCGTTCTTCGTTATTGCAATGGGGTGGCTTGCATACTTCACACTTGTGGGAGCTGGTGAAGCAAGTAAAGTTGGGGCTTATACATTCCTCATTCCACTAATCGCTATTATTGTAAGTTCAATTTTCTTACATGAGGCCATTACAATGAGCTTATTTATTGGGCTATTATTTATTGTTGTGAGCATTTGTTTTGTAAATATAAAACCGAAAGCACTTGCTATAAGGCAGCAAGTTGAAATGAAATAAACGTAAGAAAGAGCCTGCTGTTTGTAGGCTCTTTCTTACGTCTTACTTTTTACGACGTACTACAAAAACACACGCACTTACCGACGATACTATCGCCAAAATAGATAAGACAATTGCTATCAATTGCATATTACTAGTACCTTCATTCTTTTCTACACGAGACACTTCACCATGTTCTCCTGTTAATGACGTACCTTTTGCAATTGTAGTAAGTGAATGTGGTTTTTCAGCTTTTTCATCGCCTGTCCATTCAACAATTTCTCCGTCTTTATATTGTTGATATGCGTCCCAAGCTATTTTTTGCTCTTTATCCGGATTTTTAGCGACGAAAGTAAATCGCTGGAACTGACCTGTTAAAATTCCTTCTCCTGTCGCTTCCCATACTACAGTTTTAACTTTTCCGGCATTATCTTTTTGCTCCTCAACTTTCCATCCTGGCACTGGTTCATACTGTTGGAACTCCACTCCAGACGGTATTTTCAGTGTAACTTTTGTCGTTGCTACATTTTTTTCAACTGGTACTTTTATCGTATAAGTCTCCCAAGAACCAACGTCAGAAGTTGCTGGTTTTACAGTGACGTGCGCACTAACAGGTAACGAAAACATTCCCATTGCAATAATTGTTGCGATCATTGTTGTTCCTAATTTTTTTATACGTTTCATTTTCTATTTACTCCTTTTCATCTATAACATCTGTTTATCCTGCTACTCGCTAGCAGCATGATTGGTAAAATTTTATCTGCCACCTACAATAAATTTAAAATCTGTATCGAAACTATCAAGAGATTTTGTTAATCCATGAACATGTATATTCCAGTTTCCTGTCATATTAATATACATACCTTCTGCTTCATATTCTCCTGGTGAAACTACTGAAACTTTAAATGAACCTTTTCCCATGTTCATATCTAATGATTGAGTCGTCAATATCATTTGTTCCATACCAGTAACAGGCTGTCCCTTTTCGTCCTTTAGTGTAATATGGAATTTATTTTGTCCTACCTTATTCGGACTTACATTTAGCGTAAGTTCATATCCATTATCTAATTGCTTACTCTCTGTAAATGGTCCAGTAGGAGGCATCGGTGGTGTTTGTACGTTTGTCATAAAAGCTACGATTACGAAAATGATAATTCCAATGACAAACTCTACTTTCACCGTAGCTCCTAATCCTTGCTGCGCTCTTATTCTCCCTTTCACATAATGAATAATTCCCAATATCCCCATGAAAATAAATAATAGTATCTTTGCTAATAAAGCCAATCCATACTTCGTATCAAATAACGAGTGGATTGTTGGAATAAAAAATGTACTGTTAAAAAGGCCTGTTATTAAAATCACGATGACAGCACCTGTTGCCCACGGTGAAAAACGCTTAATCATATCCCAATACATATGCCACTTGTTATCCTCTTTACGTAAAAGAAGAATAATAGATGATAAACCACCAACCCATAATGAAGCTGCTAATAAATGTAGAAAATCCATAACGACAGCAATGTTTTTAAACTTTAAACCGTATGCGTGACTATTAAAGGCCTTCATAACAAGTAACCCTATAAACAATAGTATTGGAATACTCCATACTTTAAACGACGAAAACTTCTCATGCTTCACCGCAAAATACGTAACAATTATAAGCGTACTAATGAGAACCATTTGAGTAATCCATACATAACCAAAAACAGAAAGCTGTAATGTTTCTTTTAATAGTAAAGGATTGAATGCTTCTAGCCATGAAACATCAGCATTTATTTTCGCTTGCAGTGGTAGATTGAATAACAAGCTAATTAATATCCCAAATAAAGAGATCCATATTATGTTCTTACTCCTTGATCGAACCGAGGTTGCATTGCCTTTATACATAATAAGATTAAAGAATAGCACTCCTATAAATAGTGAGAAACTTGCATATAAAATTCCACGTTCCATAATCATATCGATTTGTGGGACGTAACCCATCTCTTCCACTTGTATATCGTCTGTTTCCGCTTCCGCTAATCCAACCCGGAACGGGATAACTCCTTGAATTGGATGTCCATCAGCTGAAATCACTTTCCACTGAATAGAGTAAAGACCATTTTTGAGATTGTCTTTTAATCCAGCTTCTAATAGCTTTTTATTTTTTTTATCAATATGAGCATCTTTTAAATCAACCCTTTTACCTGATGTATCTCTCACGTACAATGTATTAAAACTTGAAACTTGTATGTCCTCATCGAATTCGATTTTTACAACAGATGGTGCTTTCTTCAATGTTTCATTTTCAGTAGGGTTTGATTTCACAACGTACGCATGAGCAGATGCACTTTTCGGTATCAATATGATAAGCACACATGCAAGTAATAACCATGTCCCTAATCTTCTCATTACTTTCACACTCATTTCACTTCTCTCTTCCTCATCGCTCTATTTTCATTACTTTAACTTCCAAAGTTTGATTCTCCGTAGAAATATTAACCTGATTAAATATAAATTTCTATAAAGTATAACTCTTTATTTCTATTCCACCTCTAAACTTCCAATATAATAGTAACTATTATGATAGATACAACTTACATTTTTAAAGCCGATTGTTATTATATCATAAAATATATTTATGTAAGTTATCAATGAAGAAAAGTTATCGTGAATCATTTGTGAAGAAAATGTGAAATACATAAATAAAAAGGTGTTACGTAATAACGTAACACCTTTTTAAAATATCCTTCTTCTATTTCTCTTCCGGATAATCACAATACTCGATAATCGTTCCTTCTGTATCCGCTGGGTTAAGATATATTAATCTTCTACCGTGCTTATTAATCCGAAGTGTATGCTCTAATGTCCGAATACCTTGTTCTTTTAACTCTTCTAGAGCCACATCTAAATCATCGACACGATACGCAACGTGATGAACACCTTTACCTTTTTGTTTAATAAAACGGGCAATTGGAGATGTCGTATTATTCGTCGGTGCAAGTAATTCAATTCTATCTCCATCCACTTCAAGAATGGCTACTTCGCTTTCCACACCAGGAGCTTCACTTACGTAACGATCTATTAAAGTTCCTAGTAACACATTTTCATAAAAACGTATCGTACTATCTATATCTCGAACTGCGATGCCGATATGATCAATTGTTTTTTTCATTTTATTTCCCCTACTACTTTATTTTTTCTATCCTTATCAATAGTAACAAAAAAAGTTATAGAAACAAGTTCTATAACTTTTTTATTTAACCTATTTTCTTATTCGCACTAGCTGGTTGAACTTGATTTTTTGCTTTTACAACGCTAATGCCATATCCGATAAATCCACCGATAATCGCTGGGAAGATCCAGCCTAATCCTACTTCCTGCATCGGAAGGAATTTAGTGAACACTTGGCTTACTACTTCAATGTTAACTCCAGCTGCACTTAATCCATCGAATAAGCTGATGATAAATGTTACGATTAAGCTCACTTGATAAACTTCAGCTCTTCCTTTGAATAATGAATGGAAGAATGTTAAGAAAATCAATACGATTGCTAGTGGATAAATTGCTGTTAATACTGGAACAGAAACTGCGATTAACTGTGTTAATCCTACGTTTGCAACAATTGCACTAAATACACATAGTGTGATTGCAATTGCTTTGTAAGGAACATTTGGGAATAACTTATGGAAGAATGAAGAACATGCTGATACAAGTCCCACACTAGTTGTTAAACAAGCTACTGTAATCATTAATCCTAATAATACTCCGCCATATGATCCGAAATAGTAGTTAGAAACTTTCGCTAATACTTCTCCGCCGTTCTCTAAATGTCCAAGCTTTGCAACACTTGAAGCACCCATATAAGAAAGAGCTGTATAGATAATTGCTAAAATAGATGCTGCAATTATTGTCGCTTTTGCACAAACGACCATAATTTGTGTTTTCGTTTTCGCACCTTTTTCTTTAATAGCATTGATGATGATAATCCCGAATACGAATGATGCGAGCGTATCCATCGTTAAGTATCCTTCTTGGAATCCTTTAAAGAATGCATGTGATGTATAAGCTTCCACTGGTGCTTGCATATCTCCAATCGGATGTATAAAAGCAACGATTACTAAAATACCGATGAAAGTCAACTTAATTGGCGTTAAAATTTTTCCAACAATATCGACAATTTTCGCGGGATTTAGCGAAAAAAAACAAGTGATGCTAAAGAATATAATTGTGAAAAGAATTAAAGGTGTAGAACCTACTCCCTCTGGCATAAACGGCTTAAGACCAATTTCATAAGATACATTTCCTGTTCTCGGTATTGCAAATAACGGACCGATCGCTAAGTATAAAACTGTTGTAAATACAATCCCGAACACTGGGTGAGCACGATTTGCTAATGACTGTAAATCATCTTTACCTGAAAAACCAAATGCTAGTACACCTAGTAATGGTAATCCAACACCAGTTACTAAAAATCCAGCGTTAGCAATCCATACATTCTCTCCTGCTGATTGACCAAGCATCGCTGGGAAAATTAAATTTCCTGCTCCAAAAAATAGTGCAAATAACATTAATCCAATAACTACTATGAACGAAAACGGTACTTTATTCGCCATATTATAACCCCCATTCAAATTTCCTTATCTCATTTTCCAATTTTAACTAATTGAATTTTCTGAATATTTAATTTAAGTATCAACTATTCTTGAACTCATTATAGTTTGCTATATAATATTTTGCAATACTATTTTCGAACTTTTCTTTTATTTTATAAACATACATTTTTTAACATGAAAAACAGACTAAAAAACCAACACGGTCATCCATGTTGGTTTTTCCATTTACTATCATAAATTAAAATTTCGCTGCTACTTTTTTAACGTTTTCTAGACCTTCTTCAACAATTTGTTGTGAACGATCTGGATATTGATTGTGCCCTTCAATTACAACTGTCTCTGGATTTGTAATTCCCCAGAATCCAAGTACAGTTGTTACGTAATTAACTGCCATTTCCATAGGAGCCATTTGCTCTGAAGAGTAATCTGAACCACGAGCACCTAACACAACTACTTTTTTACCACCAACTAAACCTTCTGGGCCATTTGCTGTATATTTAAACGTTTTTCCAGCTTGAGATAAGTATGAAATATATGTGATTAATGGTGCTGGTACTGTAAAGTTCCATAATGGGAATGCAAATACAACCTTATCAGCTTCTAAAAACTGATTTAAATATTGATCTACTGTAGCAACTGCCTTCTCTTCTTCAGCTGTTAACTCCATGCCTTGGCTACGTTTATATCCACCTGAAATCGCGATATTTCCGTAATAAGGAAGATCTAATGCAAATAAATCTAATTCCGTAATTTCTGTATTTGGATTTGCTTCTTTATAAGTACTTACAAATGTTTCATACATTTTTGAACTAACTGCTTGCTCCGCTGGACGATCGTTTGCTTTTACAAATAATACTTTTGACATTTTTTTATTCCCCTCTACATTCGTATTTTCTTCTTTTTTACCAAATAATGAGCTAAATAGTCCCATTTTCTTCACCTAATCTTTCTTTTCATATTCATTATTCATCATCATAAAAATTCTTATTCTAAGAAAAAGTTTCAATAGATACCTTAAGTTAAGCTATCAAAACTTTTTGTTATTTAATTACCTTATGTAAGTGATTGTAATATAGTTACTTACTTTAGTCAAGTAACTTTTAATAAAAAACAAAATCTCAATTTAAAAATATTAACTAAAATACAATTGAACACCAAATACATCTTTATTACTTGTATAATAAACTTAGAGAGGAAAATTCATATATAGAAAGGATTTATTCATGAGCACTATAGAAAAAATTCAAACTTTTATTATTCTTTTTGCTGTTACATGCGGCATCGTACTCGGACAATTTAATTTGATACATATGTATTCAGAACAATTTATTGTCCCCTTCTTATTTTTTATGCTATATGGATTATTCCTCAGCATCCCATTAAAAGAAATAAAAAACGGATTTCGCAATTTAAAATTTGCTGGAACAAGTCTTACTATTAACTTCTTATGGACCCCTTTACTCGCTTGGGGATTAGGAGCACTATTTCTTTCAGATCATCCAGCACTTTGGGTTGGATTTATAATGTTAATGGTTACTCCATGCACAGATTGGTACTTAATCTTTACTGAAATAGCGAAAGGAAATGTAGCACTTTCTACTGCAATTTTACCTGTAAATTTAATTTTGCAAGTACTACTCCTTCCAATTTATTTATTTTTATTTGCTGGTGTCATGAAAACTGTAGCGGTTTCTGTTTTAGTAGAAAGTATTGTTATCGTAATCGTCTTACCATTTATACTTGCACACGCTACAAAATTCATTATGAATAAACTGAAAAAAGCTGAAACACTCGAGAATAATCTCATTCCGTTTTTCAGCTCTGCTCAAATTGTATTTTTAAGTTTAGCAATATTAGCGATGTTTGCCTCACAAGGTAAGTACTTATTACAAAATATGAATGTTGTTTTATTGTTACTTATACCAGTATTACTGTTCTTCATGATTAACTTTATACTAGGACAGTTTGTAGGACGTATGATGCATTTATCCTATGAAGACACTGTAAGCCTAAGCTTAACAACATTAGCGAGAAATTCGCCTGTTGCACTCGCAATTGCTGTGACTGCTTTTCCAGATGAACCTCTTATTGCACTTGCACTCGTTATTGGACCGTTGATTGAGTTACCGGTACTAGCTTGTGTTTCACAAGTTTTGTTGCTTATTAAGAAAAAACGGCAATACGCATAATAAAAAACGTCCCATTTTGGGACGTTTTTTATTATGGAAAGATTACATACAACACTTATTTCTTATTTCTTATTTATCAATACAAATGAAATTACCGAAACTACAAACGTAATAATACCAATTGTAATAAAGTGAAACTTTAATCATTGGAGGTTTTGTTCATCCCCCAATGATTATTAGCCCTCACCACTCCCGCATTAACAGATCCTTTCTAATTAAAAATGATAGGAAACGTAAATATAACGAAAGCTGCCCAAAGTCCGTATATTGGCAAATACTTCGTAACGGCATCTTGGATAGCTTTTGGTCCTGATTTATTTTGCAAGAAACGCATATAGGCAAACATAATCCAAATGAGATTTGCCCAAATCAGTATGTTTACTCCTAAAACAGCAAGTCTATTAGGTGTAATCCCGTAAGAAGAAAGTCTAAATACTATGGCTGACAATGCGACAGTGTCAATAATAAGCGCCAGAACAATTAAGGAAAAATTTATATAATCTGAAATATTCTTTTTCTCGTCCGAGTCACTTTCAACGATAGAAAATATGGTAACAGCCAATACACCAAGGAGGATTCCGTTGAAGGCCATTAGGAAATTGTGATCCAAGAACGGATTTTTCCCGACCCAAATTACCGTTATAAGATAGATAAGCAACGTGATCAGGACGAGAGGACTAAAAATTTTAGATATGTATGGTGTAATATTTTTAGCAAGCTTAAGATTCATTGATACTAAGTATGCAGCCACAATAGCGAGAGCCGCTGCTCCAAATAAAACAACATTACTAAAATAGAATTCTCCTATATCTAAGTCAACAAAGCTAAATAAACGCATGGTGAATACTGCTAGTATCATTCCGCTCACTGCCATGCTGGCGTAGAGAAGACAATATTCTAAATTAAATTTTATATAGGCTAATCTTGTACTGCCTTTTGAATATTCATTTCCTGTAAACGCAAGCCCTACTAAGACCCATAAAAATATAGGAAGATGTAAATAAGCAAGAATGGTACTGTCTTTATAATTTAATGGCAACGTATTAAGATACATCCCGGAAATAAGGAACAACGCTGCAAGGGAATAAATAATACTTTTTTTGGGAGTATTATTGTAAACAAAATAAGCAGCAATAAAGGGAATTACACCAAAAGCCAAGTTAATTGGAGCAATTGCTTCCTGCTCAACAAAGTGGAAAATGATCCTGGTGCTTATGCCGGCCAGAATAGCTAAAAGGCCCATGAATAAGAAACCTTTTTGAAACAAAGATGTTTTTTCTTTATTTACTTTCTCCTTGAAATGCAACCTTTCATACCAAGCACCTAGAACCTGGGAATCAGGGTTTTGGTCCCATGCTTGTGAGAATGCTTTTTTAAAAGCTTTCGGATCTTTTCTATACATCTTCTCCAACTCATGGGGGTTATCCATATTTTTAACAATCAAATTGTTAATGTTCATAGTTATACCTCCTCTAATTTTAAAAATAAGGTTGTTACCTTTTAACAAAAGCACCTCACTCATTTATTATGATTTTGATTTTAATACAAAATTTATCGTTTTACAATAAAAAATTATTATTTAAAGGATTTTTTTATCGTTAAATTTTAAATAAAAGAAAAACAAAAGAGCATGACAGTTTTATGTCATGCTCTTTTAACAAATTAATTCTCAAATACAAAATTAATCTTATTATCTTTCCACTCTAATTTCGCATCAAACGTTTGCTCGCCCTTTTTAAAACCTTTAATTAAATCAGTCTTTTCACCTTTTAAGAGCTTTGTCATATTCTTTTGCGAAATTGTTTTACTTAATATCTTCTTTGAAATGGTGAAATCACATTGCGTTGTATTATAGTTAGAACAACCGTAAAACGTTGACTTATCAATTACATCACCATCACATTTTTTACAGCTACCAACCTTTTTACCCGTTGTAAATTTCGATCCTTTCCGTTCAATCGATTCAACATGTAGTCCCGTGAAATCCCACTTCTCAGACATTTCCACTGCGTCTTCAATAATTTTAGCTGATAGCTTTTTCGTCTGTTCCATAAATGTAGCTGGTGAAGCTGTACCTTCACCAATTTCCGCAAGACGTTGTTCCCATTTCGCAGTCATTTCCGGTGAAGCTAGTATTTTATCACCAATTGCGGTAATTAACACTTTTCCTTTATCAGTCGCATACACTTGGTTTTTCTTTACATCTATATACTTACGGTCTTTCAGCATCGTAATAATACCTGCGCGAGTCGCTTCCGTACCTAAACCTTCTGTTTTCTTTAATACTTTCTCCAGCTCTTCATTCTCTAAATACTTACCAGCTGTTTTCATTAACGTAATAAGTTGTCCTTCTGTATAGCGCTTCGGTGGCTGTGTTTTTCCTTCTTTCACTTTCACCTTTACAACTTTTCCTTCTTCGCCTTCAGCTACAATTGGAAGAATGGTTTCGTCATCTTTATCGTCTTGGAAAATAACTTTACGCCAACCTTCTTGAATTTGCTGTTTTCCTTTTGAAATGAATTCAGCACGTTCATCTACAAGCGTTACAATCGTTGTATAGTCAAAGATTGCAACTTCATAATGAGCTGCAATAAGCCTTCTTACGATCATATCGTATATTTTCTTTTCATCACCTGATAGTCTGCTTGGGTTTGTAACTTGCTCTGTCGGAATAATTGCGTAGTGATCTGTTACTTTCTTTTCATTTACATAACGCTTGTTATTCATAATGGATTCAACCGGAGCCGGTAATAAGCCTTTATATTCATCAAACTGACTTAACTTCTGTAAAATATCAGGGAACGTCGCTGCTTCTCCTTGTGTAACATAGTTAGAATCTGAACGTGGATAAGAAACAATCCCTTTTTGATAGAGTGCTTGCGTTATATCAAGCGTCTTTTTCGGTGAAAACTTAAAGGCTTTATTTGCCGTTGCTTGCAGTGATGATAAGTTAAATAAAAGCGGCGGCTGAAACTCTTTACGCTCCGTTTTCATTTCCTTCACAACAGCCGGTTTCCCTTGGCAAAATGCCGCAATTTTATTCGCCATATCAGGGTCTTTTAAGCGGGATTCATTATCCTTTTCCCATTTTCCGTCATATTTCTTTCCTTCTATATTAAAGGTTGCAAACACTTCCCAGAAAGGCTCTGACTTAAAGTTTTCAATTTCTTTCTCTCGCTTTACAATCAATGCTAACGTTGGTGTTTGGACACGACCAGCAGAAAATACATCATTCATTCCTTTTTTCTTTAACAAAATACTAAAGACACGTGATGCATTCATACCAACAACCCAGTCAGCGCAAGATCTTGTGTATGCTTCGTAATACGTATTAATTGTATCTGATTCATCAAGTAGATTTTTAAATCCTTGGTAAATAGCTTGCTTCGTTAAAGATGAAATCCATAGACGTTTCATCGGCTTTTGCACGTTACAAAGATTAATAATATTTCGTACAATCAGTTCCCCTTCACGCCCAGCATCGCCCGCGTGAATAATTTCTGTTACCTGAGGATTATGTAACAGCTGTTTCACTACGTTAAATTGCTTATACTTTGACTTTGTTACTTCAAATTGAAAACGTTCTGGAATCATCGGTAATGTATTAAGTGACCATTTTTTCCACTCTGCGTGATAATGCTCTGGATTACATAACTGCGTCAAATGACCAATTGCCCATGTACAGTACGCTCCATTTGGAAATAACTCATTCGCTTCTACCTCTAAATATCCATCTTTCCGGCGATATTTAAACTGTGAAACAAGAGCCAACCCTTGATCTGGTTTCTCGGCAATAATTAATTTCATTTTATAACTCCCTATCTGTATTCCAGTGTTACTTTCATTGTCTATATGTTTAGAAGCGATGATAAAACAACAATCTTATTTATCATTCGCGGTTTGTCTCGCAAATGGGAGACCTATAATATTATACGCTTATTCTTTATGCCTTCACAATAGAAACTCATAATATAACAATTTCTTTCACATGCTTATAATTAAAAAAGACGCCCTAAAAAATCAAGCGTTCCTTTGCTTACATCTATGAAATTGTGCAGATAATATGCAGATATTAATAAGCATAAGTACCCTCCATATAAACATATGATGAAATGAACGATAGGACAAGGAGGTATCATAATGTTTGCTTATACGTTAACTACCTTAACACTTTGCTGTACCTCGATTCTTATTACATCCTATATTTCTAAACGTAAGGGTACCCTAATGGAGTATATGGTATTTATTATGTCTTTTAGTATGAGTATCGGTTTAAGTATTGGTTTTTACTTAGGCATTCTCTTTAAGGGGGAATTACTATATTCTACTTTGCTTGCTATTTTAATTAGTGGTTTTATCGGTTTCTTAATCGGTCTACGTTTTCACCTATATACTGCTTTAGAAGGAATGTTCTCTGGATTAATGGCAAGTATGATGGGAGCAATGATTACAGAAATGTTAAACGCTCAACAAGCTCATAGTATATTGTTCATTAGCCTTTTACTTACTATAACGATTACTATGTCCTGTGTGATTCAATTATTATCGGAGAACTTTTCTACTTTTATCCAACAGCGTTTTTTGTTATTACTTTCAATTAGTGTAGTAATTATCGTTGCCGTATTCGCGACATTTCCAAATCATGCTCCTTCACCTGGGCATAATCAACATATACATTAGTACTTGCAACAAAAATGAATAAGCAGCTATCCATAGGATAACTGCTTCCTATTATTCTGGCTTATTAGGAATGTTTTGGTTTGGAACATAGTCAGATTTATAATCTGTATAGTTCACTTCCGTTACCATCCCTGCTGAAGCATGGTGTAAATCGTGACAGTGGAACATCCACTCACCCGGATTGTCTGCTACAAAGGCTACTTCATATTCTTCACCCGGTTTTAAGTTCAATGTATCTTTTACAATTGGAGAACCTTCTATCGGTTTTCCATCTTTACTCAACAACTGGAAAAAGTGTCCGTGTAAATGCATTGGGTGATCATCCATTTTAGAACGATTTACCAATCTCACTTTTACTAAATCACCCTTTTTCACTTGAATTGGGTCAATATCCGGAAATACCTTTCCGTTAATTGTATATACCATTTCATTTCCATTCATTTGCGTATTTAAGTCCATATTATATGTGGCAGTATACTCTTGATTTAACGTGAAACTACCTAATTTTTTAGTACCATATTTCATTATATCTACTTTCGGTAATTTTTCTTTTTCGTCTGTTTTATCTTTCATCTCTTTGCTGCCATCATACTCAATAACAGCTTTCATTCCTTTTGCACCTTTATTTTTTGAATGGTCTTCAACATACCATTTCCCAGGATTATTAGCAGTAAATTCAATATCATAACGTTCACCCGGTGCGATTGAAATTACTTTATCCTTTATAACTTTTGGATCGTTTATTGGTTGACCATCTGTCGCAATTACTTTTATATCATGACCGTGAACATGTATATCATGTGATAGATAACCAGCATTAACGAGTCGAAGACGAACTTTATCTCCCTTATTCACTTTCAATGGCACTACTAAATCACCGCTTTTTCCATTGATTGTGAATAAATCATACATACTCATATCATGACCTTCCATCTTCATATTTCCATGGTCCATTCCTGTCATATTGCCAGAGTCTTTTTGATCACTGCCCATGTCCATACCGGAATGATCCATGCCGTTCTTATCGTCATTCTTTTTCGTATTTTCATCACCTTTAGATTTATTACCTATTTGCCCTTTTGTCATTTCTTTTAACTGCTTTTTAATTTCTTCTTTATCTGTAACCCATTCATCCAACATTAATGTGTAATCTTTATCATATTTTTCCTTTGTATCTTCTACAATGAGCGCTCCATACAAACCTCTCTCTAATTGATTTACAGAATCTTGATGCGAGTGATACCAGTACGTTCCTTGTACGTTCGCTTCAAATTCGTAAGTGAAACTTTTTCCTGGTTCAACCGCATCTTGTGTCACGCCTGGAATTCCATCCATGTTATTTGGGACAGGATATCCATGCCAATGAATAGATACTGGTGCAGATAATTCATTTTTTAATGTCACTTTCACCTTTTCACCTTTTTTCACCCGAATTTCTGGACCAGGAGATGAGCCATTAAATGTCCAGACTGGAACAATAACACCGTTACTTAATTTTTGCTTTTCTTCTTTCGCAATTAAAGTAACTTCTGGTCCTTTTTCAACCTTCAATGGTGTTGTAGCTGTTTCAGTCTGTAGTGTTTTTTTATCATTCATATTTTTATGATCATTTGTTGTATTTGTCGTCACAGAACAGGCAGCAATTAAAAATATTACAGAGACTGTAACGGCTCCTAATACAAATCGCTTCATGGAAAATCCCTCCTTTTTCTTTTTCAAAATCATTATAGAAGTTGATTTTCAAGAAAATAAGGAGATGTAATTAGATCTTACGTAAGCTAATTGGAAGATTACTAAAAGCGGAGACATTACAAGAGGCGAATATTTTAGAAATACAAAATATTTTCCTTGTAGCGACTATACTAGCCGTTCTCGTATTTGTTTTGACGTTATTTCTTAAGAAACAATAACACTGCTATTATTAAATAAGAAAAATGTAGCTAAAATGCTCTTCACAAAAGAACTTACATTTTTGTATAATAAGAACTAATGTTCCTTACAAGAAGACAATAGACTCAAATTACACAAATATATCAAATAGAAGAGGATTGATATACGATGAAAATTGATAGACCAAAAATTTCACCAGAGTTATCTTCAAAGAATTTTCAAGATATTTTTTATGAAGAAGATCCAACATTAGAAGTGTGTGAAATTATAGACTCCACTTTCGAAAATGAATCTGTAGATAGAGTGCGATTGTATGATGCAGTGATAAAGAATTGTAAATTCACTAATACAGACTTTAGCAATATTGATATTACAGATGTTTGTTTTGAAAACTGCGATTTATCAAATGTTAATTTAAGCAATTCTTCTGTTCATAGAGTCGAATTTAAAAACAGTAAATTAATCGGGGTTAATTTTGCAGAATCTAGCTTAGGAAATGTTAAATTTGAGAATTCAATTTTGAATTTAGCAGCATTTGGGAATTCTAAACTAGAAAAAATTATATTTAATGAAACTTCATTAAATAATGCAGATTTTTTTGACTGTAAACTTAAAAAAGTTGAATTCCAATTATGTAGTCTTGATGAAGCTAATTTTGATCAGACATCACTGAAGGGGATAGATATTAGTTCTTCTACCTTTGATACACTTACAGTTTCAGTGAACGATTTAAGAGGATGTAAAGTATCAACATATCAAGCTGTTCAGTTTGCAACTTTATTAGGATTAATAATTAAAGATTAGTATTTCGAAGATAAAAGAACCCTATCCCGAATCCTGGATTTTTTAATTGTCCACGATTCGAGATAAAGTTCAAATAAATTAGTGATGACTTTTTTATTATTTAACTACAGCTTGGTTTCCTTTTACATGTTCATTATTTACACTCATAAATTCTTCAATTTCTTCAACTTCTCTAATGATATCTTTTGATAAGTTTTCATACCCGTCTTTCGTTACAAGAATATCATCTTCTATTCGAATACCGATCGACTCTTCCTCAATATAAAGACCAGGTTCAATTGTTATAACCATACCTTCTTCTAACACTCTATCTTTATATGTTCCTACATCATGTGTATCTAAACCAAGGAAATGGCTGACACCATGATAATAGTATTTTGATAACTCTTCATCTTCTTGAATTAAACCAATTGCTTTACACTCTTCTGCCAGCACCTTTTTTGTATGCTCATTTAATGCAGCGAACTTTAATCCTGGCTTAATAATCTCTGTTGTTTCTTTTAATGCCTTTAATACAATATTATAAATTTGTTTTTGACGACTAGAGAATGTTCCATTTGCCGGGAATGTATAACTAATATCAGCGTTATAGTAGTCTTTTTGAGCACCTAAATCTAGCAATACTAAATCACCATTTTGAATTTGTGCATCATTATCTTCATAATGAAGAACTGTAGCATTTTTACCACTTGCCAAAATTGTATTGAACGCATGGTGCTTAATGCCAGATGATTTCAGTGTAAAATCAAATTGAGCTTCTAATTCATACTCCATCATACCTGCTTTTGCATGCTTAAGTACGTTGTAAATACCGTCTTGCGTTATAGCAATCGCTTCTTTAATAATTTCAATTTCTTCCTCTGTTTTAAATACTCGTAATTCACAAATGTTCGGATATACATTACCAATTGTTACGTGTGGGTATTGTTCTCTTACATGTTTAGCAAATGCTAATGTTTTTGTCTCCGTACCATTCCACTCACGACGTTCTATATCTAAATATAGATGCTTCGCATTTTCTGTAAAAAGTATATTTGACATTGTCTTTTCAAAGCTATCTAAATATACAACTTTCTTTATACCTGAAATTCCCTCTGCTTCTTCGCTAGAAACTGTTTTCCCAACCCATTTTTCCATTACTGGATCTGATTTTTCAATAAAAAGTGTCTCTTCTACACTATTCCCAAACTTTTTTAGCATAAAAATAACATTTGGTTCATCGATTCCCGTTAAGTAGTAAAAATTACGATTCGGTACAAATTTATAATGTGCATCAGCTGACATATGCGGTGCTTGTCCCGCAAATAAAATCGTAACGGATTCATCAGGTAATGTTTTCGTTAGTCTTTCTCTATTTTGAGCGAAAAATGTTGATTTCATAATAATCCCCCTAGCGTTTTATGTATAATTGTGAAACTAATTATTCAATACACTTTATTCTATTATTGTTATAATTTTTCGTCAATTTTTAACTTATTTTTAGATAGTATTGACACAAACAACTAAACAAGTTACAATAACTATAAATTAGTAAGTTACTAATTTAATTTAAAACAAGAGGTGAACAAAATGCAAAATATTTTATTCCGTATTAATGAATTATCAAAAAAAGAAAGAACATCTGGATTAACAGTTGATGAAAAACAAGAACAACAAATGTTGCGTCAAAACTATACACAAACATTTCGTGGAAGCTTAGATTCCATTTTATTAAACACAAAAATTGTTGATCAAAATGGTCTTAACGTTACACCAGCCGCATTACAAGATGCTCAAATACGTTTAAAATTAAGCAAATGAGTTCCACGCTAAAGAATTCTAATAAAACATAAACAGAGCTGGATTTCCTATATAGAAATTCCAGCTCTGTTTATTGTCTTTTTTAATTTAGTAAACGAGCGATACATCGCAATTCTCCACGACACAATCATCGCAAATGCAAGTAAGAAAAACATTCCGCTTAACTCTGCCAAATCAATTGATTGGCTTAAATATGACTTTAATGCCACGCGTACAGCTAATAAGCCTACTAAAATAAATATGAATGCTTTTGACGGTTTCATAAATATATGTTCGCCTTTTATTTCGAACTTAGTTGTTTTAATAAGAAAAATAGAAAAGATAAGCCCTATACTAATTGCCTCAACTATTTCTAACGATGTTAATCGAAACTCTGGTAAAAAGTACATCATTGCGCCTGTACTCATAAAAATTGGCGGCAATATAATTTTCTTTTTCGTTACCGGCTTTTTCGCTGCTTTAAAACGTAGAAACATTACCCCAACAGCCATACAAACTGCTACGACACTTGATAAAAGTACTATCATACTTTCCACTCCTATCTATTTAAATGACTTTTTTAGCAAAATCATAAACCAAACGAGCCCGATACTTATAATAACATGACCTAATCCAGCCATATGGCTTAAACCGTAAAAGTCAGTTCCATTTACTTGTAGAAGACCTCTCCATAGCATTGTAACAATAGTAAAGATTACTCCTACATTATAAACAACAAACCATGCACAAAAGCTCTTTGTTTCTTGTACATGAAACACTTTACATAAAGCTAAAGCAATTAAAAAGAATACAAAACCGAGCACTAATACATGTGTATGCACTAATTGCAACATTGTGGATCCTTTAATTCCTTGTGCTTTCGAATATTCTCTTGCAAATACACCTGATAATAAACCAATAATTAAGTAAATAAATGTCGCATTATATAATTTCTTCATTTTATTCCTCCTGTTGTAAACTTTCTATATTCGCTACAATCATTTTACGGAAAGTTTATGAACGGAATATGAATAAAATATTACATCCTATTTTCAAATAAAAAGCCATTTTGTTTATATTGGTTTACCCATTTCAAAATTACGGTGTCTCTTATACCAATAGCTTTACTAATTTCTCGGTAACTTTCATTTCCGTTCAAATAACGTTGAACGATGTATATTTTTTCATCAGTTGTGAATTTAACCATAGAAAAACTGCACCTCCAATTGTTAGACTGTGTCTAACAATTGGGGTGCAGTTCAGTTTTTAATGGTGGGATGCTCTTTTATAATTTATTCATTATTGATTATTTTCCATCCTGTAAGTTTCTAGCTTAATTTAAACCATTGCTTCAGTTTCTATAATTACTAAAATTACCCTTTTCTCATAACCGTCTAATATTCCTAGAATTTCCGGGATTTTTGAGTTCATGCGGTTAAGCCCTCTCAATTATTTTAGAACTTAACTAATCTTAGTTTGTAACTCCATTCCAAACATCGACATCATTATCATCTAAAATGGCTTTGATTTTATCTTTCTCAAAAACTACCAGATATTCATAAGGTAAGGCTAAAACTTGAATAATTGAAGGTCTAATTTTTAGTAGCTGATATGCGTAATATGCTTCTAATTCACCGTCAGTTTCTTCTGTTTCATCGACAGGACCGATATACCAACCAGAATCACCTTTGTCACAATCCCTAGCTCTTTGTAAATAAACCTCATCTAGTTGTAACACATTTTTTGAAGTCACTATTTTATCGCTAAACTTTATTGTTTCACCGTCAATATTTAACTGACGTAAACAATGTACTTGTTCTAATTGCACCCATAAAGCAATTGTTAGATCATCTGTAGTATCCTTAAATGGATTTTTTGTATAATCTGGGGCAATAATATGATACCCATCTTCACGTTTGGATAGAACAAAAATAGACCAACCAACTTGCATAGAAAATCTATCAACTAATTTGTTATCTTCTACTTTAGTTAGCAAATACAATAACTTTTCTATCTGGGGGCCTAAATGTTCTTCTGCTGTAGCTATTATCTTTTTACCACCTATATTTTTAACTATTGTTTTCAATGGATTGTAACCTCTCTTTTATTGATTTTTTCAAAGCTTCTCTAGCCACTGCTTCACGTTCTAACATTTCTAGTCTTATAATTTCCGGAACCTTACCGTATTTAGGGTGCCCCGGCCATGTACTCCAATCTTTTGCATTCTTAGAAGCATTTGTTGGTTTTCCAAGTCCAACAAAGTTTACATCCATATTAAGCACTTCTATTTGTTGTTCTCTCGGTAATAGGTCAAAACCTTCCATGTCCGTTATTTCTTTCATTGAAACAATGTGGTCAGCTTCAAGTTTTTCCACTTCATAACCATATACAGGATCAATTTTGGGTACGTCTGTATTTACGCTTTTTCTTATCCTATTATTGGGTGTTCTCTTCCTTAAATCTTTATATTCCTCTTTTGAAACCGCAAATTGATTTAATAAGTCTTTCGCTTCTTGGTATGCCCCACCAAGTTCATATTTTATAGAACTTTCTCCAACATCAGCATAAGCCAAACGGTTTCCAGTGTTCAACTTAAAATCAGTTAATACATTTCTATATGCAGCAGAATTAGTCATAAACGACTTTCCTTTTGCTAGGTTGCCAGCGATTGCTAACTTCCCTGCTTGTCCTGCTTTACTAAGACCTTTATCACCAATAAAACCTGTTAATAATGATGCTACACCATAGGCAGCATAGTGCTCTCTACTTTCCATATCTCCGTTCCAGAAATCATTAATAAATGAATCTGATAAAGTATTCCATGCAGCAGGAAGTGTTTCTTTATAATTAATAATTGCATCTCGCATGTTTAACCACGTTTCTTTATCGCCTAAAGCTACGAATCCTTCCCATGCATCTACAGCACCATCTACAAAACCTGTAGAAATACCAGTCCATGCATCACTTAGATCCTTTTTCTCTCTTTCCCAAGCCTTCTCGAAGTCAGATTTAGGCGAAATTTTACCGCACATTGCACCTTCTTCAATTGAATTATCAGCCTGACGATTCCTATCTTCTGTAATCGCCTGGATAGAAGTCGTCCACTCCATATTCAATCCTTGTATACTAAATGTACCACTTGCAGGACTAAAACCTTTTCCACTTTGTACTTCTGCAAGACCTGTAGCAATACTATTAGCTAATTGAATTGCTGTAGCATAGTTATTGCTAGACGTTTGATTAAATTCATGTAGATGGTCTAACTTTTCTTGAAGTTTTTTCCTCATGACAGTAAAAAGATTTGCCATAGCGTCTATACCTGGTATTGGCATAGTTTGAGTGATGGCTTCCATACTTGCTTTCATTCGGTCAATCTCTCGAATTTGTTCTAATATTTCTTGTTCAATTACATCTGCCTGAGCTACTTGTGATTGAAATTGACTTGGAAATGCATCGTTCTGACGTATTAATTCTTCACATAAGTATATGATTCCTTGTGCTAAAGGGCGAAAGGTTTCTGCGAAAAATGCTTTTGCACTATCGTAAGTTTGCCCTTGTAGAACGGTATCACTTGTAAAAGCATCAATCGATTGAATGGCTTGTTCCATACCTTGAATGGTAGCTGTACATACAGCATTCATGCTTTGAGTTTGGCTTTGTACTTCTCCCAAATACATATTTAAACTCATGCATTGACCTCCCTTGCTAATTGTTGTTGCTGGTAGGATAGGTCGTTTTCTGAATCACTAAGGTCTCGTCTTTCTTTAAGTAATGTTTCTTTTTGATTTTCTAATTCAAATGTAAGTTTTCGCTCAATGTGTTGTGCTTCTTGACGGATATTTATAAAGAAATGAGATAACTCTTTATCGTTGTGCCAAGTTTCTAAAATACGGTTAAATAAGCGGTTGCTTCGATTTTTCAATTCGTGAAAATCAGCTTCCGCTTGTTCCTGAGTTCGAAGCGCAGATTGATTTCGGTCCTGTTCTTCAAATACACTTCGTAATTTTTGATTTAACTGTTTAATTTGTTTTTTGATATCTCGATCCATTTTTTTCCTCCTAAAGTTTTATCTTTACGAAGGTGGTCATATTAGCGGAAAGTATTGTGAAGCTCGTGATCCATTCTCTCAAACTCTTTGGCTACCGAATGAATATTATCGACCGCTTGTTGAAAGGCGGTGGAAAATTGTTTCGTCAAATCTAAAACTTGTTGGTTCGCTTCTTGTGCTTTTGAATTAACTGAAAGCGTAGTACGTGTCGCCTTTTTTATAGAACGATTTGTTGCGCTTTGGATTGTATCTGAAGCTGCCCTCATTTGCGTTGCGATTTGTGTAGCGCTTTGAAAATTACTTTGAAATTGTCCCATCGTATAAACCCCTTCTATACTTAATAGAGCATGAAAATTATACCATATTAGTATAGATTTTTATATTGATAGAGAACCTTTGTTGGTAGGGCGTTTTTTAGAGTACGAAAGGTAATTCAATTATAAAAATAGCCTATCATCTTTTAATATTAATTGGGAATTTATAATGTACTTACACTACATTAATATTTAATATTTATTTTTTAAAATTTCACATGTGGTAAAATAATAAATTGATGAAAAAGGGGACGAAATATCAGTAAATAATTCACCGCAATATAAAGTAAAAAACTGCACCTCCAATTGTTATTCGTGTCTAACAACTGGAGGTGCAGTTCACTTTTCAACTTATTTTAGATTTTCTATTGTGAAAGCACCCGGAAGTAACTGCTCAACAGTCACTTCTTTTTCATCACCTTTTACATTCGTTAATAATACAGGCATTTTCGGGTCACAGAATTCAGCAATTACTTGTCTACACGCACCACATGGTGAAATCGGTCCATCAGTTTCTCCTGTAATAACTAAGTAACTAAAATCGCGCTCACCTTCTGATACTGCTTTAAATATTGCTGTTCTTTCTGCACAGTTACATAAACCGTAAGAAGCATTTTCTATATTACAACCAGTATAGATTTTCCCTTCTTTCGTAACTAACGCTGCGCCAACAGGAAATTTAGAATACGGAATATACGCTTTCGATAACATCTTGTTTGCTTCTTCAATATATTTTTTCTTATCCATATTATTTCCCCCTCAAAGTAAATGAAATAATGATTAGTCAGTAATAACTGTATGAACTAATTTAGGAGCCACTGCTGTTTCAGCGATAGAGATGTTCTCATAAATTTTTGCTTTTACATCTTCTACATTTTCACGATTTGCGTAGATTGTTACGAACGGCTCGCCTTCTTTTACTGCATCGCCAACTTTTTTGCGTAACATTAAACCTACTGCTAAATCAATTTCATCTTCTTTTGTTGCGCGGCCAGCACCAAGTAACATAGCTGCGATACCGATTTCATCTGCAACAATGTTAGAAATAACACCTGAAGTTTTTGCAGGTACATCAATTACATACTTCGCTTGTGGCATTTTTTCTGGATTGTCTACAATTGAGCTATCTCCGCCTTGATTGCTTAAGAACTCTTTAAATTTCTCAGTTGCTTTTCCGTTTTTCATCACTTCAATTAGCATTTCACGAGCTTCTTCTAACGTATTTGCTTTTTTCGCAAGTACGACCATTTGACTTCCTAATACAAGTACTAATTCTGTTAAATCTTCTGGACCTTCACCTTTTAACGTATCAATTGCTTCTTTCACTTCTAGAGCATTACCAATCGCAAACCCAAGAGGTTGTGACATATCTGAAATAACTGCCATTGTTTGACGTCCTACGTTATTTCCGATACGTACCATTGCATGTGCTAATTCTTTTGCATCTTCTTCTGTTTTCATAAATGCACCAGCACCTGTTTTTACATCAAGTACGATTGCGTCAGCACCAGCTGCAATTTTTTTACTCATAATTGAACTTGCGATTAAAGGAATTGAGTTAACAGTTCCTGTTACGTCACGTAATGCATAAATCTTTTTATCTGCAGGCGTTAAGTTTCCTGTTTGTCCAATAACAGCTACTTTGTCACGGTTTACAATATCGATGAACTGCTCTTTCGTAATTTCAACGTGGAATCCTTCTACCGCTTCTAATTTATCAATTGTTCCGCCAGTATGTCCTAAACCACGACCAGACATTTTTGCTACTGGTACGTCTAAAGCAGCAACTAATGGTCCTAATACTAAAGTTGTTGTATCACCAACACCGCCAGTTGAATGTTTGTCTACTTTAATTCCTTCAATTGCTGATAAGTCGATCGTTTCTCCAGACTCAACCATCGCCATCGTTAAATCTGCACGTTCGCGATCTGTCATATCTTTAAAGAAGATTGCCATTGCAAGTGCACTCACTTGATAATCAGGAATACTTCCGTCTGTATATCCATTAATAAAGAATTTGATTTCTTCAGTCGTTAATTCTTTGCCGTCACGTTTTTTCGCGATAATATCTACCATTCTCATTACAATCACCATTCCTTTTTATATTATATGAATCTATTAAAATAATAATCCAACGATTGTTGCTGATAAGAAACTTACTAACGTTGCACCGAATAGTAATTTCAAACCAAATCTTGCGACTACATTCCCTTGCTTTTCATTTAAGCTCTTAACTGCCCCTGCAATAATCCCAATTGAAGAGAAGTTTGCAAATGAAACTAAGAATACAGATATAATCGCTGTCGTTCTATCTGAAAAATTAAAGTTTCCTTGTGCTAAATCTGTCATAGCGACAAATTCATTTGATACTAATTTTGTTGCCATAATATTTCCGGCATTAACTGCTTCATGCCATGGAACACCCATAATAAATGCAAATGGTGCAAATACATAACCAAGAATTTCTTGGAATGAAATACCGATTACACCTTTAAATACTGCATTAATGAATGCGATAAGAGCTACGAAACCAATTAACATAGCTGCTACTGTAATCGCAACTTTAAATCCATCAATAATGTATTCCCCTAATACTTCAAAGAAAGTCTTCTTCTCTTCTTCTTGTACTTCTAACATATCTTCTTCCTCAGTAACTTCATATGGGTTAATGATAGAAGCAATGATGAAGCCACCGAATAAGTTAAGCACTAAAGCGGTTACAACATATTGTGGTTTTAATAACACCATATATGATCCAACAATAGACATAGAAACTGTAGACATTGCTGATGCACATAATGTATACATTCTTTTCTCTGGCAATAACCCTAGTTGTTTCTTAACTGAAATAAATACTTCAGATTGTCCTAAAATCGCAGATGCAACAGCGTTATATGATTCTAGTTTCCCCATTCCATTTACTTTACTTAATGCTAGACCGATAGATTTCACAATAATAGGTAATACTTTAATATGTTGCAAAATACCTATTAAGGCTGATATAAATACGATTGGCATTAATACACTTAAAAAGAACGAAAACTCTTTTTGATTTACTAATCCACCAAATACGAAATTCACACCGTCAGCGGCATATTTTAATAGCTCTCCAAAACCATCTGCTATTCCGCTAATTAATATATTCCCTACACTTGTATTTAATAATAGAAACCCCAAAATGAATTGTAATATAACCATCGTTATGATTGGACGATATTTGACTTTCTTTCTATCATTACTAGCAAGCCAAGCGATACCTAAAATCAATACGAGGCCAAAAACACCGATTAAGTATTTCATAAGCCGTTTCCTCCCATTCGTATCCGCTTACATTTTTTTCAATTATTAAAGCAATAGATATACTTTAAACGTATATCTATTGCTTTAAGCTTTTATCGATTAGTAGTTATCTGTAGCACCTTTTGCATCATTTAATACGATTGCAACACTAGCACTTGCTCCAACGCGAGAAGCTCCAGCAGCTACCATTTTGTCTGCATCTTCACGTGTACGAACACCGCCAGATGCTTTTACACCAACGTTTGGTCCTACTGTTTTACGCATTAATGCGATATCTTCAGCAGTTGCTCCGCCAGTTGAGAATCCAGTTGAAGTTTTTACGAAATCAGCACCAGCTTTTACTGATAATTCACAAGCGCGTACTTTCTCTTCATCTGTTAATAGGCAAGTTTCAATGATTACTTTTACAAGAGCTTTTCCTTTTGCTGCTTGTACTACTTCATAAATGTCTTTTTCAACAAGTTCGTTGTCGCCATCTTTCAAAGCGCCTACGTTGATTACCATATCAACTTCAGTTGCACCTTTCGCGATAGCATCTTTTGTTTCAAATGCTTTTGTTTCAGTAGTGCTTGCTCCTAATGGAAAACCGATTACAGTACAAACGTCTACATCATGTCCAGCTAGTTCATCAGCCGCTAATTTTACCCATGTTGGGTTAATACAAACAGAAGCGAATTTATATTCCTTTGCTTCTTCGATTACTTTCATAACATCTTCTTTAGTAGTATTAGCTTTTAAAATTGTATGGTCAATTAACTTTGCAATGTTCATTATCTTCACTCCTCATATCTTTTAACAACTTCATTCTAACTCTTAGTTGAACAAATGTAAATACACTTTTGAAATTTTGTTCATTCTTTTTAAAAAGGAATTTTCCTGTAGTAAGTAAAGCTCATTCTAACTAAGAAACATTTCCTATTTAAAATCAAAACTTTTATATTAACAATGGTAGTATGTATCTCCATATCCATAATTATTTTTAAGAAGGCAATTTGTGTTCAAAAAAAAACACCTATCATTCATACATAACAAAATAAAAGGCGTTCTCAAAATTAACATTTTGAGAACGCCTTTTATTTCTAATCTTTTTGATAATGTAACAATTCTTTTGCTGTATGCTGATCGATAATTAATACATTTGCATACCCGCCACGTAACGCACCATCAATTGCTTTTATTTTTCTATTACCACCTGCAACTAAAATAGAGCGTTTCTTTAATTTCAGTTCCTCTAACTCAATTCCAATGGTCCGCTTATTAATTTCTTCACTACTAATATTTCCGTCTCCATCAAAGAAACGTGAACAAATGTCACCGACCGATTGTTTTTTGAGTAAACTTGTTTCCTCCTTATCGAAATAACCTAATCGGAATAATAGCGCTTCATCTCGCACTGTTCCTACAGTAAAAATTGCAATATTCGCTTGCTTCCCCATTTCGATAATGTGATGAATATGTCGATCCTGCTCTACTAATTCTTTTGTCACAGCATTATCAAATATAACTGGAAGAGGTAGATTTCTTGGCGTCGTTTGAAAAGCATCTGCAAATAAAGCTATCGTCTCATTCGCATATGTATTTACACTCGAGTGACTAATACCACCTTTTAGCTGGACAACCTCTACCCCTTTTACATGTTGCGGTACGATTTTTCTAGCGATTTCATACATTGTCATTCCCCAGCTTACACCAACGATATCACCAGTTTTAACTGTCTTTTCCATATACTCAGCTGCATATTTACTAATATACTCTGTAATCGTTGCATATTCCGGCACTGGAGAAAACACAACATGTGCCTCTAACAAGTTGTACTTTTCTTTCAGTAAATTCCCAACGTTATCTAAATCCGCAAATGGATCGGCGATGCTAATTTGAACAAACCCTTTTTCTTTCGCGTACTTTAACAATCTAGAAATCGTCGGTCTTGAAATATTTAATTTGTTAGCAATTTCTTGCTGACTATAATCTGATTGATAATATAATCTTGCAACTTCAACGCTTAATTGTTGTTTATCTTTTTCCATAGTAACTCATTACAAATCCCTTCCTGTATTTCCCTTTCGTTACAAGCATTATACAGCTTTATGCAAAAAAATTCGACTACCGAATTTTATCTAACTGAACTTTTATTCCACTTATTATATACAATGAAACCGTTCAATAAGAAACATGAAACATCGTCTAAAAACTACCTTTGCTAAAAACTATTCAAATACCCCTTATAAACAGAAGATACTGGTTATAAGGGGTATTTATTCAATTTAATTTTATAAAAATTGGATGAAAACAATGCAAGTTCCCACTTATTTAGAATAAGTGAAAAGATGATGTTTTATTTGTTCAATAAAATAATGATGGTGTATATTATCGTTAGATACTCGACTTGCCATAATAGCCCCCTCCATTGAAGATGCAAGA
Organism: Bacillus sp. TH13; assembly: GCF_016651175.1. Taxonomy (NCBI): domain Bacteria; kingdom Bacillati; phylum Bacillota; class Bacilli; order Caryophanales; family Bacillaceae; genus Bacillus; species Bacillus sp. TH13. The sequence continues at coordinate 3,971,219 of NZ_JAEKEJ010000025.1, read as the reverse complement.
AAGGAAGCGAGTGATATAACCTCTATATCTTCTTTAAGTTCTTGTTTCTCTATTCCTTCTTTTATGAGAGAAGCCATTAACATTACTGTATCATCATAACCTTTTGCTGCTGCTTTTTGTAATTCTGGAAATACTCCAGTACTTTCAATTGCGCTATTAAGTAATGGACAGCCTCCAGCAATAGGAGGATTATTAGCTGCATCTTGATATACAAGGAAAATTGCAAGGACTTTATCGATTGCTGTCTTTTTATTTTCCATTGCTTTATGAAAATGACTCCACATAATCTCACCACTTTTGTCGTAGGCAGCAAGGACAATTTCTTCTTTACTTTTGAATCTACGATAAATAGATCCCTTAGGTAGTTCAGTAGCTGTCATTATATCCTGTATGGATGTGCGAGTTATCCCATTAGTATTAAATAAATATAAAGATGTTTCAATAATTTTTTCTTTAATCTTATCAACTTTAGTCATACTTTGTAATCCTCCTAATAAAAACGAGCTTAATATTCCAGGTGATATTTACCATCTATTTTCTTGAATTTTTTTGTAAGTATAAATAAGTTTGGAACAAAAATATATTATCCATCCCTATATTATGTGAACCTCAAACAATACAGTTTGAAAAGAGGTAATCAAATTGTATTATCTATATCATTCAAATGAATTTTCTGTCAAAATTAACATGTCCAATTATTTAATTCAGTCCTGTTATACAACTAATTTCACCTACAATCGTAGAAGGTGTAAAAATATATAGTTAATTTTAACGTATAGACTATGATTATTATATATAATTTTTATTAATATGTTTAGCTAAAGTGTTTGAACTACCCCCACTTTCACTTCATTCTATAAAAGATTAACCATTAATGATTACTGGAATTAAATTGTAACAAAGCAACTGAAATATAAATATATTTGCTTTTTACCATTTTGATTTTGTTAAAAGGGTTTAAAAAACTAGAAACTTGTAGTATCATTAGATTTCGATTCAGACCGAACCGTCCGGTTTGTAATATAAATATATTTAGAAGGAGAACGTTATGCAGAAAGAAAAATCAAAGATTATAGGTAATTTAATTACGGGGGCAATAAAGTGAACTTTATAAGAATGAATAAAAAAGAAATTATTATGCTAATAGTTTATACAATGTTTGCACTACTTCAAATTGGCTTGTTCATATTATTTGGCCTATCACTTTTAACTAACAGCAATTTAGTTGAATCAGAATTTGCTCTTAGTGCCATCGGTTTGACTGTACCTGCTATTGTAGGAATAATTTTCTTTAGGAAAGAAATTATTGAAAGTTTTACTTATTTTAAAGAGAAAACAATTTTGAAAATAGTAAGTATTCCTATGGTGGTTTTATTTACGGTAATTGTGGAACAGTCTGTTATGCATTTTCTAGCAACTGATCAGCCAGAGAACCAAGAACAGCTCCTTGAAACAGGTACGGGGATACCTCTTATTTTCACATTGCTAGTATTTGGTATTCTAGGACCATTGCTTGAAGAAATTGTGTTTCGTCATATAATATTAAATCGTTTTTCACATTATATTGGTACTGCTATTGCATCTATCATTTCGATTATAATTTTTACAGTTCTTCATACGAACCAGCTTTCGGATATTGCTATTTATTTACCTGGCTCGGTGATACTTACTGTGGCTTATCTTATTTCTAACAGATCCATTGCATATGTTATGGCGATACATATGTTAAATAATTCTATCACTTTTATTCAATTACATATGTCATAACAAGACATATGTAATTGAAGGTTTTGATGCAAAAATACTCTATGTTTCTATCGAGTATTTTTTGGCACCAGAACCACTTTTCTAAGGCATAAGAAATCTTATCAAAACTATAACTTATTAGGAGAGTGTCAGTCATGATTGTAACAACAACTTCTGGAATTCAAGGTAAAGAAATTATTGAGTATATTGATATTGTAAATGGTGAAGCTATTATGGGTGCAAACATTGTCCGCGATTTATTCGCTTCAGTTCGTGATGTTGTCGGTGGCCGTGCTGGTGCTTATGAAAGTAAGCTAAAAGACGCTCGTGATATTGCGATGGACGAAATGAAAGAACTTGCAAAACAAAAAGGTGCGAACGCTATCGTCGGCATTGACGTAGATTACGAAGTTGTTCGTGATGGAATGTTAATGGTTGCTGTAAGTGGTACAGCTGTACGTATATAAATAAATAAAAAAACGGTTCCCCTTGGAATTTATACTTTGAGGGGAAATCCTGGTTCTGTTGCAGATTTTAAAGAATAACAAGAGATGTTGATAAATCATTGTACGTCGAAAAAACACAGTTTGAGTGTAAACTGTGTTTTTTTATATAGAGGCACCATCCCATCACTATCAAGCTAAAATTTTGTGTTAACTTGTACAAAATGTCCATTTTTTCGCTTTGGGGTAATTTTGAATCCTTAAGTTTATGGGCATGTGGCGTTACCCTAATACTGTACAACTTTTTTATAAATGGTTGTAAGGTTCTACGTTTTTGACCATTCTGTACAACGATAACTTTGGTTTATTGATTTCACCTGTAATCTGGTAGCCTATCCTCTGATACAATTTAATGGCAAGTTGGTTCTCTTTCTTTACTGTCAGAGAGCATTTGGCAAAGCCTTGCAGCGAAGCTTGTTCCTCAGCAAACTCAATTAATCTGGTACCTATCCCTAGTCCTCGACTTTCGGGCAGTAAGGCAATTGTTCCGATGTGAAACTCGTCATCTTCTCCCTCCTTCAAGGTAAACATGGAATAGAGCATTTTGATATTCAGAATGTTATAAACAATAAAACCCAGCTTTCGGAACGAAAGCAGCTGTTTAAAAGTGGGCCAGGCAAGACGATTTAAAACGGGTATGGGATAGCAAGTAATCATCCCTAAAGTTTTCCCGTTCATTTGAGCTTCATAGGCGTATTGATGACTAAAACGGTTGTTCTCCTGCCGCCATAGCTTACAAAATGTCCAATCGACTGTGTTCTTCTCCTCAGATCCTGCAAGTGGAAACGCCATGTATTCCAATGCCATTACATTTAGCTGGGCGCCGACCATGGATTGATGAACAGCCTTTACAATAGAGATTTTATTCATTATCCTATTGCTCCTTTTCACTTTCTATATTATTAATATTAATTATCATGGATTTGAATCAGTTCACTTCCCTCTCAATTCATCCTTAGCTTTGAAACCATAATAAAATGTATTTAAAACAAGCTCTGCAGCAGATTTTTTAGCCACATTTCCTTCATGTACCTGTTCCCAGGTATGGAAAAGCAGAGCATAAAGCGTATTCAAAATCCATTCACTGCTAACTGTTTGCTGAAAGTAACCTCTTTGTTGTAGCAATTCAATAACGCGTCTTAAGGGTTCCCTCAGCTTCTCTTCTGCTTCACCTAATTCTTTGTTGTTAAATACAGATGCATCATGACCTAGAAAATAGATTTTGTCACCTAAAGGGATTAACGCTTCAATGAGTTCCGGGATATAGTTTTCGCTTCTTTCCTCATCCAGTGGAATCTGGTTTACAGTATCACTTACCAGTTGTATAGCCCGATGGCCCAAGAACAGCATCAATTTCTCCCTGCTTTCGACGTAGCGATGGAGTGTAGCAATTCCAATTCCCGCATATTCCGCAATTTCATTCATCGAAGCAGTAGGATTTTCAACAAGCAATATAGTAGCTGAATCAAGAATTGCATTAAATCTCGCTTCCTTCAACGCTGACAAGTCTTTCTTCATCGTCAATCTCTCCCTTTTTCTGTATAAAGTCGTCATTTTTGATAGATAAATATATCATTTGATATTATAATAAACAATCTCAAATAAAGTGTCCAGCTGCTGAATGTAGCTTTTCAAAAAGAATTTATTCCTGAAACTGATAGTACTTTGAATGTTTCATTTTTAGCATTTCATTATTTAGATAACGATGAAGAAATTAAATTCTTTAATGTAATAAATACAAGAGCCAAAGGAAATGGTAGGAGTTACTTTCTGCATAAAGTTATCGGTTTATTTTAAAATTCACTTCCGGGTATTTGGTTATCAGCCTTTTAAGGGTTGAGCCGTCATCCTTCTGTTTTACATACTGGTCAAAAAATGCCAGGCTGAATTCGTTAATAATATGATGAACTTCCTTTGGATTTTCACCTGGGCTCTGCAACAGAGGTGAGAACAAATGTAAATCGGTAAAGCTTGTATGATCCGTATGAGGAATGACCATTGACATACCACCGCCAGCTAACCCGCGTCCGTATCGCTCCCTCACTTCAAAGGGATCTGCTTCATCAGGCTCTTCTGCATTCATGAGCAGAAATGGTTTTCCAATGCCACTTTCAGGCAAGATTTCACCATACAATGTACCATCCATATTGATAGCTGCTTTGACACGAGAATCTTTTGCAAGTATTTGTGCTGCGGTAGCTCCACCGTAAGAGTGGCCAAACATTCCAATTCGCGAGGTATCCAGTCTTCCTGTAAAGAAACCGGTCTCATCGTTTTCGTTAAGTTTCTCTATCTGATTAAGGACAAAGCTGACATCTTCCTCCCATAATTTTATGTGACTATCTCCTTCATCAGTTAAATTGATGGGCTGTACATAAGCAGTTCGACCACCTGGAAAGACGGTAGCTGCAGCATCAAAGGTATGATCGATACTTAGAACAATATATCCTTGACTAGCCAACTCCTCAACTTGAAACGTGTTTTGATTACGAAAACCATTAAAACCATGAGAGAAGAGTAATATGGGATAGTGATTCTCTGAGTCTGAGAGTTGTAAATCCATAAACGAATGAGACTTTACCAATTCCATGTGGCTGAATGCAAATGCAGGAATAGACAATGTTTTTTCCAATCCCTTGGAAAGCTCATTTATGTTACGAATATAAGGTTCTGGATCCCCCTTGCTTTTTTCAGCTGCAGGATACCAAATTTGCACCATCAGTTCGCGCCGATTATTTGGATTTTTCGAATATGGTTCATTTCTCTGATGATCAACCCAATGATATAGCTTCGTACCGATCCTATGTGGACCAGTTGGTTCTTCAAATGAAAATACTGGCATAAGTAAGGGTAGCGCAACTGCTACAAACAAATAGATACATAGTAACGAAGTCTTAACTATGAATATACCCGAACTTCTAAAGCCCTTTTTCTGCCCAGTTAATAAATAGCATAAAATTAAGATAACTGGGGATACATATGCCGGAATCATCTGCCACCTAAAACCTTCTGCCAATAACTGAACTGTAACCATTACAACGGCAATCAAAGTAGCTAATTTAGACCACTTTTTCGTTTCTCTGCCTATTAACAGTATCCAACTCAATAGACTAAAATTCACTACTATCAAAACAACTTCCCAGAAATTCATTGGCCTATCTCCTTTGCATGCATTTTACTTCTAATTAAAGAGGTTGTTTTCAGCCTAAGCAAAAGCAGGTGAAACACCTATATAGTTGCACCGATTATGCTAATCGTTTCATTCACTCTACTCCTTTATTCAAATTAAAAACTTAAAATGCCCAGCTACCTTTACGGAAAATTGGTTCTACAGTTCCATCTGGTAGAATACCGTCGATGTCCATCTCACTGCTGCCAATCATAAAGTCCTCATGTGTTACTGAAATATTTGCCCCTAACGTTTCAAGCTGATCGTTTGCTAGATCTCTTCCACCCTCTAAGCAAGTTGGATAAGCTTTACCAATCGCTAAATGGTTCGATGCATTTTCATCAAACAATGTATTAAAATATAAAATTCCCGATGCTGAAATTGGTGATTCATGTGGTACAAGTGCTACTTCACCTAAATAGCAAGAGCCTTCATCCACATTAATAAGCTCTTGTAATAAATCATGTCCTACCTGTGCTTCAGCTTTAACAATTTTTCCTTCTTCAAATGTCAGTTTAAAGCCATCGATAATATTCCCTTGATAAACTAATGGTTTTGTATTGCTTACATAGCCATTTACACCTTGTTTCATCGGTAACGTATAAACCTCTTCTGTCGGCATATTAGCCATAAAGATAGTATTATCAGGAGTTTTACCACCTCCAGTAACCCATTTATGCTGTGGTGCTAATGCAATTGTTAAATCAGTACCTGGCGCTGTATAGTGAAGCTTCATATATTTTTTATCGTTCAGTAGGACCGCACGAGATTCTAAATTTTTTACATGTTCACGCCATTTTTCAATAGCACTGCCGTCACCAATACGAACAGCTTTAAAAATAGCCTCCCATAATGCTGGTACTTGATCCTCAGTTGCTAAACCTGGGAACACCTTCGATGCCCACTTTGGTGAAGGAACTGCTACCATCGACCAAGCTATTGAATCCTTCATTACGGCGTTGCGATTGTTTCTCAGAGCAGCTCCTGCTACCTTTTGATAGGTAGCTAGACGATCAGATGAAATACCTGTAAATTTATCAGGATCTGTAGCATCTATCATTAATAGTGCTCCTTTACGTTCGATCAGCTCATCATTCATTTTGACTATCCACTCTGGGAAGCGATTAAATTCTTCATCTGAGGCATAATCAAAGTAAGCACGTTCCATTTCTTCATCCGAAAAATTAACATGAACACGCCCTGCCCCAGCCTTATAAGCCTCTTTCACAATTATACGGGCGAAATCCAATGCATCCACTGATGTATTGACTAATAAGTATTGCCCTGGTTGAATATTGACACCGATTTTCACCGTAAGTTCTGCATATGCTTGTAATTTTTCTTCAAAAGTCATATTATTTACCTCGCTTTTATTAAATTGGTTTTGAATTCCCCTCACTAACTTACTTTCTGAACAGGTTTTCTCAGAATTTCCATTTCCCATTTTTTATTAGAACATGATAACAACTAATGGATTTTTTCTACTACTCATATATTTAATTTTTAAACTTTGATTCAATTAATATTGATTTGTTTTTCAAAAAATCTAATCGAAGGGTATCAAACACTACATAAAGTTATAGAGTTCTTTATTGTGAAAGCTCACTCATTTCTTCCCAATCTTTTCAATGCTGCTGTACCTAAAGACTTACCATCAATAGGGCGTTTAACATTCTCAATCACTCCTTTATCTTTACAAAAGTATTTTTGATAGATAAACATATCATTTGACATAAGATTAAATCATTTCAAATGAATTATCAAGCCATAAAATTTAATTTTTAAAAAATTCGGTAAAAAAACCATATGAAAATGGATTCTATCAAAGGGAGCGATAACAAAAAGATTTTTATACACACATGGATAAAACACATGACAAACTTATATATAATTGCAAGTTCAACCCTTACAAAAAACAGGATAAAAAATAAACAGCAGAACTAGCCCACTGTTTACTTTGCCACACCTTCATGCAATTTTTCTGTATAATCCTTTACATCTTTCCAGCTATCTTTCGCTGTATGTAAATCTTCTTTTATAAACGTAAACTCTTCCGGACTAATTCCTTTTACGTTTTGTAGTAAATTATTATATTTTGCACCTACTGTATACCATTGATTTGATATGTTTTGTAGTGCTGTAATTGCTGCATCAATTGTTTCTGTCATGTTTGTTGTTTTATTTTTTACATCAGTCAAAATTAAGACTTCTGCTTGTGCTCCTGAAATTCTATCTTTTAAATTGGCGATTTCTCTTTCTGCATTTGCGATATCTTTTTTCGCAACCGCAATCATCGGCCCGCCAGCAAGACATGTTATTAGCGCTACGCAAAGTACGCCACCAGCAATGACCATATCATTACTCTTTTTAATTGAATCGTTATATGTATTTATTTGTTGCTCTAGAGCTGGAATACCAGCATTCGTACTTGCCAATATCGCTGTTAACTGATTTGTATCCTCTTTGAAACTATTTGTATCTTTCGCCATTCTATCGCGAAAAGCTTTCAAATTTCCTAATAATCCATCTACCTCATTTTGATTCTTTACAATATCCGCATACAACTTTTCTAAATCCGCTTTTAATTTTCCGCTATCCTTTTGATCAATCGCTATTAACATGTCATTATAATAAGATTGGAAAGTATTATTGTAATTAATAATATTTTGATCCGTTTTCATAATTTGAGGCTTCATATTATTTAACCAATATGCTGCATTAACTTTTGCATCTCTTTGATGCTGAATCATATTCCCTTTAAATTCACTATTAATCGAACTTATTTTACTTAAATCCGTCTCTTGTTGATTTTGAATTAATTTTGCATATGAATCCATTGCAAATATACTTGATGTCGTTTGTGCCATTACATCTTGGAATCCAGCTGGTCCAAGAGAATAGTTTTTCACATTTTCTTGTAACACCTTTACATTTTGTTCTGCTGCAAAAGGATGTAAAGGAAATGCGTTACTTGTTGCCACCCCAGCAATCATTACCGCTAAAAGACATTTTTTATAAAATCGTTTCTGCATATTTTTCACCTATTCTCTTTATAAGGATATCAAAAGCTCCTGCTCACAACTGAACAGGAGCTTCAAATCATTCATCAACACTTAACGCTCTAACGATTCGTATTCGATTATGCTTTTTTCGTATCTACTACTTTAATATCTTCAGCATAAATCTTTTCTGCATAGTCTTTAATGTTTTTCCAGCTATCTTTCGCAATGTTTAAATCTTCTTTAATGAAAACTAGGTCGTTTGGACTAATAGAATCTACATTTTGAAGTAAAGAATTGTATTTTGATCCCATTGTGTACCATTGGTTTGAAATATTTTGTAACGCTGTAATTGCAGTATCAATTGTATTTGTTAAATACTCTGTTTGTGTTTTAATGTTCGTTAATCCTGCTACTTCTAATTGCGCAGTTGTAACTTGTCCTGTTATCTTTTGAATTTCTGCTTGTGCATTATCAAGCTCTTTCTTCGCTAATACGATTCCAGCTGTACCACCGCCTACAGCTGCTGCACCACCTGCAATTAATGCTACTCCTAGCGGTGTTCCTGCGCCCGTAGCAATAACTACTGCACCACCGATAATTGCAATTGGTCCTAGAGCTGTCGCGACAGATGAACCGATAATAATTGCATTATATTTACTAATTGCTTCATTGTACGTTGTAATTTGATTTTGCAGAAGCGGAATTCCTGCATCTTGACTAGCTAATATAGATGTAATTTGATTTGCATCACCCTTGAAGTTTTGCGTATCCGAAGTCATTTTATTTCGGAATTTCTTCAAGTCTTCTACTAACTGATCCACTTGCGCTTTATTTTCATTAATACTACTTGATAATCTAGTTAAGCCTTTCGTAAGAGTCGCTTTATCCTTTGCATCAACTGCAGCAACTAAAGTATCATAATAGTTTTGGAATTTCGTATTGTAGTTAATGATATTTTGATTCGTTGAAATAAGCTGTGGTTTTAATACATCTAACCATTGCTTCGCATTTCCTCTCGCTGTATCTTGATGCTGAATGACTTTTCCTTTTAAAGCCGCATCAACAGACGATACATTTCCAAAGTTAACATTACCTTGTTTAATAATTGTTAAAGCATACAGATCCATTACTAAAGCATTTGAACCTGTTCTTTCCATTGCATCTTTTAAGCCTTCTGGTCCTAATGAATATTCTTCATAGTCATTATAAGCTTTTGCTACCGCATGAACTGGAGCTTGTTTCACTGTGCTTTCAGCTGCATACGTATGGGCTGGCATAATGTTTCCTGCTGCAAATACTGCCATAAGTGCTGATAGAGCCATTACTTTATATGGTTTTTTTGTCATTTTTCTTCTCTCCCTATATCGCTAATTATTTTTCTGCTTAATGTACTTCAACGTTTGTAACGTAATCTTCAAATTGATTTGTTTGTTTATTCATTTCATCACTTACTTTTTTAATTTGATTGAAATGTTTTTGAAGTAAACTACTGTCTGTATACGTGCCTTCTTCAACATTCTTTTGAATTTGGATCATATTATTGTTTAAAACTTTCCAGTCCGTTAATAACGTTTCTAAAGTTGTAATTTGACGATTGATTAGTTCTGTAAAGCTACTTACTTGGTCTTCAACGAATGTAATTTGTGTCGCCTCTGCTTCAGTTTGTGATAACTTTTGAATAAGTGGTAGTAGCTCTTTTTGCTTTTGCTGAATGCGAAGAGCTGCTTCTCTCGTTTGACTATCTGCAGCATTTACAATTTCATTACTTAAAGTACCGATAGAAACAAAATCGATTGTTTTCGTTTGTGCAGTTTGATTTGTGATTGTAAATACTTGTTTACCGATATTAATAGAACCTTTAATGATTTCTTGAGGTCTATTCAAAATAGTAGTTAGTTCAGCTTGAATTCCCCCTTGAATTCTTTTAATATCTTCTCTTAATTTCACAATATCTCCACTTGATCCTTGCAGTGTTTTTATTGCTTCATCGGCTTTAATTGATAAGTTGTTACTATCTTTGTCTAATACTGTTTTAAATCGATTTAACTCTAATAAATCTTGCTCCATACTCTCTTGGATGCTTTGTACTTGCAATTGTAATTTTCCATATGCACTCATAAAATCTGCTTTTGCTTGCTGATCTTCATTTACGTTTCCTGCTAGTTCATAGAGCTTACTATAATAGCTATTAAATCTAGTGCTGTATCTCATCATTTCTTGATTTAAGTCAATTAGCTTCGGATTATATTCATCAATCCATTCTCGTACATTCGCCTTTGCAAACTTTTGATGATTCGTTAAGCTACTCATCGCATTTACCTTAATGTCTGGCTGTTGCAAAATAATTAATCCGTATGCTTGAATAAGCGGTGATTGTGATCCTAACATTCTAATTGAATTGGATAATGTATTTGGAGCAATTACATTTTGCGCATATACTGTTTTCACTTCTGTTTGCCCCTCCTTGGCGTAAGCGCTTACAGGAATGAAGCAACTCGTAGATACTGCTGTAACCAATAACCCTGTAATTAAAGTCTTTTTCACTTTAACTCCTCCTATGTATTAGCAACTATTACTATCGCATTTTATTATTCTATTTTCTTGCCCATAATTTGAGATGGTTAAAATAGAGAACGTTCTCACCGCGATCCATGTATGAACCACCTCTCTCGTATTGCTACAGTACTTACTTATCGTCACAAAACATTTTATTATTTTTCATATGTGTTTAGTATGGATAACATTGTATAAATTTTCTATTTCATCGAAATTCCCACATTCACATAGTGAATATATTACGTAAAAATATTATTCATTTTAAACTAAACAACATGCGTAAATATGAAATTTCGTTTTGTTTTCATATATGTTTTGTACTGTAAGGTCATTTAAACACAGCTGTTTATATAACGTAAAGAAGTATTTTCATTCCCTTTATTTTCAAGCTTTCATGTCCTTATTTCAAAATATAATCCGATTCACTTTATCGATTGAAATATCTACATATCACAACAGAAAACACTACTTGCAAATAACCGATAAAATTATATCGATATAATTTTTAAACCCATATGCAATTATGCATAGGATATACACAAAAAGGATAGCTTCATTTTCACGAAGCTATCCTTCAAAAATCTTCTTATTTTTTCAAATGATATGGAACTGTCGTAATAACAACATTTCTTTTATAAAGTAAATACGCACGTATGAGTAAACTGGATTGATTATGAAGAATGTTATGCCAACCTTTTTTCGGAATGAACTGTGGTATAACGACCGTAACGCGGTAATTCGATTCACTTGCCTTATACTGCACTGTATCAATGAACTTCGTTAGCGGCTGAATAATACTTCTATAATGAGAATGTAATGTAACAAGCCTTACTTCAGGTTGCCACACCTTCCATTTCTCTTCAAATTTCTTTTCCTCTTCTCTGTCAAAAGCAACATATACAGCGATAACTTGATCTGCCGAAAGAGATTTCGCATAGTTCAATGAATTTTCTACTACATGCGTCATACCTGCTACAGGAACGACAATTACATTCCCCTCAATTGGAATAAGAGGTTCACAAGTTTTTAAACTTAATTGATCACCCACTGCATCATAATGCTTCTTAATTCGATGAAACAAGAAGATAATAGCAGGTAAGAAAATAAGAATCGACCAAACTTGTGCAAATTTAGTTAAAAAGAACATGCTCATTACGATAAAACTAATAACTGCACCAATTAAATTAACCGTTAATTTTAAAACCCATCCTTCAGGTTTTTCGCGAAGCCACTTTAATACCATCCCTGTTTGAGAAAGTGTAAATGGAATAAATACACCTACTGCATATAACGGAATTAAATGTTCTGTTTGTCCTTGGAAAGCTACAATTAAAATAATCGAAGCAACTCCAAGTATTATAATACCGTTTGAGTAACCTAGACGGTCTCCTCTAATCGTAAACATTCTCGGTATAAATTTATCTTTTGCGAGGTTAACCGCTAATAAAGGAAATGCAGAATAGCCTGTATTAGCTGCGAGAATTAATATTAAAGCTGTTGTACCTTGTATGAAATAGTACATGAAATTACGTCCAAATGTTTGTTCAGCAATTTGAGAAACAACTGTTACTTCTTTACTCGGCGTCACTCCGTAATAATAAGCTAAAAATACAATTCCTGAAAATAACACAGCAAGTAATGCACCCATTGCAAGCAATGTTTTTGCAGCATTGTTTGGCGCAGGATCTTTAAAGTTCGGAATTGCATTTGAAATTGCTTCAACACCTGTTAAAGCAGAACTACCTGATGCAAATGCTCTTAACAGTAAAAACAAACTAATGCCCGCAACCGGCGTTCCGATCGGCGTGTGTAAAGCCTGCGAAACGTGACCAGTCAAAATATTATATATGCCTACACCAATTAATATAAATAGTGCTAAAACAAATAAATAAACAGGATATGCTAAAACGGAAGCTGATTCCGTTACTCCTCTTAAATTTAAGATGGTAATAAATATAACAAATATAATCGCAATGATTACATTATGTGCATGTAAACTAGGAAAAGCAGATGTTAGCGCATCTGTACCTGCAGATACACTTACCGCAACAGTTAAAATATAGTCGACTAATAAAGATCCTCCAGCAATTAAGCCTGGATTCATCCCTAAATTTTCTTTTGATACAACATACGCTCCCCCGCCATGCGGATAAGCAAAAATAATTTGACGATAAGATAAAATAAGGGCTGTCAATAATACTAATACCCCAACAGCGATCGGAATGGAATACCAATAAGCGATCGCTCCCACACCTGCTAAAGCAATTAAAATTTGTTCTGGACCGTAAGCAACTGATGACAATGCGTCAGAAGATAAAATAGCTAAAGCTTTCGTTTTATTAAGCTTTTGTTCTCCAAGCTCTGTTGATTTTAACGGTCTTCCAATTAAAAATCTTTTAATAGATGAAACCAATGCTGTCCACTCTCCAATAATTTTGTACGAACTTTTCTGCTTGTTACAGCCAGTAAACTATTTCTTCAGAAAACAAAAAATGTCTACAAGCCATAGCGAAATAGACTTGTAGACATTATTTTTTTTGTCGCACAAGCTCCACCTTCCTTCTCAATATAACGCTTACGAGGTTAGCTGTCGGATTCGGGCCTATGAGTAGCCCTACCTTTTTCAAGGATTCACCCCATCGGATTATGTACTAATCCGTAAAAACGGGTCCCCCGTACCATGCGGTTTCAGCGATTTAGAAAATTGAAACTGTGGATTATAATACTCCTTTATTTTCAAAAAGTAAACAAAAATTTTTAATAAGAAAAAAATTAAAATGATTGCGCATAATCCGCTGAGAAATATACATAATGAATATTAAAAATCCGCAAAGGAGACCCATATGTCTAAAAAAAGAAGCCTATTTTTTCCGATTCATATTTAGATGCAGTAGCAAATGAAATTAATCAGTTATATGGTAAACGTGAACAGGAAATAAATTTGACAGATAGAACGAAAAGAAATAAATAATTTGTCATACAAAAAAATAAAAAAGATAGCAATACACTTATATATTGCTATCTTTTTTATTTTTTCATACATCTAATTCTATTACAGATTTGTTAAAGGTCATCTCTTCATACACCTTTAAATTTTGATATATAGTGCCTAATAATGGTGCCGCTATAGAAAATTGCTCTGCTACATCCAGTAAATATCCTTGCAAGTGCTTCCCTTCAATAAACGAACCCTTTTCCATATCACGTTGCATTGATGACTTCATATCATACGAAATTTTATCAATCGTTTTCATATGTTCCTGGGCAATTTTAGCCTTTACTGGAGCTCCTAATACTCTCATGATTTGTACAGATTCCTCAAACACATTACGGATAAAATCACGGCCGCCTTCACTTTCACGGATTGGTCCAATTGGTGCACGCATTAACGTTGTCACACCTGACATTACAGTAATAAATAAATATTTATGCCACATATCTTGCGTAATATTTTCACTTAAAACAAAACTAGATTTCGTACCTGAAAATGCTTTAGAAATATGCTTTACTCTCTCTGAATTTTGAGACTTAATTTCTCCAAACACAAGTCTGTTGGCAGCGCTAGTTTGTACAATTTCTCCTTGATCGTTTAACGTCGTCTCGATAAAGCATAAACCGCCAATTACTTTTTCTTCGCCGAATTCTTTTTGTAGTAGTGATAAATGAGCGATACCATTTAACAATGGAATGATTACAGTATTTTCACCAACAAACGGCTTCAAATCTTGAATAGCCTCGTTTAAGTGATACGCTTTTGTTGAAAATAAAATAACATCAAATTGAGAAGTTCTCTCTTCTTTCGTTATTAATTTCGGTTGGAAGGAAAAATCCCCGTTAACACTTCGGATTACAAGTCCTCTTTCCTCTAATTGTTTTTTCCGTTTACTACGAACAAGAAACGTGACATCTTCTCCCTTCTCGACTAATCTGCCACCAAAAATCCTCCGACTCCACCAGCGCCTAATACTAAAATCCGCATACAGCATCCCCCTTTTTAAAATACAATTTTATAACTTTTAGTATACATAACATTATACATGTTCCCTGCTAAATAAGCTGAATTTTCACTCTTAAACAAGTATAAAACAGTGGTTATTTTCAAATAAATTTGGGCATGTTGTTTCTATAGCATATATGGAAAGGAAACAATGTAGATGGAGGCAATACAAGCAATTGAGGAAAAAGGTGTAGCAACAGCTATATTTCAATTTATATTCCCGTTTTCGTTTAAAACTGGATATGAACAAAATATGTTCCCTTTCTTACAAAAAAACGATTTTCGTCCTTTTCGGCTCGATCATCTCGATGATGAAAATACATATTATGGGGAGTTTAAAGTTTCACATCAAAATATGGAAGCATACTATCTTTCATTTACAAATAAAATTCTCTTTCCTCACTCAGAGCATCAAAAGGGCTTGCAACGTTATTCAAAGGATCTTAACTTAACTGGACATTTAACAACAAACCTTATTTCAATTCCATTCAAGATACACTCTATTGATGTAACACTTTGTCCTTATGAACTTGGCTTCTTAACAATTCGAACAAAAGTAAACACTGCTCCAAATATGACTTTATCTGAAGCAATCGAATTCGCTGCTCGCTTCCGTGTACTTGAAACTAAAACTGATACAAATGAATCTATTTGTATTGAATGTAACGGAAAAAAGTATTCCCAAGTTGAAAAATTCATTTTTGGTTATTTATTTCATGGCGTAACTGATTTCTTTGAAAAGAAGAGATTAAGAAGTTCATACTTTCAAACCTTCCCTTTCTTTGAAGACCAAAGAATGTACGTTCAAACTTTATTGTCACTAAAAGAAGGTATGGAATTTAATGAAGTGGATGTTTATCGTACTTCCAGTCTTTCCGGATTAACAAGTGATGGTAAACCATATGTAAGCGCAAATAACCTTCCTTACATTCATGACTATTTAAAAAAACACGCTTACCAGAGATGGGCTCCAAATCGTTATTTCATAATGGAAGAACATATTTTTACATGTGTAACAAATGAAGGAGAACGCGAAATCTCTAAACTTGCTAGTCAAATGTACGGGGAATTTTATTACGCTTTATTATTAAACCTATTCCATAAAATTGTTTTATTAAAAATGGCAAACGCCTATGCTGAGCTAAATATTGAACAAGATACTAATGAAATAGAGAAATTAATTTATTCGATCAATTCGTTCACTGCTAATTATTTTTCTTTAGAATTAGTATCCCAATCACAAAGTGAAGATATTTTCTTCCGCTTAAGAAAACTTTTTAATATTGAGGTTTTATACTCGAACGCGAAACAAAATCTTGATAGTTTGTTTAAATATCAAGAAAATGTCGCCTCTAAAAAAGATAGCCTTTTATTATTAATTTTAACGCTCTACTCTGTAGTGGGCCAAATGTTAGGGTTTACTATGATCGACCTTTTAAGAAACACCGATTCAAACAAAATATCTTCACCTCTTGAATTTTTCGCTCTATTAATTGCGATTAGCGGCATTGTCATTTCACTTATTTTAGGAGCCCAAAGTTTATATCAATGGGGTCTACAGCATAAACAAAGAAAAGCTTGGGTAAAACAAACGGTACTGTCTGCTGTAAAAGAAAAAGAGGATAAAAATTAAAGAAGGTTATTTTCAAATACATGGTATGCTGCAGTAAATGAAATTTTTATTAGCGATTTTCCGATTATATCGGCGCAACTCGAAATATATCAGTGATTTTTAAGATATATCAGCGATTTTTTAAATATATCGACTTACCGACAAATGACAGGACTGGATAATAAAAAAAGGGTACTCCAAAATAAAACTTGGAGTACCTTTTTTTATTAAACGAATTCAGCTTACTTCCCTGCTTCGATTTTCTCTAATGCAGCAGCTACTTGCTCTTCCGTTAATTCATGTTGTATTACGTAGCGGTTACGTGGACTTACACGACATTCATGAGAACATGCACGTAAATATTTCGCTTCGTTTTCTTCAGAACATAAAATTTTCTTATTACATTCTGGATTTGAACAGTTTACATAGCGCTCACATGGTTCACCTGTAAAGTGGTCTTTACCAACGATAACATGTTCTTTTTGGTTTACTGGAACAGCGATACGCTCATCAAACACGTAACATTGTCCATCCCAAAGCTCACCTTGTACTTCTGGATCTTTTCCGTACGTTACAATTCCGCCGTGAAGCTGACTTACATCTTCATAACCTTCACGAACTAACCAACCTGAGAATTTCTCACAACGAATTCCACCTGTACAGTAAGTTAAAATCTTTTTACCTTCAAGGGTTTCTTTGTTTTCTCTAATCCAATCTGGTAATTCACGAAATGATTCAATATCAGGTTTAATCGCACCTTTGAAGTGTCCTAAATCAAATTCATAATCATTTCGTGCATCAATGATAACTGTATCTTCTTGTTTCATTGCTTCATAAAAATCTTTTGGCTCTAAATACTTGCCAGTTATTTCGTGTGGGTTAATGTCATCTTCTAGACGAAGTGTAACTAATTCTGGACGAGGACGTACGTGCATTTTCTTGAATGCATGGCCTTCTTCTTCATCTATTTTAAATACGATACCATCAAAACGTGGATCATTGTTCATTGCTTCCATGTATTTCTCTGTTTGCTCTACAGTTCCAGAACAAGTTCCGTTAATACCTTCTTTTGCTACAAGAATTCTTCCTTTTAATTCAAGTGAATTACAAAATTCTAAATGCTCTGCAGCAAATTCTTCTGGATTTTCAATTGTTGTGTACATGTAATATAGTAATACTCTGTATGGTTTTGTAGTTGCCAATGTATTTCTACCACCTATCTAATTTTTAAAATCATGTATAAGTTAACGTTCATATCAAAACATATATAATAAGAAAATGAATCCCATTTTCTTTTCTTTATACTATTTTCTATCAGTTAACAAAATAAAAAACAAGATTACACACACCAAAACACTATGGTTATGTTGTAATCCCAATATATTATATATCATACAAATGCAATTCCATCAATTAATATGCTGTATTATCGGCTTTATGTTCACATAAATTTCAAAAACAGCCCTTTAATTCATTATGTTTCCCCACGTCATCACACCATAAACTCCCAATTTTTTTTACGTTATTACACCATCCATTGCATAAAGGCATATAATTTGCATTAAGGAAACTTTCGTGTTCAAATAAAATTATCACATAACATATTTAAATGTATTGAAATAATGAGTAAGAATAAATACAATAATTTCATCAAGTTAACATTTTAAAGGGGAAAACTACTATGAATAAAGATATAACAAAAGATGAACATCTCCCTTCTGAAAGTACAACTGTACAATCAGCTCACTTAGCTTTAAGTGGAGAAACAAAAGGCTGGAAAAGACTGTTACCATTTTTAGGGCCCGCTTTTATCGCGTCCGTTGCTTATATTGATCCTGGCAACTTTGCTACAAATATCGCAGCTGGTTCACAATATGGATATTTACTATTATGGGTTATATTCGCTTCTAACTTAATGGCTGTATTAATCCAAACTTTATCGGCTAAATTAGGAATTGCTACAGGAAACAATTTACCCGAAATAGCTCGTGAAAACTTTCCAAAGCCTGTGTCTATCGGCTTATGGATACAAGGTGAATTAGTTATTATGGCTACAGATTTAGCGGAATTTATTGGAGCTGCATTGGGGCTTTACTTACTATTTGGAATCCCGATGCTACCTGCCGCTTTAATTACAGCAGCCGGATCATTTATTATCCTTGAATTTCAACGTAGAGGATTTCGCCCACTAGAAGCTATTATTACAGGGATGATTTTTATTGTAGTAATAGCATTTGGAATCCAAGTTTTTTATGCAAAACCAGAATTAAGTCCCCTTCTTTCAGGACTATTTATTCCGAAATTCCAAGGTGTAGACAGTATATTACTTGCAGCAGGGATATTAGGTGCGACAGTAATGCCGCATGCAATATACTTGCATTCTGCATTAACACAACGCCGCGTGGTTGGAACAACTGACGAACAAAAGAAAAAGATTTTTCGTTTCGAATTTATCGATATTATTATTGCAATGGTTATCGCTGGAGCAATTAATGCAAGTATGTTAATTGTAGCAGCTGCACTATTCTTTAAAAATGGCTTACATGTTGAAGACCTTGATGTTGCTTTTAACCAGTTCAGTACTTTAGTCGGTCCTGTATCAGCTGCTTTATTTGGAATTGGGCTCTTATCAGCAGGACTATCTAGCTCTTCTGTCGGTACAATGTCAGGTGACATTATTATGCAAGGTTTCATTCGAATGCATATTCCGTTATACTTACGCCGCTTTATTACAATGATTCCACCATTAGTTATTATCGCTTTAGGTGTAAATCCAACTTACGCTCTAGTCATGAGCCAAGTCGTCTTATCATTTGGTATTGCTTTTGCATTAGTGCCACTTATTATGTTTACAAGCAATAAAAAAATTATGGGTGCGCTCGTTAATCACCGCATAACAACCTTTATCGCTTGGATCATTGCTGCACTTGTTATCATTTTAAATATTTTCTTACTGTATCAAACGTTTGTAGGGTAATAGAAAAAGGTATTCCAATAAAACTGGAATACCTTTTTTCATTACCACTTATGTATGTACCTCTTTCTGGCATTATCACACCTTTCTCAGTTCGAAAGTAAAGTGGTAATCCTTCCGCAAGAAATATGCTCACATTTGATGGATCCTGCCTTTGATGATGAATATGTAAATGCGGCTCACTTGAACTTCCGGAGTTACCGACTTGGGCTAGAACCTCTCCTTCATTTACATGTTGGCCTTCCCTCACTTTAATTGATCCTTTCTTTAAATGGGCCAGAACCATAAATGTCCCTGATTCATCTAGTCGTAAATAAATATGATTCCCCGCCATTGACTGAAAATCATCCTCTCCTGGAACTACATCTTTTTCATCATTATTGATAGATACAACTGTTCCAGAAGCTGGTGCCATTACTTTCGCTCCATATATTCCATAATCCCCTAAATTACTACTTTTCGCTTCAGCAGGCGGAATAAGAATATCATATGCCCACCTTTCATTCGGTTTTATAACGTGATAGTTCGTTTCTAACCGATCACCACCCCATCCTACTAGTGCTCGTTCATTTAAGGGAAAACGAACGACTATTTTAGGACTCATAGTCTGTACATCTGCTGGATAAGCAATTCTACCTATATTAGCAAACCAACCGACAGGCCAAGCTCCAATGATAGAAAACAGAATAATTAAAAGTAGCGTTCTATCTATCCGCTTTCTAAAAATGCCGTTCAAAAAAAACATTATTACTGATCCTATTAAGAGAAAAACTGAAATTACACTAAAAGCCTGTATACACCACCAAACAAAGACTGATGTAACACCATTAGCTACATAAATTAAACTCCAACTTATAATTAAAAAAGGAACTATAATTACTAATAAAAATTTCTTCCACATGTCGTATCCCTACTCTCATATCCTTTTTCTCAATGATACAAAGTAAAAATTACGACATATGAAAGAAATACTTACGACTTTCTTACTTTTTTATACTGCGGTAATTTTACAGTAAAAACTGTTTCTTTATCGTTACTACGTACAGTTATATCCCCTTGATGGAGCTGTGCTATACTTTTCGAAATTGCAAGTCCTATTCCTTTCCCACCCGTATGAGAGCTACGTGATTTTTCACCACGATAAAACTTTTCAAAAACGTAAGGAAGGTCCTCATTCGGAATGCATTGTCCAAAATTTTTAATTTCTATTTCAACATTCATGTCTCTTTTAGAAACTTGAATCAAAATCTGTTTTCCGTCTTTCCCGTACATAATACTATTACTAATTACATTTTCGAATAGCCTCACCATAAGCGCTACATCCATTTCCACATGTAACTCCTTATCACCGTTAATACAAAAGCTCATATCGGCATCATCTAGTAGTGGTACAAAATCAATCATGATTTGTTCAATGAACGCTTTCATATTTACTACACTTTTATGTAATTCGATTTCTCTATAATTTATTTGACAGTATTCTAATAAATCATCTACTTGATTTTTTAATTCATAACTTTTTCGCTTTAATATACTTACATACTCTTCACATTCTTCTCCATTTGAATGAAGTTTATTTCCTAACAGGTCCGCATAACCTATTAAAGTTGTTACTGGCGTTCGTAAGTCATGAGAAATATTACTAATCATTTCATTTTTCATTTCCTGTGATTTTTTTCATTCTCAATAGACTCTTTTAAACTTTTCGCCATTCTATTAACATTTGCCGCTAGTTCACCAATCTCATCGCTTTTCGAAATAGGTATATGTATTTCAAAATTACCATCACTTATTTTCTTCACGTTCTTATTAATTTGAGATAATCTTTTCATCATCGTTTTTGTCATGAATGCAAAGTATGTTGTAGTAAAAATCAAAAAAACTATAAAATATAAAAATGAATATTTTTCCTCTAACGCAGTAACATGACTATATATATTTCCAATTACAATTTGAAACGCTATTATACTTACAGTTGCTAACAAAATGCTACATATGAATGCGATAAAAAACTTAGTTCTAATGCTTTGTAATGATTTAATCTTCAATTTTATATCCGACTCCCCAAACATTTTGAATAAACTTCGGCTCTTTTGGATTCTCTTCAATTTTATTTCTTAATCTTGCAATATGAACCATTACTGTATTATTACTTTCATAGGCTCTTTCTTTCCAAACGCTCTCATATATTTCTTCAATAGTAAACACACGATTCTTTGCAGCAGCCATTAAGTACAAAATATCATATTCAGTTTTCGTAAGATTGATTGTTTCTCCATATAACATTACTGTTCTAGACACTTCATCTATTTCTAAACCTCTAATATTTATTTTCTTTTCTATTACTTGGACAGCATTTTGATTGAAATATGTATACCTTCTTAATTGAGCTTTCACTCTCGCTATAAATTCAATTGTACTAAACGGCTTCACAATATAATCATCTGCCCCAGTACTAAATCCAATTACTTTATCTACGTCCGATGATTTTGCGCTTAAGAACATAATTGGTAAACTATGTTTTTCTCTAATCCTTCTGCACAATTCTATCCCATCCATTTGTGGCATCATAATATCCAAAATAGCAAGTTGGATACTGTTATTATTTATTATTTTTAAAGCCTCTTCTCCGTTATGAGCACTAAAAACTTTAAAACCTTCTTGTTTTAAATTCACATTAATAAATTGAATAATATCTTTATCGTCATCTACAATTAATATTGAATTTTTTTCCATTTCCAAACCTCTTTTTTGAAATATATTCCACATCTAAGTTTATCATAAATCAAATCTACCATTACACCTTGAATAATCTTTATTTTCAGATTAAATTATATAATAACAAATACATTCTATTTTCATGTGAAAAGGAGCGAAAATATGTTTCCTTTATTAAAAACTGAAAGACTTATTTTAAGAGAACTGACCGAAGAAGATGCACCGCGTATACTACAATGCTTTTCTAATACTAATGTACTGCGCTATTATGGCCAAAAACCGTTACAAGATGTTGATCAAGTGAAACAAATCATTCATAACTTTAAGTTGAGTTACAATGCAAGAAACGGTATAAAATGGGGAATCGAATTAAAAGACAAGAAAGAACTCATCGGTACCATTGGTTTTCACGATTGGTCTTCTGAGCATAAACGAGCCAATATAAGTTATGCCTTTTTGCCTGAACACTGGGGAAAAGGATATGCGACTGAAGCTGTTTCTGAGGTTATATCATACGGTTTCCATACGATTCATTTAAAGCGGATCGGGGCAATTGTATTTCTTGAAAATGAAGCTTCCAATAAGGTACTATTAAAATTAGGCTTTGAAAAAGAAGGCGTTCTAAAAAATTATATGTATCAAGATGATATCCCATATGATACGAATTTTTACGCTTTATTAAAATTGGTTTAATAGAATTCATTTGTAAAAAACCTTACTTTTAAAAAGTAAGGTTTTTTGTATTTACTCATTAGCAATATAAGCATTCTTATAAGTATAAACACCACCAAATTGATGTTTTTCAATCCCTTTTACATAATCCTTTTGTACATACGCTGAGCCAATATGATAAAGCGGCGCCACCGCAGCATCTTCTAATAATACCTGCTCGGCTTCTCGCAACGCTTCCCATCGGTTTTCCGTATCTAGTACAAAATCCGTTTTCGCTTTCTTTATTAATTCATCGTAACGAACATTAGAATAATTCATTTTATTATTCGGATTCCCTGTCGTAAATAACTCTAAATAACTAATTGGGTCTTTATAGTCAGGTCCCCAATTTGCCATAGTTATATCGTAATCACCTGTTTGTTCTAACTGTAATTTTTGCTTAAATGGCTGTTGTTTAATTTGTATCGTTAATCCATGCAAATTCTTTTCTAAATCACCTTTTATATATTCTGCCATCCGTTTTGCATTATCTTGTTCAAACGTTAAAAACTCGAGGTTTACTTGCTCTACTTCAAGCTCTTTTTTCGCTTCTTCCCAAATTTTTTGCGCATTTTGCAAATCATATGAAGAAAGATCTCCGTTTTCTTTTCTAAAATCTTTACCGGTCACTTCATTTACATGACCAACTGGTACAAGCCCGCTTACAGGTTTTGCTCCGTTATTAATAAAGTGAGCAACGAAATCATCTTTATTTAACGCTAATGAAATAGATTGACGCACCTTTTTATTTGCTAACGCGGTATTTTTTTCATTAAAACGAAGCATAGCAATTCCAGGATCACTCGACATATGTAATTCCTTATTCCCTTTATACTTATCTACAACTTGCGAATTAATAGGTACTCGATCCAAATCTCCGGCTTCATATAAATTTACAGCTGTCATTGTATCCTTTACGATATGAAAGTTTATTTCGTCTAATTTCACTTTCTTTCGATCCCAATATGTAGCATTCTTCTTTAATTGAAACTCTTGTTCATGCTTCCATTTTTCTAATACAAATGGACCGTTATATATGAGATTACTAGGTTCCAATGCATAATTGTTTCCTTGTTCTTTCAAAAATGCTTCATGCTGTGGTAAGTATATAGGTAGTGCTAACAACTGTAAAAAATACGGAACCGGCTGTTCGAGTTCAACTTCTAACGTATAATTATTTATTGCTTTAACCCCAAGTGCATCAAGAGGCATTGTTCCCTTATTGATCTCTTTCGCATTTTTCACATAAAAGAGCATGGACGCATATTGAGATGCTGTTTCAGGGTTAATTGCACGTTTCCACGCAAATATAAAATCATTTGCTGTTACATTATCCCCATTTGACCATTTTGCATCTTTACGCAAGTCAAATGTATATTTCTTACCATCTTCACTTCTTTCAAACGATTTTGCTATGGCTGGAGTAGACTGATCTTGATCATTTAATA
The DNA here is from genome assembly GCF_016651175.1 of Bacillus sp. TH13. Classification (NCBI taxonomy): domain Bacteria; kingdom Bacillati; phylum Bacillota; class Bacilli; order Caryophanales; family Bacillaceae; genus Bacillus; species Bacillus sp. TH13. The sequence goes on along the minus strand of NZ_JAEKEJ010000025.1, from coordinate 3,946,783 downwards.
CATATAACCCCTCAAATATATTCTGCATAACGTGCGCTGATGTACCATCCATCGTTTTCGCAGTGTCCAGAGAAGGAATTTCTTCTGATACTGTTACATTTAACACTTGTTTTTTAGCCTCTGTGTCACTTTTATTCGTTTTATTATTACAAGCTGCTAAAAATAAAGATGTAACAAGTGCCATTACCATTAAATGGCTCTTTTTTCGCTTCATGAGTTGTTCTCCTTAAATATAAAATATTATAAAGCGTAATATATTATAGCAGAAATACTAACAGAAAGATGCGACATTCTTTTGAATATTTATTCGTTCAAGAAAAAAGCTATCCTTTTAAAAGGATAGCTTTTTCAACTGCCACATAATTATCTATCTTTGCAAACCTCGTTTATAACGACTCGCTTCAAATATAATACGCTCTTCATCTAACGTTTTACATTCTCCATTCCAAACGACACGTTTTCCGTTAATGATTACATCGCTTATATCTTTTCCACTAGCAGCATATACAAGGTGCGATAACACTTCATCTGCTGGTTGTAAATGCGGCTTATTAGATGGATCAATTGTGATAAAATCGGCACACTTCCCAACCTCAAGTGACCCTGTTTGTTTCATCCCGATTACTTCAGCAGCTCCTTTAGTCGCAAGTGTAAGAGCAGTTTCAACCGGTAAAGCTGTTGCATCTTGGTGAATACCTTTTTGTAGTAAAGTCGCTATACGCATTTCTTCAAACATATCTAAATTGTTGTTTGATGCCACACTATCTGTTGCAATTCCTACTTTCATTCCTGCTTCTAGCATCGCTTTTACATTCGCTATACCAGATCCTAGTTTTAAATTACTATTCGGATTATGTGCTACTCGAACATCATGTTCTGCTAAAAATGCACGTTCATTTTCATTTAATACTACACCGTGTGCAATAACTGTTGGGCGTTTAAACAACCCGCAACTTGCTGCATATTCTACTGGACGTTTTCCGTACTGTGCTTCAATATCACGTACTTCACGCTCTGTTTCCGAAAGATGAATATGAACCATCGTTTGATTTTCTACTGCAATACGTGCGCATTCTTCTAATAATTCTGTGGAACATGTATATGGACTATGCGGTGCAACCATCGTAGTTAACATGCCACTTTCGTTATAGTAACGCTTTACATATTTTTCAGCTTCTTCAATGGCTTTCTTTTCATCATCTTTCGTTCCGAAGCTAAATAAAGTTCTTGAAACAGCAGCTCGCATCCCACTTCTTGATACCGTTTCCATAATTGCATCTTGATCTACTCCAATTGGATTAAACATGTCAGAGAATGATGTTGTACCACTTTTCACCATTTCAAGTAATCCTAATTCCGTACTAGCGACCGCAAGCTCTGGAGTAAACTGACTTTCAAGTGGCCAAATTCTCGTCTCAAGCCATGGTTGTAATAACATATCATCTCCAATACCTCTTAAGAGACTCATTACAACGTGTGTATGTGTATTTACAAGCCCTGGTAAAACCCACTTTCCTTTCATGTCAATTACTTCATCTACTTCAAAATCATTAGCGAATTCTCCGCTCTTCACATCTATAATTTGATCATTTTCTACAATGATATATCCATTTTCTATCACTTCATTTTGTTCATTCATCGTTACTATTGTAGCGTTTACATAAGTTGTTTTCAAAAGTATTTCCCCTTTCAACTCTATGAAGTTCCCTTTAATAAGTTACCACCATTATAGTAACTTATTAAAGATTAAGAGTCAAAAGATAATTTTAATTCTTTTGTTATTTTTTCCTTCAAAATGCTATATTGCTTTTCATTTGTATCTGCAAATGCTGCTTCCCGATTTGACTTTTCATCCATATAATTCAATTTCCCATTGAATTGAGTCTCTGTAAAATCAAATCTCTGCCCATCTATAAAGTTATAAACGTGCCATACCTCTCTTACTTTTGTCTTTTTAATTTCTCCTCCGTATATGTCTTGAACGACAAGAGCTGTAACACCACATTGTCCCTTTGCTGGATTTTCAATTGTCCACTTTGAACTTGTTTCAATCGACCACGATTTTATTAGTGCTTCATATATTCTTTTTTCCTTTACATCATCCATTCTAATCTTCCCCTACTATTAATAGTTTTACACATCATATTTCAAAAGAGGCAGTAAACGACCCTTAAAGACAGTTGATGGTGTCTCTCCTATTAACTGTGCTCCCATTTTTAAGTAATATCCTTTTGCATTCGGATCACTATCAATTGTAAAACTTTTTAATCCAAGTTCATTGGCTTTTTCTATTACATACTCCCAAAGTATTTTCCCGTAACCTTTTCCTTTGTAATGAGGATGAATGTACAAGAAATCGAGAGCTTTATCATTATGTAAAAATGAGAAGAAACCAATCTTCGCATTATCGTTTTCTAAAACATATACAAAATTATTTTTTATGTACTCTTCCGTAATTGTTAAATCTTCCTTACAAGCAAGTATGAATTCTTCACTATAATTCCACGTTGCTTTTGAATGTAGTGCGAATTCACTTAATTCATTTGCTTCCCTTAATAACGCTTCTCTTATCTTCATGATTCTTTTTCCTCACCTTCAATATGTAAACTACTAAATTGATTCGGAATGCACTTCAAAAAACCTTTTATTTTCATAAATTAGAAATTACTTTTATAAATCTTTATTATAATCAGTACGATTTTTAACAATTTATTTAAAGAAAAAGAACGCCATCCCTAAAAGTCGGCGTTCTCTTTTTCTAAAATTTAATCTTCAAGCTCACTCATTCATTTTACTATTTCGTACGATACACACCTATACAGTTTCTACTACCGCTTCAAGCATTGTTCCATTTTTAGCATAGTTCGTATGCCAAGAAAAAGCTTTTTCTAAAATATGAGGAGTTTGTCCACCTCTTGTTTTTGCTTCTTCGTAATAAGCTCGTAGCTGGGCACGATACATTGGATGTACGCAATTCTCAATAATAAGTTCCACTCTTTCTCTTGGCGCAAGTCCCCTTAAGTCAGCATACCCCTGTTCAGTGACGATAACATCTACATCATGTTCAGTATGGTCTACATGAGAAACAAAAGGAACGATGCTTGAAATGTTACCACCTTTCGCAATCGATTTAGTAACAAAGATAGCTAAGCGAGCATTTCTTGCAAAATCACCAGACCCACCAATACCATTCATCATTTTTGTACCTAAAACGTGAGTAGAGTTAACATTTCCGTATATATCTAATTCTAATGCAGTATTAATTGAGATTAATCCAAGGCGACGAATGATTTCAGGATGATTGGAAATCTCTTGTGGACGCATCATTAATTTGTCACGATATTTTTCAAAGTTAGAAAATACTTGTTGCATTTTCTCTTCAGAAAGCGTGATAGAACAACAAGAAGCAAAATTGACTTTTCCAGCATCCATAAGATCAAAAACTGCATCTTGTAAAACCTCGGAATATACTTCTAAATCTTCAAATTCTGAATCTAACATTCCATGTAATACGGCGTTAGCCACTGAACCAATTCCTGATTGTAACGGCGCTAAACGATTTGTTAATCGGCCTACTTTGACTTCTTCTCGAAGGAATTCTATTAAATGCTGTGCCATAATAACAGTTTCTTCATCCGGAGGAACAATTGTCGATGGCGAATCCAATTGATTCGTAAACACAATTCCCTTTACTTTTTCAGGATCAATTGGAATACCGATTGTTCCAATTCGGTCATCCGTTTTCACAAGCGGAATTGGAAGCCTCTCTCCTTGTTTACCTGGTTCATATAGATCATGTAGCCCCTCTAATTGCGCGGATTGAGCCATATTCATTTCAATAATAATAGACTTAGCATTTAAGGAAAACGCTAAGGAATTTCCAATTGAAGTGGTTGGAATAATCATTCCGTCCTCTGTAATCGCAACCGCTTCCAAAATAGCGAAATCTATATCCAGAACGTCAGCACGAAGTAACTCTGCTGTATGAGATAAGTGCTGATCTACAAATAAAAAGTCTCCGTTATTAATTCCTTTTCGCATTGTCGCATCAGCTTGGAAAGGCAATCGTTTCCCTAAAATTCCTGCCTCAGCAAATAATTTGTCTACATCCGAGCCTAAAGAAGCCCCAGTATAAACATTTACTTTAAAAGATTCATCATTCTTAACTCGGTTTACAAGCGCAAATGGGACTGCTTTCACATCACCTGCACGTGTAAACCCACTTAAGCCTAAAGTCATTCCACTTTGAATCCAGGAAGCTGCTTCTTCAGGTGTAACTACCCGATCTTTTAGACGTTGATCTCTGATTCTATCTAAATTGTTCTCCATATGTAATCCCTCTCTCATTGAATATTCATAATTATTTTACACATTAACAATATCAAAATAGGGATTTTAGTATACAATGCCGAAAATTCAGACAGAACAGCAAATCTAGGTTCTAAAGCAGAAAAATTTAGAATCCTAGAAGCTTACGGAAATAACTAGCGTATGATTGACTAACTGGTACCCTCTCACCATTATCCATCGAAAGTACAAAAGTAGAATGGGTATCAGGATAAATCGCTTTAATATGATTAACATTTACAATAAACGAACGGTGACATCTAATAAATGAATCTTTCGGAAGCAAGTATTCGAATTCTTGTAGAGAGTATTTATGTGTTCCTGATAACTCTTCTGAATTCACATACGTCTTTTTATCTTTAGCCTCTAAATACATAACCTTTGAAAAAGGAACCGGAATCCAGCCGTCTGTTGTTTTTAAAGTAACGACTGACTTTCCATCCGTTAAAGCTGGATAAATTGCCGTTACGCACCCTTCAAGCTTTCCATTGTTTGAAAATGGTACAGCCATTCCATGATAAGGAATACCAAAAACATCCCGATTAATAAACTCAGATGTTTTTTGATTCATCACCATCGATTTATGAGCAATCGTTCCTTCCTTTATAGGATCCCCGACACTAATTTTTAAATCAATTCGTTTACTTGGCCGGTAGTAAATATATTCTTTCGTATTCGAAACAGCAATTGAAATTTCATCTGAAAATAATTCACCAACAACATCTAGTAATAAACCTAACGTTCTATCTTCCATTCTATTAACACCTCATTCACTATTATACTACTATTATGAACAGGCATCTGTTGCTTTATAAAAAGTTTGATTTTAAGTTACTTTTAAAATTAGTTTTATTCACTATTACTTCGTTACTACAAAAAACCTCACTTCAGAAAAGTGAGGTTTCCTCTCATACAATATTTCTTTATTTTTTTAAAGACTCTAGTAACTTTTTAACAAAATAAATTGAATTATGCGAAGCAGATACACAATTATCTTCGAACACTTCTATGCCAGACGCTTCTTCTGTATCTGTTATTGATCTCACTGCTAAAAACGGAATCGTATTTGCATAGCAGACGTGGGCTATACTTGCAGTTTCCATATCTACACAAAGTGGATTGTATTTAGAGATTATTTCTGTACGACCACTCTCACTAATAAACGCTTCTCCAGTAACAACTTTTCCAAAATAAACATTTTGAGCGAATTGATTGTTCTCAACCACTTCTCTGCTTAATTCAAGCAGGTTTCTATCCGTTCTAAAATATACACTTTCCATCCAAGGATGATATTCAGTTAATATCCCTTCATCAACATCATGATATGCTATTTCTGTTGAAATTACTGTATCTCCAATTTTCAATACTTTGTCGATTGCTCCTGCAACACCTGTGACAATAATATGCGTTACATTGAATTTATCGATTAATATTTGAGTTGCAATAGCTGCATTAACTTTACATACACCACAATATAAGGCAACAACTTCTACATTCTCATATTTCCCACTGTGAAATGTTAACATCGCAAGATTCGTTATTTCCTTATTAGACATTTCTTCAATAAAAGGCGTAATTTCATCTTCTGATGGACCGATAATTCCAAATCTCATACATTCATCTCCTTACTTACACAGAGCTTGCTATCTGTTTAATTATATAGAATAAGATTTATTTTTTATTAAGTAAAGTGAATTTAAGAATTTATTGCCCCTATTTCTGTATAATAAATAATCCCAAACTACAAACAGTTTGGGATTATCTTTCTCATTTATTATGCGCATCTAACCACGAAATTAAATCTTTAAATACTTCATCCTTATTTACTTCATGAAACATTTCATGTCTACCATTTTCATATAAACGTAGTGTCACGTCTTTCACACCACATTTTTTATAGTTTTCATATACTTCTATTACACCTTTCCCCATATCGCCAACAGGATCACGATCACCAGAGAATATATGTATTGGAAGATTTTTTGGCGTCTTCTTGTATTCTTCTAGTTTATTTACTTCTAATACTCCAGAAAATAATTCTCGGTAAAAACTCGTCGTACAAATGAAACCACATAACGGATCCGCAATATATTTATCAACTTGATTATTATCTGAAGATAACCAATCAAATTTTGTACGATTTGGCTTAAAGTTCGAATTGAAGTTTCCGAAAGATAAAAAGTTTAACATTGGACTTTTCGTTTTTGCCCCACGCAATTTCATTTCGATTGTCGCTACTTTATGACCAACGGCTCCTAAAAGCCCTGGATTTCCACCTGTTCCTGAAATCAGAAATCCATCATATAGTTCACCTCTAAGTTGTACAGCACGTCTTGATAAAAAAGAACCCATACTATGTCCAAGTAAAAATAACGGGCATGTCTGCTCTTTTCTTATTGTTTCTGATACAAAAATAACATCAGACACAGCCTTACTCCAACCTACATTTGGTTCAAAATGACCATAATCTTCTTCTCTTTTTACTGTTTTCCCATGCCCTTTATGATCATGTGCATAAACACCATACCCTGCTTTTAATAACGCAGCAATAAAGTCTGTATAAACACCTGCATGTTCTGTCATACCATGTGCAATTTGAATAATCCCTCGCGGATCTCCTTCTGGTAGCCACTTACGTAAATAAATTTCCGATCCATCCAATGCCGTAACGAAACTTTCCTGTACGTTCATTTCGTCAGCCCCCAACTCTATTATGTATATCAAAAAATGAATATCCATTCATTATTCTTATTATGTATTATATGCAATTGCTTTCATTATGACAAATGACTCGCTTTTCCAATTAGCTCAATAACTATTATGTTGACGAACTTAAAATAAAATTATATAGTTACTTACATAAAGTAACTTATTATATTTTTGGGAGGTTTCTAATATGATGCCATCATTATTTTTAGCACATGGATCACCGATGCTTGCTATTCAAGATACAGACTATACAAGGTTTTTAAAAAAACTTGGAGAAACATATAAACCGAAAGCGATTGTTATTTTCACTGCTCACTGGGAAAGTGAGGTATTAACAATTTCTTCATCAGATAACGAATATGAAACAATTTATGATTTTGGAGGTTTTCCTCCTGAGTTATACGAAATCAAATATCGTGCGAAAGGTTCTTCTAACATTGCATCTATGTTAGAAACAAAATTTAAAAACAAAGGTATTCCAGTCCATCATAATATGACGAGAGGTTTAGATCATGGCTCATGGACTCTTCTGCACCGCATGTATCCAGAAGCAAATATTCCTATCATCCAAATTTCAGTCAATCCATTCCTTCCTGCAAAAGAGCAATTTAACATTGGAGAAGCACTTAAAGGACTTGGACAAGAAGATATTTTAATAATCGGTAGCGGTGTTACCGTTCATAACTTACGAGCTTTGAAATGGAATCAAACGACACCCGAACAATGGGCAATTGAATTTGATGATTGGATTATTAAACATATGCAGAATAACGATAAAGATGCATTGTTTAATTGGGAGAATAATGCCCCTCATGCACAATTAGCAGTACCAAGAGCAGAGCATTTTGTTCCTTTGTTTATTGCAATGGGAAGTGGCGAGAATAGCGGTGAAGTCATTCACCGTAGTTATGAGCTTGGTACATTAAGTTATCTCTGTCTTCAATTTTAAAGAAAAGGATGAAGCAATCGTTGCTTCATCCTTTTTCTTTTTCATTCACTTAGTTAACTAACTTCCAAATGTCGTTTCTCTGATACTTCTTCGTTCTTATTATGAAAATAAACCCAGATACACGCAATAAATAATAGTGATGATGTAGAGAGGAAAACATATTGGAAGCCTGCATGCGCTGCAATTTGTCCCCCGAGCACTGGACCAATCATATTTCCTAAAAACTGAAACGACTGATTATATCCAAATATTCGTCCCGTAACATGGGTTGGTGTATGTTGTTTTAGTAGAGTTTGTACGGAAGGCAATAATCCTGCTTGTGCGATACCTAATAAAAATCGAAGAATTAATAGTTGCCAAGCTGAGGTTACAAATGCTTGCGGGATAAAAATAATTCCTGCTGCAAACAACGCTACAACTAACGTTTTTTGAGGACCGATATGATCTGATAATCTTCCTAGTCTTGGTGCTGCCAAAATAACTGCTAATCCTGTCGCCGACATAACTGCACCCGCAATTGTTTCAATATGTGCAGTATGAGGACCTACTAAATTTTTTACGTACAATGTAACAATTGGTTGAACTGACATATTAGCAAGTTGAATAATAAATGTTGTTACAAATAAACTAATAATTAAATGCTTCGCTGGGACCATCGTCCATACTTTTTTCGGCTGTGTTTTTTTTGCTTGAGCAGAGTGATTTTCTTCATGCAGGAAGAAAAAAACGATGAGAAAGGAAAGGAATAAAAAAGCTCCTGTAACAAGAAAGACATGACGCATTCCAATTAACTCAGACAAATAACCTCCAAGTAACGGGCCAAGTAACGAACCGCTCACACCACCAGTTGAAATTGTGGAAATCGCCCAACCTGAATGTTCTTTCGGAGTTTCTGCTGCAATAAATGTCATCGCTGTTGAAAGGAAACCAGATACTGCTCCCATTAAAAATCTTAGTGCGACTAGTTGATACACATCCGTTACAAACCCCATAAGCGTCATAATAATCGCCATACCGAGGCTAGCACGAATAAGCATCAGTTTCCGTCCATGTATATCACCAAGCTTTCCCCATATTGGCGATACGATCGCACCCATTAAAAATGTTACACCAAATGCAAGTCCCGACCACTGTGCAATGCTTGAAGTGCCAGTTACTCCTAATTCCTCAATATAAAAAGATAAGAAAGGAATTACTAAACTCATACCGGCTGCAGTGGTAAAACAACCTAGCCAACAAATCATTAAATTTCGTTTCCAGCTGGCCATTTTCACACCTTCTTTCTTTAGATACCCATTCTACACCCTTTCTTGTCAAAAGTTTAGTAATTTGCTTTATATGCAAGATTTACTACAAAACCCGCTATTTTCTAGTAAAAATCACTACATCTCTACATCATTTTCATAATAAAACCAACTCCTCTAGATGAAGTTGGTTAATTATTATCTATCGGTATTAAACGAGCATTACAATTTCTCTCGTAAAACTCAATGGGACCTGCTTGTCCAATAATCGCATATTCATATCCATCTTGCTTCATATTATATAAACAATGATGCAATAATTCTTTTCCTACACCTTTCACACGATTTTGTTTCGCTATGCCCATTGGACCAAACAATCCTTTCTTTCCTCTCACTACATCGTAACAGGCAAAACCAATTATCACTTCCTCCTGCTGTGCAATATAGATAGGTAACTTTTCGCTATATGTCCGAAATCCATAATCAACCGACTGCAACCACCGTTCACCAAATTCATCCGCCACAAATCGTGATAACTTATCAAAATCAGAAGGGCTAGCTCTTCTCACATGACAAAATAATGTATTATAAATAGATTTAAAACGATTTAAATCTACCACTAAGTCTCTCGGTGCAGCTGTAATACGTAATATATCTTCTTGCATTTGTGTATGTATAAATTCACCAATATCTGTATCTACACGAAATAATGCATACATAATATGTCCTTCATTAATTACTACTTGCTGAAAGCGTTCCATACGTTTCTTCGCTATTTGTAAAATTTCTATCGCTTTATAAGATAGTTTATATTGTCCTACTTTTTTATATTCTTGATTATGTAAATCGAATCGTTTTCGTAACGAAAGTTTTTCTAAAAAATCTGGACCCACTTTATGAAACAAATACATAAATAACTCAGCTCAAACTCCTGTACCTTCTTTACACATACCTATAAACAGATGGACCGGGTGAATTATGTTACACTGACTCTCTTTTGCTGCAATCTCCAATATTTTATGCACACGTTTTGTAAATTGAAATTCCTCCATATGTATTTCCATCCTCTACTAATTTACTAACAAACCGTAACTATATATAGCTGAAACAATTACACCCACTACCAATATACCTGGAAGTAAATTTGCCACCTTGATTTTAATAATACTAAGCAAGTTCAATCCAATAGCAGATATCATAATGCCGCCCGTAGCTGTCATTTCTACTATAAATTGGTTCATTAATTCTTTCGGGACAAAACTATTAATTTGTGTTGCAAAAACTGCAATACCACCCTCATATAAAATAACTGGAATCGCTGAAAATACTACACCAACCCCTAGAGTTGTCGTTAATATAATAGAAATGAATCCATCGATAATTGCTTTTGTAAATAAAATATCATGATTTCCGCGAATCCCACTGTCAAGTGCACCAAGTATCCCCATCGCGCCAATTGCAAAAATTAAAGTAGCTGTTACAAAACCTTCTGATATGCTACCTTTCCCTTTCGATCCAACTTTATTTTCTAGCCAATCCCCTAAATGTTTTAACTTTTCTTCTAATTGTAACCATTCTCCAATTACCGTACCAATCACTAAACTCAGTATGACAACAAGAAAGTTTTCACTTTTTAATGCCATTTGAAGCCCAAGCACAGTAACCGCTAAACCGATTGCGTGCATTATCGTCCCTTTCATACTTTCTGGAATCCTACTAAATAATTTACCAAGTAAAGTACCAAATATAATACAAATCCCATTTACAACTGCTCCTAATATAACCATTTCTCATTCTTCACCCTTCGAATTCTTTATTTCTATATTTTGGTTTATACATTGATTTACAGGTTATCTATATGTTAACTTAATATTGAGAATATTAACAAATGTTTTCCACTACATAACCCGCTATTTTTTTGTAACTTTAATTACCTTTAATAGATTCAGTGTTAATTTAATTGCGGGATAATATTAAAAGGGAAGGTATATATGAAAACTTTACTAAAACGATTTTTGTTAATAGCCTTTTTCATTACACCGATTGTTTTATTAATCAATTACTCTTTTATTTCAAAAGCAAAAGACAAACCCGATTTGCAAAACAAATCTAGTAAAACCGCTTCAAAAAACGAAAAGAAAATAGAAGACCAAGAAATCACACTCACCTTCTCTGGTGATACAATGTTTGATTGGCAATTACGTCCTATAATCGAAAAGAATGGGGCTGATTACCCATTCCAACATGTAAAAGAAGAAATAAAAAAAGCTGATATTTCTTTTGTGAATTTAGAGTCGGCATTTACAACGAAAGAAAAGAAAGCACCTGGGCAACTGTTTTGGATTAAAAGTGATCCATCTACACTACAAGCCATTAAAAACACTGGATATGACATCGTAAATATCGGGAATAACCACACACTTGATTATGGGCAAGATGGATTATTAGATACGATTTCTCACGTAGAAAAATTAAAGTTCCCTTACATTGGAGCCGGAAAAAATGCGAAAGATGCATATACAGCACGAGAAATGACCGTAAAAGGGAAAAAGTTCAAATTTCTTTCCTTCGTTCGATTTATGCCTGATTCTAATTGGGTAGCTGGTGAGAATAAACCTGGCGTTGCGAATGGCTATGATTTAAATCTTGTAACAAAAACAATTAAAGAACAAAAGAAAGATGCAGACTATTTAATCGTCTATATGCATTGGGGCGTTGAAAAATCAAATCGTCCGGTAGAATACCAAAAGCAATATGTACCTAAAATGGTTGAAGCAGGAGCTAACGCAATTGTCGGAAGCCATCCACATTGGTTACAAGGGTTTGAGTATTATAATAAAGTTCCTATCGCTTACTCATTAGGTAACTTTTTATTCCCGAGTTATGTGAATGGGAAAAGCGCTGAAACTGGCGTATTAACTTTAACTTTTAAAGGAAAGGATGTCCAAATGTCATTCAATCCTTATATCATTCGCAACAACCAAGTTTCCCCTGTAAATGAGGGAGAAAAGAAAAAAGCTCTACAATATTTACAAACGATTTCAACTGATGTAGAAATTGATGATACAGGGAACATAAAAAACAAACGAAACTAGACAGCGCAAGATTTATTTCTCTGTAACATACTTTATAGAATAGGTGATGAACATGCTGAAAGAGTTATTAGAAAATATAAACCTCTTAGAAAACATCTATAAAATGTCTATAGCAATCCTGCTTTTATGTTCCTTTTATTCTGTGAGACTATTAAAAAAAATAAAGCGAGAGAGAAATCTTACTCCCTTTGAATTTACAATGTATGTAATTATTCGCATTGCGATATTTTTTTGGTTAGCTAGCTTTATTCTTCTTGAATTTAATGAGTATCTAGTTTAACTATAAAAAAGATAGAACAAGCATTATTTTTCCCCGCTTGTATCTATCTTTTTTATTTGGGTGCTAACTCTTTCCTTCTATTAAATAAGTAAATCAAACAAAACAGGGTTTTTATTAAGCTCCATAAATTGAATATTATTTTCTTTAAAGCGAGTAATTAATTGCTCATAATCTTCTTTATGTTTTAATTCTACGCCGACTAATGCTGGACCATTTTCTTTATTATGTTTCTTAATATACTCAAAGCGCGTAATGTCATCTTCTGGTCCTAATCCTTTATCAAGAAATTCTCTTAGCGCACCTGAACGCTGTGGAAATTCAATGATGAAATAATGCTTTAACCCTTCGTAAATGAGAGAACGTTCTTTCATTTCTTGCATTCTATCAATATCATTATTTCCACCACTTAGCGTACATACAACTGTTTTACCTTTTATTTCATCCCTGTATAGATCAAGGGCTGCAATAGAGAGTGCACCAGCCGGTTCAGCTACAATCGCATTTTTCTTATACAGTTCTAAAATCGTCGTACAAACTTTCCCCTCTGGTACTAAAACAATGTCATCAATTACATCTCTACAAGTTTCAAAAGTTAACTTTCCTACTTTTTTAACCGCTGCCCCATCAACAAAACTATCTATTTTCTCCAATGCGACATTATCATTTTGAAGAAAAGCCTCTTTCATAGATGCAGCTCCCATCGGTTCTACACCAATAACCTTTGTAGTAGGACTAACACCTTTTACATATGTACCAACACCTGATGCTAATCCACCACCGCCGATTGCTGTAAAGATATAATCAACCGATTTCTCCATATCATGCATAATTTCAACTGCCACTGTTCCTTGACCAGCAATAACATACGGATCATCGAACGGATGAACAAACGTCATTCTATTATCCTCACAATAGCGCTGTGCTTCTTGGAAAGAGCTATCGAATGTATCACCAACTAATACAATCTCTGCGAAATCACCACCGAAAAATTGTACTTGTGATACTTTTTGTTTCGGTGTTGTTGTGGGCATAAATATTTTTGACGGAATCTTCAATAAATTGCACGTATAAGCAACTCCTTGCGCATGATTACCAGCACTTGCACAAACAACACCGTTTTGCAACTTTTCTTTCGGTAAGCTTTGAATTAAATTGTACGCACCACGAATTTTGAAAGAGCGAATTAATTGTAAGTCTTCTCGTTTTACATAAACGTCACAATCATATTTCTCAGATAAAACTGTATCACGTTGTAACGGTGTTTTAATAACGATATCTTTCATGCAATTATGAGCCATTAAGATATCTTCAATTTTCACTCTCTCCTTTACCTTTTGCACCATTATATATCATCCTTATCTCTTTTAAATTGGCTCAATCAAAATGTGGGATTTTCAGGACAGCCCCTGTATTCGCCGATGTTACCATTTGTGCATAACGTCCAAGCCAGCCAGTTTTTACTTTCGGTTCTGGTCGTTTCCATTCTTTTTTACGCTTATCTAATTCTTCATTACTCACTCTTACTTCTAGTAAGCGTTCTTCAACATCAATACATACAATATCCCCTTGTTCAAGAAGTGCAATTGTTCCACCAGCTGCCGCTTCTGGTGAAATATGTCCTACTGAAATTCCACGTGAAGCACCCGAGAAACGTCCATCCGTTAATAATGCAACCTCAGCACCTAATCCCATTCCAGCAATTGCTGATGTTGGTGCTAACATTTCTGGCATACCAGGGCCACCTCTTGGTCCTTCATAACGAATGACAACTACATCTCCTTTTTTCACTTTCCCAAGCATAATGCCAGCAAGTGCCTCATCTTGTGAATTAAAAATAACGCAAGGTCCTTCAAAACGCTTTACCTCTGTTGCACCGCTTTTAATAACTGCTCCATCTTTCGCAAGGTTGCCTTTTAATATACGCAATCCTCCTTCCTCACTATGAGGGTTTTCGAGAGAGTGAATAACTTCCTTATCTTTAATCTCTGCCTCAGCAATATTTTCTCTTAATGTTTGCCCCGTAGCAGTTATTCGATCAAGATGAAGTACTCCTTCTTTTCGGCTCATCTCTTTCAAAATTGCACTAATCCCGCCCGCACGATCAATATCTTCCATATGCCAATTTGAGGCTGGACTTACTTTACATAAATGAGGTACACGTCTTGAAACTGCATCAATACGGTTCATATCATAATCTAGTCCTGCCTCTTGTGCGAGTGCTAGCGTATGTAATACTGTATTCGTTGATCCACCCATCGCCATATCAAGTGCAAAAGCATCGTCAATTGCTTCTTCCGTTACAATATCACGCGGCTTAATATCTCTTTCAATTAAAATTTTCAATTTCTCTGCTGCTTGTTTAATTAACTCTTCACGTCTTGGATCAATTGCTAAAATACTCCCGTTACCAGGAAGAGCTAAACCTAACACTTCACATAAACAATTCATAGAGTTCGCGGTAAACATACCCGAACAAGAGCCACAAGATGGACAGCCATGATCTTCAATATCTTTTAATTCTTCTTCTGAAATTTTCCCAGATTGATAAGCTCCTACTCCTTCAAAAACGGAACTCAGATCAACAACTTCTCCTTTAGATGTTTTTCCTGCTGCCATCGGGCCGCCTGAAACAAACACAGTCGGAATATTAATACGTAGTGCCGCCATCATCATACCTGGTGTAATTTTGTCACAGTTTGGGATACAAATCATGCCGTCAAACCAGTGTGCATTTACAACCGTTTCTACTGAATCTGCAATTATTTCACGACTCGGAAGAGAATAACGCATACCGATATGTCCCATCGCAATACCATCGTCAACTCCAATTGTATTGAATTCGAATGGTACCATACCTGCCGCACGAACTGCCTCTTTTACAAGTTTCCCAAACTCGTTCAAGTGTTTATGCCCTGGAATAATTTCAATAAAAGAATTACAAATCGCTATGAATGGTTTTTCAAAATCTTCATCTTTCAAACCAGTTGCTTTTAATAAACTACGGTGCGGCGCTTTATCAAAACCTTTTTTAATCATGTCACTTCTCATCTTGTCAAATCCCCTCTTACATATTTTTCATTTATACTCTCTTACTCTATTTCTTTACTAATTCTTTCGGTGCATGAATCCAGCTCATCATTTCACGAAGCTCTGCTCCCACTTTTTCTAATTGATGATTTTGTTCTGCTTTTTTCATTGCGTTATACGTCGGACGCCCTGCTTGATTTTCTAAAATCCATTTCTTCGCAAATTCACCTTGCTGAATTTCTGTAAGAACACGCTTCATTTCCTTCTTCGTTTCATCTGTAACAATTCTCGATCCTGTTGCATAATCTCCAAACTCTGCCGTATCTGAAATAGAATGGCGCATATTCGTTAATCCACCTTCGTACATTAAGTCAACAATTAGCTTTAATTCATGCAAACATTCAAAGTATGCAATTTCAGGACGATATCCACCTTCCGTTAACGTTTCGAACCCGGCCTTCACAAGTGCAGTTACCCCGCCGCAAAGTACAGCTTGCTCACCGAATAAATCCGTTTCGGTTTCTTCTTGGAATGTCGTTTCAATTACACCCGCACGTGTACAACCTACACCTTTTGCATACGCTAATGCTACATGTAGCGCTGTTCCCGTCGCATCTTGATGCACTGCGACTAATGCCGGAACACCATTTCCTTCTTGATATACACGGCGAACGAGATGACCTGGACTTTTTGGCGCAACCATTGCTACATCTACGTAACTTGGCGGATTAATTTGGCCGAAGTGAATGTTAAATCCATGTGAGAAAAGTAACATTTGTCCTTCACGGAGATTCTCTTCTACTTCTGATTTATATACATGTGCTTGCTGTTCATCTGGCAATAACATTTGTACAACTTGTGCGGTTCGAACCGCTTCTGAAACAGACATTACTTCAAACCCATCCGCTTTCGCTACTTCATACGACTTACCAGAACGAACACCAACTACTACTTCTACACCAGAATCACGTAAATTTTGTGCTTGCGCATGACCTTGTGATCCATAACCAACTACTGCAACAGTTTTCCCTTGTAATAACTCTACATTTGCATCTTTCTCATAATACGTTTTCATATTCCATACACTCCTTATAATTTATTTACTTGTAGAACATCAATTAATTTTTTCAACTGACTAACAAGTAATGTCGCTTCATTTTCAGTACAAACTGCTGTGAGTTTCATTTCAGAAACACCACTAGTATCTCTTTCGTTTAAATGTAAAGAAGAAATATAATAACCACGCCGAGCAAAAATCCCACTTATACGTAATAAGACACTTGGCTCGTTATGAATAACGAGTGAAAAAGTATGACTCATTCTTCCCACCTCTTCATAATCATTTCGTTATTTCCTTTGTTTGGCGGAACCATCGGAAATACGTTTTCACCTTCTTCTACACAAAAATCAACTACGACAGGACCTTCATAAGCAAATGCTTCTAACATCACTTGTTTCGCCTCGGTTGAATTTGTTGCTCTTAATCCCTTGACTCCATAAGCTTCTGCTACTTTCACAAAATCTGGTGATCCAATTTTTGACTCTGATAAACGATTTTCATAAAACATTTCTTGCCATTGCCTTACCATCCCTAAAAATTTGTTATTTATGATAAATACTTTTACAGGGATATTATTTTCAGCAATTGTTTGTAGTTCTTGAATGTTCATTTGAAAAGAAGCGTCACCTGCAATACAAATAACAAGTTCTTCTTTTTTAGCTAGCTGAGCACCGATTGCTGCTGGAAAACCAAACCCCATCGTTCCTAATCCTCCAGAAGTAAGGAACGTCCGAGGTTTTCTTGCTTTATAGAAGTGAGCAGCCCACATTTGATGCTGTCCTACTTCTGTTGTGACAATTGCTTCACCATTCGTTAATTCACTTACTAAGTTGATCACATTCTGTGGTTTTAACTCAGATTCTTTTTGCTTATAAGAAAGTGGATATTCTTCTTTCCATGCCTTTACTTTCTGAAGCCATTCGTCTGTTTGTGTATAAATAGACATATGTAACAACATGTGTAACGCTTTTTTCACATCACCAACAATCGGATGCTCTACAGTTACATTTTTATGAAACTCAGAAGGATCAATATCAATATGTACTTTTTTCGAGTGCGGAGAAAAAAGTTCTAATTTTCCTGTTACACGATCATCGAAGCGAACACCTAATGCAAGTAGTAAATCACATTCTGTTACCGCCATATTAGCAGCGTATGTCCCATGCATACCAAGCATCCCTAGAAACAATGGATCTCCCGGTGGATATGCACCAAGTCCCATTAAAGTTGAAACGACTGGAATACGGTTCTCCCTTGCGAATTCGAAGAGTTCATCGGATCCACCTGAATGAATGACACCTCCTCCAATATAAAGAAGTGGACGCTTTGATTTTGAAATTGCTTTAGTCACCTCTCTAAGTTTCATGCTGTCTGGTACAAGTTCTGGTTTGTACCCCGGAATATCAACTTCTTCATTAAAGAAACTGGTGACTTTTGCATTTTGAACATCTTTTGGAATATCGATTAATACTGGTCCCGATCGTCCGCTTTTGGCGATGTAAAAAGCTTCTTGCACAACTTGTGATACATGATTTACATCACGAACTTGGTAATTATGCTTCGTAACAGGTACTGTAATTCCGACAACATCCGCTTCTTGAAATCCATCTTTACCAATTAAAGGCGTCGCAACTTGGCCGGTAATGACAACTAAAGGAATCGAATCCATATAAGCGTCTGCTAAGCCCGTAACTAAATTTGTCGCCCCTGGGCCAGAGGTAGCAAAGACTACCCCGACCTTTCCAGAAGCTCTCGCATATCCTTCAGCCGCATGAATGGCAGCTTGTTCATGACGAGTTAAAACATGTTTCAAACCACTTTCGTATAACGCATCGTATACTGGTAAAATCGCTCCGCCTGGATAGCCGAAAACGGTCGTTACACCCAATTTCTTCAAACATTGAATCACGTGCCCAGCGCCTGTCATTTCTTCACACTGTAACTTCTCATACGCTGTATACTGCTGCTTCATTTCAATTAACTCCTCTCCTTATTTATGCTAAGCTTTCCGTCAGCCCGGGAACACGTACTCCTCTTTCTCTCGTTAATTTTTTAAATTCTTCGGTCAATTGTTTCGTTACACTTCCTGGTTTCCCATCTCCAATTTCTCTCGAATCAACTTTTACAACTGGAATTAACTCCGCTGCTGTTCCTGTTAAAAATACTTCATCCGCTACGTATACGTCATGGCGAGTGAATGGTCTTTCCTCACATGGAATACTTAATCGTTCACATAGCTCGATAACACTATTTCTCGTAATACCTTCTAATGCTCCTAAATAGGATGGCGGGGTTAATACTTTTCCATCTTTCACAACGAAAACATTATCGCCAGAACCTTCACAAACATATCCTTGTTGATTTAACATAAGAGCCTCTAACACTCCTGCTTGTGCCGCCTCAATTTTTACAAGTACGTTATTTAAATAATTCATTGACTTAATACGTGGATCTAACGCGTCTGGCGTATTACGTCTTGATGCAACAGATACAACGCTTAGCCCATTATCATAAAATTCTTGTGGGAATAACTTTAATTGTTCTGCAATGATAATTACGCTCGGCTTCACACAACTTCTCGGATCGAGCCCTAAGTCACCTTTTCCTCTTGAGACAATTAAGCGAATGTAAGCATCAGCATATTCGTTTTTTTGGAGTGTATGTAAAACTGCTTCTTCCATTTCTTCTACCGTCATTGGAATTGTTAGTAAAATAGATTTCGCTGATTCATACAATCGTTTCACATGTTCTTTTAAACAAAATACATTTCCTCCGTAACTACGAATCCCTTCAAATACACCGTCTCCGTATAAAAAACCGTGATCATATACTGAAACAACTGCCTTTTCTTTTTCTACAAATTCCCCATTCATATAAATGTACTGGTTTCCCATCTCACATCGCTCCTCTTTTTTCTCTCTATTTTTGCAATCTATTTCTATATCGATTGCTGAGATGAGTATTTTTAACAGAATATTCAGTATATAAATCTTAAAAATATACTCGTCTCAACAATCGATTACATACATACTTGTAGCAATCCATTGCTGAGACGAGGGAATCGCGGTACCACTCAGCTTCCTTACACTTCTCACGAAATATAAGCTCTGCAAGTCCAATTAGACTTTTGTTTTTCTATCGGAAACAACTCCGCTACTTTTTACTAGTTTCAAAAGTAGTGCTCCGAGGTGATCTTCAATGATTAAATTGTTACCGCCCTCACAGCTTCTAGGCGGCTCTCTGAAACAATTTTTATCATTTACTCTCCTCTTCTACGCATTCTCTTCTTCTATTTTTAAAAATAAAAACTCTCGCCTCAGCAATCAACTACTACAATTTAGTAGCTTTGATTGCTGAGGCGAGAGTTTCGCGTTACCACTCAGCTTCCTTATACTTCTCACGAAATATAAGCTTTGTAGGTCCAATCAGACCTCCGTCCTTTTACCGGAGACGATGCCGCTGCCCTCTACTCAGTTTCCCTTTCGCAAGCGATGCTCCGAGGTGATCTTCAATGATTCGATTGTTACTACCCTCACAGCCTTGGAGTAGCTCTCTGAAACGATCATAATCATCTACTTTCCTCTTCTTTGCATATACAACATATAAAGTTAGAAAATTCTTAATTAACTTTTATTTGTTACACGTATTATAGGACGTTGTTCTTTTCCTTGTCAACATGTTTTTTCAAAAAAATCAAAATTCATTCTATTTATTTTTTCTCAAATCAAAATTGGAATGCATTACTTACATACACTCATATATTACTTAAGTATGTTTGCATTACTACATAAAGAAAAACTTATAAAGTTTATGAGGAGATGAGGAAACTATGTTAAAAGGGAAAGTAGCGTTAGTTACAGGAGCAAGCCGAGGAATTGGACGAGCGATCGCTAAACGTTTAGCAAATGACGGTGCATTGGTTGCTATTCATTACGGAAATCGAAAAGAAGATGCTGAAGAAACTGTTTATGAAATTCAATCAAATGGCGGATCTGCTTTTTCTATCGGTGCAAACCTTGAATCTTTACATGGTGTAGAAACCCTTTATAGTTCTTTAGATAGCGAATTACAAAAAAGAACTGGTAGTACTAAATTTGATATTTTAATAAACAACGCTGGAATTGGTCCTGGTGCTTTTATTGAAGAAACGACTGAACAATTTTTTGATAGAATGTTTTCAGTAAATGCAAAAGCACCATTCTTTATCATTCAACAAGCACTGCCACGTTTACGTGACAATAGCCGAATTATTAATATTTCATCCGCTGCGACCCGCATTTCTTTACCTGATTTTGTTGCATATAGTATGACGAAAGGCGCTATTAATACAATGACTTTCACACTAGCAAAACAGCTCGGAGCACGAGGAATAACAGTGAATGCAATACTTCCTGGATTTATTAAAACAGATATGAATGCGGAACTCTTGAGCGACCCAATGATGAAACAGTACGCTACTACCATTTCCGCTTTTAATCGCTTAGGTGAAGTAGAAGATATTGCCGATACCGCGGCATTTCTCGCTTCTCCAGACAGCCGCTGGGTTACTGGACAATTAATTGATGTTAGCGGAGGATCTTGTTTGTAATTTCTTAATCTACTTACGCAAAAAAAGCCAGCATTTTTGCTGGCCTTTTTCACTGTGTAAAACGATATCCTACTCCCCAAATTGTTTCGATATATGATTTATCGAATGGATCGAGTTCAATTTTTTGACGAATATTTTTCACATGTACAGCAACCGTTGCTGCATCACCAATTACATCCATCCCCCATACAGTTTCAAAGAGACGATCTTTACTAAATACTTGATTTGGATGTTCTGCCATACAAGTTAATAAATCAAATTCTTTTCCGGTTAACATGACCTCAGTTCCATTTACAAATACACGTCGGGCCGATTTATCAATAAACAATCCTCGAATACGAATTTCATCTTTTATTAGCTCTCGTTTTCCTGTTAAACGATCATAACGAGCTAGATGAGCATTTACACGTGCCACCATTTCACTCGGGCTAAACGGTTTTATAATATAATCATCTGCTCCAAAACCTAACCCTTTAATTTTATCGATTTCCTCTTGTTTTGCGGACACCATAAGTATTGGTATGTCCTTTTCCAATCGAACTTGTTTACAAATTTCATATCCATCTATTCCCGGTAACATTATGTCTAAAATTAACAAGTCATAATCCTCTAGAAGAACTCTTTGTAAACCTTTTTCGCCAGAGTAATCAATATCTACTGTATACCCAGCAACCTCTAAATAATCCTTTTCTAACTCTGCTATAATAGCTTCATCTTCAATAATTAAAATTCTTTTCAAGATGCTCTCCTTTTTCTAATTGATTTTTTGTAATGTAAATGCCAGCGTCGTTCCTTTACCTTTTTTGCTTTCTACCCAAATATCACCACCATGTTGTGTGATAATCTGATGTGCAATTGACAAACCAAGTCCGCTTCCACCTGTTTTAGAATTTCTAGAATGATCTGCACGATAAAACCTTTCAAATATATGAGGCAACGCCTTCTCTTCTATTCCTACCCCATTATCTTTTATGTAAATCGTTACATAATCAATAGATTCGGTCATGCGAATTCCTATATATCCTTCTTCTTTATCCATATACTTCACACTATTCCAAATGATATTTGTAATAACACGACGTAATTTTTCACGATCACCTTTTACCAAAATAGAAGTATCCTTTTGAGCATCCCATCTCACTGCAATTCCCTTATTTTGTAATTCAAGCTGTAGTTCTTCTATGCAATCAGATAAGTATTGATTAATTTCAACCTCTTCAAATTGAAACGGTTCCTCTTTTAAATCAAGTTTTGAAAAGAGAAAAAGCTCGTCAATTAATTGATCCATATCAAACACTTTATGATAAATAATCGTTAAATATTTATCTAATTGTTCTGGAGTTCGAGCGATACCCTCTTTAATTCCTTGTACATAACCTTTAATAGCCGTTATTGGCGTCCGTAAATCATGAGAAATATTTGAAAGCAACTCTTTACGATTTTTTTCATATTGCATTTGCAACTCGACCGATTCCTTCAACCTGCCACGCATCTCTTCAAACGATAAACTTAATTCACCTATTTCATCTTTCGCAAGTGGCTTTACTTGAAAATCTAAATCACCCTTTTGAATTCTTTCCGTTGCCTGCTTTAATGAATGCAATGGTTTAATAATACTCCGTGATATAAAATATGTTAATATTCCATTCGTAATAATTAACCCAAGTATTAAAGAAAATACGAAATACGGGAAAAATTCTCTAATCATTTCTTCTAAAGTATTTACATACTCAAATACAAAAATACTTACCTTATCCTTCTCTTCATCGTAGTAATCAAATTGCTTATAGTAAAAAGAATTACCCTCTATTTTCACATCCATTCCTTTTCTTTGTCCTTCCGTTTCAAATGCGGGTAGGTATTTATCAAACGAAGAGATTTTAAAATATGGGGATGAATATGTAAGCTCATCATTTTTTCGAATTAGTAATCCTGCTTGATTATCGTTTAATTCTTTATCAGTTTCCTTTAAAAAATTTATATCCTCCAATTTATCTGGAGCATACGATGAAAGAATTTTCAACCTACTAAAAATATCATCTTCATCTTCTTTTGTACGAATAGCTCCCTCCTGCTCTTTATCAATGAGAGA
The DNA here is from genome assembly GCF_016651175.1 of Bacillus sp. TH13. Classification (NCBI taxonomy): domain Bacteria; kingdom Bacillati; phylum Bacillota; class Bacilli; order Caryophanales; family Bacillaceae; genus Bacillus; species Bacillus sp. TH13. Next base: position 3,923,392 of record NZ_JAEKEJ010000025.1, on the reverse strand, counting down.
ATGACTATTTTGATTAAGACCAATGATTGCTTTTGCAATACGAATATCACCAAATAAAGTAACACTAATTAACATAACTGCTATACCGCAAAAAACGATTGGAATAATTACCATCGCAACATACGACAACAGCAATCTAATACGGATTGACATTACAGAACTCCTATGAACATTATAATTTTAGCTTGTTACAGAATTCACCGGAAACGAAACTTGACTCATCCAAATACCAGCTAATAATACGAGTATAGCTAGAACAATTTCTAAGAGCAATAAACGGCGATTAACTGTTCCAATATCGTTACCCCATGTTTTCGTTTGTCTCCATGCTACAATTGTAATTATACATACAGTAAGAATCTTTATATTTAAAAGGTTCGTCCATATTGAATTAAAATTAAAAAGCACCCAATTCCTTGTCTGTAAAAACACAATTAATTCCCCAGAAAGAAATGCTAGAATAAATGAAATACCAGCAATAATACTAAAATGTTTACGGAAACGCTTTTGATCAAATGTAATTTTGTATAATGTTGTCCACGCTATAACAAGAGCTAAATAAATAAGTGCTCCTAGCCACACTGCAATACTCATAACATGGACCATTCTAATTATAACTGCTGCCCAATTTGGATTAGTAATCCATACATGACCTGTGAAAGAAAAACTCGCAACAAGAAATCCCCAAACTAGCGCATACCATTCGTTCCCCATATGCTGCAAAGACATAAGAACTAATAATAGCAGTTGAATCATAATAATAACTGAAAATGGCGAATGAATAAGTAAACTCTCCTTCGGAATAATTGACTTATACACTATTAATTCGGCTATTAATCCTACTACAAGTATAGAGAAAAAAATCTTTTTCATATTCTTCATTCTTTGCAATATGGAAGGTAATCTATAACGTTTTACAAACATATCGAGCCACTTTACTCCTGCTCCAATTAAAATCATTCCCTCTACAATATAGCGTAGTGTTACTATCATAACATCTGAAAATACTGAGCCACTCCCACTCGCATTTCCCTCTACCACTACATTAGTTTGTACTTCTTCTCCAATTGAAAAGGGATAGCCTCCCTCACTCGGATGTCCGTCTGCAGAAATCATAGACCACCTTACTGTGTAAGTACCATTATTTAAGTTTGGTAATTTCACTTTTATTTTTGTTGGGTTATCTAATATTTCAACCTTTGATACTTGTACTCTCTTTGCACTTGGATCTAGCAGTTCAATATTGACTACATTTCCTGTAACTGGTTCACTAAATTCAAGAATAATCTGTTCCGGTTGTACTGTAAGAACCTCCCCCTCTTTAGGGGTGGCTCCTACAACACTTGTATGAGCAAATACACTACTATGAGAAAATAAAAATATACTTACACTTATTAAAATAAATACTATCATTCTATAAAGCATGAAAACCTCCGTATTATTATTCTGGATGATTACCTGAGTGATCTCCGGTAGAAAATGGAGTAGTTACCCCCTCATAATTCATCATCGTATGCATTCCTTTTTCCGCATGAACGAGATGATGACAATGAACCATCCATAGTCCACTATTATTTGCCTCTAAACCAATTTCATATTCTTCTCCCGGAAAAACATTAACTGTATCTAAGTAAATCGGACTTCCCTCCATTGGTTTACCATTTTTAGAAATAACTTGGAATGTATGTCCATGCAAATGCATTGGATGAATTTCTTCTCCCTTATTTTTAAAGCGAATCTTAACTTTATCTCCTTTCTCTACTTTAATGGGTGGAATATTAGGTGATGTCTTTCCATTAATCGTATACACCCATTTTTCTTGTCCATTTACATCTTTCACACCTTCTGCCAAATCCATATTATAGACCTTTGTAAACTTTGAATCTATCGTAAACTTGCCAACTTCTTTTTCTCCATATTTCGTAAAGTCAAACCATGGATAACTCTTTATATCAATAGGTTTTTTCGGCAAAGAACCGTTCCCAATAGTCGCCGTTAACATACGATTCATTTTCTTAGATGGATCCACATTAATAAGTTTTACACTCGTTGTTTCCGGCATTTTAAAAACAAGGTCATAACGTTGTGCAGCTCCCATCGGAAGAATTGCTTTATCTAGCTCGTCCCCACCTTTTATATCACGACCATCTAATGCGATAATTTGAAATGGCACCCCAACTAATGTCATTAAATGCGTATTATTCCCAGCATTAATTAAGCGAAGGCGTACTGTTTCACCTGGTTTTGCATCCAATCGTAGTCCCTCACTTGTATCATTTAATGTAAATACATCATAATCATCTCCATCAGATAAATCTTTGAGTTGATCATTACTTGGCATCATTAACGGGCCTTCTAAAGTTTGCGCCTTTTCATTTCGAATATGATTGCTAGGGTAGCTATCCCAATCTTTATCTTGTTCGCCATTATGCTTACGGGTTTTTATGGCTCCTGTTTTCCATTCATGGATCGCCACTGTATAATCCTTTTCATATTTTACAGCTGGTTTATTCGGTTCAATAACAATGGTTCCAAATAGTCCCCACTCCGTTTGTATTGCACTTTTTTGATGTGAATGATACCAATATGTCCCCACCTGATCAGCATTAAATGCGTATGTATATGTTTCACCTAGTTTTATAGCATTTTGCGTAACACCTGGAACACCGTCTACCGCCGCAGGAACATCTAATCCGTGCCAATGGATTGTAACTGGTTCTGGCAATTCATTTTTCAAATTTACAACAATACGTTCACCTTGTTTAACTCGAATTTGAGTACCCGGTGATGTTCCATCAAAGGTCCATGCATCTACCTTTTTCCCATTTCCCAAATCTACACTTGCTACTTTCGCCGTAATATTAAAAGTTTTTGTAACCCTTTTTTGGCATCTGAATTAGCAATAGATGTAATTGATTCTGAAGTAGATGTTGCATCTGTTAACTTCTTTTTTCATTTGTACCTGGGTAATTATTTATTAAAAAATATCCAAAAATAACTAACCCTAATAGTAAGCATGCCGCAATTAATATATTTCTTAAATCGCTTTGTATAAATTCCTTTTTCATATTAGTCTCTCTTTCATTTTTTGTTGTAAACTATTAATTTTCATATATGGATTCATTGCCTATCACCTCACATATTCACTTCGATTTACATCATAACACTCAGAAAAAAAGAAACTTTGAAGGAATTTTAAAGACTTTATAAAGAAATATATTTCAATTTTTCTTTACTTCTAAATTTTTTTTATTGCGCAATAAAAAAAATTGTATAATACTATATAAAACATATACATTTAGGAGGATTACAACAATGTCCGAAAAAACATACGAACTCGCAACCTTCGCAGGCGGTTGCTTTTGGTGCATGGTAAAGCCATTTGATGAACTTCCTGGTATTCATAAAGTACTTTCTGGCTATGCAGGTGGTCATGTAGAAAATCCAACATATGAACAAGTAAAAGCTGGTACATCTGGTCATTTAGAAGTTGTACAAATTACATTCGATCCTTCTATTTTTCCATATGAAAAATTACTAGATTTATATTGGCCACAAATCGATCCAACTGATGATGGCGGACAATTCTTTGACCGTGGTCCCTCTTACCGCACTGCTATTTTTTATCATAATGAAACGCAAAAAGAGCTTGCTGAAAAATCAAAACAAGCTCTTGCAGAAAGCGGTATGTTTAAAGAGCCAATCGTAACTGAAATTCGCTCGGCTGCACCTTTTTATGAGGCTGAAGAATACCATCAACATTTCTATAAAAAGAACCCAGAAAAATATGCTAATGAGCAAAAAGAATCTGGCCGTGAAGACTTTATAAAAGAAAATTGGCAAAAATAATAATAAAAATGCATCGTACCTTTTAAGTACGATGCATTTTTATCTTTGAAAAAAGTGCCATGCAATGATGAGAACAACCGCTGTCAATGTCCAAAGTGCGATTTCATTTTTCACTCTACTCTTCTTCTTAGTCATTTCATTCCCTCCTAATAGCAATACAACATATTCAAGATTCCCTCTGTTTAATTGTCCATCTTATATACGTGAATACATCCGTACAAATTCTTATAACAAGACCACCAATGATTCCGATTGCAATTAAAATTACTAACGTCTGTCCAAAACTAAAAGTAGTTGTGTATGTTATGTAGAGAACAACGCATACAAGTAAAACATCCGGTAAAGAAAGCAAAAACTTTTTAAGCATTTCTTCAGCTCTCCTATGCTTTATTTATCTCTTCTACTGTAGCTTTGAAATAAAGCTTGTTTAAAAATTCTATTTAGATACTTATTTTACGCAAAAAGAATAAGAACCCCTTTTGAAAAGAGATTCTTATTCATCAAATGCAAATTTGATTATTTTCTACATATCCTTTACCATAATTACTCCTAAAATAGAATAATATTACTAATGATTTGTTGTACATTAACTATTTGCCAGGCAATCGGATGTTGCGCCAACTACCTACATCGCATTGACCGTATGTATTATCACCTACTGCTACCACGGTGCCATCTAATTTAAGACCGACCGTATGCGCACAACCAGCTGCTACCGCTATAATATCGCGCCAATCACTTACATTACATTGACCATACTCATTCCAGCCTACTGCCACCACGGTACCGTCTGATTTAAGTCCGATTGTATGATTCGTACCAGCTGCTATTGCCATAATATCTTTCCAGCTGCCTAAATCGCATTGACCAAGCTTATTATTACCCACGGCCATCACTTTGCCATCCGGTTTCAAACCAACAGTATGAAGGTAACCTGCCGCCAACTCCACCATACCACGCCATCCACTTACATTGCATTGGCCATATCGATTATTCCCCACTGCCGTCACTGCGCCGTCCAATTTAAGACCGACTGTATGCCAATCACCCGCCGTGACCGCCACAATATTTCTCCAGCTACTTACATTACATTCTCCTTCTTTATTTCGCCCCACCGCTATTACCGTGCCATCCGGTTTAAGACCAATGGTACGACGCCATCCCGCCGCAACCGATACAATATTATGCCATTCGTTTACATCACATTGATTATGCTTATTCCACCCCACCGCTTCCACAGTATTATCACTTTTCAGAGCGATTGTATGAGCATTACCCGTGTTCGTCGCCATATGAACATTGCCCGCTGCGACTGCTTCAATATCACACCAACCGCTTACATTGCATTCTCCTTCTTTATTTCGCCCCACTGCCACAACTGTGCCATCCGATTTAAGAGCAACTGTATGACCACGACCTGCCGCTATCGTACCTTTAGGCCACCGTTTCACTTTTAACATTTCTTCTTTCGGTGAAATGTAATTCATGTTTTACCTCCTCGCATATAAGCAACTGTATCCAAATAGATATTTTTATCTAATTTCATTATAAATGACCCGACTTTTTTTATAAATTTACAGCTACAAAAGAAGCCTATTATTACTTCTTCAAAAAATAAAAACCTCCAGTTTAAATACTAGAGGTTTTTTCTTTATTTCTTCAATCGTTCAATAAAATCGTTCAATTTATCAAGTGATTTCATATTCTGATTACAAGCTACACCATCTTTGCAAATATAGTTTCCCTTTTTAACGAAAGTTCCTTGTACATCACCTTTAATTTCAACTAAAAACATCCCTACTTCTTCATGTCCATGACATAATGAACAAATGCTCTTTTTATTTAAACTTTGGAACGTTCCTTGCAGACCAACAAACTTATTTTTATCATTTTTCGCTATAATAAATTTCCTGCTTGACCCTTTATCAATCCAGCTTAAATAAGATAATTCTTTCATGTCCAGTTCTTCCATATCAGGAAGTTTTAACTTTTTCGCTTTAGGAAATAATTTTTTTAATGTTTGCGCTGTAACTTCCTGAAACGGAATGACATACGGATTTATTTTCATTAAAAATGATTCTGCATCTTCTCTATTTTGAACTGTTAATACCGTATCAATTAACTCTTTCTGTTCATCTGTTAAATTTTCAAATACATGTATTATTTTTTCAATTGCAAGTGATTTTAATGCTTGAATTACACCTCTATCATTTGCCGTTGCATGCCCATTTGCTAAAATATAAGCTTGTGATTTTATAAAATTGTATTGATCACTTCTAATAAAAGCTTCCATCTTTATCACTCCATACAAATTGTTGATCTAGTCTTATTGTATACAATGCTTCAGCTTTTTGATATGTAAAAGATAACTTAGAAACAAATATTACATACTCCGATTATGTTCTACCGCTTCATTTCCTGACAAAAGAAACCATCGTCTGTTTTCCATTCTGCATATAATACATCCTCAAATTTAGTAATCCCTTTTTGCTTTATTTGTTTATAAAGCCATCCTTCATCAAAGCCTGCTTCTCTCAAATTATCTTTCACTACTTTTCCATCACTAATTAATGAAACCGGTAAGTATACAGGCTTATGTTTTAAGCTTAAATCATTTATAGTCGGAGATTCATATTTGCTCTTTTTCAGAACACTTATGTTTCCATTAGGTTCCAAGATCATATATTCAACTTCTCGGATTGAAAATATATCTTTTTGTTGTCTTAGCATTTGTTGTAATTGATTAATATCCAAATGATTTGAACTTAATTGTTCTCGGTCAATCTTTCCATTACGGATAATAATGGAAGGATATCCTTCAAAAAACCTTCTTGTTCCTCTTATTTTTTGTGTTATCACTTCTATAGTATAAATTAAAACCACCCATACAAATACTGAATATAAAATAGACCACACTTTAATTTTAGGGTCATATATTGAATTCCCAACAAGCTCACCAAGAACGATAGCAGAAATAAAATCAAATGGCGTCAGCTCGAGATATTTGTGTTTTCCCTAATATTTTCGTAGCAATTAACAGAACAAAAAATCCAACTAAAAGCTCTATCGTTATTTGTCCAATATGATTCATATATGTTCACCTTTCTGCTTTTCACTCAAATACTATGTATTCTATTTAGTAAAAAAACGGCACAATATTGCTATTATCATGCCCATTCATATCAAGTAGATACAAAGCAAAAAGAGTCTAGTTCAATTTAATAATTGAACTAGACTCTTTTATCTTCATTTAGAATACACAATCTTTTTAATCGTTTCCCCAGAAAGAAAATATTCTTCTGCAAGTTGATGAATAGCAATCCCACTTTTAAACGCTTCTTTAATTGCTTTATTTCTTTCATCTAGTTGTTTTCTTCCGCCAGATCGTGTACCCCATTTATAATGTTTCGTTTCTTGTTTCGGAATGTAAATTGTTTCACCTTGTATATACTTTTGAATTTCAGTAATTAAACTCTCTGGTAAAACAGCATTAGCTTTTACGTATTTCATTTCTGCTCGCCCCTTATTTTTTATGGTTCATTTCAATAAGGTGCAAAGCCAAATATAAAAAATGATACGAGCTCATATAGGCGATTGTATATTACTTGTCTACCTCACGCAAAGTATCGCCATTTCCATACTTGGCTTTGCATGAGACGTTGCAGTGTCTGGCAATTGAATTATAATCGCCATATAAACACCTCCTAATATACCTTTTGCATTTTATTATATGATAAATTCCTTCTCCTTGCATCCACACCCTTCTTAAAGCACGAAATTACTTAGTTTGATATAATACTTTTTAACTGAATTAAAAATCATTGTGAGGTTACATTATGAAGAAAAAAATTATCATTACAATTGTTACACTATTCTTTATTATCACGGCATTATTCGGAACATACAAATTGATGAACGCAAGAAGCTTTCAATTATTTGGAGATTTAACACAACGCGTAGAAACAAATGAAAAAGTGATTGCTTTAACTTTTGATGATGGCCCTACTAACAATGTAAAACAAATATTACCGCTACTAGATAAATACAACGCTAAAGCTACTTTCTTTTTAATTGGAAATGAATTAGAGCAAAATTTATCGTTAGGAGAAGCTATCGCGCAATCTGGGCACCAACTTGGAAACCATACATATTCTCATAATAGAATGGTTTTCAAAACACCTTCTTTTATTAAGGATGAAATAGAAAAAACGAATTCATTCATCCGCCAAACAGGATTTACAGACGAAATTGATTTTAGGCCCCCTAACGGAAAAAAATTAATTGGACTACCCTATTATTTAAATAAAAATAATATCGAAACGATTATATGGGATCTTGAGCCCGATACTTTTTATAAATCTGCGGCTGATAAAATTGAATATGTTAATAAAAATGTAAAACCAGGTTCTATCATTTTACTGCATTCTATGTATGATGAGTCTAATGAAAATTTTAAAACGATTGAAGGTATTTTAGATTCTTTATCTAAGAAGGGCTATCAGTTCGTAACAGTAAACGAACTGCAAAAAAGAGCAAAATAAAAAGTAGCGTATCATAGAGCGATACGCTACCTTTCTTTTTAAATAATGCCAAGTACATTTAAGAATACGATAATTATCGCAATTGGTGCGATAAAGCGAAGTAAGAATAACCATAATACGAACAGTTTATAGCCTTTATTTTTACTTACACCTAGCTCTTTCATTAATACATCTTTCTTCATTTTTAAAGGAACAAAGATAGAAACTAATAATACACCAAGTGGCATTAATACGTTACTTACTGCATAGTCCGCTAAATCAAAGACTGTCTTTCCGAAAATCTTCAGATCACTTAATATACCGAATGATAATGCTGATGGTACCCCAACAACGAAAATTAATAATCCAACGATTAAAGCCATCTTTTCGCGTTTCCCTTTACCTTTTGCAGTTAAAGATGCAACACTAATTTCTAACATTGAAATTGCTGATGTAATCGTAGCGAAGAAGAATAGTAATAAGAAAACGATGAAGAATAATTTTCCGAACGCCATTTTACTGAAAATAGCTGGCAATACGATAAATAATAGTCCCGGCCCTTGAGATGGTTCCATTCCAAATGCGAACACAACTGGGAAAATTGCAAGTCCTGCAAGTAATGTAATAACAAGAGTTAAAGCTACGATAGAAAATGCCGAACGTGGTAAACTTTCTTCTTTCGGTAAGTATGAACTATACGTTACCATTACGGCTACACCGACTGATAATGAGAAGAACGATTGCCCCATTGCGTATAATATAACTTCTGATGTTACATGTGAGAAATCAGGTTGTAAGAAGAAACGAACGCCTTCTCCAGCACCATCTAATGTAAGTGCACGAACGATTAATACAAAGAATAAAACGAATAGTGCTGGCATGAAATATTTATTTACTTTTTCAACACCATTTTGTACACCTTTACTTACGATGAAAATAGTAATAAGAATGAATAATAGCTGTGATCCAACTGCTAAATATGGATTGGAAATGATTTCACCAAACGTAGCTTCGTATGCTCCATTTCCTTCCCATAGTCTACCTGTAATTGCATTCCATAAATATAATAAAATCCATCCCCCTACAACACTGTAGAAAGAAAGTAATATGAAACAAGTTACAATCCCTAATTTCCCTAACCATGGCCATAATGTTTTTGGTGCGATTTCTCTATATGCATCAACAGCCTCTTTTTGTGTACTTCTTCCGATAACGAATTCAGCTAATAATAGCGGTAAACCAATTAATAATGTGAAACCGATGAAAATAAGGAAGAACGCCCCGCCTCCTCCGATGCCGGCCATATAGGGGAATTTCCAAATCGCCCCAAGGCCAATTGCTGAACCTGCTGCAGCTAATACGAAACCTAATTTCGATGTCCATTGCTGTGAATTCATTTATTAATCTCCTCTCTATCTCTTTTTCTTTGTTACAATTCGGTATTTATATTGTTCTATCAATACTCTTTTCTAATACGTTCACTTCCTCCCTAATAAAAAAACGCCCCTACGTAAATACGTAGGGACGACAAAAATATCGCGGTACCACCCTAGTTGTGAAGAATACTAAGAAACCACCTAAATAAAAATGCCCCTACGCAAAAACGTAGGGACGATTAAATATCGCGGTACCACCCTAGTTATGAAGCCACACCAAAGTTAGGACCTAAATAAAAAACGTCCCTACGTAAATACGTAGGGACGATAAATATCGCGGTACCACCCTAGTTGTGAAACAATCTTCACCACTTTATTTGATAACGGTATAAACTACCGTCTTTCATTTCCTCATAATGCGAGATTTATGAAAGATGCTCCAGGACGAACTTCATGAATAATCTATATACTGATTCACACCAACCATCAGCTCTCTGAAATAGGGAGATATTCACTACTATACCCTTTCATTGCCCAAATATTATTTTCCGAATTGATTACTATCATTTTTATCACACATTAAAAATAGTGTCAACTTATATTTTGAATTTTTATGTATTACAATCTATTTAAAAATTTGAAATATAAGTTTTAGTTTAGAAAACAAGTAGATTAGTACATAACGAATTCTAACAGGCAATAGAAAAAGAATTACGTATTATTGATACTTATTCCAGAAGAAAAATCATCTAGAAACATAACCTATCTCTATCTCTATCTGTATTAGTTTTTAAGAGTTTGATGGATACCAAGAAAATTTCGCATCACTATCCAGTGGTCTATTTTTCGTTTCTTCTTTAATTACACGAAACCATTCATTTAGAATTTGAGTTTTGGGCAATTGAGCAGCAAGGTTATCTTCCCAAATTATATGTGAGAACCAGGCTTTCGTTTCCCATTCAAACTGCAATTGTGCGAACGAAATTATAGGGTGATCAGCTTCACGAAATTGCTCATTTACTGCATTTGAAACTTCTGGAGCTTGCGGTAACAACTCGTTCTGAATTCTATTTCTTATCGTCTCATTTTCTAGCTGATCCCAGAAATACAATTGCCCATTTATTTGATAAAAAATATCAAATGAAGCCTCACCTTTCTTCAAATTCAATAATACGAAAGCACGTTCCACATCATTGTCAGCCGCCTTTACAGCATTAACAATTATATTTTGTGCCATTGATACCCAGTAACTAGTCGCTTCCTCTACCGGTGATTCGACATACAATTCTTCACTTAATTCATGCAGAGTGGCTTCTTGCTCATTTACTTTTTCAACTTTTTTAAAAAACCTATTAAAAAACCCCATAACTTCCCCCTTATTACTGTTTTCTATTTCACAAAATAAAAAATAGATTTTTTTGCTCATCCACATTTACTCCTGGCGCGTATGTATGAACTTGTTGCAACACTTCTTCTATTAGCAACTCTAACTCCTGCACACTATTTTCTGGACTCCCTATTAATGTATCTGCCATACGTTTATATAATTTTTCAGGTTTAATAGTCATTCGTTCCACATTATTAGGCATCCATTTAAACGCTGGATGATGCACGTACATTTTATTCAAGCCAAATAAAACACCAAATACATTCCTTTGTACTTCACAAATAACGTCATAAAGCATAAGCCAATCTTTCCGTTTTAAAAGCGCCTTTCGATTGTGCCAACGATTACTTAAGCATAGATTTTCTGAAATCATCCGTTTTGCTAGTTCATCTGGATATGCCGCTACTCTATCTTTTAATTCATTCACTTTCCCTTCTCCATACAAACTAACACCATCATGAACAGATGATACAATACATTGTTTTTCATAACTTATATCATATTGATCCACCACATCCGAAATCACTTTCTCTACTGTCTCTGTTAAAAAGTTACTAATCTCTAATTTAATTCCCTCTTTCGTTAAATACGTTTCCGACCATTCTTCTTCCTCATACGGATGATACGATAATATTTTCCCATCAATATGATAAATAGGGGCCCTACGATCCTCATCTTCCGGCGGTGTTGACCATAAAATATGTAATTCTATATCTGAATGTTCATCTTCAAGTTTTCTAGCTACTGAACCCGCTAAAATAATAGCTTCCACTTTCGGATTTTGCCTATAAATCCCTGACATCTCTATTGCTTTCTCTTTTAATCCCAATTCATTTCCTCCTAAAATTGCAGTAATCCCCTTACTTTTCATTTATCTATTTCGATTTTACAGCTTGCATTACCTTTTAAAATTCCTACTTAATCATATTTCTATCCAATAGCGCTGAATAACTTCACCAGTACGAGAAGAAACTACTTCATTTTCTAACACACCGCCAACCTTTTGAATCGTTTTAGCAGAACCGATATTGGATTTATCGCAAGTTATTAACACTTTCTGTAATCCTAATTTTTGTGCTTCAGCTAATGCAAGCTTTAGTTGTTTCGTAGCGTAACCGTGGCGACGTTTATTCGGATGGACACTATATCCAATATGACCGCTTTCCCTTAATAATTCTGGAGTTAATCTATGTCTAATATTCACAAAACCTATAAGTTCTCCTTTTTCAAAACTTAAAAATTGGCTAGATGGTACTCGATTAGTTAGTAAATTTTCTCCTAGTTCTTGTTTACGCACTTTTTCAAACCACTCATCAAGAGAATCAAAATTTTGTAAAGAGCTACTTCCATGTGGTTGTTCCCCTGAGTGTAAAAACGCCTGTCTATACGCCGTAATATGCTCACTATATTCATGGATTGGTTTTATTAGTTTCATTGTTCTTCTCCCCCTCTTCATTCCATAAAACAAACACCTTAATAGCAGCTACTCACTATTAAGGTGTTTCTATCATTTTTATTCAAATAACCCCATACTCAAATAACGTTCCCCTGTATCAGGCGCAATACATAAAACTTTTTTACCAGCGCCTAGACGTTTCGCTATCATGATTGCAGCGTAAACAGATGCTCCAGAAGATGGCCCAACTAATAATCCCTCTTGTCTAGCTAAGTTTCTCATTGTCGTTAAAGCCTCTTCGTCTGCAATTTGAATAATTTCGTTATACACTTCTGTATTTAAGTTTTTCGGGATAAATCCTGGGCTTGTTCCTACTAGTTTATGAGGACCTGGTACACCACCTGATAAAACGGGAGATCCTTTCGGTTCTACTACTGCAATATATAAGTTTGGTAATTTCTCTTTTAACGTTTCACCGGTCCCTGTAATCGTTCCGCCTGTTCCTGCCGTTGCAACAAAAGCGTCAAGCTCTCCATCCATTTGTTCGTAAATTTCAAGCGCAGTCGTATAACGGTGAATATTCGGATTAGCCGGGTTTTCAAATTGTTGCGGGATAAAACTATTCGGTATTTGTTTTTGCAGTTCTAACGCCTTCGCAATTGCTCCTGGCATTCTTTGTTCTGCTGGTGTTAAAACTACTTCTGCCCCGTATGCTTTCAATAAATTGATACGCTCTTTTGACATATTGTCTGGCATAATTAAAATCGCTTTATACCCTTTAGCAGCTGCATTCATCGCTAAACCAATCCCTGTATTCCCGCTTGTCGGTTCAATAATTGTATCTCCTGGTTTGATGAGACCATTTTCTTCTGCAACGTGAAGTAAATTATAAGCAGCACGGTCTTTCACACTGCGCGATGGATTAAACATTTCTAGTTTCACATACACATCTGCTGCGTCTTCCGGAATAAATTTAGATAATCGGACGACAGGTGTATCTCCTATTAATTCCGTAACGTTTTCACACAATTTCATAGCGCATCCCCTATTCTATCGTTTTCTTATCACTTGGCAGTAACCATGAAGTGAGTCCAATTAATGGTAGACAACTACATAATAGCATAATAAATTGCAGGCTATATATATCTGCTAATTTCCCAAGAACTACAGCACCTAATGCTCCAAGTCCAAACGCAAGACCTACGATTAATCCTGACACCATTCCCACTTTTCCAGGTACAAGCTCTTGTGCATATACAACAATTACACTAAAACTACTTGAACTAATAAAACCGATACATAAAAATAACGGTACGACCCACACAAGTGAGACATGTGGTAATAACAGTGCAAGTGGCGCTGAACCTAACATTGAAAATACGATGATATTTTTCTTACCAAATCGATCTGCTAACGGTCCTCCGAAGAAAGTTCCTAACACACCAGCAATCATAAATGCGAATACGAAATACTGGGCATTTTTTATAGATAAACCGTAATGCTCTATTAAGTAAAATTGATAGAAATTCCCGATACCAGCACCGTACCAAGAGCGTACAAAAGTAAGAAAAACAAGAAGTATAATAACGAATTTAATGTGTGTACTTACAATTGCATTTTCCGCCTCAAGTGCAGCCCTCTTCTTCCTTCTTACAGCACCGGTTGCTAATTCATTTTTGTACCAATTCGATACGAAAATTAATAATACAATTCCTACTGCTGCAAATGCTGTAAAACCTAATGAACCAATTTGACCGAGTGGAACGAAAATTAGCGCTGTAAAAATAGGAGCTAGAGAATTCCCCGTGTTTCCCCCAACTTGATAAATTGCTTGCGCTAACCCTCGTTTTGCACCTGCCGCCATATACGCAACACGAGCGCCTTCTGGATGAAAGACCGCGGAACCTAAACCAATAAATAAAACAGAAATAATAACAATAATAAAGTTTGGTGCAAACGCGAGTCCAATCATTCCAAGCATACTTGAAAACATGCCGAGTGGTAATAAAAATGGTGACGGCTTCTTATCTGAATACATACCAAACACCGGTTGCATAATCGATGACGTCATATTTAATGCAAACGCAATCCACCCTACTTGCATATAGGATAAATTCATCGTTTTTTCCAAAATAGGAAACAACGCCGGCACAACTGCTTGCATCGAATCATTTAAAAAATGCCCAAAGCTAATCGCAAATAAAATTCGATATATTGTCGGTGTTTCTACAGTTTTTTTGTGTGAAACTGCCTGCATATGTGAATCTCCCCTTTCTGTACAAAATATATATTTATTACAGTAGGTGTAATAAATTCTGACTTTTGAAACATTTCTATTCTATACTGCTTTCATTTCTTTTTCCAGAAATATAACTTAACTCCCGTCATTGGCTTGCATCCTTGTAACTTTCAGCGGTAAAACAGTACAAAAAAAGACAACCCAATCACATACTGGGTTGCCTCTTACATTAAATTGCAAAATGCTTATACTTCTCGTAATCACTCGTCTTACATTCTATTTGTAATTTGGTACCTTCGTTTTCGTAACTCGTAGATAAAACGTGTGCATGATTATTGAAATACGAAACTACCTGTCCTTGATCATATGGAATTAACATTTCACACTTCGTATATTCTTTATAGATGTGTGAGCGAATCATTTCTACAAGTTCTTCAATTCCAACATGTTTCTTCGCTGATAAATAAACGCGATCTTCTTGCACTTTCGGAATTTCAACATCTACCATATCTGATTTATTATAAGCATAGATCGTTGGAATATTTTCTACTCCAATTTTCTTTAACGTTTCATTTGTAATATCAATTAATTGTTCATAATTTGGATTTGCGTAATCTACAACGTGAATAAGTAGGTCTGCTTCCGCTACTTCTTCTAACGTTGAACGGAACGCCTTCACAAGATGATGTGGTAATTTACTTACAAATCCAACTGTATCTGTTAATAAAAATGATTTATTATCTGGCAAATCAATATTTCGTACAGATGTTTCTAACGTCGCGAATAACATATCTTTTTCAAATACTTGTTTTTCTTCTGTACCATTATAAATTTCAAGCATTGCATTCATCGTCGTTGACTTTCCTGCATTCGTATAACCTACTAATGCTACAACAGGTATTTCATTTTTCTTACGCTGCTTTCGCTGCGTTTGACGCTGGGCAACGAGCGCTTCTAAATCTTTATTCAAAACTGAAATTTGTTCTTCAATTTTACGACGGTCTAACTCTAACTTCTTTTCACCGACACCTTTATTTTTCGTACCAACGCCGCCGCTCTGTCTCCCTAACGATTCACGAAGACCGATTAAACGAGGCATCATATACTGAAGGTGTGCTACTTCTACTTGTAGCTGTGCTTCTTTCGTTTTCGCACGTTGCGCAAAAATATCTAAAATTAAAATGGTACGATCAATTACCTTACAATCTAAATCCTCTTCTAAATTTCGAATTTGTGAAGGAGATAATTCATCATTAAAGATAACCATATTCGCATCTATTTCTTGTACATACGCTGCAACTTCTTCAATCTTTCCTTTTCCGATATAATGCGATGGATTTACTCGTTGTAAATTTTGCGTTACTTGCCCAATTACCTCTACATCACAAGCTTCCGCAAGATTTGTTAACTCTTCCATCGAATATGCAAAATCATCTTCATTACCTACATTTACTCCAACTAAAACTGCTCTTTGTAATACTTCTTCCATATATTTATTCCTCCATTTCGATTACGTAAAATAAAAAACACAGGTCGCTGCCTGTGTTTTCGTAAACGGATAAGGGTTCACCAAAGAAATAGAAGAAAGCTATGCTTTCATCCTATTTTATAGTCAAAAAGTCCCAAGATTGTATACGTATCCACAGTAAGTGTTCACTTATACAATCCCATTCTATTTATAAAGGCAAAACAAAAAGAGGGCGTATTCGTCCCTCCCTCTTTTTCACATATAAGCTTAATAAAGGGTTCCTTTAAAATAGGCAGACCAATCCCGTTCACTCTGTACACAGACAGAGCCTTTGAGCGCTATTCAATTATTGGCACAAAGTATTGAGACGTAATCTGATTAAGATCAAAGGAAGCCCCTCCGTTCATTTTAAGTTACATAAAGTGTAGCATAAGTAATTCGCTTTCACAAGGTTTAACAACCTATATCATACTAAAGAAAATCTTTATATTTTTACTTTAATCTTCATTTTTTGCGAATTTTTCTCACAATAAAAATAACAAAAGCAATTATCAATTTTAGAAACTTCTCGTATATTATTTTTACAGCACTCGCCAAATTCCTTCATAGTAAGTTAAGTATTATCGTTTTAATACAACAAAAATCTTTATTGACATTTTTATAACCTAATATTAGTATCAGGTTATAAAAAATAAAAGTTAGGAGATGTTCCTATGCATTCTAAATCTCGTATTACTGCAATTGGTACTTATGTTCCAGATCAAATATTGTCTAATAACGATTTAGAAAAGATGGTCCATACGAATGATGAATGGATTGTACAAAGAACAGGAATAAAGGAAAGAAGAATCGCTAGTGACGAAGAATACTCCTCAAACTTAGCCATTAAAGCAATTAAAAATTTATGTACAACATATAAGAAAAACTTAGAAGATGTCGACTGTATCATTGTCGCTACTACTACTGCTGATTACGTTTTCCCTAGTGTTGCTTGCCAAATACAACAATACTTCAACATACCTCATACACTAGCCTTTGATTTAAATGCAACTTGTGCTGGTTTTACATATGGACTACACGTCGGTAATAGCTTAATCACTTCTGGATCACATGAAAAAGTACTTGTCGTAGCGACAGAGACATTATCTAAAGTTACTGATTATAGCGATAGAACGACCTGTATTTTATTCGGTGATGGTGCTGGAGCTATTTTATTAGAAAGAGATGAAGACACCCCAAGCTTTATCGCTGCTCACATGGGAACAAACGGTGATGGCGGCATTCATCTATATAGAACAAACTTATCTACTACTATGAATGGCACACCACTGCAAACAAATGAAAAAATCGTTCAAAATGGAAGAGAAGTATATAAATGGGCAACACGTACAGTGCCAAAAGGCATAAAAGATTTAATACATACCGCAAATATGCAAGTAGATGATATAGACTGGTTCATACCCCACAGCGCTAACTTACGAATGATTGAATCTATTTGCGAAAAATCTCAAATTCCAATACAAAAAACATTAACGAGCGTGGAATATATGGGGAATACCTCTTCAGTCACCATTCCACTCGCTTTAAATTTAGCTATAAAAGAAGGAAGGTTAAATAACGGAGACACACTTTTACTATACGGATTTGGTGGCGGACTTACGCATTTAGGACTTATTGTAGAGTGGAATTTAATTTAAGTGTATAAAAAGAGGTTCTAGTCAGTAACTAGAACCTCTTTTTCATTTAATTTCTTGCCCCTTTTCGAGACCATATCACAACAGGAATAAGTAATAACGCTAACACGCCTCCAGCCAATGACAATGCCGCATAACTTGAATTCGCTACTACCATACCTGACATTGCTCCACCAGAAGCTCCAGCTAGCGCAATAAAAACATCTATTTTCCCTTGTGTTTTAGCACGTGTAGACGGTGTTGTGGAATCAACGATTTGTGCTGTACCACTTATCAATCCGAGGTTCCATCCTAGCCCAAGTAAAGACAGAGCAACGATTAATAATAATAAAGAATCACTTGGCGCTATCGCAGCTATGACACCCGCTGCAAGTAAAATCACTCCACCAGCTATGCTCATTGTAGTTCGGCCAATTTTATCAATTAACATTCCTGTAACGAGAGATGGAAGATACATTGCACCTACATGAAAACCTATCACAAGTCCTACCGCACTTAAACCGTGACCGTGGTGTCCCATATGAACTGGCGTCATCGTCATAATCGCAACCATCACTATTTGCGTAAGTATCATTACGATTGCTCCAACTGTAATACCTCGTTTATTTTCTTTCGCTTCTTCTGTTATTGGTTGTCCTTTATATGTATGTTCCTGTTTATATCTTTCTATTATGTTAGCAATAATCAAAGGATCTGGACGAAGCATAACAAAAAGAACTAGACCCGCCAGTATAAATGCTGCTGCCGATAGTATGAACGGACCTGCAAGTTTAGGAACTCCAATTGAATGAGCAAAACTTCCCATTACCCCTACTAAATTTGGTCCTGCAACTGCACCGAAAGTCGTCATTACCATCGTAATGCTAACAGCCGTTGCTCTCTGCTTCTTATCTGCTAAATCTGTACCTGCATAACGAGCTTGTAGATTCGTGGCTGTACCGGCACCATATATAAGTAAAGAAATAAGTAAAAGAATAATACTATTTGTTAAAGCTGCCATTACAACACCAATTGCTCCAAATCCGCCTACTATAAACCCTGTTGCAAGACCTATCCGGCGTCCATATCGTTGCGAAAGCTTCCCTACTATGAAAGCTGCGAATGCCGATCCTAATGTAAACATAGCAGTTGGTAATCCTGCAAATGCATCTGTTCCAAGCATTTGCTGCGCAAGAAGTGCTCCCACTGTAATACCAGCAGCTAGTCCTGCACCGCCAAACATTTGTGAAATGCTGACGATTATTAACGTTCGTTTGTATAGTTTTTGTTGCTCTTCTTCTGTGTACACATGATTATCTATTAAAGCCCCTGCCTTATCTAGCAATTCCCCATCCTCCTTTTAAAATTAATCCCTCTTGTTAATGTACTATGTATAACGTTACATATTCAATGGCATTTTCCATTCCTTCCTTTCATTCTAAAAAACTTTCTAATCATACTCGACTTATCCCATGCTATATTAAAAATACTAATATTCACAATATGCAAGGAGAAAACAATGAAAAAAACAGTAGAATTATGTGAAGCTTGCAAACATGATCCAGTATATAAAATAGAAGAATCCGATCAAGCAAATCAACCTTATAAATTATGTAACCAATGTCATGAGCGTCTTATTTCGTTATCTTTACATCCTAAAGAATGGTACCACCTTGTAATGATTCACTCACCTTATAAATATTATTTGCATGATAGTTTTTATGAAGAAGATGGTAAAGCGAAGCAACCAAAATTAGAGATGAATGAGCACAAACTTACACCCGTCCCCACTTTAGAAGAAGTTCGCTCTAGTTTAGAGGAATTACTTGATTACACCATGACTAGATGGTTTCTTCAAGAAGCAGAAATTGAAGCTCTTAATAGGTACGATCAAAACGAAGTACTAGATGCTGTTATAAATCGCTTTTCAAACACAATGAATGGTGTAATTAAAACTAGATTACTTGAGATTGTTATATGTATACTAGGAGAATTCGCCTCAGATTGGATAAGAAAACTGTGGAAGGCATTTGATGAAGATTTACTTGCACCTCTTTCTCACGCTGCAGCTTATTGTTTACCATTTGAAGAAGCCTTTCCTTTAGTAATAGAAAGGCTAAAAACAGTATTAAAAAGTGAGCTTCCGACCACTTCCTTCATTTGTCTGCATTCTTTTCAATCCTCAGAAACATTAGATTGGATAGAGGAACATGCAGTATCATTTCATAACGATTGGGCGCGATTAGCTGCAGTATCACAACTAACTTGGAGACGAATTAAATCTTGGCTAACAAAAGGACACCCTTTAAGTTTAATAGCACTTGATGCAATGGTTAGCTGTATACCTGCAAATGAAGATGTACTACATGAAATGGCTCCAAAAATTTTATTAACAGATCCGTCAGAAATAAAGTCAACCTTAATAGCTTACAAACAAAGAGACAATGTTCCAACTGTCAAAAGAAGTGTTGAAACTATTTTAGAAAACAAGACAGAAATATTTCAATACATGAATCCTTTACAAATATCTATCAAAAAGAAACCACAAAACTTTTTAGTTATGGATGGCACAGTACAAATCCATGAAAACAGACTGGATGAATACGTAAACTTCATTAATACAAACAACTTTACTGATGTTTACATTAATGATCTTAGGTATAGTTTGCACCATATTAATTTTCTTGAACGCTGCCCGCAAATTGAAAGCTTACACATTAGTAGTATATATATTACTGATTATTCAGCCCTATATAAATTAAAAAACTTAAAATCTTTATCACTAGAAGAACCACAAGTTCCACTAAACTTAACAGAGCTAGAAAGCTTTACAAATTTAGAGGAACTTCACATACAGTGTAATAAAAACATTAAAGGCTTCGAATCTTGTCCTAACTTAAAAGAACTATACATTCGGAAATACAAACCGAAACAAAAGAACCTTGAAGAATTAATGTCTTTACAAAAAATTGAAAAACTAAGCATTACACAAGGGAACATTAATTCATTAAAAGGATGTAGGTCATTACCTAAATTAAAGCATTTAGAACTCAATTATTTAAGAAATTTAGAGCATATTGATGAAATTGAAAACAATGCTTCAACTTTAAAATACATCGAATTCGACCATTGCAGTAAGCTTAAAAACCACGAATATTTGCGCTATTTAACGGAATTAGAAACTCTCATCTTATCAAGTTGTGGTAACATACGAAATCTACAATTCATTAAAGAACTACAAAAATTAAAACATTTAAGCTTCGTGGATTCTACGATTGTAGACGGAAATTTAGAATCTTGCGTCGGAATTGATTTTGTTGGTTTTAATAATAAAAGGCATTATAGTCATAAATTTAAAGAATTAAATCCAGATTTTTCATACTAACGTAAGGAAAACAGGCTATAGCAGCCTGTTTTTCTTTACGCTTCTTCTACTAATCTTCCCCTTCTCTTTTTACTCAAAGCTTTCCCTTCCCAAAACAACAAACTTACGAAAGCACAAATTAAAATAATTGGCACACTTGCTTTATATAAATCTGTAAAACTCATTGCCATCTGATTCTTGGCATAATGATTCACATCATTCGAAAATGTGAGTACCTCTTTCTTTATACTTTCCTCTTGTTTTTCAACTTCTTTTGTCACTTGCCTCATAACTTCTTCTCTTTTTACATCTCTATATTCTACTGGAACTTCTCTTAATATTTCATCCGTCTTGTCGCGAATCAATTCTTCCTTTTTCTCTTTACTTAATCCCATTGTCATTGCATTTTGTTTCTTATTTATATTCGACTCTAAACTTTGATTCTCTATTTTCTCTTTAGTCATTTGTAAAATTTCAGTTTGCTCAGCACTATTCACATGAATATTACGCACCTTTTCTTCTGCATAACGATATACTTTTTCTTTATTTACAGTTAAATTGTGAGTTAAATTAGAGACAAATATTGCAACCGCCAATACAATTCCAACTTGTCGTAACATTGATACAACACTTTGAGAAGCAGTTAACAGTTCTCCTTCAAATGAAGAAGCACTTAAAACTGTAATTGGCCCCACTACTAAACCATATCCAACACCTAATATCATACATGGAATAATAATTTCTATATTTGTTGAATTAACATTGATTATTTGCAACCAATAGTAGGAAAGCCCCATAACAAGAAATCCTGACAAAATAATAGTTACTTTTCCGAGTTTTTCAATTAAAGTTGCTGCAACTGGTGAGACAAAAAATATCATTGCTGAAATTGGTGTCACTAAAAAAGCCGCTTCAATTTCCGTTCGACCTTGTAGTTTCGTCAAGAAAGTTGGAAGCAATACAGTAACTCCAATTAAAAATAAATTACTCAATATAACAACGATTGACGCTCCGACAAACATTCGATCTTGAAATAACTTTAAATTCACCATTGGATTATGAATCTTTCGTTCTACTAAAACAAATAGAATAAGAGAAATAGTGCTAATTGCATAACAAGACAAAGCAATATTACTTTGCCATCCCCATGTATTACCTTTTACTAATATGAGAGTAAATGAAAAAATTGCTGTGCTACTTAATAGTAGTCCTATCCAATCTATTTTTGAGATAATACGTTCTTCATTTTTTATTTGTAGCATGATGCAACATAACACGATTCCTATTATACAAACCGGAACATTAACGAAGAACACCCATCTCCATCCTAAATTTTGCGTAATAATTCCACCTATTACTGGTCCCATAGCAGCTGACAATCCTTGTGTTACTCCTAAAATTGCAAGCGCAACATGCCTTTTAGCTAACGGCATAGCTGATACACCAATTACCATACTTGTTGGAAATAAAATTGCTGCCCCAATACTTTGTATAAAACGAGAAAAAATAAGAAAATCACCTGTATTAGCAAAAGCGCAAAGTGCCGATCCACCACCAAAAATCACCAGACCAAGAATATACATCTTTGCTTTTCCAAAGATATCAGCTATCCGCCCTAACGGAATGGCAAGTACTGCAATCGTCATTGTATAAACATTTAATACCCAAGACATCTTTTCTAACGAAGTATTTACACTCGATTGTATTGCCGGTAAAGCTATATTCATAATTGTCGTATCAATCATACAAAGAAAGATACCTAGACACATTAAAAAGACAATCTTAATACCCTTTGATTGCTCCATCTTTATATACCCCTTTATTTATTGTGAACGCGTTTTTCATTCTTCTGTTTTATTGTTTTCTTTCGCCTCTAACTCTTCTAATTTTTTCTTCAAAGTCTCCACTTGTGCACTATACGATGCAATACCTACATCTAGTGAAATTTCTTCGACGAAAGTAATACCTACTCTCCACTTTTCATATTTCAATCGAAGATCTGCAATGTACGCTTCTTTTCTTTCAATTTCATCTTTAATCCATTTTTTTATTGTTACATCATCACTATAGTTACCAAAATACATTCTCATTAAAAAATCCGAACGTAAAACATCCTTCTCTACAGGTGTCTGCATGTATTGATAAAATTCTTCACGCCCCTCATCTGTAATAAAGTACATTTTCTTATTCGGTTTTCCCTCTTGCATGACAACCTCTTTTTTTATTTTCCCTTCATTCTCCAATTGTCGTAACGTTGGATAAATCATTCCAAAACTTCCATCAAAAAAATGAGTAAATACGTCTTCAAACACAATTTTAATATCGTAACCAGACAATTCCTTTTCCATTAATAAACCTAAAACAACATCTCTTCCCTTCAAAGTAAAACCCCCACATAGTATATAATCAATAATCATATTAACAATGTTAATATGATTATTGATTATATACCTTATTCTGTTAATTGTAAAATGTTTCTAAATAAAAAAGCCCCATAATTTGGTTTCACCAATTCACAGGACCATTTTCTTTTTTACTCTTTAACACCTACATCTTGCAAAACTTCGATATCCTCTTTCATTTCATAATAATAAGAAGGCAATTCTATACCATGTTCTAAGAAATAATCCTCAATGAATGAAATAATAATTTTTAACGTTTTCACACGAGCATACAATTTATCGTTACTTTCAATAATATGCCACTTCGCATTTGGCTTACTTGTTTTTTCAAACATGTCTTCCATTGCTTCAACATATTCATCCCATTTTTCACGATTACGCCAATCTTCGTCTGTAATTTTCCATCTTTTCAAAGGATTTTTCTCTCTATCTTTAAATCTCTTTAACTGTTCCTCTTTACTTATATGGTAGAAGAACTTCCCTATTATGTAATGGTCATCTGTTAGTAGTTTTTCAAAATCATTAATCTCATCATATGCTCTCATCCACTCTTCCTTTGTAGCAAATCCTTCAACACGCTCAACTAACACACGACCGTACCATGAGCGATCAAAAATGGTGATTTGCCCGTACTGTGGAATTTTACGCCAGAAACGTTGCAAATAATGGTAACGTTTTTCATGAGGTGCAGGCGCTCCAATTGGATTTACTTGGAACCCACGCGGGTCAAGATGTTCCGTCACCCGCTTAATTGCCCCACCTTTACCAGCCGCATCCCATCCTTCCATAACAAGCATAACCGCGATTTTTTCTTCTTTCAAAATTTGCTGTAATGCTAATAAGTGCCTTTGATATTTTTCTAATTTCTTATTGTACTTAGATTTTGATTCAATTTTTTTCGTTAAGTCTACTTTAGCAAGATGTCCATTTTCCATAAAACAAATCCCCCTTGTTGTATGACAATGTTATTTTAACATATTTTTGGTAATTTTTTCATATCCTAAATAGCTGTGTAGAAACATCTCTACACAGCTTCCTCCTCTAATTTCACATATATAAGCACATTTAACTACATTAAAATAAATAATTTATACAGAACTCTTAGTATATTCTTTTTATTAAAACATAAAAATAGCCCTTTTAAAAAGAGCAGTAATCTAAGTATAGAAAAAACAAATTTATTCTTTCTTACTACATACGTAATTATGCCAGCTATAAGAGTAGTGAATAAGATATTGATTCACTACTCACAATAACCACTTTACATTATATGGTATATTTACTCGTAAAAAGAGGATAATAACAAGTAAATCCATTAAAGAATGGGAGCTCTCAAAAAATGAAACGAAAAATATTAACTCTCTTTACGCTTATATGTTTAGCACTACCAATGCAAGCTAGTGCTTACACATTTCAGTCACTACCGATTGCGTCAAAGTCTAAACAATGGTATGTCGAAATTGATAAATCTCATAACTCAAACAAGCAAGCAATCCAGCCAAAACAAGGTGTATTTGATACGTATAGTTTACTCGTAAAAAACATCGGTCATGATGTATCAAACGTATCTGTGGAAATACTTGATAACAATCCTACCTCTAAAGCTACCTTTAAACCTACTACACCTAATGAAAATATTTCTAAAAGTCATACAAGCTTTGACTACATGGTATTCCCATTAGACTTTAATAGTCATAATTTTAAAGTTGTGATCACTTGGGAAGAAAAGAATTTCTCTTATAACGGCCATCCGGTAAATGAAGGTGAAAAAATGAAACAAACATTTGTATTTAATGAAGAATAAGTCCTAATTTCTTTAGGGCTTATTCTTCTCTTTTGAAACCCGCTTGTATCGCTTCCGTCACTTCTTTTGTGATTTCCAATTCTGTTGCTTCCATACTAATTTTCTTGTGCCAAATATGTACGGACGGTTTTTCATTACAAAGATGTTTTATTAATACTAATTGATTATATGCTAGATTATTTTCTATATGGGTAGCGATACAGACTGTAAAATTGTTCGCTTCAAAGACCTTTTCTTCCAAAATGTATTTACTCTCTAATTGCCTTGTTACTATATCTTTCAAGTTTTCTATAGTCATGCATATCCCCCTCTTTTCCCATATAATCAATTAAATCGACGAATACTCGGTACAGACAATGCAATTCCAATTGTTAAAATTACTAAACTAGCTAGTGTTATAATAGTTATCTCGCCACCTATGACAGTAGCTAACCAACCTACAACTACATACCCTAATGGCAATAAAGCAAAAGAACCCAACATATCAAGGCTTGCCACCCTTCCGAATGCTTCTTCCGGTACAAGTTCCTGTAAACTCGTTTCCCAAATGAGTCCAAATATCATCATGCCAAATCCTTCAATTGCCATTAAGAATATTAAAGCGGGTGCCCAAGAAATGAATGGCATAATTAATAAAGCAATACCACTAATTAAAACACCTCCATAAGCCAGTAATCCTCTCTTATGCCACCGCTCTTTCCCACCAAATATTAATGCGGCAATTACAGCCCCACCACCAGAAAAGGCCATGCCAAGTCCATACACGTAAGCTTCAAAATGATGATGAACATTAAATAACCACGGAATTAATACGACGATAATGCCGGCATAACAAATATTTATAAAAGAAAAAACTAAAATTGTAATCCACAGCCACGGATGACTTTTTAAAACTAAAACACCTTCCATAAACTCTTGTTTGTAATTAAGCTTACTCTTTTCAATGGGTTTTACTTTTTTAAACTTAATTTCTTTTAAAAATAATAAACATAAAAATGATAATAAGTACGTTACTGCATCTAGGCCGAAACCTATCCCTGCAGACGCAACCGATACGATTAACCCACCAAGTGCTGGCCCAATTAATCGTATACCTTGATTACTCATTTGAGTGAGTGCGTTAGCTGCATTACGAATTTCAGGAACGAATACTTTTGCCCTTACAGCAGAATATGCTGGTTGGAATATCCCTTCCATAAGTCCGTATAAGGCTACGAGAATATATAAAACTGTAATTGTTAATAAATCCATAAATATAAGCGATGCAAGTAATAGCATTAATATACAGCGGAGTATATCCGTAAATAACATTAATTTAACCCGATCAATTCGGTCTACAATTAAACCTGCAAACGGTAAAGCGAGAATATTAGGTAGCATGTACATTGCCATTGTCATCCCCATCACAACTGTTGAGCCAGTTAATGAATACACAACAACTGGAAGTATGACCATAGTTATCGAACTGCCTAAGGCCGAGAGTAATTGTCCAATCCATAAAAAGTTAAAATGTGGTGACGCTTTAACTGGCGATAATAATTTGCCAACATACCCTAAATCTTTTTCTCTTTGTAATTCCCCTTGCATCTTTCTCTCCTCTTTTCAAATGATTATAGACTTCATAATAAAGTGCCGAAAATTAATAATATTCTATTTTAATTATATAAGAAACTATTATGTTATGGTAAAATTATCAAGAAAAATAAAGGAGAATACATTACAATGCCTTCAAATTCACATAACATCGAGCACCGCATCTATACAATGTGTATGATCCAACGAAATAATGATGTTTTACTTATAAAACGCCCCGACCATCGAGGTTTTCCTGGCTACATCGCTCCTGGCGGAAAAGTAGATTTTCCAGAAAGTATCGTTCAAGCTGCTAAACGAGAAGTAAAAGAAGAAACTGGATTACTTGTTTCAAATTTAACTTTTAAGGGATTAGATGAATACGTAAATCCGAAAGAAAATGTTCGATATATGGTATTTAACTATTGGACAAATTCATTTGAAGGTGAACTCCTTTTGAATCCTCCTGAAGGCGAATTATCCTGGATACCAATCGATACAGCACTACATCTTCCTATGCAAGATTGGTTTAAAGAGAGATTCCCATTATTTTTTGAAACAGGCACTTTTGAAATTCAACGTGTTTGGGATAATGAGCTAAATAAACAAATTTCTATGACAATTACCCATACATAAAAAAAGCTTGGAAACCTGTCCAAGCCTTTCTTACTTCTAAGTAATTTTTTCAATCTTATAATGAATATGTAAAAATTTAAGTCCAAATATCCACATGCTATGATGAGCTGTTAACATTTTATCCTTATCCTCTGTAATGACGAAAGTCTCTGCTAACGGTAAACGTATTGTAAAGAAACGAGTATGTAAATAAATACCCTCATCTCCCTTACCATTTCTTCTTAGCTTACTAGTAATGATTAAATCATTACTCTTATTACATAATTTCAAAATCCCTGTCATATTCGAATATGGTAAAGGTAATGCAATATTCATGTATGTCTCGTTCTTATATGTATGCTTTGAATAAAGAGCTACAAAAATAGATTTACCTGCTTCATTTTTCCTTAGCCAAGCCCTTACATTCTCTCTTCCGTCTTTCTCATCCATTACACCAATGATAGAGCCATGCATCGTTTCCCACTTGCCGCCCATCCCTAAATGTATTTGTCCCACACGCTTGCTCATTTTCTCATAACAAAATGCAAACGGGCGGAACCAACGAGCCCATTTAATATTTGATTGCAACTCATACTCTGTTGTGTTTTCATAAAAACGAATAATCCTTAAAGGAACCTTCGTCACATCAAATGACTCACTATGAAAGTCATTTACTTTATCAACTAAACCGTTGTATTCCTTACTGTCTACTAAATTGCTGCTATATAAATAAGCCTCACCAATTGCCACATTTCCTCTTAACTTACTCATTGGTTTCCCATAGTATTTATAATTCGGAACACTCTTTTCGATCATCCAGCCGACAAATGCCGGTAACGCTACTCCAATTCCGTTGACAACACCGTGAATCCAAACCATTTGAGCAATTGTAATCGTCAATACATGCTTCAAATTCCCGTATGAATATATGAGTGAGAACATAATTGTAACCATGAGTGTACTAGACGAAACGATTAGAAGAATCTTTGCACTGATAGCATTAAATTTTGCTCTCCAAACGTAAAATCCATACCCATAAATCGCACATAAATATAGGAACACTGCAAAAAATTCAAATATTCTTGAGTATGTAATTCCTATTGCAACTGTCATAGGTGAAATCATGATGATAAACATAATAACATCATACACTTTACTTCTCTTTTCTCTTTTTCTCCCTATTAAACCAGCTGATAATGGCAATAGAAACGCCGAATAATGAAAATGTGCAGCTGTGAGTAAAACAATGTCAGAGCTAAAATGCATAATTGAAAGTTTTGCTACTGAAGCAAAAAACCAAAAACCACCTAAAAACAAATAAATAAATGCACTATCTATGGCGGTCTCTTCTAACGGCTTCCATCCCCTTTCTAGCAATCTACTTACACCAAATAACGCAACAATTCCTGTATATACAAACCAAACTAGCGCAAATAAATAGTGATTTGTGAAGAAAGCTAGCATTGCACAAATTGCTGCGATTGGATATAAAAACGATACGAATTTATAAAATAATAAATGCGAACCATCTCTTTTTCTTTTATCAACAATACAAAATGATATTGGTATAAATGATAAAATAGATAATAATATAATTGCTTCAACAGGGTTTATATTCGACCACTCATATATTAAAAAAACAACATAACAAGCAAGCCCAAATATTATATTTTTCATATCGTTTAGTTCCTTTCCACAAATGTTCCCTTATATGAAAAAAGCGAGCCAATTAACGGGTTTCGTACTTGTACATGAATTCGAAAACACTGTAGTGTTGCATCATAACTTTCAACAATTTTTGCTTCACCATACAAGAATTTTGGCAACGGCATTTTTCTTCCAAACATATAAAACCATTGTTTCTTTGAAGAAATATGCATTGCCCCTAACTCATCGATATGAAAATGTAGTGTAGAAACGAGTAAATGTGGTTCGCCAAAATAATCTACAATTTCATTTTCGTTTTCATCCAATTGCATAACTGCGTTAAAATATCTTTTCTTATTATGAAAATAAAAAGTACGGTTCCACCTTACTAATTCTTGTCCATATTCATCTCGCTCAGCTATGTTTTGTATCGTAAATGGAATTTCCTCTCCTCGTTCCGAGAAAAACATTCGAAACTTCGATGCAATTTTCAATATAAATTTCACGAAAAAAGAACCACCGTAAATTCCATCCATCTTTCCTTCCCCTATAAAACTATTCTCTTCTGTAATCGCATAACGCTTCTGCAATTCAGGATGAAGATTTTTATAGGTATCCCCTAATAATCGTTCATACATATTAGCCATACACTTATCCCTTTCTCGCCCTCTTGCAATTTTTCGCGCTTGGTAAATCAAAACTATTTATATAACCGATAATTGATAACCCCATTAGAAGAACATTTAATGTAATCGGATTAAACGGACCTGTAAAGCTTTTGATATCCGTAAACCCTGCCGCTAATGTTAAAACTAGTAACACAATAATATGCAGTATAAATAATTTTCGTTTTGTTAGTGGCAACAGCCATACGACACCGAAAATTATTTCTAACACCCCAATTATTTTAAGTATACATACACTACTTTCATTTGAACCAATTAATACAGAAAGCATCTTTACTTCTTCTAAATGAGTAAACAGTAGTTTTGGCACTATCCCTTGATATATCCATACAAAAGCAAATAAAAAACATACGAGCCAATACGTCATTGTTCTTCTAATTAGTAACCTAGGATGAAGCCCCTTTTCTACCCATAATTTTAAGGCATCAAAACTCCAAGCGGTCGCCCAACCTAATAACGGACGAAAAATATAGGAATCTATTACATTTCCTATACGACCAAATCTTGTATCATAATCATATTGTGTCTCAAAATGGATGTATTCTTTATTCGGCGTATACTTCCAATAACCACGTCCTATTTGAATAAGAGATAATGTATTATCCGTCCAAAATTTTAAAGAAGAAATTCTTTCACCAGTTTCTTTTCTTATTTCACCTATTGATTCCCCTTCTCCAGCTATTTCAAGCCCAAATCCAATCTTTGTTTTATACAAAAACTTCTGTGGTTCTCCTTCTTTTTTCTCTAAATACGAAATTTCAGTAAAGCGAGCATCCCACTCTGTATGTATATCTGGCTCTTGCGTATATTCCCATAATTTTTCCATCGTCGTGTTCATTTTTGTCGCAACATAAATAGGCTGTTTCCTTTTCATTCTCCCACCTCCTATGCACTATAAGTTTAATGTACATGCAATGAATTTATTTTGCTACATTTTTCACAAACTTTTTCTGAAAAAGAAAGAATTTTTAAAATATATATAAAACACTTGATTCCCCGAAAAATTTAAATTATTATAAAACAAATGTTACCAACAACTTCATAAATCAAACACTCTCGCCTAAAACGTGAGATAGAGGTTGCGATACTTATGAGTATTCTAATGGAGACACAGAGATGTCTATGAACTTAGATGAAAGGAAGTATTGCCGAAATTGATAAATTTCTCTGCATTTATCAATTGGGGCTGTTTTCGAATAGAAACAGAACTGTCATATGTACAGACGTGTACGTATGAAGAGCTATCTACAAAAAAGAGATATCATTTTTTATGATATTCCTTTTTTGGCGGTTTTTTTATTAGCTCCGTTTTCTGTTTCCCTTTTCCTGTAACAGCACCATCCTCACTTATTTGAGATGGTGTTTTTTGTTTGTCTTTCTGGTAACTACAGGAGTATTGGGATTTATATATTTCCTAATCTATTCTTAAAAATAGACGAAAGAAGGAATTTGTAATGGAAACAATTGTTCAAAAATTTGGTGGCACTTCGGTCGGAAGCGTCGAACGCATTCAACATGTAGCAAATTTAATTATTGAAGAATATGAACGAGGTCATAGCATTGTCTCTGTCGTTTCAGCAATGGGAAAAAGTACAGATGAACTTGTCGCACTCGCTAACGCTATTACAGAAAATCCAAGTAAACGTGAAATGGATATGCTTCTATCTACAGGAGAACAAGTAACTATTTCATTATTAACAATGGCACTGCAAGCAAAAGGCTATCATGCAATTTCATTAACAGGATGGCAAGCTGGTATTACGACAGAATCTGTACATAGTAGTGCACGGATTACTGACATTCATACAGATCGTATTCAATCTTATCTTGCTGAAGGCACGATTGTTATCGTAGCTGGTTTCCAAGGTATAAGTGTAAAAAATGAAATTACAACGCTTGGCCGTGGTGGTTCTGATACGACTGCTGTCGCACTAGCCGCTGCACTTAAAGCAAAAAAATGTGATATTTATACGGATGTGACAGGCGTATATACGACGGACCCACGAGTTGTAAAAGATGCTTACAAATTAGATGAAATTTCTTATGACGAAATGTTAGAGCTTGCTAATCTCGGTGCTGGCGTATTACACCCGCGCGCTGTTGAGTTTGCTAAAAATCATAACGTAGTTTTAGAAGTTCGCTCAAGTATGGAACAAGAAAACGGAACAATTGTAAAAGGAGAATGTAACATGGAACAACAATCAATCGTTAAAGGTATTGCATTTGAGGATAACATTACACGTGTCACAATTAAAGGACTAGAACAAGGCTCGCTTTCAACAGTTTTCTCTACATTAGCAGCAGCACACATTAATGTAGATATCATCATTCAAAGTATTACAAATGAAGGAACTGTACATCTCTCCTTCTCCATTCACTCGAATGATTTAAGAGAAACTTTAAAAGTTTTGGAACAAAATCAAGAAACTCTTCACTACGAATCTGTAGAACATGAAAATCACTTAGCAAAAGTATCAATCGTAGGATCTGGCATGGTATCTAACCCAGGTGTCGCTGCAAATATGTTCACTACTTTAAAAGAAGAAGATATTCATATTAAAATGGTAAGTACATCAGAAATTAAAGTGTCTGTCGTTATTGACCGCCTTCATTTAGTAACAGGCGTTGAGGCGCTGCATCAATCATTTATGGCGAAAATTGAGCCTTTCGTGCAAATGAGCTAATTTGATATGTTTAGTAACGCTTATAAAAAAATCATATTAATCTACTTCCTTCCTCTTAAATAAAACGCTGTTCGTTAACAAGATGCTATATGACATATAAAAAAACACCTTGTCACCTTTTCATATACTATGACAAGGTGTTTTTGACTGAAAGGAATTTGTAACTACTTAGTAGTATAATTATGAGGATGATTAAATAATAAACTTTTATACATAAGGAGATAAGACTATGGCAAAAAACAAATTACTACGAATGGACAATGTCAGCATCGTTGTAGAATCCCTTGATAACGCAATCTCTTTCTTCGAGGAGATTGGCTTGAACCTCGAAGGGCGAGCCACTGTCGAAGGTGAATGGGCTGGTCGCGTAACTGGACTCGGCTCTCAGTGCGTAGAGATTGCTATGATGGTCACTCCAGATGGCCACAGTCGAATTGAACTTTCGCGATTTCTCACCCCACCTACTATATCAGATAACCGAAATGCTCCTGTGAACGCTCTCGGTTATCTACGCGTCATGTTTACCGTTGAAGATATTGACGAAATGGTATCGAGACTCACTAAGCATGGTGCAGAGCTCGTTGGTGAAGTAGTTCAGTACGAGAACTCGTATCGTCTCTGCTACATTCGTGGAGTCGAAGGAATTTTAATCGGTTTAGCAGAAGAACTCGGGAATAAATAAGTAATGTTTTATAAGAAGTCTTTACTAAAGTAAAAATATTTGAAAGAAATTCTCGCTTCATAAAACTTAGATTTTGCACCCCGTTCTAGCTTTAGAACGGGGTTATGCTTGTTTGAACTTTTTAACACACTATCAATATCCTAAAATCATTATGAAACAATTCAATTACTTCTTATACTCTTTCCTAGGAAATATAACTGATTCTTCTCACCTCTTATCATATATATCTTTTCTTTTAAAAAACGATCTGAACTCATTCAAAATAACTTTCTTCACGTCAGAGTAAAAAACTATCATGAATAGTGCTATTCCTAATAAAATTTCTTGCATTCCTTCATAATCAACGAAAGCACTTAAAATTAGCAAACCAAATCCAATATAAAAACCAAACTCATTCTCTTTCTCAAAATCCTCATCTTCTTCATCAATATGTATTTTTTCTTTAATATTCTGTTTCCCTTTTATTAACTCATCAAGCGTAACATTGTACATTTCGCTTAGTAAAATTAGATTGTCAATATCAGGATAACTTTTATCATTTTCCCATTTGTATACTGCTTGCCTTGTCACACCAATCTTTTTAGCAACATCCTCTTGCGAAAACCCCTTTGATTCTCGTAGTTTTTTTAGCTGTTCTCCTATGCTCATAACGTCCCCTCCTTTAACAAATTATTACATAAAAAGAGATATAAATGAAAGAAACCATTAGTAAAACTCTCTGTAAACCATTCGTTTACACAATTAAAAAAGAGGGAATAGCTCTATATTTAAGCTATTCCCTCACTTCTATTAAAACAGATGAATGTTTTCTTTTTTACAAGCTGCACGTAAATCGTCAGGCCATACAGAAGATTGAACTTCACCGATATGTGCTTTACGTAAGAAGTACATGCACATTCTTGATTGTCCAATGCCACCGCCGATTGTTAATGGTAGTACGTCTTCTAATATACCTTTATGGAAATCATACTCACGTTTGAAGTCTTCACCAGTTTTCGTTAGCTGCTCATCAAGCGATTTACTATCAACACGAATTCCCATTGATGATAATTCAAATGAAGATTGTAGTACTGGGTGCCAGAATAAAATATCACCGTTTAATTTCCAATCGTCATAATCAGCCGCGCGTCCGTCATGCTTTTCACCTGAACGAAGTGCATCACCAATTCCAATAATAAAGACTGCACCGTGTTCTTTTGCAATTGCGTGTTCACGATCTTTCGGTGTTAATTCTGGATATTTATCTTCTAGTTCTTGAGAAGTAATGAAAACAATCTCTTCTGGTAAATACTTTCCAAGGAACGGATATTTTTCAAATAAGTGATCTTCTAAATCTTTGAATATTCCATAAATTGTTTGTACTGTTTTTTGTAAGTAATCGACAGTACGCCATTCTTTTTGAACGATTTTTTCCCAATCCCATTGGTCAACGTAAATGGAATGCGTTGCATCAAGTTCTTCATCACGACGAATCGCGTTCATGTTTGTATATAAACCTTCACCAGCTTCGTATCCGTATTCATGTAATGCAAATCGTTTCCATTTCGCTAGTGAATGAACAATTTCTAATTCTTCTCCTGAATGTAACATATCAAATTCAATTGGGCGTTCTACACCGTTTAGGTGATCGTTTAATCCTGATTTTTTCGTTACGAATAATGGTGCAGATACGCGGAATAATTCCAGGTGTTTTGCTAATTGGTCCTCGAAAAATGTTTTAACTTCCTTAATTGCGATTTGAGTCTCTCTTACTGTCATTAATGATTGATACATGGTGGTTTCCTCCTAAAATGTTTGGATGTTGTGAAAAGAAGCCAACAAAAAAAGCCCTTCTTTCCCAAAAAACTGGGACGAAAGGCTTTGGTTCCGCGGTACCACCCAAATTAGCAACAGAGGTTGCTCACTTATACAATACGGAGATAAAATATCTCGATACTGTTCTTCTTGTAACGGCGAAGTTCCCGGCTAAGTCTACTTTCCTATAAAGGATTTCGGTTAGCAACTCCAGGAGGTTCTTCATAATAGGCTTCGTATCAGGCTCACACCACCCCTGACTCGCTTAAACTACGTCCTACTACTACTCGTCCTTTCATAGTCGTTTTGTTGTCACATCTCTGAAACATTTTATTAATGATTATTCTATACAAAAAATAAAGAAAGTCAACAAAAAGTTTTAAAATGTTTTTCAATTCTTTATTTTACGGCTTTATTGATTGTTGTTAATTTAACATCTTTACTTTTTCTGCCTCGTCAATCCAAAAAATGTTTCACTGACCGAAACTAACGTATACACAACAATTAATGTGATCGTTCGGAATATAGAATCCGCAGTATTTCTTATTATTTTCATTTTCTTTATAATTCCTTTCAGTTTACTTGCAAATTCATGTTATACTATAGCATTCAAGCAGTTTATTTTTACTTAAAGCAATCATAGTCATTTATAAAGAGTATTTTCTAAATCATTGACTATTATCAAATAAGATTTTTATATAACGGAGTGATCATATGAGTAAAACGAAAGCAAAACCGAAAAAAGGTGTAGGACAAGGTACAGGAAGTAAAGGATGGAACCGTTGGCAATCAAGTGCAAAGAAAAAGGCAGCTGCCAAACCATACAAAAGTAAAGGTACAAAGAAGTAATTTAAATAACATTTGATTTCTTTACTTTGTACAAAACAAAATATAATTATTACAACAAAAAAGCTATGCCCTCATAAATTCGAAGGCATAGCTTTTTTATATTAAATCATTAAAATATCTCGAATTTCTTCCTCTGTGATTGAGGACAATTTCTCTTCTCCCGGCTCAATCACTTCAGCGATTAAATTTTTCTTACTTTCTTGCAGTTCATGCATTTTCTCCTCAATTGTTCCCTGGGCTACTAGCTTTATAACTTGCACTGTATTTTTTTGTCCCATTCGATACGCTCTATCCGCCGCTTGTTGTTCAACAGCTGGATTCCACCATAAATCGTATAATATTACTGTATCTGCACCAGTTAAATTAAGTCCGGTACCACCAGCTTTTAAAGAAATGAGAAATAGATCTCCTTCTCCTTCGTTAAACCGATCGCACAGCTCTACACGTTCCTGCGCTGGTGTACTCCCGTCTAAATAAAAGTATGGAATTGCTTGTCGATTTAACTCACGACCAATAATGGAAAGCATCTTCGTAAATTGAGAAAAAATTAATATTCTCTTTCCTGTACTTCTACATTCCTCTAAAATCTCTAACAGTTGTTCAAATTTAGCTGAACTTCCTTTGTAATCATCAACAAATAAAGCGGGATGACAACAAATTTGTCGCAATCTCGTTAAACCAGCTAAAATTCTAATTTTATTTTTACGTAACGTGTCTTTGTCTAAATGCTTTAACGTTTCTTCCCTTAACTTCGCTAAATAAGCAGCATAGAGACTCTTTTGATCGGGTAATAACTCCGATGATTGTAAGTGCTCTATTTTCTCTGGCAACTCATTTAATACGTCCCCTTTTAATCGTCTTAATACGAATGGTTTCACTCGCTTCGCTATATCTTCACGCCTTAAATCACCGAACTCTTTTCTTCCTGGTAATAATTCCGGGAAGACGACATGGAAGATAGACCATAGCTCTTCTAATGAATTTTCTACAGGTGTACCCGTTAGTCCGAAACGGTATTCAGCTTGAATTGTTTTCACAGCTCTTGCCGTTTGCGTTGTAGGGTTTTTAAACGCCTGTGCTTCATCAAGAAATAGTGTATGAAATGGTCTTGCATATAATCTTATATCTCTTCTCAGTAATGGATATGACGTAATTACGACATCAAATTCCGTTATATCTTTCAAAATTTTCCGGCGCTCTGCTTGGTTTCCATCTGCAATAACTGCTCTAATATGCGGGGCGAATTTTTTCAATTCACTAAACCAATTATAAACAAGAGATGATGGTGACACGACTAATATTGGCAGTTTCTTTTCTCGAATCTCAGTCAAAACAGAATCTATAAAAGCAATGCTTTGCAACGTTTTTCCAAGTCCCATATCATCTGCTAAAATACCGCCAAAACGGTAATGAGCAAGTGTTTTCATCCATTCGAACCCATATACTTGATACTTTCTCATTTCTGCATTTAAAGTATTTGGCACAGCAAACTTTAATTTTTTCGGGTTTTGAATGTTTTCTACTAACTCTTGAACTGAATCATCCAAACTTAAAACATTGCCTTCGTGAAGTCCGTTCATCCATTTTACACTCCGAATAAGCGGAACATTTACCTCTTCTCCATGTAAAAATTCTTTCCGAATACCTGACTCTTTTATAAACTGATTAATTTCATTAAACTCTTTACTCTCTAGCGATAAAAACGAACCGTTCGCCAATCGATAATATTTACGTTTCTCTTCAAGTGCCGCTAATACACCTTTAATTTCTGCTTCTGGTATTCCTTTTATATCAAAACGAAATGACAACCAATCAATTCTTTCTTTTCTTCTCACTCTAATAAGAGGAACTGCATCCCCTTTACTAATTCGCAATTTGATTGCTGTCGTCGCATAAATATCAACTAAACCTTTTAATGTTGGCACGACATTATATAAAAAGTTATACTCAGCTTCTTCATTATGCATAAAGTAACCGCCTTCTGTTTTTGCAAAGGCACTTTCACTCATAATGTCTAAAATCTCTTTTTCCTTTTTCTCATCACGATTAAAAACAGACGGCTGTCCATCCTCTTCTAGCGGATTAATCATGACGTTCCCATAGTGAAATTCAAGACCTGCTAATAAGCGATTTTTCACACGGTCTAAATACAATTTCGCTTTTAGCGAAGGTGTTTCAACACGATCTGATATTACTTCATCAATGTGTACAGTTCCGAGCTTCATTAATCCTGGTACAACTTTCGCGACGAAATGTTCCATCTTACTTTCTGGAATATAAAACTGATTACTATTTGAGCGACTCATCATCTTTTGTAATTCAATAAGTCGCATACAATCTTCAATGTGTAAGTGATATAATTTCCCATCGTAAAGTGCATTGTTATACATATCCATAACTTGTACACGATTTAGACCATCTATATGAAGTGTAAATCCGCCATTATTCCCCTTCGTAAATTCAAAGTGTAACGGCAACAAACCTTTTGAAACTTGTAATCCCTGAAACAGTTGTTCATTTTGTTTCAGCTGTACATATTCAACTTTAGAAAGTGAAGAGAGCATATCTTTCCATGAAACTGGTGGTATGAATATCATACTTTCATCTTGTTTCGCATGTACTTCTAGCGTATCTTCATACATTTTTTCGTTATGATACATTTTAATGAGCTGCTGAATAATCGCATCCGTTTCTTGTTTAAAACTATGTACAACTGGTGTATATGTAAATTCATTTGAACAATGAAAAGACTCTCTTTTCTCTACCTTAGAAAGAAATTCTCTAATATGATTTATGAAATACACTTTGGCAAGTTTCAATTGCATGCCAAGAAGAGCACCACCACTCCTCGTAGCTACTGGTGTACATATAAACTCAATATCTAACATTTCACGTGTATCAAAACGGTGTTGTTTACTTTTTGGCCTCAGTGGTTTGTCTGCAAACAGCTGCAACATACCACTTGTCAATTGATCATTTCTGTTACTAGTGGAGCTCATTCCACCTGTTTGTTGATTATAGTTTATTTGTATTAATACCGCTGCAACATGTTGACAGTACGTTTGAAAAGACGCTAATGAAGGACAGCTACATTTCGCAACAACATCACCCTTTTTAGCTTTTTCTACTATAACATGGAAATCCTCATTCCCTTTTACTGTCGCCTCGCAAATTTCTTTATTTTCATCATAATGATTTATTATCACTTTATTTGATTTATAATAGGCTTCACCTCTTTTATATGAGGTCTCTCCGCACACTTCTTTAATAATCGATTTATTTAATGTGAAACTCATTGCTTTGACACTTCCTTAATATAAAACCATTTTCTCTTACTTAACATTTTACATGCTCCACGAGAAAATATAAAATGTTGATTTAACAAAAAAAGATGCTTATTTATAAGCATCTTCTTCACTCTATCTCCATCAACCTCTTCGCCTCAAAATACAACACTTGAATAAACTTCTTCGTATTAATTCGCGTATGACCAGAAGATGCGAGTTCATCTTTCGTCATTTCTGTCATCCGTTTTCTAACTACAGTGAAATCGAAAAATTTTGGAGCATAGCTTTCAAATTTTGGATTTGAAAAGTCTGTTAATCCTAAAGAAGCCAAATGATTTAACGACTGATAAATAGCTCGACGTACTCTTTGTTCAGACGCTTTTTTCTCTTTATCAATATCTGCATCTAAAGCTACATCCCCTAATTTCTTTATCGTAATATGATGAAAAATTTCTTTTAACGCAGGAAAGCCAAACTCAAATGTCTGTGCCTTTTCTTGACCATATAAATATTCCAGCATACTAAGTAAATCTTTACTTCCATTCTCTCCCGCAATACCGAGTTCTGATAGTAAAAAGCGTCCTAAATCCCCTATCTTTTTTCCTTCTTGCACTGGTTCAGTACGCAATTGCGGTTTTTCCCACTGAAACACGTTATTCAATGATTTTTGAATATCATGTATAGAACGCTCCAATCTAATACGCTCCATCACTTTGCGTACAACAGATACAACTTCGATTTTATTTAATGGTTTTGTAATATAATATTCTACGCCAAGTGTATATGCCTCACCTATAAGTTGCTTCGATTCCACTTGAGAAATCATAATGATTTTCCCCGTGAAAGTTGACGCAATGTGACGAACTGTTTCAATTCCATCCCTCATCGGCATTAACAAATCAATAAATAAAATATCTACTTTTTTAAAATTTAGTTGATCCGCTTCAATAAAAGCTCCGTCATCCGCCTCACCAATTACTTCTCCAAGATCTCCATCTTCAATAATTTGCGACAGCATCGAACGGAAAACTTCATCATCGTCTACGATATAATAAAACAAATCTATTCCCCTTCCCGCTTTAAACTGCACTCCGGTAAACAAACGATAAACTTACACCCTTTTCCGGTTTCATTGTCTTCTAATCTTACTTCTCCGCCTAGCTCTGTTACCATTTCATGTATGTAAGAAAGTCCAATGCCTGTTGACGGTGTTCCTGTTTGATCATACTTGGAAGTAAATCCTGGCTTAAATACTAATTTCTTATACTTTTGCGCAATACCAGGCCCATCGTCAATTACTTCAAATATTACATGTTGCTCTCGTTTATATAAATTAATATGAATGAGACCTCTATCTTCAATTGCTTCCACTGCATTGGCAACTAAGTTATTAAAGATTGATAGCACTGTATACACGTGATATGCAGCGTGTTCACCTTCTATATGTTTAGAAAAACGTATATCTTTCTCCAGCATTCCAGCGTACTTTTCATTTATTCTTACAATCATTTCTGTAAGCTCATGTCCTTCTACATACTCAGCTACATTTTTATCTAATAACAGTTTAGATAATCCCGCAAAAATTCTTTGATTATCCTTTTTTATTTCGTGCACTTCTCCTGCTATTCTTAATGCTGTTTTACTATTAGAATCATCGTTCGCTTGTAAATTTCGATATAGCTGATATGCTTCTTGTGTGATCAATTCTGCATTTTGTAACGTCTTTTTCAAATGAACAGATTCCACATATAAATTAGAAAGATGCATTAACATGTTTTCATTTTCTTTTCGAACTTGCGATTCTTTTAATTTCGTTTCATATAAATTCATCATATTTAAAAAACCAAGTGCAAAGAAACTACGAAAAATAGCAATAATAATAAGTTTATTTACTTCAGAAATCGTTATTGTTGTACCGAGTACTAACATGTGATAAAACGCAAGTTCTGACATACTTGCAACAATTTCAATTGAAATTCCAAGGCATCCAATAATGATTGGTTTCTGATGGAACTTATTTACCCTGCAAAGCGAAAAAAGACTGCCATAAATAAAATAATAGAAGAACACAGGATAGCGCAAATAAAATGATTCTGTCATATGAAACGAACCTTGCATGATCCAGTCAAGACATACTCGGAATAAGACTACAGATATACCAACAAGAATACCTGCAACTCCTGCTGGTACTCTTCTTAAAAATAATAATAAAAAGAAGAATAGCGGTGTACCGAAGCTAACTCGAAACGTATCATTAAAGGGATGAAAGTTCAGCTCCCCAGCAATCGGAACAACGACCATTAATATAATTAAAAGGGACATATCTTTCTTCCATAATTGATTCCAATTCAAAGGTGCCACTTCCTATACTTTTTTCAGTAGTAAAAGCGAAAGCCCGCTTATTGTTATAAACGGGCTTTTTTTCTATATTCTAACCTTTTCTACCGCTTTTATTTGGCGATACTCTGGCTTCCACATTGCTTCTTTCACTGCCATCTTAATATCGTTATCACTTAAGTTCACTCTTGCAACACCTTCTGCAACTGCAACTTTCGCTACTTCAATTGCAACCATTTCTGAGATATTACGTAATTCTTCAACCTCTGGTAAAATAGGTGCTCCTGGCTGACTTGTATCTACCATACTTGCAACTGCTTCAGCTGCTGCTGCGAACATTCCATCCGTCATGACACTTGCACGTACTACAATTGTTCCAAGACCAAGCCCTGGGAAAATAAGTGCATTATTTGATTGTCCAATCACATACGTTACACCGTTATATGTAACTGGTTCAAATGGACTTCCTGTTGCAACTAACGCTCTTCCTTCTGTCCACTCGATTAAATCTGCTGGTTTTGCTTCAGCAAGCGGTGTTGGATTCGACATTGGTAAAATAATTGGTCTTTCTACGTGAGAAGCCATTTCTTTAATAATTCCCTCTTTAAATGCGCCCGCAACAGTAGATGTACCAATTAAAATTGTCGGTTTTACATGTTTCACAACTTCAGCAAGTCCGATCACATCATTTTGCTTCCACTCACTTACTTCCGCTTCTTTTCTTGCGTACGGAATTTGGAAATCAAGAAGATCTTCCATATTATCTGTAACTAACCCGTTACGATCAATACACCAGAAACGCTTATATGATTCTTCTTCAGATACGCCTACACGGACCATCGCATCTCTAACTTGATCTGCGATACCGATTCCAGCCGTACCAGCACCAAATACTACAACGCGGTGTTCACTTAATGGTACACCAGAAGCTTTCACTGCCGATAACACAGCCGCAAGCGAAACTGCACCTGTACCTTGAATATCATCATTAAACGTACAAACGTCATGACGGTATTTATCTAAAATTTTTCGTGCGTTACGAGAGCTAAAGTCTTCCCAATGTAAAAGTGCTTTCGGGAATTGTTTATTTACCGCTTGTACAAACGTATCAATAAATTCATCGTAAACTTCACCTGTTATACGAGGGTGACGATTTCCAATATAAAATGGATTGTTTAATAGTTCCTCACGGTTTGTACCTACATCTAAAATTACTGGTAATACACGACTAGGATCGATTCCAACTGCCGCCGTATAAACAGCTAGCTTTCCGATTGCGATGTTAATACCACCAACGCCCCAGTCACCAATTCCTAATATGCCTTCTCCATCTGTTACAACGACTAAATCAATGTTCTCAGCTGTTGCACCGATATTGGCAAACGCTTCTTCAATACCTGATGGATCGTTAATTGATAAATAAATACCACGTGGTTTACGGTATTCATGGCTATACCTTTGAATTGCTACACCGACAGTTGGTGTATATACAATCGGTAACATTTCACGTAAATGATCTGTTAATATACGATAAAATAATACTTCATTTCGATCATGTAACGCAGTTAAGTATACATTCTTTAATAAATCATCCGGCTGAGAACTAAATTGTTCGTATGCCCGGCGTGCC
The DNA here is from genome assembly GCF_016651175.1 of Bacillus sp. TH13. Lineage (NCBI taxonomy): Bacteria > Bacillati > Bacillota > Bacilli > Caryophanales > Bacillaceae > Bacillus > Bacillus sp. TH13. Next base: position 3,880,131 of record NZ_JAEKEJ010000025.1, on the reverse strand, counting down.
TGTTCTTCTAACGTTAAAACCGCAGGCGGTAATAACCCTTTTAAACCTAACTCTTCTCTTTCATTTTGTGTGAAAGCTACCCCTTTATTTAAAAGTGGTGTTGATAATACTTCTGCTCCTCTTAATGTTGTTTCTAATGCACCATTAGAAGCTACTGTAAACTTGCTCATAACATCCCTACCTCTATTCATATATAGCATTTCTATATTGTAAACAAAAAAGAGGGGCTTGTCCCCCCTCTTCTTTTAATTTTTCTTTAAAAGAGTTGCTCCTGCAATCCCTGGATGTGTCATTTCGAATGGATCTAGAATTAACTCTAAGTCTTCTTGTGACAATACACCATTTTTTACACAAAGTTCTCGAACGGATTGACCTGTTGCAATTGCTTCTTTCGCAACGCGAGCTGCTGCTTCATAACCGATATGAGGGTTCACGGCTGTAATAATTCCTACACTCTTCTCAACATACTCTTTTAAGCGATCTTCATTCGCTTCAATTCCTTTTAAGCAATTATCTGTAAAGGCACGGAAACCGTTATTCATAATGCTAATTGATTGCAGTAAGTTGAAAACAAGTACTGGTTCCATAACGTTTAATTCTAATTGTCCTGCTTCTGAAGCAAGGCAAATTGTATGGTCATTACCAATTACTTGGAACGCAATTTGGTTAATAACTTCTGGCATAACAGGGTTTACTTTCCCTGGCATAATAGAAGAACCTGGTTGACGAGCTGGTAACATAATTTCAGCTAAACCAACACGTGGACCTGATGCCATTAAGCGAAGGTCATTCGCAATTTTAGACATATTCATCATACATACTTTAAGTGCTGCAGATACTTCAGTATAAGCATCCGTATTTTGTGTCGCATCCACTAAATCTTCTGCACCAACAAGCGGTAATTCACTGATTGCAGCTAAATGTTTTACAACTGCTTCAATATATTCTGGATCTGCATTTAAGCCTGTACCAACTGCAGTTGCCCCCATATTTACTTCATATAAATGTTGACGCGATTGTTGAATTCGTTTCATATCACGTTCAAGTACACGGGAATACGCTTTAAACTCTTGTCCAAGACGAATCGGCACAGCATCTTGTAAATGTGTACGACCCATTTTAATAACATGGTCAAATTGTTCTGCTTTTAATTCAAATACATCATGCATATAACCCATCGTTTGTAATAAGCCTTCTAATGCATTTAACGTTGCGATATGAATCGCCGTTGGGAATGCATCATTTGTTGATTGCGCCATGTTTACATGACTATTTGGACTAATATAGTGATAGTCTCCCTTTTCCATCCCTAATAATTCAAGAGCACGATTGGCAATGACTTCATTTGCATTCATGTTCATTGAAGTACCTGCTCCGCCTTGAATTGGATCCACGATGAAATGATCATGCCATTTTCCATCAAGAATTTCTTGAGCAGCTTCTGCGATCGTGCCACCCTTGTTCAATTCCAATCTTCCTACATCTGTATTAGCAAGCGCTGCTGCTTTTTTTACAATTGCGAACGCTCTAATTAACCCTTCATGGATTTTATATCCTGTAATTGGGAAGTTTTCAACTGCACGCATTGTTTGTACGCCGTAGTATGCATAGTTTGGTACTTCTTTTTCACCTAAAAAATCTTTTTCAATTCGAACACCATTTTTAACTTCAGTTAATGTTGCCATGATTATTCACTCCTTAACGATTTCTTATGCTGCTTTTGTTTCTTTGACTGTTTCTACATATTGTTTTGCTTTCTCATTATCGAATTCGCCTTCCCACTTCGACATAACAATGGCCGCTAATGCATTTCCTAATACATTGACAGATGAGCGAATCATATCTAAAATGCGGTCAATTCCCGCAATTAACGCGATACCTTCTAGTGGTAACCCCATTGAACCTAACGTTGCTAATACAACAACGAACGATGCACCTGGAACTCCCGCCATACCTTTGGATGTTAACATGAGAACGAATAATAACGTTATTTGCTCCGTTAGTGACATGTGCACACCGTACATTTGTGCAACAAATAATGCCGCTAACGCTTGATAAATAGCCGATCCAGTCAAGTTAAATGTATAACCTGTCGGAATTACGAAAGAGGCAACTGCCTTTGGACAACCGAACTCTTCCATTTTTCTCATTATATTAGGTAAAACAGCTTCTGAACTTGCTGTCGTAAACGAAAGAATCAGTTCTTCTTTTAAAATTTTCATTAATGTAAAAATGTTTACGCCAACCATTCGTGCATTAATACCTAATACAATCACAACGAATAGTATAACAGTTACGTATACAGCTAGCACTAGTTTTCCTAGCGGAAGTAATGTCGCTACACCAAATTTTGCAACCGTAACGGCAATTAATGCGAATACACCAAATGGTGCAAATTTCATCACTTGATTTGTAACCCAAAACATCGCTTCGAGTACGCCTTCAAAGAAGTTAAAGACAGGCTTTCCTTTTTCCCCAATTGCCGCAACTCCTAAGCCGAATAATACTGAGAAGAATATAATCGGTAATAGGTCACCTTGTGCAATCGATTCAAATACGTTTTTCGGTACAATGTGAACAATTGTCTCAGCAAAACCTTTCTTCTCGGTTGCATCTGCTGTTTGTTTATAAGAAGAAATATCACTTTGCTGTAAATTACTCATATCAACGCCAGTACCTGGTTGGAATATATTCGCTGCAAGTAATCCCATTAAAATAGCAATCGTCGTAATAATTTCGAAATAAAGAATTGTCTTACCACCCAGTTTCCCAAGCTTTTTCATATCTCCTACACCAGCTACCGCAACAATTAATGCTGAAATAACAATCGGTACTACAATCATCTTAATTAAGTGAATAAATATATCCCCAATTGGTGTGATATAAGAAATCGCCGTTTTATTGCCATAAAAGACTGCCCCTACTACAATCCCTAAAACAAGCGCGACAAAAATTTGTGTTGCCAATCCGAATTTTTTCATTTATGTTCATCCCCTTCATGCGAACGCTTTCAATTTGTATTTATAAAAGCTACTCACACATCTTATAAGCGAACCTACAAAATCATACAAAAACCTACAAGTTCGTCACAAAAAATTCAAATATTTTTCTTCTTTTTTTCATTGACACCATTTTGTTAAAAAACGATAAAATAAACTTGATAAGTAATCAGATTGTTTCGTATAATCAAAAAAGATATATACTTACAACAAATCAAAATGAAAAGGAGTGGATGTTATGAAAAACTATACAAATCAATTCGTCCTATCTTCTTCTTTTCTTTTTCATTTTCTTAAAAAGGAACAAAGGCATTCGCCTTTGTTCCTTTTTTATTGCGATCTATATAGGGGGAAATTGTTATGAGACCATATAAACGTGTCTTAATTAAATTAAGCGGCGGTGCACTTGCCGATCAAACTGGAAATAGCTTTAACTCCAAACGATTAGAACATATCGCAAACGAAATTTTATCCATTGTTGATTTAGGTATCGAAGTATCCATCGTCATCGGTGGCGGTAACATTTTTAGGGGGCATCTAGCTGAAGAGTGGGGAATTGATCGCGTAGAAGCTGATAATATCGGTACACTAGGTACAATCATTAACAGCTTAATGCTTCGCGGTGTTTTAACAAGTAAAACAAATAGAGAAGTACGCGTTATGACGTCCATTCCATTTAATGCAGTAGCTGAACCATACATTCGCTTGCGTGCAGTCCACCATTTAGATAACGGTTATATCGTTATCTTTGGAGGCGGAAACGGGCAACCGTTCGTGACGACAGATTATCCAAGTGTACAAAGAGCCATTGAAATGAATAGTGATGCCATATTGGTCGCAAAACAAGGTGTCGATGGCGTCTTTACAAGTGATCCAAAGCATAATAAATCAGCGAAAATGTACAGCAAACTAAACTATAATGATGTTGTTAGACAGAATATACAAGTTATGGATCAAGCGGCATTACTGCTTGCCCGGGACTATAATTTACCAGCACATGTCTTTAACTTTGATGAGCCTGGGGTCATGAAGAAAATATGTTTAGGCGAACATGTGGGGACGTTGATCAATGATGATGTTACGATGTTGGTGCATGAAAAATAATGATTTCCCACCAAAAAGGGTGCCTTTTGTAGGCACCCTTTCCTAATTCATCGTTACAAATAGAAGTCAACCAATCCCGCCACTTTCTCCTTACAACGCTCCCAAAAAGATAACTTCTCAAAAAACTCTTTCGTCATTTCTTTTGAATCACGAAAATCCTCTGTTAACACCTTATTCACGTCCGTTACGATAGTCCCGCCATGAATATACAAATTCATCTCATCATTTATATAGAAGCTACGGGCAGTAAAGTTTGTTGTACCGATAACAGTTAATTCATTATCAATGAGCATTAATTTCCCATGAAACATCCCTTTTTTATAACCGTATACAGTAATCCCGTTATTAACAGCTTGACGTATATACGGATATGCCGCCTCTTTAATAAGGGGGATATCTGGTTTATATGACCAAAGTATTTTTACTGTAACACCACGTTTTTGCGCTTCAATTAAAGCATTCATTAATTCTTTATTTTTCGCTATAAAATAAGGCGTTGTAATGACGATTGAATGCTTCGCTTGCTTTATTAACTGTATATATGTTTCAGCGACGTAATGCCCATTGTAACTAGTCATAGTATGTAAAGTATTCCCTTTACTAGCTTTATTCGTACTTCTCTTTATCTCTTCTTTCGTATCTCGTTTCCAATCTAAAGCGAATTGCTGTTCTAAATCTTTTGCTCCTTCTCCTTTAAGCCGGACATGATAATCACGCCAATATCCAAATCGCTTATCTTTCCCTAAGTACTCATCTCCTATATTAAATCCGCCTGTATAGCCAATTTCCCCATCAATCATCGTAATACGGCGATGATTCCGGTGTTGAAGTGAATAAAATCCGAATGGCAATGCAGGTTTTCTACTATATGTAAAATGTACACCACTTTCCCGCAATTCATTTATCATCTTTCTTTCAAAAGATAAATCATTAATGCGATCAACTGATAAATAGACGCTTACTCCTTCTTTTGCCTTCTCTTTTAATAAGTTTAAAAAAGTATGGCTACTTTTATCATCCGACAAAATGAAAAAATAAGTGTAGATGGAGCTTTTCGCTTTTTTAATATCTTCAAATAGCTGCTCATATAATGATTTTCCTTCTACATATAATTGAAAATCACTATAATGAGGCGCATACTCTGTCGGCATGTTTTTCCCAGCTTCCATTTTCCTACCTAAGGTAACATCGATATGCATCCAAATTAAAATAAAAATGAAAATAGCAATAATAATAGAAGTAACTCGCAATATTTTTTTAATCATTTTGATTTCCTTCCGTTCAAATTACTTTCTACTCCGTAGTGTTTCATTTAAATATGTTTTCATACGAAATGTATTTCTGATTTTTATTGATGCTAAACGATTAAAGGAGAGAGAAATATGAGAAGAGGAAAAACTCCTATTGTTTTTATCCCAGGTCTTTTCGGCTCAATGAGCAATATTATTATTTCCGGCACTGGTAATTGGAGTTTTGGACTTTCTGCACTTGTTTACGAGCCATTCATCATGATGTTAGAAAGTATGGGGTACGAACGAAATAAAGACTTGTTCATCTGTTTTTATGACTGGCGGCAGCGCATTGCTTTTTCTACACAAAAATATTTATTACAAACGATTGCCTATGCTAAAAAAATTACAGGTTGCGATAAACTAAATCTAATTTGTCATAGTATGGGCGGCCTTCTTGGACGTTCTTACGTTCAAAGTGAAACATATAAAAATGATGTGAATCAACTTATAATACTCTGCACACCAAACGCTGGATCTCCACCAAATTATAGTTATTGGACTGGCGGTAGTCTCCCTATCCATGCCTCTTCTAAAATAAATATCGTTCATTTTTATATGGAACAATATATTCGTTACTTAAGCATCTTACATAAAATGAATAAGGTTGAGGCGATACATCTTTACTTTCCCGGATTACAAGATGTTATTCCTTGTAAAGATTACGGAAATTATTTATTTATAAGGTCTGACTCTTCTATTACATTTCTTCCTTATAGTAATATGCAAACGAAAAACCCTTTCCTCGATACATTAAATGAAAATAGATTTATTATACAAAAAAGAAATATTGAAACTACACTCATTGCCGGAGATGGAGAGGAAACAATTCAATATTTACAAGTCGTCCCTTCACATTCCAAACTGAAATGGACAGACGGCAAAGTTGTCGGTGATTTACTTACAAAACATGGTGACAGTAACGCTGTTTTACATAGCGTTTTTCTTCTAGATGGAAATAAATATGTTGTGCATGCTTCACATAACGAAGTGCTCTACAAAAGCATTCCTATATTACAAAAGATACTCTAAATTACAAACAAAAAAGGTATGGCATTAAGCCACACCCTTTTCACATTAAACAAAATTCCTCGCATCATTATTTCTTCCAAACTTATAAATCGCAATTAAGAAAAATGCCATCGCGAAAGCGCATAAAATTAAAATGTTTAAATACAACTCAGAGAATGGAATTCCTTGTTGTAATTTTGATATCGTATCTAACAACCAGCGCTGCGGAAGAAAATTAGCTACTTTTTGTACTGCACTTGGCATAATGTCATATGGGAAATAACATCCAGCAAGTAAGCATGTTGGTACTATTACTATATTTTGCATTGCATTTGAAGCAGCTGAATTTTTTGAAAAGGACACAATGACTAATGATAAACCAATTGCAATTAAAGCAAATATCATAAGCACACCAATCATTACTATGAAAGGCATATTAATATTTGTGTGAAAAACATTCGTCATAAAGAATACTGCAATGACAATTTGTACTGTTAATATCATCATATTCACTGCGACATTAGATAATATAAATTTCTTTCCATCAATCGGCGTTGATAATAATCTAAAATACGTTCTATTCTCTTTTTCTTTTAAAATAAATCCTGATAAGTTCACTGCTGAAAATAGCATAAACATAATAAGATAACCCATCGTTTGATTTGTCATATCTTTATTTTTTGAAGTATCTTCAAGTGTCTCAGACTTTACTTTAAATGAACTTTTTTGATAACCCGCGTACATACTATTAAACGTACTTTGATCCGCTCCTGCCACTTTACTAATCGCAGCTACATTATCGACATAGTTATATAAATATGATTTTATAAATACTGTTACTTGATCGCCTTTAATCGATGAAATCTCAATATGATCAGGTTTCCCCTCTCGAACACTTGCAGAAAAACCAGAATCTAATGTAATCACACCATCAATTTTTTTGGAAGTGAGTTTATCTTCTACTTCAGACTCTTTAATTTTGCTTACATTAACATGATTTAATCCTTCTAAAAATTTCACAGTATCATTTGCGATTGGCTGACTTTCTTTATTTACAATCCCGATATTTAATGTTCCTTGCCCTACATTTCCGTATATCGAAAAGGAAATGAGCGTCCCTATTATCGGCAAGCTAATTATAATGAGTAAACTTTTTTTATTTTTCAAAAGTACAGATAGCGTTTTTTGTATGAGCCATAAAATATCTTTCATACTATAGCCCCTCCCGTCTACGTAATGCAATAATCGCAATTAATAAAAAGAGTGCTGATACTCCAAGGTTTAAAGAAATGACTGGTAGTGCTGCCCCTACATCATTCGCATAAATAATTTTCATAACAGCTGTATTTGCCCACGTTAATGGTGATAAATTTGTAACGAAATTTTCTTCTACTACGAAATATGCACCACCAAAAATAGAAGCTAATTGCACTACTACCATAATAATTGCTCTAGACGCTTCACCTGTTTTCGTAATATATCCGATTCCTAAACCGAAGCTAATTGCTAGAAAGACTTGTGTTAATAATATAATAAATATGATTCCAAGATGGTCGCCCCAGTTCGCTTGAAAGACAAATTTACTAAATAACATGACGAGTAATATGCACAGGGCATTTGCTACAAGACTACCGAGTACTTTTCCAATGAATATTTCAGCTTTACTTATAGGCGCAGCAATGAGACGATCTCCTGTTTTACGTATTCGTTCTCCTCGAATTAAAGAACTTGCTCCCATCGCAGCATACAGTGCAATCATTGTCGTCATTACAACCGCATAGTAATCCATAGAACCTGGTTTTTTCGCCGCTTGTAAAGATGTTTCTTTTATATAGTCATTATGATTTCCGCTTGAAATAACTGCGCTAACCTTACTAGGATCTACTTTTGCAACTTCTGTCGCTACATTATACTTATCAACAAATGTTGTAAGCATTCCTTCTACAATACTACCCTCTACACTACTTCTGTCGCTACCGTAAAATTTTGCACCGTCTTTATTTAATTCTACATATGCAGCATATTTATTTTGCTTCACTTCTTCTTTCCCATCTATACTGCCGGAAGCTTTTTTAAAATGAATACCTGATTTATCCACTTCTTTCGTAAATGCTGCAAATGATTGAGACAACGTGCTACTTGCTTCATCTTTGTATAGTACTTGTATATCTTTAATCGAATGACTATCACTATTAAATGCGTTACTTAACGCTGTTCCTAACACAAGCATAAGCACAATTGGAAATGCTAACATAAAAACTAAAGTTCTTACGTCTCTGAAATCTCTTTTAATATGCATAACTGCTATATTGAAGATGTTCAATTGATGAACCTCCCTTTACCTTTTCTTCATTTACTTTTTATTTATCTCGTAAGTTTCTTCCAGTCAACGTAAGAAATACAGTTTCTAAATTCGGTGCCTGCTCTTCTAACGAACGAATTTCAATATCGTGATTAATGAAGTGCTGAATAATTTTATTTAAATTATTTAATCCTGCATCCGAGTTTACCTTGATTACGTTCTCTTCAATTTGAACAGCTTTCACACCGTTTATATCTTTTAACTTTTCTACATCTAAATTTTCTACAGACTTCACTTCAATCCAAATATCTTTCGTATCTGTAATAATCGCTTTTAACTGTTCTTTCGTACCTTCTGCAATCACTTTACCGTGGTCGACAATTGCGATTTTTGTACAAATCTCTTCCACTTCTTCCATGTAGTGGCTCGTGTAAATAATCGTGCTTCCCATTTCATTTAATTTCCGAACAGACTGAAGGATATAGTTTCTTGACTGCGGATCAATTCCAACTGTCGGTTCATCCATAATAATTAACCTCGGTCTATGAGCAATTGCACAAGCTATATTCAGTCTTCGCTTCATCCCACCAGAAAAGTTTTTCGGGTAACTCTTATGTTTATCGCTAAGCCCCACAAATTGAAGTGCTTCCTCTACTCTTGCTTTTAGTTCAGCCCCTCTTAACCCATACAATCCAGCAAAAAATTTCACATTTTCATAGGCCGTTAACTCTTCATAAATTGCAATATCTTGCGGAACGATACCGATATTCATTTTCGCAAATCGATTATGTTTCTTTATATTTTTTCCTAGTATGCTAATTTCGCCTTCATTACTTCTTAACAAGCCAGCAATCATATTTATCGTTGTACTCTTACCAGCACCATTTGATCCTAAAAAGCCAAATATTTCTCCTTCTTTAATAGATAAAGACATATTATCAACTGCGATAAAATCACCAAATTTTTTCGTTAAATTTTTAATTTCTAATGTATTCATCATTTTCACCCCTATTTCGGTTTCTCTGCTATTAGTATAAACAAAAAGAATGAACCTGCTCAGTGCAGAAGTTCATTCTTTTCACATGAGATTATTCACTTTTTTCATATGAGATGGTTCATCTTCGTCCCATTCTCTTATATCGGCAACAACATCGTCACTGAAAAACCACTTGTTCCATCTACAATAATTTTTCCGTTTACAGACGCTGTTCGCTCCTCCATCCCCATAATACCGAGACCTTTCTTAACAAGAGCTGCGCCTTTTCCGTTATCCTTCACTTGCACCTTAACCATCTTATTCAGTACATGAATATCGATTGAAATGACTGTCGCATCAGCATATTTCATCGCATTTGTTAACGCCTCTGTAACGTTTTCACCGATAATTTTCCACTGAATGGGAGAAATCATATCTAAGTTTCCCTTATATACGAAAGGAATGTTTACATCATGCTTACTAGCAAACTCCTCTATGAATAATTTCATACGGTGAATGCCAATTTGCTCAGTTGGTGGCTTCATATTTTTTAATGTAATGCGAATGCTTTCAATTCCATCTTTTGAAATGTGAATTGCATTTTGTAATAACTCCGCAGATTTTTCTTTATCTATCCCCATTAATCTCTTTGCTGCTTCCATTTGAATTAATGCGCCTGTCATCGAGTGACCAATTTTATCATGAATTTCTTGTGATAATCGATTTCTCTCTTCTAGCTTAAATGTGTATTCTGATTGCCTTATGTACTCTTTATTTTCATGTAAGCTTTTCGTAAGTCGTTGCATATCTTTTCGCATCTTATCATTTTGAGATTCAAGCTTTACTACACGTGATATATATCGATCTGCCATAGTTAAAACGAGAAAAGAAAATGCAACAATTAATCCATAAGTCATTCGAATGCTTTCATCTGTAATTGTAATTGGAAGCATCATAATAACAAAGCGTGACCAATTCTTGTCTATGTAATGGAATGTAATTTCGTATAAATTCAAAGATAAAAACAAAATAAAAAACGGATGAACACTCCATGTTAATAACATAACTACACTAATTGAAATACAAATCAATATTTTTTTGTACGTATCTTTTTTTAATATAGAGATTAGCACGTTTACAGAAAGATATAAAAGCAAAGCAAATATAACCCATGGTAAGTTCGTAACATTTGAATGTATGTAACTGAACACAATATATATAAAGACAATTAATTTACTTACAGTTAACCAAAATTCCATATCATTAATCTACTTTCCCTGTTAAGTAGTAAATCGCAATTTGTGTGCGATGTTCAAGTCCCGTTTTCCCTAAAACTGATGTAATATAATTTGCGATTGTTCCTTCAGATATAAAAAGCTGTTTCGAAATTTCTTTATTTGAGAAACCTTTTGCAATTAATGCGATGATACTAAGCTCTCTTTCAGTAAAAAGACTTTTATCTATTTTACATTCTTCCTCTTTACTTTCCATTAAATTGGACTTAATTTTATCGAGAACTACATCTTGCATAACAGTTTGGCCATTATATACCCCTTTTATTGCATCACGAATACGCTCCGGATCGTTATTTTTTAATAAATACCCTTTCGCTCCGTTTTTTACTGCATCCAAAATATATTCATCATCATCAAACGTCGTTAAAATAAGCGGTTTTGTTTTCGTCTCTTCACAAATAAACTTCGTCGCCTCTACCCCGTTCATATTTGGCATACGAACATCCAAAAGAGCAATATCAACTTCATGCTTTTTACAATATGCTACAGCTTCTTCTCCATCATTTACTGTATCTACCACTTCGAACTCTTCATATGTATTTAAAATAATTTTCATGCCTTCTCTAATAAAAGAGTTATCGTCTGCTATTAATATTTTAATTTTCATGTTTGTTAGTATGGACCTTCCTCCTACTAACATTCACATCCTTTCTCCGTGTAACATTTCCTACTTGCTCATTATATACTTCTGCTTACCATTTTTTCACACTTTTTTCATCTAGCTCTTCTGCAAAAAATATATTATTCTTTTTTTACAAAATGTGTAGGGTGACTTATCATTCTTTACGTCTATATAATAGAATGCGTCAAAAAGGAGGGAGAGACCCATTGAGGAAAAACAATTAATTGAAAAAGCACAACAAGGAAGCGAACATGCTTTTCGTATCCTCGTGCAAACATATCGTCATTATATTTTTCAAGTTATCTTTTCTATTGTAAGACATGAAGAAGATGCGAAAGATGTTACACAAGAAGTATTCGTAAAAATTCACGCCTCTCTCCCTAATTATCAATTTCGCGGATTAAAAACGTGGATGGCACGTATTGCCACCAATCACGCTATTGATTATAAGAGGAAGAAAGCTCGAGAAAGTGAAGAACTCTCCTTATGTAAAGAAACTGAGGAAAATATACAGTCCTCTCATAATATTGAGGCTTTATTATTGACGAAAGAGCAGAAATTACTCATTGCTCAAAAACTGAGAGAACTTCCTGAAAATTACCGTGACGTCGTTCTCGCACATTACTTAGAAGAAAAAAGCTATCAAGAAATTGCTTTACAGGAAAACATTGAAGTAAAAACAGTCGAAATGAAACTGTATCGGGCAAGAAAATGGATTAAAAAACATTGGAAGGAGGAAGAGTTTCTATGATGCATTATTCAAAAGAAGATTGGCGCAATTATACATTAGATTTTATAGAAAGCAATGAACGTGAATCTATGGAAGAACATCTTTATGAATGTGATCATTGTTTAGCACTTTATATGGAAAGTATTGATGAACAACATGAAAACCTTCCAATGATAAATGATGATTCATTTACGAACGAAGTTATGACGCAAATTAATTTTGAAACACTACAGTCTAATGAAAATATAAAAACAACCTCACTAAAGCGCACGATCATTCACTACATAATTGCGACTGCGGCTACAATTATTTTTATGGTAAGTGGTTTATTTCAGTATATTTTTACAGCGACATCAAATTTAGAGAAATCTTCAAAACATAACGAGTCTTCTATCTCACAACAAATTGTAAACAAATCGGTAGACACATCGAAAAAGGACGGAGGTTCAAAGCATGAATAAAAATCCCTTTTTAGCACTTGTATTAGGGCTAATTCCTGGGCTTGGACATTTATATTTAAAGAAATTTGGACGGTTTATTTTATATAGCGGAGGGGCTGTATTTCTATTTATCTTTGCAGCATTTTGTACAATAGCATTAGGAGCCCGTGATATTGCTTTTCTTTCTCTATTTTTACTAGTCGTGTTATGGGCAATCAATTTATTAGATTTAGTTATCACTATTATTAATCAATCGAAAAAACAAGCTGCCGGAGAATTCATAGAATCCTCTAAAGAGAGCGAACGATTTTATATCATTCTCTTATCCATCATCCCTGGACTTGGCCATTTTCAATTAGGACTTATGCAACGCGGACTTACATTTTTAGTAGCTTGCACAGGAATCGGAAGTATGATCATTTTCGTTGCACTTTTAACATCGCAAGAAAGTTTTCTTATCTTCCTTATTACATTACCTGTTTTATGGATTTACAATTTCTTTGACGTTGTTCAGCAACTCCAGAAAAAAGAACGTGGCGAGCAATTAGATGATCGTACTATTTTCGAAGAGTTTGAAGAGCACCGCGAGCAAGGAAAGAAAAATAAAACATTTGCTTCTATTTTAGCGATGTTCCCCGGAGCAGGTCATATGTATTTAGGCTTACAACGCCGTGGTCTTCAGCTTATGGCAGCCTTTTTACTATCTATTTATTTACTCGACTTATTAAGACTTTCTGCGTTTTTATTTTTAGTGCCAATCATTTGGTTCTATAGCTTTTTTGATGCTTTACAACAAACAGCAAAATACGGAAAAGAACGAGTACAAGACGAACCCATTATCGATTATTTTATAAATCATCAAAGATGGATTGGTATCGGATTAATTACACTCGGTGTTTATTATTTATTAGATCAAACGGTCCTTCCTATTTTGAATGATTATTTTGTAACTATATTTAATATTCATCTTAGTGAACTATATTATCGCTATTTCCAAACATCTATCGTTGCGCTCCTTTTAATTGGCGGCGGATTTAAATTGTTACTTGGAAATAAAGAAAACAAAGGTGGGACAAGCGAATGAGGACTTGGCGTGTTGGAACATTCTCAATGGGGCTTTCTATTATATCGTTAGGATGCTTTTTACTATTTTCAGTCGTAAAAGGAATTCAAGTATTAGATACACTAACTGCATGGTGGCCAGTTTTACTTATCATACTTGGAGCTGAAATTTTACTATACCTTCTATTTTCTAAGAAGGAACAATCATTTATTAAATATGATATTTTTAGCATTTTCTTTATCGGCGTTTTAGGAAGCGTCGGAATTGCTTTTTACTGTTTATTATCAACTGGTTTACTAGAAGAATTTCGTCATTCTATTAACACAACGAGACAAACGAGTAATATTCCAGACGGACAATTTGATATACCTGAATCTATCAAAAAAATTGTAGTAGATGCAGGGCATCAGCCTCTAACGATAGAGGGAAATAATACAAATCAAATTCACCTTTTGGGAACTTATGAAATGACGACGAAAGCAAATGAAAAACTCAATTTAAAACAAGATGATTTCCTTTCAGTTCAAACGGCTGGTGAAACGATGTATATCACTTTAAAATCATTACCTGTTCAACATACGTTATTTAATTCAGCACCACAGGTGAAACCAACGCTTGTTCTTCCACAAAATAAAAATGTGGAAATCCGTGCTTCAAATAACGAACTATCTCTTTATCCAGGTCAATTACAAAATAATTGGTTTGTACAAGAAAGCTCAAGAGTGTCTGTCCATCTTGCAAAAGAGAGTGATGTATCTTTAACAGCAGTAACGAATCAAAAAGAAACACATGGAAGTACACCTTGGGAACAAGTAGAAGATTTAACGAAAAAAGAAAATACTTCTTCAGCAGAACATCCAGAATTAAACAACCAAGAACATTGGTATAAAAATTCAATTAAAACTGGAAATGGCACGCACAAGTTAAATATTGAGAAAACTTATAATTTAACTATGAGCGTTATTGAAAAATAAGAAAAACCTTCCGCAATTGCGGAAGGTTTTTCTTATATAATCGCTTTAATTCCTTCTAACACTAATCCAATCATAAATCCACAAACCGCCCCGTTCACTCGGATCCACTGCAAATCTTTACCGACATTATTTTCAATCATTTCGATTAACGTTTTATCATCTAACTTATCAAGGTTTTCTTGTACAAGCTTACCAATTTTCGAATGGTTCTTCTCAACAAGATTCACAACTTGTTTTTGTAACCAATCTTTTATTTTTTGAACTGTCTGTTCATCTTCTTTTATTTTATTCATTTGTTTTTGTAAAAATGGAATAACATATTTATCAGCAAATTCTTCATTATTTACAAAAGCAACTGCTCTTTGTTGTACTTGCTCTAGCATCTCTTTTATTTTGTCAGTAGCATTCCAATTCGCAATCCACTTTTCTTTCCAATTTTCTAATTCCTTTAATAAGGCTTCATTTTCTTTTACATTGATAATTTCTTGACGAATCTTCGCTAATATAAGTTGTCTTGTGCTATTATCAGCCTCTTGTAAGCTGTTAATATTACTAATGATAAACTTCTGCAAAATGCCGCCAATTTTATCTTCATCTACAATATTCATAAATGATTTCAAAGTAAACTGCAAGAATCCATCTACTTTTATATTTTCCATCGCCTTCATACCTAAGCTACCGAGCTGGTAACGAGCTTCATCTTGCGCTGTCCAATCTTTTACCTTCACTAATATGTAATCAAGTGTCTTTTCATCATATTCTTGCACAACTAATTGATCAACCAGCACTTGTAAAATGTTACTTGTATTAATTGTATGTAAATATGTTTTTAATTCTTTTTCAATAATAACAGCTAACTTTTCTGTATCTATTGTTATAATTGCTTTCTCTGCAATCGTTACAATCCCCTTTTTCACAGCATCAGACTGCATTTCTCTCTCAGCAATTTGCAGTACCATTTGTGCTAACTGCATCTCTTTTACTTTATTCGTAATACTTTCTTTCGTCAGCCATTCATTTTCTAACGTATGAATAAGCCCTTTCGTTACCCGTTTACGGTTTTTAGGTAACAAAGCTGTATGCGGAATTGGTATTCCCATCGGATGACGGAATAAAGCAGTAACCGCAAACCAATCCGCAAGTCCACCAACCAATCCAGCTTCAAATCCACCTTGTATAATCTCTCCAGCTACCGTTCCTTGAAAAGGGATAGAAGCCGCAAAGCCGACACCCATAACCCCAAGCGAAATACCCGCTATATATTTAGTCTGTAATGACATCGTATACACATCCTCTTATTATGTAAAATAAAGCTTTTTTGTTGTATTTATTCAATATTAGTTATCCTTTATATATACTATAAAGAACTATTGTGAAAATAACAAAGATTTTTATGTACATGAAAAAATGAGGCTACAACTAGCCTCATTTTTCTTATATCGATAATTCCAAACCTTTCCTATAATATTCATTCATTACATCTTTAGGAACCATACTTCCACCCGTTCCCCACACAATATGAGTACCTTTTTTCACCTTCTCTGCTAACTGTTGCTTTTGTAAATACTCATCTTCTTTACACACTTTCACTGGCCCTATCATACCTGCTAGTGCAGAAGGCTCTAAATAAATATTCTCCGTATCAGCTAGGTCTTTTAACAATCTATATAACTCTTCATCGTTTACTGTATAATTTCCGCTTAAAAATGGTTCCATCGTTTTCCCGACAAATCCAGACGGTCTTCCTACCGCAAGTCCATCCGCATCTGTTACATTATCAATTCCGATATCTTGAACAGCAATTTTGTCATGAAGGCCTGTCATTAAGCCGAGTAACATACATGGAGAATGTGTTGGCTCTGCAAAGAAACAATGAACGTTGTCTTTATACAATAATTTTAAACCGAATGCTACTCCGCCAGGTCCTCCTCCTACTCCGCACGGAAGGTAAACAAATAAAGGGTGATCTTCATCTACTACAACCTCTAACTCATCTAATTGCTTTTGTAATCGTGATGCTGCTACTGCGTATCCTAAAAATAAATCATGTGAGTTTTCATCGTCTACAAAATAACAGCTGGGATCTGCATCCGCCTGTCGTCTTCCTTCTTCTACTGCTTTGCTATAATCATCTTCATATTCAATAACGTTTACACCTTTACTTCTTAATAAACTTTTCTTCCATTCTTTTGCGTCTGCTGACATATGAACAGTTACATTAAAACCTAGATTCGCACTCATAATTCCTATGCTAAGTCCTAAATTCCCTGTAGAACCTACCGCAATTGAATACTTCGAGAAAAACTCTCTACATGTATCACTATCTAAAATGGAATAATTATCTTCTTCTGTTAACATTCCGTGCTGCAATGCTAGTTGCTCAGCATGTTTCAACACTTCATAAATGCCGCCCCTAGCTTTAATTGATCCTGATATCGGGAGATGACTATCACATTTTAATAATAATTCTCCTAAAATAGGTTGCTTGTAATTTGTCTCTAAAGCTTTTTTCATAGAAGGTATTTTCACTAAAGGTGATTCGATTATGCCGTTCGTCCCTTTCGTTTCAGGAAAAACTTTCGCAATATATGGCGCAAAACGCTTTAATCTCTCTTCCGCATCTTTTACATTCTCTTCATTCAATGGTGTATCTTTTATTGCTGTTTCATACTTTTCTATGTTTGGATTTATCCAAAATACTTCTTCTGTTGCGATTAATTTATTTAATAGTAGATATTCCTCTTTTAATTTCTCTATTTCCTTCATTTCTCTTCCTCCTCATCACCTTGTAGCTTACGATTTAATAAATTATAATTAAATTAATTTTAATATAGTTTAACACAAATTATTCAATTTAGTTAATTTTAATTTAATTTATTTAAATATAATTTAATAATCATTAAGGAGATTTTCATTATGGAAAATATAGATATTGGTAAAAAAATTGAAAAACAAAGAAAAGAAAAAGGTTTAACTAGTAAAGAACTAGCAAAGATGGCTGATATTACACCATCTATGTTAAGTCAAATTGAGCGCGGGTCGGCTAACCCTTCTATTCAAACATTAAAAGTGCTTGCTAAAGCTCTTGATGTGCCAACATTTAGCTTTTTACTTGAAGATACAAATACAGACGATTTAATTGTACGTTCTCATAAACGAAAGAAAATGATTATCGATAATTTATCATATGAAATGCTTTCACCTGATTTCACTGGAAATTTAGCAACAGCAATTATGACCGTCCCGCCTAATACAGCTTCATCAGAAAATGTGCTAGAACATAAAGGAGAAGAATTAGCATTTGTCTTAGATGGGAAAATCACATTATATTTAAACGAGGAAGAATACGTATTAGAAACTGGTGACAGTGTAAAGATACCTGCTTATTTAAAGCATAAATGGGTAAATCATTTTGAAAAAAACGCGATAGTTTTATTTTCTGTTACTCCGCCGATTTTTTAATGTATAAATAAAAACAGGTTACTTCTTATGAATTACACCTCCAATTGTTAGAATGTGTCTAACAATTGGAGGTGTAATTTTTTTATGACTAAATTTACTTCAGAAAACAAAATGAATGCAGCAATACATTATCAAGATGGAAGTGAGAGTATAAAAGATATTGCGAAATCATTGAGAACGAATCACGAAGTGGTTCGAATATGTATAAAACAATTTGAATATCATGGAATCCGAGCATTTGAAAAAGACTATACAACGTATTTTGTACAGTATAAACTAGGCGTACTAAATTATATGTTCGAAAATGGGACGTCTCCAAACGAAACGGCAGTTATTTTTAATATTTCTTCATCTGGACTTATTAGAAAATGGCGTATTCAGCTACGTCAAAAAGGAGTAGACGCCCTTAAATCTAAGAAAAAGAGGCATCAATCTATGACTAAGGACAATCAAAAATCAATTAAGAAACAAACACAAACAGAAGAGTCAGTAGAAGCATTACAAGCTGAATTGGAGCGTTTGCGTATGGAGAATGCTTATTTAAAAAAGTTGAATTCCTTAGTTCAAAACAAGGAGAAATCACCAAACAAGATAAGGCGCAAATAATCTATGAACTAAGGAAAGCATTTCCGGTAAAGGCACTTTTAAAATTAGCAGAACTCCCACGAAGTACGTATTATTACTGGATACAGAATTCTAATCATCCAGATAAAGAGCTAAAGGTCTTAATTCAAAACATTTACGATGAACACCAAGGTCGTTATGGATATCGCCGTATTCGCGATGAGTTAATGAACCAAAGACACAAAATCAACCATAAAAAAGTTCAACGAATTGTGAAAGAGTTATGTTTAAAGAGCCTAGTTCGTATGAAAAAATATCGCTCTTATAAAGGGAAAGTAGGTAAGATTACGCCAAATATTTTAGAACGTAACTTTAAGGCTGAAAAGCCAAACGAAAAATGAGTTACAGACATAACAGAATTTAAATTATGCGGCGAGAAGCTCTACTTATCACCGATGTTAGATCTATTTAATTGAGAGATAATCGCTTATACAATTGATTCAAGACCAACCTATTCACTTGTATCAAAGATGTTACGATAATGCGATTATTGAAAGTTTCTTTGGTATTATGAAATCTGAATTTCTTTATCTAAAAGATTTTGAAAGCATAGAACACTTTAAACAAGAATTTGAAAAATATATCGATTATTATAATCACAAACGAATTAAGGCAAAATTAAAAGGCATGAGCCCGGTACAATATCGAACTCATGCCCTAAAAGCTGCCTAATGAAACGACTTGTCAAACTTTCTGGGGTTAGTTCAACTTTTAACGAACCCATACCACTAGTACTCAAAAATTCTGTTCTCCTAACTGTAATATCTCCTTATTTACCGGACATTTTACTTTCACTTCCCAGTGTCCATGTACTGTAACTCTCACCTGAGGATTAAACATTTTGATTTCATCTACACTAAAGATAATGCTTTTCTCCTCAAAATTTTTTTCCTTAGTGTTTACTTTCCCTATGACTTCATTCTGCCAAAACACTTCTAATGAAGCCTCACTTTTAGGATCTCCCAAGTATTTATATACAACTTCAACTTCCCCTGTACGTTCAATTAGTTGAAAAAAACACTTTTTCATATCTATGGGACTATTAAGAACAATATTAGTTCCACAGGTATACGGCTTAAATATTGATCCATCAAGTTCTGTAAGACAATTGACTTTATGATACCAATTTCCTATGTAATCATTCTTAACAACTATTTTATTTGGGTTAAACTTGGGATCATAATAAAATATTATATCATGTGGACTATTAAAAACTACTCCATGCACGCGTGTATGAGTTTGTCCAATTGGTGTAGTAAGATTGTTAATCCAAAACACTTTAAAAAAAGAATCTACCCACCTGCTTTGATAGGTATTGATAATGATATAACCTGATTTATTTAAAGGTAATTCATGATAAATTTCTGGAACCGACGTGTATAATCTTTCACCACATCCATAGGGTTTTGCAACAGTTCCATCTCCATCATCAATAATGAATATACCCCCTTCTACCTCTAAATCCAATAAATCTGTCTCCATTGCACAAAAAAATGTACCATCTTCAAAAAAGAACATGACATGATATAGTTTTTCTACTTCATAATGCCCTGTAAATCCTTTTACAAACTCTCCATCATATTTCAATTCTTTAGTAGGTGGATATATTATACCTTTTAGACCCTTATATGTCCCTTCTTTAACCAGTGCTACTTTCCCAATATTAGGATCTCGGGGATCTAATTTTGGTCTAGGAGCATTATTAGTACTAATGCTATTGCGCGTATTTTCACTTATAACAAAGTCAGACAATCTTTTAGCCTCCCACAACATGTAATTCTATAGATTCATCATTTAATACAGTGCGGTCCACAGCAATAACCATCCCCTCACCAACTTCAATCATAATGAATTTTTCAGTGATATCTTTTAAACCACCAATATATGCATTTTCTTTACATGTAAGCATAATAGCTTTTCCAATTTGATCCCCTAATTCACTAATCGGATGTGATTTCCAATTACTTCTCATATAATCACCTCTAAACTATTCAAGTTTTAATACTCTCTTTATAATCGCTCTTTATAATCAAACCCAAAACTAAGCAAGAATATAAACAATTAATTTCTATATCAAAATTAATTGTTTATATAAATTAAAGTTTTCCATCATTAAAAAACTACATGTTTATTGCAATCTATTTAATAGTATTATAGGTAAATTAGTTTATATTTTATCTGCATGTAGAATTATTTTTTATTTCCTTAAAATTCCCCCTCAACTTTTTCAGCATATAAAACGATACTTATAATAGAAAGAGGTGTTTTAACTGTATAAAACAATGCCAAATTCAAAAGAAAGAGAATTTATATACAATAGCTCATACAACAAAGGGCATATAAGCACTCCTAGCATGGTAGCTCACTGTATTGGCCTAAGTACTCACGCAAAATTGGTTTACTCAAACATTTTGAATTACATTTATAAAAAAGGAGAATTCGCATTCCCAAGTATTTATAGATTATCTATATCTTGTTCCTGCTCAATAAATACAATTATTCGTTATATTAATGAATTAGTTGAAAAAGGATTTATAAAAAAAGAGGTCCCAGGTCGCGGAAAAAGTAATCGATACTACATAATAGAATGTGATAAAATTCCACTCCTAAAAGTATCAGAAATGATGTGGGAAGTAATAGATACACTTGCAAAAAAATATGGTTGGAAGGATATTATGAAATGTAAAAATTCAATATTATCTTTTCTCAATCAAAATAAATATTCATTACATCATATGGAGATTCAGCAAAATACAATAAACCACTTAAATGCTTTATTCCTTCATGTTTTAGAGAAAAAAGAATTAGATATTGAAATATTGACTAGTAATTTTATATTTAAAAATCAATCTATTATATAACAGTTTCAAAATTACAAAATCATATAAAGAATTTATAAACATAATGGGTGGTGTGAATATTGAATGAACCTTATGTTACTTGTGCACAATGTGTCGTTAGGGATTGGTGCCAACGTAGAACTGGTACTACTCCCCTGCCACAGGATTATACGATAAATCCTGAGTGTGGCGGTTATATCTTACTTAATCAGGCTATAAAGCTTTCTCAAATTCCTTTAGAATATCAAAATGCAAATAAAAGAAATTTCATAATAGACACGGATAACAAAATGTACAAAGATTACATTATAGATACTTTTAATTCAATTAAGGAAATTGTTAAGAATGGAAATAATCTCGCTTTTATACATCCACAAAAAGGAACTGGTAAATCATATACTGCTATAGCCTTTGCAATGGAATATATATTTAAATCAGTAATGAATCCTTCTTTATTTAATTTTGAGTCTCCGGTTGTACTCTATATTAAGTATGGTTCATGGGCAAATGATCTACGCCAAATTTATCAATTAAATGATGAAGATTTCACACAAAAAGTTTTACAACAAGTAAAACTCATGAAGACGGTTCCCTTACTAATACTTGATGATATAGGAAATGGAAGATTTACAAATTATATTAGAGATTTTACTTATGATGTGATTGATTTTCGTAAGGAAAATAAAAAATCAACATTTTTCACTTCTAATCTTACACTCCAACAATTAGAACAAGAGAATTGTCTTGGAGATATTATTACATCTCGTATGTTATTTAATACTGTTGTATATCAATTAGGAGGTCGTGATAGAAGACAAGAAAAAAGTTATATTTTGAAGCCCATTATATAGAGGTCTCGTCATGCAACGAGCTCTTTCTACAATCCATTTAACAATAATATGATAAATATGTAAAAATAGTATTACAATTAATATATTTCCATAGTATACTAATTTACATGATTAAATTTTCAGCTTATGAATTGAGAAGGAATGTATTAAATCCTCATATATAAATACCTGTAAAATAAAAGAAGTTAATTAGAACAAAATAAAGCATCAATATCTGTTTTGGATAGTAAGATGCTTTATTCCATTAGAGTTCTGATTTAATCTTCTATTCTTTTACGCCTCAAAAAACGAACATAGGTTCTTTTATTTTTTGGCAAAAAACAGAACATACGTTTTATTTTAATTCACAAAGGAACGTAGGTTCTATTTTTTCACCTCAAAAAACGAACATAGGTTCCGTATTTTGTTATTAAAAAAATCGCAACTATTTCCATTATCACATCGATTATTATGTCGAGATTAGATGAAAAGGAGTCTATATTATGCCATCCATTGAAGAATTACAACTATTAAACCATATATTAGAAAATAAAGATTGGTCTTCAATTGATCAAAATGGCCTTGATGAAGAACATTTTCCTATACATAAAGATATTTTTAATTACATTAAAAATTTTAAGAAATTACAAAAACAACTTCCAACAATAGAAACCGTAATGAATATGTTTGAAGAATTTGAAATGGTCGAATTAGAAAAAACAGAATTTGTAGTAGATGCCCTTAAAGAAGATTGGTTACATAGAAAATTCAAGCCCTTTCTTCAAAAAGCAGCAAACCTTGTCGCTGAAAAAAAAACTGTTGAAGCTATTTTAGATATTAAATTAAATGCCACGAATATGTTAAAACTTGCGAATATTGACAACAAAGGATACTCATATACTGGAATGGCGGATACACGTAAGAGTAAATACTTATCAATTCACGGTAGAGATGAAAATGAAATTTTAGGAGCGACTACAGGTTTTAAAACATTAGATTTAGTAACTAATGGATTAGTAAGTGATGGACAAGAAACTGATTATTTTCTTGTTTTCGCACCATCTAACATGGGTAAAACATTAATTTCTTCATTTATGTTAATGTCCGCTTGGAATAGTAATATCGAGTGGGATTTCCCTGCATACTTTGCTTTAGAACAACGTGCTGAAGAAATTGCACGAAATTGGGATCATGTCCTGGCTGGTGTATCAAATTTAGGCATACAACGTGGTACTATGTCCGCTGAACAAAAAGACCGTTACATATTCTTTTTAGATCAACTAAGGCAAAAGCAAAAAGATATGGTCATCTATGATATTCAAAAAAATGGTGGCCGCCCCTATTCAGTGACTGAAATACAGCGCATCCTTGAGTCTGAAGGACATACTCGCTTCGTTTTAGATCAATTATCAAAAGTACGTTTAAATAACTCCAATAATAATTTTGGAGATTTAAGACAAAGATTATTTGATATATCAGCAGCAGTACGTGAAATGATTTTAGGAACAGGAATTCCAGGTTATGTAGTAGCACAGGCTAACAGAGAGTCCGCTAAAAGAATTAAAAAAAGTCTAACTGATAGCACGATGACTGGTGAGGATATCGGGGAAACTTATGCAATTTTCCAAGATGCTAGCAAAGGTATATCTATTATCAAAATAAATGAAACAACCTTTAAAGTACAGGTCATAAAAAATCGTGGCAATGCTAGTGGTCAAAGTTTCATTGTGCGATATAACTTTGATACAGGACTGATTAGTACCATTAACAATCAGTACGAAAAACAGTTCTTCTAGTATTAATAATGGAGATGAAAATACATGCAAAAAGCAAGAAATATAGAAATACTCGAAAATACATCACTGGATATACCAAGTCTAATAGATGATTTGCGTTTTAAGTATCAGTATTCCCTTAGATACCAAAGTAACCATGCAGCATTTTCAAAGAAAAATGATAACGGCAATTATATAATGTGTTGCTGTCCGAACCATACAGAAACAAGACCATCATTTGGGATTTCTAAAACCCCTCCCTATCACACACACTGTTTCTGTTGTGGATACTTAGGAACCATAGATTGTGTAATTGAAACCGCTTTTGTTTTAGAGCAAGGCAACGGATTAAAAGCCCTATTATCGAATTACTATTTTGAAAACAATCGTAAACCTTTAGACATTTCAAAACTCTTAGCTACAAGAAAAAAATGTATAAAAGCAAATACGTTATCCGAAGAAACACTCAAAAAATTGGATGAGGAAAAATTTAAAAATCAAGGGATTTACAATGTAGCAATGTCCTATTTAATTAATCAGCGTGGAATAAACATGGAGACTTTAGATACTTACGAAATAAAAATAGATGTCAGAAATAAATGTATAGTATTTCCGCAGCGTACTCGAAACGGGGATCTTCGCTTTTTACAAAAACGAAAAATTGGAAGCCATTATAAGGGTTCAAAATTTATCAACGAAGGATTACCAAACAAAAAAGATATTTTATTTGGACTTCATTTAATTAACCAACTACGAACATCACCCAATCGGATTAAAAGAGTTCGTATCGTAGAATCTCCTATAGATGTAATGAGTAACTATCAAGTAGGTATTCCTGCTGTTGCAATTAATGGGAAATTATTATTTAAAAACCAAATACGCGAATTACATCTAGCAGGTATAGAGATTGTTGATCTATTTTTTGACAATGACAAAGCTGGAAAAGATGCAACACAAAAAGCAACAAAACAATTAATACAGGAAGGATTCACGGTCAATCATACGCTCTATCCACCCCAATTCACTGAAGATTCAAAAATCGACTCCAATGACTTACTTAAAATGGGATTACTAGATAAATTAAATACAAATTCAATTAGTTTACTAAGCAGTAAATTTTAATTCATTCAAATAAAGGGGATTTATATAATGAACACAGCAACTATAAACTTTCAAGATTTAATAATGGAAATACTAAACTCTGAATCTATAGCTAAAATTTTTAATTTCGAATTATTTAAAGTGAGAAATCAAGACAAAGAGGATGTGAAACAAGATTGTATCTTGCGCATAATGAAATCTCTTCAACAAACAACAGTTCCATCTGAAAAGCTACCTTCATTCTGTCAAACAATTATTAAAAGAACCGTGGTTGATTACTATCGTTATACAAATAGAATGGTAGAACAAAATTCGACTTCTGTATTTTATTGTGATGGATTTATTGAAGACGATTCTAGTGACAACAATTGCCCTACATTTTGCCAAGAGTCTTACGAACAAGGATATGAATTCTCAATTGTTAAAGCAGATTATGAAATACATAGAAATAAATTTACTCCGACTGAACAAAATGTTATCGAATACATGCTATATGACGGCTTAGGAGTCTGTATGAATTTAGCCGAAATCGCAAACGAACTTAAAATTAATAAATCGCACTCAACAAGAGCATTAAAGAAATTGCGTAGCATTTATTGTTGTTAATATACTTAGTTCCCTACTATCTCAAACAACAATCACCCAAAAATATTGTAAAACAATTAAGAACATTTTGTAAACAAAAGTAACTTTTATTTTTATTATAAATTCCGCAACTTTTTAATTAGTTATTACGATAACTATTAATTAGTCTAGTATATACAACTAGTATACAACATAGACAATAATTTTCAAAGGCGTTTTATCTGTTTCTTATTAGATTTCAGCCTTCTTTTATATATAACACTTCATTACATGAACTTTACTGGAAAATTATTAAGCTTAGTTATTCAATTATTACTATTAAGTATTGGTTAGATTCATAACTTACAGTCTGCATTTTAAAACTTAAGTTTTATTTATTTATATAAACAGAATAAACAAAGTTAATTTAAATAAAACTTTATATCGATATATAACAATTTAGAGACGGTATATATATTAAGGAGGAAATAAAGTATGACAACAATAAAAGGATTAGATGCAATTTTAAAAGTGGGAAATACCTTTCTTACGTTTAAAGATAAAAAACCACTTACACTTTTATTTATCGATTGGTATGAAAATCTGGTTGGTATTCGCGAGCATTATGAACCCACCTTAAAACCCAAATATATACGTTGTCCAGGGACAGGTGTGTGCCCCCTTTGTCACGTTAATCCGAGTAAATATCCGAATTTAAAGATTAAATTACGTGTATATGATCCATTAGATAATAAGATTAAGCTAGTCTCTTTAGCGAAAACTCACATTCAAAAATTACACACAGATTTTAATCTTTACATGATTGATCCTACAAAAGACTTTGTCACTATTTCTAGAAGTGGAACAGGTGCTAATGATACCACTTATTCAGCTAAACCATACCATTATACTTCAGTGGATGATGAACCTATATTAAAGAAACCAGACTTTAATGAAATTGAAATGCTTGATATATCAACATATATAACTTCTCATAGTCCTGATGAAATCCAAGAATTTATGAATGCAGCATCAACAATATATAATTTACAGCAAGCACAGTTTCAATGTAGTTCCCCTACTCTTCCATTGGCTACTGAAGGTTTTGATGAAAAGGAACAATTGAGAACTACTAATCATAAATTACCATTTTAGAAAACATTATGGAATTTTAATTTCTATTATTAAATATAGAAAGGGACGATTATTTCGTCCCTTTTTGAAGTAAGGAGTTGTAAATTTTGTTTTTTAAATCAAATGAATCCAATCAGGACATTTTTACACTATTAAATAGGCGCAAAGTAAAAGAAAGCACACAAAAAACTCGTATAAAAAAAATGAGAAAAAAAGATTACGATAAAACAAAATCAATATGTTCACGGAATTAATCATTCAGTAAAACTACCTTCAAATTACTATTTAATACATACACCTGAACAATTTGAAGAATTTATTACCAAGTATAAGGTATATAAAACCTTACATTCGCAAGCTTATACATTTATTGATACGAAATCCACTGGTTCGAATCCTTTTAAAGACTCAATCATCTCAATTACGATTGGATTTATGGATAACTGTTTTTTTTATATACCTATTAAGCCTTTTAAACATGGATTATCACAGCATATCTCTACATTAAGTCTAGAATACACGATGAAAAAACTCTCACCACTATTAGAGAAAGATACCTTATTAATACTTAGTAACAGTAAGCAACACATTCATGCTCTATATAATTGGTGTGATTTTGACATTACATATAATATCTTTTGGGATACTGAGATAGCTGCAAACCTATTAAATGAGAACCATCCAAAAGGTGTAAAAGAATGGTATAAAGAATATGTATTACCTCGTCTTAATTCAAATGAAACCATTTTAAATACCATTGATAGAAAAAAATATATGATTGAAAAGACACTCTATGATCAGCTACAACATCATGTAGCTACCTACTTCGCTTGCTATGATATTTTTATGCTAAAGTCTGTATTCGAGTATCAGAAAAGAATTTTTGAAAACCCTAAATTTAATCTTGTTCCTATATATAAATTATTTAGGGAAATAGAGATGCCTTTAATAGCCGTACTTACTACCGCTGAAAGAAAAGGAATTAAAATTAGTGAAGAATTTCTAAGTAATGATGTAAAACAAATACTCCAAACGAAATTACAATCCGTAAAAAAGAAATATTGAATTACCTAGGTTCCACTATCACATTAAATAATTGTATACACCCACCTAAGCAACAAAATAAATATAATGGCGTAAATAAATTAACAAGCACTTTGTTTAATATAAATTCTCCAGCCCATTTGGCCCAAAAACTTTATATTGATAACGCTATTCTAAAACCTATCATGGAATATGACAAAGGTTGCAAAAGTGTGATTTCCAAACTAAAAACAGATAGAAAAACGCTGATACGTAATCTATCAAAGCATCCTGTAATTCCTCTAATTCTAGAATATCGTCGCTTAGTGAAATTAATAAGTTCTTTTTGTGACTCCCTACCCAAAGAACAACAAGGTACTATTGATAATAAAATCCATCCTATCTATAACTCTGTAGGAACTAAAACAGGCCGTATGAGTTGCTCGTCACCAAACCTAAAGTTGTGGGCTGCATAAAGGTGACTTTATGTGTAAGCAGATCGTTAATTCAGGGGAAACTAAGGGTAATTACCTATGTCAATCCTGAGCCAAGTCTAATAGGGATATTAGAAAGGTGCAGAGACTACTTAAATTAACCTAGAACAGGCGAAATAAGCACGAAAGCGATCCACCCTTCTACAACAGGGTGATGATATAGTCCGATACTCTTTGAAAAAAGAGAGCAAGGATAAAGAGCCTTGCATTACTACAATGACAACAAGTACCAAGTAAAGCTGATTTTATACGTATGGCCTTTAGAGCAGAAAGAGGTAGATTGTTCACCAGTATTGACTTCAGTTTACAAAACGTTGGCTGAAGTCGTTAATCTAAACCTACTCAAAACAGGGAACGCCCTCATGTAACGGTGGAGCGAATCCTGTGCTTCTAGTGACAAGAAGTGCAACGACTGCTTGTTAATTATCATCTCGATTCATAGTTAACAAAATAATGAGTCGTCTATCAACCAGAATTGATAAATCAATCGAACTCATTTATACGGTAGGCTATGGGCTTAGTGGTCACAAAATTCGCCCATTATTTGCAGGAATGCAACAGAAGGTATAGTCTAATCCGGCTCCTTTAAGGAGTGTTGAAGTACCATGAAAATGGCGGTATACATACAACAAGAATTACGTTGGCTCGCAATAGTAACACAAGAACCGGTTCTAATTGAAGCCTTTAAGAAAGGTTTAGATGTACATAGTCAAATCACTTGCCAAATTAAGGGGTTTACTTATCACTTGTTTGAGGATATTCGAAATTATAAAAGAGAGACACTAAAAGAGACTCAGCATCATATACAACAGCTTATAAATAAATGGTCAGATACTCCAGAATGTCTATATATCTTGAAGATATATAATATGAAGGAACTAAATAGTACTACCATTCCTACTCTAGCAAATGCTTTTGAATTGCTTAGAAAAAAAATGAAAAGCATTGTATTCGGTAAATGGATTGCCGAATTCAAATCTCACTCAAAACAGGGAAACCTAAGTGTATAGGCATAAGGCAATCCTGTGCCAAAGCGTTCATTCGAATGGCAGGTGCAGAGACTTATAGCGTTCCGCGGTTAATAAACAACCAATCTAACGAGT
This sequence comes from Bacillus sp. TH13, assembly GCF_016651175.1. Taxonomy (NCBI): domain Bacteria; kingdom Bacillati; phylum Bacillota; class Bacilli; order Caryophanales; family Bacillaceae; genus Bacillus; species Bacillus sp. TH13. The sequence continues at coordinate 3,850,376 of NZ_JAEKEJ010000025.1, read as the reverse complement.
TCGCTTAATGTGAGAAGCAGCTTAAAATAGTTGCTAAGGTATAGTCCACTCCCTTAGGAAACTAAGGGGTTTAAGTGACCTTATATGGTATAACAGAAATCGGTTTATCTGATCAATTAAATATTACAAAAGTAGCAGCAACCTCCTTAATTAATCAATTTAAAAATCAATTACCAAACTTTTTAAGGTGGGAAGCTGAAACACATAGAGAAGTTTTAACTAATGGTTATGTAAAAGATTTGTTTGGTAGAAAAAGACGTTTTAAAGAAGCAATTCTAAAAGCTACCTCTTCCTCCACCTTTAAGAACGAAAATTCAGATTGGAGATTAGAGAAAATAAAACGGCAAAGTTGTAACTTTAAAATACAAGGAACTTCTGCGACACAAGTTAAAAAAGCTATGGTGAATTTATTTTATCCCACTCGCTCAGATGGCACAAAATGCTTAGATAGAGTTGAATGGCTACAGGAGAATTACAAATCTATACTTGAAGATCATGATATACACATCGTATTACAAATACATGATGAATTAATCTTTGATGTACCACAAGATATTTCCCAAGACGTTTTAAAAGAGATTTCAAACATCATGCTAAATGCCATACCTTCTACCCATTTAGGAGTGACATTTCATTCGGATATTCATACCTCTCCATATTGGGGTGGTACATTTTCAATCGAAGAAATTAGAGAGTACTCTAATAGTGATTTAGATTTCAATAGATTATTTCATCAACAATTTGAAGAGAAAATAAACGACTTTCTTAATTCAAAGTTTTAGGTGCATTAAATAGAAAATGACTTGAAAATTAAACATTATAATTTCCGCCTTGATTAAATGAAATAAAAAGATAAATAAAAAACGTACACTTCTGTACGTTTTTTATTATCTTTAGTTTCTAATTATCTATACAAAAAATTGAAATACCATTTCAACTTCTGCCTCATTTGTATATTCAACCCTAGGCATAGTACTTGGGTTACCATCAATAGCTAACGACAAAGGTGCCAGACTAACCATTGGTGTAGGTGTTGTTAATAAAACCTTACATGCAGTTACCCATTCTATGCCATATTTTTGCCGTGCCGAGTCATTTAATTTCACATCAATTCTAGAAATATTTCCAAAGTTCGTTACTGACTCCCCTGTTTGCTTATTAAATCCTTTAACCGCAATACCGTTACGTAACGAGTCATACGTTACAATATACTTCTCTGATGCAATTGTGAGAATTTTATACGGCATTGCACTCTTAACAAATTCAAATGCATTTGGTCGTTTGTCAGGCTTTCTAGTACTCATCTCAAATACTTTAATTAATTCAATATCTTTAAGTGATAATTGTCTCTTTTTCCCCCCACAATTGCTTGCTGTATCATATGGTGCAGGAGCTATATCATGAGATAATTCACCTGGAATATCAATACAATTAAAGCATCTTTCAATAGATTCTATAATCGTAACAAAGTTTAATAATTCAAAATCTATATTTGTACGTTCTAATTCATATAATTTTTGTTCAAGCATCTCTAATTCTATTTCCAAACGACATTTTGTAATAGAGGAACAATCTGAACTAGCTATATCGTCTCTCATACGCTGCATAGCATCTTCAATAGCTAAAATCTCCTCATACAAATCTCCAAATCTAATTGTCATTATCACTTCCTCCTCACTTTTTTTTCGGAGCCTTAGTAGGATCTAATGTCCAAGTGATCCAATCGCTTACATCTTTTAAAGTACTTACATGGAAGTACTCTCTACACTGTCTAAAGAAAGGAATGATAGGACTATTCCAATTCCCTGGCCCTATTTTCCCAGGTCCTTTTCTTCCAGGAAGAACTGTATATATAGTTTTCATAGGCACTAACGCATAACGATTAAATACTTTAAGGCTATTTAGCTTTCCATCAACCTGATCGTATGTAACTTCTTTATACAGGCGATGTGAAGGTTCGCTACTGCCCTCTAACTTTTGTCTATCATCTGATACAAGAATAAGAGAATTCTCTACAGGTTTACCATTTACTACACTTTTATCTATCACTTGATCAATCGAATGATAAATTGCAGACATACCAGATTCAGGGAAATCCGATCCTCGCTTAAATGTTAGCGTACCAATATCAGAAAATGCTTGTGCTAACCCTTGTACATCTACACTTTTATTCAGTAGAATTCTCCAAAAGTTCGGTCTATTCTCCCCTGCTCTGTCTGTTGGATCAGCGTAGGCCACTAATGATACTTTACATGGGATTTTAGCAGCTTTAGCATAACGTTCGATTTCATTTGCTGTGGCAACTAATAAATTTCTAACACGACCTCCAGGTTCAAGGCCCCCTCCTTCAAACATGGATTCAGAAATATCCACAACGAAAATAATATTAACCCCTGTGACTGTAACAGGTGGTACCCACGGATCCGGTTTTGGATAAGGTAAAACTTGTGGTTTTCGTGCATAAGAAGGTCTCACGCACTCCCTTATACATTCCCTGATTTTATACATTAATGTATCCAAGTTTTCACCAGATTCAAGTCCTGATTCCATGATTACTTCACGTATAGCTTCTAATTCATCTACATATTGCCGTAAAGCATCTACTGAATATGGATGGCTATGTGCCATACCCTTACGCAAATCTTTAATCATTTTATCTATTTCTTTAACATATCTCATAATACTTTTGAGTTTAGGCATATCGATTGTAACCTCCTAACCAAATATAGTAAGCCCATTATAGGAAAAGGTGTGTCAAATGACACACCTTTGTGGTATTACCTTTTCATGTTTCTTCTCACTTTAAGCATCTTTTTCTAATACTTCCTCTTCAGCCTCCATTTGGCTTGCTAATTTACTAGCCTCAATAAACTCCTTAATTTCTTGCTTAGGAGTAAATCCAACTTTCTTTTCAATATTTTTACCATCTTTCATAAACAGAAGCGTTGGAATCGTAGTAACTTCACACAATTTAGTGATATCTAAAAATTGATCAGCGTTAACTTGAATAAATTTAATATCGTCAATTTCTTTTGACAATTCCTTAATATCCTGTGTAATCATTTTACAGGGGCCACACCAAGTAGTATAAAAATAAACTAAAACAAACCCTTCTACTATCTTTTCTTTAAATTCTTCAACTGTATTAATTTCAAACATTTTATTCCTACCTCCTGTAAAGTATTTATAAGGAAGAACGCCAATAAATCCTTTATACCGTATATTAATATAAAATAATTATATATTTGCATACATTTATGTCTACTTAATTTCCACCACAGCCGCATCCAACCTTACGAGCTACCGTAAATGTATTACCGTCATTCCACTCTTGAGAAATATTTAATGCATTACGAGCAGAACTAGCCCAAACTTCTTTTTCTACATATTTTCCTTCTGCATCATGACCAGAAACCATATATTTTCGCTTGCCTAACAAATTAACCCTCTCCTTAATTACTTTTATAGAAATTACCTAAATGCTCAAAGCGAGGAACTTTTACTCCGCATACCTCAATATCCGCCATAAAAGTACTCTGAGGTTCAATCCAAGTATTTCCTTTAGCATCTTCATAAATTACCATTTCTTCATCCGTTCCTGTTTGTTTTCCCTTACCAGTAACGAGATAAATTCCACCTGTATAATATCTATAGATTTTAACTTTTTTATTATCCATATCTCCTCAACCTAAACATAATCCTCATATAAATTTATTTAATAATTTCCTTTATTTCTTTTAACCAATTTACTAACACCATTTCTATTTCCTGCAAACGTCTTATAGAAGTACTTTCAATCATTCTTTTAGATGCTTTATTGCAAATATAGAGACGTTCTTTTTCAGTATCAAATACCAAAGAAAGATGGTAATCTTGTAAGCCAAGTGAAGTGGAATCATATCTTACCATTCGTTTAATGGAATGTTCTATATGTATCTCCTTTAACTTACTAGCGAGGTTTTCTCTATGCTTTTTCCACTGATCCGTTGTAAATGTATTTAATAGCATATTAAATTATCACCAACCTTAAAATCATATCCTCTAAATCTCATTTATTAACTACACTAAAATTGCTGAATCATAATCCCCTGATACAATATAATTAATCCCTGAATCATTATGAATTTTAATTATAATCACTTCGTTAATTTGATGATTTATAAATGATCCATAAGGTACCTCAATATCTTTCATTGCATCAATAACATTTTGAATCTCTTTATTCTTAACTTTCATTGCATTTTCTATTTTGTTGCTACTATTAGAAAAATGTAATGGATACTGTAAGTTTTGCTCCGTTACATTTTTTACATTTAGTTGTTTCACTAAATATTTCACATAATCTTCTGCTTTTTTAAGCCGATTCTCCATATTACGATAGCTCTTTTCCAGCTCCGCAATATAAAGATTTCTACTCATATCTGCCTCATTATTAGAAACTGATTCAGAAGCATTCTTAGCCTTTTTATTCAATTGACTTTTTTCCTCAATGTTATCTCTTACTTGCAAATGTTGTACCTCAAGCAAATCTACATGTTTCAAGGCATTATTTTCACCTTGTTCTAATTCTTTTTTTATTGCCTTTCGCAAGTAATTAAACCATTGGACTAGCCATGTGTTATCAATATGACCATTAATAATTTTGTTTTGTTCTTCCATAGAAAAATCCATGTCACAAATTCTAGCAAGTCCGGAATTAATGTCGATACTAATGGACAAATTTTCGCCACTTTGAATTAACTGTACTAATCGACTAATTTTCTTAGATAATTCCATATCGTTTACCTCTCCTATTTCATACTGGTATTATAGTAGTCGAAATATATATCAATTTAGTTGCGATTTTTTTCTATAGCAAATTTAAATATTAAACTTGCTATAATACGTACTTCCTTATGAAAAATACTGTACTATGTTTTTACATTCACATTAAAAAATCTTAAGTAGTCGGTAATTCATCTAATGGTTTATATTGAAATGCATTAGATTTTTCAGACTCTTTACCCTCTAAATTAATTGCCGTCATTTCAATTACAGATACTTTATCATTAAAAATGTTATGATCTAATTTAGCAGGTGAATGCTCAACACCTGTTAAAACTAATACACCATTTACAAAAATGTTATAAGTCCCACTATCAGGTGACGTACTATAATCAAATCTAACTTCTACTCCACTTTCCATATTATTCACAGAAGTAATAGCTGGTGGTTCAGGGGCTTCATTTCCTACGACTGTAATTGGTAAAAATACTTCATGCACCCCATTTGTAATGACTATATCTGTAGTTCCTCCACTAAGGCCTGTTACAATTCCTTCAGGGCTCACCTTTGCTATATATTTATCTTTGACAGAATAAGTAGTGCCTGTACTCGCCCAATATACATAAATTAACCAGTTATCACCAACTTCTTCTTTACCATCTGTTTGGAAAGTAATCCCTAAATAGTCACCATTTAAATTTACAATTCGATATTCATTTCGTTTATTCGTTGCTATAACTTGTAATCCTTGTGTTTCTCTATCATCACCCACACCAAAACCATTGGTAGTCTTTACTATTTCAACTGTTCGTTCTTCGTATTTATAATTACTAATGTCTACCGTTGTAATTAAACCTTTATTATTATATAAATTATCTATATCTTTAAATAACATGGCCGGACGAAGTTCAGCAGTAACATTCCTTGTAACCCCATCACTAGTTAAGGCTTCTACATTCAACTGAACTTGATCACCCGTGTTGAGATTTAAATTCTTGTGGGAAACCATTAGAAAAGCTGTTGATGATAAAGGCTCGAATTCTGTATTAAGAAAAGCATCAACTTTCTTCTGGTACTTCTTTAGAGAGTCCTCCAAAACTAACTTTGCTTCTCTATAGGAAGTCTCAATTAATGCAGAACTTACCTCATCTCTCTTTTGCTCTAAAGTGCCTAACTTCGTTAAAATTTCTTTTGCCCTCATATTTCATCCTCCTCCCTCTTGTATCGCATTCATTATAAGGATTTACAAAATTTTTTATTTAATTTTTTCTAGAATAATTCTAGCCTTTTGTATAGTCATATTGTTTAACTTCCCAAAAGAAAAACTCTTTATTTTCAAATCTATAAAGTAATTTTTTAATGATGCTGCCCTGTTCATTATTATTTTTTAAATGCAGGATGTTCTTGAATACTTCTTGTTGCTTTAGAAACATCTTCATTCAACTCAGTTGTAGCTAGAGAGATATCTTTGGCTAAGCTAACTAACATGGTCATATATTCAACTTCTGCAAAGGATATGATAGAATTTTCACCTTTAGCATTTTTTCGAATAATAGTAGTACCATTTTCCTGCCATTCCTTAAACTTACTTTGAAAAAAAACATCTGCTTCCTCTAAGCTAAGACCTTCAGTTACTTCTTGTGTCTCACTCTTTAACTTTTTTATTAACTTATCCTCCAGCCAATCAACTTTCTTTGAATTACCACTTTTAAAATAAAAAACCGCAGAAACATTAAATTTATTTATTTTCATATTTAAATACCTCCTGGATTATAATCTTTCATCTACACCTGATCTTACTCTAAAACTTCAATAGGTTAATTAGTTTGATATGGGATTTATCTCATACAGTCATATATTTATAGTCGTTTTACTTAACTAAAGTGTTGCGAACTTATTTCCTAATAATTAAAAATGAGCCAATATCATGGGAAGCATCTATAGGTATTGATATGATTCCTTTAAGATGAGAGGTACCTGATTTACGAATTGAAATACTTCCCTCTAAGCGCGATGCACTTGCAACATAAATAGAGCTTTTTATTTCGTCAAACATACTCTTTCTAATAATAGCTGTTCCAATAAGAGTATAGCTTGCATACTGTCTTGTTAATATTGTAGAAATTATTTGAGACATATCAGGATATACCACTAAAATATTGCTATGAATCTCCATAAATTTATAATAAGTACCATCTGCAAATGGTTCCGTATTTAATACTTTTCCAATTAACAAATTGTATGCTGAGCCGCCAATTAAATTAATATCATGATGTTTCTTTGTATCCATGTGCTCAAACACCAATACAGTACGATTATTAGAAAAATCATATATCCCACCTAATTTACAAAACAAAGGAATGTTATTATCTCGAAAAATAGTTGTAATCATTTCAGGAAGTTCACTTTCAAATTGCTCATGATAAGTTTTATATTCACCTGTCTTTAATATGACATTGTATACAATTCCATCGATCTTAATTTCTAGGTTTTCATCTAAAATAGAAATAACATCCTCCAATTTTTTATCGCAGTATATTCTATCACCATGTGGAGTCAATGCCACTTTCTTCACCTCCTAAGAAAAGCAAACTTTCAACAGCTTTGTTACTCTTTAAAGAATTTCTTTGCTTTGAATTTTGTTTAACTGAAATTTTGTTTGAATAAAACAGAATTATTACTCCTCCTTTTTCATAATAGCTATCGAAATATCCCTAAAAATAGTTGTAAGATTTTAAAAATCTAAAATGAAAATAGTTTTTTGCTAACCTTCAATTCGATACTTACAAGTGTCTTCCGTTTATCCACTCAATAAACCTATATTTTCTCCTGCCCTTTTTTAAATCCTTCTACTTTTTCCGTCGCAACCTATTAACTTCTCATAACGACAGTTAGTATGCAGATTCAACAAACAGGAGGATTTAGAAATGACAAAAGACAAATTAATAAAGCTATTATATTTCAATTTGGATAAGTTAAAGTTAAACTCATACTTTGATTCGTTACCACAATCTTACATCCTAAAATTAACCAAAAGTTTTTTCTTTGTTAATAGAGTTGGGGTGAATTAAAGTGCCTTCCCAAAGATATATTGACCTTAGAGAAGATAATCTACCTGACTTACATAACAATGTGTTATTGAAAGCTTGCCAAGAGGATCCTGATTTACTCTCTGAACTTTTATATGAAAATAAAGAATTTCTCTTCTCAATCATTGCTCACTATAAAGGAAGCATTGAATCCCTGAAAAACAAATTTAACGTGGATGAAGAAGAGTTACTTCAACATGCTTATATAGCTGTTATTACAGCAATTAGAGATTTTGATTTTAATAAAGGAATTAAGTTTACTACTTATATTTATCGGCCAATTATATGGGAAGTTAACCAATTACTCTATAATGATTCTAGACTTGTACGCTTAAGTCGAAGTGCAGTAGATCTACTCAAACAAATGGAGAAAGTTGAAAATGAACTAGGTTATTTTCCAAAAGCTGAAGAATTAGCAAAATTACTTGATGTTACTGTAGAGCGCATTGAAAATGTTCTTCGATTCGCTTCAGAATTAACCTCTTTAAATTCACTTGAAAGCTTTGAACCCGAGGATTACTCAATAGGTTATGAAAGTAAAGTAATGGATAAAATCTATGTAGAAAATCTACTTAAAAACTCCGATTTATCCGAATTTGAAACTCAAGTAATCAACCTTATTATGGATGGTAACAATAACTCACAGATAGCAAAAAAATTAAATGTCTATCCAATGACAGTTAATCGTGCTTTAAACCGTATAAAGAATAAGTTAGATAACAACTTTGAGTCAAAACGATTGTCCAAATATGAAAGTGAAATAGGACTAATTGCAGAAGAAATGATCGAATTAAACTGTATAATGAATATAGAACAACTCAAAGATTTATTAGATGTATGTGGTTACAATATAAGCAAGTATAGCTCTCGAGTTTTATATTATATTCGTCAACAAGCTATAAGCCGCTTAGATCAAAACCTATCTGAATGCAATGATTGCTCGCAATAAAACTTAATTAAAAAAGTATATAACATTAATTTACAGAAGATTCAAACTATACAACTTCTTAAAAATCATTTTATTTATACATAAAAATAAGCAGATTCTTTTAATAAAGAATCCGCTTATTTATTAAATTTCTTGAATCCACATACCATAGTTAGGAAGAGCTAATTTTAATTTATTAAATGTTTCATCAACCCATGATTTAGTATTAAAATCTCCTACAATAATTCGATAATTATCATCCCCTAAATTTTCCTCCCACAAACCATAACCAGGTAGAATTTCTTTTACTCTATTCATTGTGGCATCCTTCCACTCAGACGTATTAAAGTCACCAAGGTAGATACGATAAAACGTTTTGTTCTCCTCTTCTCCCAAGAACCATTTAAGAGATTTGTCACCATTCAAACGGTTAACATCACAATTCCCAATTCCAGATACATACCCACCTGTTGTATTGTCTGCGTATTGCCATAAATCACAACTATATTTCGGCTTATTTCCATAGCGTGGAACCCATAAAAAATCAGCTTTTACATTACTTAACCCATATTTTTCATACATATGATGGCTTACATATAAACCAACTTTCCATCCTGCCGCTTTACATGTATCAATAAATGCTTGAGATGCTGCAGCTAATTTGCTCGGTCCACAACTTGCGAGTGTATCATCTTCTACATCTAACACTAAGAATCTAGCATTTGGACTAACTCGTGCCATAAAATCTTTTGCTTCCACAATTGCATCATTAACACTTACATAACACCCGTAAGCATATGCTGCATGCGGGACGCCATATGCTTCTAATTTTTGCACATGCTGATTATACAATTTATCACGTTTCAATGAACCATATTGCACACGACAAATAGCAAGATCTAAATTTTTTGCCGCCACAGCCCAATTAATATTATCATTCCATTTTGAAATATCAACAATATATCCCATACTTTAATCCCATCCTTTTTTAACGTAAAATATCAAATTTTTTCAAAAATCCATTCGCATAATTTGCTCCTCTACTTGCCAATAATCCTGCAGATATCATGGATATATATTTTCCATATCCATTCAAGTCAAAGAAGTTTAAATTAAAAGCAAATGCTAAAGAAATACCTACCAAAATAGATAACAGATACGTGAAACGATCTTGAATGGTTCTATTAGGTATCATGTTTTTTAGAATCTCTGTAAGAGATTCTGTTAGAATTGCTAAAATCACTAACAATGCTCCATTTTCTAGCATTGACTGTAAAAGGTCATTCATTTTCTATTCCTCCAATTTAAAATAGTGCATACCAAGTTTGCATACCAACTACACCATCAATAGATAAGAAACTAGAATTACGCTGATACTCTTTAACCTTTTCTTCTGTTTCCTTACCAAATATGCCATCAACACTCACTTTTAATGTTCTTTGAATCGCCTCTATATTCCGTCCCCTATCGCCTTGTTTTATAGGCTTTCCTGGATATGGTCGAACAGGAGGACTTCTCATATACTCTTCTAGTTCTAAGTTGATGTAATTCTTGCCTAATTGTGGTGAACCTGTCTCGATTAAAATACTTTGTCCTTCATACAATGCATGGATGTCCAGTTCTGGATTTAGTTTTTTTAAACAATCTACTTTTATACCAAATTGAGTGGTTAAAGACTGAAGCGTATCGGTTGAACGTATTGTATATAAATTTCCATTTTTGACTGACACCTGTTTAGATATCAAATTGGTGCCCTTTGTACAACTTTCATACTCGTCTACTACATCCATAATGAATTGATTAAAGCTTTTCCCTACATATTCTAATCCTTTAGTGGGATCACTTCTCAGCTTAGAATCTAGTACATCATGCCCTATAATATCTCGGCGAGGATTTAGTCCAAACTTATAACAAATATAAGCATGTAGCCAAACATAGCGCTTATACGAATCTACCTTATCAATTTTTTCACCGTAACATAATTCCACTCCGATGGCAGAATTATTAGCACATGTATCATATAATGCATTACTAGTATTAACATCATAAATTACATGAAAGGCATATTCTGGTTCATGTGTCACCGCAGGTATACATTCAATAATTTGTTTATCATCTACGAGAAAATGTACCGCAGTATTTGATTGATTCTGTGTACGTTGATAATAATCTACACTTTCTCTTGCTGTTAAGTTTGGATGCTCTATATCATGCGCAACAATAAATTGAACATAAATGCGATTACCAGGACGCTTGGTTGATCCTTCATCCAGATAATCCGTTTCAATTTCAAATTTTTTCTTAAATCCCACATCAAGACCTCCTCATGCCTGAATAAAATGAAGAACATCAATCTCGTATTGCAACACTTGATTTGCATTATTATAAGGAGAATATTTTATGGTTTAACATTTACTTAGAATAATAAATATATTTAATATAAAAACAGATAGAGGTAGTCCTTGCCTTTGAAATAACTAATTATTCTGAATGCATTTCCCATGAGTCACCTTATTCCGTAATACTATTGCGTCTCCTTTGTACCTCTTCTTTTAATTCTCTATTCGCAGTGGTTAATTCATGCACTTGCGTTTCCAGACTCTCATTACGAGCCGTTAATTGTCTTACTTGTACTTCTAATTGAAGGTTCGCTTTTGTTAATCTAGCAACCTCTAGAGTTAGTTCTTTCACCTGATTTTGATATGTTAACATCATATCTTTGAGTTCAATTCGAAACTGCCTTTCGTCATCAGATAAAGAATGACGGTTTGTACTTGTATCGATACTGGTGTTAGAAGTTGGTTTGTTCTTAGAAGTTAAGTAACCAAAACCTCCTGTAATAAACATGCCTAATACAGAAGCAATTGCAGAAATTAAACTATCTTTCATTAACCGTCACCTACTTTCATCAGCTTAAGATAGAGACCTGCGGCCATAAGTGCCCAAACAAAATAACTTGTACCTGTTGTAGCACTATCACTTAACCATAAGGAAACGGAAACAAATGTCCAAAATCCAATAGAAATTAACAATCCAATACTTCTAATAATCTTATTATCTGTAGCCACCCCATATAATAAGAAGAAAGATATAAATAAGCATTGCATGCCCCATAACTGTTCCGGCATAACTTGCTCCATAGTACTGTATACAGAATTTTTAAATGTAGCAATGGGAGATAACAATAGAACTGCCCACCACAGTGCTATACTGATCAAACCAATTTCAACAAGATTGTATTTTCCCTGTTTAGGCATATATAATAGCCTCCTACTTTTAGAAATTCTCCTACCTTAGACATAACCTAATGTGAATTATTACAAGGTAAAGAGATGTTACACATGAAATACGCTCAAAATTTTTATCTCCATGTATTGTCAGAGATAAAACGTATTCCTATTTCATTTATCCTTATAACTTAAGGCAGTTATCACTTTCTATCATTGAGTCTTATCTAGCTTCTTACATAGAATAGTTCAAAAAATTTCATGTCACTATACATAAAACTAACTTTCTACATTGGAAATATTTACGCTATTAAACAATTTAAGTAGAAGATTTATATATTCCCTCTAACATTACTCAAAAATAAAAAGATTACACTTTTCTTAGAGAAACACTATCTACAACACAATACGTTAAGAAAAGTTACTTTAATTAGACCATTGAAAGTTCTTTAGACAATGAAAATTGATTTTTACAGCAAAATCATAAGAATTTATATGATTCATATATTTATAAATTTATTATCTTATTCAATAGAAATTATAAGAATTTAATCATAAAAAATAGCCTACCCAGTGAAATGGTAGGCTACTTTTCTCTTTTACATTATATAGGCATATGGATATGCTGTTACGACCTCAATACTACTCTCTAAATTGCTAACACGCTTAATTAAAGCTGTTACCGATATCTGTGATTTATCACTTTGTCTTACAAAGAAATTATAAGCTTGTAAGTCACTTTTATCGGACTGTCTAACAGCTACTGTTCCAAGTTTATCATATGCAGCTGATCGTCTTACTGCAATTGTACTACTTAAATCTTCCTTATCACTCTGCCTTATAATAACCGTGGAATTTACACTGTAATGTTCAAATACTTCAACTAAACCAACAAGATTACTATTCGAAGACTGTCTTACGGTAATTTTACCATTAAGTAAACCACCATCTGTTTGAGAATCACCCCATACTCGTACAGTAGCGTTCCCGAACAAATTAAAATGATCATAGCAAGCTATTTCACAAGCTAAATCTGCTAAGGCAATTTGTCTTGCGGCAATCTTGGAAGGTAAATCACTAACTTGTTTAGCTTGAATAAATCCATTTAATCCGATTTCAGCACTTCGTCTAATACTAATACTCGATTCTTGATTCTGGTTATCCCATATTCGAATAGCTATTGTTCCATCTAGTTGTCCGCCATCAAGCCAAGAGTCACCCCATACTCTTACTACAATAGAGTTTTCTAGTATCACTGCACCAGTTTGTCTTATTCTAATAGAAGAGGCTAAATCTCTATACCGTGGCTTACTAGCAGTAATACTAGAGAACAAGTTAACCCAAGGCCTTACATACCCCTTAATCGGAAGCCTATCTTCAGTATTTTGTTTAACTCTTACATAACCTCTAAAATCTATATGACCTATAGCTCTTACAGTTAGTTCTGAATAGAAGTTACCTGAATTTATTTCAAATATACTGTCTAAATCTGAGCTTCTTCTCACTCGCGCATTTAACATGGAAACCAGATTTTTTTGCGCATTAATAGGAATCGTAATAAACGATTGTAAATTACCTGAGTTTACTGTTACAATACCTGGAACATCATACATCATGCGTAGATTAATCGAAGAAGGAATTTCCTCCCACCCACCTAGCGGAATATGAATAGTCGCAGGAAGATTGTTCTCATTATTTTGTCTTGCAATTACATGGCCATTTAATAAAGATTTCTCCCAAACATTAATGTACGTTTTTAAATTAGGATTTCCTATGTTACCATAACCTTCTAAATCCATTCTATACTTAACGTACATTTCAGAATGTTGATCCGTACATTCTTCAACCCTAATTCCAATTGTACTATCTAATTCAACTCGCTCTTTAACATCTAAACTACCAGGCAACTCAAAACTACGTGTGATTTCAAATTCCATGAGTAGATTATTTTGCAAGTCAGTATCATTAGACCATACTCTTATATCAAAATTAGAAATGAGATCATCCCTATAAAGAACATAAACACTAGAGACTTTATTATTTTCAGTAATACTCATAGTAGAGGCTATTTGCCCACCATTAACTATAGGGTTCCCCCATACACGAGCGGTAATATTAGTGCTCAAATCATTTCTATAAAGAACATAAATACTCGAACGTTTTTCTATTTCATTGGCACGAATATAACCATCAAGGTCAGATGCACCTATTGTTTTAATAGCTATTTTTGCAAGAATTTCACTAAAATCTTTTTGTCTAGATACAATACTACCTATAATTTGTGGATGGTTAATCCAAATTCGGGATTCTAACTCCCTAGGTTGATGAACATATAAACTAGATGATAGATTACCAAATCCTTTATTATCTCTAACAAGAATGTTACCAATTAAATCTTTTACCTTATTCTGAATAATTGTGATTTCTGCTGAAATATACGCATGATCATCAGAATATATCTGCATGTCATAGTATGTAACTTCTAACTCTGGTCTTCGCTCGATTGCTTCTTTTGTATAAAATCCTCTAGATAAATTTTCGGACTCTTCTACTGCCCGCACTAAGAAACCAAGGTTAGGTTTTTCATATATATGCCACTGCTTAACTAACTGCGTAACATCAAACTCTACGTATCCAGCTGCTCCACCTATTACTCTAGTTACAGAAAATCCATCTATTGCAGCTTGAGGTTGGTTAGCCCACGTTACACCTGTTTCATTCCATTGACTATTACTTTCAATGACCTGAACAGACTGAGAACCTTGTCCTCTCCCATCATAATACAGTCGTAAAATAGCTTTACCTATTTCAGTATTTACTGTAGGTATTGTTGAAATATCAAATCCCACAAGGGAACGATATTTCTCAGGAAACGGTGATCCAGTCCTACCTATATACATCTGTGTTTCTGAACCATAGTTTAATTTCGGGAAAAATTCACGAATAAATGCATCCTTATTCGGATACAGTTTCATATTAAACTTTGGCCTTTCCATCATGCCATAACTAGCCCTTAATACGAATGGCTTAGAGACAAACAATTTACATTGTAAATTTTCAGTTACTCTAATCGATAACTTAGATGATAACCACTCAAAATAAATAGGCGCTATTTCATAGGTAGCCATCATACTGTTTTTCAAATTAATGAACATGTCTCCATATAATTCATTCCACTCTTTAATCCCTAAATCCATAGGTAAATCTGCTATAAAGATTGGCGAAATTTCATAGCTGGCAGACATTATTCCTTTTACAGCTACCGTTAAGGTACCATCGAGCTCTGAAAGACTAGTAATAGTAATTTTTGAAACCAAATCATCTATGATAATCCCAGACATACCATACTGTGCTCTCATGGATGAACGGGTCGTTACGTTAATAGTAGAGGGAAGTTCCTGTACAGCTCTTACAGTAAGATTTGCAAGGAAATCTCTAATGGTAATACCATCTACTCCATAGGTTGCTCTTATATATGAATTAGTAGAGATGTGTATACTTGATTCCAAGTTATTCGTACCCATTACAAAAATCTCGGAATAAAGATCACTATAATACGAAGGCTCAGTAAAGTATGTAGCCCTTACTAATCTATCTACATTTATATTAACTCCAATATTGGAAGGTAAATCTTTAAAATATGTTACAGAAATGGCACCTTTAAAATCATGATATGAAGCTTTGTCCGTTTCATACTTAGCAGACAAATGAATTTCTTTCATATTCACTATAATGTTTGATTTTAAATGTGCAGGATACGTCAATACATTTACTTCAGAAAGTAAACTTGAAATATATTGTTCATCAATCTCATAATGGCCTACTAATTTGGCATAAGGGTTAATAGATATATTGGAAAATAGATTGTTATGTGTACATACTCTAATTTCTGATTTAAAATCGCTAGATCCATAACCCTCCATATTATATTCAGAACGCATATAACTGATAGGATTGATATTCAATGTACATCTTAAATCTTTTTGGAAATGTGTGACACTAATTGTAGCAACTAAATCTTCTTCTCCAAATTTATCAATCTCATAGTTAGCGGCTATTCTAATACTTGGATTAATTATAATAGAACTTATCATATCTTCAGGTTTCATAATATCTATGAAGCCTTTTAAATTTTGACTATCTACTTTGGCTGTCTCATATTTCGCTATTGCTCGCGACATTATGCTTACATTTAAGGTAGCTTCTATCTCATCACGCCATAATACTAATCCCTTAGAAGATAGTTCACTTTTATTGTCGGTAATAAGAAAACCTGCATTGTAACTATTCGTTACCTCATCCCAACTAAGTGCCCTTTGATATATTCTAAAAGTTGCTATATTTCCTTCAAAATAACTATTATTTGCTGTTGATGATTTACCTAATACTAATGGGGCTGTTGTATTAACGTATTCTCCCAATACAGGTAAGCTAAATCCCTGCGGAGCTGCATTGATCATACCCCATAAACGTTCCCCGTCATACAGTAAAGTTACATGTTGCCAAGCCTTTACGTTAACTTCAGCAAAAACAAAAGACATTTTCTTTGTTTCTGTTGTTATTTGAACCCGAATTTCACGAGTATCTAAGTCAAAATAAAGTGAAAACCCTCGTTCACTTCCCGCACCATAAGATGCCACATAACCTGACTTAACTGGTTTGACCCAAGTTTCAAAAGTAAAACCTGAGTCTATTGGCAGTAATTCCAAATGATTAGGGATTACCACGTGATTGTTAAGGCCGTTAAAGTAAAGCGAATAAGGATCCGTAGGTATATTCATACCTGTCCAAGTCTTATCTTGCGAGAAGTTAAAACTTATCAAACTTCCGTTATGCCCTTTTCTTGCTAAATCAAACCAAGAATTAACAGGGGGTGTATTTACACCCTGTGAGTAACCTTGGTTAGCTAACGCAGAGTGTAAATGTAAAGTCAGTCCCTTTAACGGATAAGCCATTCTAATCACGTCCAATCCCATTGTATTGAGATGAAAAGCTCATTAAGCAGGACTTGCTTTTGCCTTCATATCAAATGTACCACCCTCTGTTACTGTAACTTCGGACAAGAACCTAATATAAAACTGTCTAGCATCTCCAATAGGTATAGTTCCAGGGAAAGGTATTTCATCTACAGGTACAAAAGGATTATTTGATAAACTTAATTGGACTGTAATTCCAGGTTTAACTGTATGTGGATCGACCCAAACTTTCATATCTTTAACAGGAAAATCAGCATTATTCTGCAACCATACTGGATAAGCCTCAGAGGTACTACCCGCTACCAAAGTTCCATATTCTAAATATCGTAAAATATTACCAGCTTCATCCGTATAATACAGGCCTATTTCATTTCTAAAACCTAAAATCGGAAGTTTTGGTGGGATGTGTTTTATTAATACGGGATCCCCATCTCGATTTTTTTCATCGAATGCCCAAATATTCACAAAGTCATAGGCACCGTAGGTGGAAGGATGTCGAATTTCTGGTGTATATTTGGCATCAAGTGTATTATAAGAGCCTGCATTAGTTTTATTTCTATTAAAGAAACTATTATCAAGAATCCATCCATTGATGAAATATCCAGGAGATGGATTTTCTCCATAGTTAGAATCCCATGTCCAAAACGATAAAGTTGACGCTCTAGCATAGCCTGTGATAATAACTCTAGAAATTGTTACTCCCCATACTCCAGATTGACCTGATGTATTAGTATTATAATATTGTTCTTTTCTGCAATGAATTCCACCAATAATACCCGAATTATTAGATGCATTCGCCATATTAGCGTGAACAACACAATCTTGTATTTTGATACTTTGACTAGATTTACTGTAATAGGAGATATAAGGAATATTACCAACAATTCCTCCCATATATCCGGAAACTTGATCAAAGATACCTGATACTGTACATTTTGAAATTAAAGCTGTCCTATCTGTAGTTCCAACAATTCCTCCAAAATATCCACTTTGTTGCTGCATAGGTGCATCGAAAAGACAGTTTTCAATAGTGGTATCGTTACCCATAGTGCCCACCATTCCTCCTGATCCGTTTCCGTTTCCTGCTTTAGCAAAGACTTTATAATTAAATGTGTTAAACATCTTTACACTTACATTAAGTAATTTAGAAGAACCGGACATTTTCCCTACCACAATTCCCGATTCATTTCCAACTTCCATGTCAACATCAATAATAATAAGATTTTTTATAATAGCAGAACCAGATAATTGATAAAATAGCCCAACATTACTTGCTGAACGCCTATACATATAAAGGTTACCTATAGCCTTATTATTTCCATCAAAAGTACCTTCAAAAACATTAGCCCACCAGCCATTATCATAATTACTCATCCCCATTCCAATTGGTAGCCAACCAGAACCCGACTTAGGATAGTTCAGTATAATATCATTTTCCATACGAAAATGTTTGTCCGCGAAATGACGGACTTGTTCTAAATCAAATTGATTATAAATGAGGAACGGGTCCTCTGAAATTCCTTTACCCTTTTTAAACTTAATAAATTTTCTATTCTCAGGATATCCTCTATTTACTTTATAATCACCAATATGCCAATAATTCTGATAATCAAACGAGTATGAAGAAGCTTTTTTCATGTCTGCTTCATTAAGTGCAGTGCCCCCACCTTTAGCTACTCCGCCTTGTTTTGTAAGATTGTAGTAGCAATAGGATACACTTCCTGAACCTACAAACCCCCCATGATACGAAGCGTTTTTAGCAACTGTTAAATCAGTAACAGAACCTGTTGAGAAACATTGAGATACAGATCCACCATTAACAATTCCTAAAAAACCACCACAGTTATTACCTGAAGACATCACATCCGCATGACTATAGCTTCTTACAATTCTCCCTGCATTTTGGTAACCAACTAAGCCACCTGTATATTGAGCAGAGCTCCCCTCATTTTTAACTGTTCCCGAAATTACGGCACAATCCTCAACATCTCCATCAGACTTTCCTACTAAAGCACCTACCATTGATCCGTTGGCCACAATATTTACATTAACTAATCGAACACGCTTAATAGTCCCCCCGGTTTGTTCACCAAACAAACCCACATTAGATTGGGTACGATTAATATATAAATCTTTAATATCATATCCCGCACCATCATAGTAACCTTTAAAGCTAGTAATTGGAGCAAAACCAGAACCAGTTTGATAACTAGTCATAATAATATCCTTTGTTTGCGTGTAGTAAGCACCTAAGTTACTTCGGACATTATGTAAATCCTTTTCATCCTCAACTAAATAGGGACTAGATTGTGTTCCCCCTCCACCAGAGAAATGGTCAACATATATATATGTCTTACCTTTTTCTTTTAAAAAGTATGGTCTTTCTTGATTTTTTTCTGTTTTTTGTTCAATAAAGACAATTAAAGGGTTCCCATCTTTATCCGGATCAGTAGCAATAAATACTTTATCATAATCATCTTGAGGTAAAATAATAACGCCACTTGTCTCTGATGCCCCGTCTACCCAAGTAAATTCCCTCGGCAAATCTATACCTGCTTCAGAAATTAAATTAGATAAATCACGAACTCGTTCACGACTTCGTACAGAAATACCTGTTGGATCATCTGTGTCTAAAATTATTTCACTGTCCAGATGAACTTCTTGAAATGTTGAATATATTAGGCTTAAATCTTCATCACTTACTACACTCTCAATATCACACCATTCGTTTTCTACTAAGATTTGAACTGGTATATTAAATGTTTTTAAGTGAACTTTCTTATCTATAACTTCTATTGTGTAGTTTCGAATCGTTTCAGTATCTTTTACTACACTCCCATCCATGTTATAAGATGTACCATAAAGGGTATTTAGAAGTTGTTCTCTTGTTAACTTTACTGAATGATCCAATTCAATTCACCACCTATATTAGGTTCAAGAGGCGCTTTAGTTTCAAAAGCTACTCGTCCATTATTTACTATAATCACTTTTCCATCTAATTTCTGATCAGCTACCATTCGTAAATTAATCATGGCAGGTTGGTTAAGTGGAAGTTTTACAATGGGTTTAAAATGAAAGTTAATACCTTCTACATTAATATTCGTTTTATACCCCAAGCTGTAATGAGTGATGCGGTTCGATAGCATTCCGTTTCCCTGAAAACCAGCCACAAGTCCTGATGCTTCTGCATCTTTAAATGTGATAATATCGTTAATGTCATACTTAAAATCGCCATTTAAAGGTATAGTTTTTCCATCAAACTCATAAAAGAACTGAATGCGATGATCTGCTATACTGAAAATACCATCACGTTCAAAATAAATTTTATTACCATGACCAATTAATCCGAATCGGAAAAGCTTATTTCTATCAATCTTATAAAAGCTATTCTCTTCTTTTGTATTAAAATCAAATTCTGGGAGATGAGTACCGTCAGGATACTCAGCCACCCAGATAAAATCCTGTGCCACAGGAGAATGTGTATATTTATCATTTTGTAAAATCAATTTGCTTCCCCCTACCTCATTGCATTGAAGTAACTATTTTTTATACGTACTGATATGCAACACGTGTTAAGAATGCTACGTTTCCTGCTGTCGCGTTACCTGGAACATTGGCACGAAGGATAACTTCTGCATAGTTACCTTTTGCACTAGTTTTATTACCATCATTTTTAACACCTAAAATTTCATTTGCATTTGGAGAAAACGTACCATCAGTATTCGTTGAATTTCCTCCTGCTTGGATTGGATGAGTAGAATTACCTCCAATAGGTGTACGACCAGTTTCAGCTGCCGATGCAACAGTCACCTCAACCCATTTATTTGTTACTAACTCACCCGTATTACCACCTGCACTATCTTTTGTCGTAATAGTACAGTTTGTCATAGTAGATAAATCTGTTGTTCCCGCAAAGTTATTCCAAATTAATACTCCAAAATCAGAGGAAGGTGTTCCTGCATCAATGGTCCCAATATTCCAAGACGGTACAGCTCCTGAGTTGTCTTGTTTTCTCCAATTCACTTGTGGTGCTGGCATATAAATGACCTCCTAATTTTTATTTACACTTTAATTATCGCTACATCTCTTTATAAAGTTGTGATGAATTATTTATTATTCTTCGAGAGCTAATTCAACTATCAACTCTACAGTAATATCTTTTACGCCCTTACCTACCTCTTTGATATTGATTCTAAAGTGATCATCACGATTAACAGCTAGTTGTGACGGTTTAAAAGAATATGGTGTAGAGGACGTACGATTAGATTTGCTCTTTCCATCAATAACAAGTTCATCAGCAAGAATGCTATGCCAAATAGGTGTTGTATCATATGAACTTTGACTGCATCTTTCAATGTCAATACACGTTTTTGATTCTCCCATTGTGCCGCACGTTACATATGCATCAATTAACTCTCCCTTATAAGGGAAACGTAATTCTGTACGAACAATACCTACTTGTACAATAGATGGCACAACAAATACCATCACTTTATCGTCAAGCTTCCGTATACGCCTGTTATTGAGATGTGCTCTATTGTAAGCAATAAAATCCATAAATTTATCCTCCTTATAAATCGAGGTATGCACTGTCATTATAAGAACTTTCCATTGGAAATTAACAAAGGGATAGACTTAGCTATCCCCTCGTACTGTTGTCTTTAATAGTCTTCTAGTTGCAGGATCATATGAAAATTCCCTTGTAACCTGTTGAGATAGACTTCCAAGACCATCTGTATAATATACAGTCTCTGTTTTCAATTCACCCTTTACCATAGGTGCCTCGTTCTCATAATACGTAAACTCTCGAATAATAGTATGATCTCCCGTGATAATTTCACGAATAATTTGACCTCTTTCGTTATATTCATAATCTATATCTACACTAGAATTTCCACCGTACACCAATTCTAACTGGCGTTGTATTTCATCTAAACGTGCATCTAATGAAATATGAGGCTTATCACTCTCTCTGAATTGCCGAGCATCATATACTTCCTTTTGTAAGTCATAAAATTGCGTTCCACTAATAGTAGCTTGCCCTCTACTACAATATTGGTTTTTATAGACTTCTATGTACACCTCATCACCAATTTGTAGCTGTATAGAACGCTCTTCATTTTTTGAACCTACACCTAAATGGATGTGATAATCATCCAGCTCAATATAATCAACTCCGCTTAGTAAACGCCGGCCATTATAATACACTTTTAATAACCCTTTATTTGGTTCATAAGTATGACCAACTGGTAAAATAGGATTTGATGTACCATATGTTTTCACGAAATCTTGATCAACAACGTGTAATATTTCATCCCAATCTTTTGTGATAGGACTATATCTATGGAGCTTCATTCTTGTTCCCATTTAGCCACCCCTTATTCGTTTCTTATTTCCAAGAAGAAGTGTGAAGGTCTCATCTGTTGTTTTATTTTTTCAGGATCGGTTGTATCGACCCTAGCAATTCTCACCCAAAAATCCTTTGATTCTCCTTCATGTAACGTTCCTATACGTATTGTTGTATCTTCATATTGATTAGGAGTACCGTTGTTGTCTGTGGCAAGATCACACCATTCCCAGCCAAACTCTTTTTTATAAACAGCAATCTGAATTTCAATATTCTCCGCTACATTTCCCGAAGTATCGTTTAAGACAGTCAATTTTTGTTCAATTATGTCACTTTTCAGTGCACCTAAATGTGTAGCTTTTGTTTCACTTAACTCTTGGCCTTTCCATTTGACTTTTAAATTTGTACCTTTTAAAAACAGATCTCCGCCGTACATTTCAGCGTATTCTTTTTGTTCATCTATTAAAACATACTCACCAGTCTCACTCTTATCGTAAACTCTAATTTTCCCCTTAAAAGGAATGGTAGGTAATTCAATGTCTATACCTGAATATCCATCTGGAACTATTTGAGTAGTTACAATATTTCTTTCATAATCAATTAACTCAACTTTATAAAAACTATTTAAATTACCAACACTAATATTGGTACCTTTACACAAGATGACCCTTTCTACAATAAGGGGGGTATACCCATCTCTTGGTGTACCTTTTAATATAACTCCAGCCATAGCTGGATCGATACAAATTGTTGAGTCAAATAGCTCCCACGCATTTCCTCGCTCTGCAAAAAAGGTCCACAGATTTTGTTTTTTTACTGTTCTCCAAATATTATAGGTATTCTCATAAATGCTATCTTCACTTTCCAAAAACTCAACTTTCTCAAGAGCATTCTTCCAAATAACGAGACCACCTTCATCTCCCAAATATTTTGGTGTATAGTTCGAATGCACTTGTAGTAACAATTCATCTTCATTTTGAGGCAGAGAAAAAAGAGCATTTGTACTTCTATCAGTAGAGTTGTGTTTAAGTACTAATTGTTTATCAGAATCACTGTACGTATAAGAATCAGTAGGGGATACGATCCAACGTGAATCAAGTGTTTCAAAATTATCGTCAAAAATAAGTCCAGTCTGAACCCTATGAATGCTCAATAGTAACTTCCTCCTATCGCGTCTTCTTGATATTCCAACCATTCCATGCAGGGAATGGTTTACCCATAATGAGCCATACTTTATCCTTTTCTTTTTCATCCCATGGCTTATCTGGTTCAGGTAATCCTATACCTGTATCATCTTCATCAATTACATTCATTTCATGCTGTCTTTCAATATTTAAATCCACTTCATTTTCTATAGAAATTATATTTGAATTCGAATGCATTCCCTCATCAATTTCATCAATAAATCCATAATTCCCTTTATTAATATTTAACAATTCATCATCTTCTATAGACATTGTATTTAATATTAATTTTTTCGTTGTAGTTTCACTATCTATTGTGATATTTGAAGCAGAATTAATGTTTATCTGTTCTTCTTCATCCAGTATCATTATAGTTTCATTACTTGAACTTCCCTCTTCTTCTTGGAAAATCCTTATTTTCTTCTTATTTACCTGTTCTGTTTGCATTTCATCTTCTATTGTCATTTTTCTATTTTTACGTAATATTGTTTTATCAAATTGTTCTTCGATAACATCTAAGAATACATTACATTCTGCTAAGGTACTTTCTTCTACCTCTGTATCTACATGAATTCCCGAAATTGCCATTTCATTATTGTTTATAATTGAATCTGTTTCTTGACTATTACTCGCAAAATCATAGTGATTTATAGTAGTTTCGAAATTACTTTCTGAACCTGCAAACTTTATTTCTTCTAATGTTGTTTCTCTATCATTACCACTATTTACGAATTCAATTGTTGCAATATCCACTTCATTTGATGCATTGTGATCTGCTAAATTCGCATCTATAACTACAGTGTCTATAGTTGCACCCATTTCACCTCTAATAGTAGGATCAATAATTGACTCATAGGTATCTCCCAAACTCATAAGAACCCCATCAGTAACTACAACTCCAATTTGATTTGTTTGATTACCTGAAACTGTATCTTCAATGGTAGCATCCTTTTCTTTCCCTACATTGGTTGGTACTTGATTGTTCATTTCAATATCAAATATGTTAAACAGATGAGCTAAATGTTTTCTTTCTACTGCAACGTGGACTTCACTTCCACTTAATGCGTTTTCTACATCTTGTATCATTGTTTCATATTCTTTATGAATAATTAATGGTTCTACCTCTTCTATTAACGTTTCATAAGTCTCTCCTACTATACCTTCTGATACATAATCCAATAGAATACCATTGTCTTTTTCAGCCATATTTGACATTGTATTTTCCTTATAGACAACACTATCAATTATCCCATCAGATTTTGCTGTACTTAGATTAATGAGGTAATTTTCCTCTTCACGAAGATTTTGAAATGCTCTATCGTCACTTTGCATATACACTTCTAGCGTATCTTCCAGATTCATATCTAGTAATTTATTGACGTGTAATTCTTCTTCGCGTTCGATTTGTTCTGCTATCTCAACACTTTGCGCATACGTTTCTAGTATTTTCTCCAAATTCATACTTAGTGGTTTATCGACATGTAGTTCTTCTTCACGTTGTAATTGGTCTAATCTATCCATACTTTGCACATGCGTTTCTAACGTGTCTTCCAGGTTCATTCCTAACAATTTCTCTACTGTTGTTTCTTCTTCGCGTTCGATTTGTTCTGCTATTTCACCACTTTGCGCATACGTTTCTAGTGTTTTCTCCAAATTCATACTTAGTGGTTTATCGACATGTAGTTCTTCTTCACGTTGTAATTGATCCAATCTATCCATACTTTGCACATGCATTTCTAGCGTTTCTTCCAGATTCATGCCTAACAGTTTCTCTATAGCTGTTTCTTCTTCGTATTCAATTTGTTCTGCTATCTCACCAGTTTGCGCATACGTTTCTAACGTTTTTTCAAGATTAGTGCTTAATAGCTTCTCGACATGTAGTTCTTCTTCGTTCATTCGTTTTGCTTTATTACTATTTTGTACATACGTCTCAAGCGTTTCTTTTCTATTTTCATTTTGTTCTGCCATATTACCGCTTTGTACATACGTTTCTAATATTTTTTCATGTTTCGAACTCACTAACTTCTCAATATATACCTGTTCTTTATGATCAGTTTGATTCGCTCTATTACTATCTAATAAATACAAGTCTCTTGTATTATCTAGAACAGCATCAATTAGATATATTTCATTCAGCTCTTCTTCTCGTTCTGCAAGCGCTGCTGAATCGTTATTTTGAATATAGGTTTCAACTATATTTTCTAATTCCAATCCAATTAGATTATCAACATGAGCTTTTTCTTCTCTCTGTATATCATCTGCTATCATGCTGGTTGATACATCCGTATTCAATACCTTTTCACTTTTAGCATCTAAATATTTCACTAAATTTATTTCTTTTTCTTGTTTCAATTGATTTACTACATTACTATCTTGAATATAAGATTCAAATATCTTTTCAAGTTTTGAATTAATCAGTGTGTCTTGCTGAATTTCCATGTTCTTTTCGGGTTTATTTACTACACTTTGTTCTTCTACACAAAGTTCTAAATTCTTCTCTATCTCCCCAAAATCTCCATAGTCATTCGAAATATCAACTAAGATTTCTCTTTGATCATTTAAGATAGTTGTTGAAATAAATGTGTCAAATTCTTTATCTAGATGATACTTAATTTCATTTTCTATAGTTACCTCATAATCAGCTACACTATTTTTAACAGAAATATTTTGTTCAATTTCTGTTTCATTTGTTTTTTTCTTTTCACTCTTTTTTACTACATGTGTAACCACTACATCTTCACATTGTTCCAACACACTTGAAGAAAAACCATCTATTTTAGCGTCCTTTAATAAAGAGTGAGTTTGCATTGTATTTAACTCGTTAAGTTCAACATCTATCATATCCTCATTGCTAAAGGCCTGTTCTATAGCTATTAATTCCCCTTTAAAAGCATAACGATTAGCGCCATTCTCTAAATTATTCAAATGACCATTTTGAATCTGGAATGTTTCACCGGAATTTATAACAACCTTTTCACCAACTTGGTAATTTCTATCCCCACTAAGTAGATTTAACTTTTCTGCTTCACGAATAAATTCTGTGCTATCCAATAAAGTAGTAACATTCGCTTGATAATGACTACTAAAGTTACTATTTAATACTGAATCTTCAAATCCATACTTAAATGATTTGCTTTGTGTTTTTTCCATATTCAGTGACTCAGAACCAGAATGGTAAACCTGACCTAATTCAAATCCTGATAAATTATTTTGAACATTTTTATACTTATCTGCAATGATAAATTTCTCACTATTCTTCGTATACTGATAAGATTTACTATCTTCCATTTTATGAATTAGCTGTTTTACAGACTTGAAAGAGGTACTACCAATGTACTGACTAAAATCGTTCAAAGTATAATTCACATTTGCCCTTGGCACTGTCATTGAATCTACTCTTACGTCTGAAATATTCTTACCTGCACCTAAACCCTGAATAATTACATCATGTACGTTTCGTGTTTCATCTAATGAAGCTTTCTGATTCATTAATCTATAGACTTCACTAGCTTCACTTAATGAAGCTATATGAGACACACCCTCGTAAATTTTAGGTTCAATATACGCCTCATATACATCAAATGGGACTAATCCATATAAATGATAATTCCCCCTACTATCCTGAGAAACGTTTCCTTCTAATGCAATTAAAGATCCTGTTTCAGTATTTGCAACCTTACTTGATAACAGCTTATTTCCATTACTCATTTCATGCTTTTCTAGAAAACCTAAAATTCCTTTATAGGATTCACCTATATCTCCTAAATTCAGAACGCCTTGAATTGGTGTATCTTTTCCTTTTAATATTCCTTCATCAGGATAACTTGTAAAAATAACTTTAAAATTCTCAATCTTATTGGGCTCTTTCCCAAATTCACTTAATTTGTTACCCTTATCCAATTGGCTATAGAGAGCATCCCAAACCACTTTTAAAAAATTAGCTTTTGCTATTTCTACAACTTTCTCGCCATATTGTAAGGTTAGTAACCTTTCTTCAGTATTGATTTGCCCACTTTTAAATAATACATCTGCTAATTCTTTTACTTGATTATGACCAAAACTCGGTAATAACTCGAGTAGTTCTAAACTAATATTTTCTCCAATTAACTCTTTCAAAAAGCCAAAATCATACGAATTCCTTTCACTATAAACCCTCTTATTACTACTTTTAAATTCAAATGGAGTTTCTGTATGAATCATCGACTTTTTACTAGATTTCAAGTCATATTTGTTTAGTTTCTTAACTAGATTTGTATTAATTTGACTAATAACCTCTCCAAAATAAGCGTAAAAATCCTTATTCTCTGTTATTTCTATTAAATTCCCTTGTCGTGCACTTTTATCCCCTCTAGTTAACGCTTCTCCTACCTCCGCTATATAAATAAGACTACCTTTTTCTAAATTTAAATTGGAGCCTTCAAATATAGTTTTGTAATCAGCTAATACAGAGTGCATCGCACCAGCCGCTCGTTTCACTTTTGTACCCATTTTCATATCATCTAAAGCTAACGCACTATACCTATTCCAAGGATCAAAAGCCAATGGGACAACATCTAGATTAGGTACATTTTGATGACGATTGAACCTGAATACATATCCCTTTTTATTATAAAAAAGGGTAGTGAAACTGAGTAAATAATGCTTACTGTTACTCATTTTCCACCACCCACCTTTCGACAAAGTAAGACTTGCACCGTAGTATTCGGTACAAGTCATGACTTAGTTGCGGTTATTATAAATTTTCTTTTAAGAAACCAAGTCCAATAGGAGCATATGGAGTCATGTTCGCTAAACGGAAAGGTGTTCTAGGTGTATCTGCTAAAGTGTAACGATATGTTTGGGCGTAATTATAAGAAACAATCACTTCTACGCGATCTTTTGGAGCATCACCCAAAATTAATCGTTTGGTAGAACCATCTACTGTAAATTTCCCAGCAGCTGGAGGTGTATCTGCTTTATATTCAACATAATTCGCTTTAGTTAACGTATTACATCCAGCTGAACTTACTAAGCGAACTTCAAATTCATCATCGATTGTAGGTCTATGGAATAAATGAAACTCTTTGATTGCTCCATCTCCTGTACCTACTTGCTCGTTTTCAGATCGTTCTTTTACTTCTAGTTCATCTAATTGTGAGATATTTTTTGGATGAATTGCATAAACTTCATCTAGTCTACCCACATATCCATCAGAAGGATGAACAATATACATTGGCGAAATGTGATATTTATTAGAATATACAGACGGATTAAAACGAGACTCATGGCTTGGATCTACGTCAGCATCATGAGTAATAAATGCTAAATAGTGTTTTTGATACATTGCCCCGCCAACAGTTCGTTGTACAAGTACAGAACTATTACCATTAGATGTATTTACACCATAGTCAACTACACTACGTCCTAATTTCATACCCGCCTTATATTGAATCTCATCATCAGAACGAGCTCCACCAATAATTACATTATTCATTCGAGGAGTCTTACCAATTGTCGATAGACGTCCAATATATAATGGTGCAAAGAACGTACTTTCAGGATCCGGCGCAGGATCTAAACGGAAGTAAGAAACGATACGATCCTTTGTAATATTTCCCCAATAATAAACTTGAGAATCTCGTCCCCATCCTAAACCGATATCATTTTGCGGAATAAACGTTACGGCTGTTGGTAATGAAGGATAAACAAAGCGAACTGCATCATAAGCGGCCCCCATAAGTTCTGTTGGAACTTGCGGATTAAACTTATTTACTTCAATATCTCCATAATTACCGTTTGCATCTTTTACATATTCTAATTCATAGTCAGCGAATAATGCTAACGGCTCAGTTCCTCCTGAAAACGTTACTGTACCGGCCTCATGGTCCACAGTATAATCAGCGGAATCAAGAGGTACTGTTCCAGTTAATTTATCATAGAACTTATATGAATTCTCGCGGATACGTTGGTTCCCTTTCTTCATTTTAAAGCTAAATACTCCACCTTTTTTGTCTTCTAACTCAGCCAAGTCAGGGCGTTCAGAACGTAAAATAAATCGAGTAGGGATAAATCCTTCAAACGTAAAGAACCATAAGCGTTTTACTAGATCCGGAGCATTATCTGTAAGCGAGTATGTAGAAAGAACCTTACCTACTTGACTATCATTGAATGTTACAGTCCCTTTCTCTCCATCTATTAAATACTTTGTTGTAGCTTGGTCAATCATTGAACCATCTTCACGATATAAAATTACACTAGAAGGAATAACTGGTTTAACCATAAATTCAAATACTGTCTTTGTTTTTTTGGCCCCACTAGGAGTTACATCCTTCATTTCACCTAAAAATGTATCTTTTGAAATTACAGGTTCCTCTCCAAGCTTTCTCACATTTCCACCATAACCTGTAGTGAATCCAAAGTAGCGATGTTGTTTATCGCTACCTTTCGATTCAAATAGAAAAGTTTCAGCAAAAGTTTTTCGGTATGGATCCTTCTTTCCATTTGCATCTGTTAAAGGCGATACCGCACGGTATTTCCCTAAAGTACTCCATCCTCCCGCATTAAACAACTTCTCTAAGTCTAAAGGTAGAAGTTGCACGGACAAATCTACATCGAAAAATCCATCTGTATTAATTAATGACATATTGGTCACCCCTTCTATATTTATTAAGAAACCTCTATAGGTATTGCAGTAATACCTACAGATTCGTTACCGGCTGAATCCACCGTAGTAATTTTGATCTCAGGTTTAAATCCTGTGTTTAATCCCATTAATCTGTAATAAGTTGTTCCAGTAATTCCAGTAGCATAGATCTTACCATCTAAGTAGATATTGACATGCTTTAAATCCTTATCTGTAGGAAGGTCAAATTCTACATCAATAGTCTGTGACTTTGGACTTAATACTTTAGTAATCTTCACTTCTCCTGGAGGAGTTTTATCATTCTTATTGTCGTGAGGAACTTCATTTAGATTAATGTCCTCAGAA
Organism: Bacillus sp. TH13; assembly: GCF_016651175.1. Lineage (NCBI taxonomy): Bacteria > Bacillati > Bacillota > Bacilli > Caryophanales > Bacillaceae > Bacillus > Bacillus sp. TH13. The sequence continues at coordinate 3,819,894 of NZ_JAEKEJ010000025.1, read as the reverse complement.
TAAATCCCCAAACCTACAGGACGGAAAGGTGTAACAGGTAGCTTCGTTAGAGGAGATACTGCACCTATACTATGTGGTTTATACATTTCATAAACCTTTTCCGGACAGTTTTGTTTTGCAACGCGTAAATTCGTTGCACTCATTCCTTGTGAGTTAAACCCGATTGCTTTATCTAAATATCCCCTCACACCCTCTTCAGGATGAACTACATAAATTCGAGAGGAGTGTACTTTATCTGAGTATCGGGAAGTATTAAATTGATATTTATAATTGTTAGTTTTTTCAACAGGATTATATGCTCTCGGATATTTCTTACCAATTTCATCTACTCTATTTGGTGGTAGCTGGTTCGAAGGTGCATTCCATGAGAGATAGTGAGCCTGATAACGTGCACCAAATCTAGAACGGGAGACCATTACAGAATCTACACCATTTGAAGAATGATGTGGATATAATTTAAGTAAAGGATAAATCGTTTCGCCAACAGTTGCGCCAGGATCATCAAAATCAAATAAAGATACTACATCTTCATTCTTCACTCGTTTGCTAGCGTTATTAGTCGATAGACGAGCAATTGTCGCACCTGTGTCCCAATAAGGTGCACGCATGAATGTTCCAAGTTGCGCACGTTCAACAGTTAAATATTTACCTTTTTTCTCAATAAGTTTAACTACCTCTGTACCATTAATCGTTAACAACGCTGGTGCCTCAGGTAATTTTGTTGCATCATTTACATAAAGGATTGTATCGCCAGGCATAATTTTCCGCCAAGAAAATGTAGTTTCTTTTCTAGTTGAATCCACACGCTTTACAGGTGGAATAGTTCCTGAAAATAATGCATAGCCTTCATCTTTATCTCCATCTAAAGAATTTACTTTACCGAAATATAGCGGTATAGTTGGAACCAAATTCTTCTCCCAAACAGGGGCTGTATCAGCTTGAAGAACTAGGAAAAATGTTGTGCTATCAATATGACCTTTGACACGAACTTCTGAATCTGTCCACCAGTTCGTATGCCATAAAGGATCATTTATATGCTCTAAAAATTCAGCGCGTAATGTAGTCTTAACGATTGGTGACTGCATTACACGAGGATCAGCTTTTTCAATTACCGCTTCTTGCATATCAGTATCCCAACGTGTTTCTAACACTTCAATATCTAGTGCTGAACGTATTACATGGAAAGGAGAAGCTGACAATAATTTTTCCTCATAAATTAAGTCTTCTGGATCATAGTCTCTATCTTCTACATGGTAGTTTCCTTCAAAATATTCATACCACCACTTAGACCAGTCATCTCTATCCCTATCTCTGTCTTGCTCAAAGGATGTACCACCCATACCTGGCATAGTAACGATTGAAACAATACCATCTTCTTTAACAAGATTAGAGTTTGGTAACTTTTCTAACATATAGAAATACAAGTTTGTTCTTGTTGTATTATCTACATACTTTTGTTTAATCCATTCATCCCAAGTAGGTTTCATTTTAAAGTTAGGATCATTAGGATCGGTATCATCGTGAGGTCTACGAATAGGTTGTTTCTTCTCATACTTGTACTTAAGAGGGAATTGGCTAATTGTCGCAAAACCTAGCAATTTCCCATCTGCATTTCTAAAAATGGTATGTCTTGCAATTGCATAATTGACTTGATCCGTTCGGCGATTGTACGCCCTTGTATCTACCGCAGCTTTATAAAAGTTCCTCACTAACGTCCAACCGTTATCAATTAACATTTGTGCAAATACGTCCTGCAAATTATCTTCTTCAAACTTAGAGGGATAATCCTGAGGAGTTGAATCAATATATGGCATCTCATCACCCACTTCATCATTTTATTTTAATAATAGGTTAATCAGTTTTATAAATAGCAATTCTTCTATGTCATGTATATTATAGGTAGGTACCTTTCTTTCATAACATGTAAGTTGCATTACTACATTACGTTCACAGATACTTCAATACCTGCAGATTCATTACCTTTCATGTCTACAGAAACTAGTTTGATTTTTACACCATTTCCTTTTGTCACATTTTTAATAGTATATGATTCTACTTCAGTGACACCTGTTGCATACTTCATACCATTTACGAAGATGGTAACCGTTGAGAGCTCCATATCATTTGGATTTGTCCAAGTAAGTAATACAGTTCCTTCTTGTGGATTTGTAGCTTTTAGGTTAGAAACATTAACTAGAGTCTTATTCGCTGCTGGTTTCTTAGAAGTATTTAGTGCTTCTTTGTACAACCCTAATCCCATTGGTCGAAATTGTGTGGATGGTCGCTTCGTTAGTGGTGAAATTGCACTAACCGGGACACACTGATATACATCAAAAACCTTTTCTGGACAACTCTCTTGACGAATTCTTAATTCACTAGATCCCATATTAATTGAATTAAATCCTACAGATTTCTTTAAATACCCTCTTACTCCTTCTTCTGGATGAATCAGATAAATAAATGAAGTTTGTACTTTATCCGAATAACGTGAAGGATTGAATTGATAATTATTAATTCGTTCCCATGCTCGTGGGTATTGTTTATTACCTACTTCAGAGCTACGCTTAGGAGGCATATCTTGTGCAGGTGCATTCCAAGACAAGTAATAACTTTGATAACGAGAACCTAATTTAGTACGACTCACCATTACAGAGTCAACACCATTAGATGGATTAGAAGGATATTTTTTCAAGACAGGCATAATTTGACGCCCACCTTTAATCTTAATATCATCAAAGTTATAAGCAGCAACGCCATTTGTATCAGTACCTTTTGGAACAGTTCCTGCGAATAATGCGATAGCAGGATCACCTTCATCTATTGCTTCAATATCGCCATAGTAAATCGGTACAATAGGTACGACATTATTTTCCCACATTGGTGTATTATCCGTTTGGATAATTAAGAAAAGACTATTACTGTCAATATGTCCTTTAATATTAATTTCCGAATCAACCCACCAATTTGTATGCATATAAGGGTAATCAATATTCTCAAGTAATGGTGAACGTAGAGATGACTCTACAATAGGCGACTGCATCACAACAGGATTCGCTTGTTTTACAAATTCTGAACCAGCACTTGTAGATTTAAAATCAATTTGTGTAACTTCAATATCTAAAGCCATTTGAAGTCGTTTTTCATCTGCACTAGATCCCGTTCCCCATGGGGTAAATAATTTATCTCCTTCTTTTACATCTGGTAATTTTTCCAACATATAAAAATAAAGAGATGTATTTACTTTTCTTTTTTCAAATTCTTTGGCCATATAGTTAATAAGGGCCTCTTTTTCAGTAGCTGTTGATTTAAAAGCATTGTAATATGGAATCCCTTTATCATGAGCAGTAAACTCCTTCCAATCTGCAACTACAGCAAAACCAAACAAATCACCTCGTGCATTACGTAGAATAATATGATTGGCAACTGTAAATTTTTCATCATGCCTTCCTTCTAAAGGATGATCTGTAACATAATAAGACCCTGTTACAGCTTTTTTAAACTCTACTACTTTGGTCCAGCCGTGTTTAATCAGTAAATCCATAAAACCGTGTTGTAAGTTACCTTCACGAACCTTATAAGGGGAAAGTGCAGGTGTGCTATCAATATACGGCATTTCTACACCTCTCTTTCTATTAATTAAGGACGAGATCTTACCCGCCCTTATTCTGCAACTTAGTTATCGTTATGAGTAGGTAATAAGTTGCAACTAATTACTTAAATTTATTATAAGTAGTCTTTTTATTCTGTTAACAACACTCATGTCTAATTAATAATTTTAGCTTTTAGCTTTACATCCGAAGGTACACTACTTCCACAATACAGGGTATAACTCCACCTGCTCCCTTTATCTTGGCCATCATTCATTACTACTCTTAATTCCCCATCATCAGGTTTATAATAAAAACCAAATGGGCTTCCTTCTTTATCCATTTTACGTGAAGTATCATAAATCAATTCATTATTAACAAATACTCGCATTCTATCTGGTGCAGAGAAGAAATCATATTCCACATAGCAGATGCCCTCTTCACTTACAGCATGAATATATTCCCCATATCCCATGCCACCCTGTGCTGTTTGTCCGCATTTTAGTACATTTTTACCTGGTTTCTCACCTTCGCCTTCTGGCTTTCCACCTCCGCCTTCTGGTTTTCCGCCTTCACCTTCTGGCTTTCCACCTTCACCTTCTGGTTTTCCGCCTCCGCCTTCTGGTTTTCCACCTTCACCTTCTGGTTTTTCAGGGGGAATATTTTTTGAGATAAATTCAATATTCACTATTTTTTCGCAAACTCCAAAACCATAATCAACGATAAATTTAATTGAATATACTCCTGGTGAACTACTAGTAAAAGTGTAATTTCCTGTCTGCATGACTTTAGGAGGGGTTTGAACAAGTACACCAATATTAGAAGCTGAACTATTTTGTCCATGATCTAAATGAAGAACAATTGAATCTCCTACATGTGATTTTAAAGAAGGACCAGTAATGTTTAATTCACAAATAAATTCGCCAATAATAGTCCCCTCAGTTATACATTCTTGTCCATCGTTATACGTTACAATAAATGTAACTTTATATACGCCCTTATTAATAACTTTAAACGTTCCATTCCCAAGACTCTTTAAACCATTCTTATCATAGTTCGTATCAATGCGTAGAATACCAGATTTATTTGTGTGTACAAGCGAGAATGTAACAACCTCTCCTACTCCCTTATTAAATCGTGATGTAATTAAATTTAAACCACAGCTACTAATTGGGATATCATTAATAATCTGTATTTTTGAAGGCCTTGAAATTGGTTCTAATACAGGAGTCTCTATTCTTTTAAAACAACCCGCATCTTTTAACATACCTATACCTGCCATTCTAAAATGGGTAGAAGGCCTTTTAGTAAAAGCTGAGTCCCCCTCTACAATCGTCACGTAATATTCATCATTATATTCTGATTTTTTGTTATCCTTGCCCGCATTATCAGAATCATGACCATCTTTTTCTGGAGGAATGCTAGGCACCAAGTTGTCCCATTGAAAAGGAACCCTTAAATGCATTTCTTTTCCTAACCCTGTAATTACTTTTATCCAGACTTCATAAATGCCTTCTTTAGACATATTCATAAAGTCGTACATAGGTGTACCATCACCTAAGTCTTTTTGCGTAAAAGCAATTCCTTTAACTCTCCTTAATTCATGGTTTACTTCATCATCCTCTAAAGCAATTACTGCCCCAGCCTCTCCAATTTTATAGGGTTCCTCTATTAAAAGCTGATCTTTTTCTCTTAAAAATCTGATATATGCTGTTACTTCAACGATATCAGTATCTTTTAGGAAATAAACATCAAGATAAGATACACCATGCTTGTTAATATCTATAGTAAGTGGCCCATGAGAATGATATGTAATTACGTCATCTACGTCTTTAAAAATGTACCTCGATGGTAAATGCCTCCATCTAATTGAATGTATAATTGGTAGTGAATCAGTTCCTTTAAACCCTTTATTTTGCGGTACTGATAAATTAGGAACGGGAGTTAATGCCATATCAAAATCACCTCTACGCTTTTATAATTTCCACGGTAAAGCCTTGTAATTCTAAGTCTCTTTTAAAATATTCCATAAGATATAATTTATTAGATTTATTGATTGTCGAAGGATTTTTTCCGTCCTTTGTAATTAATTTATGTGGAATCCCCTTAATCTCTCCTCTAAACCTTATTCCAGTTTGAACATTCAAAATATTATCCAGGGATTTTACAAGAGATTCATTATTACCGCTTACTCTGACTTTATGTTGAATATCACCTTCATTATCAATAAAGGCAAAATCTTCTCCTCTTTTTATCTTAAGAATCATTATATTTTACCTCCTACATTTTTGAATCAATACCCATTTCTTTTAATTTATTAACTATAAAATCGTGTTTATCTTTAAAATTGCTAGCTAAAAACTGTCTATTAATGATATACATCATAAAGGCCTCAGCAAAGTCTTCGGCCGGGCTAAAACATCCATAATCTGATACCGGAGCAAGTTTTCCATTATCTAGTGCTGTACCCGGCGAGCTTTTCGTTAGTTCATTAAATGAACCATCAATATTCTCGATCCACCCACTAATATCTAACCATTCTTGCATTTCATGTAGTTTTTCACCTAATATGTCATATCCATAATTAGATAATGCATGACCCATCTCATGTACAGCTACTTCTGCGGCAACATAAGGTATATAATTATCATTAGTCATATCCGGTAAATAATATGCTTTATATTCTCCATCAACAACATGACTGCCAAAACCCAGGTTAGGTTTTATATAGTCATATGGGCGATGTGCCTTGGCAACTGAAATATTATAAAGCAGCACCTGAGGTTCAAAGTTAACTAAAGAACGAAAAGAAGATAAAATATTTTCCTTTTTCCCATTACTATGCATGGCTGTAGCAAAACTATCCATTACCCAAGCTCCAACAAGACCTGTATCATCTTCGTTTTCAATAAATACGTTATTAAAGTCAATCCAATCATATATAGCACTTGGTACTTTCTTAATTAAAGGAAGCATTTTATCTAATATATCGCCCTTTAAAAACCCCTCTGAACCTGGGAAAAATAAGACAGGTTTATTGAGTTTAGCTGACATAAATACTGAGGCTTTTTGCAATTCATTTAAACAAGGTAAATTTGCCTTTCCCCACTCGTTAAAATCTAGCCATCTATCTTGTAAACTATAACCTTCATCTTTAATATCTTTTAAAGTTTTCCATAAAAATTTATGAAAATCTTCAATTTTTATTTTAGAGTTATCCAAATGATACTGACTTTGAGACTCCTGTAAATAATCTAACCAATCATTTCGCCCCTCCCAGAACGATTTGCTTAATTCCTTTCCAATACCATCTGTGCTGTTAGCCAAATAATCTTGCGTAATAACAGAGGGATTCCAATAAGTATCATCTACTGCTTGTGCCTTTACTGATCCATCGCAATAATAAGAAAATTTATTACCTTTATCAGAATTAGAATTATTGGTTGAATCTCCCAAATTAACATGAAGATTATTCAGTTTGCTTGTACTCTTAGCAATTCCCCACTCTAATTTAGTAGATTCTTTAGGTACCTCAGGTTGATATTGAGATTCATTACATTCTTCACACCAATAAGGGAACACTAATTTCTCACCTTCAGAAACATTAATAACGGGCAGAAGTACGATATTAGGAATATACCCTAATACACCATCTTCAGGATGCATGACTGTTGCGCGAGATGTATGAATCTTATTACTATACCTAGATGCATGAAAATCGTATTGATAGTAACCATATCTTAAATAATTCCATGCCCTTGGGTACTTACGAGCGTATTCTTCCTCTTTCTCGGTTCCTTGTGCATTTTTGACCAGTCTTAATTCTTCACGAGTAGGTGGCATTAGATTAGGTGGCACGTTCCAACGTAAAAAATGTTCTTGATAACGCGCTCCGTATTTGGTTTTTTTGATCATAACGGAATCTACTCCGTTTGATGGATGGTTTACATAATTTCTTGTGATAGGTTGTAAAATTTCAGTTTTAGTCTCTATACTATCGAAATCAAAAAATTCTCCTACTTGCCTACCTCCAAGCATAGCGATTGGTGTTTCATTTTTCAAAGATGTATTTTTAGATACTAGATTTCCAAAGAAAAAGGGAATTAAAGTCACCATATTATTTTCCCAGCTAGGAGCTGAATCTACTTTTAATGTAAAAAATGCACTTGTCTCATCAAATACACCTTTTAACTGAATTAAAGAGTCCCCCCACCAATTCGTATTAGTTCGATAATTCAACTTCCCTATGGAGGCAACTAGATCACCTGTATCTCCTTTTAATTGCATGGTAATAATCGGTGATTGTTTCATACTTTCATAGTATTCATCCTCACCGTAGTACTCTATATCCATGCTATCCCTAAATATATCCAAACCATGATTTTCACTCATGATAGTAACTGGAGCAAGTTCACCACTAGGTGATACATAATGCGTATATCCAGCATATGTGTCTAGTGTGTATGAATAAACAGTTGTATAGTCTACAGATTTTCTATAAAAATTAGAAATCCATTCTAAGAAACCTTCTTTTTCTCTAGGAATATCTTTAGTGTTAATTTTTACAGCCCCTGTTGACTGTGCGAATGCTAAATACTCATTATCCCACCTACGCATAATCATATGCCGAGTGATGCATAACATACCTTCTCGAGATTCAAAAGGAGGTAGATATCCCTTTTCCCCTTTTACAAATAACTCTTTTTCAAAAGTAATTTTATATAGATCTACTTTTGGAACTTGATTGTTAAAATTCTGCCACCAGTAATTACCTGATTTATCTTTAAATCTTCTAAATACTTTATCAAACATATCATCTAAAAAATTATCATGTCTTAATGTTTCCTCTACCCAAGGCATTTATATCCACCTCTCTTATTTGTTAGGATTATCCCTTAAACATTGAAAGTTTATCCAAACATATTTCGATTGCCCACCTTTATTATCAAAGCGGAATGTAATTGGGGTACCTGCTTTTACTGTTTTCACAGCCATTAAATAAGCACCTTCTGGTAAATCCTTCGTATAAATTTCATCAAATACATAGTTATTTTTATGATCATCCCCAATAAACAAACTCCAATTATCAAAGGAATGATATCTAGATGCTCCTACAGCTACGGAGACCAGCTCAATATCAAAATCAGGAATAAATTGAATATCAAAGTGCCCTAAAGTACCTAGTACCTCTAAAATTTTCCCCTTTATATAAGGAACTGTTTTTGTAGGCATAAATGGATAATCTAAACGTCCACCACCCAATCTACCTACTCTATCTATTTCCCCTCCAACTACTACATTTGCTCCAAAACTCATGTAGGACCTCCTCTCTAAATTTCATCTGTTATCTTTGGTCCGAGTTCCACATTAACATCTACAGGAGACGATGGATTATATCCATCAGACCAACCATCTGGAGAGATTTCAATTTCTTCATTAGATGCATATCCTATTTCTGCATAGTCTACATAATCCTCTACTATCACTTCTTCATAATTACTATATTTACCGTTATAAAAATCAGATGGATTTTCATATTTAGACGGCATAGAATCTTCTTCAATTTCGTCCTCACTCCAGCCCCATTCCGAGTCAAAATACGTGAGTTTAACCTTTTTAAAATTACCGTAATCATTTTCCCTTATAATCTTTGCAACAACTTCTTGGGATTTACCAAACCACTCTGTTTTTATAGAAACTTCTGTAATCATAATATTGTTGATGTACTCATAATCTTGAATTTCATCAGATACAGATGGATTGAGCCCACGGACTAAAGAAATTTTATCTAATGCACCATTTCGATAAATAATTCGGATCTCATTAATTACATGATTAGCTATTGAATTTTCTGTTTCCCTTATGACTTCAAATGACTCTACTTGCCATTGAGAAGAATTCAATGTTGTTACACCATTGTCGTTATCATTATTGAATAGCGGACTAGTAAAATGGTGTCTTGTTCCCTTTCCTTGATTAACTTTTCTATTGATCATATCAAGTATTGGATATACATCATTTACGTTCATATGACTCTTTTGCGCCATTTTCCCACCTCGCTTTCCATAGCATTATAAGAAAAAACAAGGAGATTCCTAACGTTCCGCAGGAATCTCCTTGTTTTTTTAGCTATAATAATTCTCTTTGTCATGCCAAGTAAATTCTAGGAAATTTAACATACCTTCCTTATTTCCAACAAGTCGGTTCCCTTTTATGACATAATACCCTGCATTAGAAGTATTACTATCATAAACATAACAACCATCTAATAACTCTATCATTGGATTTCCTTTAACAACGGCATTAAAAGTACGGGCTTGCCTTTTCATATCAAAAAATAATTTGTTCGAAATATCCTCTTTGGTTCCTCTTGCATTTGAACCAAATCGCTCATCAATCCAATCAGCAACAATCTTAGCCGTTCTCATATTACCCTTTGTAGATATAAGAAGATCTTTATCTACAAAATGCTCAATTTGCCCACCATTACCAACAATAATAAGATGATTACGTATACGAGAATGGTCAATAGAAGTGGAAAGAGAATATAAATTCTCACCATCTATAAATGACCATTTTGCCTCACTTGCATTAATTTTACGGATATTTTCCAATCTAAATGTTCCATAACGATCACAGTAGGAGCGATACATAATATCTCCGATGACTTCATGAACCGCATCAGATGCTCTTGTACCTTCTAAAAAATCTATCGCCTGTACATAAGGATTTTTATAACCTTGTGCATCTTGTACAGTTGCTATATCTTTTTCGACATATTGTTGACTTTTAGTATCCCAGACGACTGCCTTTTTCCCACCTCTATCGATATCAATATAATACGTTTCTTCAATAATAGCGTCAGCATATCTCAAATCATCTTCATGGATCCTCCATCCAATCATTCCTGCCTCATTTACGATATTATGAATAATAGATGATTTAACCCACATGGTTACTGGTTGTTTTTCATCACCATGTATCTCGTCTCTTCGAGGAAAAGTTAGGACCCTATCAAAAACATGTTCTTCTAACATATCGTACATATCTACACAATTAATAGTAATTGTTTTTTCATCAGAATTTTGCTCAATCTCTCCTCTTATACGTCCTGTAAAAACCCTTACTAGGTTTTCACCATAGCCTGCATAAATACGTACTGGGGTAGCTTCACTTAACACATGTCTGATTGCACCATTCTCATAATATGACATCTCTGCTTCTCTTAAATTCTCAGGAAAGATATTGGCTCGTTCATATGTAGGAGAATAAATACCATGTTTATTGTCTAAAGTAATTCTTGCAGTTGCGACTCTGGCGTCAAAATGGCTATTTATCTCCCACTGTAATACATCTTGGTCTACTGTAAAGGTTTTATCGTATACAAACGCCCCTGTATCAACCCATACATCACGTTTACGAGCCTTAATTCTTTCATCAACATATTGTGCACCGTATTGAGTTTCAATTTCCACTACCTTAAAGCATTTTAGTCCAAATACGGCCTCACCACTTACATTATTTAAGGAGAAATCTAATATATGTGAATTGGTCCCTTGTATATCACTTGCAACCCATTTTGCATAAACTGGAGGTTCATATGTAGGTTGTGTTGTATTGTTCTCTTTTGTATATCGTTTTACAATCATTCCGTCATATGTAACCGTTACGGAATCTCCTTCTTTAAGATCTGCATAGAAAGCATATTCATAAAATCCGTCTGAAGAGAAGTTATGTTTATATCCAAAATCTTCAACTGCTCCTTTGGCAATATTCTCATTAAACCCTAAATACTTTTCGCCTGTTGACCAAGCTGTAAAATGGGTTATGTTCTCTTGTCCATGCCAATTCTCATCCAGATTTGCATCCTTATCAAAGCACTTATTAAACTTAATATTTTGGGTAATGGTCATTTGGGGTGGTGGTTGACTAACACCACTTCCATTTCCTGTACTATTATCATTTCCGCCCGTATTACCGCCTCCATTATTACCTTTACCGCTTGGTGCTACTCCTAATTTTTGAGCACCTGTTAAAACAGGATATGGATCAATATGATTATTTCCACCATAAATCCATTCACCTTTCCAAATTTCAAAGTGTAAATGGGCGCCATAAGATTGACCTGTATTTCCGACTTTCCCTAAACGTGTTCCTGGAGTAACTAAATCACCTTTTCGAACCTGTAAAGAATTATTTTGCATGTGGGCATAAACTGTCATATATCCATTATCATGTTGAATCATTACACAATTACCATAAGATGTACTTTTATAAGCCTTATGTACATGTCCAGCCCAAGCCGCTACTACCCACATACCATTAATTTTACCTTGGGATGTATGTATAATATCAGTACCCTTATGCCCTGAACGTGCACCCCCGCCCTTATGTTTCATATGGTGTGAAGATACTTTCGCACCATTTCCAAATGAAATTCCTTCAACAGGAAAAGTAGCACCGGATAACGCACTAGAGGTTGCATTATGAACTTCTTTCCTTTGTTCCTCAATTGTATAAGTCTCAGCTTTCTCACAACCACAGTCTTCTTCCTTCTTGGAAACATTTAGATTTGTAGAATGCTTTGGAAACAGATTTTTATTAATAATAGAACCAGATTCTTTACAATGCCATTTTTTTTGACTAGATTCACCAATAATTCTATCAAAATAGCTTTTCACAAGTTTTTTCCAGTTAGGTCCATCTGCTGACCATTTCCACTTTTTATATCCTTTATCTCCACCTTCATGGAAATAATCAACATCACTAGCATCCATATATCCATTGGAAATTTTTGCGTATCTGCTCCTCATTGCTTCGGAAAAACGTTTTGCAGCATACTTCGCTTGGGTATCTATCCCTTTATATTGAGGATCGCATGAACCCGGGCAACCATATCCTACTATATAACTTCCTTTTTCAGGTTTCCCTTGTCCCAATGTTCCAAATCCTGTTTCATGCTTTGCTACAGCTAATAGAAAGAAATAAGCAACATTGGGACACTTATAATGTTTTACCCATTTATTTAAGGCACATTTAATATACTCAAATCTATCCCCTGATTCTCCACCTTTTGTAACAGAACTTGGCTCAGCACCTGCTACTGGTGTTGTTAAAGTTGCCTCTGCTGCCTGATGCACAATAGATGCTTCTCGAATTCTGTCCCAAACTTCAAACTTATTTTTCATTCCTGGTACATAGGCCATTTTGTCAAATTCAATAATAACCCTAGGTTCATGACCTAAAGCATTAACTTTTCTCATTACGTCATTTAACAACTGAGGCGCAGGAGTTCTATGATCAAATACGTTCGGCATACCTTATTCCCCCCTATCTAAATCTTTCTAGTGCCCATTCTGTAAATCTATGTAAATATACAATTGCTTCAGCTCTAGTTACACATACCTCAGGTTGAAAGGAATCATCTGCGTAAAGTGGAAATACATAACAACCATCATTAAATTTTTCATCTAATATATTTAAGACTGATTCGGCATACCATTTTCCTACAATCTTATCTTTATCTTTAATGTATCTCTCCGTTTGCTTAATTGTATTATTTACATATCCTCTATCTGTATATCGATTATAAATATTCATTCTTAAACGTTGTAACAAAGTAAAAAACTCTCCTCTATATATCGTTATATCAGGAAAGAATCTATCATTATAGAGTGCGCAACTTGACATAGGGACAACTTTTTCTCCCTGCCTATTTTTGATTTGAGCACCCTTTTGATAATTGTAATTCACATAAATAGGAAACTGATTTAAATTATAAGATACATAAAGATATCCATTAATTATAGTAAAACAGTCTCGTTTAAATCCTAACGTTCTTGTAAGTGCACCTTGTATGGATTCGTCTTCATTTACATCTACATGTATTCTCTTTAACTTCTTGTTCATGCAAACTGCTATTTCATTTAAAGAGTAAGTGATATCAAATACGTAATTATTCGCTTTTTCTAACTTTTTTGCCGGATAAGCCAAAGAGCATCCGCTCATCAAAGGATAAATCTGACAGTTTTCAAGAGTATGATCTCCTTCATGCATTTCCACTACCCCAGATAAAAGAATACTAACTTCTCTTCCATTGGTTAACGGATAACCAATATGTATAAAATTATCCTCAAGTTTAGATGGGAGTGTAGGCACCCCATCAATATAAACAAACACCATTTCCCTAGAATCAGGTTTATATCCGCTTACTTCAAACTTGGTTTGTCCCTCTGTTGAAGTAAAATTATGAACCTGACGTGACTTGCCACCAATAAATTGGTTATAGGTTTTTCCACTAAATAAGGTTTCTTCTTTTTTTGCATCAATAAACATATTATCTGTTTCTAATACTGCACGATAAAACCAATCCTTTGGACCCACATCTAACCATCGCTTTGGCATTTTTAATACCCCCTCAATATCTTTTCGATGTATTTAAAAGTCCTTGTCATATAGGATGCCGTTTGAGCCCTTGTAATCCAAACTTCAGGTTGAAAATATTGTACAGGTGTTCCATCACTAGCATAAGTAGTGATAAGGCCCCTTTTTTGCATTTCATCTATATACGTTTGCGCCCAATGATTTTCAATATCTATAAAAGGATATTGATGACGATATTCGAAATCTTGTTTTCGAATTAACATAAGGTTTACAGTAATGATATATTTCGTCTCAAATTCTGCTGTTTTAATATCTAAATCACCATTAACAATCCCTAAATAAATCGTGCCTTTTTCATCATAGTATTTGTGTTCTGCACCAATAAACTGCAGCCAATCTGCAAATTCCTCTTTGCTCGCAAATAAAAATTGAATGGTAGTAGAATAATGAGAAGTCCCTTTCCCTACCAATCCTGCAGAAGATTGAATATTTTCGTTTATATGGGATTTTAATACTGGCGTTGGTGGCTTATAATCGCCAGTCATACGCCCCCTTACTTGTACAAAACGAATCCCGTTATCATAAAATAATTTACGTTTAAATACATCATCATTTGATTTACTTGGTTTTTGTTGTGCCATTTAATCACCCCTTAGTATTATAAGAAACCCCACCTAATAATTAGATGGGGTTTTGTAATTAGAATGTTGGATATCCCCAAGGGGCTGAATTTAACTGATTTCGTAGTGGTGTTGTTCTACCTTGTGCTAATCCTTTTCCTAAATTCATTCCAAGATTCGCTAACTGTTGACTAGAAGTTTGTCCAGTTACATTAGGTAACGTAATATTGACATACATATCTCCTGATTGAACACTAAAGTTTGAATGTGTACCTTTACTTGTTAGATAATCATACTGAGACATAACCTGTACGCCTTCAGGAAGATTAAATGTTCCACCCATTTGTGCTCTTAACTCTTGGTGGATACCAATCTGTGCTTGTAAAGATTGTTTTGTCAATTCTCGAATATCTTTCATGATTTGTTCGTATTCAGATGAACCTTCTTCAAACTTACCACTATTTCGCTCTGCAATTCTGACCGCTAAGGTCTTATCTATAAGTGATTTACGATCTTGTAATTCTCTTACTCTTAAGTCACGTGCTAAGAAACTATCATCTCCTATACTTGGTCCAAAATTCACACGTTCCTGCATGTACTTAATTTCCAAATCATCCATATTATTACCAAAATCATGTCTCCAAGCTGTAAGCCTTTGAATTCTTAAATTTTTAACTTCTAATTCAGCACTTGCGATTTGTTGACTCAATCCTTGAATAGTATCTTGTAACTGACCATCTGGATCTGCTAACTGTTGGGATTGCAGATTTGCCAGTTTACTTTTCATTTCTCCAATCATTGATTGGCTTGAAACAATCTGTGAATCAATATAAGTAGGACTCTCTGTGTTCATGCTAATAGCACTTAATGTATCCTTATACTGTTTCTTAGCCTGAGCTCTAGAAAATCCTTTCTGAGTGTCGTTAATATAAAATTCCGTTTTAATACGTTGTGCTTCAATTTGTTTTTTCTTATCTTCTAGGTCAAATTCAGCTTTTAATTTCTTTTCTTTGTCCTTACTCCGTTCAACAGATTCTTTAATTTTTTTATAATCAGCCGTCTCTACCTTTTCTCTAGTTTCTGGGTCCACAGTATACCTTTCCCCATTTCTTTCCAATTCTTCCAACTCTGCCTCTCGCCCTCGAGTAAAGTTATGAAGCTCGTCCATCTCTTTTTTGTAAGCTTCTCGCTCTTGTTGAATTACTTGTAACCTAAGTTTCATATACTCTTTTGAGTCAGCTTTCACACCATCTAGAAGGGCGGTAATTAAGTTAAGTTCTCCCTTATTACTGGCAACTTTCTGGCTCTCTTGAATACGAGATTTTAAATCATCATAAGAAAAGTAATCATATTGACCCTCATCTATCATTTTATTCTCCCAAGCTTTACGAGCTTTTTCTGCTTCATCCCTTCGCATATTCTGCTCTGATTCAGAGATGGCCGATTTCCTATATTGATCTATAAACTCTTCTTTTTCCAATTGCTGCTTCTTAGCATACATTCCAGATTGATTTAAATACGATTGTGTTAAATCTGTTAAAGATGCTTTTGAATAATTTCCATCTTGACCTTTAGATTTTGCATCATTTGCCCTTTTTTCATTCTCTTTTTCTAAAGCTTCTTTCCAATTCGACGTTCCATATTCTCTCTTTATCCAATTCTCAAAATTCCCTTTAAATCCCCCTTTTCCGCCTAAAAATTCTTGACCTAATCCCACATCAAAACTATCTACGTCGGGGTGTCCTGGTGAAAAAGTATTTGTAATTTTATTCCATGCCAATCCGGCTTGTCTTAGAAATCTACTCCCCTTACCTTCATCTTCTTCATATTTAACATATGCTTCAGCGGCACCTGCGGTTTGATTATGATAATCTCGTATTTTTTCTTGCTTGGTCGTTAAACCAAAGCTCTCAGCAGAATTCGTTAAAACATCACCAACAGCGGTTGCAATAGCCAATTGTTTAGCAAATCTTCCTACGCTGCGTGCAAGTCCCATAATAGCCCCACCAGCTCCTCTTGTTCGCTGTGGGATAGTATCAAGAAAATCAAGAAAACCCTTCATTCTATTTTTTGATGCACCTTCAGCTTCATCAGCTACCTTTTTTACGGCACTTGATAAATCCCTGTACGCAGTGGTACTTTGTCTTGTTTGTATAGTAGCCTTTCGGTTACTAGCCTCATATTCATCGAGTGCCTTATTAAGCCCATCCATATTATTTATCGATTTACCTACGCTTTGATAGTTTTGATCTAGATATGTCTCAAATCCAATACGTTTTTGATCATCCATTTGAGCTAAACGACCAGCCGTTGATTTTTGATTCTCATTCATACTGTCAAAGTTAGTCCTATTTGATAAGGTATTCACTAAATGCTCTGAGAAATTTGTGGTAAAAGCGTCTGTTAATAATTTACTTTGGGTAAGGTTGCGAGCATTATAGGCTGAACGAGTATGTAATTCATCAGCTGTTAATTCTTTCTTTTCACCCTTATAATAGCCTTTAGATTCATCCATGATGCTAAGGAAATCGGCCATATTTTCAGCTTTTCCACCATGATCTTTTACATATTCTTTTATCTCATTCTTTCTATCCTCTTTTAAATTTGCTAATTCTTCAAAATAACTTTTTAACGTATCATTTTTCATAGCCGCACGATAGAATTTTTTGTTATTTACTTGATTACGTAAATCTTGGCTCTCCCCCAAAACATGATCATTTAAAAAACCTACCGCTCCGTCCACTTTACGATTTGTAAAAGATGTACCACCAAAGAATTTGTTTTCCATAGTGGCTTTCTTGTAATGCTCTTCATAATTACTCAATTGACCTAATCGTTTGACTCCATGAATAGCACCAAAACCTACCAAGGCATTACCTAAAATCGTAATTAACTGCGCAAATAGCCCTGCATGTTTCTCCATTCCCTGGGCTAAGTTTGTAATAATTTTTGCTAAAGTTTGAATCTCTGGATTTAGCGCATCTAATACTGACACTAATGCATTATTAACAGATACCCCAGCTCTTTCCATTGTCACTGAAGGTGATTTCATCGTTACCGCAATCATTTCTTGAAGGCGTGCAGGATCTTTTTTAAATTCATTAATTTCTTGCTTAATTTTCCAATACGATAAATCCTTACTGTTATTTATCCCCGCTTTATGCATGGTCTCTAAAAAGGACATCAGTTTTGGTGGCTGGTTTGCCCCACCTTCTCCATACAGAATGGATTTTACTTTATCTTCTCCAATATATTTATTTTTGCTTGCTTTCGCAGTGTCTGATAGGATATCAATGAAATTCCGACGTACTTTCATACCACTTTCATTTTTTTCAAATACCTTTACACCATAATTTTCTAATTGCTTAGAAACAGATGGTAAAGTAATACGTTCTGCAATCGTTTTTAAGGCTGCACCTGCATTCTCCCCTGTTTCTCCTGAACTTTGAATTGCTAATGCATTTAAAGCCACAGCATCTTCTGCATTCACTCCCACTGAATGGAGTGCTGTACCCGATTTTGACATAGCCTTCATAATATCTTCAGTAGTCGCTTTAGTTTGACTCGTAGCAACAGCAAAAGAGTTAACTACTCCATCCAACTCCCAGACAGATAATTTGAACTGTGCCATAATTGTCTGTAATCCTGGAGCAATTGTTTCAACCAAATCTGATTTGTTATCTAAACGATAAACTTTAGAAGCTTGATCAACAAATTGTCGTGCAGATTGTTTATCCCCTGTAACACCTGATGCTATACCAGCTACCTTAGACATTCTTTCGTAATCAATACCGTAAAGAGTGGATAAATCACGTACATTATTCATTAGATTTCCAGTATCATTATCTAATTTTAGCCAATCTGTATTTCCATTTTTGTTTTTATATTCAGGTTTCAAAGAGAAGTTTTGTGTAATCTTTAACTGTTCTAACTGAGCAATTTTAAAGGTTTCCATTGCTTTAGATATTGCAGCCATCGGATCTAGCATTGAGCCCGAAGCAAGGCTCCTAACTTTTTTGGTAACCGCTCCAGCCATTCCAAACCCATCAAAAGGATTGTCTTGTTTTGTGGATTTACTTGTACTAGAATCGCTATTATTTTTATTTGTATTACTATGATTTGATCCACTTGAGTTATTTAAAGTATTAGCACTATTTCCTGCAATAAAGCCTAACTGTCTATTACTATTCGCCTTTTGAGGGTTAGTATTAATTTCTAGAATTTCATTCCTTATATGTGCAAACTGCTTATCAACGGACTCCTTAATTTTTTTAATAATTTGCTTGTTCAGCTTGTTAATTTCACTAGTTAAATATTGCGTAACATTAGAATGAGGTTCAAAGTCCACAGCTCTTACTGATTGTTTCAGTGACATCATTATTTTATTTGTTCCTGCAGTTAACTTTTTATTAATTGTATTTTCCATACCTTCAAACTGCCTTTTTAAAGCATATCCTCTTAGAGATCCTCGATCCACAGAATGAAAAGTATGAGCTAACTCGGCTGGAGAAACACCTAAATCATTTGCAATATACCTTTGAAGTTGTTTAGATATATTTTTCATAGGTACTTCTACAGATTTGAGATCAATCTTTTGAAGCCCTCCTCGTATGCCTTTTATATAATTTTCTATTAAACTGTCAATACGTTTAGCTGTTTTTATAATCTCGCTATCAATGCCATTCTCTTCGCTAATAACACCTTCGAAATCAAATTTTATAGAATCTTTTATTTT
This sequence comes from Bacillus sp. TH13, assembly GCF_016651175.1. NCBI lineage: Bacteria > Bacillati > Bacillota > Bacilli > Caryophanales > Bacillaceae > Bacillus > Bacillus sp. TH13. The sequence goes on along the minus strand of NZ_JAEKEJ010000025.1, from coordinate 3,800,569 downwards.
CCCTCTTACTTTTTTCGTTAATTCAGATAAATCTTTCGATGAAATTGTTAATGTCTGTCCTTCAATAGCAACCTCAGGGTTCAGTAAAATAGGTTTTAATTGATTTTTAATACTTACTAAAATTTGCTTAACCGTTCCCTTAGAAATATCTAATTTAAGTCCACTCAAGTTATCTGCATTTACTAAATCCCCCCATTTTCGCGAATGGAATTTACTAATTGTTTAATTTGATTACTAATTAACTTAGAGATTTCTTTATTAATTTTATTAAATTCATCTTTTCCAACTGGTACTACGCTATTATTCATAGCAGAATCCATATTAATGTTTATATTTTTGATCATCTTTACAATCGTTTTATTTAACTCTTTATCTACTTTAGACATCAATTGTTGAACGGTTTCTTGTTTAATACTTAAAGGTGCTGACCCAACTGAAGATAAAGTAATACCATTTGCTTGGACGATATTATTTAATTCTTGCTCAAGTTTTGCTCTAAGGTTGCTTCCCGCTGCCTTAGATGTCTGAGCCGATAACGAAGATAAAGAGTTTTTCATAGCATCTATACGTTTTTCTATACTACCAAAACGATGATCTAGCTGTTCCAACTGTACTCCAAACTCTTTCATATTTTTTATTGACTTATCAAACTCTAGTGCAATAGTAGCACCAATATTTTGATTATTGACTGTCACTTATTTCACCTTCCTTTTACATAATAAAATCCCGCCCTATCCTCAAATAAAAAGGAAGGGCAGGATTATTTATTAGAGAATACCTGCTAACCACTCCATGTCATCAGCATTTGCAACCTCATATCCGTCAATTACTTCTTTTCCATCACTATATTTTAGATTATTCTGTTCGGCAGCTTGAGCTGAACCGCCCCCAAATAACCCAGTGAAGGACATTGAATGTACCTTAACTGTAAACTCTATATGCTTATGGCATTTCTTTAAGTAATAGTTTAACTGAGGTAATGTCAAATCCCATATATCCTGTTTTTTCATCCCCAGGTAGTGACCTAAGTTAAAGAAAATCTCTGCCCAATCAACGTAGGCATTTTCGTCATATTCTTTTTCTTCTTCCTCAGAGTCTATAAAGACTTTTTTAAGCCATTAAGTCCAATCATAATATCTATAATTTCTTTAGCTGTTACAATATCAATATAATCCCCTAAATAATGAGCTGAAATTTCTTTATAATACGGTTTAAAGCCCATCAATAGGACCTCTAATAGTTCATCATAACTATCATTACCTGTTTCATCTGCAATTAAATTAGCAATAATGACACCTGTATCAATTGTATTCAACTTTTTCATTAGGTTTTTAGCATCTTTTAATCCTAAAGGAGGGATAGCATAGGTTTTTCCATCACGTAATGTTACCTTTTCATCCTCTTCGAAGAATACTTTTTCAATAAACTCTGATTCCTGCTTAGTTAACTTTATTTCCTCTTGTTTATTAGGTTCTTGCTTTTCAACCTTCTCCTCTGCTTCCTCTACAAGAGTAGGTTCCTCGATAGCTTCTTCTCTACTTGGAATTGCTAAATTACGTTCACTCATTTAATCTCCCCCTATATTACTCTATTACCCCTTATTAAATTTATAGAGGACGCAAGGAAGGGGATCACCTAAACGACCTCGTAACTAATATAAGAATTTATGTGTTAAATGTAACAACCTTACGAAAAAAGGTTTAAGTGATAGATATTTTTATAATCCATTCTCACCTTATCTAAAATGTTTAAAAATAAATTAATAAAAAAGAGGATACATAAGTATCCTCTTCTCTAATTAACAAACATCGCCACTTTTTTCAATTTGATAACGCTTAATAGAACCTAAACGACTGTCTGTACGTTCCCCATCAATAACTGTAAGTGTAATACTATGAGTCGCTGCTGTTTGTCGTGCTGTGTCTAATGTAAAGTTAGATTTCACTCGGCAAGAATATAGTTCAACTTGGTAACCTTGAATGCTACCATCCATTTGTTCAAAATGTCCATCATGAACAACAGATACTGTAAGAGGGAAATCACGAGAACCAATTGCCATTACATCTACAACCTCTGGGCGCTTGTAGTTCACATAAATTTGCTCTCCTTCAAGATAATCATTAAACTTAATCTCCCCTGTAGAAGGATCAATTGTATACTCACCTTTTGCAGGATTAGTTGTTACTTTTTTAAGTAATTTATTCTCTTTTACTAATCTTACAGATACATGCTCTGTCTTAGAAGAAGCTGAACCTAAAGATCCACCAAATAGAGGATTCTTAAGAGTCACTAGTCCACCTTTAACATCATGACGTTCTTCTAATACCCATACGAAACCATCAGGATCGATAGATGATGATGCCACAGGATAATAAACTACTACAGTATCACCTTCAACCGCACCACCTTTTAGTGTTACAGCTGATCCATTTACTGTAATTGCTGATTCTGGTACAAATGAACCTGCAACTTGGTTGAAAATCTGTACTTTAGGTGCTCCGCTACCTGTTAATACTGGACTAGATAATTTAATAGAAACAGGTTCAGTATCGCCAGCAATTGTTACTGTTTCATTTTTCAATTCATAGGCTAAGCCGCTAACTCCTTCTCGAAGTTTTGCCCCTAACACAAGACGTACCATGTTTAAATCAAATTTTGCATCCTCTGCAGTAATATCAATTACCTTTTTACGTAGTAGTGTATCAATAGGTGCTGAAGAGTCTCCCCCTTCAATATCAACCATATCCAACTGCACATCAAGACGCATATTCGCCATATGACCTAGTGTAATTAATTCATCACACCCTGGAATTTTAGCCATAAATTTACCTGCACCTTTAATAATCATTTTCTTATTCTTACTGTTAAACTTGTCAAATTGTGACATTAACTACACCCCTCAATTTCAAAAATAAATTCAAATCTAGTGAAATACTTATAAGAGTGTTCTATTTCACTTGCAACCTCTGCAGATCCTACATACTGACCCTTGAAAAATACTCCTTTAAATAACTGCAGAGATTGATTATCGAATAATTGATTTATTCTATCTGCAAGGTCTAATGCCAATTCCACATCATCATTTGTGTAGATATCGAAGTCAAATGTTATCACATGAATATTATTGTTTCGTTCCTTTTGAACAAATGACTTGTAAAATGCAATTAAAGGAATTTGGTTGTTTAGTGCCTCTTTAGGAGACATACGCTTTTGTATGTGCATTTCATTTTCCATATCTACTGTAATATTATTAAGACCCATACATTTACGTATTACACTATCTTCTCTCAATGTCTTATGTATGCAAGCATAAACATCAGTGATACGTGGAAAGAACAACTCATCACACCCTCTTGTAAGTATTTGCAGTAACAATATAAGAAAATCACAATGAAAATTTAACATCACTTAGAATAAATTTAGTCAAACTCTATCTCACCCCATAATTACTCTTAACAAAATTAATTTTTTACACTTAGCTTCTATTAAGCTCTCACGTACATTCTTAACTATTGAATTGACATGATCAAAGATTTTCTTATTTATTCTTCAATTAACAAATTAGCAATTCTATTAAAGAAGTACTTGTCATTTAACATAAAACATGTAAACGATTTATTTCTCTGAATTTGTTTATAAATTACACTAAATAATTAAATCCACTTTGAAATTGATGGAATTCAATATAAAAATAATGGTTTTAAATATTTTTAGTTTCTAAAATGAGATAGTATTGAATCTATTTTTATAACAAATAATCATTATTAAATAATAGATAATAATTTATTAATAATATTATTTAGCTTTAATATGATGGATTCAGCTTTTACCTTTAAATTAAATGCTGCAATTTATACATTGTGATTCAGCAACAACCTTTAAACTAATAAGTCTCTTTACAATTCACTTGCAACTATAGTTACTTAAATTTCGATAACTATAGGGAGGTGATATCTTGAATTTACATAAAGATAGAAAGTTAAACACTACTGATATAAAAAAATATTTTTCATTTTTATACAATGATAAACAGATAAGAGCTGTCCTTACTACAAGTAATCAATTCTTATTTGTTGGATACGATATTGGGAAAAATGCAATTGGAATAAAAAATCCTTATAGCTTAATCGAAAATATGGACAAACGCTCTAAATGCAGTGCTGTAATTACCTTTAATCAGGATATTAACCCTCAACGCTATATTTTAGTTGATTTAGAGGGACTCCACCATATGGTCTATAGAGCCAGAAAAGTTAAGGTTAATAGATTAGATTTTATTCATTGGGCCATATCTTTAGAAAAAATATACTTTAATTCATTTCATTATGTTAGCTTTTACTGGGGTAACTATCTTTCAAATGATTTATTAAATATCCCAGCTAAATATTAATTATTTTGTAACCCTCAACTTTCTAACAACTTATTACGACTTTTAAATAGGAATTGGAGGTGAGATAATGAATTTTGATATAAGTATAAGCCTGTTGCTATTTATATCCTTAGGGGTACGCGCATTTTTATTTGAAATAAAATTTCAGTACACACGTGAAAAATTACGTAGTATTCATGAATTGTTTGAAATTTTTTTAGACTGTTCTTTTTGTAATGGCTTTTGGACTGGTTTTTTTGGTTATGTAATTGTAAATGGTATTGATATTATTCTAATACCATATGCTATTTTAGTTGGTTCTTCCTCATACTATTTAACGCTATTTGTTAAGAGTCTTACACAAAGAAATTAAGAAACACAGTTTATGTCCTTTATTTCTTAAATTATCCATTCTACATCTTTATCTACTTAACCCTACTAAACTTTAGTAGGGTTTTATTCACTATTCTTATTATTTCTATCTCTATACAAATTCCCAAACAAAAAAATTGTTCAAAATAGCAAAGTACATTTTGTACTGTACCTTGTTTACGCAACTAAAACAATAAATAAGACGACTATTAAAATATCTATCACCTTTAGAAATGGAGTGAACAATATGATTTTCTTTTCAAGTAAGCACCGAATTAAAGATCTTTCTTTCCTAAATAAACTTTGGATGACACCCGTAGCTTATGGACTAAAATATCTTGCCGGAACTGTAATATACATTGCAGATAAATTTGATGAAAAGGTAAGATTTGAAATCCTAAAAAGACATATCTAAAACGGAGGAAATGAGAAAATAAAAAGAGGATTTATTCACTTTAAGAAAGGTTATAACGAATTGATAAAGGCCACTTTAAATTCCTGCCATCATGCAATGAATTAAAAAACATTTATAAATCCTTTCTTGAAAACTTTAGTCAGGGAGATATTATTCCTATAAACTATACAGGATAGTATTAGGTATCGCGGTGATTTCAAGTATAATTACGGAATTAAAAAGTTTAAAATTGCGTTAGTAAGAAAGAATCACTCTAAGGATATTTTTACTAACGCAATCTTACTTATTTTCGAAAAAATATTTTAACAATCTATAAATAGATTTTCTACCTAAAACATCGTATTATCATTAGCTGCTTCACTTGGAATCTCTTGAATTACATCCCAGTGTTCGACAATCTTTCCATCCTTTATACGGAAAATATCCACTATAGCAACTCCCTTATCTTGAGAGTGAGTACGAGAATGTACATGAAGAGAAACTGTATCTCCTTCAGCTACTACACGTTTAATTTCTGCAAAAGAATTAGGGTTCTTAACAAAATCCTCCTTAAAGAAATCCATGAAAGCTTTTCGTCCATCAGCTACAAAAGGATTATGTTGCTTGTAATCCTCACTTACATATTTTTAGTAAAAAAACTCATAGTTGAATTTAATGTATCTAATTCCTTTTATTATCAGAATAAGCCTTTACAACAACTATTTATTATTTATTATTTTGCATTTCATTAATTCTATAGTTTCTTTAATACACTTACCATTATCCATTGTTATATCTAATTTCTATTTAAAACCCTTCTTTGTAAGTTTACACCTATGTATCGTGTTAAATTGTGTGTGGCAAGATAAAACAAGCTTTTAAATTTAATTATTGTTAGGTAGCTTCTACAGTATGATATTATCAAACAATTAGTTATACATATAAAAAAGGTTTCCTGCCTTGTAACAGGAAACCTTTTATGTATTATTAACCTATAAACCTAAAATTTCAACAATCTGACGTGCCTTAGCATTATCTATATAATAATGCATCTCTAACCCTCTTCTTTCTGAACGGAGTACGGTTCTCCTCAATTTTGATAAATGTTGTGAAACAGTGGATTGGGGGAGTCTTAATATTTCCGTTAACTGTGTAACATTACATACTTTATGGTGCATTAATTCATTTACAATTTGTAATCGGACAGGATGTGCCATTACTTTTAATACATCTACATCGTCTTCATGGATTTCAGCTAGATTTCTTTCAGATATTAATGTTATCATTTCACATTCTCCTTTATTATTAATTTCTCTTTTCCTTTTATCCTTATAATTAATACTTATAGCTGATTACCATTTGTCCTGTTGAGAAAATATATTCTCTTTTTAAAACAAAAAGGACACCAATTCATAAAAACGTTTTTTACTGCTTTAATGAATTGATGCCCTCTAATTTTTTGACCAGAATATATCTTATTTTAAAGGATATTTTCAGTTCCTTTTTTCTCACGTCTATTGAGATTTTGTATTTTCTTTAAAATTCATATTAAGAATATTCTTCAAATCCTGAAAGCATAAGTTTGCGGTAAACTTATGCTTTCTATCACATTCCACACCAATTAAGATAGTTAATACTATTAACATAGCGCTAACTATCTTAATTAAATATTAGTAATAGTGAATCTACATATTATCAATTCACTTTATAGTACATATATGTAAAAATAATAACATGATAAGCTTTTTCAAATTTTTCTCCTGATAAAGATTTGAAATTAGCATTTCAATACTCTCCTTACTGTTAATATGCCTAGAAAAAGGAGAGGGATATCTCCCCTCTTCACCAATAAAATCGAACATATTTACAATTAAGAAAGAGCATACATACATTCATCAAGAAATGAAACGAACAATAATAGTTCATTTAGTGAATTATAATACAAATCCAATTCCGTTAATGGATATTTTTTACATTTTCGGAATAGTAATCAATCAACTGTAATACCCCCTCCATACAAAAATAAACTCAACGAAATATTCACTATAAAACCAACGTATGTAAAAAAACAGCTACAAGTCCATTCATAGTTTTAAAAATTTGTCCTCCTCTTCTTCTAAGAATATTCAAAATCTCAAATAGATTATCTTATATCGCCACCTTATGTATGCAGAATTACATATCAAGCCATATCGAAAATCATTCTCATTGTAACTATAATAGTTTCAAGAAGTGGTATTTTTACTTCCTTTTCAAATCTCAAAATATATTAAAGGAGGCACTAACATTATGAAAAAAGCTATTTTAGCAGGGGCACTAGGAATTGTAGTACTATCAGGTATGAATTTACCAGGAGTAGAGGCATCAAAAGCAAGTGCAGCAACTACAAATTTAGAAATTCAAGAAGTTACAAAATACTACTCTATGAGTTCCTATGAAGTTTCCCAAAAAGAATCATTTAATCTTAATAAAGGGGAAGAACTTACTGTCTTTGTACAAAATTCCGGGTTTCCAATTTCTTATACAGTCTTTGATGCAGATAATCAAGTAATTGGCACATACAATGCTAATTCACAATATGGTCGCGTATTCAAAGCACAAAAAGACGGTAATATTTCTGTTCAATTTCAAACAGGAGTAAATTCTTCTTACATGAAGAAAATGAATTTCACAGCTCAATTCGCAGTTTCTAAACTTAACCAACAATAAAAAATTTAACGATCCTCTTTAAAAAAAATTAAAAAGGTATATCCCTTCAATAGGATATACCTTTAACTTTAGTGAAGTTTATATTGACCAGATAACCGCTCTTGCGCCATACGAACTAAACGTTTCGTAATCTCTCCGCCTACTGAACCATTTGCTCGTGAAGTTGAATCTGGTCCAAGTGTAACGCCAAACTCCTGAGCAATTTCATACTTCATTTGCTCAATTGCACTTGCTGCCGCCGCTACCAAAATCTCGTTTGAATTATTATTTTCTCGAATTTGCATTTCTAACACACCTCCATTTAATTGGTAATATCATGCTCTATTTCCAATTAAATATGCAAAATTTATATTCATTTAAGTAAGCGTGTAATTTACATTAATACATTCCAATTAAAAAAGGTTTTTCAAATGAATCAATATAATCCTTATTGAATTTTAAACTCTCCAATTAATTCTTGTAACTCTTGTGATAGCCCACTTAATGATGTTGCTAGTTCTGCAATATCTTGTACATATACTTCTTGTTCTTTCATACTAGTCTCTACATTACTACTGCTATCCACATATGTATTAGCAATATGTGATAATTCATTTACAATCTGAATTATAGTTTGACTATTTTTAAAAATATCACTTGAATTACTCGAAGTCGCTTTAATTTGATTTGTAACAGCTTGTGCAGATTTTGAAATTTTTTCGAAGAAAGCACCACTACTTTGAACAGGAGTTATTCCTGATTCGACTTCTTTTGAGCTCTTTTGCATTGAAACTACAGCCTCTTCTGCTTCAGCTTGTGTTTCACTAATTAATTTAGCTATCCCCTTTGCAAATGCCTTCAAAAGTCGTGAGTTTAGTGTTTCACTTAACTCTTTGATGTTCGGATATTAACAATGTATTGTTAATAATCACCATTTTATAGGTACACCTACATATAGGCCAAGTATGCAATTACAGAACGTTTGTTATAAAAAAACGTAAACATGTCAAACAAAAAAGACTCAATTACTATATCTCATCCCTTCTTTTAAATATAAATCTACTACCTCGTTCTTAAATTCTACATTGTTAGTGACTCTAATTTTCCCCATAGAAAAATCCGCTCTTAACTCTCAATCAATTTCTTAAATTTCTTTTCTAATTGATCTGGTGGTAATACACCTCGTACATGAGCTACTATAATTCCATCTTTATTAACAAAAAATGTCGTCGGTAAAGAGAATACTTTATAATCTAGTCCAGCTACTCCGTCCATATCTAGTAGAACAGGAAACTCAAACCCATAGCGATTAGCAAATGCGCTTGCTTCTTGTACTGGGTCACTAACAGTAGCATTCACCGCAAAAATTTCAACATCCTTTTTATATTTATCATACATATGAACTAAGTCAGGTGCCTCCATTTCACACGGCCCACACCATGATGCCCAAAAATTAATAATATACGGTTTTCCCTTTGCATCATTTAACGACTGTAACTTTCCGTCTAATCCTTTTAATGTGATGCCAGGTGCTTTAAAACCGACTTGTGGTAATACTTCTTTCTCCTGTAACTCTGCTTGTTTCGCTTTTCTTTCCTTTTCTTCTTTCTTTGAATTATAAAAATTGACCCCCGCCCAAACGAGTGCCCCTACTAGTATAATAGCAATTAGTTTCTTCACTCTTTTTCCTCCTCATTTTAAAATCCTGTAACTCCACCAAATAGACGAATAATGAACGCTGTGATTTCCGTCATTTGATTTGTATACAATAAAAAACCTGTAATATATGATAAATAAGATGTATATAGCGTTAAAAAGCATGATGATATAAATGACAACACCACTATTCACACTACATAGAGTAGTGTTTATCCTTAAAAAAAGAGGCTATATGCACTCTCCAATAATAAGTACAATCGACACACAGAATAAACCTATTGTTACATATACCGAATTCGGATGTAACGGGATATTAAGCTTCACAACTTTTTCATTTAACACTTGTTCGATTCTTAAATTTATTGCTGTTTTTGCAAATGAAGCTGTAACACATCGATTTTCCATTGTCTTTATTTTAATCAATTTTAATAACGCACTACCTAACTCAAATGAAGATTTCATTTTTTGCATCGCATATTTATCTGCTGCTAACTCTTGATACGTATGATATCGTTGTAACATTCCTTTTAATATCGGGATGTACATCATTCCTTCTGCTAATAACGTAAAACAAAATAATTTTAGCGGATCCCAATTATTTTGATGATATTCTTCATGGAAAATAATTGCATCAATCTCTTCATCTGAAAACGTCTGAAGCAAACCTTCCGATACGACAACTTTCGGACGGAATAATCCAATTGTAAACGCTGCAACTTCCGCAGTCGGCAGTATATGTATTTGTTTCCCTTTTCTAATGAATGGGATAAGTGCTTTTTGTAATTTTTCACTATAGAAAAATTGCCGCCAAATTCTTTTACACACAATCAATACAGTAATTAATAATAACCCAGCTATTATAATACGAACCATCGATAGTTCTTTCATATGTTTTTCTAACTGAAACAAGCAAAACTTTGAAAGGAAGAATGCCTTATTTTGAAAAAGAAATGGATATGTAACGTAATACAATAACATGCTGAAAAAGAGGGTACTAACAATGAGCGCTAACAATACGATTTTACGCATTTGCCATTTCATTTCATCGATCCTCTTTTTTTAACTGATTCAATTTGTCTTCTAATTTTTTTATTAAATTCGGATCAGCCTGCTCTAACTCATCTATCATATGAGTTACAACTAAATCTCCAAATTCCCCCACTAATTCCTGTGTCATTTTCTTCGTTTGATTGGATAAGAATTCTTCTTTCGTTTGTATAGCACGATATATGCCACTTCTTTTTACAGTCTGTTTTTCTAGGTGTAATTTCTCTACTAACCTGTTCATAACTGTCATAACAGTATTAAAATTCACAGGCGATTCTTCACTTAATTTCTGCTGGACTTCTTTAATAGTAATACCTTCAGTAGACCAGATAATCTCCATAATCTTCGCTTCAAGCGGTCCAAAGAAGTGATTTAATCCCTGCTCATTTAACCTATAGTTTTGCGTAAACATCGTATAACTCCTTTCACACTACGAATTGTAGTACAAATTAAATGAGAGGTCAAACGCAAGTAATATAAACTAAAATTAACTACCTATAAATACGTACCTCATTCCATTCATTATAAGCCTAACTTATCTCCAAATGTTTCAAAAAGATACTGCTCTAATATTTGTACACTAAACTTCTCATTACGCCCAAGTGCAAATAATTCCCGATCTTTCGCTACGATAGTATCTAACGGAATAGCTACATTATCCACTATTTTTGTAATTTCAATTATATTACTTTTTACATTTACTTCTGTTTTAAATTCAACGTTTTCTAACACTATATGTGAACGTCTTCCTGATGCAAAAAAAGTAAAATTAGGATTTTTAACAACGCCAATTTCAGTCTCTAACGCATATAAATAGTGAAAAATTACATCTCTGTGTCCATCTTTTATTATTTTTTCATCCTTCTCATCGTCTAAGTATTCTTTCAGCTTCGTTGTAAATTCAAATCGAAAATCCACTTTTTTCACGCTCCCTCTTTGTATTTCATATTAAATAAATATATTGAAATAATTTTACCATATTGTAATACAAGTTCCTATTAAAAGTAAAAACTGTTTCGGAAAATCGCTATTATTTCCGATGCTCTTTTAAAATATAACCATAAATTCAATATGAATAAATGCGTCATTATATCTATTTAAACATATTTTTTCCATATTTTGAAACATTAGTATGAAATATTATATATCAATGAATTGTTTCTAATTCACTGATATATATATTCAGTGTTTTCTTTACTATCCCGATATACTTAAGCTACATTTTCTAATTATTGATTACATTACGGAAGGAATGTAACTCTCTTCTATCGAATTTTTATATAACAAAAATGATTAGGTGGTGCTTTACTATGAAATTAGCTGTCATTGGTGGCGGTGATTTACAAGATTCAAATCACTTGCCTATTAATGAACGCCTTATAGAATTAACAAATAAACAGTATCCAAAAGTATTGTTTATTCCAACGGCAAGTCATGATGATGAAAGCTATATAAAATTATTTTTAGACACGTTTGAAAAACAATTACATTGTGAAGTACAAATTTTACGTACTACAACAGATTCACCTTCTAAGTATGAAATAGACGAGATGATTCATTCAGCCGATTTAATTTATCTAGGTGGCGGGAATTATATTCACATGCTTACGCAATGGAAAGAACATAGACTCGATGAAAAATTATTATTGGCTCTGCAACAAGGAACACTTATTGCTGGTTATAGCGCTGGTGCTATGTGTTGGTTCACGTCTAGTATCCGATCAGATTATGAAGGTTCTGGTTATATAGAGAGTAACGGATGGGGGATTGTTAATAAAAGATTTTGTCCACATTATAATCAATTAAATAGAATGAACGCCTTCCATTCCTTTTTACAAAATCATCAAGGGAATATAGAAGGAATTGCACTGGAGGATAATTGCGCTTTATATATTACAGAGGAATCCTTTGAGATTATCGGTGAACCGGAAAAAGCGTGGGAGTTTTATATGAGTGATAAAACACTCATTAGACAACATTTTGATATAACTTTAAAAAGCTATTTGTAAACCTGCACTTACAAAAAAATGTCCCTAAGTCAAATAACTTAGAGACATTTTTTCTATTTAACTAACTAATCGTGTAATTCGTTTCTTTTGCCATGAAAGCTTATAATATGCATACTGTAATATTAAGCTGATAATAAATGCTGCTGGATACCCGATCCAGATCCCTTCTATTCCAAGACTTGTATGGTAAGAAAGATAATATGCTACGGGTACTTCTACAAGCCAAATTGAAACAACTCCAATAACAGTTGGCCAAAGTACTGTACCACTCGCTCGCATTGTCGCACTAATAATTTGTGCATGACCGAAAATTAAATAACTCCATAACGTAATCATAACTAAGCTATGAGCAATTTCAATTGTAGTTTGACTCGTTAAAAATAGTGATAAAATGTCTCTTGAGAATAAGTAAATAAGAGATATTAACACACCACCGATGACGTAGTTCATAATAATTCCGGCCTTCACAACTTTCTGCAATCGATCAAATTGATTCGCCCCAATTGATTGTGCTGCAAAAATAGAAACTGTAATACCAAGGCTAACTGCTGGCATTTGTACATAACTTGCAACTTGATTCACAACGCCGTAAGCAGCTGTTGCATCCGAACCGTAACGATTTACAAACGCGATTACAGCAATTTCAGATAATGAAACTAATATCATATTAATACTCGCTGGAATACCGAGCCTTAGCAATAGCTTTAATAACTCCCCATCCATTCGAAGGTATTTTCTAACCGTGCCATCTAGTTGTAATGGGTGATTTTTCTTCTTTAAATACAAAAGCATGACAATAAACGTAATAACTGTAGATATAACAGAGGCATAGGCTGCTCCATACACATCTAATTTCGGAGCTCCTAACCATCCAAAAATAAGAATCGGTAATAAGATCATATTTAGCGCTGTACTTACAATTAAAAAGTAAAATGGCGTTTTAGAATCTCCTGTACCTCTCATAAATGTTGTGTATGCGAAATATAAAAATAATACTGGCATCGATATAAATAAAATTCGTGCATAATGTACACTTATTTCAATAATATTTTCTGGCGTTCCCATTAGACGCATAATATCCATCGCAAAAATACTGCCTATTATCGCCAACACAACTCCAATAATAAAGGTAAATGTCAGCGTCGTACCAACGATAGCTTTTAAACGATCTTCGTTTTTAGCACCAAACGCCTGACCAATTAAAATAGAGCTTCCTGAACCGATACCAATTACAAATGAAACGAGCAAGAAAAATAATGGGAAGAATGCTGATATAGCCGCTAAATCATTAACTCCAAGCCATCTTCCTACTACTACCATACCAAATAATTGTCCAACTGATTGTAGTACATTACTTAATAATAATGGTACTAAAAACATCGACATCGATTTCCAAATCGGTTTACTCTCACTTTCCAACTTATGTGACTCCGCACCTTCTTTATTGTTATCTGCAGGTGGTTTCAAGTTTCATTTCTCCTTTTATTAAAAATCAATTTTCAATATCTATCTCTTTGTATAGTTGTTATAATACTGTGCTTCTATTCATTTTCTTTTCGTATGATTATAACTTCACCCAATATTGACTTCCATCGGCTGTTCGATCTAAAAATCCATACTCGATTAAATATCTTCTTAAAGTTACGAAATCAGGGTATACATTTTCTATCACTGTATTTACTTCTTTTTCAGTATACTTTTTATTACTATCAAACTTCTTTACTAAATGACGTAATATAATTAATTTACGCTTTTGTTTTTTCGGAAATTTAGAAAGAGGTCCATCTAATCCTTCTGTAAAATGAGCTTTTAATACTTCATCATTTTCTTCTTCCGTAATATTGTATCGATCATCCACCATCGTTGCTGTTCTATGAATTGGTACAAATTTCGTTTGTACTTTTGATTTTTCTTCGGATAATTCCATTAGAGCTAAAAATACTTTTGCTTGCTTCATTTTCTCTCGCAGTGTAAATCGATGATTACGAATTGTTGATGTACTTCCGCCATCCAACTCTTTTACAATTTCTTTATCATTCAGTCCCATATGGAAAAACTGAACCATTTTCTTTTGTAAATCCGTTAAACCAGTAAATTTCTTATCCATATTTAACAAATAATCAAACATAGACGTATGCTCATTTTGAATATGCAATCGGACGAACTTCTCTGCTTCATACAAAACTTGATTATCTTGATAAATAACACCTTTAATAAATGTTTCACCACAAGCTAAGCAAATGTACTCCTCTTTTTCTCCATCAAACACATACCCTTTCTTTAATTCCTCTATTGACGCATCCCAAAACTTCTCTGAAATATCACTCATACTAAACACTCCTTCAAAATGTTTATTCAAAAACCAAACAAATCACTATAACGTCTATTATCACTTCACCATCTTATCATAACACAAACAAACATTTCAACATTTCGTTTACCCATTTTATAAACTTTTATAAAAACATCTACCGAAAGGGTTTAATACAACGAAAAGCGAATATGTTTATACAAATTCATTTTATAGGATGTAAAATAGAACATGGATATTCTTCAAGACTCTTGGTTTACCGTTAAGCAAATTGCACAGAATACATATGCGATTAGTGAATATGGAACCGGTATTCATCCATTCCAAAACTTCAGTATTCAATTTCAACTACAAAAAAGATGTTTCCGTATAAGAAAACACCTTTTACTTTTTATCCCGCATTTAAGGGCAGTAAGACTCCCACATCAAAATTCAGCGGAAGCAAAGAAGTTAAGTGAGGCCGGGCTGCCAGTAAAAGCCCGATTGGTGAGGGCTAATAATCAGTTGATTAAAGTTTCAATTTATATATTCTATTTACAGTCTCTACTAAAACCTTACTTGCTTGTACAAATGTATGCTTTCGATTTCTATCTTCAACAAATTTATTAGCACAACTACTCATAATCATCATACAACTAATTATGACTAACACTATCTTTCTATTCTTGTAAGTCACTTCATGTCACTCCACTATTACAAAACTTCTTTTGAATTTATCCTATCAAGAAATTTTACATGAATAATAAAACGTGTGAATATGCAATTCTGCATATTCACACGTTTTATTACAATGTTATGATTTAATTTAGTTAAAGAACAAGTATACCGAGGTGACTAACTTGAAATTTAAAGCGAAAAAAAATCCATTCCACGTCATTTTCATTACATTATTTATAATTATTTTTTTCGTTTCGTTATTCTTCCAAAATGAAAATTCTATTTTTTTCACTCTCATGATGCTATTAAATATCGTGAATCTTTCTTCATTCTATTTCTCTCACTACAACGTAACGGAATCATCTCTTGTTGTAAAACACGGTTTCATACTTCGTACTGAAATCCCATTTAAAGACATTCGCCATATTAAGTACTCTGGCAAAAAACTTCGTTCAAAAAAATGGACTAGGCAACAATTAGAAATTAATTATAATTTATTTGACTCAGTGACCACTTTCGTACCACAAGAAGAAGAAAAATTCATTTCACTCTTAAAAGAGAACTGCCCACAGATGAAAGTAATGAATACGCCTGCTAACCAATAATATATTTTGAAGCTTGCAGTATTGCAAGTAGATGAAACATAAAAATGAACATCAAAAAAGCCAAGATTCTATACTAAGAACCTTGGCTTTTTCTATTACTCTTTTGGAGCAATCATTTTCTTTGGATCTACAATTTCATCAAATTGCCCTTCTGTTAGTAGCCCAGATTGCAATGCTGCTTCTTTTAAAGTTAACCCTTCTTTATGAGCATGCTTCGCAATTTTCGCTGCATTTTCATATCCGATATGTGGGTTTAGCGCTGTTACAAGCATTAGTGAACGATTCACATTTTCATTAATTACGTCTTCATCTGCTTCAATACCAACTGCACAATTGTCATTAAACGAAACAATTGCATCCGCTAATAAGTGAGCTGATTGTAAGAAGTTATAAGCAATAACAGGTTTAAATACGTTTAACTCAAAGTTACCTTGGCTCGCAGCAAATCCGATTGTTGCATCATTCCCCATCACTTGCGCTACAACCATCGTTAATGCTTCACTTTGCGTTGGATTTACTTTACCTGGCATAATAGAGCTTCCTGGTTCATTGGCTGGAATAATAATTTCTCCAAGACCACTACGTGGACCACTTGCAAGCCAACGTACATCGTTAGCGATCTTCATTAGATCTGCAGCTAATGCTTTTAATGCACCATGAGTATATACAACTTCATCATGGCTCGTTAATGCATGGAACTTATTTGGTGCAGAAACAAATTGTTTACCTGTAAATTGACTAATTTCCTCTGATACCATCTCACCAAATTTAGGATGAGCATTAATACCTGTTCCAACCGCAGTTCCACCAATTGCTAACTCTTTCATATATGTATTGCTCTCTGCAATCATACGCTCTGTTTTTTCAAGCATACGGTGCCATCCGCTAATTTCTTGCCCTAAAGTCAACGGTGTTGCATCTTGTAAATGTGTACGACCAATTTTTATTATATGTTCAAATGCAGTTACTTTTTCTGCTAAAGTTCCTTTTAATTTCCTGATTGCTGGTAATACGTGATTTTCTACTGCGATTACACAAGCTACATGGAGCGCCGTTGGAAATGTATCATTTGAACTTTGTGACATGTTCACATCATCATTCGGATGAATATGTAAGTCAGATCCCTTCTCTTTCAAAATTTGATTCCCACGATTTGCAATTACTTCATTCACATTCATGTTTGACTGTGTACCACTACCTGTTTGCCATACGACAAGCGGAAAATGTTCATTCCATTTCCCTGCAATCACTTCATCAGCAGCTTCTACAATTGCTTCTGCTTTTTCTTCTGATAGCTTTCCTAATTTTTGATTGCTAAGCGCTGCACTCTTCTTTAAAATTGCAAATGCTTTTACAATTTCAAGCGGCATTTGCTCTGTTCCAATTGGAAAGTTTTCTTTACTACGTTGTGTTTGTGCTGCCCATAATTTATCAGCTGGAACTTTTATTTCTCCTAATGTATCTCTTTCAATTCTGTACTCCATGTTTTCATCCCCTTGAAAATATAATACCTACATCTCTTATAATAACAGACTTTTTCTTAAATGATAAGAATTCTCACTCTTATATATAGATATTCTATATTTATTAAAAAAAATTCCTCTTGACCTAAACTTAAGTTTAGGCTGTATCCTTTCCATTGTAACCTACTATAACACTACTGGAGGAATTCAATATGAAAAAATATGCTTTTATAACAGGTGCGAATAAAGGAATTGGATATGAACTTGTTCGTCAATTAGCAGAAAAAGATTATCACGTATTTTTAGGTGCTCGTAATGAACAACTTGGACAACAAGCCGTAGAATCTTTAAATGTTTCAAACGTTTCCTATATTCAAGTAGATATTTCAAATTCACAATCCATTCAAGAAGCAACAAAGAAAATTTACGAAACGACTGACCATTTACATTTATTAATTAATAACGCAGGCATTGCATTAGACTTCAATACGCTACCTAGTGAATTAAATATTGAAACTTTACGCCAAGGATTTGAAGTTAACTTTTTTGGAACTTTCCAAATGATGCAAGCCTTTTTACCATTATTAAAGAATTCAAGCAACAGTAAAATAATAAATGTAACAACTGACATGGCCTCACTAACAATGTTTGCTAATGGTGAAACACATCCAATCAATACACTAGGATATAATTCTTCCAAAACTGCTATTAATGCTTTAACATTAGCTTTTAGTAAAGAATTTACTACTAACGGTCCAGAAGTATTTGGGATAACTCCTGGTTTTACAACTACTGATCTTAATGGAAATTCCCCTGGTGGCCATACAACTATTGAAAGTGCTAAAATTATTATTAAATATGCATTAAGTGAAACAAACTATAATGGTAAAATACTAAATAAAAATGGCATTATACCTTGGTAACAAAAGGATGAATGATATGTATTATACAATTGGGCAAGTCGCCAAAATGCAAGACTTAACTATTTCTCAAATACGTTATTACGATAAACAAGGACTGTTCCCTTTTCTGCAAAGAAATGAAAAAGGAGATCGAGTTTTTGATGAAGAAGCACTCAAATACTTAGAAATGATTTTGTGTTTAAAAAACACTGGTATGCCTATTCAAAAAATAAAACAATTTATCGACTGGTCTATGGAAGGAGAATCTACCATCTTTCAACGGTTGGAATTAATGAAACAACAAGAGACCAATGTCTTACAGCTCATCCAAGACACTGAAAAAAACTTAAAAAAGATACAACAAAAAATTGCTAAATATGAGAATGAAATAACTTCAGCAGATGCTATTACAAAATAAAAAAATCACCTTCTACATATTGTAGAAGGTGATTTTTATTTTATGATGCTTGCTTTCCTTTATCTGCATCATCTACATACCAGATGAATTTGCCTGTATATCCGTAAATAACTGCTAAAATTAACGATACGAAGCTTAACCACATAAACGGAACGTATGAGAACGTTGCTACACCTAAAATACCCGCCATAAAAATACCATTATCAGACCATGGAACCATACCTGAAGTTAACGTTCCACCTACTTCTGAGTTACGCGCTAATACACGACGGTCTATTTTTAATTTATCATAGCTATCTTCCATAATTTTTGGTGTTAAAATTAGTGATACATACATCGCACAACCAAATATATTAGCTAAGAATGCCACGATTAATGTAGACAATGTTACATTACCTGCAGAATTTAATTTCTTCTCAAATTTTGATACGATTACTTTTAAAACACCTAGTTTTTCAAGTAATCCACCAAATCCTAAACCGAAAATAATAACAGCTACTGAGCCAAGCATGCCGTTAATTCCACCACGGTTTAATAACTTGTCAACAAACTCAACACCAGATTGAATTGAGAATCCGTTATAAGCTGTTCCAATCGCCTCTCCAAAGTTCATCCCTTGGAAAAGAGTTGCCCAAATTGCACCAATTAAAGCTCCCATTGCAATTGTTGGCATAGACGGTTTCTTCATCGCTAATAGAACGATAACAATGACCGCCGGAACAAGCATCCATATTTTAATATCAAATTGCTTTAATAAAGCTTCTTTTAAAAATTCTACTCGATTCAAATCTACATTATCGCCGCCATACATCCAACCAGCTACAGTAAACATAATACTAGTAATAATATAAGCCGGAACATCTAATACGAGCATAGCTCGAACGTGAGCAATAACATCTACTTTCGCCATAGAAGCTGCAAGAACTGTGCTATCAGAAAGTGGTGATAATTTGTCGCCGAAATAAGCTCCTGAAAGAACTGCACCAGCAACAAGCGGAAGTGGTAAACCAAGTCCTTCACCAATCGCCATCATAGCAATACCTGCTGTTCCCACTGTTCCCCAAGACGTTCCTGTTGCGATAGAAGTTATAGAACAAATAATTAATGTTGCTAATAGGAATATGCTAGGGTGAATAAATTCTAATCCATAATAGATTAATGTTGGTACTACCCCACCAGCAATCCACGTTCCAATTAAAGCACCTACTGCAACTAAAATCAGTATTGCTTCTAATCCGTTAGAAATCCCTTTCGTAATTGCATCTTGCAATTCTTGATAACGAAATCCTAATCTTAATCCAAGCGCAATTACTAAAAACCATGAAATAAATAGCGCTAATTGAATTGGGAGATCAAAAATCGTTTGGAAGGAAAAGACAACAGCAAGAAATAGTAATAAAAGAACTATGATTTCTAGCATCGATGGTAATCTTACACTTTTCATTTTTTTCTCTCCTTACAAGTCGATAACATGACGTATGTCGTCTTACATGTATGTAATATACAATTAGCGAAGACAAAACAAAATTTTCATATTATTTCGATTTATTTTTCCAGTATAATATATTCACAACCCTTTCTATTGTAAAAGTAGATTACGTTTTTCGCAATGAAAAATATAAAAAATGTTGTATTTTTATTTATCCCGATATTTTCGGCCAATAAGACCCCCGCCTTAAAATTCAGTAAGTACAAAGCACTTAGGTAAGAAATTAACTACTGTAAAATTCCGAATTGATATGAACGTATTAAAGCTTCACTTTATTTACAAGGAACAATCCCATACTAACTTTTTTAATATTTGCTGCAACAAAACTTTTTACAACTATCTTCACTTTTTAATTCACACTATTATTTTCCACACAAAAATAGGACACACATCATTAAAATGATGCATGCCCTATCTTTATTTATACATATTTTGTATTTCTTCTTTATTTTTAAGTATTTCCTCAAACTTATCATTACAACCCTTCGGAAATAACACTCCCAGTCCATATGAATGCGCAAATTGAAAATGAGGGTAATTCACTTTTACCTCATCCCAAAACTTATACACGCCGAAATCACTACTTCTAACTTCAATATCATGAAATAATACAATACCGTTTTTCGCGACTTTCGGTAGCCATGTATTATAATCGTGAGAAACAGCTTCATACGTATGATAGCCATCAATATGCAAAAGATTTATCGTTTCATCTTGAAACCGATCTACAGCATCATCAAAAGTAGATCGAATTAAATTTCCTATATTAAGGTAGTTATCGCTCACTACTTTCTCTACTATTTGAAAAACCCCTTCTCCATATGGACCTGTATGCCCATCTCCAGCCCAAGTATCTACTGCAAAGCATTTAGTCGATAACCCTCCATCTTTTACTCCCTGGCAAAAACTAAAAAAGGAGGCTCCTAAATGTGTACCTAACTCAACTAAAGTTTCTGGTTTTTCAAATCGTACTAAGTCATATGCAAAATCTAAATGTCCACTCCAAGCAGATTGTGACCGAATAATAGGACTAAATGTTTCAAATTCAAATGATGGTTTATGAGTAACCCAGTTCATCGCATAACTCCTTCTGCACATATTTTTAACAAACCAAATTACTCTTATCTTTATTTTTTTATCGTCATGATTATGATTCTATTTCATGAAAATATGAAGAATTTATTCTTTTCTATTGAGGTAAAGCGTCATATACATATGGGTCAGTTGGCTTATCAATTTTCTCGATTTTGTTTACTTTTACAAGTGGAAAGACTGTTCCTTTATATGTCGTTTCATCTAATAATCCTGTTATTTTCACCCATGTTTCTTCTGGAATTTTTCAACATTTTGCCCGGTAACAATCATCCCCCAGACTGATGCATCCGCAATACAACAAGTTATACCGTATCGAGCCACTACTGCTTTATTACCCGTCACATCCTTTACATTCCGATCAAAAAACATTTGAAATACACTTGCTAAAAAAGCACCAATCAATAAATACTTACCAGTATCAAAAAACTCATCTACAGTGTGATTCATAACATCTTTCCAACTCTTTTTTTTCTTGTTTGAACTGAAACCTCTACATCTTTTAAAACATTTCTTTCGCGATAGCAATAATACACAATTAGACCTATGAATAGAGCAACTAAAATTGTTATCCCAAAGCGTGCATATACAACGTAATCATTTTTTGGAAACGCATATACAGTAGATAAAAGGACAACTGGATTCATAATGAGTGCACTCATTAAAATAACAATGCCTACATGAAGTGGTAACCCCTTTTGAATGAGCCTTCTTACAATTGGTATAATGACACATTCACACATTGGAAAAAGAACTCCCACAAATACTGCTGGAATCATTGCAACAATCGGAGATTTTGGCATTACTTTTTGAATCATATCTTCCGTCACAAACACTTGAATACATGAAGAAACAATTACCCCTAATAAAATAAAAGGTATTGCTTCAAAAATGATACTTAAAAATACCGTATTCACATTCAGCCATTCCTGCGGTATATTTTTGTGCAAATTTACTAGACTTGTAAAATCTACAAAAAACAACAAAAAGAGAAACATAGCGATAAGAGCTATGCCTACTAATTCTTTTGAAACTCTATTAAAAACCAAGCTTCTCGCCTCCATTTTATTTATATGTAAACATGTGCTTGTCCAAATGCTTCATACTACAGCACAAATTTTATAGTCTATTTCTATTCTTAAATCGTAATCATTATGATTTATTATTGATTTTTCTTTTCCCTTCGTTTAATATAAAACGTAATCATTACGATTTAAAGGAGAGATCATTTCATGAAAAAAGTACCTATCACTGTATTAAGTGGTTTTTTAGGATCTGGAAAAACTACCTTACTACATCACATTTTAACTAATAAGAATAACTTAAAAGTAGCTGTTATCGTTAATGATATGAGCGAAGTAAACATTGATGCATCTCTTATAAAAAAGGGTGGTTTTTCACGTACGGAGGAAAAACTAGTAGAAATTCAAAATGGCTGTATTTGTTGTACACTACGAGAAGATTTAATGATAGAAGTGAATCGTCTTGTTGAAAATGGTGATATTGACTATATTATTATTGAATCTTCTGGTATAAGTGAGCCTATTCCAGTTGCTCAAACGTTTACTTATACAGACGAAGTTCTTAACATTGATTTAACGAAAAATTGCCGCCTCGATACGATGGTTACAGTTGTAGATGCAAATAGATTTTGGGATGATTTTGCAGACGGAGAAAGTTTATTAGACCGAAAACAAGCAATCGATGAAAATGATACCCGGGAAGTTATTGATTTATTAATAGATCAAATTGAGTTTGCAAACGTAATTATTCTTAATAAGATAGATTTGCTAGAAAAAGAAGATGTGATAGAGCTTCATCATTTACTAAAAAAATTAAATCCTAATGCAAAAGTTCTTGAATCTTCGTTTAGCAAAGTACCATTACAAGAAATTTTAAACACAAATCTATTTAATTATGAAAAAGCCAGTCAATCGGCCGGCTGGATACAAGAATTAAATAGTGAACATCATACACCGGAAACGGAAGAATACGGTATCAATTCCTTTGTTTACCGTCGCAAATATCCTTTCCATCCCGAGCGCCTTATGAATTGGCTAGAAAAATGGCCTTTAGATGTTGTAAGAGCGAAAGGATTCTTCTGGCTCGCATCTCGTAATAATATGATAGGGCTTCTATCTCAAGCAGGTTCCTCTATTACAATTCAAGGAGCCGGTGAATGGATAGCCGCATTACCTGAAACTGAAAGAAATCAAATGATTACAGAAGAACCAGAAGTATTGAAAAACTGGGATAAACAATATGGGGATCGACTAACCGAACTCGTATTTATCGGTATTGATATGAATCGTTCTGTGATTGAACAATCATTAGATGATTGTCTATTAACAGAAAAGGAAATGGAACAAAAGTGGAATACATTTATTGATCCTATTCCGGCTTTTACTTATACTTCATAATAATTAATAAAAGGCTTCAGTAGAATGAAGCCTTTTTATTTTATAGCACTCTTATTTAATAGGTTTGCTTTAATTATAAATACAACTGTACCTAAAACAATTAATATAGCATATACGATACCAACTACATCACCTATTTTTTCTAAGCCAAGCGGTAATATTATAGTAGCAACTCCAACTATATAAGAAAATACTCCTGAAAGCTTCGTTAATTTATTTTTATCTCCAACAAACGTTTCTTCCTGATATCCTGCTAACAAAAACAACCTCTTTTTCACATGTATTTGATACCCTAAAAAAATGATAAGTAACCCTACAAATAAACAAACTAAAAATCCTGCTAACATATCCTCCCCCTCCTCTACAATATTTTACTATACATAAAAAATCTTTTAATTAGAAATTTTAGTTTATTGATAAGTTATTCTGTGATATATTGCATATTGTATTCAATTTGTATTTTTAGAAAGGAGAATTTTAGATCATATGGATTCAAATCGATTAAAAGGAATTATAATGGTCATAATCGGTACTTGTTTATGGGGCTTGTCTGGTACAGCTGCACAACAACTTTTTCAATATGGCAATGTTTCAACCGAATGGTTAGTTACGATCCGTTTACTTATATCTGGAATTATTTTGCTCATTATTTCCTCATTCGGAACAAGAAAAAAAGAGATATTTAGCATTTGGAAACAAAAATCTGATGCTATTAAAATGATTTTGTTTGGTCTATTCGGTATGCTTGCTGTACAGTATACGTATTTCGCTTCAATTAAAGAAGGAAATGCCGCCGTGGCAACATTATTACAATATTTAGCTCCTATATTCATCACTGTATACTTACTTTTCAAATGGAACGTTCGTCCATCAAAAATTGATTTTATTTCAATTACCCTTTCATTAGTAGGCACTTTCCTCTTACTAACAAACGGGTCTGTGCATAACTTGGCAGTTTCTACACCAGCTATTATTTGGGGTATTTTATCTGGATTATCTCTCGCTTTTTATAGTTTATATTCAAAGGAATTGTTAGAAAAATGGTCTTCCTCTGTTATCGTTGGATGGGGCATGATTATTGGGGGTATTGGTGTAACGATTGTACACTTTATTTCTACAAACGAATTCATTTTATTATCAACTATGAAATATGTAAAACTAAGTACCCTACCGCTCATCACATTTGTCGTCATTTTCGGGACACTTATTGCCTTTTATTTATACTTAGACAGCATACGATACCTGACTCCGAAAGAAACGACATTATTCGGTTGTACAGAACCACTCGCAGCTATTATTTCTTCTGTACTTATATTACACATACCGTTTCAATCTTTTCAGTTATTAGGTGCTTTTTGTGTCATTGTAATGGTGCTCATCTTAAGCCAAAAACCGGATGAAGGGAAACCAAAATTAAATCTTGTTCATGAGAAAAAGAAAAATATACAATGAAAGGTTTGAATTCACTATGCCTATCCCTCAAAATTATAAAAAACAAGGAAGAGTTTCGGCAAAATCACTCGTTTTAAATCAACTACAAGATTGGATTGTTGAAGGTGTACTGCAACCTGATGAAAAAATTAATGATGGGGAATTGGCTGAAGCACTAGGGGTAAGTAGAACACCTGTAAGAGAAGCACTTCAAATATTAGAGCTTTCTGGATTAGTGGAAATGGTACCTGGGCAAAAAACAAAAATTGCTCCTATTAAGTTAGACGACATACCTATCATTTATCAAACGATGGCTGGTCTTCACTCTATTATAGGAAAGCAAGCACTTCAAAACATTACAGAAAGTGATATTAAGCTACTTTCTGTAATAAATGATGATTTTCAGCGCTCTATAGAGGAAAAAAACTCAAAACAAGCTTTAGAACTAGATATACAATTTCACAATACCATTACTTCTATTGCTAAAAACCGATATATTGAACCTTTTCTAGAAAATATGCAGCTTCATGTTTTACGACTTGAATATTTGTTTTTCCAAAACTTTGTGCCTGCAAGTCAATCTATTAAAGAACATCACTCTATTATTCAAGCGCTACAAAAACAAGATGAAAAACAAATGGAACAAATGATGTCTCAAAACTGGCTCCGTCCCATGAAAGAAATACAAAAAATGATTTCTATAAAATAATAAAGCTGGCTACACAACAGTGTAACCAGCTCCTTATTTACTAATCTATATGCTATGCCTGAATATTTGCGTAATCCTCAATATCTTCATACTCTTTTTCTAATTCCTCTAAAGACAGCTCGTATAATTGTCGGTCGCGAACTTTAAACACCCCTGCTCCAATTAACTCATCAATTAAATGCCTCTTACGATTTTCAACAGCAAAACGGAGTTGACTACTCATCTTTTAAAAAACTCCTTTCTACGATCATTGAAAATGATAATCTTTATCAATTACCACTTTTGATTATAAAAGATGATTCTTAATAAGTAAAGTAATCTTATGAAATATTTACCTTACAAAGTATTTGTGGCCACATTATATATATGTATGCCATGCGAAAAATGTTATGACACTTTTTCTAATCCTTTTTCTTTCATACTTTGCAAGTTGTCTCACTATGATTAAATTCACCATCTATCTCTACTTGAATGGTGACATGTTCTACATGAAATTTCTCCTTTAATACATCCGTAGCCTCTTTTAATACACTTTGCGTTTCATTCCCTTTAATAATAAGATGACATGTTAATACTTGAAAATCCGATGTGACAGACCATATGTGCAAATCATGAACTTCTTTTACAATCGAAATATTTAATAACGTACTTTTTACCTCTTCAACATTTATGTGCTGTGGTGCACCTTCCATTAATATATGAACCGTATCACGTGTTACACGCCATCCACTAATAATGACTAAAATAGACACAAGAATACTAGCAATCGCATCTGCAGCAGTCCATCCGAAAAATTTAATACATAGCGCTGCAATAATCGCTCCGACGGATCCTAATAGATCGCCTAGTACGTGCAGGAAAGCACTTCTTAAATTCAAATTACCTTTCACATCTCCGCCTCTCATTAATATCCAAGCTGATAAAATATTAACGAGCAAACCAAGTACAGCAATAATGAGCATCACATTACTAGCAATCTCAACTGGTTCTTTAAAACGACGGATTGCTTCAATAAAAATGTATACCGAAATGACAATAAGAACGACACCGTTACATAATGCTGCTAACATTTCGACTCGCTTATATCCATATGTTTTCGCAGTTGTTGCTGTTTTTTCTCCGAGCTTAAACGCAAGTAAACTTAAGGCTAAAGATACCGCATCACTTAACATATGCCCCGCGTCAGATAATAGTGCTAAGCTATTTGTTACAAATCCACCAACAACTTCTGCAATCATAAAACTTGTTGTTAGTAGGAAGGCAATTAGTAACGCCTTTTTATTTTTTGAATGACCATGATCATGCGAATGTCCCATACGAATACTCCTTTAAGTACAATATCTGTATGTTAGTATGAAACAAACTCCCCATCTTTATCCCGAATTGACTGATTGTAAACGCCCGCTTCCTCTGTATACACACTTCGCTTCTTTTTAAACAATCCCTTTTTCTCAAATAAAACAAGACTACTTCTTTTTTATTTTCATATTGTTTACTAATGAAAGAATTTTTAAGGAGGTTACTAAAATGAAACGTTTATTTCTCTGTATGGAACGTGAACTTGTTGTAGTGAAAGAACAATATGATGACTATGAAACGACTTACCACTTACAAAATATGCAACCTACCTGTATCGCTGTTGATCCATTTCAAAAAAATCGTGTATATTGCGGAACATTTGGACGAGGTCTATGGTTAAGTGACGATAGCGGGGATTCATGGAGACCAATTGGAGATTCTTATCGTTACTTTGATTTTCCTAAAGAAGATGGTATTTTGCACTCCTCTATCACTTCCATAACAATAAGCTCAAATGAACAATTTAACGGATATGGTGTCGTTTATGTCGGCACAGAACCGAGCGCTTTATTCCGCTCTGAAAATGGTGGTGAAACGTGGACTGAACTTAAAAATATGAAATCATTATTATCTTCTTATACGTGGGCATTTCCGCCTAGACCTTTTACCCATCACGTACGCTGGATTACAGTTGATCCAAACAACCCTAATACAATACACGTTTCAATCGAAGCTGGTGCTGTTATTCAAAGTAATGATAAAGGGCATACATGGATCGATAAAAAATTCGGTGCCCCTATCGATGCTCATCAATTACTTATGCACCCTGAAGCACCAAATCGCCTTTATGCATCATGTGGTGACGGATTTATGGGCGGACCTGATCGTGCATATCTTGAAAGTTATAACAATGGAAACAGCTGGATTTCATGCAGTGAAGGACTTGAACATCATTATTTATACAGCATGGCTATCGATCCCGCTGATTGCAATACGATTCTCGTTTCAGCTGCACCGAGTGCTGATCTCGCTCATCACCATATTCCTTATGAATCTTATATTTATCGAAAAACGAAAGATACTCCTTTCCAGCAAGTACAACAAGGACTACCATCCGCAATCGGTACAGTCATTTCGATGTTTGCGACAAACAAGGCAGAACCACATACGTTTTACACGTTAAATAACAACGGCGTGTTTCAATCCAATGATAGCGGCGAATCGTGGGAACAACTAAACATTCCGTGGAAAGATGAGTATAAAACGCAGCATCCACATGCTTTACTCGTAACTAGTTTTTAGCGAAAAAAAAGACTGCCTAATGTTTTTAGGCAGTCTCTCTTCTATTTCTTTAAATCAATTACGATATCATCTAGAACAATATCTTTACTCTTCGCTTCTTTTTTCGGCACTTCAATTTTCTTCTCTTTTCCATTCACATACTCCACTCCACCATGATTTTCAGGTGTATGAACCCGCAAGTGTACGCGAGGTGTAACGATAAGTTTTGTTGCATTTTCGTTTAATTTTTTGAATGTAGTACTCCAACTACTTTTATGTGGCTCCGCTACTGTACTACTTCCGCCATTTCCTTCACCAGCATAATGATTTCCTAAATCATCTTTTATTTCTAACTCAACATCCGCACTATCCCATATACTTCTTAATGCCTTAGATTCTTCCTGATTGAAAAAAACGATATATGACATCGGGGTTACTTCCATTTTGTCTATATTTACTTTTATTAATTCATTTTCAGAAACCCCATTAACTTTTACTTCCTTACTATCCATTGCTTTTAAACTAAGTGCGAAATTCCAGTTTCCCTTTATTACATTACCTTCATAATCCAACTCAATTGCCTCTATATCCCACCAAACATTTGCGACATCTAACCTTTCACTACCATGACCACTCATCGTAGTCATACCTACATATTTTCCCTCTCCAACTTTTGTAACGTTCGAACTACCTCCTCCGCCATCAAAGCCCATAACTTGCGGACTTCCAAATGGGAACGGTTTCTCTCCTAAATCTTTTTCGCTCTCAATAGAATATGTAATTGTAATTGTTCTACCATCGAATACAGCATCATTAATTGTAACCTTAACCCCATTACTCTCTTTTGTCATATTCAACTCAGTCGAAAATTCCTTATAATTTTCATATAACCCCGTTCTACCATTATCTAAAAATCGGAATATGTCACCTACAATTGGCAATCCCCCGGCATATGTAGGAAAACCGATACCAAGAGTTGCAACCGATAACCCTACTAAAATTGATGCAGCAGCGACACCTTTTTTCCAACTTTTCATCTTTTTCTTCGTACGTATCGATTGTTTTACATTTCGTTTTACTTTTTCCTTTTCAATTTCAGAAGCCTCAATTTCTTCTAGTTCTTTTTCATCTATATCAATATCATTTAATAGTTCATAAATGTCTTTCATATTGCACTACCTCCAAAACTAATATTCGTAGCATTTTGTTGTAGTTTCTTTTTCCCCCGGTACACTCGATTATCAATTGCTGCCCGAGTTAATCCTAACTTGTCACCTATTTCCTCTGTCTTCATACCAAGTAAATATTTCATAATGAACACCTTTTGATCTAGCGGTTCTAATTGATTAATGAGCTTCAATAATTCTTCCCTATCTTCCATAACGATTAATTCGTCTTCTGCTGATTTTTCTGTACTGATATGAAACTCATCTGAAATGATTTCTACTGTTTTAGTCGATTTCCGGTAATAATCAATTGCTTTAAACTTCGCAATCGCTGCAATCCACTTTTTAAAATCACTCGGCTCTCCATGGAATTTATTTGCGTTATTCCAAATGGAAAGAAATATATCGTTTATACATTCCTCTATGAGTCCATCATTTTGAATGGGAAGTAGAACTTTATGCGTGATCCCCTTTATGAGTGGTAAGTATGTATCGACAACGAATTCTAACGCGTCTTCTTTTTGCCGCTGTAATCTTTTTATAAAATTTTTCTCATTTGATTTCATGTAGCGATTCCCCTTATTGTTTTGTAAAAGCTTTTACACCCTATATAACGTCTGAGAAAATTTTTTCTCTCATCTTTTTTATTTTTTGTATGTAATGGAATACTTTCCCTTAGCCATTTTCTCACATAACTATGCATTCAAAGAAAACTTTCTCAAGTCTGTAATTTAATTCATGTAGTACACTATTTATATAGTCACTCTTTAATTTAGTGTACATTTTATTTCATTAATCTATTTTAAAAATTAGGAGATGAGATGTGTATGTGTGGAATTACAGGTTGGGTAGATTGGAAGGAAGACCTTTCAAATCAACATGTTATTTTAAAAAAGATGGCAAATAGTATTGAGCATCGTGGTCCGGATGCTGAAGGATTTTGGTTTTCACCTCATGCGGCCTTTGCACACCGGCGTTTAATTGTAATTGATCCAGAAGGCGGGACACAGCCTAAGACATTTCGTGCTGGTGATTATACGTATGCTCTTACTTATAATGGAGAAATTTATAATTTCCGTGAACTGAGAGAGCAGCTTCAAAAATGTGGGCATGCATTTGAAACCCATTCAGATACAGAAGTATTACTACATGCTTATTTAGAATGGAAAGAAGACTGCGTACGACATTTAAACGGAATTTTCGCTTTTGCCTTATGGGATGATCAGAAGCAACAATTGTTTTTAGCACGAGATCATTTAGGTGTAAAACCACTCTTTTTTACAGAAAGAAATGGCAGTATTATTTTCGGCTCTGAAATTAAAGCATTATTAGCGCATCCATCTGTCCCTGCTGAAATTGATGCGAATGGAATAAATGAAATATTTGGATTAGGCTTATTTCGCACTCCAGGATGTGGCGTCTTTAAACATATTCAAGAAGTACGTGCTGGACATTCTATAACATTTACACGTCATAAAAAAGTAGTTACTAAGTATTGGAATTTAGAAAGTAAGTTCCATACAGACTCTATAGAAGATACATCTTCGCATATTTTATCTATTTTACAAGATACAGTAAAAAGACAATTAATTGCCGATGTTCCTCTCGTTTGTATGTTATCAGGCGGATTAGACTCTAGCGGTATTACTGCACTTGCGGGTAAAGAATTTGCTGCTGAAAATAAAACACTTCATACGTATTCTGTTGACTTTGTAAATAGCGCAAAAGATTTCGAACTGACATTTGCTCGCACTGGTTTAGACGCTCCTTGGGTAAAACGCGTTTCTGAACATGTCGGGACAGCGCATCATGATATTATTGTGAATGCTGAAGAATTAGCAAATCACTTATTCGTTCCCCTTCATGCAAAAGATTTACCGAGTGCTGGTGAAATGGAAACTTCACTATATTTACTATTTTGCGAAATGAAAAAAGATGCGACCGTAGCTTTATCCGGCGAATCGGCTGATGAAGTATTCGGTGGATATCCTTGGTTTCATCAAGAAGAACTACTATATGTAGATAAGTTTCCTTGGCTAACAAATTGGAAAAATACATCTCCTCTTCTACTAAATGAAGTAAGTAACCAATGTAATCTAGAAGACTATATTGATACACGATTCCAAGAAGCGATACTTGAAGTACCTACTCTTGAAGGCGAAAGTAAAAAATCCGCGAAACAACGTCAAATGTTTTATTTATTTTTAACAAGATTCCTTCCTTTCTTACTTGACCGTAAAGATCGTATGAGTATGGCTGTTGGATTTGAAGTTCGTGTACCGTTTTGCGATTATAGATTAGTTGAATATTTATGGAATGTTCCTTTCAACATAAAAAGTATTGATAATATTGAAAAAGGCATTTTACGTAGAGCACTACAACCAGCTTTACCTGACGATGTACGCAATAGAAGAAAAAGCGCTTATCCAACTTCACAAGATCCACACTACTTACAAACAATCCGTAATTTAACACTTGATATGTGTAACAATAAAAACAATCCTATTTTCTCACTTATTAACCATTCCATCTTACTTTCAATTGCTGATCAAAGTAATAAAGTGATTAACAATTTTGAAGCAAGAAGTGCCATGGAGTATATGCTACAAGTAAATGAATGGTTGAAAACATATCACATCCATATTGCTTAACAAAAAGGAGTTCAAGGATAAAAACCTTGAACTCCTTTTATATTAATTAGCACATTGTTTATTATCAGTATCAATAGACCATCCAATAATCGTGGCACAGTCTCTACCTTTCCACTGCAGTACATTTGTTAATACGGGCTCAATCTGCAAGCTATTTCCGTCGTGTAATATTTCTACTAAAGATTGATCATCATCAAACCTTCGTTTGTCACACTCTAAAATACCGTCCGTTGCCATTACAATGTGATTCATTCCTTTTTCTAATCCTCTTACACCTGACGTAAAGCAAGGTGTATTTGCTGCAAAAATATTTTTCCTGCCAATATATTCGTAATTTTTCCGTTTATTTAATCGTCCTTTTCCATTTTTCGTTTTCTCAGAATGGAATAAATACGCGAAACAATCACCAACTGATAACCAATATAAAAATTCGCCTTTTCGTAAACAAATTAAGCAAGCGAGTTCCTCATCATCTTGATCACACTTTTTAATAAATAACTCATCTGTAAATAACGCTAATAAGTACATATGTGTATGATGAAAAGCTAAATGTATTGGATAGGAAAATAACTCTTTTAATTTCTCTTTTCTTTCTGAAATCGCTTCTATTATATAATCAATATTTTTTGTTTTGTGGTGTGTATCAAAAATCATAACAAATTCAAATTGTAATTCAGGGTCCCACCAAGCAAGTACCGCATCTCCTCGTTCATATGCATCACTTTCTTGATTTCCCCCATATACGCCGACTGAAAGAGGACCACATTTTTCAACATGTATTTCATCTACATACATCTGTTCATGACTCATCCATTTGAATGTATTCACAACTATCATCCTCTCTCTTGCTAAATGTATACCTTTACACATAGATTACCTTATATTTCAATAAAAATAAACTTTTTCAACATTTTTTATCCAAATAAAAGGATTTTATTTCTAAAACAACGAATATATCTTACTATACGATATAAAAAAGGGGATTTATTATTATGAACAACATTAATCAACATTGGGAGAGCATTTATTATCACTTACGATACGAATACGAGGACAATCTTTCCCACCAAGCAATTCGTATTTTACAAATCGTTTCTCGTGAGAAAGATATAACAATTGGAAAAGTCGCTACTGAGCTTAGCCTTTCTCATAACACAGCATCTGAACATATAAAGCGCCTTATTCAAAAGGGGTTCATCGTTAAAGAGAGAAATAAAAAAGATGAAAGAGTGGTAAACCTTACATTAACAATTGAAGGAATTGAAGTATTAGAAAAACATACTTTACTAGATAAAGAAAAGATAAAAATATTAGAATCACAGTTATCAAAAGAAGAACAACAATTAATTGAAAAAGCATTTTCGTTATTAGCGAAGGAGGCAAAATATGCATTTCCTCGTTAAAGTAATCGTTTCGGCACTTATTATCGGCGTTATCACTGAAGTCGCTAAACACTACAGTACGATAGGTGGCTTTATTGCTGCCCTTCCTCTCGTGAGTTTACTTAGTCTATTTTGGATTTCATTCGAAGGCGGAAATAAACAAGAATTGAGTCAATTTGCTTTAGGGGTATTATATGGATTCCCCGCATCAGCACTACTATTATTTATCGTCTATATTGGTTTGAAAAATTCATTTACACTTAGTACCTCTGTCTTACTCGGTATAGGTGTTTGGTGTATCGTTTTTGCTTTTCAAAAATTATTTCAAGCTTAGGAGGAATTAACATTCATAAATTTGTAGAAATAATGGGGCGAAATATAGAAGTACATATAAAAGGAAGTGGTAAACAAACTGTAGTCATTCAAACCGGAATGAGTTGCTCATTTTATGATTGGTTTCCTATTATAGAAAAGCTTTCAGAGCACTTTACAGTCGTTTCATACCATCGCCCAGGTTACGGAAAAAGTGATTTAGGCAATCAGCCGCGTACAATAAGGCAAGTTACAAAAGAGCTAT
This sequence comes from Bacillus sp. TH13, assembly GCF_016651175.1. Taxonomy (NCBI): domain Bacteria; kingdom Bacillati; phylum Bacillota; class Bacilli; order Caryophanales; family Bacillaceae; genus Bacillus; species Bacillus sp. TH13. The sequence goes on along the minus strand of NZ_JAEKEJ010000025.1, from coordinate 3,766,178 downwards.
ATATGTTAATAAACAAACTAGCTATTCAAGAGCCACTTATTCTAATCGGTCATTCCTATGGAGGATTATGTGCACAACATTTTGCGATGTTACATGAAGATAAGCTGCAAGCACTTATTTTAGTTGATTCTACTTCGATGAACTTACACCGTTTAGATGAACTTCATTTACCAATTTCTGATCAAACTGATTCTGATGATGTTTGGTTTCAAAAATATAATATATATTCCAAAATGGATGTAGACACACTTTATAATGAACTAAAACCTATTCTCACCGATCAATCAAAACAGCAAATTGAATTCTCTACCTCGCCTTCATTATATAAAGCGACAGCTTCTGAACTATCGGAGTGGAAAAACTGTGCTCTCTCACTAAAAGAGCTATGTAAAACATTAGAAATACCATTAATCGTTATCGGTAGAGATCCTCAATATTCTATTACTCAATTGACTAATGGCGGCATGCCAAAAGAGGAAGCAACACAACTTGAAGCAATGTGGCAAGAACTAATTCACGAACAATTACACCTCTCAACTAACAACCAATATATTCTTGCCGAACATGCTAGTCACGGTATAGAAAATGATCGACCAGATATTATTATTGAGGCAATTCATTTCTTACAAATAAAAAAAGGAAGCAACTAAAGCTGCTTCCTTACTTATCTATTCATAATCTTCTTCATCATCGATTTCTTCGTAATATGAACTTCCATTACTTACATATATAGGGCCATTCGCAACATCAATACGTAGTACCCACGCCCATGGCACAGCTAAACGTTTATGTATCGCTCGCCAAAAGCTCATTGATTTTCTTTCGTACTCCTGGAACTCCTGAAGTAACTCTTTGTAGGAGGAACCGTCTAACTGAATATTTGCTTCTAACAAACGAGAATGGGCATAGTACTGTAACTCTAGTTCAGCAGCAATTTCCATTTCTTCTTCCGTTGCCATACCAATAATTGTTCCATCTTCTGGTGCAATTTCATATACGTTTTGAACTTCAATAAGCCCTTCTTTCTCTTTCTCAAACATGTAAACAGCCTCCTTTAACATATATTTTTTATGTTACAAAGTCATACTTCTACAATAACTTCTCTCTTTCCTCTTTTTTTGATAAACTTTTACAAAATATTTAACCGATGACCTGTTTTCTCTATTCTTTCAGCAGAAATGAAACGATTTTTATCAAAATTTAATTGATACACATCAGGCATATGAAGTGTTTTCCAAAACTCAAAGTCATATTTCGAATTAAAATAATTCATGAGTAATACCATAATATTTCCATGCGTACCTATTACAATATTCTTACCTTCATATTGTTTTAATATATTTTGCATACATATTACAGCGCGCCTTTGTGCGACATCATTCGATTCTCCGCCTTCGTATGCAAAACTCCAATCTTCCCACACATTCTGCATAGCATCATTAAAATTTGATACCGGCTCTGTGCTCAATAATCTTTCACGCAAATCTTCTTCTGTTTGTATTGATAATTTATATGTATGCGCAATTCCTTGTACAGTTTGGATTGCTCTTTTATACGGGCTAGAAATCACAACCTCAATATGTTTATCTTTTAATAAGCGTGTTACATTCTCTGCATCTAAGTACCCTTTTTCAGATAAAGGTCGCTCCCGTTCTTCTTTTGTATAGGTAGAATGGGCATGGCGAACGAAATAGATTGTTGTCATTTTTCAACCTTCTTTCTTATTTTCAATTTATATTCAATAACAAGATTGGAAAATCCTGTATTAAAAAAGAGCACTTTGCATAAGCGCTCTTTTGTTTACATAATAAAATTATTTCATTATAATTTATTTCTGAATTCCTCACTTATGGCAATATCTCGAATAAAGTAATCCATATTACTTAGAAGTTTTTCAAATGCTTTTTCACTCAAATTGTTCATCATAAAGACAATCTCAATCTTATTCCCTTTTTTATCAGTACCATAGAAACTATTTGTTAATACAAATGCCGTAGAACCACCTTTCTGTCCAGCAAATTCGAACATACCCTCTCCTACGGTTCCTTTAAATATATTCTCAATCTCACCTTGCATTTGTGGTGTAAAATAATTTCTGCTATTTATCTTTTCCAGTAAACTCATGTAATCCTTCGCATTTGCACCTATAAACCGATCTGACCAAATACGTTGAAAGTCCATATCGGCTTTTAACGATATCTCGCGTTTTGTCCATTCTTTCTCGTCTTTCATCCATTCATGTATTTGCCATACATGCTTAACATATTCATCATTAGACATATTACGTAGCTTGTCCAATGCTTTATTTTGAGGAATATGCAGTTCTTTTTCAACATAGCCCCTCATATATAATGCCCCTGTATACGTTGGATAAAATTCATCGTGACTATTTAAGCCTAACTCTTTCAAACTTTCATTTATCCGCGCTGCTCCAAGCTTGTCCAATAAATATGATGTATTCGCATTCGAACTATAATGGATCATTCCTTTCACTACTTCTTCTAAAGAAGTTTGACCACCCTTCACTAACTCTTTAACTTTTACATCATCTAGCCATGCAGGGTGTGCACCACCATCAGTATTTTTCACATAGTATTTTTCTAATTCTTTCAATGAAATTTGCTCGTCTTTTCTTATTTTCCCTTCAGCTACTTGCTTAGCATATTCAATTGCTATAACGATTTTCGACATACTTGCTAGCGGTAGTTTTTCTTTTTCATTTATTGATGTCAATGTTTCACCATTTCTTTTAACAATTAAAGAAGTTGTTTTATCATCCTTATGTTCTTTTATGTAATTTAGCACATAATTAGAGTCTTCTTTGGAATTGACATATTCCTTCACTGAAAAGAAAGCTATACAGCCTACTATAGTAATTCCAGCTATAATTCCAACAACTTTTAATCCCCTCATGATACTCCCCCTAAAATAAACATATTATATATTATACTAAATAAATTTCCCTTTTTAAGTAATAATTAGATTATTTATACAAAAAAACACTTCTTTTCTTAAACAACAAAAAAACATGCTTTCATGATGAGAGCATGTTTTGTGATATTATTCACATTGTTTAGTTGAAAAATTTTACTTACCATGATGTAACATTAAATCACTAAGTTCTTCTTCAATGTGATTTAATTTCGCAACGCCTTCTTTCCATTTATGAATATAACGTGAGACCCCAACGAAAAACAAAACAATAATTGTGGAAAGAATAATACCATATACGATTGCTACAGTACTCATAGTTACACTTCCTTATAATTAGTAATGTGGTTATTAGTTATATTTTTATTATAAACCTTTTTCTTTTAAAATACTTCAATTTCAACTTTTTGTAACAAAATTGATTTTTCTAACATTTCGTTCGTAAAAATGGCATATTTTTCACAAATTATACAAAACTTCACCATATGTACTATTACCATATGAGTTATATTATTAAATAGAATAAAGGGGATGATATACTATGACGACTTGGTTTATTGTGATGTTAGTTGTATTTGGAGCATTTAAAATTATCGTTTCTAGCCTTCCTAACACTGTTATTGAATCCATTATTAGCAAGTACGAAACACATCCACAACTTGACGAAGAGAATGTGACTATTACAATTCACGGAAATAACGTAGAAGGCGAAAAGAAATCAAAAATTATTCATGATTTTAACGAAGGTTTATTTTTAGATCGCTATTATGCACCACCCCATAATGAAGGCACTCCTTTAATTATCAATGCAAAACGTGGTAAAAAAGATTTCACATTTTATATTTACAGTCATGAAGAGCATGTTGATGTTGTAAAACAATATAAAAAGAAGGTAGTTGCTTATAGTTTACGCTCTAAAAATCTTCAAAACAGTGATATGTTCGTATCAGCTGATTTGTATAGTGATAATAAAGTTATTGAATTTTGACTAAAAAAGATAAGAGCCTTACTACATTCTATATGCAGCAAGGCTCTTTAAAGTTGTTTCAAATTATATCCATCTGCTTATGTAATGCTTAAAAAATGAATAATAAAGTTGTTTACTTCTTATTAAACTAACGCCCCCGTTAGTTTAAGTGTAACTCTTCACAATTATTTGATATTATATAGATAAATAGAAATATAAATCAGAATTTAGTTTATAGTTATAAAAATAAGTTATTTATACCCTTATAATTCTTCAGAAAGGAGAGTGTATGAAAAAGACTATTGTTTTTGTATTAACGATATTTATATTATTCTCAGGATTCGCAACACAAAGTTATGCGTTGTCAGATTCGAAATCTGTGGCAATACAAGCATTGCTAGATGATGCCTGTCGTACGTCAGGTGTGCCTGGAATGTCACTCTCAATACTTGCTGATGGTGAAGTGTTCTACTTTTCTTCTGGGTATGCAGATCTTGAAAAGGGACTGTCTGCAAGTGAAAATACACTCTATGAGTTGGCCTCGGTGAGTAAAGCTTTTACTGGTATGGGGATTTTGCTATTGGAAGAGCAAGGGCTGCTATCAATGACTGACCCTATCCAAAAATATTTACCTTGGTTTACGTTAAAGTATCAAGGTAAACCTGTTGATATGCAAAACCTTACACTAAATAACTTTCTTCACCATACCAGCGGCCTAACAAATATTAGACATCTTCAAAATATTCCACAAGGTAATACGCCTGATATGTTGCAAAAGACCGTGGAAACGCTGGTAGATGCAGAATTGGCGTTCTCTCCCGGTGAACAATATAACTATGGAACCGTTAATTATGACGTATTGGGTTTGGTTATTGAGATTGTATCACGACAAAGCTATGAAGACTTTATGAAGGAGCAGGTATTTATACCCTTAGGTCTTCACCAGACGTATGTTTATAAAGAAGATGCTCAAGCCACTGGACAGTTAGCACAGGGCTACCGTTCTTCCTTTTTTATAACAACTCCATTTAACGCTCCGGATTATGCTGGGAATAAACCTGCCGGCTATATCATTTCTAATACAAAAGATATGGCGCGTTGGATGGGCATACAGATGGGTATTGTGCAGGACATACCCGAAATATTTCACAGGGCTATCGAAAAATCACATAGGGGTGATATGTCTGTTTCGGCTGTCAATGATATGTATTATGCGGCAGGTTGGTCGGTAAACGCCGAACAAACGTTTATAGAACACACTGGGGGTAATCCAAATTTTAGTACCAAAGTAGCCATACTGCCAAATGAAAGAACAGCCATCTGCTTACTGAGCAACGGCGCAAATACCAATATAAACCTGGTACTAAAAGTTAAAAATATATTAAACGGCAATCTAACTCAGTCATATGAGATAAGCGGCACACAGCTTTTGGACATCATTTTGTCGTCTACCACAATTATTCTTTGCCTATTAGCCGTTCTGTTATTTTTCTTAGGATTAAGAAAAAGGAAAACGAATGAGCAGCAGCCAATGACAAAAAAGAGAACAATCGTAACAATTATTTTCCTAATCGCTACGATTGCCCAGTGTATAATGTTTTTTGCCCTCGATTGGTCAACGATACTTATTTGGCAAACATATAGTGTTCTTACAGCTTTAATTTCGTCAACATTATTAACAGCAAGCATTACTTGGTTTGTATATACTCACCGATTAGATGCCTCGGTCCGAAAATAAGTATAATGTTAAGTAAATAAATCCTAATTTATCGATATTTTTAATTTAAAAAACAGAAGACACCTCGGTGTCTTCTTTAATGTCATCGACACTTCTCCTAGTTAAACCCACTTGCTATTTCTTCCACTAACCTGCCTCGTTAGTAGAAGAAGGATTTTTAAACAACTATATTATTTTTTAAATGACTTTATTGTAAATTAAACAACTTTATTATCTCTGTACATGATTTAGCTTAATACTCATATATAAAAAGGAATCCACGAAATATGGATTCCTTTTTTCTCATTTACTGAAAAATAAGCTCTGTCTTTAAACTATCTTTCGGTAACAACCAGTCTTTTTTCTCTAAACTCCCCATTAATAATTCCCTTTGTTTTGTCGCAATACTTTCTTCATTTGTTTTAAATGACACTTCTATTACGAAGTCATCTTCTAATTTTCCGGTATTACTTAATGGCCAAATTTCAATATTTGCTTTTATGTTTTCAAACTCTCCTGTATATCGTTTCATTAATACAGGACCATAAATACGGGAATTCTTTAACATCTCTTCTCCCCAATTTGTATACAACCATTTGTTCATTTTCCCTGGTAACTTTTCTATTAACATGTTTTGAGCAGCTTGTTCATTTGGTAAATCAAGTACCCCATATCCTTTAGCACTGTAGCTTTTCTTATTTGAAATGCTTAATGTTTTCTTCTCAAATCCCCAATCTATTTCCGCCTCATAACTATCCGTATTACTATCGAATCCTTCTTTTTTAGCTACTTCTAGTGCATCTTGAATTACACCATTTTGAATAGGGTATCTTTTTTTATATGTTAGTTCAAAATCTTTACTAAGTTCTTTTTTTCGAATTCTAGCAAACCAACCTTCATCACTTAAACTTTTATTCGCAGTATCTAAAAATTGCACTTGTATTCTTTCATATTTTGTACCAACCTGGAAATGTTCTAGCACCTCTTGCTTCATCTCTTTGTTATAACCTAATACTTGTTCTGGCTTCAATAATAACTTCACTTCAAAACTAGGTTTCATTGGACTAGCAGTAAACCCTTCCTTAACGTTATAAAGGAAACAACAAAAGAAAATGCTTACGAATACAAATACTTTTTTCATATACCTATCCCCTTTACATTTTAACTGACTTCTATACGTTCCATTGCAAGTGAATATACATTTTCATATCCTGCTGTACTTAGCTTTTGTTGTAATCGATCCGTATCCTCTTTCAAAGCGTGCACTAGCACCGTATGTTCCGGTAATAATGTATTTAACATCTTTTTAACGTCTCTTATACTTTGGTGAACTTTATACGAAACTCGATTCACCCTACATGTACTCCTTACATGTTCTTTCATAACTCTTTCTGCAAAACTCCCTTTAGCAATATGCCCAGTAAAAATAACGGAATTCCGTTTTTCATTCCGAAGCTGTTCATAGTATAACTGTGCTCGTTTCGTTTGCATATTCGCATCACTCATTACAACTATTCCGTAACTATTTTGCATACAAATGTCATTATCCATAACTATTATGTTTCTTTTTAGACTCTTCATAACCCATTTAAGTTCTTCATTATTTTTTATCCAATCTTTGTATACGAACATCTCTTCAAATCCAGCCAAAATTTCTTTATCTACTATAATTGGAAACTCTTTATACCTTTCATATAAATACAATACGATATCTTGTGCCCTACCAAGCGCGGGCAATGGTAGTAATGCTATTCCTTTATTTTGCACAACTCGTTCAATTTCTGCACATAGTTCGTTGACACGTTCATTTTGCGAAACATCATCTGTGTGATAAGCGGCATCTACAATTGCGACTTTTATATTGTGGCCCAATTTCTCAGGTAAATTAGCTCGTAGTATATTAGACTCTGCTGAATAGTCGCCTGAATAAAATACGTATGTATTACACATATCAACTAAAAACCAAACAGCTCCTAATACATGCCCACTATATCCCCATTGAAACCGCAATGTAGGAGTAATTTGTATCCATTCATTTGGATTACTAATCTCATCAATACATACATAATTTAAATCTTTTATATTTTGGTCGATATAAGGTAAATTCCATCCTTTCATCACATTATAGTTTCTCCATTTTTCATAATATAACGGCAGTTGCTCCTTCGTATAACGAGTCGTCCAAATTTTTTTCTTATATCCATACTTCGCTAATAAAGGTAAACCCATCGTATGATCTTCATGAATATGTGATAAAAATACCGCATCTAAAAACGGAACAGCTTCTCTCTCTATTTTTGGATAACTATTCTCATATGATCGATTAATACCACAATCAAATACTATTTTCGCCTCTTTATTTTTTACAAAATAGCAGGAGCGACCGTATTCTCCTGCTCCTCCCCATACTTCCACTCTCATCATGCTACCCCTTTTCGTTTTTGCTCCATATGTTGCAGCAGTAATAAGCATATTGTTGTAAGTCCAACAGAAACAACGGCCATCGCCATTCCTATAGATACTTCACCCTGTTCAAATTGAGCAAAAATAAATGTTGCTGACGTTTCTACTGATGGAGGTAATACGAGAAGCGATGCTACTAACTCTCTTATCGAAATTGTAAATGTCATCGCCCATCCAGCAAGAATACCCGGGATAATAAGGGGCAATATTATTTTTCTAAAAATATAAATATAATTTCCAGAAAAAATACTTCCGGCCTGCATGAGAGAATCATCAATTTGTCCAAGTGATGATTTTACATATTGCACCGTGTAAGGTAAAAACAGAACAACATACGTTACGATAACCATGATTGGTGTATTGTAAATTGACAGGGGCATATATGGTGAATTCCAAAACAAAATAAGACCTACCACCATAACGATTCCTGGTACCATATTCGGTAACATACCGCACATATCAAGCCACTTTTCAGAGGATTTTTTCCCCTTTCGAATCATAAGTGCGAAAAAGACTCCAATAATTACCGCAATAATCGCTGTTACGAGCGAAAAAAGAAAACTATTCCATAAAGCCTCTAATCCCGGAGATCCCATCGTAAACAATGCCTCATAATGGCTTGTTGTTAAGTTATTTACATGTAATCCGCCGCCTCTTAATTTTGACAAAGAAGCAATAAGTATAGAAAAGTATGGAATTCCAATTGATACGATTAATAAACCAATTACATACATCCATGCTACAACGCGCGTAAATATAGACAAAGTATATCTTTTAGATTTCACACCTTTTCCACTAACCATTGCATATGAATACTTTCGATTCAATACATTTTGCATATACCAAATGAGCATACAAGCACTAAGTAATAAAGAAGATAATGCTGTTGCACTACTAAAATCAATTGGCCAACTCGAAATAAATTTATGAATTTCTGATGTTAATACGTGAAATCCTATTCTACGTCCGAATGTAGCCGGTGTTCCAAATTCAGCAATCGTCTTTACGAAAATGAGTAAAGCACCCATTACATAACTTGATACTAATAACGGCAATATTATTTTTCTTAAACGATAGAAAAAACTTCCGCCATGAACTGCTGCAGCTTCTTCTTTACTACTCCCAATCTGAAGTAACGTATTTTTCAGCATGAAATAAAGGAATGGGAATAAATGCAGGCTCATAATTAAGACCATACCTCCTAAACTAAAAAACGATGATGAAATCGTCTTTAGCATCGGAAGAAATTGTTCAAAATAGCCGTTAGGTTGCATGAACAAAATCCAGCCCATCGATCCAATATACGGCGGTGTCATAAATGGAATCATAAAAACAATATCTAACTTACTATACTTTCCTACATCTGTTTTGCTCATAATAAACGCCAATGGAAATGCAAATATTGTAGCTCCTATTACAACGAGTACACCTAGAAGCATCGAATTTAGAAAAATCCCAGCTAATCCACCACTCTGTATCACTTCAAAAGGCTTTAAAAAATTCCAACTGCTATTTTCATATACACTAGAAAATAAAATAAGAAAAAGTGGAATGACGATTAACATCACCACAAGTAATAACGCTACCGTCATTCCAACTTGTCTTACTGATACGAATCGATTTACCATGGAATCACCATCTTATTGAAATACTTTCTTAAATTGTTTTCCTATTTCATCTTGCTCTTTCTCAACTGTTTTCCAATCAATATTTAATACTGGAATCTCTTCTACATTTGGTCTATTTTCAGCTTTTATATCTGTTCTACCAGGCAATAAATACGCTTTAGCAACTTGTTTTTGTACATCATCGGATAATAAATAATCAATAAACTCTTTTGCACCTTCAACATTTTTACTATCCTTCATAATCCCCGCTGCACGTGGGCTAATAACTGTTCCGCTTTTTGGATATACGATATCAACAGGTTCCCCCTTTGCTTTTGCGCTGTACGTCATATAATCAACACCCGCAATTACCATATCTTTCGCACCTGTTACAACTGGATCTAACGCTTCCTGATTTGCTCCTGCTACTGTAACTTCATTTTTCTTAAGCTGCTCAAATAAATTCCATCCATCTTGTCCATTCTTTTTCACGTATCCTGTTACAAAATCTAATGCTGAACCTGAAAGTGCTGGATCTGGAAGATTCGCTTTCCCTTTCCATTCTCCTTTCGTTATATCGCTCCAATCTTCAGGTGCTGTCTTCACATTTTTTGTATTGTACACAATCCCTAATGCTGAAGCACTATACCCGAAATAATGCCCTTTATCATCTGACCATTCAGAACGCAGCTTATCAGCTTGTTTCGCCTCTTTATAAGCTAACGTTTGACCCTCTTTCTTTAATCCTTCCATCGCTGGTAAGGAAGCGAGTACGACAACGTCAACGACTGGATTTTTCTTTTCAGCTTCCATTCTCGCTAAAATTTTACCAGTTGTCCCTTGAAACATTTCTACCTTTATACCAGTTTTCTTTTCAAAGTCTTTTTGAATTTTTTCTGCTAACCCTTTTGGCCCTGCACTATATACAACAATTTTCTTTTCATTCGTATTTGTACTTTTTGCATCTGCATTACCTGTCTTTGAACTACAACCTGTTACTACAGTAGAAAATAGTAAAGTACATACAAATAAAGACTTAAGCGAACTGAATTTCTTCATACGATTCTCCCCCTATATGATGAATACATTTTTTTGGTACATATAACGATACTGGTTTCCCGATGCTTAGCTTACTATTGTTATAGGCTGTCCAGATGCCTAAATTCCCCATATTTATTTTCACTTCATAACGTTCCCCTACATATGTAACGTGCTTAATTTCACCTGTATACATTTCGCACACTTCATTTTTCGTCCAGCTTACATGCTCTGGACGAACCATTTTTTTACCCTCTACAAGCCAATTCGCCTTACCAACAAATTTGGCAACAAATTCATGAGACGGTTTCACATAAATATCTTCCGGTGTTCCTTTTTGTAATACTTCTCCTTGTTTCATGACAATAATTTGGTCTGACATTGACATTGCTTCTGTTTGGTCGTGAGTGACATACAGTGCAGTTAAACCAATGGAATGAACGATATCCATAAGCTCTATTCTCATTTCTTCTCGCAAAATTGCATCGAGTGCACTTAGTGGTTCATCAAACAAAATAAAATGAGGTTTTGTTACAATTGCTCTAGCGAATGCGACACGTTGTTGCTGTCCACCAGAAAGTTCGTGTGGATACCTTTTCTCCATACCTTGCAAGCGAACTCGCTTTATCGCATCTTCTACTTTTTCTCGTAAATGATTCGTTTGCTTTGTAGCCCTTAAACCAAATGCAACATTTTCAAAAACAGTCATGTGCGGCCATAAAGCAAAATCTTGAAATACCATACCGATATTCCGTTCATGAGGAGATGTCTTTATCTTTTTTGTAGCAGAATACATGCACTGGTCTCCAAAATATATTTCTCCCTTATCCGGTTCTTCAAGCCCTGCTATCATTCTAAGTAAAGTCGTTTTCCCACACCCCGAAGGCCCTAAAAGTGTAGTGAATTCCCCTTGTTTCATTACAATCTGCAACGGCTTTAACGCCTGTGTTTTTCCAAATGTCTTTTCTAATCCACTAATTGTAATATCCATTGCTTCACCTCTCTCCCCTCATTCTTAACCTGCTTTCATTCTATATGGAAGATTTATACTGAATGTTAATGTACTGTAAAGATTAAATTAAAAAACTTCTAATAAACTATTTATTTCTATAGATTTTTTCTATAGTTAAAATAAAAAAGGCGGCAATTCATAATGAATCTCTTAAAATTAGAAATTGTAGTACTTATTAAGAAATACAAAAAGCTTACAATCGTTGCAGAAAAACTTGGCGTTAAACAACCAACTATTACATTTCATATAAAAAGCTTAGAAGAAGAACTCGGTGTGTCTTTATTCGAATTACGTTCTGGAAGGTATTTCTTAACAGAAGCTGGTGAGGCTTTGCATCATTATGCTTCTAAAATAGATGCACTTATGAAAGAAGCTAGACGTGTCACGCAAGAGTTTAAAGATTTTCATAAAGGTGCTATAACAATCGGCGCTAGTTATGTACCAGCGACTTATCTTTTGCCAGAAGTCGTTCATGAATTTCAATGTGAATTTCCCAATATAAAAATAACGCTACTAGTTAAAACAGCCCCTGAAATTCGAATGATGCTACAAAATCACGAAATCGATCTTGGGATAATTTCCGCTGCTCCATTTGATGAACCACTTTTAAAACAAACGAATATAATACCTGATACACTTGTTCTTGCCTTTTCCAAAGAACATCATTTTTCAAAGAAAGAAAATGTATCGTTACAAAATATCGAAAAGGAACGCATACTATTGCATCGTAATCCATCTACAACGAGAGATTTACTTACAAAATGGATGTCAGTTCATAACATTACATTCCAATCAGAAATTGAATTAGACTCATTAGAAACGATGAAACAAATTTTAAAATATGGTAATGGAATTGCCTTTATTTCTAAACTTGCTATTGAGCAAGAAATACAACGAAATGAGCTATGCTATATACCAATCCCAGAATTTGAATTTCAGCGTAATATTTATACGATTCATCATGAGGACAGATGGAATTCTAAAATCATTTCTTTTTTACTACAGAGCATCCATTCATTTGCAACAAAAAATTAAAAGGCTGTCGTTATGCACGACAGCCTTTTACACTATAAATCTATTTATTTTTCTTTGCCTCAATTTTTGCTTGCGCCTCTTCAGCCTTATCTAATGCTTCTGATACTTTCTTCTCTTTTTCTTTCACTTCATCTATACTATCGACAGCTTTAATAATTTTATCGATTCCTTCTTCTTCTACCTTTCTACGCTTTGCTACTCTTTCATTCACTTTCTCTTCTACATCTTTTGCTTTTTGAAGCATATTCTCTGCATTTGATGTTACAGCTTTTTCAAGTGCATCATCTTTTTTCTTTTGTAACACTTCATTTGCAATGTCTTTCGCTTCTAAATACTTACCGTCTTTTAATGCTGTTGCCCCGTGATCCATTTTCTCAGCAACTTCTTTATATGATTTCGCTTCATTTCCTGATTTCTCTTTTTCTGCTTTTTCGAACCACATTGTTGCATCACTATACTTTTCATCTTTCAATGATTGCATACCTGTTTCAATATATGTGTCATAATTGCTACATCCAGCCATTACGATTAATAGAAAAAGCATAACAAAACTTAATTTTTTCATGCTGTTGTCTCCTTTTCTTTGCAAGCTCACTTTACTTTAACATACATGAAAAAGAGTTTCAAAAACTAAAATACCAATTTAGTCATTTTTATAATAATAAGTCAAATTTTTATTATTTTCTTATTTTTAAGCGGACACATCTACTTGTTTTTTCGCCATATGTTGCTTTACTCCAACTAATACAACTAACAATAAACCTCCGCCTATTGTCATCATAACAATGCTAGTCGGCAACATATCTAATAGTAGTCCATATACAATCATACCAAGTGGTGCGATTGCAGTCGCAATTGTTTCAAGTAGGCCAAACACACGCCCTAGGTAGCTCGGGTCTGTCGTTTTTTGCATATGTACTTGCATTGGAATGTTTACAATCATAATTGCTATACCAGTTAACATCATAAAAGCAATATAGTAAATAAAACTTGCTAATTTTGGAATGATAACTAACAACGGAAAGACTGTACATAAACTTAAACCTGCAAACAAAAACAGTCCAGTATAAATAGAACGAAACGGATTATTCACTTCTTTACGCACTGATAAAGCAATCGCTCCCATTAGCATCCCGACTGCTAACATTCCCTCTACAGTACCGAGTTGCTTTGAAGATAAATGCAATGTATGGACGATAATGTATGGAAGTGCAACTGTTAGACCACACGCAAAAAAGTTTACCCACAATGCTATTTTCATTAAACCATATATTTCACGTTGTCTTTTTACATATAAAAAACCTTCTTTTATACTCGTCAAGAAATGCTCTGTACTCTCAACCACTTCTTTTTTATATAAATCAAATACGATAAATAATTGCAAAATAACTGCTAAAAAGAACGTAATACTATTTAATAGGAAAAACGATTTAATTGAAAAGAAACCATATACAACTCCGCCAATAATCGGCCCTAAAATATTTGATAAAGAAGCCGCCGTTTGATTTAAAGCACTCGCTTTTTGAATACGTCCTTCATCTACTAAACTCGGAATAGACGAAGTTAATGCAACGGAATAAAAACTTGCACAAATTGATAATAATGCTGCTGAAATATAAATAAAAAGAAGTGATGGTCCAAATATAGTAGCAAGAATAAACATACTAAGCATCGTTAAACTACTTAATAAATCAGTACCAATGACAAGCCATTTTCGATTCACACGGTCTGCTACAGCACCAGCAATTGGACCACAGATCATCCTTGGAAGTGATCCGCAAACGAGCGTAATTGCAAACCCCATCCCTGAACCAGTAGTCTTTAATACGTATAATCCCATTGCAAACGTATAAATACCCGCTCCTAACAAGGACGTCATTTTTCCAATCATCATTAAAATAATATTTCTCGTTGCAATCTTCATTTTCCAATCATTTTGACCTATATTTACATCCCCCATTATGACACTCTCCCCTTAAAAGTTAAATTGTGTTAAACTTATTATATAATTAACTTTCCAATTTTTACAACAAAAAGTTTAATTGTATTTAACTTCAAAATTATAAAGGAGCATATAATGGCTACTCTCGGTGCAAAAATTAAAACGTTACGAAAAGAAAAAAAGCTTACTCAAACTGATTTAGCAGGTTCAGTACTAACAAAAAGTATGCTTAGTCAAATTGAAAATGGAAAAGCTACGCCTTCCATGAAAACATTACAATATATTGCTGAAAAACTTGGATGTGAAACGAGTTTTTTATTAGAAGAAGATGATGTAGAAATTGTAGCACTCATTCAAAAAATGGAGCCATTAATAAAAGCAAATAAATGCGATGAAGTATATGAAACTTTACTACCTATCGTTCAAAAAGAACTACCCCTTACTTTAAACACAGCACGTTTATATAAACAGTTCATAACTGGAGCGGCCATTATGAACGATTACAATATTGAATATTACGTTGAAACAGCTGTTTCTATATTTGAAAAATATACTTTGTATCGTGAAAGTACTGAAACGAAACTACTGTTTTACTATATGCTCTACAAACGGAAAAAATATAAAGAATGTTTACAGTTGATTAGCAGAATTCGCGATGAATATAAAACGAAGAATTTAGAAATGGATCTTATTACACATATACAATTATATTTAAAAGAAGCAATTATTTTACTCGCATATGGTAATTATGAAAAATGTGAAAAAATCATTTTAGATGCACTTGCATTTTCAAAAAAACATCAAGTGTATTATAAAACAGATGAATTTTACCGTATTTTATCTTATCAAAAAATCATTACAACCGATAAAGAACGATATTTATATTACATAAAAAAATCGGAGCAATTTGCCATTTTTACAGAAGATACTTTATCCGCTGCAAATATAGATATATTAAAAGCTTATTACTACAATACCGTTACGAATGAATATACAATTGCATTAGAACATTTAGAACAATTCCGAGAAAAACTAAAAGATGTACCGATTTTTCAAGACGATGGATTGTATTATCTTGAAAAAGGAAAATCTCTGTATGGTTTAAAACGTTACGAGGAAGCTTTGGAAACATTAAAACGTGCTAACATTCCAGATTATATGAGTCATCCACTTGATCAGTCATGGTTATTAACAGCTGGATCATATCGTGCCCTGTGTCATATAGAACTTCAAGATAAAACGGCTGCTCTGAAAGAAGCAAAAGAAGCAGTTCAAACGATGGATGGTTATCCTAATTCCATCTTTTCTTCATTTATTAAAGAAACATTACAAATAATACAAAAACTTTAAGAATATCTCTAAATGGTATATTATTCCTCTTTTTTAGCAAAGATAATAATGATGGGAGGAATATAAATGAATATACAACGTGCAATAGAGCTTTCTGTGTCAGCGGAACAAGCCAATGTCAGTTTTCAAGGCATGCCTGTTATGATTCAACACGTCGATGAAAGCAATGAAACCGCCCGCATATATGAAGTAAAAAACCCAGGACGCGAATTAACTGTTCCAGTTAATAGCTTAGAGGAAATATAAGAAATGCCACTTCTCTTTTGAAGTGGCATTTTTCTTATGAATCAAAAATACAACTATTATTTCTTCTAATTTTTTAAGCTTATAATAAGAAAATGTAAATTTTATACTCTAAACCTATATTTTGTGATATTGTACAATCTGAAAATAATTAAATCTTTATAGATGAATAACATAAAGTTTTTTCTATTTCCAACTCTATACATAAAGGAGGAATTGTATGAGCCTCTCTATATACGAAGGTTTAGGTATTATTTTTTTCGTAATCATTATTACTTACGCCCTTGCACACAAATATTTATGGTCAAAAAAATTACTTATTATTCTATTTCTCATTTGTAATGCTATTTATCTTATTTGGCGAACTTTTTATTCGTTACCAACTATTAATCTCATAAGTATTATCGCTGGTATTATATTGTTAATTACAGAATGGGCTGGTTACTTACAATCTATCGTTTTTAGCATTGTTTCATGGAAACCATATAAACGGAAAGAAGTACCATTATCCACTTTTGAAAAACTACCTACTGTCGACATATTTATTGCCACTTACAATGAACCGATCGATTTGTTAAAACGTACTGTAGTTGGTTGTACGTTGATTACTTATCCGAAAGAGTTACTAAACATTTATATTTGTGACGACGGGCGCCGTGAAAGTGTAAAGCAACTTGCGGCAGATTTTTCTGTTCATCACATAACTCGCACCGAAAACAAGCATGCAAAAGCTGGAAATTTAAATCATGCGATGCTTCATTCAAAAGGTGATATTATCGTAACAATGGATGCCGATATGATACCACGAGCTAACTTTTTAGAGCGAACGATTGGTTATTTTTCTAAAAATAATGTTGTATTCGTTCAAGCACCACAAGTTTTTTATAATGCTGATCCTTTCCAATATAATTTGTTTTTTGAAGATAACATCGCCAATGAACAAGATTTCTTTATGCGCCAGTTAGAAGAAGGGAAAGATCGCTTTAATGCTACGATGTATGTTGGTAGTAACGCCCTATTTCGCCGCACCGCGCTTGAAGAAATTGGAGGATTTGCGACTGGAGTTATTACTGAAGATATGGCAACTGGTATGCTACTACAAGCTAACAAATGGGAAACTATATTTGTCAATGAAACACTAGCTGTTGGATTATCCCCAGAAACATTTAGTGATTTATTAAAACAACGGGACCGCTGGTGTAGAGGGAACATTCAAGTCGTAAAAAAATGGAATCCTTTCACTATAAAAGGATTATCTTTTATGCAGCGTCTTTTATATGCAGATGGAATTCATTATTGGTTTTTCGGTGTTTATAAAATGATATTTTTACTAGCACCGCTATTATTTTTAGTATTTGATATTTATAGTTTAGAAATTAATTTCATGCACTTATTTATGTTCTGGGCACCTGCCTTTTTAACATCACAGCTTATTTTCAAAGCTGTTTCTAATAAAAAACGAACAACTACGTGGAGTCATGTGTACGAAGTTGCTATGGCTCCTTATATGGGATTTGCTATTTTATCAGAAACTTTCTTACATAAGAAGTTTCAATTTCATGTGACAAGAAAGGGAGTTCAAAATAATACAAGGCATTTTTTATGGATTGCAAGCATGCCTCATCTCATATTACTCATTTTAACAATTATTGCACTTATTCGAGCAACACTTATGCTCTTATACCCTGAGCAATATCATATTGAAAGTGAGAGCTTATATATTAATATTTTCTGGGTACTATACAACGGGATAGCTATTGTCACTTCACTATTTGTAGCATTTGAAAGACCGCGTTTTCGAAATTCAGAACGTTTCGTAGTAAATTTACCAGGTACTTTATATGCCGAAGATATGATCATTTCTTGCAATGTCCTTGATATTAGTGAAACGGGGGCACGTTTTGAATTAGATTCCTCCATTCCATTTGAAACTTTATCAAGTCTATCTTCCTATATGCTATCTTTTGGCGAGGTAGAAAAGATTCATAGTACAAAAAAATGGATTCGGAGACAAGAAAATTCTGTACAAGTTGGTGTATCATTTGATGATGTATCCCATGAGCAATATTGTAAACTTATTCTTCATCTATTTAGTAAACCGGTTAATGACCGGGTGGAAAAGGTGTACGATAAAGCATTTCTTACACTAGCAATTGCATCTTTCATAAAAAACACAAAAAAAGCACCAAGACAATTTCGCAGACAACATATACGTGAGCAACTGATGTCCCCTGGAATATTGCATATGAATGGGATGCCAATTGAAGCGACCATTATCGACTATAGTACAGGTGGGTGCCAAGTACAAACGAACATCCCACTTGTAATTGACCAAATTATACAAGTAACAATGGAAGAGCGTAATATTCAAAAGAGAAATGCACAAGTGTGTTGGATTCAAAAAAAGGGTCGTAAAATATATGCTGGATTAAAATTCACAGCGTAAAAAAGAAAAGAAGCGTCATGCTTCTTTTCTTTTTTTTACATGCTAAAATACTTATTAAAGGGGGAATTTATATGGAAAATGCTTCACAAAAGGCGAATCATTATTATGCCGTGATATTCACTTCTAATTTATCAAATGATACAACAGACTATAATACCGTTGCCGAAAAAATGGAGGAGCTTGCAAAGCAACAACCTGGATTTTTAGGTGTAGAAAGTGCACGAGGTAATTCTGGGCTCGGAATAACAATTTCTTATTGGGAATCACTTGATGCAATTGAAAATTGGAAGAAGAACGCCTTACATAAAGAAGCGAAAAAAAGAGGTCGTGAGCAATGGTATGAAAACTTCCATCTGCGTATTTGCCTTGTTGAGAAAGAATTTAAGTTTCAAAGAGGCACAATATAACTATGAAGGAAAAATTAGCTCTCGTTATTGTTCATGAAATATATGGTGTGAACGACCATATGCATCATGTTACCCAGCACTTTACTTCATCTCATATAGACGTATTCTGTCCTAATCTTCTACACTTACAACATGCATTTCATTATCGTGATGAAGAAAAAGCATATCAACATTTTGTAAATCATATTGGATTTGATTATGGAAAAAAGCAAATTGAAGAATTCATTTCTCATCTTTCTAGTAGTTATACACATATTGGACTTATCGGCTTTAGTGTTGGAGCTACCATCTCATGGCTATGTAGTAACAATCCGAAAATAGATTTTATTATCGGATGTTACGGTTCTCGTATACGCGACTATGTTCACATAAAGCCTACATGCGCTACACTACTTATATTTCCTGAAAAAGAAGTTAGTTTTTCAGTATCCTCTTTAATTCAAACATTGCAGCAACAAAAAAATCATTTACTAGAAATACAACAACTACACGGTGAACATGGATTTCTAAATCCGTACACTGAAAAATATAGCGAGAACTCTACAAAACAAGCATACAATGTAATAGATTCATTTCTTGTAAAGTGAAACTTTATTAGTTTTTTATTTGGGTTATTTTTGTTAATTCTTTCGGGGATGTAATAGAAGAAGGAAGAAAAGCCAACTTTCACCTTTTCTTCCTTCTATGTTTACCTTTAGCTTTCACTGTCACTGATTCACAAGGTGTATAATATATTTGAGGTGTCGCCCTATCAACAAACATCATAAATGTAATAAAGCCGATAATAAAGAAAATAAATAACGTTAATAATATTGCTCCTATCGTTAAAAGTATCATAACACCACCCCTATACAATTTATATTATTATACCTTTCGCTATTATATGAACGTAATCCTTTTTAGAAAAAGAAACGTAACAAAATAATCACAACCACTCCCGTTAATACTGTACCTAATAAACTACGA
Organism: Bacillus sp. TH13; assembly: GCF_016651175.1. Classification (NCBI taxonomy): domain Bacteria; kingdom Bacillati; phylum Bacillota; class Bacilli; order Caryophanales; family Bacillaceae; genus Bacillus; species Bacillus sp. TH13. Next base: position 3,746,054 of record NZ_JAEKEJ010000025.1, on the reverse strand, counting down.
GTATATATTGCAACAAGAAATGTTGGAATTGCTGCGATAAGGTAATCCCACTGCATCGTCTCATGCATAAATAAAACTTGTGCTAAAAGCGCTGCTAATATCGCAATTGGTATGTAATTTAACCATTTTAAACCCCAGTCAGGAATTTGTAGTTTGCTAAATACGAGTAGAGGTAAAATACGTGGCACGAGTGTAACAGCTCCTGCTGCTAGTAAAAGTAATAATACATCTAATCTCATTTCCATTTTTCAATCACCACTCCAATCGTCGCAGCTAGTAAGGTTGCGATAATAACCGCTATACTATCTGGCATAAATAGGTGTGAAACGTATGCGATGATAATCGCTACAATTGCAACACTTAAATGAATTGCTAGTTTTGGTTTACTACTTATGAGCTGAAGAACAAATAATCCAATAAACATCGCTGGTAATGCATAATCCATCCCGTATGTATGTGGATCTGGTATCCACTCACCAAACAGCCCACCAATAATAGTAGCAAGAATCCAATTTAAATACGCTGTTACGTTAAGCCCGATCATCCATCTTTCACCTAAATATCCTTTTTGCGCCGCGTGTTGCACTGCAACGCCGAAAGTTTCATCTGTAATTTGCGAACCGATGATTAAGTTTTTAAATAGAGGAATTTTCGTAAAGTACGGCGCGAGTGCAGCACTCATAAGAAGGTGGCGCAAGTTAACAAAAAATACAGTAAAAATAATTGCGGAAGCAGGAGCACCGGCTGCATACATACCAGCTAATATAAATTGGGCAGAACCTGCATAAATTAAAGTGGACATAAATGCAATTTCAATGATAGAAAAACCTACTGTTTTTGCAATTACACCAGCTGCTATACCGATGCTCAAGTAACCAAATACAGTTGGTAAACAATCTTTTACTCCTTGCTGAAATGTATCATCGCTCTGCAAAGCTACATGTGCCTGAGCTTTACTCATCTCTATCATCCTCCATTCCTTCTAAAGTTCGTTTTCCTGTTACGACATGAACTAAATCTATATTTTCACGCCATAACGTATCTAACTTATCAGCCCCAAATTCCTTCGTGATTTCTTCAACCATAATATCGTGCCGCACATACTCTGTAGCAACGAGAACTAGCGCTGGGTCATACGTTGTAACGGCCCATGAAGTGCTATCATTTGAGAAGTTCGCAATTAATACTTCCTCTCCATCACGCGCAATAACAGTTAAATGACCACCCATTCTCTTTTCAACAACGTGAGGCGTCATATAATTATGGTGAAACGTCGCTCCTATTTTTGTTTCTGGAGCTCCAAATAAGATTGAAAATATATGTACGCCTTCCTCTTCCTTTTGATGAATGTATGGCTCAATTTCATGCACTTGGTCTTCCCATACAGAAATCCATAATTCTTCCTTTGCCCTATTAATTATATTGCATATTTCTTTTAAAACACGATCATTTGAGCGAATATGTGAAATTACATCAATCTGTCTTTCTTGTTCTAAACAATTTAATTTCTCATCTAAAAATTCAAAGGACTTTTCAAAGTCTTTTCGCATTCGATTCATTAATTCGGTAGCTGGTACTGATACATATTTAACTGGTTCAGAAGGTACAATATGCACCGCTCCTTTATCCATTAACTTACCGAGTACCTCGTAAATCATAGAACGAGGTACTCCTGTTTGTTTACTCACTTCATAGCCAGTTACTGGGGAATGTTTTAACAATCCAATATACGCTTTACATTCATATTGGGAAAATCCTAACTTTTGTAATTCCTTTATAATTTCATCCATCGGTAACCCCTCACAATCTAAATCGCTCTTACTTCAAAACGACGATTTTGCTTCCCTTTACTTTTTACTTTATCAATAACAAGTGTTCCTATTTCACTTGTGCTTTTCACATGTGTGCCTCCACAAGCTTGTTCGTCTAAGTTTTCAATTGTAACAATGCGGATTTCTTGGATAGTAGTTGGCAGGAGATTTATTGCTGTTTTAATCATTCCTACAGCATTTTCTGCTTCTTCGCGGCTCATATAACGAGTGGAAATTTCTTTATTTTGCTTAATAAGTTTATTCACTTCCTCAACAATTTCTTCTACTTCCACGCTCGATAACTCTTGTAACTCATTAAAATCGATACGTGCTTTATCAGGATAAATTTGATTTCCGGTGCATAGAGCTCCATACTTTTCATAAACAACAGCTCCGATAAGATGCAGTAAAGAGTGATGACGCATTAAATTATGACGTCTTTCCCAATTAATCTCTAATTTAACTGGACCTAATTTTACTTGAGCTTCATCTTTTATATAGTGAACTATTTCTCCCTGCTCCTTCTTTACTTTTTCAACTTCAAATACAGACCCATCTTGTACAATGACACCCGTATCACATTCCTGTCCTCCACCAGTTGGATAAAAAACTGTTTCTTTTACAAATACTTTATTCCCTTCCACTCTTATCACTTCTGTCTCGCAACTTGTTTTGTATGCATCTTCTAAATATAATGCCGTTTTCATACTCTCACCTCTTTAGTAGTTATAGTTATACCTACTAATATAAAAAATAATATTCATACAGTCAACTTATATTTCAGAATTTTTAATTTCAAACAAAAAAAGCCTTTTATAATAAGGCTTTTTTCTACATGCTATTATTTATTTTAACTGTAAAGTATTTAATATGTTTCCCTCCAAATGCTCCCGTAAAGTAGAACCTGTATACTCTTCCCTAAATGCCCCTGCCTTCACAAATAAAGGAATGACTTCACTAAAGAATAGATTTAGTGACTTGGGAGGTCCTCCTGGAATAGCAATAAATCCATCTAACGCTCCGGCCTCAAACCTATCCATAATTTGCTTCGCAACGTCTTTTGGTGTACCAACCGCAACCCAATGAGCCGATCCAACAACTTCTGGTCGCTCTAGTATTTGTTCAACTGTTGGTTCATTTTTAATAATGAAATGCCGTAATAATTCTGCATGTGTTTTACTACGTACAGTTTGATCCCGACTTGGCAGCATCTCTTCGGTAATTTTACTTTCTAGCGGAATCCCCCTCGCATCTAATCCGAGAACCATTTCAAGTAACGCATATCTCTTCTCTTTTGTGAGATGTTGATGAGCTTGCCTATGCATTTCTAGCGCCTCTTCATATGTATCACCTATAAAGAAATATAATCCAGGTAATACGCGTATAGCATCTTGCTTTCGGCCATGCTGTTCTGCTCTTCTTCTTAAATCTTGACGAAGTTCAATTCCTGACTCTACATCTGGCGTTGCGGCAAAAATTGCATCAGCAACAGAAGCAGCAAAATTCCGACCAGACTCTGAAGCACCAGCTTGAAATAATGGCATTTCTCCTGATATATGCTGCGGAATATTAAGTGGACCTTTTACCTCAAAATATTCACCGCTATGTTCAATTGGCTTAGCCATCTCTCTAATAACTTCAGTGTTATCTATTTTCAACACTTCATAAGGATGGCTCCTCCAAAGTTTTCTTACTAACTCTGTACATTCTGCCGCTTTCGCGTATCGTTCCTCAGATGATGGCATCTCTTCCTCACCAAAGTTTTCAGCACCGTCAATGGATGTAACAATATTCCACCCTACTCGGCCGTTACTAATCCAGTGTAACGATTGTAATTGCCTTGCTAATATATATGGTGGATAAAACGAAGTTGAAGCAGTTGTAACGACTCCAATTTTTTCTGTCGCATAAGCAATAGCAGTAAACAGTAACGTCGGGTCTAAAATGACATTCCCTTTATTACGAGCAATTAAATCTGGGTGCGCCACTAAATAATCGGCTTTAAAAACAAAATCTAACTTAGCCTTTTCTGCCTGTAGTGCCAACTCTACTTGTTCATCAATTCCGGAATTAAACTCATTCTCTTGTTCTTTCTTTCTAGAAATTAAACATAATCCAATGCAAAGTTGATTCTTTGTAGACATATATACACCATCCCCTTGTTTTTAATTCACTTAGTTAAACAAATATTGCTGTCATTATGAAATTCTGTTCTTATGAAAATAGATAAAATGATATTGATAATCATTATCATTTTATGATGTAACTGTAATAAAAGCAATAACAAAAAAGACTCCCACTTTTGGAAGTCCTTTATCTCAATATTTCATTCGCTTCTTTTTCATAAATTTTATCAAATGACGTCATAACGCGCTGTGATGCTTGAATCATCTTTTGATCCGTCATAAGATCGGCCATCTCTTTCGTCATATCTACATTTGAATTTTCTAGCATATGATTTTTTACTATTCCTGTTCCGTTCGGTAAATTAGCAATGTTTCCTTCTGCTAGTGTAAAGCTTTTATTTTCACGTTGCACGAGACGAGCATTCGTTTCTGCATCTACTGTTTTTGTTTGCAAACGAGCAATATTATTTTGTGTTACTTCATCATATAATGTACCGTCTGCTTGTACAGCAACCTTTGCTCCTTCCGGAATACGAATACGCTCATTATTCTCTCCCATTACGAAAGCACCTGAAGATGTTTGTAAATAACGATCACTATTTAATGTGAAACTACCATCTCTCGTTAAAAACGTTTCATCATTTTTAGAAGTAACGAAAAATGATGTTGTGCCGGCTGCGCCGTCATCTAAAAAGAAATCTGTAGCGCTATTTGTCATTTGTATATTTCCTTGTACTAAATTCACATGTGTTGCAGCTGGTACTACAGCATAATCGACCAAACCGATATTTGTTACCGCCCCATCTCCGCGGCGATATGTGTCTTGTACATCAAATACTTTAGACGTCATATTTTCTGCTTTAAATCCTGTCGTTTGAGCATTTGCAACGTTATTCGAATGAACATTAATTCGCTGCATGTAGTTCATCATACCCATAGAACCTATATAAAGACCGTTCATATTCGTTTGAATAAGGCAAGCGCCTTATTCTTCACCTCTTTTCTACGATGTTTGTAACATTTGTTTCGCTAAATGTTCAGCTGTAGCGATATGTATATTTTTCCTTATGTCTTGGCCGTCTGTCATTAATACAATAGGAGCTGATGATACTGCTGGAATTTTCAACAATTCACCACTACTTGCTGTTTCATCAAATTTTGTAAACACAATACCATCTATATGAATATCTTTAAAGTTTGTAATGATTTCAATCATATCTTTACTTTTCATCGAAGCTGATAACGTTAAACAAATATAATCTGGCTCTACTTGTCCCATCGTTTCAATCATTTCTTCTACTGTTTCTGTCGTACGATAATTTTTTCCGGCTGTATCAATTAAAATATAATCGACGCGCGCTTCTTCTTTAAAATACGTAAGCGCTCTTGTCATTGCAGCTTCATCACGCACAGCAATTACTTCCGATCCAATTATCTTTACGTTATCTTGCAATTGCTGCACTGTCCCTATGCGCGAATGATCTGTCGTTATAAAACCAACTGTTTTGTTCTTACCGTGAAATTGCCATGCCATTTTCGCAAGCGTCGTCGTTTTACCAACACCAGTTGGACCGATTAATGCAATTGTTTGTACTTCTTTTTCAAAGACGTTTTCCGTATTGAAATGAGATTTCATATCTTCCAATATGTACCTAATAACTTCTTCTTCCGTAATCATCGTTGCATTTTCAAACTTTATTTTTAACTTTTCAGCATATGCATAAATGAAATATTGTTCCACATCGTTTTGTTCTAGCATCCGAATTACCTTTTGAATAATAAACGGTACAGATTCTTGACTTTCTTTCTTTGGAACTACTTCTTCTTTCTTTACCGGAACGACTTGTTTCACAACTTTTTTCTTTTTCGGTACTTCCGTTTCTTTCGTCTGTTTCACCACGACAATTCCTTTTTCAAACAGCTTTAATAGTTTTTCTTTTTTTCTTGCCCATTCTTCACTATTTCCTGTTTGCATTGCCGCGTATGACATAGAAGTCGTTACGTTTTCTAAATTGTGCAGTACTGATTGAATTCCATTCGCCTTCACAATTTGTTCTGAAGGATCATTCACAACATCCATTAACTGTTCATGAAATTGAGCTGTACCTTCATTCACTTCTTCCTGTTTTTCTTCTGGAAAAGCAACTAACATTTCATAATCCTTTTTCCAGAAAAACGGTATATTTCGTTTTACACTTTCATCGACAACGTAATAATAATCTGTACCATATTGGTCAAATAACTTTCGATACAATTCATTTTTCGAAGCTGCTTTTATTCGCATTAACGCTTCTTTCTTTTCTGTACTTTCCATTACTTCACCCCCTACTATTCAATATAGGCAATTTGATCCACAACAATTTCTGGTGCTAATTCGCTAATACAAAGTACTTGTGCTTCTACTTGATAACGTTCTAGCAGTCTTACAATTGCAAATCTAAAATCTTTTCTACGTGTTAATAACACTGGTTCTCTTCCCATTAAACGTGCTTGCTTAAAGACGCGCTGCACTTGCTCAACGACACGTGTTTCTAAATCTAAATCCCAGTTTAACAAGTAACCTTGATATGAATTATTCACAACATCCGCATCTAACTCAATTGAATCAGAGAAGAGCGCTGCATAAATTTTTCCGTCCGGATTTTTCGCATTTTCACAAATAACTTTTGAAATACATTCACGAACAAATGATGTCACACCATCAACGTGATTTTGATTCACTTCTTTTCCGTCAATAATACCTTCAATAATTGTTGGTAAATCACGAATAGAAATACCTTCTTTTAGAAGTTGTTTAATAACATTTTGAACGAGTGATAAATCAATTTCTTTCTTCTTAATCTCTTCTAATAGAACGCCATTATCATTTTCAAGCGAGTTAATTAAGTCTTTTACATGTTGGCGCTGAATTAATTCATGCAGATTACGCCTTACGACAACATCTAAATGTGTAATTAATATGCTAAGTGGCTCTAACACTTGATAGCCTTTCATTTGTGCATCTTGCACCATATGCTCTAAAATCCAATATCCATCTTCGCCGAAAATTGGATCTTTCGCTGGTTCTGCATCTAAATCAGCCATTACGTTCGGTGTTTTTAGTGCTAATAAATAACCTGATTTTAAAACACCTTCAGCCGCCTTCGCACCTTTAATACGAATAATGTAACGACCACGTGGTCTAAAGCTCGTATTATCTTTAAAGTTAATTCCAGGAACGTTAATACCAAGGTCAGTAATAATCGACTTCCGCATAAGAACAACTTTATCACGAGCTGTTTCCCCGTTAATTTTCTGCTTTACAAGTGCTGCTAAATCTAAACCGAGTTCTACAATAATCGGATATTTATCCGTAAATACTCCGAATGAATCTTCCACTTGTTGCAGTTGCTCATCTTCACCTTGAATCATTTCTAATTCTTTTTGAAGCTCGTCTTCTTTTTCTTTCTTTATTCGATTTTTATTACGAATGCCTAAGAAGATAATCGTTCCACCAACGAGTGCGAATGGTAAAAACGGTAGCGGAGTAAAAATACCCATTGCAATAAATAAACCACCTAGTGCATATACAACGACTTCATGCGCTAATAACTCTTTAAAGATACCTTCTGTTACTGTATCCGGTGAGCCGTCAAATACACGCGTTACGATAATACCTGTTGAAATTGCAAGCATTAATGAACCGATTTGGTTTACGATTCCGTCACCGACAGTTAACTGTGTATAATGAAGAGCTGCATCTGCAAAGCTCATTCTTTGCTGCATCATGCCGACAATTAAACCGAAAATAATGTTTACGAATAAAATGACAATCCCGAAAATAACGTCCCCTTTAATGAACTTTCCGGCACCATCCATCGCCCCGTAAAACTCTGTTTCCATATTTAATTTTTTTCGTTTTGCCTGTGCATCTTTTTCTGAAATAATACGCTGGTTTAAATCAGCATCGATAGACATTTGTTTCCCCGGTAAAGAATCAAGTGTAAAACGAGCTGCTACTTCAGCTGTACGAGATGCACCGTTTGCAACGATAAACTGAAATATGATTAATACTGTAAAAATAACGATACCAATTAATAAGTTTCCGCCAATTACGAACTGGCCGAACTCTTCAATAACATGACCGGCATTTCCATCTGTCAAAATCGCTCGCGTCGTCGAAACGTTAATCGATACGCGGAAAATCCCGATTAATAACAACATCGTCGGAAATGACTTTAATTCATCCCACTCGTTAATACTTGTCGCTCGCATATAAATAAGTACTGACATACTTAGTAGAAAAACGATAATGATATCAAGTATAAATGGTGGAAGTGGAATTAAGAGCGCCACTACGAATGACGCTGCTAAAAAGATAGAAAAATAGGTTCTTGCAGAATCTATCTTAAACAAAGAGATCTCCTCCAAACGCGCTATTATACTTCAAGTTCATTCGTCTGAATTAAATAGCGCATAACTTCAATTACAGCTACGTATAAATCTTCAGGAATCGTCTCATCTTCCTCGACTTGATAATATAAAGAACGAGCAAGCGGACGGTTTTCCACCATTGGTATTTCTTGTTCACGGGCAAGTGTTCGTATATATAATGCGAGCTCATCTTCCCCTTTTGCAACGACAATTGGTGCTGCATCAACGTGTTTATTGTAACGAAGTACGACCGAAATATGAGTCGGGTTGTTGACAATAAACGTTGCGCCATCCATCTTCTTCGCAATTGTTCCTTGCAAGATCGCATGCATAAAGTTTTTTCGTTTCCCTTTTACTTGCGGGTCCCCTTCATTATCTTTATGCTCCCTTTTTACTTCTTCTTTTTTCATCTTAATATCTTGTTCGTACTCCCATTTTTGATAAATGAAATCAATAATGGAAAGAATGATTAAAATAATTAAAATGGCTAAAAAGATAAATTTAATTTGGCTAATAATTTCAGTAAGTGACGCTGTCCAGTTAAATCCAATCATACTAACAATCTTCTCTAAATTCTTTTTAAAGAGAACGTACGAAACGTAACCGATTAATCCCATATAAAACAGTGATTTCAAAATATCTACTAAACTTTTACGACTAAACAATCTCGTAAAATAGTTTTTCGGATTAATACGTGACGCTTTCGGTTTAATGACTTTAGAAGAAAATAGGAAGCCGACTTGAATCATATAATTGAATAAATGAAAAGCATATACGAGTATTAATATCGGAGCCGATACTTTCAGTAATAAAATCCCCATTAAATAAAAATACTCGGTTGAATCTGTATTTTTTCCAATTTGATCAAACAGCACCGCTACGGAATTTGCAATCTCATAACCTAGCCAATCCCCGAAGAAATAAACGACAACTGCTAATACGAGAATGGAAAATAAATTATTTAAATCTTTACTCCGGGCAATATTCCCTTCTTCACGCGATTTTTTACGCTTCTGCGGGGTGGCCTTTTCTGTTTTATTATCCTTTGCCATGCGCGTCCCCCTACTTCGTTAAGAAAAAGTTAAATAGTTTCGTATACTCTTCAAGTAATACATCCGTCATATTTTTAAACACATAACCGAGCATCGGTACACTCATCGCAATAAACAAAATACCGCACGTAATTTTAATTACGTATGCATTCATAAAAACGTTTAATTGCGGAGCATTTTTTGCAATTAAAATTAGAACAAAGTTAATGATGAATAAACTTCCCATAAGCGGCAGAGCAATTTCAACCGCTGATGTGATCGCAAATAATAACGTTGCGAGTAGACTATCTAAAAAACTAGTCGTCAACAATTTTGAAATCGCCTCTGTATATTGAAACGACTTTAAAATAGTGGCAACGAAATAGTTAATGCCGCCAAGTGAAATAAAAATAATGAGAAAAAATATATCAAAAATGGTTGATAGTAAAGTAGACTGTGAGCCCGCATTTACATCAAACAAACTTGCTTGTGATAAACCGATATCAAAGTCTAAAATATGCCCTGCCATTTTCGGAATGTTCCACAGCATCTCTACAATTTTTGAAAGTGATAAACCAATTACAATTTGCGTTGCTGCATAAGCTGCAACGTCCCAAACTGTCTTGATGTGAGAGACATCCACTTGATCGGCCACTGTAATTGAAAGAGCAAGTCCAACTGTAACCTTCGCCATTGCTGGAATGGATCGGCCTGAGAAAAACGGTAAAAAATATAAAAATGAAGTAATGCGACAAAACGCAAAAAACGTCGCCGCCCATAATTCCATATTCATTTCAGTTCACCTATCTTAGTACGAACGCAATAGCGATGGGATTTTATCAAATAAATCTAAAATAAGCATCGTTAACTCTTGGAACATCCACGGACCTAAAATGATAATAACGAGCACAATACTCGCCATTTTCGGTAAAAACGTCAGCGTTTGCTCTTGAATTTGCATCATTGCCATAATAACCGCGATAATAATAACGACAATCAGACTTACAACGGCAATCGGCATTAAAATCATAACCCCTTTATAAAAAAAGGTTTGGAAAATATCTATAATTGGTGACGTATTCATTTATATGACTCCTATCACATAGCATCAAGCGCTTCAGGCGACCGTCTTAAACATAATATCGACGATTTTTGTATATCCACCTAAATATACGAAAACGAGTATTTTAAACGGTAAACTTAAAATCATCGGCGGTACCATCATCATCCCGAGGTACATTAAAAGTGTACTAATAATCAAATCTATAAATACAAACGCTAAATAAATGAACATCCCTGTTAGTAAACCTTTTTGAATTTGCGTTAACGTAAAGGATGGTACAAGTGTAAATAAGGAAAGATCTTTCAAATCTTTCGGCAACTCTTCTCCGCGTACTTTCAGCATCATTTTCAAATCATGCTTATACGTATGCTTTGACATATATTCTTTCATAATAGGAGCTGTCGTTTCCGCAGCTTGACTTACTGTTATTTTCTCTTTTGTCATCGGATCCCACACATCGCTCTTCAGTTGCCCGAGTACAGGCTGCATCGTAAAGAGTGATAAAAATAATGCAAGTCCAACAAGCACTTGGTTTGGTGGTAAATTCATTACCCCAAGTCCTTGACGTGTAATCCCAAGAACGATCATAAAATAAGTAAAATGTGTAAATAATAGAACGATAGAAGAAGATAATGATAAAAGGGTGACGAGCGCAAATAGTTGTACACTTGAATTACTCGTAAACTCTTTTCCATTTTCGAAATTAATAAAACCGTTCGGGGCCGCATACGCTGGATTTACAAAAATAATTGAAAAAACGATAGAAAATACGAAAATAACGGCTAATAATGATAACTGTTTCTTTATTCTCATGATGGATCCTCTACTTTTTTCGTTTCAGTCTTCACCGCGTCTTCTAGTGCTTGTTGAAACTGATTTCCTGTTCCGGTTAATTGCACAGACTGTACACCGTTATTACTAATAACAGTGAACACTTGCTTTCCGTCCACTTCAAATAAAAAGGCACTCGTTTGATGATTTAAATACACGCCGTCTTTTACTTGAATATGGCCATTTTCACCCTGCTTAAAAAACTGCTGTTTGCGCGTCTTTTTTGTCATATAATATGCACCGTAACCGAGCGCACCAAACAGTAAAACGACTTGAAATAAGGTCGTCATATACGACATATGACTCCTCCTCTACTCTTTATCTTGCATTTGACTTTGCGCTTTCATAAGCGCCGCTTGTTTCTTATCAGCTTCAATTTCAGAAATGATAATACCGAATTTCTCGTCCATTACGATTGCTTCACCGATGCCGACTTTCATATTACTTAAATACACATCTACTTTATGTCCTAAGTTTTTTTCTACTTCAAGAACATCGCCAACTTTTAACTGCTTTACATCACCAAGCGTAATAGATGACTTTCCAAGCTTTACACCAAGTTCAATCGAAATATCTGAAACAGTATCAATATGTGCTTTGCCTGCTTCATTTCGCTTTCCTGCAAAATCTTCTAATCCCATTAATGACACAGGAGATACTTCATGCTTCATATGGATCCTCCTACTCTACAAAACTTTTAAATAGGAGCGCCTTACGCGTTCCGTCTTTTCCAATAAAACAATTAAATTTATGCTTTCCATCTACATAACCAAGTAATTCATCCGAAACTTTCGTATGAAGCGGAATAATATCGCCTTCTTCAATTTGTTCAATCTCACTCATTGTCATTTTCTGCTCACCAATTGCAACGTGAACAGGTTTGTACACTTGATTTACTTTCACTTCCACTTCAGACGTATACTTCCTACGTTTATCCGAAGAATGTTCGACAATATTTTCAGACGTTAACTTATCCATAATTTCTTCAACAGATAAGAACGGAATCCCGATACGCACCGTCGTATTCCAAAAATCTGTTTTCATATTTACATTAAGTAATGAAATGATATCGCTCGCTGTCGTAATCTTTAATGCATTCGGATCTGTTTCCGTCGTTACAAATTTCGGTTCAATCGCAACAACACTTTCAAATGATTGCTCTAAATTTTTACAAAGAAGCAAGAATATATTATCAAGCGTTAAAAACTCAAATGCTGTTAACGGTCTACGCATCGTAAAGTTACGCTTACTATCTCCGCCAAGCCAACATTCATGAATATAAATAACGAATGCTAAATCAATCTCAATAACAATTTCTCCAAGCTCTGGTAAACCGAGATCAATTACGCAATATAAATAATAATCTTTCGGCATTTTCTCCACATACTCACTCGTAAATGGAACTTGTTCAACTGTTGAAGGCTCTAGTTCAATTGGAATACGCATACGCGCTGATAACGTCTGTGACGTCTGTTTTCCAAACGTAGAAGCAATCGCTTGCAAACTACGTAAATGCTCAACACCGAACTTCTCTGGTCTATTAAAATCATACTCTTGAAATTTCTCTTGCTTTCCTGCTTCTTGTGCGAAAGCTGGCATTTCCTCGCCTTCATTTACCGCCTTCAGCAGGGCATCAATTTGCTCTTGGCTTAATTTTTCGCCACTCATGACAATCCCCTTCCCTACCTTTTCAATTCAACGATTTCAACGTACATCTTTCCATTCTTCGTCAAAATCTTTCCGGTTCCAATCTCTTCATTCTCAAGCATAAGACGCACCGTATTTTTCGTTGAATTTTCAAGACGATACAATGTACCTTTCGTAATATGAAGCAGATCTTCAATTTTCTTTTTCGTATTTCCGATTTCAAAATAAATTGTTAACGGAATATCATCTTGTAATTTCAAATCTAGCCAACTCCCATATCATGTTCACGAAAATTTCATGTTCTCTCTATATATGAAACTTCTTATTTTGAAACGTCGATATTTAATATTTTTTTAATATATCCTTGCGTTTCTTTAAATGGCGGTACGCCTCCGTACTTCCTCACATTCCCAGGACCAGCATTATAAGAAGCAAGCGCCAATACTAAGTCGCCGTTATTTTTCTTTAAATAACCGCTTAACTCTTTTACGCCACCTTCAATACTTTCAGCTGGTGAAAAGGGATTCTTCACACCCATCTCCTTCACATTCGCTGGCATAAGCTGCATAAGACCCATCGCACCTGCATGTGACACCGTTTTCGGATTAAAATTAGACTCTACTTCAATCATTTTTTGAATTAACGTTTTCGGAATTCCGTATGTACGACTTACACGATCAATAATATCCTCATACTTCCCTTCATTGGAAGAACGTATTTTTTGAATATTATACTTCTTCGTTAATTCCCACGTATCAACAGCCTCATTTTTCGTTTCTGGGAAACGTCGTTCAAACTCTTTTTGCGCAACTTGCACTTCATCTGCTTTCTTCGTTTCAGCCTTTTCTTCAGGCTTACTCGCTTCCTCTACTTTATTAATAGTTTCTACCGGTTTATTAACAACCGCTTCTATTTTCGTAGATTGTACCGGCTGACTCATATCTTCTACTTTTGCCGGCTGCGTAGTAGCCTTGGTCTCCTTCGCAGGTTCACTCTGCAACTTCTCTTGAAAACGACTACTAACGAATGCTTGTGGACTACTTAGCTTTTGCTGAATTTGCCCTTTCTTATATGCAAGCACTTCTTTTACTATATTTCCAACTATCATAATATCACCTTTTCGGTAAACAAAGATAATCTAATATTAGAGTTTTTTTTTAAAGTTTGCAATAATCCTTTTAATAATTATGTAATAAAAAAATGAATATATTGTTAAACTGTTATTTTTTTATATTTATTAATTCGAATTTTTAGTTGACACCCGTTGTGGCAAGGATTACAATAAATCTCGAAATTGATTTTTTCGCATATTACCGTTTTTCAATTTGCAGAAAAGTCAATATAAAAAAATGGGGGTTTCTTAACATGAGAATTAATACAAACATTAACAGCATGCGTACACAAGAGTACATGCGCCAAAACCAAACAAAAATGAGCAATGCTATGGACCGTTTATCAAGTGGTAAACGTATCAACAACGCTTCTGACGATGCAGCAGGTCTTGCAATTGCAACTCGTATGCGTTCACGTGAAGGTGGCTTAAACGTTGCAGCTCGTAATACAGAAGACGGCATGTCTTTAATTCGTACAGCTGACTCAGCTTTAAACTCTGTATCAAACATCTTACTTCGTATGCGTGACCTTGCAAACCAATCTGCAAGTGAGACTAATACTAGTAAAAACCAAGCTGCAATGCAAAAAGAATTTGATCAATTAAAAGAACAAATTCAATACATTGCGGACAACACTGAGTTTAACGACAAAAAATTATTAGACGGATCTAATAGTACTATTAATATCCAAACTCTTGACTCACATGATAAAAATAAACAAATTACAATTTCACTTGATTCTGCATCACTTAAAAACTTAGATATTACAGATTTAGCTATTGGCTCAAACACAGTTAACAAAAATGATCTTGATACACTTAATAATTCTATGAAACGACTAGAAACTGCAGCTGCAGATGCAGCTGTACAAGCTCAAGACGTTACAGATGCAAAAAATGCTTTTAATAAAGTCAAATCAGGTTATACACCAGCAGAAGTAGAGAAAATGGAAGATGCTTTCAAAGCTTATGATAAAGTAGTAGCTGATCCAGCTAAAACTGATGCTCTTCTCAAAGCTGCTGCAGAAAAGATTAATACAGAATTTAAAACACTAACAGCACCTACGGCAACAGCATTCGATCCATCTTCTTCTGTTGAAAAAATCGACAAAGCAATAGAAACAATTGCTTCTAGCCGTGCTACTTTAGGTGCTACATTAAACCGCCTTGACTTTAACGTAACAAACCTTAAAAGCCAAGAAAACTCTATGGCAGCTTCTGCTTCTCAAATCGAAGACGCTGACATGGCGAAAGAAATGTCTGAAATGACTAAGTTCAAAATCTTGAACGAAGCTGGTATCAGCATGCTTTCTCAAGCAAACCAAACTCCACAAATGGTTTCTAAATTATTACAATAAGCCATTTGAGTTAGTTTCCTGAATAAACCTCTCTGCTTGCGGAGAGGTTTATTTTTTCTATATAGATAGATTGAAAGATTTTTTAACTTAAAGAGAAGCTCTAATCATATTTAGTAGCGGTCAGGGCCTGTTTTATCCTCGTTCCGTGTATGAAAACAAAAAGATATAGTGAGCATACGCCCCTTTTTCTTTTCATAACCGTTTATTAGCTTTAGAACACTAACTATATCAATCTATAAGGAGTGTCTATTATGCGTATTGGTACGAATGTTTTAAGTATGAATGCTAGGCAGTCGTTGTATGAGAATGAGAAGCGTATGAATGTTGCAATGGAGCATTTGGCGACTGGTAAGAAGTTGAACAACGCTTCGGATAATCCCGCTAATATTGCAATTGTGACTCGTATGCATGCGAGAGCAAGTGGTATGCGCGTGGCGATTCGTAATAATGAGGATGCAATATCGATGCTTCGCACGGCAGAAGCTGCCCTTCAAACTGTGACGAATATTTTGCAGCGTATGCGTGATTTAGCTGTTCAATCTGCGAACGGTACAGATTCAAATAAAAACCGTCATTCGCTGAATAAAGAGTTTCAGTCTTTAACAGAACAAATTGGCTATATTGGCGAGATGACTGAGTTTAATGATTTATCCGTATTTGACGGTCAAAACCGCCCTTTTACATTAGACGATATCGGTCATACAATAAATATGACGAAACATATTTCCCCTTCCCCTACACAACATGACATCAAGATTTCAACAGAACAAGAAGCAAGAGCGGCAATTCGTAAAATCGAAGAGGCTTTGCAAAGTGTGTCACTTCATCGTGCCGATCTTGGAGCTATGATAAATCGTTTACAGCTCAATATTGAAAATTTAAATAGCCAAAGTATGGCGTTAACAGATGCTGCATCTCAAGTTGAAGATGCAGACATGGCGCAGGAAATGAGCGATTTTTTAAAGTTTAAATTGCTAACTGAAGTTGCACTTAGTATGGTTTCACAAGCAAACCAAATTCCGCAAATGGTTTCTAAGTTACTGCAATCGTAAAAATTCATCTTCCTTCTTTAGAACGATTCCATACAAAATAAAAGGGAAATACATATAAACTATGTATCTCCCTTTTATTTTGTACCCAAATTTTATTACTGTGTTACGGTCATAACTTGTCCGCTACGATCAACCATAATTTTCATTTTACCGTCTTGTGCATTATATAGCCCTAGTTTATGTAATTCCATTTTACAATCTTGTACGAAAGTTGGTAATTTACGAATTTGATCGATATCAGAACTTGTAATGAAATGAATTAAAAGCTGCGTCATGCCTTTAATATCTTGTACAAGCTCTTCTTTCTCTCGTTTTAACCTTTCATTTTCTAGTTGTAACGACTGCAATTCACCTTCTAGACTACGTATATTCTTTACTTCTCTAGAACGCCCTGCTGCCATGCTAGAAAGCTTATAAATACCTTCCATAAACTGATGTAGTTCGTCTTCTTTCCTTTCACTACATTGATTAATTGTTTCAAAGTTATCAACGATACCAGATATAACTGTTACAAGATTTTTTTCATCCTCTTTATGCTGAATCTCTTCTTTTAATTTGTACTCGTTTTCTTGTTTTCTTGCAACGATTGTCTCTTTTACTGGTATATATTTTCGCTTTCGTCCTGGTTTTTGTTTTTCAATATTTTCAAACGGCATTTCACGTTTTTTCAATTTATAATACGTATTTTGCAATTGACTTTCTGTTTTTGGAAAAAGATTTAGTTCATTTTTACTTACGTATTTTGAAATATTTAAAATGTTTAAACCGTGACGTTGACAAAATTGATACACTTCATACAGTAGCTCTAGTTCAGACTTCAGCCATGTAATTGCTGATTTTTCATATGCTCGCATCCCGCCATTTTTTTCTATATCTATTTGAAATAATACCATTCTATTATGTAAATCAACTAATTCTTCATACTTTACTTGGAATTCTTTTTCTATTTTTTTAAATTCCACCTCTAGTTGCATATCGTTCATTTTATTATTTGACATGTTTTGTAAAAGACCTAATACATTAATTGCTGTGTGGTGATACATAATCTGTGCCACTCCCCCTCATCCTTTCACAATTCTCATCTGACTCCCATGTCTTTTAAGAAAATAGCAATTTTTACATATCCATATTATAACAGTTCGAAATTATCTGTCAAATAATAAACATACAAAAATGTATAGAAAGTATAAAAATTTGGAAAATGTTTTTTATTAATATGCAAAATTGCATATTAATTACATTTAATTATATTATATGGTATTTTGAATATTTTTTCACCGAAAAAATTTGCGTTACCACGAAATATTAATAAAATAACCATCGAAAATACGTTCTTTTATATTTTTAAATCAAAAATCTTCAAATGAAGAATTTTCATACATACAGCACCAAACACTCCAGAAAACTTTCATTTTTCTACCAGCTTAAAATATAGAATACCAAAAAGGAATTAGCCATATGTAGCATTGGCTAATTCCTTCCTCTCTCTAACAGAATAGAGTTATAAACCCAGTCTTCAAATTCTCAATCGAAGTCTCACTTCTTCTTACCTAAAACTACTTCATACCTCTGAACTCACATCGCATAAGACTCTATTAAGCACTGAAAACTTCCTTACATAAGTAGTTCCTCTATTCCTACTAAATAGAAAAATGTTATACACCAGCTCTTCTACTTACCTATAACCACTCCATATGTCTGGTCTCAACATCACATAGGGCTCTATTAAGCACTGACCGCTCAACACTTGGCTAGCGTTTCTATTCCGGCTAAATAGAAACTTTTAAAGTACTAACTTATCAACTAAACCAATTAGCTCTTGAATATCTGGCTTACTTACTTGAGCATTTGCTCCTACAGCTTCACCTTTATGGAATAATTCATTTGTAATTAATGAAGAGAAAATAATGACTGGTAAACGATTCATTACTTCACTATCCTTAACCACTTTCGTTAAATGATGTCCATCCATTTTTGGCATTTCAATATCCGTAATTAGCAAGTGAATATGTTCAAACATTTTTTCGCCTTGCTCTTTCGCTAATTTTTCAATTTGCGCTAACGCTTCTGCACCATTGCTGAAGAAGTTCATTTTCGTATATCCAGCTGATGATAATGTTTCTTCTAATATTTGGCGTAGCATCGCTGAATCTTCTGCAATATAAATTACTTTTTCAGCTCGATCTGTTTTTTGTTCTAACCCTGCAATTGATTTATTGTCATAACCAGTGCCGCTAATTTCACATACAATTTTTTCATAATCTAATAGTAAAATGATTTTGCCATCTAGTTTTACAATACCAGATGTCGTTTCTTCTAGTCCCATAGATAATGAAGCTGGTTCATCAATTTGTTCCCACGAAATACGTTGAATACGATGCACTTCATCAACGCGGAAAATAACTTTCATTTGGTTTAATTCTGAAATGATAAATTTCGTTTGATCAAGTGGCTTTGTTGACTTTAAATTAAGAGCCATTGCCAAGTTAATAACAGGTAAAATTTCACCACGTACTTGAACAACACCTTCAACTGCATAATGAGATTCTGGCACAGTTGTAACAGGGAATGGATTAATGATTTCACGTACTTTCATTACATTAATACTGAATAGGTTTTCACCAACAGTGTACGTAACAATCTCTAATTCATTTGTTCCGCTTTCTAATAAAATACTTTGTGCTTGTGACATAAAGGTGTCGCTCCCCTTCCATTAATTCCGTATATCTAATTATTAAGCTTTATAAAAGCGAAAAAGTCAACTACCTATATAAAAAATATAGATAGTCGAACGATTCATTTTATAAAAAAACAATTAATCTTGTATAAACGAAGCAAGTGCCTCTAATAACACTTCTTGTGCTCCTACAACTTCCGTCGGCATTGCTTCCCATTTTTTCGAAAGCTCGGTCTCTACTCTTATTCTCAGCTCAGAATTCATTTCTGCTAGCACATATTCTTTCGTTGCTATATCAACATCCAGTAGCGCGAGTGCATATAATTCCGGGTCATTTATTTTTTCGAATAATCGTTTTAATACTACTGGTGCTATATGTTTTAATTTTTCAATATGAATTTCCTTATCCGAAAATAGTAACTCATACTGAATAAACGTAACATTTTCTTTAATCACTTTAAAATAACAATTATTTTTTTTATCATTCACAAAATAACCGTTTGGATCTGCAATAATACTCTCTACTTTACGAATTAAATCTGGCAAACTATTCGCCGCCATTACAGTCCGCTGCTCAACCTCACTCGGCGAAATGAATGTAACGCGATACTTATTTTGCGCCATCCTCCTCACCTCTCCTTTTATAGAAATTCAGTCTAATTGTATACTACAACTACCTTAAATTAACTTAAAACTATTTTATATTACCACTTCTTACACTACCACACTACTCTAGTAACGCTACATATCTCTGGTCTTACACATCGGTCGGGACTCTATTAGGCACTAACCGCTCCAAAACATCGCCAGGTCCTCTCTCAAAACCTAAAAAGTGCTTTTAAGAACCTTTCAATAACTCTATGTTATTAAACCAAAACGCTATCTGCTGATCCGTAATATTTGGCAACATAACAAAAAACTCACGACACTTCATCTCATCCTTAAACAGTTGATACTTCCAAACGCTATCGCTACCAACACTTATGAAATAAAACTCATGGATACGGCCAATGATTGCTTGTTTTTCGCCAAATGAATACGGAGGCACTTGCTTAATTTCAAATTGATCTGGTAAATATACATGCTCTTCTCGTTCTATTTTTAATACTTGCTCGGCAAGTTCACGTTTATTTTCGAAAAAAGGCAATTGTAAAATTCGCTCTTGTCTTGTCATACGAATAAAAAACCCTTTCTACTCCATTACATTTTTTCATTACGATATATTATCGAATTAAGTTTACAACTTCATTTAATACTTCATCTGAAACTTTAATTACTTTCGCATTTCCTTGGAATCCGCGTTGGTATAACATTAAGTCAACGAACTCTACAGATAAATCTACGTTTGCACCTTCTTGTGCACCACCACGTACTTTACCCGCACCGTTTTGACCAGATGCACCAAGAGCTAAAATACCTGTTGTATTCGTCGCTGTATAGTTACCATTACCTGTTTTCATTAGTCCGCCTTCGTTCGGGAACATCGCAACAGCTAATTGACCTGCAGATTTCATACTTCCATCAGAATATTTTACCATCACATATCCACCGTCAGCAATGAAGCAATCTTTAACCGTCGCTGCTGCTCTACCATCTACGTCTGTTACTGATAATGTTTTATCTGTTGGATGGTTTGTTAAATGACTTAAGTCTAATTTTATAGAGCCACCGTCAAATGGAATATTTGCTCCTTGCTCTTTCGGATTTGGATTTCCAACAGCATCAAATGTCATATTACCACCTGCACCTGGAACATCCTTAAACTCTGTTTCTTTTTTCGAGTCATTACGCATTTGTACTTTATATGTATAATTATGTTCACTCGTTTGTTTAAACTCTACACGCATTGTCCATGTATTCCCTGCATTATCATATACAGGTAAATCTTGTGTAATTTGTTTTTCACCAGTTGGAATATTCCCTTTAATTGTCCCTTTCGATGTTCGAATACCACCAATTGCTGTTCCCATTGGAATTTGCAACGGTCCTGGAATTCCAGATAAATCAACTTCACCGGTTGCCTCATTTGCAGGGTATGCAAATACGTATTGACCTTCAGTATTCGTAATATAGTAATCTGAAGATATCCCAAACGTACCTTTACGAGTAAATTCCATATTTCCGCCTTTTGAATCACCTACAACGAAGAAACCATTACCTTCCATTGCGGCTTGTGTTTTGCCACCTGTTAACGTAATTGTACCATCACTATAATCCGTAACCGTACCACTCATTTTCACACCGTTACCAATACTTTTCGGATTCGTTCCTGCATATTTACCGTCACCTTTTGCACCAATCGAATTGTTATATAGTAAATCATCAAACATTGCTTTTTGTTTTTTATAACCTACTGTTTGTGCATTGGCAATATTATTTGAAGTTACACTTAATGCATTTTGTGTTGCATTCATCCCTGTAATACTTGTATATAACGCTTTAATCATAACGTATGGACACTCCTTATGAATTTGTATTTTTTACTTCTTCAGTTACTTTTTGATCGTCTTTCTTTGCGTCTTCTGGATTTGTTTCTCCAATCGGTTTATCAGACACTCTCTCAACGAAACGAAGAGATACAACTTTATTGTTAATAACGAGCTGTACATCGTTATTTTCCGCAAGGCGAACCGTTTCTACTTGACCGGTTACTTTGTTTCCGTCACCGTCAACACCTCTTACATATTTACCTAAAAACTTCATTCCACCATCAAGTGCTGTTGAATACATCGTTGATTGCAGCTTATCTACTGCTTTCGTCATATTCTGTACTTGTTCCATAAGAGATAACTGTGCTGTCTGATTCATCATTTGATTCATATCCATCGCATTAAATGGATCTTGATGTTGAAAACTTGATAAAAACAATTTTAGGAAATCATCTTTCCCCATTACCCCAGGAGTCTTTTGCGCTCCTGCCGAAACTCCATTACTTTGTTGCACTGGCGATTGTACACCATTAACAGGTACATTACTTTTTTGCGCTCCTGCTTGTAACGGAATATGATTTGTACTCGTTGTATTTAACCCAACTGTTGGCACGCTTTATTCCTCCAATAATCCCGCAAATTCTGTTGATTGTTGTTTTTCATGATTTGTATTTGCTAATTTCTGTTTTTGCCTTTGCTCTTGTTCTCGCTGTTCTTTACGATTTTCATCTTTATCTGAATAGCTAATTTGAATATTGATTTCTTTTTCTTTTAACTTTAATTTCAATTCATCAAAAATGATTTCAACACGTTTTTTCGCATCGTGTTTTTCCATTTCTACGTGAACGTCAATTTGATCTCCGTGTTTTTTCATAAACACTGTTAATGTACCAAGTTTTTCTGGATTTAACTGGAATAAAACACGTTCTTGTTTCACTACAAATTTTTGCAGCGCTTCTACTTGCGCTTCCATTTTCTTTCCTAAGTCAGGTAATGAAACTTTCTCAGCACCACTATTTGATTTCCCTATTTGTTCGGTACTCGTCGTTTTATTTAATAACTCTGCACCTGCAGAGCTCGAATCATTTAATGCATCAACCTCTGGCAACTCTACCTTTGCATCATCGCTCTCAAGTTTTGGAAGATCTACCTCTTTAGACTCTTCTTGTTCCTTTGCAATATTACAAGTTTCGGTTTCTACAACTTTCAATGCTTGCATCGTTTGCTCTGGCATCTTCATTTTGTTTAATACCATTTGCATTGTATCTTCTAAACATATAGCATTTTTGATATTCATATTTGAAAGAAGTTCTTGTAATTGTTGTAATTCAGCTGCAGGTAATTCATTAAGTTTAATATTGCCATATTCTTTATATAGCTCTTGTATTTTTTGTATGTATTGATATAACAATTCCGGCTGCACATGTAATTGCTCAATTGCAACCATTTGCTCAGATACAGCTAATAACAACTGTTCTGTCTCTTTTTTTTCTTCTTTCTTTACATTTGGTTCTTCTTTTGTTACCGATTTTTTAGAAAGAATATAATCTTTTTTCTCTTCTGGTGGTGCTTCTTCTCGTTTCGTTTTCTCCGTTTGCGGCTGTTTTTTATTTTCCATTCTCATCGTACGATCGAATGAAGAATCTTCATTTTTTGATTGTACTTCTAGCCCTTTTTCTTTTTGCGGAGGTAAACTTTGTTGCACCGGTAATACAGACTGTATCACTACATTCACCTCATCCATTCATACACATTTTCAAATCCAGAAGCATTTTTTCTTCCAGCTTTTCTTGTGCTTTCGCAAGCTTTTTACAATTTTCTTGATACATCTCATCAATGACACGTTCTTTTTCTTTTACTTGCTCTAAAAGGCTTTCATTTTTTTGAATAAAACCTTCCGTTTTTTTAATTTTTCGATTCCATTCTTCTATTCTTTCAGGTGAAAACGTATGTGAAGAAAGCATGCCCGCCATAATACGTTGCCCAGTTTGTACGACTTTACTACGCGATTTCACAACATATAAATCATATTCTTTTTTTTGTTCTATTTTTCTTTTTTCAGCTGTTAATTCATACACTTCTTTTAAAATATGTTCTTTTTCTTGATTTATTTGCAATTTTATTGTGTCGTACTGCTGTTTATCCACCTGTTTTCATAGCCCCTTCCTATTATAACGTTCTCTTTTTCTATTATATAGTTTTTTTCCAAAAAAATCTGTGAAATATTAAAAAACAAAAAAATAAGACCTCTTAGGCAGAGGCCTTATACTATATGGTGTATCGCTTGAACGATATCATCAAATTGGAAACTATCCGATCGACCTTGCTTTAAAAATGTATTTATACCTTCTACTTTATTTTTACATTCAAAAATATAAGCATTTTCTTCATTTTCTTGAATCGTTCCTAACTTAAAATACAATTCATTTTCTTTATAAATTGATAAAATTTTCCTCATTTCATTTGCAAGTTGCCAATGATGTGGCGACACGATTTCTTCCATAATCCTACTTACTGAATCTAATACTGAAATTGCAGGATAATGACTAAGCGTTGCAAGCTCACGCTTTAATACAATATGTCCATCTAAAATACCACGTGCTAAATCTGGTACAGGGCCATTTAAATCGTCCCCATCAACAAGCACCGTATAAATACCTGTTATAGATCCCTTTTGTGTTTTCCCGGACCGTTCTAACAGCTTCTTCATATAACTTTCCATTAACAGTGTTTTACCACCAATCGGTAACTCTTTAACAGCAATATCAACACTTCTTCGTGCATCGGCAAAACGAGTAACAGAGTCCATCATAAGTAATACGTTATTGCCTTGGTCACGGAAGTATTCAGCAATAGACGTTGCGAGTTTCGCGGCACGAAGTTGCATAAGATGACTTTCATCTGACGTCGCTACAACAACGACGCTTTTTCGCATACCTTCCTCGCCTAACTCTTTTCGAATAAAGTCTTTTACTTCCCGGCCACGTTCTCCTACTAAACTAATAACGTTTATATCAGCTTTTGCATTTTTTGCTATCATTCCAAGTAAAGTAGATTTACCAACACCTGACCCAGCAAAAATACCAATCTTTTGACCGATACCAATTGTTAGCATAGAATCAATTGATTTTATTCCTGTTTCAAATACATCGGTAATCTCTTCACGTTCAAATGCATGTATAGGCGGTGCATCTAGTTTAATTTTCTGTAATGGAATGTTTTCAGCTTCCTCATTTAACACTTCACCATTTGCACTTAACACTTTTCCGAGCAAGTGATTACCACGTGGTACAACAACATCTTCTGAAATTAAAGTCACTGAATCTCCATAACATACTTTTTCTGTCTGTTCAAATGGAAGTAGCATATTATTTTCTTTTTCAATGGCAATCACTTCACATAAGACCTTATGCTCTCCAACGAAGCAAACATCTCCGATCTTCGCTTTCGGCCCTTTTGCTACGAAAAACTGTTCTTGTACACTATGAACTTTGCCTACTTTCGTATACAGCGGTGTTTCAATGAACTTATTCCATTTTTCGTTCTCATTCATTAACAGACGGCTCATACATTTTGCTCCTCAAATAACTTCTCTTCTTCCCATTTCTGACGAAGTTTCGCAAATATAGGTGCAAATTTAAATTCAAAGAACTCTTTCTCTTCTTCCAGAACAAATTCACCAAACTGCAGGGAGAAATCATATTTCCATTCTACTAATTGTAGTAACCAATATTCTTTCGTATTTTCCTTCTCTTCTTGAATACGTTCAAACGTTTCTGGATGTACTGTAATGATTAATTTTTCAAACGAAGTTGGCAATGTTTGCACGATGCCAGTTAAAATAGGTAACACATCAAGCGATCGTGAATCTACCGCTTGATTCACGATTTTTTCTGCTAGATGAAAAGATTGATCCCATAATAACTCTGTCCATTCATATGCTGTTTCTTGTTGTTCTTTTTGAAACTGCACACGCGCTGCTTCCATCTGTTCCATTTGTTCATGAATATGCATTTGAAATTGTTCTTTATCTTGTAATAACTGCTGCCGCTCTCGTTCTAGCATTTGCTTCTCTTGCCTTAGCTGATTCATTTCCATATGTAACGATTCTTGCTGGGCGCGAAGTTCTGCATGATCAGCTTGTAATTCTTCCTCTTCTATTTGAACTGAAGCTGGTTTTGGAAATTGTAATTCATACGTTTCTTCAGAAAAAGAAACAGAATTCTTCGGAATTCTGTTTTTAAATAAGGACATCCTCTTCACCTCTTTGAACGATAATTCTTCCTTCTTTTTCTAGCTTTTTCACTGTACCAGTGATCGTTTGCTGCGCTTTTTCAGCATCCGTCATCTTAAGCGGTCCTAAGCCATCTAATTCTTCTAGAATCATCTCTTTACGGTTTGAAGACATACATGTAAATAATTTCTCTTTAATTTCTTCTTTTGCAATTTTAAGTGCTTTCGCAAGAACACCGTTATCTGTAATTTCTTCTAATACACGGCGAAGCGCAAGATCTTCAAGACCAAGTAAGTCTTCAAAGACGAACATATTTTCTTTAATTTTCTCAGATAACTCATAATCGACTTCATCCAGCTTTTGAAAGACTGTTTTTTCAACACCACGTGAAACATTATTTAAAATGTTTACGATTGTTTTCAAGCCATCAGTTTTATTAATTGCACTGAATGCCATATTATTTAATTTCGATTTTAACAACTCACCAATTTGATTAATTAATTCACCATCAACTTGTTCTAACTTCGCAATACCCATTACCGTCTCTACTCGTTTATGATCTGGCAATCTCTCAATTAATTGAGACGCAAGCTGCGGTTTAATATAAGAAGCGATAATTGCAATTGTTTGTGGTGATTCATCATTAAGCACTGTAAGAAGTGGCTCTAAATCTGTAAGTGAATTTAAGAATTCAAATGGATTATCTTTGTTATACCAAAGGTCTTCCAATAATTTTTCCAGTTCGTCTTCTGGCATGTTTTTAAATATGCGACGAATGTATTCTTTATCTGGAGTGACTAAGTTCAATTCTTTTACATTTAGTTCATATAAGAACTCTCCTAGTACATTTTCTAACGTTTCTGGTTTATATACACGAAACTTCGCGATTTCACGAAGTAATACTTCTTTTTCCTCAGCTGTCATATATTCAATGACTTTTGCTGCCACCCCTTCTTCTAATGTACGAATAAGGATGGCAGCTTTTTCTTTGGAGGAGATTTCATCTAACATCGTTGTTCCTCCCTTACTGTCCGTTTAGCCATTTTTTAATTACTTTTGCAGTACCTTCTACATGTTCTTTCGTAGCATCCTGCACTTGTTCATCTAACGTTGGTTCTTTCGGTTCTTCTGGTTCAGGTTTTGGCTCTGGCACTATTTTTTCTTCAGGAATTTCCAAGATACTTTCATTACTTGCAGCAATTTCATCTTCTGCTAAGTATTCTTCATATTCCTCTTCTTCTTCTTTCTTTCTCTTACGTCTTGCTAATAAGAACCATACTAGACCACCGATCGCTAATAAGCCAGCTGTAATTCCACCGAATAACCACCAGTTCATGCCACTTTTTTCTGGCTCTTTCTCTTTTTCGACTTTCGGCTGATCGAACTGAACAGTTACAACGTTAACTTGACCATTTATAAAGTTACCGTTTGGATCAGCTTGAAGTCCTGCCGCTGTTCCGATTGCTTCTTTAAAAGTTGTCATATCCATTCTACGTTTTACTAGCGTATCATTATCTACCCATACAACAACATTTGTTTTCGTTAATTCTGGGTGTTTCTTAATTGTTTCAACTGTTTTATCTATTTCATAGTTTTCAATTTTGTTACCATTTTTATTATCATAGACAACTTTACCATTTTGATTATTGTTCGTACCGTAGTTTGGCACTTCACCGTTCGCTGTAATACCAGCACCTTGCTTCGTATCTGTCCCTTCTTGCGCAGTAGAACTTTCCTCTTGCTCTTGTTTACTACGAAGTACACCTTTATCACCATACTTTTCTGACTGACGTGTAACTTCATCGTAGTTTACAGATACTTTCGTATTCACTTTATATTCATTCGGTTTAAACATCGTCATTAACGTTGCATCAATATCTTGCTTTAATTTACCTTCAAGTTGATGCTGCATCTCTACTTCTTTCTCATAAGAAGAAGAACTACTAGAATGTGCTTCATCTGTCCCTTTTGAGATAACACCTTTTTTACTATCAATAACGCTTACTTCTTCTGCCTTTACACCAGGAACTGCTGCACTTATCATTTGCTGTATACCTGCAACTTGATCAGCTGTTAACAATTGGCCACGCTTCACTCCAACCGTAATCGCCGCTGTTCCTTTTGCTTTTTCTTCATCAAAAATTGTCTCTTTTTCAGGCAATGTAATTTGAACATTTGCCGTTTCAACTGTCGCAAAGTTTCTTACAATATCTTGCTCCAATTGCTTCTTCGTACCGACAATTTGCTTCATTTTTTTATCTTGCTCACTTGAACCGAGCGAGCTTTCTAATAAAATTTCCTCACCGCTTTTAGAATTAAACGGTAAGCCCATCCCATTCATTTCTTTTCGAACCCATGGAGCATCATTCTTTTGCACACGAATCGAACCATCGGCCGCTAATTGATAATCGACACCTAACTTGGATAATTCTGCTGTAATCTCTTGTTTATCTGTATCATTTAAATTTTGATATACAACAACATATTTATCTGGCAAGGTGAAGTATAAAAGTGCTCCTGTTACAATCGCTAAAAGCGCAGCACCAATTACTAACTTATGCCACGTTTTTAACGATTGGATAACATTTTTCATCTTTTCCATTTAAACACACCCGTCCACTTTCCTAAATTTGCATATTAATTAGTGACTTATAATTTTCAATAAGATTATCACGTACGAGAGCAGCTGTTTTCATTTGAGACTCAGCTTTCTTTTGCTGAATTAAAACGTCATGTGTTTCTCCTACCCCTTTAGTTAGTAAATCATATACTGCTGTTTGCGCATTGTTTTGCGTTTGATTCATATCTTCCAATAAATCAATAAACTTTTTCCCCTCAACTACAGATGTTTGAGAAGTTTTCGGTGCACCAATTGACTGAATTGCTCCAAATGGTTGTGTATGTAACATTGGTTGGATTTTCATATTACTATCTTCCCCCTTATCCTCGGCCGATTTCTAAATCTTTATCAAGCATTTTTTTATTTGCATTTAATACACTCGTATTTGCTTCATACATTTTTTGAGCAACCATAACATTCGTCATTTCAGCAGTTACATCAATATTTGGATAACGTACATATCCTTCTTCATTTGCATGCGGATGCGTCGGATCATACACTAAATTTTCCGTTTTGTCTGCTTCAATACTTTTTATTTTTACTCCGTTAGTAGGAGCCCCATCTAGCATACTTGCAAAACTATTGTTTGATTCTAGCACCACACTACGACGCTCATATAAATCTGCCCCCGGAGCCGCCGTCGTATTTGCATTTACAATATTGTTAGAAGTAACTTCCATCCACTTTCTCGCTGTCGTTAGCCCTGAGCCACTTGCATTAATTGCCTGAAACATCCGTTGTCTCTCCTTCTACTTTTAACGTCCGCGTGCCGCTTGGTTAATTGCATATTGTGTATTAATTGCGTTAACTGAAATACCGTATAACTGATTTGTTTTCATTAAATCTAGCATTTCTGTCGTTACATCCACACTATTTCCGTCTTTACTCGTTTGCATTGATTTTGTTTGAATCTTTGCATATGTATTTTTCGTATTTACTGTCGGCAAGTGCATTTCATTCGTTTGATATAAATCTGGATTGCTCTTTAAATCAGCCGCATTGTTTTTATATAATGCACTACTTTTATTCATCTGCTCAGCAAATGTTACATCTTGTGCTTTATAGCCAGGTGTATTCGCATTTGCAATATTACTAGAAACAGTATTTCGTTTCGTCACTAAATAATTCATATAATGGCTTACATCACTCACTAAATCTGGCATATTCCACACCCTTTCTTTTCTAACGTAATGATCCACTGATAGAAGTTTCACTTCATTATTTATTTTCTTATATGCGTTTATTAAAATATTTACTATTATGTACCCTTACATATTTTATTCCATTTTTTCATTGTTGTCTTTAGAAAAATACAAAAATATAAAAAAGAATGCAAAAAAACTGTATACCATAGTAATCTAAAGAACATTTCAATATATGAACTATAAACTAAAATCCGTTTTTCTATTATTTAGATTACTATTTTTTTCATCACAGTCATAAAATGAAACCTCAATCAGCGGATTTCTTTATTTAAACGAAGGAATAGACCCCCTTTTAAAAGGGGAATCTGTTTCCAAACGTTATTATTAATATTTACCGTAAAATGAATTAGCCTTCATTCGCCCATCATTTGTCATAATCATTTCTTCCAAAATCTTTTGCTTATCCCGAATATGCTGAGCTGCCTTAATAATGAACGGGCTTACTTCTGCTGCAACTTGCGTACGTTTTTCTTCATCTAGTGTCATCATCCAACGATTTAACATCTCACTCTTCTCAGCAAACTCTTCATCTGACACTTGCAATTCACCGATTTCATTAAAACAGCTGACAAACGTCCGATAAATATCATTGTTCATTTTCAAGTGCTCCGCGGTAACCGTCTATTAAATCTTGTAACACTTTCACAATTGCATCAATATCTTTCGCTTCACGCGTTACTTTCATCGTTTGAATTTGAATGCTAATCCAATCGTATAAACCATATAAGCTATCATATAAATCTTTCGTAATTTCAGGATTTAATTGAAGCTTTAGTTCTTCAAAAATACGTTCTAGTTTTTCAAGAAGTGCGTCCCCTTCTTGTAGATTAAAAGTATGTAAAAGTTCTTCTAAATTACGAAACTCTACAATACATCTTTCATAAATAAAAATTGTATTTTTAATCGGATTACTCGTCATAATATCATTTTGCATATAACGTTGCCATGCTTGCATACAATCACTTCCTTAGATTTCATTAATCATCACTTTTTTGTTTTGTCATTGCTTTAATTGTTTTTAGTTGGCTATCAAGCGCTGCTAATGTACTTTCTAGTTTTTGATACTTTTTCACAATTTCATCTTGTTTTTGTTTATTTTGCATATCAATATCGCTAATTTTTCTATCTAAATCACTTACACGCGAATCTATACTCTTTACTCGTTCCCCAACGACACCTTTATCACCGAAAAGCTTTTCAAGCGGGGCTTCCATCATTTTTCCTAAACCATTTGAGCTAAAGAAAAATTGTTTAGCTGTATCTGGCTTTTCTTTTAATGCCTTTGTTAGAGTTTCATCATCGACTTCTAATGTCCCATCCTGCTTTATTTGGATACCAAAAGTAAATAAATAATTATCATCTTGAGAAAATGTTACAACACTATTCATTACTTGGCGTATACTTTGCATAATTACTTGTCCCTGGAAGGCTCCATCTTTTCCAGCAAAAAGATCTACTGTAGAAACCGCTTTATTATAATCTGCCACCATTTTTTTTATAAGGTTGGATGCTTCTGTTACGTTTGAATCACTTACTGTAAATTTTAAATCTATTCCTTTTGTGTCTGTACCAGTTCCACCGTCCGATACCTTCGATTCAGTTACTTTTAATAACTCCACTTTTACACCAGGGAGTGTTTCAATTGTATTACTAGCACTTTTTCCTTCAATGCCATTAATACTGTATATTGCATCCTGTGCTTCATTAACGACGTTCACTGCTTTACCATCCACTGTAGATAAGCCCATTTTTTGGAACAAATCAGATTTTTCACTTGTAAACTTAATTTCGCCTCCCATTCCCTCTTTTTTAGCAGACATAAATACTTTGCCACCAAGCGTATATGCAGAAACACCATAGTCACCATCATTAATTTTATTAATTAAGTCCTTATAAGTCATTTCCGTTGTTACTTTAAGTAGTTTCCCATTAATTTCCAATGTTTCTTCTGCAGGTAATTTTTCATCAATTTTAATATCATTTGAAGCAATTTGATGGCGTTGCGCAAGTTGCTTAATTGTCATATTGAATGTTCCTGAGATTGCTCCGCCATCAGCTATTACATTAATATAGCCATCCTGTGTTGTTGTAACTTTTTTTTCATTCCCTTTAAATGATGCTAAGTTTTTAAATGTTTGTGTAAAAGAACTAAATTCTGTTTTTAAACTTGTATATAATTGTTTATCTTGTGTAAGTTGTTGTTTTTCCGTTGTATACGGTGTTTTTTTCATATTTAATGCTTGCAATTCTAGTTCTACAAGATTAGAAGTATCAATCATATTATTTCCTAGGTTCCAAATTTGTTGTCTGCCGCCAATACCTGTTAATGTTCCTGCCATGTTGTATCACTCCTTATTCGTTTACATATAATCTAAAATGCTCGTTTTACTCATCGTACTAACTGCTTTAAGCGTCGCTTCATACGTTGCATTTATATATGCTAAGTCAGAAATTGCGACCGCTAAATCGACATCCTCAATTTCTTTACGGTTTTCTTGAAGCGCTAAATTTTGCTCGCTTAAAATTGTTTTAAATGTTTCCATTGTGTTCATTGTTGAACCAACTTCAGTTGTACGGTTAATGATACCATCTAAGTTTTTCTTATTTTCTCCTAATAACGGTTGTAATGCTTTTTGGTCACCTTTTTGCATCGCTTCGCTCATCTGTTTTAACGTTTTTATAACTGGTGATAATAACGCTTCTCCGTTACGGAACGCTTTGAATTCATAACCGTCATTTAGTTGCCAGTTCACATCATTTTGTCCACCTTGATACGTACCATCTTCTGTAAATGGTGGCTTCTCTGCACTATCCCCACCGAAAATATAACGGCCTTGCTCTTTCGTATTTGCTAAATATACAACTTGTTTTAAAATTTGATCAATCTCTGCACCGATGGCTTTCAATTCTTTTTCACCATTTTGTTCACTTAATGCTTGTACTGTTAATTGATCTGCTCTTGTTAAAGATTTCAAAACACCTTGTAAAGTATTTTCAGTTTGTGTTAATACATTTTTCGAATCCGCTATATCTTTTTGCATTTGCTCCATATTCGCCAATGAATGTTGAATCGCAAATGACTTACTTGCCGCAAGTGGATCTTCACTCATAAGAAGGTTTTTCTTCCCTGAAGTTACTTGATTTCGATGATATTGCTGTTGCACGTTCAAATCCATTAACTGATTCTTTGCCCAGTTTGCATTTTGAAATGTAGATACTCTCATTTCTATCTCCTCCTTATATATTTTCAATCAATTACTATCACTTATCGAATAATCGAAAATAGACTATCAAACACTTCATTCATCGTAGTAATAGCTTTAGAGTTCGCCACGAAATATTTTTGGAAGGCCATTAAATTTACCATTTCCTCTTCCATATTTACCCCTTCAACGCTCATCTTTTCTTGCTGAATGCCTTCTAATAAGTCCCCATGAATTTTTTGATAAGCATTTACTGCACTTTTATCAGATGCAACACGAACTATAAATTGGTCTAATGCTTGTTTATAAGAAAGACCTTCTTTATAATCTCCATCTGTAATTGCTGCTAGTTTATTTGCTGTTTCAGCAGATATTTTCATTTTCGAAATATCTTTTTGAAATTCTGGATTTAACTTCATATCTTTCGCATGATCTCCAACGAAGAAATCTTTTCCCATCACTGTATTCACTTGATTTTTCACTGAACTCATTAAGTCTTCAAGATTTTTTTTATAATCAACAATCTTCGCTTTCGTGTCAATCGCTGATTTTATCGCTCCGCTAGTTACATTGATTTCTGAACCGTAAATCTCAACTGACATTGGGTCTTTTTCTTTATTTAATTGAAGTGGATATGTATCTTGTCCATTTACTGTTAAAATACCATTCATTCTAACACTCGCGATATTAGGATTCATAGATTCATAAGATACTTCTATATTTGCATACTTAGACATCTCTGTAACGATGCGATCTCGTTCGTCTAAAAGTTGATTCGGCACTTGTGTACCTGCTTGTCCAATTTTATGATTCGCTTCTGCTAAACTAGCAGCAAGACGATTAAATTCATTAACATGCGCTTCAATATCTTCTGCCGTCTGTGCTTCCACTGTATCTAAGTTTTTCGCAAGACGATTCACTTGACTTGTGAACTTCCCAGTTTCAGAAATTAATGTATCGTAGTAGTTTGGTTGTTCTGGATTTTTCGCCACTTCACGAAAGGCATTAAAGAAACCGTCCATTAAACTAGATAATGAATTCTTTCCTGTCGTTCCAACCATAGACTCTACACGTGATAAAGTCGAATTCATGTAGTTATAGTAAGAGAGCTGAGATAATTGATCATTAAACTGCTTCGTCTTTACCTCATCAGTAATACGGTCAACACCTAGCGTTTGTACACCGTAACCAATTCTCTGTTCTGGCGTATGACCATTGCTTGCTCCAACAGATCCGTAATTCACCATTTGACGCACATAACCCGGTGTATGAATGTTAGACAAGTTTTGTTTCGTTGTTTGTAACCCCATTTGAGCCGCTAACATGCCTGATAGCGGTGTATTATAATCAGATAATCTCATAAAGCTTCACTTCTCCTTTACAATAGTTCGTTCATAAAGATTTGCGAATTATTGTTTCGCTCTAAGTTATATTCAGAAACAGAATCCACAATACTTTCTGTAGTTTTTAATAGTACGTTTAAGTAATATTGATTTTTCAAAAGAATCATTTTTACATTCTCTTCTAATTCAGTTACGTTTTTTTGTAATTCTTCCATTTTTTCAATTTCTTCTTGAGAAAAATACGAAAATAACGCACTTACACGAAACGATTCAACTCCTTGTTCTTTACAGAAATGAACAACCATTTCTTCAAATGAGCTTGATAACCCTTTTAAACCATCAATGTACTGCAATTGCTCTACTTGTAACTTTTGAACTGCATTTACATTTTTATTTTTTAAATTCTCATATATTTGCTCTCCAAGCGCTTGAATATTTTCATACGCTTTTTGAATAATAACGAGTTTTTCATATAATTGTATGTACATATAGCTTCCTTCCTTTTACAAGACTAAATTCACAATTAAACCATGGATTTCTCCAATTTGATTTAACATTTCTAAATGTCCTGTTTTCGTATTAATTAAATTCATCACATCTTCTAATTCATTCAATCCCATTTCTGCCTGTTTCACAATCGTCATTTTCTGTGAATATCCGTAACGCGGGTGACGAGACATGACATCTTTATACTGCAATACATTATCAACGTAGAAATTCAAAAATGATTTTACTGTATTTTTGTATTCCATTACATTATCAAGCGTTAATTCCATTTCAATTTTCTCTTTAATTTCTCCAATATTATCGACAAACGCTTCCATTTGTTCTAGTAATTTATCTTTTTTCGGATCTGCATGCAAATTATCCGAAAATGCAAGTCCTGTCCTGACATTTGCTTCTTTCGGCATTTGAGTAGCAGGCGGTATATGCGATAAAATTGGATTATGCGAGATAGAACGTAGCATATATATCACCTATTTATTTTTTTATTTCTTCCTAAACTTAATCGTAAAATCCAGTTATTTATAATTATACTCTGAACAGTAATATTTTGCAGTTATTTTTTATAAAAGATATGTTACAATTTAGCATGAGGTGGCACAATTCTATGAATATTTTCCTTTGTGGTTCAAATCAATTAACAGCATTAGATCAAGAAGAAATTAAAAAATTTTTAACTGACTATGCTCACAAACATAAAATTTACATATTATGTTATAAATCTATTGAAAATGAGGTTCTTCGTTTTTTCGTTGAGAATGAAAGACTCGCTCAAAATTTATGCCTTTACACGCTGCAACCATTGCAAGCAATAACAGATGAATTTCAAGAAGTCGTTGATTACTTAAAAAAACACGGAGCCGAATATGTTGCTTTCGATCATCCTTCTGACTCCATTTACCGATCAGATTATATGTTTTTTGTTAAACAAATTATTGAAGACACTGATTTAGTTCTCTGTTTTTATAATGGGGACAAACATACATCTGTCATCCCTGTCGATGTTGCAAAAGAAGCAGGTATTGATGCTGTCATTTATGATTTACCAGGATTACATGAAAAGCAAATGAAAAAAAGCTTTGAACAAAAAATTCGTATGATGTAAAGGGGGAGGCACAATATCATTATTGTGCCCATTGTAAATATGATAATTGAACAAGATTATGATCATTTTATCGCGAGTTTTAAACAACAATTCAATATGGACATCGCTTCATATAAACAAGATAGAATGCGCCGTAGAATCGATGCTTTCATTTCGAGAAAAGGCTTCGAAAACTACACTAATTTTTTAAACAAATTACGCGCTGATCAAAATTTATTCTTAAATTTTATTGACTATATTACAATTAACGTTTCAGAGTTTTTTAGAAATAAAGAACGCTGGCAAACTTTAGAGTCGAAAGCACTACCAAAATTACTCGAACAAAATAGCGGAAAATTAAAGGTATGGAGTGCCGCTTGCGCTGCTGGTGAAGAACCGTACACACTCTCTTTAATTTTATCAAAGCATCTAGCTCCATTTCGTTTTGAAATTCAAGCAACAGATCTTGATTTTCATATTTTAGAAACCGCAAAACGCGGTCAATATACAGAACGTTCTCTGAAGGAATTACCTAATGATTTGAAAGAACGTCATTTCACAAAAGAGAATGATATATATTCATTGCATCAAAACATTAAACAAAACGTTACGTTCAAACAGCACGACCTTTTAATGCAGTCGTTCGATACAAATTATGATTTGATTATTTGTCGTAACGTAATGATTTATTTTACAGAAGAAGCAAGAGTAAAACTTTATGAAAAATTTAGTCGTTCTTTACGAAAAGGCGGTGTACTATTTGTTGGTAGTACGGAACAAATTTTAACACCCGAACGTTACAATCTTCAGCGATTTGATACATTCTTCTACGAAAAAATATAAAAGAAGTCGTCACAATATAGTGACGACCTTTTTACATAACTCGAATTAAAATAATACCGACAATCCATATAAAGAGAAAAAGAAACGTCATAGACCATTTATGTTCTTGCACCGTATGTTTCAACACCTGTGACAATTGTGTCATGTTCATTTCCGCAAGCGCTCTCCATACACTTACATCCCGATCTTTAGCAATGCGGTCTGTAACGCTAATTAAAATTGTTTCGTTAGACAATTTCGTTATATAAGCAGTAATAACCGTTACCATCAAATTTATATTTCCTTCTGAAGAATCACTTTCCACTCTAGAGATAAGTGCACTCACATCTAATAACGGAATATGTACTTTTCTACCAAATGATAGTTGTACTTCAGCGAAATCATATGTTCCATCTAACAAAGGAAGTTCTTTTATATGCGCCTGCTTAATAAGTCCTTGCAGGCTTCTAATTACTTGTTCAAATACTTTTTCTGATTGCTTTCCTTCTCCAGATAACGTGTGTAACTTTTTAAAAAGTTGTAACACTGTATCCATCTCTTTAGAAAGCATTTCCTTCATAATCTTTCCATCACTTAAACTTGCAAGTAAAATACCTATTTCATTATTTTTCGAAATAATTTTAGACTGTCCAGTAAAGACTAAATTGCTACGCTTTCGTTCTTTCTGGATTTCATGCTCCGAAATAGCTGCAGGCTGTTTTAATGGTTGTAACGCCTTATCTTCAATTGTCGTACGTTTAATCTCCATTTAAGCGCCTCCACTACTATGAAATAATTAGCCCCATTCTTTATTACTCTTTAAAACTAAAAACAGTACGAATAAACCTGACATGATAGTAAACACATCAGAAGCTTGCACTCCCTGTTCACCTTTTTCTTCTTTCTTGTCTTTCGGTTCTTCTTTTTGTTCTTTCTTTTTAGAGGCAACTTGTTTGTTATTTTTCTCTTTTCGGTCCTTCGCCTTATGTACTTCCTTGTTGTCTTCGAACGGCTCTTTTATAACGTAAGTAAATTCCTCTTTCTCTTTCAACGGTTCTTTTATAAACTTATTTACTATCTCATCTTGCTTCGGAATTTGAACAACTGGCAAATTTTCTTCTGGAAGCGGGTTTTTGACTTTCGGAATTTCTTGCTTCTCATTTTCTTTCTTATCTTCTAATTCATTTTCTAGTTTATTATCTAATTTTTCTTCTTTCTCTTTCTCTTTCTCTTCTATCTTTTTATCATCTTCGTTTTTTGGCGCCAAAACAGAAATGGTATATTCACTTTCCTCAACAAGTTTATTACCTGCTGCATCTATTATCTCTACAAGTAATTCATATGGCCCAGCCGGCAATGCTTCTGTTATTTCAAATACTTTTTGCCAATCCATATCATGCTTGTTGTAGTCTAATAAAAAGGAAAGCTCTTTATTTTCTTTCCCTTTTAATGTAACGCGCACTTCTTTTACAACTGATTCTATATCCGACGCTTTTACTCGTATATGTATAGAATCTCCCTGTTTTCGTTCAACTAAGTTCTCCTTTACTTCATCAATAGTAACTTTCTGTAACTTTGGCAATTCTTTATCTATAGTTGGCGTTTCATTTTTAATACGAATGAGCGGGACTTTCACTTCATTTTTTATGAGCTCTTCTTTCTCATTCTCTTTGTAACTTTGAACGAGCTGAAGATTCCAATCACCTTGCAAATCAAAATCCCCTGCTTTATAGTTAGCAACCCAGCTCTTCGTTTCTTCATCATACTCAAAAGATAACATTCTTTCTTGCGCATATTGCTCGCCATTTTTTTGTAACTGCAATATACCTTTCATACTTTGAATGTTTTTCCCATTTGGTTCTACAGCAATTCGCACCTCTTCGCCAACTTTAAGCTCCAGCTTATTTACTGTAATAATTCCCTGTTCTGTTTCTATCTTTCTTTCACTCAATTGTTTATTTGCTACTTCTTGTTGTTCTGCTTCTTTTTGTTTCTCTTCTTTTTGTTTCTCTTCATCTTGTCTCGTTTCCACTTGCTCTGGCGGTTCTTGAGATTCCTTATTTTCTTCTTGTACATTCACTTCATTTATTTTTTGATCTGGCTCAATTTGTTCCTCAGCCTGACTTTGCAAGGGGAAGAACAAGCACACATGTATGCATAGCCAACTCATTAGAAAAAACTTTACGTTTTTCATCTACTAGTTCAAACTCCTATTTCAATGCCTTATAGTGATTTCGTCAATTTTACTCCGAAAAATCCATCTACATTTACAAGTTCACCATACGCCACTAATACATCATTTACATAAATACGAATTGGTTCATCAATATCCTCATCTAGTACAACTGCTTCATTTTCTTGTAAACTTAATATATCTTGAATCGTTTTCACTGTACTTCCAAATACAAATTTCACGTTCATTTCTACATTTTGTAGAATGGATGTGTCCATATATACTGGTTCCATTTGTTTTACTTCTTTAAATTCAATTGGTTGCACAACTGGTTCTACAATTTTTTCTTCTTTAATTTCTTCTGTTGCAATCTCTTCTTCTTCCACCATTGGATACAGAAGTCGCCTTACCATTTCTTTCGCTTCAGAAATCGGCAAAATTTGATACATTTTCGATTGAAGCAGATCGCCAATTTCAAGATTGAACGTAATTTGAACGAGTTCGTCCACTTCCATTGACTCTCCCAAATACTCCATTTCTTCTTTTAACGTTACAAATTTAACATTTGGCGGCGTCATGTCCATTTTTTCTTGGAACATTTCTGACATCGCCGTAGCAGCGTGCCCCATCATTTGGTTCATAATTTCTTTAATACCGCTCAGTTCTAATTCAGTAAGCTCTTTTTCCGGATTAACTTCCCCTGTTCCCATCATCATTAAATCTACCATTGTTAAGGCGACATCTTTCGTAAATACGAATACATTCTCATTCTTTAGCCCTTCAACAAAGTCAACATTTAAAATAACAAATGGCACTGGTACTCCATCATAATGACGAACATTGATTGCTTCCACATTTGGTGTACTAATTGTAACTGGCTGATTTAAAAGCGTTGACAATACTGTTGAAGCGGAACCAATTGAAATATTTGCAATTTCACCAAGCACATCTTTCTCTTCTTGTGTTAAATGCTCTTTTTCAACTTCTTCTACAATCTCAGTTTCCACTACTTCTGCTGTCTCGTCTTTTTCTTCTACTCCACCAGATAATTGCATTAATTTATTGACCATTTGTTTCGCATGCTCAACTGAAACAATTTGTACAAGTTTAGAGTTTACAAGATTATCTATCTTTAAATCAAACGACACTTTAACAATCGTATGATTCCCATCGATTTCAGAGATTTTCTCCATTTCTTCTGATAACTTTACAACATTAATCGTCGGCGGAGACATATCTACTGTATCTTGGAAGAATTCCGACATAGATGTAGCTGCGAATCCCATCATTTGATTCATCGCTTCTTGTACAGCACTTAGCTCTAATTCACCAAGTTCTTTTCCGTCCTCCACTTCACCTGTTCCCATCATCATTAAATCAGCGATGGACAATGCAACATCTTGCTTAAGGACAAGAAGGTTTTCCATATCTAATCCTTTTGTAAAATGAATGTTTAATACAACATGTGGAACTTCGACATCTCTTGAATCATATAAATCTACCAACTCTATGCGAGGAGCAGTAATGCTTACTTGCCTATTTAGAATCGTTGATAATACAGTCGAAGCTGAACCAAATGATATATTTGCAATTTCGCCAAGAATATCGCATTCTTGAGGCGTTAAATGCTCATTTTCTTTTTCTAGCACAATCGTGC
Source organism: Bacillus sp. TH13 (assembly GCF_016651175.1). Lineage (NCBI taxonomy): Bacteria > Bacillati > Bacillota > Bacilli > Caryophanales > Bacillaceae > Bacillus > Bacillus sp. TH13. Next base: position 3,705,660 of record NZ_JAEKEJ010000025.1, on the reverse strand, counting down.
TCGTATCCCCTTTTGTGTGTTGCTCAGGCATTTTCCCTGCCTCCTCATTTCTGTTTTTCTATCAAATAATATAAACTCTCATTTGATTTTAGCAAACTTATTATATAAAAAATTAATATGTATGTATTCCCATTATTAGATTAGTAACGATTAGCCAAAAAGCTCCCCAATTGTATACAAGTGGGGAGCTTTCCTTCATTCCTATTATAAACCTTCTGGGTTTAAAATGAGGACCACTCGTCCATCACCGAGAATCGTCGCACCAGAGAAATAGTTAGAACTCTCTGCAAAGAAGTCACCTAATGACTTTAAGACTATTTCTCTTTGACCGATAATTGTGTTTACAATAAGTCCATAGCTGCGATGTGTATTACGAACAATTAACACAGGAACCATTTGACCATCATATGACGCAAACGCCTCATCTACTGTTTTTTCACCAAATACAGTACTTAAATGTTTCACTTCAATAATTTGATTACGATAATTTAACACATCTTTTCCTTGTAAGGATTGGATGTCTTCTCTCTTAATTCGAATTGCTTCAACGATATTTCCAAGAGGTAAAGCATAACGCTTATCATTCGTTTGAACAAGCATAGATTGAATAATAGACAACGTTAACGGAAGTTCAATTCTAAATGTACTTCCCTTTCCTTCCTCAGAATCAATAATTAAATGTCCACCTAAACTATGAATCGTATGTTTTACAACATCTAATCCGACACCGCGTCCAGAAAGATCTGATACAACTTCAGCTGTACTAAATCCTGGTTGGAAAATAAGATCAAACACTTCACGATCTGTTAATCTATTCGCATCTGCTTCAGTTACAACGCCATTTTTAATCGCTTTTTCTAATACTTTCCCTTTATTAATACCGTTTCCATCATCCGTAATTTGAATAACGACATGATTTCCACTATGAAAGGCTTCTAATTTAATAGTACCTGTCTCATTTTTACCTGCATCACGTCGTTTTTCAACAGTTTCAACACCGTGATCGATTGCATTTCGAATTAAATGAACGAGCGGATCACCGATTTCATCAATAACAATTTTATCTACTTCAGTATCTTCACCTGTAATTTGTAAATCGATTTTTTTCCCTAAATCTTTCGCTAACATACGTACCATACGTGGGAAACGATTGAACACAGTTTCAATCGGCACCATACGCATATTTAATAGTACGTTTTGAATATCTTTTGAAATATCGCCTAATCGATTTAAATGTTCAATTAACTCCTTGTTTTGAATCGTTTGAGCCAATTCATCAATGCGCCCACGTTCAATTACACTTTCTTCAAACATATTCATTAATCTTTCGATTTTCTCTAATTGAACACGAATTGAACGATTCTCCACTTTAGCATTTTTCGTTTTTGTAGTACTTTTAGCTGGTATAGCACTTTTAGGTTGATTCGTTGCCACTATCGGTGATTCTACCTGCGTAGCCACAGCTGGTTGTAGCGTTCCTTCTACTTGCACAACTTCTTGTGTAACGACTTTTTTAGAAGCTACTTCCCTCGATATAGGTTCTCCTTGCTTTACTTCCACTTTCTCAATTTCAGAAACATGAAGTACTACTTGTTTCAATTCTTCTATACTACAATCAGTATCCATAAATACTGTAAATTCAAATCCGAAAGCATCTGCTTCAATTTCTTCAATACTCGGAGCTGTTTTTTGTATATTCCCTACATTCTGCAATGCTTCAATACACATAATGGCACGTACTGCTTTTAAAATTGCTTGCTGTTCAACTGTTATATGCACTTCATGCGAAACTGCATCATCGTTGTCTATATGATTTTGCTCTATATGTTCCGTAGGAGTTTCTACATTGCCGTTCAATAATGCTTCTAATTTCTGTTTAGTTGAGACTACATCAATATTGCCCATTCCACCCTGTTGCACATCTGCAACCATCTTCTCCAAATTATCAATGCACTCAAAAATCACATCAATAATATCCGCATTTACAACTATATTTCCATGACGAATTTCATCTAACACATTTTCCATCTTATGCGTTAAATCAGCCATCTCTGTAAATTCCATACTCGCAGACATACCTTTGAATGTATGAGCGGAGCGGAATATTTCTCCTACAACATCCATATCAGCAGGATTTTGCTCTAACACTAGCACATTTTCATTTAGCGACTGTAAATGTTCTTCTGACTCTTCGAAAAATATATTTAATAGATCTGTTTGCATTTTTATCCCCTACCTGTCTAACAAACATTTCATTTATGTATAACAATTTAGTGTTTTATAATGAGAAAAAAGGGGGCCACACGTCGATCCGCTATCACTGTTTTGATTCCTTGTGGCACCCCTTCTATATTAACTATTTGCTACTTTTGTTAAAGCTTCAATTACACGATCCGCTTGGAATGGCTTTACAATAAAGTCTTTTGCCCCGCCCTTAATTGCATCTAATACCATACCTTGTTGTCCCATTGCAGAACAAATAACAACCTTTGCACTTGAATCAATTTTAATAATTTCTTTTAATGCTTCAAGCCCGTCCATTTCTGGCATAGTAATATCTAATGTTACAATATCAGGTTGAAGTTCTTTATACTTTTGAATTGCTTCTACCCCATTCTCTGCTTCGCCGATAACTTCAAATTCAGCATTACTTTTTAATAAGTTTTTAATCATCGTTCGCATAAACATCGCATCGTCTACTACTAAAATTTTATGTGCCATTCTTTTTAATTCTCTCCTTCTATGTATAAATATATCTTAATATTTCACCTTATCATTCTCACTCATTATACAAAATAAAATGATAAAATTTAATATTTTTTTAAAAGAATTTTCGTATTTTTATTATTTTTATTATTTTATTATTAAAATAATAATATACTACTCTTTTATATAAATAACAACGCGACGGTTTTTTTCCCAGTTTTGCGGTGAATCATTTGGTACAATTGGCTTTGTGTCTGCATATCCTACCGCAGCTAGCCTTTTATCATCCACATTATACACTTCAATTAAATGGTGAATCATATTTGCCGCTCGTGCTGAAGATAACTCCCAATTAGAAGGGAATTTCTCGTTATGAATAGGTCTACTATCTGTATGTCCCTCTACAACAATTGGGTTAGGTACGGATTGAAAAAATCCAACTAATTGACTTATTATCCCTTTCGCTTCGGGCTTAACGTTCGCATCGCCTGTATCAAATATTAAATTATCTACTATAACGACGCTTACCCCTGTATCCTCTCGATATACATTCACTTGACTAATACCGTTATTATCTACATACGCTTTCAACTTCTTATATAATTCATCCATTCTCTTTTTTGAGATCATTTTTTCATCATTTTTTTCATGTGAAATATCTGGTATTGTATTTTCCATTACTTTTGCATCTACTTGCCCCGTATCACTAAACTTTTCAAGCATCTTTGACAATTTTACTGCATCTTGCTTTGATGTAGCAACTAGTAATACAAAGAAAGTTAATAATAACATCGTTAAATCTGTAAAAGTCGTCATCCAACGAGGCGATCCCTTTTGCGGTCCTTTACTCATCATACCACTCCTTGAAATATTAGGCTGCTCCTTTTACCTTTTTTACCTTTGTTACCTTTGTTTCGTATACGTATGTATCCAGTTTCAACTTTAATTTAGAAGGGATTTGTCCACGATACAATTCTGAAATTGCTTCTATTACAAACTTCTTCTCTGTATATAAATCTTCAATACCACGATATACTTTTTCCGAAAGAGGGATTGCAATCATATTCGCAAGTACAGACCCATATAATGTCGTTAACATCGCAACTGCCATCCCTGTACCAATTTGCGATGTATCTTGTAAGTTTTGGAGCATAATGATAAGACCGATTAACGTACCAATCATTCCCCAAGCTGGAGCAAAATCACCAATTTTATCTAATAATGCTGCTCCTTTTCTTAACTCATACACTTCCGTTTCAATATCTTTCAATAACACTTCTTTTAATTCATCTTCATCGTAACCGCTTAACATTAATCGAATTCCTTTTTGAATAAAAGGATTGTCTACTTGCTCTCCATCAACCTCTAAAGAAAGCAAGCCATTCTTTTTAGACTTTTTCGAAAAATCAACAAACAAATCCGTTAACTGTTCTAAATCTTCTTCTCTTCTATGTAAAACAGTGAAAATACTTTTCGTATATTTTTTTATTTCTCCAAATCGATATGCCACAACAATTGTCGCTGTCGTTCCCCCTATGACAATTAAAATAGATGAAATATCTAAAAAGTTTTTGAAAGCTTTTATTCCACCGCCACCAAGCATAATCGCCGCTATCACTATGATGAAACCTACTATGATGCCCACTGGGCTAGAAATATCAAACTTCCTTTTTCTTCTTTGTGGTCTAGCTAATACTTGATTTTTTCTCCCATATTTCTGCCCTTTCCTTTCCATTTTCATATAACATTTTTTTATTTTAATAATACGTTTTCACATATAACATGTATTATACGCTTATCATCTGTTTATCGCAATATACTCATGAAATTGACACATTTCATTTCTATATTAGAATTATGGTATAAAAACATGAGGAGGCTCACGATGGAACACAACATTTTACAAGTCATTGCATTAGCAGAAAAATTAAAATATGAAATGCGACACAGCTGGCTTTCCAACGGACGTCAAGAAAGTGTTGCCGAGCATACATGGCGTATGTCTCTAATGGCCATTTTAGTTGAACCTTATTTGGATCAAAAAGTAAATATTGAGAAATTACTTAAGATGGTTATTATTCACGACATAGTCGAAGCCGAAGCTGGTGATATCCCTGCTTTTGATACAATGAATAGTCACGAATTACAACTACAAAAACAAAAAAATGAACTAGAAGCTATTTTAAATATTAAACAAACATTAACAGGTTCTCTCGGCGAAGAATTATATGACTTATGGATGGAGTTTGAAGCGAAAGAAACGTACGAAGCAAAAGTTGCTAATGCACTCGATAAACTTGAGGTGAAAATCCAACATAACGAAGCTGATATTGATACGTGGTTACCAATTGAACATAAAATGACATTCCAAGTAGCAAAGCATACAAACTTTGATTCTTTCCTATCTAAATTACAAAAAATTATTGAGCAAGTTGGAGAAAAGAAGTTAATTGCTGCCGGTATTGATGTTGAGGCATGCAAGCAATAATGAAATAAGACACTCAACAAGAGTGTCTTATTTCATTATTGTTGATATAGCCTGCTTATAAATAAGCTGTTGTTTTCCATCCACTAATATTAAAACTGTAAATTTATCTACTCCAACAACTTCTCCTACTATTCTAACGCCACTCTTTAAGAAAATTGTAACTGTACCTTTTTCTTCTTTTATTTGTTTATACAATTCTTCCTGTAAATGTTCCAATTACTGTCCTCTCCTTCCCGTGAAACATCTTAATATAAAAAACTATAAATTTTTTATTTATGCACTTTGTCTTTTCCATTCATAAACTTATTAATTAGTATATCTAAATCTCGGCTAAATAACAAAACTTTATCATGATCCAATCCGTGCCTCGCAACAAGTTGAATTAACTCTTTCTTTTTGCTTTCTATTTTATTTTGTAATTGTCCCATCTCCATCTCTATACTAAAACTCCCTTTTCCCATAATATTACTTGTAAAATTATAGTACATATTCTCTCATAAAAAAATAAAAAAATGGTTTTTTTTACAATTTTTTATTTTTTTATGCCTAAATTACGAATCACGTAAAGGTTCATTTACAAATCACTAACATACAATCCTAATGAATCTACAGGCATTTGTCTAATTATAAATGAGACTGGCTCGTTTTCTGTACAAAAAACATACTGTATATAGTAGTCCATGAACCATATAGATTAACTTACTAAAAAGGAGGAAAACATATGAGTTATGGTGGAAGTTGCGCTGGTTTCGGCGGTGGATTTGCTTTGCTTATCGTACTATTCATCCTTCTAATCATCATCGGATGTAGCTGTTGGGGTGGCGGCGGATACGGATATTAATATATCCTATCCTTGACAAATGAACTAAAAACTATAGAAAAACAGCTCATATTTGAGCTGTTTTTTTCATACTTTCGTATGAATTTATATCCCTCTTATTTGCGATTTCAACTAACAAAATATCGTTTAATATGGAATAAGAAACATTTTTCACTGATATAAAAGATGGTTATACATACATACATACATATTACAAACAAAAATTATTTTAACATTAATTCTTGTCGGCATTTCATGGGGCATTATTGGAGGCGCTTATCAGCTATTCCTAACGATCTATGCCGAGAGAATTTTCCACACTAACATTGGAATTTTATATACAGTTCAAGGCATTGGGCTTATGATTGGAAGCCTCCTCGTTAATCTTTATATGTCTCATAATAAAGAAAAAATGAAAAAAGTATTCGGTTGAGCCTACTTATTTCAAGGAATTTTCTTTCTCGGATTCATTCTATCCGATCAACTTATTATCGGTATCGTTACTTTATTCTGTATGCGCATAGCAGGAGGAATCCTCGTTCCACTTGATACGACATTACTTCAAACTTACACACACGAAAATATGATGGGTAAAGTTTTTCATTCCATTATTCCGTTTACGGATCTCTTATTCAGTTATCTATGTTTTTTACAGGAGGGCTGTTAGAAATTCTTTCTCCTCAAATGATTGGCAGTTTATTAGCTACATGCTGTATTTTTGTAAATTTTATATGGCTTTTCTTATTTATCGCGGGGATCTCAGTGAATAATCTAATGATAATCAATAGATTTTAATCCCATTCATTATTTGTTTCCCAATAATAAAATTGTTTAAAAATATCAGTCTGATTTTTTAGTTAATGACCCTTATATGGCAACACTATTTGAGAAAAAACTAGATATTTATGTTAAAATATAAATAAGTTTGTGAAAGTTTGCACTTAAATAAGAGACTTCAACTAGTTAAACTTGATTAAAGAGGAGGGCTGTTTTGGGTGTTACATTCATTTTCATATGTATTATATTAGTGGCTTCTATTCTGCAAGCAAGTACAGGTTTTGGCTTTTCCATAATGGCAACCCCTTTCTTACTTATGTTATTTCTACCACAAGAAGCTATACAAATAAACATTATTTTATCTTTAATTATCTCCATTTCACTCATTTGGAAAATAAGAATGGACGTTGATTTTGTTCTACTGAAAAGGTTTATTTTGGGAAGTATAGTTGGTGTACCTTTTGGTATTTTAATCTTCATTTCCGTTAACATAAACACTTTTAAATTAGCAGTTAGCATCCTACTCTTACTATTAACATTGTTGCTAATATGCAACGTTAAGGTTAGATCAACACAATCTAGAGATTTCATAGTTGGTGGATTATCTGGTCTTTTAACGACAAGTATCGGTATGCCAGGACCACCCCTGTTACTTTACTTTACAGGAACTGATACGAAAAAAGAGAAATTGAGAGCAACTACTTTAGCTTTTTATCTATTTATATATTTCATTAGCCTACTAACTCAAATACTCTTTACTGGCACAAACAAAACAATTTGGGAATCAAGTTTTTACGCTATTCCAATCGTATTTCTAGGTTTGTATATAGGGCAAATTATTTTCAAATGGCTTAATCAACGGATTTTCAAAATATTTACGTACATCCTTTTAAGTTGCACGGGTATGTATCTTCTTATTGAAAGTTTGCATTTATTATAAGTAAGTTTTTCAAAATACAAAATCATAAATAAAATACTAACCAAACGATAAAAAGCGGCTATTATGCCGCTTTTTATTTTCACATTAAATATTTTAAAACTAGAAGCCCAGCTATCGCTATTACAAACACATTGAAAAAAATCATCCAACTTTTTTCGAAATCTTTATATCTCTCTTCTTTCACTCCACATTGTTTTAGCTTTCCAATTAAAACTGCTAATTCTTGATTATACTCTTTACTTCCTAATTGTATATAATTGTTATTTATTTTAATTCCATATACATTTTTCATTTTTTTATGTTGCGAAACTGCTTGAATTGAGTTTACTAATACACTGTATTCATTTAACTTTTTAAAATAACAATCTAACGCTATAATTTGTAACCTTGTATTAGTTAAAACAATGTAATAATAAAATGTAGCACCTGTGGTTAATATATTAGGTATAACTTTAGAATTTACAAGACTTCCTTCTTCCACTAATATTTCACATTGTATTTCCTCTCCTTCTTGCAACTCTTTCCGAACTGATTCTTCCAACATTTGCACCGTTAATTTCTTCAATAACTCCCCGTTTTTCACATAATACTTATCTATATTTATAGATTCATTCGCTTCTTTCTCTAAACGTGCAATTTCTTCTTCTGAATATTGGAGCTCATTTAACATCGATAATAATCTTTTATCCATATTACACACTCCCTTTCCACAGTTTTGAAGTTTTTTCTTCCCACGAGAAATTCGATTGTATATATAATCCGCCGTTACTTTTAATTCTTTTGCGATATCGTCAATGGAATATCCATCAATATACCTCTTTAAATATATATATCGATCTTTCTTATTTAAATCTTGAACTATTTCCATAATCTCTTCTTCTTGTTCTATTTCATACCTATCATGGACACCTGTATCTATTTCTACGTCTTTATCGATTATATTCTCTTTATATACTTTCTTTTTATATTCCAATGCCTTCAATTTACTAATACCAATCATCCATGATTTTAAGTTTCCCTTTTCTGTATCAAATTGGTCGATATTAAACCAAATGACAGTAAATACATCGTTATAACAATCATCCACATATTGTTTTTCAATAGGGGTACTTAATGATTTATGAATAATGTACAAAATTAATTTTCCATATTGATCAATCACTTCTTTCAAAACATCTTGATCATGTTTTTTCATAGCTATAATTAAATCCTCTTCAGAATTGAAAATCATAAGCATCTTCCTTCCTCAGTTCCCCTTTAGCAGCTGCTTTTACTTACTATTGGCATTTCATTCTCTTTTTCTATCACTTTTGTAAAAAATTATTAATTTTTATTTCTATGTATATGATAACAAACAAAATACCTAAGTTCAGAAAGAATAAAGAACTTAGGTATTTCTCCTTCCAAAAAAGGCAAACCCACATCACAGGTTTGCCTCTTTACTCACTTCTTATTTAAACCTTTTTCACTTAAAAACTCTTTCATATGCATTCTTTTTTCTTTGGACATAAATGAACTCATTGATTCCGTCCACGTTACGTTTTTTTGATTTGATGATCTTTCTTTGTAATACGCGCTCATCGTTTCATCATATTCATTTAGTAATTCATCATATTTCTGTTCATTATATCCATTTTCATGAAGAACTGCTGCTACTGGTAAACGTGGTTTAACTCCATGTTCTTCATCTGGTACACCGACTGTCATTCCGAATACAGGATATACTTTATCCGGTAAATGAAGCAATTCGCTCACTTCTCTCGGATTATTACGAATACCACCAATATAACAAATACCGTAGCCTAATGACTCTGCCGCTAGTGCTAAGTTTTGCGCAAAAAGTGAAGCATCTACCGTCGCAACGATAAAGTCTTCTACTCCCTCATGCTTTATCTCTGTACCATGTTTTTCACATGCAATTTCAAGTCGTTTTAAATCTGCACAACAAATAAAAAATGCTGCACATTCTTTCACATGGCGATTTCCGGATAGCTCTGCTAGTTTAGCTTTTAATTCCTGATCTGTTACATATATAACAGAATACGCCTGTACAAAATGTGATGAAGCTGCATGTTGTGCAGCGTGCACCATCTTTTCTACTACATCTTTCGGAATTGATTCTTCTTTATATTTACGAACTGAAACATGTTGCTCCATCTTATGTATTATCTCATTCATGAAAATCACTCCTTTTTCTCTTCATAATGAAAAATTAACACATCTTTTTCAATATTCACAACTTATAAGCACAAAAAGAGCAATTCTTTTTTGAATTGCTCTTTTTTTAAAACGTCTATGAATACGGTAAATGAAATTATATTAACGGTAATTTAAATGAAATTTTTTCTTGTCTTATTACGCCGTTTTCAAAACTTTAATACCTTTTACGATATTCCAAATGAAGTAGTAAATTCCTACAAGAATGAACACTGCATATGTGATAATCATTCCAATTCCAGCACCGTCAGATTGATTGAAACCTAAACCGTACATGCCTGATACTGCTAGTCCTCCAAATAAGATTGCGTATGGGAAAACATGTGACCAAAATGCTTTTTTCGCGTGATACTTCACTTCATCTTCTGCAACAAAGTACACGATAATTGGTAGTAAAAATGGTGCAAAAAAGATACTAAAGTAACATAACGAAGATAAAATATTATTTCCTTTCATCCGATTCACCTCTAAATAGTTTTTGTTACCTTCATTATGTCAGGAAACCATTCTAGAAACTATCGCTTTACCTTTCACTAACGTGACATATTTGTAAGATTTTCCTCTAAAATAATCCCGCCTGAAATTTCAGGCGGGATTATTTTCTCTATATTCGATTCATAAACCAATATTGTGTAATTGCTAAATATTCTCGTACATTCGATGGAATGATGATTGGTTTCGGTGTTTTTGCCGGAAGACCTTCTAATTGTAAACCTTGTTTGGCCGCTATTTTTTTTGCTCTAAACATATGAAAATCGTTTGTTACGATCATACCTTTTTTCATATCGGCTGGTATTAACGGTTTTGAGAATGTAATGTTCTCATCTGTGCTCGTAGATTTGTCCTCCATTATAATACGGTCTTCTGCGATGTTTTGTTTTATTAATCCTTGTTTCATTGCTAATGCTTCTGAAATGTCTTCACCTTTTCCTTGTCCGCCAGATACAATAGCAATTGTTTTCTCATGTGATTTTAAATATTCAGCTGCTTTATCAATACGATATTGCAATGAATAAGATGGTTTCGTCCCATTTACTTTCGATCCTAGTACAATTATGTAGTCAGCATCGTAGGTTGCATTCATATGCCCATGCTTATAAATGTGATATTGTAAAAACCCCATATACACGGCGCAAATCATTATGACAACTAAAATGCACTTCATTATTTTCTTCTTTCTCATATTCATATACTCCTATTTTCTTTTACTTCCTTCATGATAATATCCATTTATTTGTTTGTATACAGACAGATTTCAATAAACCCTAATTTCTCCTCTGAAAGGTAATATTTATATTACTTTCGGGAACAGTAAGTACAACTTTGCACGAAGGAGTGTCTCTATTGCTTCTCTTTTTATGTAACGTATCGTTCTTTTTTATCTTATTTTTATTATCACTTAAGATGCTCGGTAAGTCTGCTTTAGCACAACTAACTCCTCATGATTTTGGGGCTATAATTTTTTTATCTTATTTAGCTTTCCAGGCCATACCCGTCTCTGGTGCTTTACAAGCATTTCTCGGTATGGTTGTTATTACATGTTTACATTTACTCCTTACAAAATTAAGCCTATTCAACAAACTAAATCGTTTTATTCTCGGACACCCTATCATTTTAATTAAACATGGTGATATTATTTTTGAGAACTTACAAAAAAGTAGATATCCCATTGCCGAACTACTTTCTAATCTTCGCGTTGCAGGATATCCAAGTGTTCATGAAATTGAATACGCCATTTTAGAAGCGAACGGAGCTATTAGTATTTTACCAAAAAGAGAACTTGTACCATTAACTCCAAAAGATTTAAACATAGATGTTAAGTATGCTGGATTACCAATTGCACTTATCGTCGATTCACAAATTCAATACGATAACTTAAAGTTAATCCATAAAAATGAAAAATGGTTATATAAAGAATTAAAAGAAAAAGGAATTACACATATTAAAAACGTTGCTTTCGCTTCTGTTCAAGAAACAGATGGATCTTTTGCGATTAGTTTAAAGGAATAAAAAACCCCCTTAATTGCTTAAGGGGATTTTCTTCATCATATCGCTTCTTTCTCTCCTGCTATATTTAATGGAACAGGATGTTTCATACGATTCATCGTAAATACGATAATCGCAGTCATTACTTCCGCAACTGGCATAACGAGCCAAATTCCGTTTATCCCAAATAATTTTGGCATAATCCATAACAATGGAAGAATAAATAGTAACCCTCGGCTCATTATAATCAGTACTGATTCCTTCGTTTGTCGCACTGATTGGAAGTACTCTCCATACACGATGTTATAGCCTAAAAATACGTATTGAATAAAGAATAAGCTAATACCCGTTAATGTTAACTCCAATAATTCTGGAGATTGGACATCAAATAGACCAATGATATATTTCCCGAAGAATAATCCGACAATTATCGCAATGCCCCCAAGTACAACAGCAATTTTCACAGCAAACTGCAATCCTTCACGCAATCTTTCTGATAAGTTTGCACCATAATGGAAACTAGCAATCGGTTGCAATGCAGCACCTACACCGAAGAATAATAGTAATGCCATTGCATGAATACTATTCACCATCGCATAGGAAGCTACTCCTACTTCTCCTGCATATTGGACGAATGCGATATTAAAACCAATCGTTACGATTGCAACCGTACTTTCTGCTGTAAAACTTGGGAAACCAATCACCATAATTTGTTTGACAGTATCCCATTCAAAATGGAATTTCGTCCATTTTAAAATGCTACTTTTTCTAAAGAAATGGGTTAATAATACAAGGAAACCAATCGCTGCCGAAAGAATAGTCGCTGAAGCAGCACCTGTTACGCCCCATCCAAAAATAAAAATAAAGATATAGTCAAACACTATGTTTAATACAGCCGTTACAACAAGACCTGCCATTGCTAAATTAGGATTTCCATCATTTCGAATAAATGTACTTAAAATATTTTCTAAAACGTATATCATTCCAAATGTTAATAATACGTGTAAATAGTCTAATGCATACGGTAAAATCACTTCATTTGCACCAAATAAGTATGCTAAATCTTCTATTCTCCATAAGCAAATAGCTGCTAAAACACCTACAATAACAACTGCTACTGTCATGGATTGAGTAAAAATAGACCTTGCTCTTTCTCGCTTATTTTCACCTAATGCAATTGAATATAACGTTGCCCCGCCCATTCCAATCCATAATGAAATAGAGAAGAAAATCGAAAACGCTGGAATAGCCACGTTTACTCCTGCTAATCCATTTGCTCCAACTCCCCGACTAATCATTACCGCATCAATTACAATATTAACTGACATTAATACCATTCCGAGGACGGCTGGTATTAAATATGAAATAAATAAGCTTTTTATCGGTTTTTCTCTTAACTTTTCTGTTGCTTCCATACTCTAATATGCTCCTTTTTTTCAACTCTCTTTTCTTAGTTTAAACCTTCAAGTAACTTGAAGGTCAATAGAGAATTAAAAAATAAGTAACTTAATTATCGTGTTTGATCCTCATTTGTAATTATACGAGTCCTACAACTTATTGCTTTATTTTTTCATTATAGGAATTTGAATTTCTGTTACTTGCTCCTCTGGATTTTCTGTTACAGACCAATCGATTAATGCAATCTCAATCGCATCTCCACTTACTTCGTACCCTTCTTGATCAATATATTTCATTAACCTCTTATATGTTTCATCAGTTTCTTCATACGGTCCATGATGATATACACAGGCAAACATACCTTCTTTAATTTCATCTGAGCTATGCACTTGAAAGGGCATGTAATCCAAAAGAATGAAAACACTGCTATATGCTTGAAACTCATTTTGCATTAATCCTTTTTTCGCAACAGTTACACCAATATCTCCAGAAAATAAACTATCATCCATTTGCCTCATATTTTTTTGCAACGAATGGATGTAGTACTCAAACATATCATCCGTCGTATTTGGAGCAACCGCAATTGCTGTAATTTTTCGCTGCGGGATCTCTTTAATTACCATTTGTTCAGCTTTTGCTTTTGTTGCTTCCTTAATTAAATGAATTCTATGCTCCATTTTCGCCAAAGCATACTCAATTTCTCTTTGTTTTTTCAACATCATTTCTTGTTGTTTTTCCAGTAAATTGAGTGCGTATGCTGGATTTCTTTCATCAATATATTTCTTAATTTCCTTTAACGGAATATTTAACTGGCGTAAAAATTTAATCGTATCTAACAGTGAAAATTGATCGATTGTATAATAACGATAATTCGTTTGAGGATCAACAATGGACGGATGAAAAATTCCTTTTTCATCATAATACCTTAATGTAGATTCTGCGATATTATGCATTTTTGCCATTTCTCCAATTGTAAAACGTTTATTTAATAACATGTTTCCTTCTCCAATTCATTAAAAATGTTGCCTTATTTCTTCTTATTATATAGCCATTCCCTTCATACCTAAATCAAATTCCATCATGAAAATCTGCTATTTTTTCATTGATTTTTAATAAATTTTATTATATATTAATTACAGGTTCAAATTACGAGTTCAAAAGAACTTGTAATCAGACCCTTTTGTTTAATGGGTTTTACATATTTTCATTAGGCAAATTCCGAGAAATCGTATGATAAAACTAAAAATGACGAGGAGAGGATCAGATGGAATTCGAATTTTTCTTTCAAATTGCACTTATTTTATTAAGTACAAAGCTTGCTGGTGATCTTAGTGTTAGATTAGGTCAACCTTCTGTGCTAGGTAAATTAATTGTCGGTATCGTTATCGGCCCAGCTATATTAGGTTGGATTGAAAATTCAGAGCTTCTAACACAATTAAGTAATGTCGGTGTTATTCTTTTAATGTTTATGGCAGGACTTGAAACAGACTTAGATGAATTAAACGCAAATCGTAATTCTTCTTTAGCAGTTGCACTCGGGGGTATCATTCTTCCATTCGTAGGTGGTTACGTTTCCGGTCTTGTTATGGGAATGGAACAAGGAAACGCTGTATTCTTAGGATTACTTCTATGTGCGACAAGTGTTAGTATTTCCGTTCAAACACTTCGCGATTTAGGAAAGATGAAGACACGTGAAAGTACAACTATGCTGGGCGCAGCTGTATTTGATGATATTCTTGTTGTTATTTTATTAGCATTCGCAATGAGCTTCTTAGGCACTGATGATGTTAACTTAACAATGATTATCTTGAAGAAGGTTGTATTCTTCGCTTCTATTATTTTAATCGGTTGGAAAGGTGTTCCTGCGATTATGCGTTGGTTATCACCACTACGCGTATCTGAGTCTATCGTGAGCGCGGCTCTTATCATCTGTTTCTCATTCGCATATTTCGGCGAATTATTAGGAATTGCCGGTATTATCGGTGCTTTCGCTGCTGGTATTGCAATTTCTCAAACGAACTACAAACATGAAGTAGAAAAGAAAGTAGAACCAATTGCTTATGCTATGTTCGTTCCAGTATTCTTCGTTAGTATCGGTATGAATATTACATTTGACGGTATCGGCAATCAAATTTGGTTCATCTTAGCATTAACTGTTATCGCTGTATTAACGAAATTAATCGGCTGTGGATTCGGTGCACGCATGACTGGATTTGATGCAAAGTCTTCTGCAATTATCGGTGCTGGAATGGTTTCTCGTGGTGAAGTTGCACTTATCATCGCAGGAACAGGACTTTCTTCAGGTCTATTGGCACAAGATTACTTTACAGCAATCGTTATTGTCGTTATTTTAACTACAATGATTACACCACCAATGTTAAAATATACTTTTGGTGCAAAAGATAAAGCAATGAAAGCAAGTAAATAAGTTTACTATAATAAAAGGAGATTGCTATCTTATAAGATAGCAATCTCCTTTTTGTTTTATCTTTAAACAATCCCGTTCTTTTTTAACCATTTTTCAAAAATAATTCGTGCTTCATCATCATCGATATCATTACTAAATGAATACACCTTAATACCATAATCATCTATATATTCGCCTAGTTTCATTTCCTCCACTTTCTTATAAAAACCGTCTGCCTCATAGTGCGGAAGATAAGCATCCCAAACTGGTTCATTTATTCTTTTGTACGCCGTCACTTCTAAATCATATCCATCTTCATAATATCCGATGTGATAATGTTTGTTCGGATCATATTTCTCCATTAAAAGTCCCCTCCTACTAAACAAAAGCGAGCCTTATATTACAGCTCGCTCCTCTCTCTATTTATTAAATACGTTCCATCGCCGTCTTCAACGTTCCAACAACAAAGGCAATTTCTTCACTTGATATAATAAGCGGCGGTGCTAATGTTAAGACATTATTATATCCTGCTGTTGTCATACCGTTGCGTCCTATAATTAAACCCTTTTCTTTACAAGCATTTACGACACTTGCAATTTTGTCGTTATCAATTGGCTCTTTCGTCTCTTTATCATTTACTAATTCAATTCCAACTAATAAACCTTTTCCTCTAATATTCCCAACAAGGGGATGTTCCCCAATTTCATCTTTTAGTTGCTCTAATAAAAGGGAACCCATTTGCGCAGATCGCTCGATTAAATTTTCATTTTCCATAATCTCTAAGTTTTTAAGTGCTAATGCACAAGCTGCTGGATTTCCACCAAATGTATTAATATGGCGGAAGAATTCATATTCTCCTTTACCTTTAAAAGCCTCATATATTTCTTTTTTCACAGCTGTTGCAGATAATGGTAAATATGCGCTCGTAATGCCCTTTGCCATTGTAATAATATCTGGCTTCACATCATAATTCATAAATCCAAATGCTTTTCCTGTACGCCCGAAACCGCAAATCACTTCGTCACTAATAAGTAGCGCACTGTGTTTTTGACACGTCTCATGAACAGCTTTCATATAGTCTTGTGGTGGCATTAATATGCCACCGCCTGTGATAATTGGTTCCATAATAAAAGCGGCAATTGTTTCACTTAATTCCCACGTCATAACACGATCGACTTCTTTCACACATTCTACATCATAAATATGCTGCCCTTCAATCCCAGGCATACGGTAACAATCCGGTGGTGTTACGTGTAAAAAGCCTGAAGCAAACGGCTCATATTGATATCTACGCTGCGCTTGTCCCGTCGCTGCCATTGTCGCCATTGTATTCCCGTGATACCCACGATAACGTGACATAAATTTATAACGATGTGGTTCACCTTTTTGCGCATAGTATTGCCTTGCTATTTTAAAAGCTGTTTCGTTCGCTTCTGAACCACTATTTGAGAAGAAAATAACATACTCTCCCCCAAGCCACTCATTTAACTTTTCAGCAAGCTTTATAGCTGGTTCATGAGATTGTGACATTGGAAAGTATGATAATGTTTGTAATTGCTTATAAGCCGCTTCTGCGAGCTCCTTTCTTCCATATCCACTATTCACGCACCAAAGACCACTCATACCATCTAAATATCTTTTTCCTTGTATATCTTCAACCCAGCACCCTTCAGCTTTTGCCCCTACCATTGTACTATTTGGACTAAAGGGACGCATTCCGTGCCAAACATATTGCTCATCTTTTGCTAATAATTCATCAGTTTGCTTCGTTTTCATCATTACTTCCACCTTCCATAACAACTTATTTTTCACAAAAGCTGCGCTGGTGCCATGATGATTTAAATTTCTCCCTGCTATTTTCATTCCACAAAATTAAGACAAATCCTACTTATAAATCAGTAATATTTACAAGAAAATTCCAAAAGAAAAAAGAGCTTTTCTCATCTATCGAAAAGCTCCTCTTTTATTTAATGTGAAGACGCATCGCTAATACCATGACCAGTATTAGATTTCACGAGAATTTCATCAAATTTCGCTACATCTTCTTTCTTACTAGATAAAACAGTTCCTAAATATGCTGCAAGAAATCCGAGTGGAATTGAAATAATTCCTGGTGTCGTATATGGGAATAACGCTTCCCCAACAAAAATAGCTTTTCCAGCTACAGGGTTCCAAACATTAGGACTCAAGGCTACAAGAACAATTGCTGATACGAGACCTACAATCATACCAGAGATCGCACCCGTTGTGTTAAAACGCTTCCAATATATTGTAAATAATATAACTGGTAGGTTTGCACTCGCCGCAACAGCAAATGCTAAAGACACTAAAAATGCTACGTTTAATGTTTGGGCAAATAATGCAAGTATAATGGATAGTATCGCTACTCCAATAGATGCATAACGAGCCATGGATACTTGCTCTTTTTCCGTTGATTTCCCTTTGCGAATGATCTCATTATAAAAATCATGTGCAAATGCTGATGCTGCTGTTAATACAAGACCTGCCACTACAGCCAAAATCGTCGCAAAAGCAATTGCTGATACGAAAGCAAATAAGAAATCTCCACCTAACGCTTTTGCTAATAAAGGTGCCGCCATATTACCAGCTGGGTTCGCTTTAATGATCGCTTCATTTCCTACAAAAGCCGCCGCACCAAATCCTAAGAAAATCGTCATAATATAAAATGCACCAATTAACCACGTCGCATAAACGACAGATTGACGTGCAGTTTTTGCATCACGTACTGTAAAAAAGCGGACAAGTATATGTGGTAATCCAGCTGTACCAAGTACTAGTCCTAAATTTAAAGAAAGTGTATCAAGACCATCCTTATACTTTACACCTGGATTTAAAAATGAATCTTTTAATGGTGTAGCTGTTTTCATTTGAGCGAACATTTCAGTCACGCTGAAGTTGAATTTTGCGAAAACGATAACAGAAATAATAAACGTACCAGCCATAAGTAATACAGCCTTTACAATTTGTACCCAGCTCGTTGCTGTCATACCCCCAAAAATAACATACACCGTCATAAGTGTTCCAACGATTAATACAGATGTCGTATATTCAATCCCTAATAATAATTTAATAAGTGCACCCGCGCCAACTAATTGTGCAATCATATAAAAGATAGAAATCGTCATCGTATTAAGAGCCGCGACTCCGCGAACTTTTTTCGCATCAAAGCGTGCTGCAATCATATCCGCCAAAGTATACTTCCCTAAATTTCTAAGCGGTTCTGCAACAAGATATAGTACAACTAAATAAGCAACTAAAAAGCCGATACTATAAAAAAATCCATCAAACCCAGTTAATGCGATTGCCCCGGCTATACCAAGAAATGAAGCAGCAGACATGTAATCTCCAGCAATGGCCAGACCATTTTGCCAACCAGTTAATCCCCCTCCAGCCGTATAAAATTCACTCGCATTTTTCGTTTTTTTCGATGCAAAATAGGTTATGACAAGCGTACCAAGAACAATAATTAAAAATAGTGCAAACGCAGTAGTATTCAAGTTCAGCCCCTCCCTTTTTGCATATCTTGCAGAATTTTTCGGGAGATTTCATCAAATGATTCTGCTTTTTTACTATAAATCATACACAGTGCCCATGTCATGATAAATTGGGAAAAAGCAAATACCCACGCCCATGTAACGTCACCAAATGCAGGTGTATTGAGCACCTTTGAATACGATGTTAAAATAGGTAATGCGATAAAAAAACTAAAAAAGAAAATACTCATTGGAATGATAAACTTCTTTTTCGTATTTAATAACAATTGAAACTCTTCCGACTGAACGACCTCTGTATAATTCACCTCATTTTGCAACTTACGTGCTGATGTATCATCTCGTTTCATTAACCGATCCCCTCTCTTACTTAAAATGCACTTCCCCCTTGCATACATAAAGACTAAATTTTATAAATATTCAGAAACTTATACTTATTGTAGACAATCCATGCATTCATGCAAAGATTTTTTGATAGACATTTTTCGGCAATTTCCCCTAAATTTTTAATATACTTTTTCAACATAAAGTGACACCTTACTTATTTTTTCCTCATTAAGACAAAAGCAGTGCTTAACGCACTACTTTTGTCTTTTTTTCCTTTTCTAAATTACGAGCTGTTTCGCTTAACTCAACCTCTTTTCCGTCTTTAAGTGTTCCAAATATAAAATCGAATACTGGATTTGAAACACCGAACCAAAACTTTTCGTTTTTATAATGGTGTAATATATGTTGTTTTTTTAGCCATCTTCCAAACTTAGTGACGGGACGAATCGGTCTATGGGCAATATAATGTTTCCATTCGTAAACGAGCAGCATAATAATCATTCCGATTCCAAATGAAAGTGTAATAGTAACACTTTTTGTAATACCATATGCTATAAGTAAATATATAGTAAAACTAGGTATACTAAACCATACAGGTAAAAACAAAAGTTTTAAATCATCTGGATATACGTGGTGATCATAATGTAATCTTCTTAACATTTTTAATAGAAATGTGTTTTTAGGTGGCTTTATATGAAATAAAAAACGATGTGTCATATATTCATTAAGTGTATAGAAAACAATCCCAAACATACATGCTAACATGCCAACCCAAGAGAAAAATTGCATTTTTAAAATAATAATGAAAATAAATAGAATGCTATACATAATAACGATATCATGTTGTAAAAAGAACTCTTTCCCCACTTTCTTCATCTTGTTTTCCCCTTTTCCCAAAAAACAGCCGCAACATATCGTTACGACTATTTCTTTTCTATTCACTTTACAAATTTGCCTGCTGTTCTATTGTCGAGAAAAAATTGTTTGGTCCAAATATATTTTGCTTCGGAATAATATGTTCCACTGCAAACACTGTTACTTCTCCTCTTTGCACTTCTCCAATAATGAGACCAAATATTTCATGATTTACTGCAAACGTCGGTTGCTTTGTTTGTAGCAATCTTGCAGCATTATGAAATACCGCTTCATATAGTGGATTTCTATCAATAATTTCTTTTCGGATTTTTGGCGCTAACGTAATGATAATTTCTTTTCCGTCAATAGTGGTTCGATACATAAAAATCTCCCCTTCAATCTTATGTGAACAACTGTAAAGCTTTGTATGCAAAATGTATAGAGTAACCTACTAAAATAATACCTGCTCCGGCTGTTATGTAGCCAAGTGCTTTTGGTTTTAATAAAGTTCTTCCAAAATGTACAGAAAAAGCAATATTTAAATTCCATAAAATAATACCAGCAATAATGCAAAGACTGTACAAAAAAGCTTCTTGTTTCGTTACCTTCGTAAGTAATGAGCTAAGTGTACTTCCGTATATACCAAACCAAAAAACAAGATTTAATGGATTGGATATCGCAATTAAAAATCCTGCCATAAACGATTGCTTAAGGCCACCTACCTCTTCTTTTTTATATTCCATATTCGAGTGGAAAATTCCTTGTTTTACACTTTGAAATCCTAAATAAAATAACAAGAAAAAACCCGTGCAATACATGAAGGCTTGTACATATGTATACATAAACACAGAAGATAAACCGAAATAAATGAGAAGCATAAATAAAACATCTGCAGTCATTCCACCAATTCCAACAACCCAAGCATGCCAAAACCCACGTTCAATTCCTCGTTTTAACATTTCAATATTAATCGGCCCTACTGGCGCAGCTAATGAAATACCTAATACGATTTGCTGTATAATTGCTCCAAACATCGCTCTATCCTTTCTAATCTCTTTACTACTAGTTAATGATGTAATTTGAAAAAATAGACTAGCTTTCATAATAAAATACCCTTTTTTATCCAAAATATACAAAAGAGCCATCTAGGTGATGGCTCTTACTTTTCTATCCTATGAAGAAAAGGACATTTCCCTTTTATTGGTTCTACATCGTCTCCTATGAAATATTGTTTCCATTCACGATGCTCTGGGTCACCATAATGACTAATGTTAGGATGTTTCGGCAATTGATCCCACTTTTCAACTCGCTCACGGACCATTTGTCTTGAATATGCTCCTTTAGGACGATCCCCCTCTAATCCATCAAAAATAGTGCGTGGCTGAAACCCAATAACGAGAGAATTCCCTAAATGTCTAGTTTTTCGTTGTTTATAAGCTGGCGCGTTTCCAAATGCGAATATTGGCTCACCACCAAATGAAAATTCCCATAAATAATGGTCTGGATCTTCAGGAATTTGCTTTGGCCATGCTTGATTATCGTTTTCATGTAAATACTGTAACACTTTCCAAAAGGAATCACGGTAATATTCGAGTGATTGTTCTTCACATTGCGGTTCTACAAAAAGGAAAAAGCCCCTTCTTACAATCGGCCTCTCTTTCATTAACTCTAAAAAAGATAACATTGTATGCGGCAAATGACTCCAATCATTATGAGAAAGAAATGAATAACGAAGTTCATTCTTTTTCAAAGCAGTTAAACCGAAATAACATGGAAAAGTTGGTTCTAACACGACACTTGAAAAAATCTCAAATTCTTTTGCAACCCAATTCGGTATGTCAGTTCTCGTTCTCATTCCTTCATTATCTAATAAGTAAGACTTATTCATTCTTTCACCTCGTTATGTATAGCATTCAATTAAGAATATTACATACTCGGCCTGTCCTATACCTATTTAAAATTTGATTGGAAAATTATTTAAAAATATAAAAAAATAAAACCGCTTACTTGACTAAATTCTCCCAATTCGTGTATATTTAAATTAATCATTTAGCAGAATATTCAAGAATATAGCATTTTTAGTTTATATTATTTCTTTAAATGAATTTCACTAAATGAAAATAGTAAACGCTTTTAGGAGGAATTGTAACATGCAAGGAAAAGTAAAATGGTTTAACAACGAAAAAGGTTTTGGATTTATCGAAATGGAAGGCGCTGACGATGTATTCGTACATTTCTCTGCTATTCAAGGAGACGGCTACAAAGCTTTAGAAGAAGGTCAAGAAGTATCTTTCGACATTACTGAAGGTAACCGTGGACCTCAAGCTGCTAACGTAGTAAAACTTTAATCCTACATATAACAGGAGGTTACCTTACTTGGTAACCTTCTTTGTTATTCCTTTGTATATTTCCGTTTTACAGAGCAAAAACTATGTAAAATGCGCACTATACAAAGGAGGAATTATTAATGGGATCAGAAGTAAATGATTTTGAAGAAGTAAAATTCCGTGTAGAAACAGCACAAAAGATGGTAGGTTCTGCAACAATTTCAATGGATCCAGACACATTAGAGCATGCCACTACTGCAGTAGAAGCAGCTCGCTCACAGCTTGAAATTATGAAATCTGTTGCAGTAGATTTAGATGAACCATTTTTAATGAACGAGGAAAAGAAACTAAGCAAATGCGAGCAGCAATTAAAAGAAGCAAAGCACTAAAAAAACATCCAGAGAATTTTCTCTGGATGTTTTTTTATGACAACTGTTCTCCATACTTTTTCAATGTTTCTCCAACTGTACACTGTCTTATACAAAATGAATGTGCATAATATTTACTATTTGTCTTTCGATTATGTTCTCGCAAGAAACATCCTTCACAATATGTTTCTAATAAGTCATTTACCTCTGTAATGAGTTGCTTTTTATCCACCTTTGCACCTCTCTATTCGGTTATTTCTTTATGACTATCAATAACTGTTCCTTCTAATGCTTGCGTTGCTAATTGATGTGCTTCTTTATTTTGTTTTCTAGATATCGGCTCACATACAAGTTTTAATTTCATTTGCTTCGCCTTTTGTTCAATTTGATCTAAATAATGATTTAAATGTTCATCATAACAAGGCCATTCTCCGGCTAATTGCTGCAGTACCACTTGTGAGTCTCCGCGAAGTGTAACTGCTTCATACTTAATCCCTAGTTCCTCGAGTATATTCATACCGTATAATAGTGATGCATATTCCGCTTCATTATTATCATCTATACCTTCTATATATGCATTGCGGCGAATGCGGTAGTTTGTATTTCCTTTTTTATAGTACACACATATACCAACGCCAGCTTCTTTCGTTTGCACATCATACCCCCCATCAAAATAAACGAGTATTTCTTGGGGCTCTTCCTCTACTTGTTTACTCAGTTTTTTCATTTCCTTTAATGACCATTCTGCATCCATTTCATCGTAAAATAAAAGTTCCTTAGCTCTTCCTGTTTTCTCAAAATCCTCTGCAAATTGAAGTATTTCTTCTATGTTCATATAATCTGTTGTTAATTCCGTCTGCAATCCTCGCTTCGTTTTATACAACCAATGAATTTTATATTTCATACTAGATTCCCCTTATGTAAGACTTCTTATATGTAGCCAGCTAATGAAAGCCTCACTTTATTTTATTATATTTTATCAAGAGTCACAGCATTATATTCAATATGATTACATACAAAAAGAGCTATCCCTATAGGAATAGCTCTTTCATCTATTACATAAATCTTTCAAATTGTACTCGCTTATTAATCCAGTACATTACAGGCATACCGATCGCCATGACAACAAATTCACCGATTGCACACGTTAACCAAGACAACATAAATGGTAAATCCAATGCAAGATGAAGTTCAATTGCAATCATAAACATTGTAATCGTAAAGATAACTGTATTAAAAATCATACGAGCCCAAACACCTTTAATAAATCGCATAGAAATAATCGTTGCAACTAACGCAAGAATAGATTGCCCTACTCCAAATACTAAATCGTAAGCGATCATAGGTGAGAAAAAGAGATTCGTTAAAAATACACCTAATACAATTCCGTAAATTGCTTTCTTGTTAAATACAACGAGATGATTAAACATCTCTGAAATACGAAATTGTACATTCGTAAAGCCAAATGGCTGAATAAGCATAGAAACAGCAATATATAATGCCGCTAAAATACCATTACCGACTAAAGTTCTAATATTCATGACAAAATCTCCTTAGTTTTTTTACGTGGGATGGTTTCGAACCACGTTATTCGTTTTTTAAGCAACAAGATTATATTTTACGTGGTAGCCCCTCTTTCGTCAATAGATTCCTATCATAAACTACCTTTTTCCTTTTAGACAACGTATAATGAAACATATGAAAGATTTAGGAGGTTTCACTTCATGACAGCAACAATCCAAAATGAAAAAGTGATCGTTTCCATTTCTGACAAAGGTGCAGAATTACAAAGCGTTCGCTTAAAAGAAGACAACACAGAATATTTATGGCAAGGTGATTCTACATATTGGGGACGTCGCGCACCAATTTTGTTCCCAATTGTCGGCCGATTAGTAGATAATACATACTACGTAGACGGTAAACCATATTCATTAACACAACACGGTTTCGCTCGTGATCTTACTTTCTCTGTGAAAGAACAAAGTGAAACAAAGATCACTTATATCGTTACTAGTAATGAAGAAACGTTAAAAAAATACCCATACAAATTCGAATTACTCGTTTCTTATGAGCTAGAAGGACAAAACGTTCATGTAACATATGAAGTAAACAATCCTACTTCTAAAGAGATGTTCTTCTCAATCGGAGCACATCCTGGATTCAACTTCCCTTTATTGGACGGTGAATCATTTACAGATTATCACTTATCGTTTAATGGTTCGGAACGCTTAGAAACAAGCGTATTAGAAGGACCTTATCTTTCAAACAAAAAGCAATTAATCGCTGAAAATACGACTGAATTGCCACTTACATATGATTTATTCAAAAATGATGCACTTATTTTTGAAAATATGAATACAAATGAAATTTCGATTCGTTCTCATAAACATAATAAATTTGTAAAAGTAGAATTTGATGGGTTCCCATTTGTCGGCGTATGGACACCAGGGGATAACGCACCTTTCTTATGTATTGAACCTTGGTATGGAATCGCTGATGAAGTAAAACCAGCAAAAGATTTCAAGGACAAAAAGGGAATTCAATCTTTACAAGCGAATGAAACATTTACATGTCGTTACAGCATCACAATCGGATAACTACTCTATCCCCTACTTCAAAAAATATTTAAGTAGGGGATCATCTTATAATTTGGAGGTTTCTCATTTTGATTGAAGTATATATTGATGGTGCATCAAAAGGAAATCCTGGTCCTTCTGGTGCAGGGGTGTTTATTAAAGGCGTTCAACCAGCTGTACAATTATCATTGCCCCTTGGGACAATGTCCAATCATGAAGCAGAATACCACGCTTTACTTGCGGCATTAAAATATTGCACGGAGCATAATTATAACATTGTCTCTTTTCGTACAGATTCACAACTTGTCGAGCGATCTGTCGAAAAAGAATACGCAAAAAATAAAATGTTCGCACCACTATTAGAGGAAGCACTACAGTACATAAAAAGTTTCGATCTCTTTTTTATTAAGTGGATTCCAAGTAGTCAAAATAAAGTAGCTGATGAATTAGCTAGAAAAGCTATCTTACAAAATTAACGGGGGTATGAGTGTGAAAAAAGAGTGGATTGCTCCTCTTGCTTTATTATTTGTCTCTTTTATTTGGGGAGCTACGTTTGTTGTCGTTCAAAACGCTATATCTTTCGTTGGTCCATTTACTTTTAATGGTATTCGCTTTTTATTCGCTGGAATTATTTTATTATTCGTTCAAATGATTTTCTCAAAAAACACTTCAAAACAAGATATAAAACAGAGTAGCCTCGCTGGATTAATCGTTGGGTTCTTTTTATGTGTTGGCTATGTATTACAAACATTCGGCTTACTTTATACAACTTCTTCAAAAGCAGGCTTCTTAACAGGGCTTAGTATCGTTATGGTACCAATTCTATCTTTTATCTTTTTAAAACAAAAAGCTACCATTTTCATTGTACTTGGTATTGCTGTAGCTACAACAGGTTTATACTTATTAACAGCTGCTGATTCTTTCCAATTAAATATAGGAGATATACTTGTTCTCGGTTGTGCAATCGCTTTCGCTGCCCATATTCTTATTAACGGCTTCTTTTCTAAGAAAATATCACCTTTATTATTAAGCACATCTCAAGTATTAGCTGTTGGTATATTTTCTTCTATTTGCGCTTTCTTGTTTGAAGATTGGGAAAAATTATTTTCAGTATCACTATGGACGAATCAATCTTTTTTATTCGCACTCTTTCTAACTGCCCTGTTTGCAACATCTATTGCTTTTTTCATTCAAACATCGGCCCAAAAGCACACTTCTCCAACGAGAGTAGCAATTATTTTCGCAATGGAACCCGTTTTTGCTGCATTAACAGGCGTTCTCGTTGCAAATGAACAACTTTCTATTTCTGCTATTATCGGATGTCTATGTATTTTCCTGGGCATGATTTTTGTTGAATTGCCTTCCAAAACAAAAAAAGAAGCGCAGGCTGCGTGAAGTTACGCTTGTAACTTCCGCATAAAAGCCTTAGCGCTTTTTTTATCTGTAATTTCTTCCTCTTTCAATCGTTCTAATAACGCAACGAAATAACTACCATCAAACTGCAATTGATGTTTAATTGTCGCTTCTATTGCTGCATTCACAATCCCATCAGACGCACCAGTATATCCTTGTCCAAACATAATAAACCCTTGTGCTTCCTCTGATAATTTAAATCCTTTCGTATGTAAGAATGAAAGATAATCTTCTACTGTTTGCATGTTATTCCCACCTACTCAAAAATTCTCCATCTCCTATCATACATGTTTTTACACGCTATGAGAATGAAATTTCTTTGACAACTTTGTAAATCAATCTTCTAATTTGCTTGCAATGGAGGATTTCCTAACAATCTGAAGGAATATGTACAGTGGAACTTATTTCATATTAAAGGGGAGACACGATGAAACAAGCACTACTAATTATCGACGCTCAGCAAGAATTAATTGATGGAAATGAGCAAGAAAATGAAGTTTTTCGTAAAACCGAGCTATTATCTACACTAAATACAGCCATGCAGAAAGCAATAGATTCCAATGTTCTTATTGTTTTCGTAAGAGATGTCGATGTTGCTTCTGGTAGTGGCGAAGGATTTGAAGTACATAATCAAATTCAAGTACCTCAGTCTGCAATCTTTATTAATAAAGCAGCAACCAATTCATTCTACGGCACTTCTTTACTTGAACTTTTAAAAGAAGAAAACATTAAGCATATTGTTATAGGCGGCTGTAAAACAGAACATTGCATTGATACTGCCGTTAGGACAGCCACTGTACAAGGATTTGACGTTACATTAATTAAAAACGGTCATTCAACAACTGATTCTAACGTATTGTCTGCAGAGCAAATTATTGCTCATCACAATAAAACTTTACACGGTCATTATAACGTTGATCATTTTTCTATGGTGAGAGATATCGAGGAAGACCTCTTTCAGCCAACTCATGACCAATATCGTGATTAAATTAGCTCAAAAAAGAATCCTTCATTTAAAAGGATTCTTTTTTATCCAAAAATTTGTGCTGCAATACTATATAGTTCACTATTTCTTTTTAATAACCGATTACTATTTTTCATCATAATTGGTGGTGTATTCACCTTTTTAAAACCAGCAATCTCTAATTCTTTCATGAAATCTTTCTTTCCTTCTGGTACATCCATTCTTAATTTTCCATTATGCCCTCTTACTAAATCATGTACTATTCTCATTGCCATCGCATTATTTTTAGCAACGACTGGTCCAATTATTTTATTTTCTGGCGTTTGTATACATATACCGTATCCTACTACATTTTCTTTCGTATCCTTTACAACGACACACCGCTCACTTTGCATAATTCTTTGTTTTAAAAACTCGTTTCGGCTTGTCCCAAATGCGCCTTCATCTATTTTTATTATTCCTTCTAGATCACCCTCTTTATAAACCACCATATATTCTTCATTTTCTGCACATTTATGATTCGCATTGTACGAGTTACAAATATATTTAGAAACATAACTTACTACCCTAAATCCTAATTTTTCATATAAGGGCTTCCCTTCATCCGTAGCAATAAGCATAAATGGAGTTTGAGCTGATACGCTATTCATGCATGAATTCGTTATCATCTTTCCAATTCCTCTTCCCTTATAATCTGGATGTACAATTACCATTCCGATAGATGCCAACACCTCCCCATATAATATTATTGCTGCGCTAGCAATAAGTTCCTTACGCTCATTCTAGACGCCGTATACAATACCTAAGTTAAAAACTGTTTCAATTTCTTCTCTGTTATAATCCCAGCCAATATAAGAAGATAATGCTACAATATCGCCTATTTGTTCTTTCCTAAGACGCTCCATCCTAATTTCCAATTCAATCATACTCCATCCCCTTATCTAGACATTTAAATCATTATTACTAAATCAACTTGTACATGTTTCCATTTATTTGTCACATACATATGTTATTTTGACCAAGACTATATTGTAAATGAGGTGACAACATGCCCATTACGAATCGATTTTCTACCACCACTAATGGCGCACTCGCTATTACAGGTAATACTTTAGGCTTAAGTAAAATTAGTAATCAAAACCGTGCTGGTACAATCGGGGCAATTGGTGCATTCGCAACTACGAATACTGCTTTACAAGTACCTACTTTTCCTGCTGGTACAACGTTAAACTATACACAAAATAGTTCTACCGCTATTTTAAATATCCCTGCTGGTAGTACTATTCTTTACGCAGAACTCGTTTGGGGTGGAAACTATTTATCTCGTGATCAAAACATTACGAGTGTATTAGGAAACCCAGTTTCTTTTACAACACCTGTTTCAACATACTCGATTACTCCTTCAGCTGTTACGGCTTCAAACCAAACATTCGTTTCAAACTCTATTACATTTGGCTTTTACACTCGTTCAGCAGACGTAACAACCCTTATTCAAGCGGGAGGTTCTGGTTCCTATACTACAGGTGCGGTTCCTGGACTTGTAGATCCTATAGATGCTTCTAATGGAACAATTAATTCGGCTGGATGGACGCTTATCGTCGCTTATCAAAACGGGACATTGCCAGCAAGAAACTTAACCATTTATGTAGCGGGTAACCGTGTTTCTGCTGATACCGGTAGTGCAGATGTAGCTGTTTCTGGATTTTTAACACCTTCAGGAGGACCTGTAAGCGGGAGATTATTTTTAAGTTCTATTGAAGGAGATGCAGATTTAATAGGGGATCAAGCATTATTTGGACCAAATTTCAGTTCATTAAATGCTTTATCTGGGCCAAATAATGCTGTAAATAATTTCTTCGGTTCTCAAGTTAATAATGCTGCAGGAAACTTAGATACAACTGGAACATTTGGAACGCGAAATCAAAGTGCTTCTACAGGTACAAACATCTCCGCTGGAAGACAGGGCTGGGATATTACTTCTATTGATATTTCTCCTTATTTAACAAACTCACAAGTATCCGCCGCAATCCGTTTAACTACTAACGGAGATGCATATATGTTAAATACAGTCGGCTTACAAATTAATATAAACTCCCCAAATATACAAGCAACGAAAAGCGTAAATAAAAGTGTTGCTGCAATTGGAGATATTCTCACTTATACAGTTACTATCCCTAACACCGGGCTTCTTCCTGCCAATAACGCTATTTTTATAGATAGCCTCCCTAACGGTACTTCTTTTATACCAGGCACTGTAACAGTAGATAACGTACCACAAACAAATGCAAATCCTGCAGCTGGTATATCTCTTGGAACAATTAATAATGGTACTTCTCGCACAGTAACTTTCCAAGCTACTGTCGTTTCTCTTCCAAGTCAAAATCCTATCTCTAACACTGCTAATATTACATTTCAATATACACCCATCGCTGGAGGAACAACCTTTAACGGTCTTGCAACAAGCAACTCTGCTGGAACACAAATTAACCTGGCAGATATTAATGGAACAAAATCAGTTAACAAACTTTTTACAGATATTGGTGAAACATTAACTTACAGTATTGCCTTAACTAATATAGGAAATATCGCTGCAACAAACGTTATATATACGGATCCGATTCCTAGCGGGACTACTTTCATTCCAGGAAGTGTAACTGTTAACGGAGTTACTCAAGCTGGTGCAAATCCCGCTAATGGTATATCAATTGGATCAATTGCCGCAAATTCTACTACTACTATTTCATTTCAAGTATTCGTTCCTGCTATCCCCCAAACAAATCCAATATTAAATAGTGGTACAACAACATATCAATACATTCCTGTGCCAAATCAACCTGCAGTAAGTGGGACTGATACGACCAATATCGTATCTACTCAAGTGAATAACGCTACTGTAACAATGGTAAAAGCAGTAGATAAAAATTTTGCAGATATTGGTGATACACTAACGTACACCGTTTCTTTTACAGGAACAGGTAATACAAATGCGAACAATGTTATTTTTACAGATGTCATTCCTACTGGAACAACTTTTGTTCTAAACAGTTTAACAATAGATGGCACTACACAAGTGGGCGCAAATCCCGCTAACGGCGTGAACATTGGATCCATCCCAAGCGGCACAACAAAAAATATTACATTTCAAGTAGTAGTAAACACAATACCCGCGTCAAATGTCGTATCTAATGGATCAAGTGCTTCTTATCAATATACCGTCAATCCTAGCCAATCACCCGTTACAAAAAACATTTCTTCTAATCTCGTTTCCACTCAAATTAACAATGCGAATGTAACATTAACAAAATCAGCTAACAAACAATTTGCCACAATTGGTGAAACGATAGGTTATACAATCCTTATTACAAACAGTGGAAATACAGCCGCTAATAACGTACAACTAACAGATCCACTTCCAAATGGAACGATATTAACATTAGGTTCGGTAACGCTCAACGGCGTTTTGCAAAATGTAGATTCTCTCGTTGCTTTACCTATTGGCACAATTCCTGCTGGAGCTACTTTTACCCTCTCTTTCCAAGTAACAGTTATTAATATTACTTCACAAAATCCTATCCTTAATAACGCTTTTGCCTCTTACATTTACACTGTAAATCCAAGTCTGCCACCAACTTCAAAAACAGCAAATTCTAATTCTGTTACATCAACAATTAGACTAGCAAATCTCCATGCTAATAAATCTGTAGATAAAACGTTTGCGGAAGTTGGCGATGTATTAACTTACACCTTTGCTCTTACTAACGATGGAAATGTTGCAGCGAACAATGTATTACTATCCGATTCAATCGCGAATGGAACCGCCTTTGTACCAAATAGCATTATAGTTAACGGTGTTACTCAGCCAGGCGTTACACCAACTAGCATCAATATTGGTAGTATCAATGCTAATACTACAATTACAGCTTCATTCCAAGTAGTAATAACTAGCATTCCAAATCCAAACCCTATTTCAAATAGCGCTTCCATTTCCTATAACTTTATCGTTGATCCAAACACTTCACCTGTAAGTAAGAACACTACTTCAACCACTACATTTACTCAAGTAA
Source organism: Bacillus sp. TH13 (assembly GCF_016651175.1). NCBI lineage: Bacteria > Bacillati > Bacillota > Bacilli > Caryophanales > Bacillaceae > Bacillus > Bacillus sp. TH13. The sequence continues at coordinate 3,673,515 of NZ_JAEKEJ010000025.1, read as the reverse complement.
ACGATGCAAATGTCATTTCAGCCAAAACAGTGGATCGAGCGTTCGCTACCGTAGGAGATATATTAACTTATACTGTTACTTTGACAAATGCAGGAAGTGTTTCTGCTGATAGTCCTACTTTCGTAGATACGAATCCAGACGGTACTACCTTTATTCCAAACACTTTTCTTATTAATGGTGTACTCCAAAATAACGCAGATCCAAATATAGGTGTTCCGCTACCTTCCATTGCTGCTAACGGTTCACTTACCGTCTCTTATCAAGTAACCGTCACCTCTTTACCAACACAAAATCCAACATTAAATTCATCTAGTACACAGTATAGCTTTATTCTAAATCCGGGCGATCCACCAACTATAGAAACATCTGTAAGTAACACTGTAAGTACACAAATTAATTTAGCAAATGTCATTATTGTCAAAGAAGTAGATTTAACTATCGCCGACGTCGGGCAACCAATCACATATACAATTTCTATAGCTAATCTTGGCAATACTACAGCAAATAATGTTATCGTTACCGATATAATCCCTAATGGCACCACTATCGTACCAAATAGTATTTTTATAGGTGGTGCTTTACAACTAGGTGCAGACCCTAGTACCGGTCTTCAAGTCGGCTCCATTCCTTCGGGTGGTTTTACAACGATTGTTTTTCAAATAAGTGCAAATGGGCTACCTTCACCAAACCCAATTCAAAACAGCGCTTCACTTCAATATAGCTTTATCGCTGATCCAAACTTACCTGCTCTTGTTAGAAACGCCGCTAGCAATATAGTAACTACACAACTTAATACTGCTAATATCGTTGCTACAAAACTAACGAGTACAAACTTCGCTGATGTTGGTGATGTCATATTATATGCGACTATTTTAACAAATAACGGGAATATCCCTGCTGCTAATGTAACATTTACAGATATCATTCCAACGGGTACCCTCTTCATTCCTAATACTGTAACGATTAATAATGTCCCTATAGCTAATGCAAATCCTGCTAACGGCATTTCGATTGGTACGATAGGAGCGAATTCATCACGTACCGTTGCATTCCAAGTTTTTGTACCAACTATCCCTGCTGTAAACCCAATTACAAATCAATCAGGCACAACATTCCAATATACGTATGATCCATCCAAACCAGCTGTAATGCAGATGGTTGCTTCTAACACTGTACAGACAACTATTAATAACGCCTCAATTGCCGCTACTAAATCGGCAGATAAACAGTTTGCTAACGTAAATGATATTATTACGTACACGACTACTTTAACGAATAACGGGAACACACTTGCGTCAAATGTAATATTTACAGATGTAATTCCAAACGGGACATCGTTTATTCCTAATAGTGTTACTGTAAACGGGAATACACTGCCTAATGTAAATCCAGCAAGCGGAATTGCAATCGACCCAATAAATCCGAATGCAAATACGATCATCTCGTTCCAAGTACAAGTAAATTCTATCCCGAATCCAAATCCAATCCCGAACCAAAGCAATACAACGTACCAGTACGTCGTAGATCCTAACTTACCTTCAGCATCCGCCAATACGTTAAGTAACGTAATAACAACTCAAATTAATAACGCTACTATTGTTGCTACTAAGTCTGTGAATACGCCGACAGCTGCCATTGGTGATATCGTTACCTATACGATTGCAGTAACAAATACAGGTAATATCCCTGCTAGTGCCACTGTTTTAACAGATGGGCTTGGCGCAGGAGCTTCATTTATCCAAAACTCCGTAACGATCAATAATGTTCCACAACCAGGATTAGATCCATCACTTGGTGTTCACTTGGCAGATATTTCGCCAGGAGATACTGTATTCATTACTTTTCAAGCACAAATTTTAGCGATACCACCTAGTGGCACATTAACAAATAATGCTCTTGTAAATTATGAATATACCGTGAATCCAAACCAATCTCCTGCTGTTAATAGTACAATTACGAATACAACGGTTACTCCAATTATTGATGCTACTCTTTCTATAAATAAAACTGTCAATTCAACATTCGCTACTATTGGAGATACACTTACTTTCACTTCTACCATTACTAATTCCGGTAATACTACCGCAAACAATGTTATTTTTACAGATGTAATTCCAAATGGTACAACGTTTATTCTAAATAGTTTTACGGTAAATGGAACAACTATTCCTAATGCAAATCCACAAAATGGTATCAATATTGGCAACATAAATTCAAATGCATCCGTTATACTCAGTTTTCAAGTAAACATTACAACGATTCCAAATCCTAATCCAATCCCTAACAAATCATCGCTTCAATATAGCTTTATTGTAGATATAAATGAACCGCCTGTTTCACGAACAGTTCAATCCAATAAAACTTTTACGCAAGTAAATTCGGCTTCCGTTATCGCAACGAAAACTGCGAGCAGTGCATTTGCCGCTGTTGGAGATACAATTACGTATACAACTACTCTCACTAATAGCGGAAATACTACCGCAAACACACCTGTTTTTATCGATATATTACCACCTGAACTTTCATTCATTCCCGATAGCGTACAAATTAATACCATCCCACAACTTGGATTTAGACCAGATAGCGGGCTCTCTTTAGACTCAATTCCAGTTGGAGGAACGACAACAATTAGCTTTCAAGTAATTGTTGGCTCAATACCAGCTACAAACCCAACGTTGAACCAATCTAGCACAACATACTCGATTATTGTGGATCCTACCCAGCCGCCGGTGACAGAAACAGCTACAAGTAATCCAACTTTAGTTCAAATTAACGAAGCAATTATTCAAGCAACGAAAAGTGTGGATCGACTATTTTCTGACGTAGCACCTGGAAATTCATTTTTAACGTATACAGTTTTATTAGAAAATGAAGGGAACACGACTGCTACGAATATCATTTTTACAGATCCAATTCCAAATAACACAATATTTATAACAGATAGTGTTCGAGTAGGCGGGGTCTTATTACCTGGGGTAAATCCAGCGAATGGGATACAGATTGGGGATATTATTGCAGGAGATTTTATAAACGTTACCTTCCGTGTGCAAGTAGTTAGCATTCCAAATCCAATTTTCACAATTGGACCTGGGGGTCCAAACTCACCTGTTGTAAACGGAGCTTCCATTGATTATCAATTTATGACAGGACCTAATTTACCACTCGTTTCAAGAAATACGACATCTAATCCCGTTTCGACACAAATAAATTCTGGGGAAATTGTGGCAATCAAATCTGTAGATAAAACTTTCGCAACGATTGGCGATACAATTTCTTATACAATTACATTAAGTAACCCTGGAAATGTCACTTCACAAAATATAATTTTCACAGATATTTTACCTAACGGAACGACATTCATATCTGGCACTCTTACAAACGATTCTGGTACACAGCAAATCGGAAATCCAGCTAGCGGGATACAGATTGGAAATATAAACCCAAATGGAACGGCCGTTATTTCTCTCAACGTACTTGTTACAAACATTCCAAGTATAAATCCTATCTCTAATTTTAGTTCCATACAATTTGAACATGTGATTGATCCTAGCCAACCTTCTGCATTACAAACAGCTGTATCTAATGCGGTTTCGACAACAATTAACAGTGCGATATTAAATACAACAAAAACTGTTGATAAATCTATCATTTCCGTCGGAGATACACTTACGTATACAACGACTATTACGAATACAGGAAATACACCAGCTACAAATATAACTTTTACAAGTGCGATTCCTTCTAGTACTACTTTTGTACCAGATTCGGTCACTATAAATGGCATCCAGCAGCTTGGTGCACAGCCAGCACTCGGAGTAAATATACCAAATATCGCTCCTGGTGAAACAGTAACCGTTACTTTCCAAGTAAATGTTATTTCTGTTCCCCCTTCAAGCTCAATTATGGGTAACGATACAATTTTATATTCTTATACTGTTGATCCAAGTGCCGCTCCTATTACAACTTCTACTTCAACGAATATCGTTACAAACCCGGTACTAGATGCTATGATAACGATGGTAAAATCGGTCGATCAAACAATTGTAACACTAGGTGATACCATTACCTATACAACCATTTTAACGAATAATGGCAATACAAATGCAACGAATATTACTTTCACTGATCTTATTCCAGACGGCACAACGTTCATTCCGAATAGTGTCACAATCAATGGCAGTACACACATCGGACTCGATCCTAATACAGGTATAACAATCGGATCAATTGCTCCTAACAACTCAATATCTATAGCATTTCAAGTTACCGCTACTTCTACTCCCGTTCAAAATCCTATTGCCAATTCGGCTAGTGCTTCTTACACATTTATCACTGACCCTAATGCCCCTATTGTTTCAAGGAATGTTACTTCAAACACAGTGTTCACTACAATTAACACAGCTACCATTCTTTCATTAAAACAAGTCGATAAATCCTTTAGCCGTATTGGAGACACACTCACCTATACTGTTACTTTAACAAACAATGGAAACTCATCCGCACAAAATGTTATATTTACAGATACCATGCCAAGCGGAACTACATTTATTGCAAACACATTTTCTATTAATGGAGTTCCTCAAAGTGGAGCGGATCCAACAAACGGTGTAAATATTGGGCCCATAACAGCTGGGACTACAGTAACAGTTTCGTTCCAAGTTACTGTAACGTCATTACCAACTGAAAACCCCATTGTAAATTTCTCATCAACATCGTACCAATTAGTCTCACCACCTGATGCAGAAACTTCAATTAGTAATCCTGTTTCAACGCAAATTAAAGAAGCCATATTATCCATGACGAAAAATGAAAATGTATCCTTTGCAGATATCGGGCAAACTGCTTTTTATACTACTTCTATTACCAATGTAGGCAATACCGATGCAACTAATATTGTATTCACAGATGCATTACCAAGTGGACTCACATTTGTTCCTAACACATTAACTGTCGATGGCGTTTTACAACCTAACGCGGATCCAAATACAGGTGTATTACTTGCAACACTTCCACCAAATGAAATATATAGTATCGTCTTTCAAGTTACAGTGAACAGCATCCCACCTATTAATCCTGCACCAAATACAGCATCAACGACGTATGAGTTTACTGTTGATCCTGTTAATCCTCCTGTTTCAAGTGCAGCTACTTCCAACACTACACTTCTTCAAATAAACAACGTAACTATTATTAGCACAAAAACAGCAGATCTTACTTTCGCGGATATTGGTAATACAATAACATTTACACTTAACCTCCCTAATACCGGGAATGTGACTGCAACTGATGTAACTATTATTGACATTCTTGATAGTAATTTAAGTTTCGTTCCAAATAGTTTCACAGTTAATGGGCAAACCATTCCAAACGCTGATTTATCTACTGGTGTAAATATTGGTTCCATTAATGGTGGTAATGCGGCAATCGTTACATTCCAAGCAACTGTTATTACACTTCCAACACTTAATCCCATTTCTAACTCTGCTTCTACCACCTATCATTATGTCGTTGATCCTAGCCAGCCACCTGTTACAACTTCCAATCAATCTAATACAACGACAACACAAATTAATAACGCTACCCTTACTGCACAAAAAAATTCAAATGTATCTACGGTAGATATCGGGCAGGATATTACCTACACCGTTACAATTACAAATAGCGGAAATGTTAGTGCAACGAATGTTATTTTTACCGACCTTATTCCAGACGGAACTTCCTTTGAACCGAATAGTTTTACACTGAACGGAACTAGCATCCCAAATGCAAATATCATTACAGGCGTTCCAATTGGTGATATCGGGCCAAACCAGTCTGTAATCGTAGCATTTCACATTATCGCAAATGAAATTCCACCTATAAATCCAATTACCAATCAAGCTAACGTTAGCTTCCAGCATATCGTTAATCCAGCTAATCCTCCCGTTTCAAAAAACATTACTTCTAACAACGTTACAACAAAAATTGAAAGTGCTATTTTAAACACGATTAAAATAGGAGATAAAACATTTGCAACGATTGGTGATACGATTACGTATACAACGACTATTACGAACACAGGCAATATTCCTGCTAACAACGCTATATTCTCAGACCCTTTACCATCGTGGACACAATTTGTTGCAGGATCAGTTATTGTTGATGGCACTCCATTACCATCCGCTTCCATTATTAACGGTGTTGGCATAAATACAATTACTCCAAATCAAACTGTAACAATCATATTCCAAGTACAAATCGTAAGTAATCCAACAACGTTCACACCTGAACTCCAAAACTTAGGATTTGTTAACTTCCAATATAATGTAGGCAATGCATTACAGGCTCAGCCTGGCAATGTGGAAACGAACGTCTTCGTTACTTCTATTAATTCAGCAATACTTTCAGCTGTAAAAACTGCTAATACAGCTTTTGCAAATATCGGAGACACGATCACTTATACAGTTTTGATTCAAAATAGCGGCAATACAAACGCTACGAATGTAAATTTCTCAGACATGGTTCCAGCAGGAACAACCTTTGTTGAAAATAGTTTTGCTGTAAATGCAAGTACCATTCCAGGTGCAAATCCAAATAACGGAGTGAATATCGGAACAGTTAGCACGGGTAGTTCCTTAACCGTTACTTTCCGAGTCATAGTTACATCCACTCCACCTTCAAATCCAATTACAAACGTAGCATCTATTCAATACGCATTCATCGTTGATCCGGCCTCTCCTCCTGTTACAGGCACGATAAATTCTAATAGCGCTTCAACACAAATTAATAACGCGACTGTTACAACTGTTTTACAAGCAAATCGAACAATCGTATCTATCGGAGATGTAATTACGTATACAGCAACATTAACGAATACTGGAAACTTCCCCGCAAACTCTGTATTACTCATTAACGGAGTTCCTGAAGGAGCATTATTTGTTCCAAATAGTGTTACGCTCAACGGGATTTCACTTCCAGATGCAAGTCCAACTCTTGGTATTCCAGTTGGTATTATCGCACCAGGTGATTCCGCTACTATTACGTTCCAATTTCTTGCAAGTTCTATTCCACCGCAAGGAGCGATTATAAATCAAGCACTTACAAGTTACACGTATATTGTCGATCCAAGTCAACCTCCTGTTACAGCAACATCCTCGTCTAATACGGTTAATACAGCTGTTGTTGATGCATCGTTATCCGCAATTAAAAGTACAGATTCTCTCGTACAATCTACTGACGGTACAATCACTTACACAGTAGTCGTTCAAAACAACGGAAATACTACTGCAAATACAGTTACTTTAACAGATTTGGTCCCAGAAGGAACTGCATTTATTCCTAATAGCGTAACTATTAATAGCGTTTCCGTTCCAGGTGCTAACCCTAACGTAGGAATACCATTAAACTCCATCGCACCGTCAGAAATCGTCACTGTAACATTCCAGGTTATCGTTCAATCTATTCCAAGCGTGAACCCAATTTCTAATACAGTCCGTATTGACTATACTTTTATCGCCGATCCAACTGCTCCTATCATCTCTCGAACAATTACGTCTAATCCTGCTTTCACACAAATTTCAGATGCGACTATCCTTTCTTTAAAAGGAGTCAATGCACAACAAGCAACAACAGGTGATATTTTGACTTATACGATAACACTAGAAAATACCGGAAATATTCCAGCTACTAATCTCACATTTTCAGACACTATCTCCCAAGATACTACATTCGTAGAAAATAGTTTTACACTTAACGGAACAGCTATACTTGGTGCCAATCCAAATGTAGGTGTTACTTTGCCTAACCTAGCTGCAAACGCTACGCACCTTATTTCGTTCCAAATTCTTATTACCGATTCATTCTCGCAAGAATCGATTACAAATCAATCCAATACAACATATACAATTCAACCAGACCCAGGGCAACCGCCTATTACTGAAACATCTACTAGTAATATCGTCATTACAAATTTCGTGCAAGCGCAATTGACAATTACTAAAACATCCAATCCAACAACTGTAGATATCGGTGGAACTATACTTTATATTTCTGAAGTGAAAAATACTGGTAATGTTGACGCAATAAATATTAATTTCACAGATTCTATTCCATCTGGGACTACATTCGTTCCCGATAGTGTCACAATTAACGGTGTCCTTCAGCCAGGTGTAAATCCAGAAAACGGAATACCGATTGGAACAATTCCAGCAAACAGTTCCAAAACGATACTATTTCAAGTGCAAACAAATAATCCACCTACTGAAACCGAAATTGTAAATCAATCTTCAGCAACTTACCAATATGTAAGTATCCCTACAGCCCCACCAGTAAATCGCTCTGCAAATTCTAACATTGTTACAACATCACTTCAAAACGCAAATATTATTTCTGTTAAAAGCGCGGATGTAGCTTTCGTATCAATCGGGCAAATTATTACCTACACAAATACACTACAAAATATAGGAACCGTTCCAGCTAACAATACCGTGTTCATTGATAACATTCCGGAAGGTACTATATTCATTGAAGATAGCTTAGCAATAAATAATGTCATCCAGCCTGGTGCGAACCCAGAGAATGGCGTAACTCTCGGCACGATACAACCAGATGAAACAGTCACTCTTTCATTCCAAGTACAACTTACAAATATACCAGAGGGCAATACAGTCATTAATATTTCAGACACTTCGTACGAATACCAAATTGACCCTAGTTCTCCAATTATTCAGCGTAGATCGTTATCAAATGCAGTAAATACTGAAGTGCGGACGGCAAATGTTAGTGCCATTAAATCCGCCAATAGATCCATTACACGCATTGGTCAAATCATCACATATACAGTCGCAGTTACAAACGCCGGTACAGTACCTATTACAAATACTCTCCTAATTGACGCAATTGCAGCTGGGACCACATTCGTTCCAAATAGCATTCTTGTAGATGGCGTACCAAGACCTAACGAAAATCCAATTACCGGTATCAATCTTGATATAATTCTTCCAAATAATACGATTATTGTTACGTTCCAAGTAAGCGTAGTCTCTATACCGCCACAAAATAACATTAATAATATCGCCGTCATTCACTATGAGTATCGACCGGACCCAAGCGCACCACCAATTTCAGAAACGACCTCTTCCAATAGTACAAATATACAATTTATTGATGCTATTCTTATTGCTACAAAATCCGCTAATACTGTATTAGCTAACATTGATGAAACCATTGAATATACAGTATTCATTCAAAATAATGGATCTACTACAACTAACTCCATCTTTTTTACAGATACTATAGCGGATGGAACAGTATTTATTCCAGGAAGTGTAATAGTTAACAATACTGTACTTCCTGCAGCAGATCCGAATATCAGCTTTTCCATTCCTAATGTCGCAGCAGATCAAATGGCTACAGTAACATTCCAAGTTTCCGTTACGAATTTACCTGTTGTAAATCCAACACCTAATACTGCAAACATCGTCTACGACTTTATTTTCAATCCTGACTTTGCACCAATTCAAAAATCTACTACTTCCAATACTACTTTCGTTCAAATTAATGATGCTGATATCGTTTCACTTAAAACTGTTGATTTGACCTCTGTAACAATTGGTGACATTTTAACTTATACGACAACTTTAACGAATACAGGGAATACGGATGCCACTGCTGTTGTATTTACAGACAATATACCTGATGGAACAACTTTTATTGACGGTAGCGTTTTAGTAAATAACATTCCTCAGCTTAACGCCAATCCAAGTGCAGGTATACTTGTAGGAACGATTGCTCCTAATATTTCTATCCCAGTCACATTTTCTGTTACCGTCGTAGCTCTTCCTGCTAGCGGCCATGTTCAAAATCAATCAACTTCTCGTTATACAATAAACGTGGAAGAACAAATATCGACTAGCAATATTACCTTCACTGAAGTTATTTCTGCTAATGTAATTGCGACAAAAACAACGCCTATCCAATATGCTGACTTACAAACTATCATCCCTTATACAATTTCCATCATAAATAACGGAAATATACAAGTCGAAAACATTATTGTTACAGATATCATCCCAGCAAATACGAGCTTTATAGAGAATAGTGTTATCGTGAACGGCAATGCTCGGCCAAATGACAACCCTCTTAACGGTATACAAATTGATAACATTCCGCCTAATACGACAGCAACTATTCTATTCCAAGTACGGGTTACTTCGATTCCACAAACAAATCCAATCTCTAACACGAGTACAATTGAATATGAATACACGGTACCAGATCGACCACCTATTACCGAAACTATTATTTCATCAGCTGCCGCAACAGAAATTAATCACGCGAATTTGAATAGTAATAAAGCTGTTGACCTTGCATTTGCAACGGTTGGTGATACGTTAACGTATACGATTACACTAAATCAAACCGGTAATGTTGCAACAAATGATGTAATCATTCAAGATATTATTCCTCAAGGTACTACGTTTATAGAAAATAGCGTCATTGTAAACGGAGAAGCTCTTCCAGGAGTGAATCCAGTAAGCGGCATACCAATTGGCACTATAATTGTTGGTGGAGATGCTATCGTTTCATTCCAAGTAACTGTGACTTCTATTCCAACACCAAATGAACTAAACAACAAAGCAATTACTACTTTTAACTATATAGTCAACCCAAATAACGTACCCGTTACAAATACGACTACAACAAATACCGTCACAACTACTGTCCAAAATGATAATGTCATTGCCATAAAATCTATTGATGTAACGAGTGCCTTACCTGGTCAAACTTTAACGTATACAATTACGATTACGAATAGCGGTAATGTAACGATTGAAGACCTTCTTGCCATAGACACCGTACCAATAGATACGACTTTTGTTGCTGATAGTGTTACGATTAACGGAATCAATCAGCCTAATGAAAATCCTGAAAATGGTATTACGTTAGGAAATCTTGCTCCTAATGAATCTGTTATTATTACGTTCCAAGTGACAATATCTTCTTCTACTCTTCAATCTACAATTAATAATGATGCTTCTGTTTCCTATACCGTTATCATTGATCCAACAAAACCACCTATTACAATTACAAAACAAACAAATACCGTTACAACGACAGTCATTGATCCGATGGTTCGCATTGAAAAAACAGCTGACAAATCTATTGTCGTTATAGGAGATATCATTACATTCACATTAGCGGTATTTAATCACTCCCCAATTCCGACAATCAGTACTTCTGTTATAGACACAATTCCAGCTGGTACAACATTTATAGAAAACAGCGTAACAATTAACGGTACTTCGGTTCAAAATGTTCGTCCAGACACTGGTATTAATATTGGTTCTTTATCTGCAGATACAGTAGCAACTATAACATTTCAAGTTCTCGTAACTTCTATTCCTTCAAACAGTACAATTATAAATTCTGCAACAGTTACCGCTGCTTTTCAATTGACACCACAGGATCCAATTATTACTTTCATTGTTAATTCAAATATTGTTCGTATACCAGTTCAATTTGTAACTGCAACAGTCACGAAAAACGCTTCCGTCAGCTCCGCTTATTTAAACCAATATTTTGATTATACGGTGCGTATTACAAATACTTCCGAAATTTCACTCTCAAATATTTCTTTACAAGATACCATTCCAGCAGGTTTACAATTTATAAACGGCACTGTCTTTATTAACGGTGAACGCTCTCCACTAGCGAATCCGAATATCGGTTTCCTAGTTGCCACTAATTTAGAGCCAAACGAAACAATTATCGTGTTATTCACAGTACAAGTAATAAGTCCACCTGTTAATAATCAATTTAAAAATACGGCCAATATTTCGTTACAACTTCAAGTCTCGCCTACCGATCCACCAATTACAGTAACCGTTACAAGTAACGAAAACATCGTCACCTTTGTTCCAGAAAATCCAGACGAAACACTTCCAAATTTAAATTGCTTCTTTGACGGTGAACGCTTCATACGGATTACTCCCCGAAATGCAAGAAATTACCTTTGGACTTGGATTTGGTGGAATTAAATTAAAAAAGAGATTGTAGTTTGGTTGAAACCAAATTACAATCTCTTTTTCATTACCTTTATCACACTACGTTATAACTCGTCCAAGGATATACAATTAAGCATCACCTCAAGTTATTTTAGTCGTAATAAGTTGGCCAGCTTCATTAATAGTAACTCTCCAGTTCACTCCACTAGCTGTCTTCATGATTATGCCTTTACTTGCCTCTATTTCAATATCTCCAAACATTCTTCCACCAGTTGTAGCTAACCAAGCATTCCCATTTTCCATAGAAGACCTTGCAAAGATGCGATTAATTCGAAAACGCTTATGATCTTGAGAATAACCACTTAATGTAATTCTTACTTTATATAGTTGATTCGCCTTCATATTCGATATAATTGTATCGCCTACATTTAATGGAACATCCGATGCGATAACCCAATTTCCAGTTGCGCCTAATGCATATTCAATTTTAATTTTTTTCGGGCTTTCTCCCCATCCAAAATACATTCCAAAACAATTTAACATTTGTATTGGTTTTTTCGTAAAATCCAGTTCAATGACAACTGGATTACTATCTGGAACGTCAATATAGTTTACACTTTGTTCATCTATTAAATTAAAGCAATTTGCGAGATTTCCCCCGTACGGTACTTTCCCACTTACTTGCTTAACAATATACTTCTGCTGAGCATTTACTAAAATATCATCTTGATTCCCTATTAAATGCGGTCTATTTAACGTCAACGGTAACTGAATTCGTAGGGATTCTTCATAAGTAGACTTACAAACATTGTATTGTCCTTTATCTACAATAATTGTCGAAAGCAGATTTGAAAAAAGGTAGTTTCGATGAGAATTAGAAGAAAATTCAATGACAATTTGTTCACTACTCATCCGGTACGTATCCCAAATCATACAATCAAATGTATTATACGCACCTGAGCAACGAATTGCTTTTTTCGTTTGTTGTCTACATTGCACTTGAATATCATGAAACGTATTTCCTGAACTTTCATTTGGCAAATCACTATTTCCATCTACTTCAATCCCATACCCACATCCATCAATAAATATAGATTGAAATACATTGGCGTTAATCCAGCAAGGTGTATTGATATCATTTATATATTCTGTCTTCAAATGTATTGCAGTTTGAAAATTTTTAATTTGAATAAATTTAACTTGAAAGAAACTAATAAAATCCCATGCCTTTTGACAATAAAAATATATAGCTTTTCCTTTATACGATGGAGTTGCATTTACTATATTTATATTTGATATAACAGATTGATTAGGTACTTCGATTTGTTGTGAACCAGAAACATAAATAACAGCAGATTGAAACAATGGATTTATAACTTGAATAGTACCACCAATTATCGAAGCGTTACTTTGTAGCTCAAATGCATTAAAATCCCCATCAATTTGCAGCGTTACAGTAGGATCTAACTCTAATCTTACATTTGATTTAATAACAATGGGCTTTACAATTTTGTACGTATTTACTCCTGTAATTCTTACCGTCGAAATTCGGTTAGCTACACAATAATCAATAGCTTGTTGAATTGCTAATGAACTATCATTTCCCGAGTTCGGAACTGCGCCAAAACAATTAATATTAACGCTACTTTCTGGCACACAACCTTCTTGGGAAGAAATATATTCTGACAAAATAAATTCACTCCTCATATTACCTTTTTCATATAATATGTGAGTTCTCTCTTAAAAGTTTCTATAATAAAAAAACAAACGACCTACCCGGTCATTTGTTTAATTCATATATATTTTTCGTTTCTTCTATCATTTTAGTTAACGAGAAATACCTCACTACTTTCTCTCGTGCTTCGAGTCTAATAGCATTTACCTTTTCTTCATTCCCTTGTAGTTCCTCAAGCGCACTTGCGAATTCAGATTCACGATATTCAGATATTAAAATGCCTGATTCTCCATCTATTACCGCTTCATTTATTCCGCCAACATCTATTGAAACAATTGGTGTCCCTGTAGCCATCGCTTCAATTACTACCATTGGAAACACTTCACGAAAAGATAATAAAAGTAAGGCATCCATATTCCCTATAAACTCATGCGGCTCTGAAATATTCCCTAGCATCTTCACACTTTGCTGCAATCCATATTTTTCTATTTCTTTCATAATCGATTCTTTCTCTGGTCCATCACCAGCAATATAAAACATAAAATCATTTCTCTTTTTCAACACATTTGCAATTTTGACAAATAGTTGATGGTTTTTCTCTTTGGATAATCTAGCTAATATCCCTATTTTATATGTAGATTCTTTCTTTTTCTGCTGGAATAAAAACTTTTCAATATCGACACCGTTATAAATTGTATTTATTTTTTCTTCTGCTACATGAATTGAAATTAAATTATTCTTTTCAAACTCACTTACTGTAATAATATTGTTCACATATTTATTCATGAAATAACGAAAAAGCGTTGGCATTTTCTTTTCTAATATCGTTACATTATGTTTCGTATAAACAATTTTCATCTTTTTTTAATAAACTTTTGAAGTAGAAAAGCATATAATACCATTCGCAAACTATTTGCATGAATAAGTTCTATCTTTCGTTTACAAATTTCGTTTCGTAAATAATAAATATTTCTCAAATGATTCCATCGACTAAGTAATATAAAATTTTCTTTTCTAGTAAGAGATTCATATAGTTCTCCATCACCTGCAGCTGTATAAATCTTAAAATCCTCATAACGCAAATTACTTTCCAATTTACAGAAATAGCTCTCGGCTCCGCCAGTTATTAGTTTATCTGTCATCAACAGTATATTCATAATTGCGTCTTCCCAACTACATTGATTTTATTTTTTTATAAGCATGATAAGCATACTTACTAAAATAGTAAAAAATTTGCACCGAATTCAGTCGTTCTTGTTCCCTTAACAATTTCCAATACCGGAAAGCTGCTCTAATTTTATTTCTAGAAACAGAATTTGTAACAATTCTATATTTTGCTAATACTTGCTGTATCCCTTTTGCTTCATACCCTTCATGTAATAAGTTCAGCCATAACGCTGTATCTTCCGGCTGTATACTAGGCATTTCCACATACGGAATTTTTTCACGATCAATCATCACTGTTAAACACCCGATAATTGTATTCCCTGCTAAATAATGATAGTCAACAGATTTTGGTACACTCACTTCGCGATTTAGTTCATTACCATTTTCATCAATTAAACTATACGACGCATATGAAAAAGCAATATTCATTTCTTCCATAAATAACAATTGTGTCTTCAATTTATGCGGCAACCATATATCATCACTATCTAAAAAGGCAATGTACCTTCCTCTCGCCTCTTGAATCGCTAAATTCCGAGCTTTAGCAGCACCGACATTTTCTTTTAATGATAATAACCTAATTCGTGAGTCTCCTTCTATTATCTCTTTAATTTTTGCGGCAGATTGGTCGGTTGAACAGTCATCAACGATAATCATTTCCCAGTTTTCATACGATTGATTCTGTACAGATAAAATTGTCTCACCTATAAATCGTATACTATTATAAGAAGGTGTTATTACAGAAACATAAGGCGGCTCGTTATGTGCTGATAGACATTTTACCATCTATCTTTCCCCTTCCTTCATATATTGAAATATACTTCACAACAACTGCTAAAAATAAAAAGAACGCTTCGTTAATAATAAGTGACAATGACATCATCTGAAATAAAAATGCAATCATAGTCAATAGAAGGTATGGCCTTTCACGAAACAAAGTATGCTGCGCTAGCTTGAACATTAATATGAATAAAAACGTGCTATATAGAAGAAAACCAATTGTACCCGATTCAGACAAAATTTCTAAAAATGTATTGTGTACATATAATTTTTCATTAAATTGATACTCATAATAATTCGAAAAGTTAAAAGCACCGATTCCGATATATGGATTGGATAAATAATATTTAAAAGCAGCTTCCCATAATGTAAATCTACCACTTCCATTATCATGGGAAAAATCAGAAATTCGTTTATTTAATATGTCATCTAATTGGCCCCCCATTACACTATTCGATAAACTAAAAATAACTACACTAAACAATACTAAACTCATAATTATTTTTATTTTTTTAGCGAAACTAGACATACATATATATACAAAAACGACCAGTACAAGCGCTAATATACCGCCCCTTGAAAAGGTTAATAGACTCGTCGTAACACATAAAATCAACCCTAACATGTTAGTAATATTTTGCAAATTCGTCATATAGTACATAAAAAATATTGTATTATAGAAAATAAAAATGTTAGGATCATCTAGCAATCCAATTAACCGTGGATATCCTCTATCAACTAATAACCCGGCAAAAATTTCTCTCTCTTCTCCACCGTATAAACTAAAGTATTGTAAACCGATTATATAGAGTATTAGACTTACAACATTAAATACTACTCCTACATAAGCAATAGATGATTCAAGTACCACTATTTCAGTATTCCCCAATAAATTCCTCATTATAAAATAGCATCCTAAAACGAGTAGCACGCCAAAAATCATACGAATACTGGCATTTAAATACATAGAAAGAATTCCACTTAAACAATAAATGAAATAAAACAGTAAAAATATAACTTCATGAAAATATAACTTTTGAATATGAAAGTCTTTAATTGTTAAACAAAAATATATGACTAAAAAAATCATATATATCTTCAATGAAAATCCAATATATAAATTGTATTTACTTAACATAACAAATAATATTAGAAGAATAATCCATCCCATCGATACTTTCATATTATTTTCCATAGGCTATATCCCCTGTTTCGTAATATAATCCTTTTTGCGTATTTTTCTTATAAAAGAAAGAAGAAGTTTTTTTAGCTCATAATCATATAGGAATATGGCAGCTACTACAATTAGTATATTAAGAACAAGCGCAATCAAATGATATGTATGCACTATATATTGCACTCCAATAAAGGTTACACCAAAATAAATTGTATACGGTATTACAATTTGGAATACAATTTTTTTCTTCACTACACTTACCGCTATATATCCCACTAAAGCGACAATTTCAAATAAAACCATAGCGTATGCCGCTCCTATCACTCCACCAATACTACTAAAGCTATAAAGCATAACCCCACCTATCACCAATGCTACACACTGCACAACAGTTCTCTTATTTTGACATCCACTTGTCGTTAAACCGTCAGCAATGGCAATATTTAAACTTTGTAGCACAATAAGAAATGATAATATTTGGAGTGGTTCTACTGCATTGCTCCATTCTTCATGAAAAAATATAGAAATAAAGTATGGCGTTAAATGATATAAACCGATCGTCATACATATTCCTACAATCGCCATTGATTTAATTTGAAGCAAATTTAATTTCGTATGCTCTTCTAAATTATTCTGGTTATAATGCTTAAAGAGCACTGGAAAAAATGCACCTGCAATTACCCCCGGTACTTGATATAAAGCTGCCGGCATCCGGTACGCCACTGCAAAAACACCTACCATACTTAATGGCAATGTATAGTTAAGCAAGATAGGCGCTAATTGTGGCGTACTCATTATTAAAAAACCGCTAATAATAAAAGGAGTTAATTGCCAAAATAACGCTTTATGAATGACGACTTTCATATTCATTTTCGTCTTTCTTCTCATGATATATATACTGAATAAACCACCGATCATATACCCAAAAGCATATAAGCGAGCCGTTACATACACCGGTAACTCTCCGAAAATACAAAAACATGTAATTATAATGACAACCGATGATGATACAACTTTAATGAGCGCTATATACTTCATACGTTCCGTCAGTTGAAAATAGGCAATCCCTATGTTTTGCCAAGTTAACCCTATTAACATGAAAAACATTACGTTTATCGTCATATAAATTAAATTTTTATCCGCATACATATAATGAATAGAAATATAACCGATGATAGAAATAAAAATAAGTAGAATCATTCTTATTTTTACATACGATGATAAAATCTTCTCTAAATCTGCTCCATCCTTTGCCCCTTCTCGAAGAAACGTATTACTAAGTCCTAAGTCTGTAAAAAATAACATAACAAACGTCACTGCTATGGCAACACTAAACATCCCATAATGTTGTGCATTAAAAAAGTTTGCTAAAGCAATTAAACTGACAGCCTGAAGAAGGTTAGCTAAAATCGTGCTATAAAATAGATGGATAATATTATTTAGAATAGATCTACCCATACCAGTTCTCCTTTGCAAGTAACCTACTTACATATGTTGTTTGTTTACATATATATTTATCTTGCACCATTACCGTTCAATACAATTAAAACGGTCTTACATAAAATACGGATGTCCATCCGAATCGTTTTCATTTCAATATACTCCATGTCTAACCTCAACTTTTCCTTTGGATCAAGATTATACCCTCCATTTATTTGTGCCCATCCTGTTAAGCCTGGTTTTACCATTAAACGATCCTTAAATTCTGGAATATACGCATCAAATTCATTATAAAAAAACTCTCTCTCTGGTCTAGGACCTACAAAAGACATATCTCCTCTTAAAATATTTAAGAGTTGTGGTAATTCATCAATTCTCGTTTTTCTTATAAACAATCCAACTTTTGTAATTCTTTGATCATGTTCTTTTGCCCATTGTGGTCCGTTCATTTCAGCATCCTTTACCATCGACCTTAATTTAAATACATTAAACTTCTTCCCGTTTATACCTAAACGTTCTTGAAAGTAAATTGGAGCCCCTGATGTTTCTAAAGTAATCATAATACAAAAGAACAACATAATTGGTATCGTTAATAGTAACAATATGATTGAAAATATAATATCAAACAAGCGTTTTACACTTCGATTCAATATGCTAGGCTTTTCTTGAGCCGGAATCGTATACAACTTGGCTTGATTTGTTTCACGAATCATGGATCGTTACCCCCACATTCAAGAATATAAAATTATACCTATTAATTCACATTCTTTCCTCTTTATATCCGCTATTACTTTTTGCACTGTACGTAGTGAATCTTTTCGCTTTTTAACTGCTAAAACCACTCCATCGCACTTCCCTGCAATAATGTGCGTAGCAGGAAGGTCAAATACTTCAGAGGAATAAAAGAAAATGTAATCAAAATCTTCTTTCCACTTAGCAATCGCATTATCAAATTCATCCATAGCAACTAAGGGTGTCCCTGTGTGTACTGTTTTTTTTGCAGGAATACAATATAAGTATTTAGACAAATTACTAGAAAAAGATTCATAATTGCAGGGGGAAGAACTTATTATATCGTTTACTGTTATCATGTGATTACTTTGTAATAATACATGTAGTTTAGGGTCAGAAAAATTCACATCAATAAGTAACACCTTTTTCTTCATTTCCGCAAACACTAGACCCATATTTACTATAAGCGAGGCAACAACACCTCTGTCCTTCGTTGAACTAACTGTGAATAGTTGTTTTCCAGATTTTTTCAGCTCGTGATATACCGTATAAAACTGCTCTTTCATCAGATCATCATGCATATTGAATGGCAGCTGTTTCTTTGTCCTAAACATCGACATGTTCACCTCGATATATAGATGATTGTTTATCAACCTCTGTAGGTTTCTTTTTTCTATTCGGTTTCATATTTATGTAACCAATAACAGAAACTGTTGTTATTTTCTCTAAATCCTGTTCCACGTATATACGTTCATCAAAATAATCTCGAAATACAGCTAAACCTATACCAACAAAAAAACTAACAATTAAAGAAATAGGAATGATCAGTTGAAATTTCGGAAACAATTTTTCGGCCTGTTCCTGTAACTCAGGATCAGTTAATACTTTCACTCCTTGTACATTTGTGTACTGTTGAAAGCTTTTTTGTGATTGCTCTGCCAATGTCTTTACTATGTCTTTCACGACTTTCGGATTGGAATCTTTTACTGTAACAGTTACAATTTGTGAGTTGTCCGTATTTACCACCGAGATTTTTTGTGCTAATTCATAACTTGATTGCTCTAATTTCAAAGTTTTTTTAACTGTTGAAATAATTAATGGGCTTTTTAAAATATCGACATACGATGTTACTAGTTGCTTATTTTCTTGTGTTTTATTTGTTGAATTTTCCTTATTAAACTCATCTAAATTCCCAACAAGAATTTGCGTTGAATATTGATATGACGGCTTTAAAACATACATAGAGATAAGAACTAAAGAAGCGGTTAAACAACACATCGTTAAAATAATCGTTACGAATCTTCTTTTCAATAATTGTTGAAAATCTTTTATACTCATTTCTTGCTTCAATTATTTCACCGCCCTTTTCTGAATAACATCCTGCAAGTCACTCTTTACAGATAACCCTTTCTCCTTTCTATCCACTTGTTTTGTTACATACTTTCCAACTCTGAATGCAAATTTTTCTACATATATATACGAAAGCATTGCAAATATAAACGAAAAAACAAGTGAAAAAATTAAAATAATAGGCAACGGTAATATTTTATGGAGCATGTATATAAGGGAAAATAACGATATAATATGATATAAATAAAGACTGTAAGAAATCTTCCCCAAATATAACAAGTATTTATTACGTAGTAAGGACGACAAAGTTGATATTGACAAGCTTAATATGACAAATAGACATGCACTTATCGCCACTATGTAGTCTCGAAATATAAAATTATTGAGCACTTTAATTTCTCCAATAAGCCCTTCATACATAAAAAGTAAAATTGCAAATAAAAACCATGCAATTTTCGTGTTTTTAGTACAATTACTATAAAAAACTATTAAATTATTTTTATACTTCGCAACTAGTGCTCCTAGTAAAAACAACACCGTGTAATGCAACGTTAATGCATAGCTTGTTAATGTTAAGCTCGAACGGAACAAAAATAATATCATGACAGAACATATACTAAAACTAAACAATAATAGTAATGAACACCTCAACGTTTTTCGTAAGCAAATCATCAAAATTAACGGGAAGATTATTGATATTCGCATTTCATGGACAAGCGACCAAATCACACCGTTATATGCATCTGTATTATATTTCCCAACCAATAAAATATGTTGTGCGATTAAACTTGAAGAACTTTCAATCGTCCATGAGCGATTAAACCATTCACTTAAATAAGAAATACCATATTCACTAATTGTAGTCTGGCATATAATAGCTATAATTATTGCCACAATATAAGGAATGTATATTCTACATATACGTTTTAAAAGGTATGACCCATAGCTACTATAGTTTTTTTGAATAGATTCATACAAAACAAATCCGCTCAAAACAAAAAAGATAATAACAGATTCGTTACCACTACTAAAAATTAGACGAGCAGGCGTTTCTTTTAATAGATACACAACAAATGGTTTATTATCTTCATAACTGTAATTTTGAAATGCTGAAAAAATCATTAAATGATGACCAATCATTACTACTAATGAAGAAATCCCTCTTATAGAGTCCAATTCTTCGTATCTCTTCATCTTTTTACATCAACTCCTAATGAAATGATAATAATCATTTCAAAGCGACATCTTTATTCATATTCCTCTCCTTTCTTTTCATTCCAATTTTTCATATTAAAATGATTTTATAGTATAAATTTGAGTGTATTGTAACATTTTTGGTAATATTATGAATAGTAAATCTCAAAAATTGGTATATACCAATTTCAACCTCGAAAAATGAGTAATATTGATAGAAAAACACTATAAAAATATCTTGCATATTTACAAAATTAAAGAGATGAATAACGTTTTTTCAATATAAAATAAAAAAGATAGCCTATATAGGCTATCTTTTTTATTTTATTTAATTACTAGCACCACTATATGCCACATGTCGTTTCTCAATTCTCTCTTCAATTTCTTTCATATTTTCTTTATTATTTAATAGTGATTGTTTATTTTCAATTAATAATTGTTTAAAAGATTTTCTCACTTTTTTTCTCATTTTCATTGTCCTCCTTGGGGGATGGTTTATATAAAAGATAAAGAATTATCTGTGTGTTCTTATAATAATTGATTGTTGTGAATTTTATTTGAACTTCATATGAAAATTCCGTTTATTTTCTGACAACTTTGTGAACACGAAAAAAGAGACTATCTAAAACTATGTTGAAATTAATTCACTTCATTATAAAAGTTACTATTTTCATCAACTTTTATCATTATACCTTGTCGAAACATTTATATATTTAAAATTGAGTTCGACATAATTTTATTTACTATAATACTGTTTACAAAAACAAAAAGAAGGTGTTGCATAAATCAAAGCTCGACTTATGCAACATCCCTCTTTCCAAACTATTTATAGCATATTTATTAATATTTCAGGTCTTCCCCAATTCATTTCTTCACAAACAAATCTAAGTTTTTCTCCATCCATTGTGTGTAATCCCTCTTCTAGTGAACATGAAATTGGAACTTCACAGTGAATTTGTGCTAATTGTAACGAAATATTTAAGTTCTCTAAATCACTTTCAATCTTCGTACGCTGCGCTTTTGTTAATGATTCTACATTTTCTAGTACAGCGGATACTGTTCCGTGCTCTTGAATAAGCTTATACGCTGTTTTTTCACCGATACCTTTTACACCTGGATAATTATCACTTGTATCTCCCATGAAAGCTTTTGCATGGACGATTTGCCACGGCTCTATACCTTTTTCTTCCATGATTTTCTCCGGTGTGTAATATTCGTAATTTCCAATTCCTTTACGCAGAAGCATAACTGTAACGTTCTTATCAACAAGTTGAAGTAAATCTGTATCACCAGTTAAAATATAAACTTCAGCTTCATTGCAATATTGTTTTGCAAGCGTACCGATACAATCATCGGCTTCGTAGCCTTTCATACCGATAACTGGAATGGATAATTTCGCAGTCATTTCTTGTACTAAATCAAATTGAGGAATTAATTCTTCTGGTGGCGCTGCACGATTTGCTTTATAATTCGAGAACGATTCTGTTCTAAATGTCGTACTTCCCATATCCCAGCATGTAACGATATGTGTTGGTTCGATCGCTTGCGTAGCTGTTAACAAGTGTTTCATATAACCATGAATCCCGTTCGTAGGTGTTCCATCTTGTCGTTTCATAAATTGTCCGTAGACACTTGTTGCGTAAAAAGCACGAAATAATAGTGCCATACCATCAACTAATAATACTTTTTTCATAATTCCTCTCCTATTAAAAAAATAATAACCTCACGTTATCACGTAAGGTTATATAAATAGATTACCATTCTACGTTTTTGCTCAACTTTGTCTATTATACATTGTTTTTGTATATTTAGCACCATTAACACATTAAGACATCCTACTACAACATGTATGCAATATGCCTGAATACGTATTTTTCCCAGTAGAAACAACGACAGCCTTTGCATTTCCACTAACAATATGCGAACCTTTAAAACATACATTTTCAAGCTCAAGTGGATTATAATCTTTCATCCGTTTTAATGGAATAAATCGTTTACGTTCAAGGTGATAGCAGCTTTCAAACTTCTCTATACTCGCTTCGTTTCCCGTTAACACAGACTCATTTACTAATAAATCATCTGCATAAATAATACGTACATCAGCTGGCACAGCATCTCCAGCCGAAAGAAAAATCATATCTCCAGGTACAAGTTCTTGCACTGGTATCTCCATCATTTTCAGTTCACTATTTAGCCCTGTACTACTAGAACATTCTACTCTAGATACAGTAATCGTTTCACGTTGTAATTCATCACACACACGTTGTTTTGAAAAACCTGGGATCATGCCACCAAGCTTTATCATTACTTCTGCAAGAAGTGCTCTTTTTGAAGTTAGTTCATTTCGGCCATATACTTGAATACGTTTTTGTGCCTCTTTCATTGATAGTCCGTCTCTTGTTGTTTTAAAATATGCAAATACAGATTTTACATCTCTTGTTGCAATTTCAATTAATAAATCTTTATTTTTTTGAAGCATTGTTTGTTCTTTTATTGATTTTTTACTTAGTTTATATGACGTGTTACCCACAGTTTTGTTTGCATATAACATATTATCGTCTCCTCCTTTACAACATAGGAAGAAACGCTTTGTTTCTCAATTTATCCACTTTACTGTGAAAGTGTCTAGCGCTTTATAAACGCTACATTGTGATAAATATAGAGGGAGGAACAAGTCGTTTCCTGCCTACATCATATATTTTTGATTTGAAGTATATGGGTAACGGAACCGAGTCAGAATTTGACATGCTCCTCACCTCCTCGTTTAATTTTATAGTTTATACTATGAAATTACTCATAGCTTGGTAACAAAAAAGACCCCTACCCTTAAGAGAGTAGCGGCCATTACATACACAAATAAACGATTTCTAATATAATTAGAAATCTACGGACCTCTCCCTCACCGAGTTTTAGCACTGTATAGCATAGGTACATTACCAGCTACGTTAAGAAAAACCTTAATTCGATCATTCCTGTTGACCCATTGGCGTCTCTCGACATTTTTGGGCAGTAGCATTTCTCTATACAGGAGCCTCACCTAACAGAGACTTATTTTCATTACATTGAAAATGTTACTCTTATTTAAAATAGATGTCAACCATAGCCTACAATTTTTTCAAAAGGTATGGCAAACTAACGTAAAGTTTTTAATAAGTTATACAGCCAGCAATTACAATCCCAATTGAAAGCGATAAAAACATAAGAAAAAGACCGACTGCTTGATTATCTTCTTCAAGACTTTTGTTTATATTAAAGCGCGGTGTAAGCCACTCAGCTAAATAAAAAACGATAATTTGAGCCAAAATCCCAACTGCTCCCCACGAAATCATATCAAGAAGTGAAATTGAATTAGCTGCTGTCGAATATAAAACAATAGCTAACCCAAGTAATCGTCCTCCAAGCACATAGCTTACCGCCTTATTCCCTTGAGCCATTAACTTAAATTCCTTAACTTTCGTTGTCACTTCCATCAAGAACAGACCTATACATAAAAGGCCGAGTGTTACTGCTAAATATAATAAAAAATTAATCATTTTTTCCCCTCCTTTTTATACCTACCGGTAAATAGTACGATTCATTTCCGGTAATCTTTTCTCCCGCACGAATACCGATACTACTCGCTTTTCCAGCAATTAAAAACGAACCAAACACATATGACAGTTTCTCGATCCCTTTTTCTGTTTCCAAGGATACGACTGGCAGTTCGGTATACTTTTGAAATATCGGCAGTGACGCTTTATACGTTTGGTGTGCATTTTGAAGCATAATATTTTCGTCTTTATCGCGAATCGTAATTGTATCTCCTTCTCTCCCAAATGAAGGTTTTTGAACGAAAGAACCTTTGCCTAAAAATAAATCTGGTTCTAAATATGTAGGTAACATATATTCTTTAATCCACTGTTGTTCCTCATTTGTATAAAAGGCCTCTTCTTCTGCTAACCCCCAAATAAGACACTGAATTGATTTTGGCTGAAGTAAAAATGCTGACAAAGGATTTATTATAAAAAGCTTTCCGGCTTTTACAAGTTGTAACAGTTCCACACCTACCAAATCTCCTGTTTCAGGATCTTGATCCTCAATTAAATCTTCTATCGGATATGTTTGGCGATATAAAACATCAATCTTTGCCCCATCTTTATCGACTAGAGCATCCTTTGTAATTCTAAGTTCTGACATTGGCACTACTTTATTTTCAACATGGCATAGCTGACTTAAATACATAGTGGTATTCCAATCCTCGATATGTTCATGATGTGCTGTAAAAACAACATTTGGATTATCTAATCCCTTTGTCGCTTCCATTACTGCTTTCGTTACACCAGAAGCTAGCAATCGTTCTTGATCCGAGTTTGGATCATCATAGCCTAGATTTTTACATACTTTCCCATTCATTTGAAAACATTCCACAATAAAAGTTGGTGTATCACTATTAAACTCAAGCATTTTGATTTTGTTATCCTCTGTTACAGCAAAATCAAATCGCGAAATTACAGATTCAGGATAAAGCCCTTTCATTCTAATGAAAGATAAACTCGCGGATGGAAAGCCAAGATCTAGAAGCTGTTCGTCACTTAAATTACGCAGCAGTCTAGCAGTCTTAAAAAATATTTTCCCCATTCGTTCAGTCGCTAAGTGTAATTGGTCCAAAGTCTGATTTGTTATAGAAAAAACATGAAACAAACTATACTCACATTCATATAAATCCGACCAAAAATTCGGATATTTTAAATAAAATTCTTTTCGATCCCTTATGTATTGCGACATATTTTAGCCCCCAAATCCTCCCTTTGAACCGCTTCCAATTCCACCTTTAAATTCAGCAGACGATTGATACGATTTAAACGCCGATGAATTTTTAAAGGTGGACTTATTTTGATAGTATCGCCCACCATAGAAATAATGCCCACGATAACCTGAACTACTATCATCACACTGCCATACCCCAAGTTCATCATCCCAATCCCAATCAGAACAACTATTATCATTCGGTTTTGGGGGAAGATCTTGTGCGCAGCCAAATAAAGTGCCAGTCATTAAAGATGTTACGACACCACCTACTAGCCATTTCGTTTTTGTCACCTTCGCACTCCCCTTTTTAAATTATATTTCTATTATATAAGACGGCATGATAAAGTAGAAGAAAAAGGAAGAAGAGGGATTAAATGCGCTTAGAATATCGACTTAATGATGAAACAAAAGGGTATCCTGCTTTATGGAACTACGCAAATATTTCTAATTCTGAAATTA
This sequence comes from Bacillus sp. TH13, assembly GCF_016651175.1. Lineage (NCBI taxonomy): Bacteria > Bacillati > Bacillota > Bacilli > Caryophanales > Bacillaceae > Bacillus > Bacillus sp. TH13. Next base: position 3,646,769 of record NZ_JAEKEJ010000025.1, on the reverse strand, counting down.
TCGCACGCATGACTTGTGAATATTTTATTAAAGAGAAAAATACTTATGTTGTTACTGCAACTTCGGTTGATCCAGACGGAACAGCAGTTATTTATATTCAAAAAGAAGTTTTCGCAAATGACCCTTCAGACCCTACATACTCCTACATCGGTTTTGAAATTAGAGAACTAAGTGAAACGAGTTCAAACATAGTAGATAGTCAAGATGTATGGAACTACGAAGAAATTTTACCATCTCTTCATTCAGATATTATATATATTCAGCGAGACGGCATGTCTATGGAATTCTCCTTGGATTCAAGAGAGATTGATGAAGACAGAAAGTGCTACATTTATTACGGAAACTTCACAGGTGAATCAAGATAATATTGATATATCTATGCAACAAAAAAACCTTACGTATAAAACGTAAGGTTTTTATATAGCCCCACATATGCCGTTCTCTCTAGATGTCCATAAACCTGCTCTCACAGGTGGATGCTCTCACAAATGTTTGTAACTTCCTTCTTAAAAAGATGGCATGTTAGCTACATTTAAATATTGAACTTCCATATTAAACTTATTGGTTTAAGACATGCATAAGCTACGTACACCGTAGGAATTTTATATAAGGTTAGTTGAAATAAGACCCCCGCACGTGCCGCTCCTCGTAAATGTCCAAAAACCCGCTACTCGCAGGTGGATGCCCTCACAGTTACCGTACATCTTCCTCCACAAGGAAGGCTTGATGATGGTCGCTAAATATTGAGCTTCCGTATAACTAACATCGGTTTTAGACATAAATAAGTTACGCACACCGCAGGATGTATTATTTACTTGTCGTTATATTATCACATTGTTTCTAATGTGTAAAATACAAAGTTTTTCGAGCAATCTCTTGCTTGTGACCTTATTTTAATACAAATTATTTTTGCATGCAAGTGATTAATCTTCTTCTTTTGCAATTTGATTTTCTGGATAAGAAATCCAATCACTCCAGCTACCTGCATACAATTTAACATTTTGGAATCCAGCCAATTTTAATGCAACGATATTTGGACATGCCGTAACACCAGAACCACAATATACAATGGTTTCCTTATCTTTCAACAGGTTTTGGAATCGTTCTTGTTGCTCAGCTTCATTCTTAAATTGTCCTGATTGCAACATTCCATCCTTCCAAAAATAGTTTGCTGCTGTCGGAATATGTCCTGCTTTATGATCGACAAGTTCCTCTACACCAGCATAACGTTTTGGCTCTCTTGAATCAATTAACGTAACATCTGCACCTGCCTGGATATTCTCTCTTACTGTTTCCATCGATACAAGCATATGATCTTGTATGTTTGTTTTAAATGTTTTTCGTATAACAACAGGAATTTCAGTTGTTGTCGGTAGTCCATTCTCTTTCCAAACCGGGAAACCACCATCTAATATATATACTTTCTCATGTCCTACATAGTTACATAACCACCATAAACGAGCAGCATTTGCACCAGCTTGACTGTCATACGCAATTACTGTCGTATGTTCATCAATACCAACCTCCGAAAGCTTGTCCGCAAACTCTTCAATGCTTGGCAACGGATGGCGGCCACCATGTTCTGCTATAGGACTTGATAAATCTAAATTCAAATCAAAATATAACGCATGAGGAATATGTTCTTCTTCATACTTTTCTCTACCCCAATTAGGATTCGCTAAATCAAAACGACAATCGATTACACGGACGTTCTCATCTTCTATATGCTCACGTAACCATTCGACTGTAACTATCATCTTTAACGACCTTCTTTCTCTTGTAAACGACTTACATACTCCATAACCATTTCTTCTGTAACATATTTACGCTGCAAGGTAACACCATTTTTTGCAAGATCATTAATTTGCTTTGTTACAACATTAATGACATCAACCGAAAATTCTTTCCCATTTGACGCAAGAGATACGGCTGCTTCAATAGCTGCTTCACGCTGCGCATCTAATTGTAAACATGCTTTTACACTTTCATTTTGTTTACGAGAATGTGCTGTAATTGCTTTATGTACTTCCATCTTCTCTTCCCCCTAAATAAGTTATACGTTCTAATTCAATTCCATTGCAAGCCGAATCATATCACGGCATACAATCCCATTTTCAATAATCTCTTCTTCATAATGCTTCGAAAAGTAATCAAAATCAATAGAAAAAATACGAAATCCACATTTTTGATATAAAGCAAGTTGTGAAACACTAGAATTACCTGTACCAATTTCAATTTTGGACATACCATATTCCTTAGCTGTTTCTACAGCATGCTTTAATAGCTTCTTTCCAATACCTTTTCCTTGCATATGTTCTACAACCGCAATATTCATGATTTCCATCGTCTTCGGCCTTGTTTCCAAAAGAACATACACACCGATGACGCTGTCCCCTTGCTTTGCTACGTATGTTAACCCTCTTTGTACATATGTAGCTATTTGCCGTTCACTTGGATCAGCAAGTAGCAATAAAGACTTCGGTATAGCCTCTTTTAAAATACGTTCTATTACAAAAGACATAAAAAATCCCCCCATCTCTATTGTTCTAAACCCTCCTTGTCTACCATAAATAATAGAAAGGAGGGATTCACCATGGACAACAATGAGAAAAAATGCAACGTCATCTCTATTGATGGAAAGAAGAAGAAAAGCGACACGTATTCCTACCCAAAATTAGTAGTAGAAAACAAAACATATGAATTTTCTTCATTCGTCTTATGCGGTGAAACACCAGATGGCAGACGACTCGTTCTTACTCATATGATTTCTACCGATGAATTTGCTGGATTTGTCAAATCTTTAGATACTGTACTGCAAAAGAAAATTGAACGAATCTTTTTCTCATAACGACTATATAACATAAATTTCTTTTTCAATCTCTACTAACTGTTTTTGCAATTGTTCTTTACTTTGTTCATATAGAGATACATCGATCGTTTCAGCCAATGCAAACAATATACTTTCATAATAGTTCATCACATCTTGTTGCATCACTTTTTGGAATAAGTTCCACTTCATATCCCATTCTTGCTTATAATGATGAACAAATAAATCTTTTTCATCGGCTACATAGTTTGATACGAGCGGTTCTAATACAGATTTAGCGTCTTCTTGCATAAAAGCTTTGTCATTCTTTTCAAAAAAGCTTTTCTCATTTTTAAAATGTGCCAGTGCTTTTTTGAAATCTTTTATTTCAACTGAAGGGAACGGTTCTTTATGTGTAATATCTTTATATTCATACTCCACTGTTCCATTCATAGAAATTGATTGATTTTCTACTTTACAGTTCACTACAATTTCGTCCTTTGCACGCTTCATCGCTTCGTCTATCCATTTTTCAAGACGTAATGATGTCGCACGCATTTCTTGTAATAAATCATGCTGAATAAATGCTACCAATTCCATAACACACTGTTGCAATTGTGTTTTCACATTTCCATCCGTTCGAAGTGACGCCGGATTAATAAATTCAGTAAACACATCGTTATAGCGTAGGAATAGACGCTGTTGCACGTAATAAAGCAACTCTTTCACTTCATTTTGCATCGCCTGTTCTTCAGCAAGTACACTATATGATGAAATAATATGAAGTAGTTGATCACGCTCTGCTTCATATTTTTTCGTTTGCTTCTCTTTCTCTTCATTCCCCTGCTTTGCACCATTTATCATGTTTACTAAAAGCTGATCTGCCCCTTGCAACGCACCATATAGAGCATGCACAGAAACAAGCATTAAATCTCTCATCATAAAGGACGTAAATGATTCCTCAAACTTAGTAATTCCAGAGTTTTGTAAAATACCATACTTCTCTTTTTCAACATTCTTTCCTTGTTTCTCTTCAAGCGCACATAAACTTGAAATTGCAAATAAACGCGGATTTCTAATACCGTATTGCAGTAGCTGATCTGCGATATAACCTTTTACCATTTCAAGTTCTTCTTCAGACTCTGCTAAATCCGCCGCATTAATTAAGAAGAACATTTTATCAAGGGCAAAGGTATCCTTTACACGACCAAGCTGAATTAAAAATTCACGATCAGCACGAGAGAATACATGGTTATAATATGTTACAAATAAAATAGCATCTGCGTTTTTAATATACTGGAATGCAACATCCGTATGGCGAGCATTAATAGAATCCGCTCCAGGTGTGTCTACAAGCGCTACTCCCTGCCTTGTTAAAGCACAATCATAATAAAGCTCCATATACTCAACGAAGCATGATTTTTCTTCATTCGCTACATAATCAGAGAACTCTTCTAATGTGACTTGTACTTGTTCTCCTAAATAAGTAGAAACTGCATCATACCCTTTTTGTACCGCTCGTAAGAAGCTAAATGTTGTTTTTTGCTTCCCAGTCGGTGAAGGATATTTCATAACTTTATCAATTTGTGCTAACGCCTCATCTAACGTAGTAATCTCATAATGAAACAGCTTATAAACAGCTTTCATATCTTCTAATAGAGCTTGCTTTGATTTGAATTGAACCATTACTGTTCCGTGTGGTTTTTCCTCTGTAACCGGCAAAATTTGATTAATCGTTGCCGTCGTCGGATTTGGTGATACAGGAAGTACCTTCTCACCAAGTAAGGCATTGGCAAATGATGATTTCCCAGCACTAAAAGCTCCGAATAACGCTACTGTAAATTGTTTCGTTTCCACACGACGCCTTTTTTCTATCACCTCTTGCTGTACATGTTTCAGCGCTGGCAATGGCTCTAATATCATTTCAGCTTTCTTCACTTTCTCTAATATACGCTGAATATTTAAAGCTGCCGTTCCTTTTATCTCTTCTTCATGAGCCGCTACGTTATCATTTACCATTTCCTGCTCTTGTAGTGTGAATTTCTCACTAACAATTTGTTTTTCACGTTGCAATATCTCCTCTATTTGCAATCCTTCTGGTGTAGCAACACGCTCGTGCCAAACATTTTGTAAATAACTTTCATATGTCTCTAAATTGTTACTGTATTGTAATTCCGTCTCTTTTGCCGTTTGCAACATCGTATATTTTTCAATCTCTTCTTCCATACGAGCAACTGCTTCCTTCACTTTTTGCTTTAAAACGACTGCACTTTTATCAAAAATTTGCTGTGCTTTTGTAAAATAACGTTTCTTCAGTTCATTCGCTACATCCGCTGTATAAAGAAGTAAGTAATCACCTGTGAAACCTGCACCTTGTTTAATGACTTCAGCTAACATTTCTGGTCCAAAAGCAATTTCTAAAGCATATATGTCTTTCCCAATTTCCTCCGTGAACAATCCTTCTTCTTTTAAGAAGGCTACAATAAATTCTTTCACATGAAAATCAAGTTGCGTTTCAACAGTCTTTTGAAGGGCAGAATAAAACGCCTCTACACGTCTTTGTTTTTCTTGCTCCGTCTTTCCTTTCGCAAATAGCAAACCAACTTTAAACTTTGTTAATTTCGTTTCTAAATATGCATTTGCCAATTCTCTCATTTCAAATGGCATTAAATACGCGTTATCTAATATAGCTTGTAAACCTTTTATAAATTCGTTTCTCACATGAGATTCTTTACTAGCCTCGCGATGTTTAGTTTCCGTTAGCTCTTCTTTCTTTTCAACTATTTCTGAAATCGAAAGCGGTGATGCTAACTCTTCCTCATATGTCAAAAGAGCTTTTTCATTTTCAGAAAGAATAAACGAGAAATGTTCTCCCATTAAATATTCTGTTTCTCGCTCCATTCCCTCTCTTACATACTGCTCTTTTTCTTTCATAATAGAAGTAATTAATGTTTCTAAACTTCCAATTTCATTATGTGGATGGTTCATCATTCGTAATGACGTATAATAAACTCCATCTACTTCAATATCCCAGTTAGAGAACGATTGTTTCACACTATCTTTATAATCCTCAAATGATAATTCATTTTCTTTATGTTTATCTATTTGATTTACAACGAGATAAACCGTTTTATTACGTTGTTTCAATTCTTTAACAAATTGCAAATTCACTTCCGATTGGACGTGATTATAATCCATCATATAAAAAATTACGTCTGCTAGATGTAGCGTTGATTCTGTCGCTAGTTGATGGGCATCATCTGTTGAGTCAATCCCTGGTGTATCAACTAACATAACACCCTCAGGAATTGGTGCATCATTCCGATAAATATGAACACCAATTACCTCATCGCCATCTTTACAAATTTGCTTTAATTCTTCTGCTGAATATGCACCGTCATATTCGTACTGCTCTCCAGATTTAACCGTTACAACAACACGATCCATTCCTTTTTCAATTTTGACAACGTTAGCGCTTGTCGGAATTGGACTTGTTGGTAACAACTGTGCTTTATATAGATGATTCATCATCGTTGATTTCCCTGCAGAGAAGTGACCGCAGAACGCTATCATAAGCTGTTCTTGTTTATATTTTTGAATCACCTCAAACAACTTTAAACTATTCTCTGCATCGCCGTGTTTTTGCCACTCTTCATAAAAACAAACAAGTTTTCTCATACCGTTTGTCTGTACTATGTTTGTCATCCCCTTGTTCCCCTTTATCCAAGATGTATATACTTTTCCCCGCTATTTGCGAGCTCATAACCAGTGAGAGTTATACCTACCCATTGATTACAGTTTCACTTTACTATCATACTAAATTTTCAGCATATTCTCATTAAAAATAAAAAATCCCTTTCATTCTTTTTACAAATGAAAGGGATTTTATGTCATATCACTCATTTTGCTGTTCCTACTCCATTTAAAACATACTTTGTAATAACTGCATATACAGCGACTGTACCTGCTACTAACGCATATACCATACTTACGCACCAACCTTTTTTTGATAATGATTATCACTTTTGAATACAGTTTATCATTAAAGAGAATCATTATCAACACTTTTCATAAAGAAAGCTCCTTATAAGAAGGAGCTTTACCGCCTGTTTTGAAGAAGGTTAAAACTTATTGTGCTCTCTTATTATATCTCATCCTACATAACTTAACAGTTTAAAAAAATGGAAATATCCCCTATACCCTCCATCTTACATTTTGTATAATAAAAGGGAATTACTTAACAGGGAGGAAAAAAATGACACAAAATCTCACGCAAGGCGAGAGGATACATTCCATCGATATTATTAGAGGAATAGCTGTACTGGGTATTTTTCTTGTTAACTGGCCAATTATTGCCGGGATTGACTCACGTGATATTACAGGAATTTACGAAGGGATAGACAGCTATATTCGCCTATTTTACGATATGTTTATTCAAACGAAATTTTATACAATTTTTTCATTTTTATTTGGATTAGGTTTTTATATTTTTATGAATCGTGCTGAAGCGAAGACCGATCGTCCAAAAACTTTGTTTGTTCGCCGCTTACTTATCTTATTATTATTTGGTTTCTTACATTACGTTCTTTTATGGGACGGTGACATTTTACATACTTATGCAATTACCGGTTTTTTCTTATTTTTATTTTACAAAAGAGAGCCACGTACTATTTTAATATGGTCAATTGTACTATTAAGTTTCATGCAATTGTTCACATTATTAGGTTCTCTTCTCATGTTATTAGTGCCGGTAAATGAACTAGGCCTTTCCATAGCCATTATGCCGTTAGAAAACTGGGACTTACAAATTACAGACAGATTCCATTCTTTCTATTCTGAAGCAATAAGTAACAGTCTTATTATGCTTCCTGAAACACTAGGATTGTTTTTACTCGGATTATCTGCCGGTAAAAAAGACATTTTCCGCCGTGCTAAGGAATTAGATCCAAAACTTAAAAAATGGCAAATCATTATGTTCATTTTAACATTACCGATGTGGTTTATTATGGTTTACTTCTTTATGAACAATCAACCATACACACCATTTTCACTTATGGGTATTACGATGATAAGTGGAAAGACATTGTTCATCTTCTACATTGTCACGTTAATGCGTTTATTACAAAAAGAAAAATGGCAAACAGTATTACGTCCATTCCAATATGTTGGACGAATGGCATTAACAAATTACATCTCGCATACAATTGTTACATTACTTGTATTCGGGCTATTATTCAAAAATGATTATCTTGCTCCATTATGGGTTGGACCACTATTCTGCGTCGGTTTCTACACGTTACAAATCTTTATTAGCCGCTGGTGGCTTTCACATTACCAATACGGGCCACTTGAGTACATTTGGCGTCTTGGTACTTACGGGAAAATGATGCCACTTAAAAAGAAAAGCAAGGTCTCATAACGAGACCTTGCTTTTTTACGCTTCTCTTACTGCACTTTGCATAGACACCGGCTCTTCTTTTACTTTCACTTTGCGCTGCGGCACCATATTAAATACAATATTTAACAATACTGCTGATGCACTTCCAAGTACAATTCCGTTATCTGTTAAAATACGAATGCTTTCTGGAAGTTGTGAGAATAATGTAGGAACGACTGTTACGCCAAGCCCAATTCCAACAGAACATGCAACGATTAATAAGTTTTCTTGTCTTCCAAAGTCAACGCTACTTAACATTTTAATACCATATGCCATAACCATACCAAACATTGCGAGCATAGCACCGCCAAGTACTGACTTCGGAATAATCGTTGTAATGGCTGCAATTTTCGGAATAAACCCAAGAGCGATTAACATACCACCGCAAGTATAAATAATAACGCGATTTCTTACTCCAGTTAATTGAACAAGTCCTACGTTTTGAGAGTATGTTGTATATGGGAACGCGTTAAAAATACCACCTAACACCATCGCTAATCCTTCTGCACGATACCCTTTTGTTAATTCTTTTTCACCGATTTTTTTATTGCAAATATCAGATAATGCAAAGTATACACCCGTTGCTTCTACAATCCCTACACAAGCAACGAGAATCATTGTAATAATTGGTGTTAATTCAAATGTTGGTGTACCGAAGTAAAATGGCTGAATACCATGGAACCAATCCGCCTCTCCAACTGCTTGCAAGCTTACTTTCCCCATAAATGCTGCAACGATAGTACCGAACAACAAACCTAATAGAATAGAAATTGAACGGATAAACCCATCAAAGAAACGATACATAATGATGATAAATAATAACACTCCAAATGCTAATGCTAAGTTTTCAAGACTTCCGAAATCTTTGCTTCCTACTCCACCAGCCATATCATTAATAGCGGCTGGAACAAGTGTAACTCCAATTACTGTAACGACAGACCCTGTTACAACTGGTGGAAACAGTTTTACAAGCTTTCCAAATAATTTCGCAAAAATAACAACGAATAACCCGGCAGCAATAATTGCCCCATAAATAGAAGACACACCGTATTGTTTTCCAATTGCAATCATCGGCCCAACCGCTGTAAATGTACAACCAAGTACAACTGGGAGTCCAATACCGAAAAAGCGATTTGATAATGCTTGTAAAATTGTCGCAACGCCGCACATTAATAAATCAATTGAGACTAAGTATGTTAACTCTTTTTGATTTAAACCAAGTCCGCCGCCTACAATAAGCGGAACGATAATTGCGCCAGCATACATAGCAAGCATATGCTGCATACCAAGCGATGCAATTTTAAATGGATGCTGCTTCATCGTTTATTTCACCTCCGCAGTTTCTTGCTGTACAAATGTAACTGTGCCGTTATCAAGTGATGCAATTTCTGCTAGTGATTCAACACGAACCCCTTGTTCACGAAGCTTCTTTCCTCCATCTTGAAATGCTTTTTCAATAACAATTCCAATTCCTGCAATACTTGCTCCTGCTTGCTCTACCAAACTCATTAAACCTAAAGCAGCCTGACCGTTTGCTAAAAAGTCATCAATGATTAACACGCGATCATTTTCATCAATATGATTTCGAGATAATGAAATTTCATTTGTTTCTTGTTTTGTAAATGAATATACGTTTGCAACGTACATATTATCTTGTAACGTTAACGATTTACGTTTTCTTGCAAAGATTACTTTTACACCAAGCTCTAATGCAGCCATAACAGCTGGTGCAATGCCTGAAGATTCAATCGTCACGATTTTTGTAATGTTCTCTTCTTTAAAACGTTTAGCAAATTCTTTTCCGATTTCTTGCATAAGTACTGGGTCAATTTGATGATTTAAAAATGCATCTACCTTTAATACGTCACCAGATAAAACCTTTCCTTCGTTCAAAATCTTTTCTTGTAATACTTTCATGTTTGTTCCCCCTCTTATGCAATAAAAAAACTCCAAAAGCCGCCACCACTCGTTACAAGTGAGAGACGCGCTTTTGGAGTTTCGCAAAAAAGAATGCTAAACAAGCAACTATATTCGTCCTCACTCATAGTCAAAGTATTTACGGTACTTCGGTAGAAACTTGCAGGCCATATCCCCGCGATTATATGAGTGTAGCTAACTATTTATTTTATAGAAGGATTATAACGCACTTTTTATACTTTGAAAAGCATTTATCGAAAAAACACGTACGAATTTTTAAAAACTAATATTTTCGTTCGAGTTTTACAAACTCTTTCATTCCCAATTACAACTTCGTTAAAATGATTGGCCCATCTTTTGTAATCGCAAGTGTATGCTCATATTGAGCTGATAATTTCCCGTCCATCGTTCGTGCAGTCCACCCATTTAAATCTACTTTCGAATATCGCATACCTACATTGACAATCGGCTCAATCGTAATCACCATTCCTTCTTGTAACTGAGGCCCTTGTCCTTGCTTCCCAAAATGAAAAATTGCTGGTTCTTCATGAATCTCTTTACCGATCCCATGCCCCGTAAAGTCTCTTGCAACAGAAAAACCTTCATTTGTTACATAACTTTCAATTGCATAGCCAATATCTCCTACATGATTACCGATTACCGCCTGATCAATCCCTTTATATAAAGCATTCTCAGCTACTAACAATAACCTTTCTGCTTCATCAGAAACATTTCCAACTATATACGTCCAAGCAGAATCTGAAAGACCACCATTTAAGTTTACTACCATGTCAATTGTTACAATATCACCCTCAGTTAAAGAAACATCGGCCGGAAACCCATGACACATTTCATCGTTTACAGATGCACATATCGCATATGGATACCCATTGTAATCTTTCTGTTCAGATGTGGCACCATGCTTTTTTAAATACATTTCAACAAACGTATTAATCTCTTGCGTCGTTATACCTGGCTTTATCATTTTCGCAATTTCTTTATGACATGAAGCAAGTAATTTTCCAGATTCATGCATCAAATCTATTTCATTTTTCATTTTAATTGTAATCATACTACCTCTACCTTTCCTTACTAAACCTGCTATTTGCTACTAAAATTCTATCATACACATCCTTTACCAAAATTTCAAAACCCTCTATTACAACAAGTACAAAAATATGTATCATATATTTCTAAATCAAAATAAAAAACAGAAGACCCCTCTGTTTTTTAATCATGTTTACATATGTAGTTCATTTTCAAAAACTCAAAACAACTACCATTTGTTTTCTGTATAAACGTTCCAACCGCCTCAAATCCTGCTCTTTTATACACTTTGATTGCTCTCTCATTAAATGTCGCTACTGATAGTGTTATATAATTGCACCCGTATTTTTCTTCACTAAAAGCTAGTCCAGCATTCACGAACTGTAAACCAAATCCATTGCCAGTTATATCAGGTCTCATTCCAAGTCCTATATCAACCGTTCCATCATTCATTTTACAAACAGTAAAAAAACCAATGAGAATGCCATTTTGCTTCACAGAAAATGTATGATCCCCTCTACTCTCACCATGTAAAAATTCATCTAAATCTTCTTCATCTGCCTCTATATCATAAAAAGAATATTTCCCTTCATAATACCAGTTATACGCAATTTCCTCCGCTTCTTCTTGCTTCATTACTGTATATGTATAACCCATTCTCCCATCCCCTTTAACAAAAAGAGCTGCAATTAAGCAGCTCTTTTTTTACAACTCATAAATCTCTTTATATTTCGCTTCTAAATAATCGGCTAAGTAGTTTGCATTTAAGCCTTCACCTGTTACATCTTCTAAAATTTCAAGCGGCTTTTTCGTTTTACCATATTGGTGAATATGTTCTGTTAACCATTCACGAATCGGTGTTACGTTTCCTTCTTCTAATAATGCATCAAAGTTCGGAATGTCTTTTAACATTCTTTGCTTAAATTGCGCTGCATACATGTAACCAAGCGCATAAGATGGGAAGTATCCAAATGAACCACCAGCCCAGTGAACATCTTGCAATACACCTTGTGCATTATTTTCCGGACGAATGCCTAAATATGCTTCCATCTTATCATTCCAAGCTGCTGGTAAGTCCTTCACTTGTAATGTACCATCAAATAATTCTTTCTCAAGCTCATAACGAACCATAACATGAAGCGGGTATGTAAGTTCATCTGCTTCTATACGAATGAATGACGGTTTCGATTCGTTAATTGCATCATAAAACTCATCGACTGACATATCATCAAATTGACCATTGCTATACTCTTTTAATAAATCATAATTCTTCTTCCAGAATGATTTATTACGGCCGATAAAGTTCTCAAAGAATAATGATTGTGATTCGTGAATACCCATAGATGTACCACTGCAAAGTGGTGTACCTTCAAATTGTTCTGCAATATTTTGTTCATATACTGCATGACCACATTCATGAATTGTTCCAAAAACAGCCATACGAAAATCTTTTTCATCATAGCGTGTCGTAATACGAACATCCCCTCTATTTAATGTAATTTCGAAAGGATGTACTGTTTCATCAAGACGACCTGCTTCAAAGTCATAATTCAATTGCTTCAATAATTCTAATGTAAAGTTCTTTTGTTTTTCTTTTGAAAATTGTTCCGATAAAGCACTTGTTTTTAATCCTTTTTTAGACTCAGAGATTTCTTTTACAAGCGGTACGATGCGCTCACGAAGCTGACCAAATACGTGATCTAAAACTTCTACTGTAATACCTGGCTCATACATATCTAATAATGTATTGTATTTATATGTTTCATAACCCCAATATGTAATAAATTTCTTTTTAAATTCCACAATTTTTTCTAAGTACGGGCGGAACATTTCGAAATCAGATTTTTCGCGAGCTTCTTCCCACACACTCTCTGCTTTCGCTTCTAATTTCACATAAGCCTCATATTCAACTTGTGGAATTTTTTTATTTCTATCATATTCTTTCCGGCACTCTTCAACCATTTTCTTCGTCGTTTCAGAAAGTTTATCTTCGCGTATTAAAGCTTCAAGCTCTGTTAAATAGTTTCCCATCTCATCTGAAGTCGACATAGCAAACACTTCTGACGAAAGCATACCAATTACTTCAGAACGCTGATCCACACCTTTTTTGGGTGCACCTGTTCTTAAATCCCAAAACATTAAACTTAATGCTTCTCCGTAATTCTGTATCTTCTTCACGTATGTTAAAAATTGTTTTTCTACTTCATATGTAGCAACTGTCATCGTATAAAAGCCTCCTTTTTCTACCTCAAACTTAATTCGACACGGACATATAAATTCCTTTTATAATAGAAAAAAGCTTGGCAAGCGCCAAGCTTTCTCCTTATAATTCTTTACCTTCTACTGGCAGTACATTTTTCACAGCTGCAACTACTTTCTCATCTTCTGAATCAGATAAGAAGATTGATATAGCACCTTTATCGTCGCTCGTACGAATTAAACGTCCCATCCCTTGACGAAGTCGTAAAATCATATACGGTACATCTACATCCCAGAATGGATCATTTACGTGCTTACGTTTCGCTTCAAACACAGGATCGTTTGGAGGGAATGGTAATGACCAAATGATAACATGTGATAATGATGAACCTGGAATATCTAAACCTTCCCATAAATGAACGGCACAAAGTACAGTCTCTTCTTCATTTTGGAAACGAGAAACGAGCTGACTAATTTCCTGATCTCCTTCATATAGAAACGGAACTGACATTTGTTCTTTACTTACATATTCTTTAAACGCTGCAAGTTCTTGTGTTGTACGGAATAATACAAGCGTACGTCCATTTGTTTTTTGTATATTTTCAAGTGTATATTGACACTTTCTTTCCCATTCATTTTCTTTCGTATGCGATAGTAAGTTTACCGCCATTTGCTCCTCATAATCAAACGGTGAGGCAACTGAGAATGATAAGTAATCTTTTACCCCTAGACTATTTGCTGTAAATGCGAATGAATCGTTGTTCGATAATGTCGCAGAAGAGAAAATATACGGGATTTTCTTCGAGAATACTTTCTCTTGTAACACTTCTTCAACTGCACGCGGCATAATAACTAACGTGAAGGCACCATCACCTTCTTCGCCCCATGTAATTACATTTTTCTCGTGCATAAACAGACGAAGTGAATGTTCTAACACATCTAAATGCTCATCAACGATATTTAAGTCATACGTGTTTACTGTATGCATTTCACTTTCAAATACTAATGCATCACCGACTTCACCAATTTTTGCATAAAGTCGCTTCGCTTCAGCTGTTACTTTTTCTGTCACAGTAATTTCTAAACGATCAGAACCGGCAATTTCCTTTTTATTCTCTTGTAACACATCAAAGAATCGCTCTGTTTGCCAAATTGTTTCTTCTACTAAATGTGCAAACTCCTCGCGAATATCGTTTTGCAACAATCTCGTTAAAAGTTGCTCCATCATCGTTTGCTTTAAACGGTATGTTAAAGCTTTTTGAGCTGCATATTCTACAAGATGTCCTTCATCGAATACAACGCAGCTACTTTCTGGTAATAATGGAATTTGCCCTTCACGCTTACGAGCATCGTACGTCCAAATATGATCCATATAGAAATCTTGAGAACAAATAATTAAATCTGCTGCTTTACGATAATGTTCGCGAGAAAGAGTTTGTCCACAACGATGACGAGAATCACAAGTAAAGCAATCTTGGAAGTAATCCCAATTTACTTTTGACCATTCTTCGTCATTTAAAAGTGGAAATTCTTTTCTGTCACCATAGTGAGTAAAGTTTTGCATCGTACCATGATCGAATACAAACTGTGGTAACTCGTAATATACGTCTTCAATTACTTCTGGAGCTCGTCCACTCATAACATCTTCTAATTTTCGTAAACATAAATAATTATCCATTGATTTCGCAAGTCTTACATCTACTGATAAGCCTAATGCTTCAGATAATTTAGCAATGTCCCCTTCTTCTTTTACCAGCTGCTCAATTAACGTTTCATCTGCACAAGCGATAATTGCTGGTTTTCCTGTATAACGCGCGTAACAAATTGCATATAGAAGATATACAATTGTTTTCCCTGTTCCTACACCCGCTTCTGCGAACATAACTTTCTTTTCTTGGAAAGCACGTTCTAACTGAAACGCCATAAAAATTTGTTCATCACGCTCTTCAAAGCCTTTTTCCGGAAGGATGTCGTAAAATACATCTCCAATCCACTCATTCAACTTATCATAAAAATTATCTTGTTTCCCTACTTCAAATGGTAATCTCTTCTCAGTAAACATCCTTAGCCTCCAACCAAAAAGTTTTTCTATAAAAAAATAATAGCAACTGCTACGCATATGTATGCATTTGCTTTCCCCTGTTGCCATACATAGAAATTCACGAAAAAAAATTTTCCTTTCGAAAAAGGAAAATTTTCTTCTATATTAATGACTTTAAATACCGTTTATCAATCGCTGTTTCATGTGAAAGAGCTGACAAATATTCTTCTTGTGCTTTTTGTATTTCATCTACAATCGCACCCTGACTATCCACTTCTTTTCCGAGCTCATCATACGTACGGTGAATAGCTTTTTGAATCATTGATAATTGGAAACTATCCATATCACTTCCTCCTTTACGCATTACATAATAGCCAGTATATGCGCGCTGGAGGAGTTTTATACTATGAATTACGCGGTGGACGTTTTCCGAAGTATTGGTAGTAATCTGTACGGATAAATCCGTTAAACAGTTTACGCTTCTTCGACGCATCTTTTCCGTAACACTTCTCA
The DNA here is from genome assembly GCF_016651175.1 of Bacillus sp. TH13. NCBI lineage: Bacteria > Bacillati > Bacillota > Bacilli > Caryophanales > Bacillaceae > Bacillus > Bacillus sp. TH13. Next base: position 3,630,809 of record NZ_JAEKEJ010000025.1, on the reverse strand, counting down.
AATGCTTCGTAGCTTGTTAATACATACGCTGACCATGTATCTAATGGGCGGAATACTTGTCCCATTTCTTTATACAGTTGTTCAACGAGTGCTTTTTCACTTAAACGTTCTCCGTATGGAGGATTCGTTACAACGTAGCCATAATCCTCTTTTGTTGTAAAATCTTTTACCTGCATTTGTTTAAATGTAATTAAATCACCTAAGCCTACTTCTTCTGCGTTATCTTGAGCAACTCGAATCATACGATGATCAATATCTGATCCAATGATTTGTAATCGTTGATTATAGTTCGCTAAATCTTCAGCTTCTTGACGCGCTTCACGCCAGTTTTGTTTACCTACCCAGCCCCACTCATCTGATGCGAAACCACGGTTAAATCCTGGCGCAATATTTTGTCCAATTAATGCTGCTTCAATCGGAATTGTACCTGATCCACAGAATGGATCAACAAATGGACGATCTGGCTTCCAGTTTGTTAATTTAATTAAAGACGCAGCTAATGTTTCTTTTAACGGAGCTTCCCCTTGATCCATACGGTATCCACGTTTATGAAGTCCAACACCACTCGCATCAATTGTTAATGTTGCAATATCCTTGAGCATTGCAATCTCGATACGGAATAACGGACCATCTTCTTCAAACCAAGTTGTACGTTTATATGTTGTTTTTAATTTTTCAACGACAGCCTTTTTAACAATACGTTGGCAATCCGAAACACTGAATAATTCAGATTTTAAAGATTTACCGATAACAGGGAACTCGCCATTCTCTGGAATATAATCTCCCCAGTTTAATGCTTTCGTTTTTTCAAATAGCTCATCAAATGTTGTTGCTTTAAATTCGCCAACTTTAATTTTTACACGATCCGCAGTACGTAACCATAAATTCGTGCGACAAATCGCCTTTTCATCTGCTTCAAATGTTACTTTGCTGTTTTCTACTTGACATTCATAACCAAGATCGCGAACTTCTCGGGCAACTAACGCTTCAATACCCATTGCCGCTGTTGCAATTAAAGTAACTTTTCCCATTTGCATTCACCTCTTATGTATATTCAAACAATAATTAATAGCAATTGTTCCTATTAATCATTACATTTTGCGAAAAATTTTCTCATTAACCATTTTAACTCATACTTTATAACTTCATACAAATAAAAAGCCCTCCTCTAACAAAGGAGAGCTGAGTTATTTCATAGTTGGTTCATAACGTTCTGTAAGCCATGTTCTGTTCCTTTGTACTACAAACGGCCCACGCCTCGTACTCCGGTGGCAATCATCTATCTACAGGTTATAAAACCTGTCCTTTCCCGTCGTTCATTTCCTTGGAAAAGATTCCCCTACCATTATTTGGGTTTCTCGCTCGTGGGGTTTACCTCGTTCCACTCCTATCATTTCTTCAAGGACTTCGTCACTGTGGCACTTTAAAGGTAGTCAAACCATATCCGAAAGGACTTAGGTTTTTTCCCTGCCGTTAAACCAGCCTTACAGCCAGAATACCCTAGCTTATGAATTGGCTAGGCACGAACACTACAGCCATCTCAGGCCGTGCGAGCATGGACTTTCCTCTACAACGTTGGCGTTGCAGCGATTACCCAAACGTTATGACATCCATTAGTATAGTGGAAACAAAAAGATTTTGCAACGTTTTTTTCTATGTAAAATGCTTAAACCTTTTCCCACCTTACATCATTCGTATAACTTACTTCCAAATACAGCTTTTTCTAAGTTAGATAAGCGTTTTAAAATATCCGTATTCGTGTTGTTATAAACCGGTTGTGCGACTGGTGTTTGTACAGGTTGTTGTGGAACTTGCGTTACTGCTAGTTTTTGTTCCTCTAATTCACGCTTTAAACGAGCATTTTGTTGCTTTAATTGCTCAAACTCTTTGTGGAAAGCTTCATAGTCTTTAATGATCATATCAAGAAACTTGTCTACTTCTTCTTGCTGATAACCTCTCATACCTGTTTTAAATTCTTTTTCTAAAATATCTTTTGCTGTTAATTTAATTTTATCCGAAATCATTTTCTTCACCTCAAATTTTTACCAAAACTTTCATTAACTAAATTTTTTCAGAAACAATGCTTTTTGTCAATCATATATACGAGTACTATATTACATATTACTCTGCATTATTCCACTGTTCCTCTTCTATTATATCTTGTAAATCAGAAAAAAGAATGAAATAACTGTGATAATTTTCTATTTCCCCTTTTTTCTTTGCTGCTTCTACAATATATTTGGGACTTCCTGGTTTTTCTTCATCGTATACCGCTAAAAGTGCATCACTTTTTTCAATAAAAAATTGATTTTTTAATTTAAATTGCTCTGGGCTTTCATACTTCCGTTTCGTGATACTATCAACATGGTCTGCTTGAGAAAGAATAAATTCGTAATATTCACGATTATCTTCTTTCCAATTTTCTTCTTGTTCTAAAAACGGAGTGAATACCGCTAATTTTAAATCTGGATATTCTACTTGAATTTCAAAAACAACTTCAGCAGCCCATAATTCTACACCTAACTGGCCGCTTATTATAACCCACTCTAAACCATCTTCTACAAAAGTGGTTAATTTACGGTGTAATGCCTTTTTTATACACCCCACCCCTGGATGATCATTTTTAAATATTCCAAGTTCAAATGGCTTATATCCTGTTACTGCAATAACTTTCATATCAACACTCCAATTACAAAAAAAGAACTAGCATTTCGCTAGTTCTAACATATCATTTACTTTTTAAATATTCCACCAACGTTTGGTCCGATATTTGGACCTACTGGTGATACATTGTTTGGTAAAAACGGTGATACATTTGGTCCTGGTCCAAACGGTGATACATTCGGTCCTGGCCCAAATGGAGATATTTGATGACCGTGGTGATGATGACCATGGCCACACGGTCCACATCCACCGCCGAATCCTGGGTCGATTGGGTCCACAACATTTACATTTGAATTTGTTTGTGGGAAGAAGTTTTGGTTTTTAATTTGTTGATGATGTACATGTGTTGTATGTGTTGGGAAAATGTGTGGCACCACCGTAGTTGAAAAAGAGTGTGTTACGCATTGTTTCGTCGGATGAACGACAGGAGCAGTTGTACAAATAGGTCCTACAGGCTTATGCCCTCCAAAACAAGGATGACAATGATGCATAGTTTTTTCTCTCCTCTCTCGTTAAAAAAATCTGATTACACTTTACAGTATGAGAAAAGAGAGAAAGCCGCTTGTTATATATACCCATTTATTACAAGGAAATTTGTCTAGTCCTTTATTTCATATACAATACTTTCATAGACAACTCTTCAACATTACTTACCAAAAAAGCCTCCAACTTGCTTTACAATACCTGTCACCTGATTCATCGCATTCATCATTTGTCCAGCTGTATTCATCATTTTATTTACATCATAGTTACCATCGGATGTTTTAAATTGAGAAACAAAACTAGAAAACTGACTTGGCTGTTGTTGCTTTTGTTTACTTTGCGTCGGGTACGGCTGTTTTGGTGGATAAAACATCGCTTGTTGATTAGCATAGGGCGATGGTGGTGGCATATAATATTGCGAATTCATATAAGGCTGCTGTTGTTGATTCATGTATGGTTGCTGAGCTTGTGATTGTTGAGCTTGATTCACATGAGGTTGCTGCTGTTGTGGTTGTTGAGCCTGATTCACATAAGGTTGCTGCTGTTGTGGTTGTTGAGCCTGATTCACATAAGGTTGCTGCTGTTGTGGTTGTTGAGCTTGATTCATAAATGACACTTCAAACGGTTGATAATAATTTTGATTTCCATAATAAGGCTCGAAAGGATACATATTATACCGTAAATATGTATCCGTATTATATTGGTACATATTTTGCTGTGCATATGGATTTGTTTGCTGATATACGTTAGATTGTTGAAACATGCATTCTCTCCTCCTTTACATAAGTTTCTACATATATAATATGTACCTATAAAATAATATGTGTGATGGAGTATCTGTCTATTTTTGTCGGAAGTTTAAATTTTTAAAAAATTAAAAAAGAAAACCCTTCCATGCTATGATAATTAAGAAGAAGATTCTCATGGGGGAGGAATCAACATGGTATTAGGGGATTTAAAACAAGCGTTTTCTCAAAAAAAGGGGTATTGCACAGAGAATGCAAATGAATTATTAGACTTTGCGAGACATTGGTATCTCGAAGGAAAAATATGCATTTCAGATTATCGAACATTAATAAAAGAATTAGAAATAAACGGCGCAACAAAACCTACAACAATGACAGAAGCATAAAAATAACAAGAGGGTTCTCCCTCTTGTTATTTACATTGCTCAACTATATTTTGCAAAGTATACGAAATGGCTTGGTGTGTTTCAAAGAATCGTTTACCTTTACCTTTACCTTTATTTACAAAGCATTGTAACACATTCGTTTGTAAATTATCGTATACTTGATCAATTTGCTGTACATGTATATACTTTGGCTTTTCTTCTTTAATCCACGTATAAGCTAATTCTTTCCACTTCTTTAATTCCTCATCTACCATGTCTACAAATGGTTTCATATCCTTATAAAAGTCGTATTCGATTAGCTCTCTTTTTTTTATATTCGCTTCATTATTATACTGCATGAGTTTTTCTGAAGACTGTATTAATGCTTCATTCTTCATCTCTTTCCCACCTTATTATGCACTCACTACGACGTTTTGAAATGTCTTTACCCAATTCCCTTTTTCTTCGTGATGCACTAATTTATTTTCCATATGTTCAATATGCATTTCTGTTATTTCTATCTTATTACATATTTTTTCACTCGCATCCTTTAATGCATGATTCATTCTAATCCCTATATTCATTTCCAGCAAATCGAGAGAACTTAACATTTGATCCATTTTTTTCATTACATCTTCCTTCTGAACCATCGCCATATACAAAACGCCTCCTTCTTTGCTTTTCCTTTGTCATGTAATTTCGCCGAATGATTCACCACTCCTGCCCACATGACAAAACTAGTTGTTATTCGTCAAAGAAATCATTTCGTATGTCATTTATAGAAATGGTAACAATACAAAAAGGAGGTGTAGTACAATGGCAAAGAACAAAAATGAAAAAAAGAAAAAACAAAACAAACAACAAAATAAACCCGAGACTGGCAATCCAAAGCTAGATGGTCCAAACTTCCCTGCTACATAAAGCCAGACTTTATTACGTATGGTTAAATTTCAAGTCACCCTTAATCTCCTACTAGCATTAAGTTTTGAGATTAAAGTCGTAGCAAGCATAGCAGGCTTATTTCAAATTAAGAAGTCCCGTCTTCAAAATGGAAGACGGGACTTCTTTTTCATTATATCATGAACTCATCCATCCTTTTAACGAAACGATTTACGATAGATATCCTATAGATTTGTTCCCTCTTTCTCCTATACCATTCTGTTATATTAACTTCCTCTTTAGGTTCTTCAAGTACAAATAGCACATCCATTTTCATATTTGCACAAAACCAATCTCTCATTTCTATTTCTTCATGTAAAACAACAGGATAACTATCTCTAAGTGCTGGCGTACACGATTTTCTAGTTTCCTTTGAGTAAAATTCATAATCTTCTCTAGACCCAGTATGTGTAGTTTGCAATGCAAACTTATAAAACGAACCATTATAAATTGGATGAAACAATAACCATGCTAATTTTTTTCCCAGTTCTATACGCTGTTGTAACGTTTCAAATTGATAAACCGAAAATCCATACATTCTCCCTTCAATTGTTGGGAAGATAACTGCACTAATATGAAATCTTTCTTGTACTTTAAAAAGTGCAGTATGGAATACATGTTTTTTAAAATATGTGCTCTCAATGACTGGTTTTTGAATTTTATTTTGTTCATTTATAATAAGTGCTGTTATAAGCCTATTCATATCTCTTTTCTCCCAGAAAAGTAACCATTCTTTTTCCATAAAAATTGATACGCTGAAATATTGCAACAAATGAAAGAGAGGTGTACGTCTCTTCTTACTTTCCTCATACAATAATAGCTGAGGAAAGGCATCTAAGAAAATAATCCAATTAGCTTGTTCGTACAGAAGAAATAAATGTTTTTTTACCGTTTTAGGTAAAACAGTAGCATAATATCTCCCTTCTAAATCGGTCATATTCCATCCCGCATTTCTCGAAACCATACTCGCTAAAAAGGCCCACCTGATTTCACTATTTCTTAAATAATATTCTTGATAAGATTGTGTCCGAGAAATATTGTCCACATTAGCTATTTCTGTTTTCTTTTTAATATTGCGAATGATTGCTTTTTCTTCCTCTGTACAAAACTTTTTTTCTCGATTTTGTTTAATTTTCATATAATCATTCCATGTAAACATAAATAAGTCATCATACCTTTCATCAAAAAGGTCACATCTTTTTTCATTTTTTGATATAATCACCTTTGTAAGTAATTCTTAGTAAGTTGGGAGTGGACACACTATGACCATTCGTTACCCAAATGGAAAAAGGTATAATCAAGCTTCACAACCTCAAAAAACACCTATAAAAACACATACTTATAGCAACAGAGGTATGTCCCTTGAAGAGGAATTGAATGAAACAAATCAATATTACTTAACCCATAATATTGCATGTGTACATAAAAAACCTACACCTCTTCAAATTGTAAAAGTAGATTACCCCGCTCGAAGTGCTGCAGTGGTAAAAGAAGCGTATTTTAAACAACCTTCTACAACAGATTACAACGGTGTATACAAAGGGAAATACATCGATTTTGAAGCAAAGGAAACAAAAAATAAAACTAGTTTCCCACTTCAAAACTTCCACCTTCATCAAATAGAACATATGAAGCAAGTGGTTGCTCATAATGGAATTGCATTTGTCATTATTAAATTTACACTTTTTGATGAATTTTATTTATTAGATGCAAAACATATTATTGCATTTTGGAATCGTCAAAATACTGGTGGACGCAAGTCGATTACGAAAGAAGAAATAGAAGAGCATGGATCCTTATTATCATGCGGTTATCACCCTCGGATTGACTATATCCGTGTACTAGACACGGTTTATTTTTCGTGATAGAGTCATCACTAAGGCTCTTTTTTCGACTTTTGGGGGAGAGAATGAAAGGTAGGAGAAAGTATAATGTCAGATAATTATCGTTCTCGTACAGAACGAAATCATGTGAAAAATCAAGAGAAAAAAACACATAAAGAAGAAAAACCAAAGAAAAAAGGCTCCTTTTTCAAGAAATTCCTTATAGGTTGTCTACTTCTTGGTATCGTTGGTCTCGTAGCCGGCGTTTCCGCTTTCTTTGTTATGGTAAAGGACGCTCCAAAATTAGACAAATCCAAACTTGTTAATCCTTTATCAACAAAGTTTCTTGATAAAAACGGGAATTTCTTCTATGAATACGGTGCTGAAAAACGAACGCATGTTACTTATGATCAAATTCCAAAAGTAGTTGAAAATGCATTCCTTGCAACTGAGGATTCGCGTTTCTATGATCATAATGGAATTGATTTTAAACGAACTACAAAAGCAGTTATGGAAAATGTCACTGGTGGTTTCGGTTCCCAAGGTGGTAGTACGATTACACAGCAAGTCGTTAAAAACTATTTTCTAACGATGGACAAAACTGCTAAGAGAAAAGTACAAGAGTGGTACTTATCTTATAAATTAGAGCAACAATACTCTAAACATGAGATTTTAGAAATGTACTTAAATAAGATTAATTTAGGTAACCGTTCATATGGTATTGCGACAGCAGCGCAAAAATATTATGGTAAAGATTTAAAAGACTTGCAATTACATGAAGCTGCTATGCTCGCTGGTTTACCCCAAGGTCCAAACATTTATGATCCAACAAAAAAGGAAAATGTTGAACGAGCAACAAATCGTCGTAATGTTGTATTATCATTAATGAATCGACATGGTTATATAACAAAAGAAGAAATGAATAACGCCGTTAAGATCCCAGTAACAGAGGGCCTTCAACCGTCTTCAGAAGTAACTGAGATGAAGTATCAAGCATTTTTAGATGCGGTTGTAAAAGAAGTTGAAAAAGAATATCCTGATGTAAATATCGGTTCAGATGGTTTAACGATTCATACAACACTTGATCAAGATGCTCAAGATTACGCTGACAAAATTATGGATGGCAATCTTATTAAGTATCCGGACGATCAATTCCAAGGGTCATTCGTATTTATGGATACACAGTCTGGAGAAGTTCGAGCAATTGGTGCTGGACGTAAAGAAAGTAAGTCTACTTTCAAAGGTCATAATATGGCAACTGATTTAAAACGCCAAGTTGGTTCAACAATGAAACCAATTTTCGACTACGGTCCGGCAATTGAAAATTTACAATGGTCTACATACCATCAATTAAACGATTCAGAGTATACGTATTCCAATGGTAAAAAAATACAAAATGCAACAAAGAGCTACAAAGGTGACGTTTCACTACGTGAAGCTTTGAAAAAGTCATTAAACATTCCAGCTTTAAAGACAGCACAAACAGTTGGTCTTAATAAGTCAAAAGAATTCGCTGAAGGTTTAGGCATGACCTTTAAAGAAGGAAAAGTCTACGAATCAACAGCAATCGGTAGTAACGAGGGGTCTCCATTGGAAGTAGCAGGTGCATATGCAACCTTCGGTAATAGTGGTAACTATAATAAACCACACTTCGTAAAAGAAGTAACCTTCCCGGACGGGAAAAAGAAAAGCTTTAAACCTAAGGAACAACGCGCAATGCAAGACTATACAGCTTACATGGTTACTGACGTTCTTCGTGACGTAGTAAAACCTGGTTCTGGTGGTACAGGTCCAACAGCATACGTTTCAGGTGTTGACGTAGCAGGTAAAACAGGAACACAAAACTTTGATGCATCAGTTCTTCAAAAATATGATATCCCAGCTGATGCAAACAGAGATAGCTGGTTTGCTGGATATACACCACAATACACAATGGCTGTTTGGACTGGTTACGAAAAAGATGGTCCAAAAAATTATGTTAGTGATCGCTCCACTAGAATTGCACAGCAAATGTTCCAAATAATGATGAGCAAATTCGCTACAGATAAATCACGCTTTGAACGTCCTTCTTCTGTACAAGAAATAAACGGAGAGTTATACGTTAAAGGTGCGAAAAAAGATGCAATTAAACAAATTAAAGTAGATGCCCCTAGTGGTCTGAATGTCACTTTTGATGGCGCTAGCACAGTTACACTAAACTGGTCTGGACCAGCAGAAGTGGATGCATATGCAGCCAGCTATAAAGCAACTGACGGTTCAAGTGGTAGCCTATCAATAAGTGGTACGACAGCTACTCTTGGTGGTATTAAACCAGGTGTTACTTACAGCTTCTCTGTAGTAGCGAAAAAAGGCACTGGAACAAGCCCAGCAGTTGGTGCATCCTTCACTGCGCCTGGCGGAACTCCAGATGCGAAAAAAGCTGAAGAAGAGGCTAAGAAAAAGGCCGATGAAGAAGCTAAGAAAAAAGCTGATGAGGAAGCCAAGAAAAAAGCTAATGAAGATAAAGTAAAACAAGACGAAGCTAAGAAAAAAGCTGAAGAAGAGGCTAAGAAACAACAAGAACAGCAGCAACAACAAGAACAACAACGTAAACAACAAGAAGAAGCTCAAAAGAAAGCTGATGAGGAAGCTAGAAGAAAAGCTGAAGACGAAGCTAAGAAAAAAGCTGAAGACGAAGCTAAGAAGAAAGCTGAAGAAGAGGCCAAGAAGAAAGCTGAAGACGAAGCTAAGAAACAACAAGAACAGCAACACCAAAATCCCGGAGGAGATACACCTCACGCAGACGGTACTGTTGTTACAACAGAGTCTTAATAAACAAAAAAAGAAGTCTGTTTCTCTTAACGAGAAGCGGACTTCTTTTTTGTTATCATTTTCTTTACATACAGCTTTTCTATTTCGATATATAACTGCGCTAATTGAATATAAGAATGATAATTACTCGGTTTCTTTATAATAAATGAATATCTTTCCATAAAATTAACAGGTTGCACTTTTAATTTATTCGTATTTATTTGTATTTCATTCAAACTATGAACAGGTTGCTCATTTAGCCAATAGACAACCGATAACAAGTGAGCTGCAAAAAGAATCATTGGCCCCTCAGCCTCTTGCTTATCTCTATTTCGAAACAGTATAGCAATGTCTTCATGCTTATTTTTCCATACATTCAACACTGCTGGAATGCTGTTTTCAATTTCCTTCCATGGCTCATACTGTCTTTCAATATCAAATATAAAATAAGTATTTTGTATTATTTCTTCAAAAGACTCGTCTGTATGATACTCAATTGAATTTACGCTTTCTTTAAAAAATGGTAAGCAATGAAATTCTTTCGGTATTTCTATAACTCGCTCCATCCTTTATTTCACCTTCATTCGCTTCTTTCCTTCACGACATACTTCTAACAGCCTGCACTCCTCACATTGCGGTCGTTGTGCTTTACAGTGATAACGTCCAAAGAAAATCATACGATGATGCGTAACCCCCCACTCATCCATCGGTACTTTCTTCATTAACGTTTTTTCTACTTCTAACACAGAGTCTTTCCATCTGCAAATCGCTAATCGTTTACTCACTCGCTCCACATGTGTATCAACAGCAATTGCCGGAATCCCAAACGCTACGGAAACTACAACATTCGCTGTTTTCCTTCCTACACCTGGTAATTTCGTAAGTTCATCTCGATCGCTCGGTACTTCCCCATTATAGTCATCTAATAACATTCGACATAATTTTTGAATGTTTTTTGCTTTATTTCTATACAATCCGATAGAGCGTATATCTTGTTGTAATTCTTCTAGAGAAACACTTAAATAATCTTCTGGTGTTTTATATTTTTGAAATAAATTTCTTGTCACTTTATTTACAAGTACATCTGTACATTGTGCAGATAACGCCACCGCGATTACAAGTTCAAATGGATTGTCATGAACCAATTCACAATGTGCTTCTGGATACATATCCGCCATTGTGTCTAAACAATAACGGATTTGCGTTTTGTTAAGCATATTTCCCCTCCTATATTACTGCTCCAACCAATTATAAAAAGGCACTTTTCCAGTAAATTTCGTCTCTTGTTTTGTCATTTGTTGTGCTCTTTGTTGATTCGCTCTAAATTTTTGACCTTGATTTTGAGCCTGATCTACCGTTTTAATTCCATTCTTTTTCCACTCAAATAAAATACGATCAATATATCGGAAATTTAGTTTTCCACTCATTACAGCTTCTCTAAGAGCCGCTTGAATTAAATTTGGATGATGTTGATCTTGGTCCTCCCACATTCCTAACGTTTCACATTCGAACGGCGAAAGTGGTCTTCCAAATTCTTTTTCGAATACTGTATATAAATTTACTTGCAGCTGTTTTTTTTCTTTTTGCTCTTCCTCTATTGATTCATCCATTAAGAAATGTAATATTTTTTCCCATAACGGTTGTAAAGAATAACTTTCGCACATCATCGCTTCTGATCTTTGTCCACCTTCTAGTGATAAAAAACCTTTTTGAATCAACGCTTGAATTACTTCCATACATTTCATTTCTGTTATCGTCATCCGTTCAGAAATCTCTGAAGGAGTCGGAAACGAATTACCTGATTCTAAAAATGTATGTACATGAAGTACAACCATAAATTCCGTCTCATTTAAACCTAATTTTTTATAATGCATCATAAGCAATTTTGGAATTGCAATGCTTCCCTGCTCAAACCACTGTAACATCATTTTCTTTTTCATCACCAAACACCTCGCTCTCTAGTATAACACACCTTTAGCTATTTCTTTTTGCCACAATTCGTCAAAAAAACCTCCCCATTAATAGGGAGGTTTTGTATATTACATGAACGAAATATACAATTAAGCTTGCACTTTACTTTTCATAAATGTATGGATGCGTTCCAATGCTTTCTCTACTTGTTCAAGAGATGTCGCATATGATAAACGAACATTATTTGGAGCACCAAATCCTGTACCTGGTACAAGAGCCACTTTTTCCTCTTCTAATAGAGCTTTTGCCCAATCATCAACTGTTGCATATCCTGATAAAGCTACAGCTTCTTTTACGTTAGGGAATAAGTAAAATGCACCTTGCGGTTTAATACAAGTAAAGCCAGGGATTTGAATTAATTTATCATAAATGATGTTTAATCTCTCTTCAAAGGCTTGACGCATTGTTTCCACAGGTTCTTGTGAGCCTGCATATGCCGCAATTGCGCCGTATTGAGCGATTGAAGTAGGGTTTGACGTACTATGACTCGCTAAGTTCGTCATCGCTTTAATAAGCCGCTTATTTCCTGCAGCATATCCAATACGCCATCCTGTCATAGAATGAGATTTAGATACACCATTAATAATAAGTGTTTGTTCTTTTAATGCATTAGAAAGCTGGGCAATTGAAATATATTCTACGCCACCATAAATTAATTTTTCATAAATTTCATCAGAAACGATTAAAATATCATGTTCTAAACATACTTCTCCAAGCTGTTGTAATTCTTCTTTGCTATAAATCATTCCTGTTGGATTGCTCGGTGAATTAATAATAACTGCTTTCGTTTTCTCTGTAATTGCCTCACGCAGCTGCTTTGCTGTAATTTTGTACTCATTGTCTTCTAAACCTTCTACATAAACCGGCTTACCGCCAGCAAGCTTTACTTGCTCTGGATAGCTTACCCAGTAAGGAGTTGGGATGATAACTTCATCTCCCTCATCAAGTAATACTTGGAATAATGTATATAATGCATGCTTTGCGCCATTACATACAATAATTTCAGATGGATCATACGCAATACCTTGATCGCGAGTAAATTTCTTCACAATTTCTTGTTTTAACGATTGTAATCCACCTGTTGGTGTATACTTCGTATGCCCTTCTAACATCGCTTTATGTGCAGCATCCATAATATGCTCTGGTGTATTAAAGTCAGGTTCCCCTGCCCCTAATCCAATTACATCATGCCCCTCTGCTTTTAATGCTTGTGCCTTTGCTGTAATCTCTAAAGTTGAAGACGGTGTTAAAGCAGCTACTCGCTTTGCTAATTTCATTTGTAGTTCCCCCTACATCTATTTTTCAATGCTATATCGTCTTAAAAATTTTCCATCTTTAAATTCAAGATAGTAATAACTATAACGATTGTCATCATCAATATATGTAACTTCCCATAGTGGTACATCATTTTCAAAGCCTAATTTTACTTTCATAATCTCTTTCGGCTTACTTTTTGATTCCTTACTTTCATTGCCGACTTGTTCTACTGTTCTTTGTATAGCCTCTTTTTCAGAAATACCTTCGCTCTTTTTCCTTACTACAGTATCCCCTTTTTTCTCAGGCACCCAAACGATAAGTTGTTCTCCCTTTTCATCTGTACCTTGCACGACTATATATGCAGATTTTCCGTTGTAATAATCAACAGATTTCACCTTTGTAAGCTTTGCTTTTTCTTTAGCAATTTCTACAAATTTCGACTCTTTTGGAATTTTCTTTCCCATCGCTTTATTATAAACATACGCCCCATATATTCCGCTAGCAACGATAACAATAATGATTGCAAAGATCCACTTTTTCATTGTATCGCTACGTTCTGTAAATCGTAAATACAGCTGTTTCTTTATCTTTTTCGTCTAATGCTAGTCCGAACATGAGGTCCTGCTCTTTTAACGTACGATTCAAACTATCAACAATTTTATACAAATCAGACGAATATTTAATACGCGTCGTTGATAGTACTTCGATTTTCTTCTCCATGAAAAAACTCCTCCATTACACAAAAATTTCTAATTATAGAAGAACGCAATGCGGTTACAATAAGAGTACATTCTTTACAACCCCTGCTTCATCACCCATCTATTATAGCAGGACATGTACAGCAAAAAAAGGTTTCAAGTCGAAAACCAACACATTTTGTATACAAGAAGTAAGAAAAATAAAATTCCTCCTACCCACATTTTTTACGCCTGAAGTTTATAAGCACTTCAGGCGTATTTTTCTTCCATTTTTATTCATTTAATGGTTCTTCTAATTGTACTAATAATTCTTCTAATGGCCCTTCATAAAGAGGTACGTTAGGGATCGATTGTAGAAATCGTTTTCCATAGGAAGAACTCGTCAAACGACGATCTAACACTACTACCGTTCCTGTATCTGTATTCGTTCGAATTAAGCGGCCGAATCCTTGTTTGAAACGTAATATTGCTTGTGGCAACGCTAATTTAGCGAATACATCCTCACCTTGATTTTTTAGCCACTCACCTTTCGCTTCCATCATAGGCTGATGAGGAGGCGTAAATGGTAGACGGACAATAACAAGACAACTTAAGGCATCTCCTGGAATATCTATTCCTTCCCAGAAACTGCTCGTCCCTAATAAAATTGATTTGTCGAACTCTTGAAACTTTCGAATTAAGCGGCTTCGACTTCTATTATTCACACTTTGGGTGAGTAATAAATAACCCTCTAATTCATCATTATTTTTTAAATTCGCATACGCTTCTTTTAACATTTCATACGAAGTGAATAAAACGAGCATTCTGCCTTTTGTGGCTTTTGCTATCTTTGCAATATGTTCCGATACAGATTCAATATATCGCTCATTACTTACTTGCTTAATAAAAGGTACATCCGTTGAAACCATTAATTTCATCTGTTCATCATAACGAAATGGTGACGGAACCTTTAAAGTATTTGGAGCGAAATCATGTAAACCAAGTTCCTCTTTTATATAATCAAACGTATCGTTAACTGTTAGTGTTGCGGATGTAAAAATAACACTCTTTTTTTCTGTTAAAAATTCATCAGCAAATCTTTCACCAATATGGACAGGCTGTGCGTATAGAACTGTTGAATGAATTGTCCCTTTCGTTTCAGTCTCCATCCAAGTTACATACGAATTCTTTTCTAATACGAGTAACTGTAATGATTCTGCCATCTTTCTCAGCAACTCAATTAAATGCATAAATTCACCTGTTACAACATGCATCTCCCATTCTAACTTACTTTGCAATATATCCACTTGCTTCTCAAGAGCAGTTACTACCCTTCTTAATTCATATATAAAACGATTTGTTAATTCGACGATACTATCCCACAACTTACCTTTTTCTAGTTCTGCGTTATACCTATAGATGAGCGGCATATTATTCGTTCCTTGCTCTTGCTTTGTTTGTTTAAATATAAAAGTACGTAACATTTGGAAGAGTTCATCCGCATCAAATTTAAGTTCCTTCAAACTATAACTTATCATACGGAAAGTTGAACGAGATGCTTGCTCTGATTTTTTCATCATTTTATATACTTTGGAGAGTACATCTTCTGTTTCTAGCGTCCCAAGACGAGATATAACCAATTGAAAATACATACAAGAGAACTGTTCACCCAATGTTCTACTCGCAGCTTCTTCAATATGGTGAGCTTCATCAAAAATAATATGTTCGCATGAAGCAAACAACGGTTCTTCACTTGAAAAATCTTGAAATAATAACGCATGATTTGTAATAACGATATCTGCAAATAAAGCTTTATTCTTCGCTCGCTGATAAAAACAACGACTAAACCAATTACTTTGCATACCGCCTGGACTATACGCATCGCTACAAATACGATTCCAAAGTAACTTTCCGCCCTCAGGAATATTTAATTCGTCTCGATCACCTGTTTCAGTTTGCAATAGCCAAACTAAAATCTTCGCCTTCGTAAGTGCCATATCATAATTTTTTTCTTCCTCTTGCAAAGCATACTCAAATTTATGTAAGCATAAATAATGCTTTCTTCCTTTTAGAAGAGCTGCCTCAAATGAAAATGGCATTATTTTTTGTAATAACGGAATTTCTTTTTCTAATATTTGTTGTTGGAGTTGTACCGTTTGTGTACTTATAATGACAGGTTCTTCTTTTCTCTTTGCAAAATAAAGACTAGGAAGCAAATAAGCAAGAGTCTTTCCTGTTCCTGTACCGGCTTCAATTAGTGAAAAACGAGAATCTCTTAACGCCGTATATATCTCTTTCATCATCAGTTGTTGACTTTCTCTTCTTTCAAACTTTGGCATATGTGATTCCAATTTATCCATCGTTTTATTCAAGAAGGCATCAAACTTTGATGAACACGTTTCTCCAAGGTTTAAGGAATAGTTCCGCTTTTTCAGCGCAATATTTCGATGTATTTCATACTCCGCTATATCTTCTTTACCGTGCATTACTTTCTTTAAAATATTTTCAGAAAGCACATCAGCTATGTCACTTTGGAATACATCGCTTAATTCATAAAGCGATTGCAACGTGACAAGTGGTAACTTTTCAATTTCATTTAAAAATTGTAAAAATAATTCCGCTGTTGCAAGAGCATCACTATCCGCACGATGTGGTTGATCGTGCTCTAGTTCATGCTTCTTAGCTAAATCACGTAATTTATAACTATCAGCTGTCGGCAAAAGAATTTGTGCCAATTCAACCGTATCAATTTTCGGACAATGAATTTCTGTATATCCAGCCTGTCTTAATTCTTCATTTAAAAAATTCCAATCAAAGTGAACATTATGCGCAACGAAAGCCGCACCTTGTAATAGCTCAACAATCATCGGGGCTACATCTTGAAATAACGGGGCTTGTTTTACAAGACTTTCATCAATCCCTGTTAATTCTGTAATAAATGGTGGGATCTCTCTCTTTGGGTTAACAAAAGACGAAAAAATCTCCAATATCTCTCCATCTTCTACTACAACAGCTGCAATTTGGGTAATTTTATCCTTCCCATCTTTCCAGGAGTTCCCTGTCGTCTCTAAATCAACAACGACATAACGCTTACTCATATATGTAACACCTCAATTTCTTACCTTTCAAACAACAATAATTTATATAATGTTACTATACCACGTTTTATCTCATCTTAATGAAAAGATGCACAAAAAAGCTATCTCCGCAATGGAGATAGCCTTTCTACTTATAATATCGTACCCGCTTTTTCAGCACCTAACATTTCAATAATTTGATTATTATCGTCTAGTACTGCAATTTTTGGTTCTTGTTTATGAACCTCTTCTTCCGTAACTAGCCCATAACAAATAATAATTACTTTGTCCCCTGGTTGTACAAGCCTTGCCGCAGCACCGTTTAAACAAACAACACCACTACTGCGTTCTCCTTTAATAACATATGTCTCTAAGCGAGCACCATTATTATTATTTACAATTTGGACTTTTTCATTTTCTACAATATTTACTGCATCCATTAAATCTTCATCAATTGTAATACTACCTACATAATTTAAATTTGCCTCCGTTACAGTTGCACGATGTAACTTTGCTCTCATCATTGTGCGAAACATAGATGCTCCCCCTTATTTAACCGTTAATGTTATATTGTCAATTAATCTTACATTTTCAAACTTAACTGCAATAGCTAAAATGATTCGTCCTTCGACTTTCTCTACCATTGTTAATGACGGATATGCATATAAATCCGCATAATCTACAGTGCCTTTCGTATGCGTCTCAATATACTCTTTCACAAGATTTGTAATGATTTCCGGATTACGTTCTCCTGCCTCAATTCTTTCTTTCGCTATACATAGACTGCGGTATAAATGAAGAGCCTCTTCACGTTCATCTTGTGATAGGTACACGTTACGAGAACTTTTCGCTAATCCATCTTCTTCCCTTACAATATCAACTGGTACGATTGTAACTGGAATATTGAAATCAGTTACAAATCCTTCAATTACTGCAACTTGTTGAGCATCTTTCATACCGAAATAAGCACGCGTTGGCAGCGTAATATTAAATAGTTTCATTAGTACAGTTGCAACACCAGCAAAATGACCAGGTCTTTGTTTACCGCATAATACGTCCGTGCGTTTTACAACTTCTACTGTTGTTGTTTGTTCTGCTGGATACATTTCTTCTACACTCGGATAAAATAAATAATCTACACCGTTTTCTTTTGCTACATTTTCATCTCTATCAATATCACGAGGATATCGATCTAAATCTTCATTTGGGCCAAATTGCAGCGGGTTTACAAATACACTTAAAACTACAATTTCATTTTCTTCTCTTGCTCTACGTAATAAAGTAGCATGGCCTTCATGTAAATAACCCATTGTTGGAACAAAACCAATACTCTTTCCACTTGCACGAAGTTCGCTCGTAATTTGCTGCATCTCTTGCACTGTAGTTATGATTTTCATTATTGTTTTCCCCCGTATAACGCTAAGCGGTCTTCTTCTTTCATTGTGAACGAATGTTTTTCTTCAGGAAATTGCCTTGTCTTTACTTCAGCAACATATTGAGAAATCCCACGTACAATCTCCTCTTGAACAGACGTATACTGCTTCACAAATTTCGGAACGCGATTTACACCATATGAGATAAGATCATGATAAACAAGCACTTGCCCATCTACTTTTTGTCCTGCACCAATCCCAATTGTTGGAATTGTTAGTTGCTCTGAAATAAGTTCTGCTAACTGCATTGGTACACATTCTAACACAAGCGCTATTGCACCAGCTTCTTCACATTTCTTTGCATCTTCTATTAATTTCTTTGCACTCTCCGCATCTTTTCCTTGCACTTTATATCCACCCAACACTCCTACAGATTGAGGGGTTAAACCTAAATGCGCTACAACAGGAATTCCTGCGTTCGTCAAATATTGAATTGTTGATACAACTTCTCCAGCACCTTCTACCTTCAGTGCATGCGCCCCGCTCTCTTGAACGATGCGGCGTGCATTCACCATCGTTTCTTGTAATGATACGTGATACGACATAAATGGCATATCAGTTACAATAAACGTCTCTTTCGCTCCGCGGCGTACAGCTTTCGTATGATGAATCATATCCTCTACTGTTACAGGTACTGTTGAATCGTATCCGAGTACAACCATTCCAAGAGAATCTCCAACTAAAATCATATCAACTTCAGCTTCTTCTGCTAATTTAGCAGATGGATAATCATACGCCGTTAGCATTGTAATCGGCTCACCTTGCTCTTTCATCTTCAAAAAATCTGTTTTTGTTTTCAAAAACTACTCCTCCTTTATGCAGGAGAGAGGAGATGGCCGAAATCATATAAAAAACCCCTCTGGCCATAAAAGGGCAGAAGGGTTGTGTGTTAGTCGGCATTATTCATCCCTCTGTCCCAGTCCGTTATTGGATCAAGGCAGAATCCAAGTTATTATTTTTCGTCTTACTTCGAATCATGGTGCAGTTCGCTCTGATACTGCCCACATTCGAACTAATTATAACAAACTACAAAAAGGAATTACTACATTTTTTCGAAAAAATAATTTTTTATTCTTATTACGGTATATGAAATTTAATACGAAAGTATATATGCTATAAAGTGAAACTTTAATTAGTGGGGGTTTTGTTCATCCCCCACTGATTATCAGTCCTCACCAATCGGGCTTTTACGGGCAGCAGGGCAAATAGCGGGATAAAGTTTTTATAGATAATTCAATCCTGAAAAGATACATGTTTTTTCAACGTACGTTAAAAAAGTCCAAGTTAATTTCTTCTATAATCAATTTAACTGTATAGTATAACTCTTTGACTAATGATGCAGGTTAATTGAGGAAAAGTACTTAACAAAGGAGAATTGCAGATGTCTATGAACAGGTGGTTATTTCAATTCAGCAGTTTGCTTGCAATAATTGTATGGTGGATATCTTTAGAATCCTTTCATGTATTTGCCTCAGTTAATGTCGTAACACAACCCACCGATTTAACGAACATGATTGAGGTTGAACTAAATGATGATTACTTTAATCCAAATGTCATCACGATTCCGATTGAAGGATCAACAACATTACTATTGAAAAATAAAGGCAAAAACGAGCACACCTTTACAGTGAAAAAACTCGGCATTGACGTCGTAGTCGAGTCAGGAAAAGAAAAGAATATTACCGTGAAACCTAAAAATACTGGTACATATGAATTAATATGTCGATACCATCTGCTTAAAGGAATGGAAGGCAAAGTAATCGTCAAATAACATGCCAGGCCAACTAGACGGAAGATATTTTGAAGTGAACTTTAACTATTAAAAGAATTTATTATCATGTTACAAATTCAACTCAAAAATATTGAAATAAAAAGAAGTTCCAAAAGAGGAACTTCTTTTACTTAATTTCGATATCTGCAGAATGAATATGATGTACTTTCCCCTCATGATCCTCCAGAAGTAATACACCATCCTCTGTGATTCCTTTTGCTAACCCCGTAATCGTCTCTCTCATCGTTCGAGCGGTAATTTCTTTCCCGATGCTCACAGCGTAACTTTCCCAAAGAATTTTAATGACAGAGAAACCATTTTGTAAATACTCTTCATATAATTTTTCTAGTTGTAAATAGATTTGTTGCATAAGTTCTGCACGAACAATCGGCTTACCTGATTCAATCGCTAATGAAGTAGCAATGTGCTGAATTTCTTCATCAAAATGTTCTTGCTTTTGATTCGCATTAATACCGATGCCCATAATGACAGCATTAATTTTATCAGGATCCGCTTGCATTTCTGTTAATATACCTACAGCCTTTTTACCTTGAATTAAAATATCATTTGGCCATTTTATTCCCACGCCTACACCTGTACATTTTTCAATTGCCTGTGCAACACTAACAGCCGCTAACAAAGTAAGTTGCGGTGCATGATGAACTGGAATCGATGGGCGTAAAATAATACTCATCCAAATTCCTGTTCCTTTTGGTGAATGCCATTTTCTGCTTAAACGACCTCTTCCCGCTGTTTGTTCTTCTGCTACAACGATAGTTCCTTCTTCTGCACCTTCATAAGCCAGTTTTGCTGCAATGTGCTGCGTTGATTCAACAGTTTCTTCAAAATACACTGTTCTACCAATTCGCTTCGTTTGTAGCCCTAACTGAATTTCATTAGCAGTCACTTTGTCTGGCTTACTTGCAATTCGGTAACCTAATCGACGCACAGCTTCAAGTTCATATCCCTCACTCCGGAGATCTTCCATATGTTTCCACACAGCAGTTCTTGAACAACCAAGTTTATCACTAATCGTTTGGCCGGATACAAACTCGCCATCCGCTTCAGAAAAAACTTGTAATAACTGCTTTCTTATAGTAGATTGCATCCTTGCAGCCACTCCCTTATACGCTCTTTCTCATTAACTACGTTTCCTTGTACGATTGCTTCCTCGATTTTCTGAAGCATTTCAGCAACCCACGGACCAGGCTTTTTGTTTGCCCAGTTTAATAAATCATTACCAGTCACATTCATTTCTTGACGACCCTGGATTGGCAATACATGAAACATTGATTGTACTCGTTTAACAGATGTAGGGTCATAGCTTTCAATCATCGCTTCATATACTCTCTCTGCCATTTCAGCGATATGAATTCCCGTTTTATAAAGAAGGACTGTATCCCAACCCTTCTCCTTTCTAGTACGGATTGCCAATAAAACTGCAACAATATCTTTTATTTTTTTATTCGAAAACTTCCATTGACGTAAAAAGACAGATGGATGTTCTTCTCCGATACAATATAAGAAAAATGCCCACGCCTCAATATCCGTTTCGAAAGAATCCCATTTATACCGCGTAGCTGTTAACAGTCTTTCTTCTGACATTTGTAAATATGGCAAATGAGAAAATAGCTTCGTCTCTACTAATTCTTTGAGACCTTTCACACAATATGTACCAGTTAACAGTTTCTCAAACTCTACTGTAATGCGCTCAATTGCTATATGTTCTAGCAAATGCCCATACGTTTCAATTGCTTGCTTCGTTTTCGTTTCTAATGAAAAACCTAACGTGCTTACAAACCGAATACCACGCATCATTCGCAGGGCATCTTCTTGAAAACGATCTGCAGCATTTCCAACTGTCACGATTTCTCTCTTTTGAATGGCTTCCTGTCCAGCAAATAAATCAACCATTTCGCCTTCTTCTGTCATAGCAATTGCATTCATCGTGAAATCACGACGTTTTAAATCCTCTTCTAATGAACGAACAAATTGAACACTACTAGGTCTTCGAAAATCTTCATATTCGCTTTCTGTTCGAAAAGTAGTTACCTCATAAGGCTCACCATTTTCTAAAACAATTACAGTTCCATGCTCAAGACCAACAGGAACATTTCTTGGGAATATAGCCATCACTTCTTCTGGTAAAGCAGATGTCGCAATATCAATATCTCCAATCGGCCTATCGATAATAAGATCTCGTACGCTCCCACCAACAAAGTAAGCCTCATGTCCTTGTTGCTTTAATGTCTCAATAATAGAACTAGCTTTTTTAAATCTTTCCATTTTTGTCATCCCTTAGTACGTCATAGTAAATCGTTTCATATTGTGAAACAATTTTTTCTGAGCGAAATTGCTCATAAACACTTTCTCTTGCTCGTTCTCCCATATTACGATGAAGTTCCTCGTCCTTTAATAGCTGAGTAGCTTGATTTGCCACTCCTGTTGTATCGCCAACTTCACATAAATATCCTGTTTCCCCGTGTTGAATAACCTCTGGAATACCTCCGACCCGTGTTCCGATACAAGGTACACCACACGCCATTGCTTCTAATAAAACAAGACCAAAACTTTCCTTCTCTGATAGAAGCAACATTAAATCACTCATCGCAAGTAGTTCTGCAACATTATCTTGCTTGCCTAGGAATAAAACGCGATCTTCAATATGTAAATTCTTCACTATCTGTAAAATCGTACAGAATTCTGGTCCGTCTCCAACAAGAAGCAACTTCGCATCTACTTCTTTAACAATTTTAGCAAATGCCTGAACAACATCCTGCACACGTTTCACTTTACGGAAATTCGAAATATGAATAAGTACTTTTTCACTCTCACTTATACCGTATTCTTTCTTTAATTGAGACATATTACGCTTGAAATATACACGTTCGTCTATAAAGTTATATACCGTTTGAATTTCTTTACTTGGTTTTACAAGCTCATGCGTTTCGTTAATTAATGAATGCGAGACAGCAGTTACAACATCCGATTGCTCAATACCAAAACGAATTAAATTATTTAACGAAGGGTCGGAACCTAACACAGTAATATCTGTTCCATGCAAGGTTGTAACAATTTTAATACGCTCCCCGATCATTTGTTTTGCTAAATATGCACAAATCGCATGTGGTATTGCATAATGCACATGTAAAATGTCTAGATTTTCTCTTTGTGCAACCTCTGCCATTTTACTTGCTAACGCTAAATCGTATGGTGGATATTGAAATACAGAGTATTGGTTTACCGTCACTTCATGAAAATAAATGTTTGGATATACTTTATTTAACCGGAATGGTAAACCCGATGTAATAAAGTGAATTTCATGCCCGCGTTCCGCCAATTGCTTTCCTAATTCTGTTCCAACAACTCCAGAACCACCTACAGAAGGATAACATGTAATACCTATTTTTAATTTCATTTACATCCCCCTAATAAATCAGCATGTAATAAAACCGGTTTCTTACTCATAAATCCCTCGGCATACAAGACTCCAACTTCTTTTCCAAACATCTTCTCACGAGCGATCACCGTTTCAACGTATCCTTCTGTTAACGGTGTCTTAACCCCATCACTCCCTGTTGAAAACTGACTTTCATACGATTCTAATGCTTCCACCTTTATAGAGAGGTGCTCACTTATATCTATACAAAAATTCGGTTTATGAAAACCATTAATCATATAATTATAAAAAGACTCCACACGATGTGGTGCAAGTTCCGGCATATATTTACGGATTCCTGCTGAAAAAATAGCCTCTTCCACAAGCTTTGCACAATTTGCATGATCTGGATGGCGATCTTCATAGTACGGTGCAAAAACTAGTTTTGGTTTATATGTACGGATCACCTTGACAATTTCACGTATATACTCTTCTTTCATATACAAACCACGGTCTGGCATCGCTAAATTCAGTCTCGTTTTTACTCCCATTATACGAGCTGCAACCTTTGCTTCTTCTTTTCTCAACTCTATCGTTCCATTTGAAGAAAGATCAGCTTCTGTTAAATCACAAATACCTACTTCATACCCTTGCTTTGTATATTTAGCGATGGTACCAGCCATGCCGATTTCAACATCATCGGCATGAGCACCAAACGCTAATATATGTAATCCACTCATAATTGTTCCCCTCATTTTCTTAACTTACGATAATCTAAATCTCCTCGCTCTAATGCGTGCATTAACATTTCAGCACTTGCCATATTCGTTGCAAGTGGAATCGCATATACATCACATAAACGAAGCAATGCATTCACATCCGGTTCATGCGGCTGTGCTGTTAATGGATCGCGGAAGAAAATCACCATATCTAAATCGTTTTTTGCAATCATTGCACCAATTTCTTGATCTCCACCAAGAGGGCCAGATTGATATCTTGTTACAACTAATCCAGTCTCTTCCATAATGCGAAGCCCTGTCGTTCCTGTTGCAAATAATTCATGTTGCTCAAAAATTGGTTTATATGCGTATGCAAACGAAACCATATCATTTTTCTTTTTGTCATGTGCGATTAAGGCAATTTTCATCCGTTGTCTCCCCTTTAGTCGATAATATTTTCTAAACCGTACACAAGATGATCAAGGTTCATTACTGTCTCAATTGATAGTTTTACACCTGACATAAATGATGCACGATTGAATGAATCATGACGAACTGTTAACATTTGTCCATCTCCACCGAACATTACTTCTTGGTGTGCAATAAGCCCTGGCAAACGTACACTATGAATGTGAATACCGTCTACATTTGCACCACGTGCACCTGCTAGTTGCTCTACTTCATTTGGATGACCTTGCTGCTTTGATTCACGATTTTGACGAATTAATTCTACCGTTTTTACAGCTGTACCAGATGGTGCGTCTAATTTTTGATCATGATGTAATTCAATTACCTCAACATCTTGGAAATATTTCGCTGCCATTTGTGAGAATTTCATCATAAGAACTGCACCAATTGCAAAGTTTGGAGCAATAATTGTTCCTACTGCTTTTTCTTTTGCATTCTCTGTT
Organism: Bacillus sp. TH13; assembly: GCF_016651175.1. Classification (NCBI taxonomy): domain Bacteria; kingdom Bacillati; phylum Bacillota; class Bacilli; order Caryophanales; family Bacillaceae; genus Bacillus; species Bacillus sp. TH13. The sequence goes on along the minus strand of NZ_JAEKEJ010000025.1, from coordinate 3,605,804 downwards.
AAACGTGCCAATTCTTCTTCTGTAAATCCAGTTGTACCAATAACAGAACGAAGTCCACGCTCAACTGCAAGTGTAACGTGTTGTTTCCCAACTTCTGGTGTTGTTAAATCTAACAACACATCTGCTTCTACTTCATCTAAACAAGTATGTAAATCAGCGTAAATCGGTGCATGTAATGCTGGCATGCCAGGTAAATCAGAAATCTTCTCACCACCATGCTTATAATCCACTGCTGCTACTAAATTTAAATGTTCCGTTCTTTCCATAAGAAGGACTGCTTCATGTCCCATACGTCCTCTTGGTCCGGCGATAATTACTTTAATTTCTTTCATTATTCTTTCTCTCCCTCATCAATACGTGTCCAGCGATCTTTATCACGTGTATTAAATTTGTTCATTACAATGTTATGTGCTGTCTCTAAATCAATATTTAAACTATTTGCCATACAAATCATAACAAATAATACATCTCCAAGCTCTTCTTCAATACTATTTTCTTTTTCAGTTGTTTTCTTCGGTTTCTCACCATAATAATGATTTACCTCTCTTGCAAGCTCTCCCATTTCTTCCGTTAAACGAGCCATCATTGCAAGCGGACTGAAATAACCTTCTTTAAACTGACCAATATATGCATCTACTTCTTTCTGCATATCTTTCATCGTTTTTGCTTCCATACTATTCACCTCTAATCCTTCCTCTTTCATGTTAGCCAATTCATCGCGATTTGACAAATATTATTCCCCACCAAACACCTATTTGCGACCCTTTTTTGGATAGACTATAATAAAGTGAAACTTCTTTTGCGATTTTTGCAAAAGATTAGTTGAACCAATCGGGTTCCTACGGCTGGTTTGCCTTTCTTCAGAACTTTATCTCCTACCAGCCGTTGGTACGGGGTAAAGTGAAACTTCTTTTGCGATTTTTGCAAAAGATTAGCCCGAACCAATCGGGTTGCAACTAGAAATTACTTATTATTATGTTTTACTGTTTCAGCGGAGCAATGCAATCATTACATAATTAGGGGGATTTCTATATGACATCAAAATTGAAGATGCGAAATATTATTTTTATTTTAATCGGTTCCGCTATTTTTTCTTTCGGTATTGTGAATATCAATATTGAAAATCACCTTGCAGAAGGTGGATTTACTGGTATTACACTATTATTGTATTTTCTATTTAAGTTTGATCCTTCTTATTCAAACTTAATTTTAAATATCCCTATTTTTTTTATTGGTTGGAAGTTACTTGGAAGAACGACATTTATCTATACACTAATCGGCACATTCAGCGTATCTTTATTTCTATGGATTTTTCAACGTTATGACGTTCTTAACTTACATTTAAACTTACAAAATGATATGACACTCGCAGCTTTATTCGCCGGGGCATTTATCGGTATCGGTCTTGGCATAATATTTAAATATGGCGGGACTACTGGCGGTGTAGATATTATCGCGAGGCTCGCTCATAAATATGTTGGCTGGAGTATGGGTAAAACAATGTTTATGTTCGATGCTGTCGTTATCGTCGTCTCTATTCTTACCTATTTATCATACCGTGAGGGTATGTATACGTTAGTTGCTGTTTTTATCGGGGCTAAAGTCATTGATTTTATGCAAGAAGGAGCCTATGCCGCTAAAGGAGCGACTATTATCTCAGAGAAAAATGATGAAATCGCTGCCAAAATTTTATCTGAAATGGAGCGCGGAGCAACCTTTTTAAAGGCTGTTGGATCGTATACAAAAGTGGAACGTAACGTACTGTATTGCGTTGTTGCTAAAAATGAAATCGTGAAATTAAAAAATATTATTACGTCTGTAGATCCTCATGCCTTTGTTGCTGTAAGTGATGTACATGATGTAGTTGGTGAAGGTTTTACGCTAGATGAAAATAAAAACCCTTTACATAATTAAATGTAACTAGAAAAGCACCTTAGCTTTTCTAGTTTTTTATTACAAGTCTTTTAAGCTTCTCCAAATCCTCATAAATAAGCTCCAATAAACTCCGATTATAAAAAATGGAAGCTGGATGAAAAGTTGGAAAAACATGATATTCATTCTCTGACCATATAAACTCTGCACTTTGCATATCCTTTAATTTTTGAATGGGCTGTTTTAATAATTGCCCATGTACATCTGTGATTTTTTTATTTTTTCCTATTAAACGTTGAAGACCGATATTTCCAAGCGTGACGATAAGCTTCGGATTTATTTTCTCTAATTCATAATCTAATAAAGGCGCATGGGCAACTATTTCTCCTTGATTTGGCGTTCTATTATACTTTTTTTGTATGATTTCACCATTTCGTTCTTTTTTCTCTCGCCATTTATAAGGTCTACTCCGAACAGCGCTCGTAATATATACTTCTTCCCTTGTAACGTGAATACGCTCTAAAAAACCCATTAATTGTTTTCCCGCCCTCCCGCTAAACGGAATCCCATTATGAATTTCTGTTTCACCAGGCGCTTCTCCTAACAACATAAATTTGGGATTTTCAGGGCCTTGTCCACTTAAAAAACCTTCTAGTTGATAAGGAGCACTACGCTCTTTCACTTGTTTTACTAAATGGTCTGGATATTTCATTTCCCCCACCGCCTTTCCGCATTACTTCTATTATTTCTATTTGCAATACATTATATAATTCAAGCCACACAACAAAAAAAGACTATCAAAATTGATAGTCTTTAGTCGTCGCTACGCTGCATACCAGTATACATTAATACGAGACGTAATAATTCAAATACCGCTACAGCTGCAGCTGCTACATATGTTAATGCTGCTGCATTTAATACTTTACGAGCTTGGCCATATTCATCTGTTGATACGATACCTAACGCTTCAATTTGTTGCATTGCACGCTTTGAAGCATCGAACTCAACTGGTAATGTAACAAGTTGAAACACAACACCTGCAGCCATTAAAATAATTCCTAATAACAATAGTTTCGACATTGTCGCAAATATACCAATCATAATAAATACCCATGATATATTCGATCCAAAATTCGCCACAGGAACTAACGAATGACGAATACGCATAAAGTTATAATCTTGCGCATCTTGAATTGCGTGTCCTACTTCATGTGCTGCAACTGCCGTACCAGCAACTGAATGTCCATAATAGTTATCTGTGGATAATCGAACCGTCTTAGCGGTTGGATCATAATGGTCTGATAAATGACCTGGTGTTTCTTCTACAGCTACGTTGTATAATCCATTTTCATCTAAAATTTTTCGAGCCACTTCCGCTCCTGTCATACCTGATGTTGAATAAACTTGTGAATACTTGCTATAGGCACTACGTACTCTTGACTGTGCATACAACGGTATGATCATTATGATCGCGAAGTAAATTAAATAAAACATCATGAACCTCCATTGAAGTTTTAATTATAGTACTTCTCATTCTATTTTCTTCTGCCACTATTGTCAATGAATAAACCTTACAATCCATATCTTTACTTATTACATTATCTATTTTTAGAATGTACATTACTTTTTCTTTTTTCTCTCTCTCCTTTATATTTTCTCCATCCAACATAAGTTAATGTGAATAAAATAAGTCCCCCAGTAATTGTCATAAACCAAATGAGAGAGGGTGCAATTTCATCCTTTTTTACTGTTTGAAATATCTTTTGCAAATCCCCTTTAATAATCCCTAATTGCATTTGGCCGCCTTTCGTTTTTAACATAACGTTACGAAATTCATCCAAATAAGATAAATGAGCATTTACACGCTGTACCTCGTTTTCTGGCAAAGCAATCATTAAGCTTGGATAAATAATATTGAATTCATTTAAAAATGTATTTAACGTTTGTTGAAACTGCCCAACATCTTCTTTTTCCATCGCTTTTTCCATTTGAGAAAAGGCATCCATTACTTTTCTTTCTCTTTCCATCCAAAGCGGTTGATATTTCGATACTTGCGCATCAACAGCAAGTTGTAATGCCAACACATTATCAATTTTAACTTGCTTACCTAAACCTTCTTCAGAGAGCGATTGCTGTGCCTTGTCGTAAGCTAAAGAAATAACTCTAACTTGATCTGGTGTTACTTCCTGCTTCTTTTCATTCCCCTTGATTAAAAATTGCTCCGAGAAAAGTTGTAATACTTGCACTGCTTTTTCATCTTCATTACGCTTTACTAACTGTAACGAGTCGTCTAACAACCCTGTTAGCTCATTCCATTCTTCAGCATATATACGCAACGGAAACATTATAATTAGAAATGCTATCAATCCAATTAATGTTCTCTTCATCCCGGTCCCCCCTATAACTACTAGTACAAAATATGTTAATTTGGACAAGAATAGAACAGAACTGGACCGAAAAATATATTATCGTTTTACAAAGAAAAAAATTCTCTTTAAGCAGAGAATTTTTTCTTTGACATCCTTTTCTTTTTTACGAAATACCTATATAAGCTGTAACAAAGTATACTACCACCTAAAATGAATAATAAAATAGCACACGCAGCATGCATAAAGAACTCCTCTGGTAGCATTAATATAACTGGATCCGTTTCAATATCAAACATCCAATAATCATTACTGAATAAAAGCTTATGGAATAATACAAAGCTCTTTTCAAAATTAATAGCGATTGGTAACATAAGCGCTATCGGAAAAATGATTGTTAAAATCGATCCGTGCAGTAAAAACTTTTCATTTTTCTTTTTTAATAAATAAATTCCGCCTATCACTGCAATCATAATTGTCGCATACATCACATATTGAATCTTTACTAAAATATTTTTAACATCTACAAAATGAATACGGCCATTTGTAGACATATCTAATGTTGGCAAATGTAATGCTCCGTCATAAAACGGGGATAAATATGTAATAAGCACATCGTAATTTCTTTTAATTTCATCCTTCGTCATATCCGCTAAATCAGGAATATTTAAAAAATCAATTTCAAAATAATACAGCCATTTTCCATACACAACTGCCGTTGTTGCAAGTGCAAAAATAGAAAATGCTATGCTATATGAAACAATTAAAGTAATCAATCGATCCAATATTTTTGTACCACTCTTATTTTTCTCCATGTTCTCCCCCTAAATGTTCTAACCGTCATAAAGAAAATTGTTTCCTGTGCTCACGTAAGCAACAATAATATGTAATACATAGTACAGCAATACTTAACCAAAACGTAAAATAACCAATTTCCTCTACAAACAAATGCATAATTCCATATCGCGGCATTTGCCAAAATAAATAATCAATTGCATCGTTATGCAACGTCCACACACCCGCTACTATAAAATGCCATTTTTTTATACGGTAAAATGGAGCATATAAAACACCTTGCACCGCCATCGCAAAGTGCGAAAGCATTAACATGTAGCCCATAAGGCCAATAGGACCTTTTACGTAAATCATAATCGCGTTTACAACAACAGCCCAAATACCATATTTTATTAAAGTAACAATCGCTAACGCTTCTACTAATCCCCAGTTTCTCTTTGTCCAAAAAGCAATTAAAACAAAGACAAAAAAGAGACTCGCCATAGGACTATCTGGTACAAACGGCCAAAATATAGGTGACGTTTCTTTCAATTGATTTCCGTACCATATAAATCCGTAAATTGTACCTAATATGTTAACAATTAATAAAAATAATAATACCGATCGTTGTCTTAACATTGCATACAAGTACACCAATCTGTATGTCCAACACCTTTCAAGATAAGTAATTCATTCACTAAATCCTACTCTATTATAACAAACTTCATCCAACTAAATAGAAAAGCTGACTACAAATTTTGTAGTCAGCTTTTTATTATTTTTTATTATACTTTGCAACGAATTCCGAAAGCTTCTTCAGTTCCTCATCCGTACCTTTAAATACACCTTTAGGCATTGAACCTTTTCCATCTTTCGCAATTTTAGCAATTTCTTCTGGCTTTAAAGTTAAGTTTTGCAGTGCTGGTGCTGCCGCCCCGCCCTGTAAGTTGTCACCATGACATGTTAAACAAGTATTTTTTTGCATTAATTTATAGCCATCATCATTTTTATCAACTGGCGCTGTTTTTACAATTGCTCCTTGTTTCTTTGCAGCTTCCCAGTCGTGATGTGCTACAGATTCCCAAGTTAAAAAGATAATCGATGCAATTGCTAAAAGCATAAATCCAGTTGCTACAGGACGCTTCAATGGACGTCTTTCTGGACCTCGATCAAGAAATGGAGCTAACAGTAATGCACCAAACGCAATCCCTGGCATAATAAACGCTCCAATTACAGTAAATGAACCGGAAGCATAAGAATACTTTAATAACTGATACAAGAATAAGAAATACCAATCTGGAAGTGGTATATATCCAGCATCTGTTGGATCCGCCATTCTCTCAAGTGGCGACGGATGCGCCACTGTTAAACATAAATAACCGATTAAAAAAACTGCACCAACCATCCATTCTTTTAACAAGAAGTTCGGCCAAAATGCTTCTGTTTTCCCTGGGTATTCAGAATAGTCTTTTGGAATATTTGGTTTCCGAGCTACTGGTACCCGAGAATCTCCTACAAACTTCATCCCTTTGCCGCGATGCATAATCTCCCTCCTTTAGTTCTTTCCCCTTTAATTTAGCAATCTCTTATAGTGGACCGGAAATACCTTGTTTGCGAATCATGATGAAGTGGAAGGCCATTAAACCTAGAAGTGCTGCTGGTAAGAAGAAGACGTGAATAGCAAAGAAGCGAGTTAATGTTTGAGCGCCAACAATTTCGGAATGACCAGCGAGTAATGTTTTAATATAAGGACCAATGAGCGGTGTTTGCTCTGCAATTTGAATCCCTACTTTTGTAGCAAATAAAGCTTTCATATCCCACGGTAATAAATATCCGGTAAAACCAAGACCTAACATAACAAAGAAAATAAGAACACCAACAATCCAATTTAACTCACGGGGCTTTTTATACGCACCTTGGAAGAAAACTCTGAGTGTATGTAAAAACATCATTACAATTACGAGACTAGCACCCCAGTGGTGCATACCACGAACAATTTGCCCATAAGCAACTTCATTTTGTAAATAGTAAACTGATTCCCAAGCATTTTTAATATCAGGCACATAATACATCGTCAAAAACATTCCAGATAAAATTTGAATTACAGTAACGAAAAAGGTAAGTCCTCCAAAGCAATAGACGAATGCAGAAAAGTGATGTGCCGGGTTTACATGTTCAGGTACTTCATGATCAGCGATATCACGCCATATTGGTGTAATATCTAATCTTTCATCTACCCAATCATAAATTTTATTTAACATCTACTTTGCACCCCCTCTTGGCTTTGCTTTTCCTAGATACAGCGTTCCATCTTTCACTTTAGACTCGTACACATCAAGCGGAGCAAGGGGTGGCGTACCTTTAATGTTCATCCCATCTTTTGTATAACGCCCCCCGTGACATGGGCAAAAGAATTGATTCGGATGTGCTTTGTCCGAATTCCAGTTAACTGTACATCCTAAATGTTTACATACTGGAGAGAACGCAACAATGTCTCCGCTTTCATCTTTATGAACCCAAGCCGATTTTGGTTCTTCAGACTTGTACCAACCATCAACCTGCTTCACTTTAAAATCGAAACGCTTCGGCTCTGTTGTAATATCCTTTACTTGCGCAACAGCAACCATATCTGTTCCGGCTTCTTTTCTTAACACCGGATCAAGCGCAAATCGCGTCATCGGCATTAAAATACCGGCAGCCATAAAGCCTCCTACCCCTGTGAGTGTGTAATTTAAAAATTGTCTTCTTGACACGCGATGTTCTTTCTCGCTCACGAAAATTCCCCCCCTCTATCAGAAATTGTCCCCTCGTGATAAATTATATAAAAAATAAAAACTAGGACACTATCATGATATAATACGCTCATGCACAGGTCAATATCATACTACTCATAATAATAAGAACTTTCTGTTTATTATCAGTTTCCCCACTTCTCTTCCAACATCACCATTATATTTTTTATATGTGCATGAATAACTTCTCTTTTCGCTTGATCACTAAATTGTTCTAATGCTAATGAAGGAAACCAAAATAAATCTCCCTGTAACTCTTTTATATCCTCTTTCCATGAAAAATCACTTGTAACATAAGCAATATGCTTAAAACCTTCGCTTCGTAAATGATTTGTCCATTCTTGCAAACGACCTTTTTCATTCTTTTGACTTTCTACTAAATACGTAAACGCAGGCAGTAAAAGCACCCTTCCTTTATACTCTCTTTCCAATTCCATACTCAACAATTCGATAAATTCACCTTGTTCTACAACCATTTTCATTTCTTTCGCTGCCGAAATTGATAAAAGCGGTATTACTCCGGTATCAACATACTCTCTTGCTTGCTCAAACTGTTCCACATCTTTTACAATCCATTTCAAATTTCTTCCCCCCTTCATTTACAAATGACAGAACTTTCACTTTATATATATTAAACCATACTAAAAGAGGTAAAAAAAGAAAAACTACCCAATATAGGTAGTTTTTCTTGATAAAAGTCTGAAATTTGTAAAAAATTATTAATCCAAATAAATTCTATAAAGTCCTTAACTCTGCCGTTAATCTATGAAACGCTTCCTTATCTTGCTTATCTAACGCTTCATCAATTTGTTTCAAAAGGCGTTCTCTTCTAAACGAAAATACACTTTCTTCCAAAAATCTTTCTGCAAGTAAACGATCTTTTTCATTTACTTCAATATGCTTTGGTAGATATGGGTTTTCTTCTAATACAGCTACATAATTCGCATTTTGAAACGACGATTTAAAGTTGAGTTGAATATAAATATCCTCATCTCGATTTAAACGAATATCATGAAACGATTTTTCAGCATCTGTTGTCATAACATTTTGTTTAAAAAAGTGAAACGGTGTGTCTTTCACACAATTCGCTGACATCACTAAGCCACGCGGACAATATTTTGCATGCTCTACGAAGTGGACTTTATGCATTAATTGGTCGTGACTCATTAAATAATTCAGAATCCATACACATTCACGCTGTTTCAGTTGGTAATTATTTAAAAACCATTTTACAAAATCCTTCTTCTCGTTTACAGAAACAGGGGTATTCATAGCAATTAAGTCCCTCCTCTGTCTTTCTCTTTTCTTTTTAGATTCAAGAAGCGGCATTCAGTTTCCTTCCAACTTATGAAAAATCCTCTAAATTATATAACAACTCTTCAATATGAATTTGTGTCGGGTCTAGTTGTAATAACTGGATAAATACTTCTTTCGCCTCTTTTCGCTTTCCTTCTTCCAATAAGAAATAACCGTACTCTTCTAAGAAGTCTGGATGATTCTTAAAAGAAGTATATGCACTTTCATAGTGTTTTAATGCATCCGAATACATTTCTAATTGTTTTTTTGCATACGCAAGATCCCAAAGTAGTTGCGTATCTGGTTCTCCACTATCAATAGCACGCTCTACAATTGCAATTAACTCTTCGTACTTTTCTTGTTCTTTTAAGATATACGCATATTTTAATGTTGCTCCTAAATGTCCTGGATCTAACTCAAGCGCTTTTTGAAGAACTTCCTCTGCTTCTACTACTTTTCCTAATTTCGCCGCAATGTTCGCTAATTCTACATAAAACGGCACTGAAAGCTCATCTACTTTAATTCCTTCATGAAGCGTTTCATAGCTTTCTTGAAGCATCCCTTCTTTTTCATAGCTTTTCGCTAAATACATGTACAGTGATGCGTACTCAGGGTCTAATTCTTTTAGTTCTTGCCAAGCACCAATTGCTCTCTGATATTCTTCACCTTGGTATAATGTGAAGGCATATCCAAATAATGAGTGAATATCTTTTTGTTCCTCTAGGCCTGCTTCATAATAAGAAATCGCCTCTTCCCAGTTTCCGATCGCGCTTAACGTTTCTGCAAGACGAAGTGCGATCACAACACCACCCATTACGTTATGTTCCGCTAATAGCGATTCATAATAAATAATTGCCTTTTGTTCTTCACCTTTACTACTATATAATTCTGCCAATCCAAACGTAATAACAGGTTCATCAGGCATCATTTCTTTCGCCTTTAATAGTTTTTGCTCTGCTACATCATCAAAACCTTGCATTTGGAATAAATCTGCAACAAGTAATAACGATTGAACATATAAATCGTCATTTTCTGGAATATCATGAAGCACTTCAATCGCTTCATCTTCTTTATCTAGATCAATATATAATTCTGCTAAAAATACAGTGAATTCACTTTCTTCCGGATATAGTAAACGTAAGTCTTCAGTAATTGCTAATGCCTCATCTGTAAATCCAAGTGTATGATAGTAACGAGCGATATCATACTTCTCTTCATCATTCGCAATTTTTAATTGTTCTTTTAATAATTGTAATCCTTTTTCCGCTTCACCATTTTCAATATATGAAACAGCTTGTTCAAACTTTTGCATAAACGTCTCCTTTAATTCTAAAAAATATTCTCTTCTGTTCATTTATCATAAGCAACTCACTGTTAGAACGCAACCTTTAGAATGAGCATGCTTCTTCTTATACTTCTTCTTATACTTCTTCTTACAGAGTAGTTAATTGTTCAAAAGGTTCGGATATGACACCGATACCTTATCATCTTCTATTGTACCGCTTTCTTTTATGACCGTGCAAATAACTTCTCTCACTAATTATCAAGCCATACAAACCGTGATTTACAGAACAACTTAATTACTAGTCTTCAACCTTTATTTTTAATACGATAAAAAAGGCTCCTATAATAGGAGCCTTCACAATCTCTTAAGAATATGTTTCTTCTTTCTGTACTTTCTCATTTACAAGCTCTTTCAGCAACTCTATAATTTCATCATTTTCTTCTTTCAAACCGACAGTAATACGAATACCATCATCGATACCAAATGCAGCACCTGAACGAACGATATATCCTTTTTTCATTAATCGTTCGAAAGCTTCATTACCTGGTATACCAAGTTTTAAGAAAATGAAATTTGTTTGAGATGGATAATAGAATACGCTATATTCTTTACAAAATGCATAATACTGATTTAGACCTTCAGCATTCTTTTGCACACAATCTTGTAAAAAGGCTTGATCTTCTAATGCAGCGAGTGCTACAGATTGCGCTACAGTTGATGTATTGAATGGTAACCTCGCTACTTCTAGCTGTCCGATTAACTTCGCATCCCCAATCGCATATCCGATACGAAAAGCAGCTAAACCATATGCTTTTGAAAACGTGCGTAAAACCATAAGATTTTCATATTTTTCAAGAAGTGGTAATGTTTGCGGATAGTCTTCTGCTTCCGCGTATTCATAATATGCTTCGTCCATAATAACGAGAGCCGACTTAGGAACTGATTCTAAAAATGAAAGTAATTTTTGTTTTTCAACATATGTACCTGTCGGATTATTCGGATTACAAATCCATACAATTTTCGTTTTATCATCCACTTGCTGTAACATCGCATCTAAATCATGAATGCCATCTTTTAGTGGTACTTCACGAACTTCTGCTCCTTCAATAACAGCATGGTGATGGTATTGCGAGAATGTTGGATTCGCCATTACAATATTTGTTCCTTCGTGTAGTAATGCACGGCTAATCATTTGAATGACTTCATCTAATCCACTACCAAATAACAGTTGTTCTGCTTTGACACCTAACTGCTCTGCTACTTTTGTCCGAAGTTCAAATGCATATCCATCTGGATAAAGAGCGTATTGACTCGCTAAAGAAGTTAATGCTTCTGTTACGCGTGCTGAGCAACCGAATGGATTTTCGTTCGATGCTAATTTCACAATTTTTGATAACCCATATTCCCTTTTTACTTCTTCAATATTTTTCCCAGGTACATATGCTCTCAAAGTTAACAATTGCTCTTTCACTCTCATTTTTCTTCCCCCAGTCATTTTATTCAATTACAATACGGTTATAATCCCTTACTATAATCGCTTATCATTACCGTCACTATTACGAGAATACCTCTAAATGAGCACTTCACAGCACTTCGCTATCATTTTAAACCATATCTTTTTGAAATGCCTCTAACGCAATATGAACAGTCTCATCTGAAATAGATACGACATTCACTACCCCATATTCCTGCATAAGCACCATATGAATTGCTCCTGCATTTGCTTTCTTATCTTGTTTCATCAATTTAACAAGGCGCTCTACATTCAAATCTCTTGGCATTTTTGGATAGCCGTATTTCAAGAACCACTGCTTCATATCTTCATAAGCAAGATCAACCTTGTACACTTGCTCACTTAAAAATATGGCGAATAACATTCCCACCGCTACGCCGTCACCGTGAGTAATATTTCCATACCCTAGCTCTTTTTCAAGAGCATGTCCTAACGTATGTCCAAAGTTCAAATGGGCACGTACACCCTTCTCTTTTTCATCTTGTGATACAACATTTGCCTTTACAGGAATCGCCTTCGTTAATATATGGATTAACTTCTCATCACGAAGATCCGCTAATGTTTGCACTTCTTCTTTTAACCAATGATATAGCTCCACATCACCAATAAGAGCATGCTTTATCACCTCTGCATAACCTGAACGCCACTCTTTTTCAGGAAGAGACTGTAAAAACGGTGTATGATATACTACTGCTTCTGGCTGATGGAATGCACCAATCATATTTTTACCTAACGGATGATTAATCGCTACTTTCCCACCCACTGCGCTATCGTGCGCTAATAAAGTCGTCGGAACCTGCACAAAGCGAATACCACGCATAAACGACGCAGCAACAAAACCAGCTAAATCTCCAATCATTCCGCCTCCAAGTGCAAGAATTAAAGAATTTCTATCTAATTTATTTTCAAGAGCTGACGTATGAGCTGCATAGAAATTTTCGAAAGACTTCTCTTTTTCGCCACTTGGTACAACAAACGAAAACACGTCCTGCTCTACTTGTAATGCATCGATAACTGTCTGTAAATGCAGTGATGCAACAGCTTCATCTGAAATGATCATTACGTTAGATACCGCGGGCTGCATACTTTGAACGATCGTTGTTAAGTGTGACAACGCTTCTTTACCAACATGTACATCATATTCTTTTGATTTCGTTTGAATATGTATGTTTCCCATTAAAATCCCCTCGCATATTCATTATGTTTCTCGATATTTTCACGAATTAGTTCCATACGATCTAATCCGAATTGTTCTATTAAAGCTGTCGCTAATTCCCAAGCCACAACTGCTTCTGCAACGACACTAGCTGCTGGCACTGCACAACTATCTGAACGTTCAATGCTCGCTGTAAAAGGCTCTTTCGTATCAATATCTACACTTTGAAGAGGTTTATAAAGTGTAGGTATCGGTTTCATCACACCTCGCACAACAATTGGCATTCCAGTCGTCATACCGCCTTCTAATCCACCTGCATTATTTGTTCTTCGTGTATATCCATGCTCCTCATTCCACAGAATTTCATCATGAACTTCACTTCCCGGTCTATGTGCTGCTTCAAAACCAATTCCAATCTCGACACCTTTAAAAGCATTAATACTCATAATTGCAGTTGCTAATTTCGCATCCAGTTTTCGATCATAATGCACGTAGCTACCTACTCCAATTGGCATTCCTTCCACAATTACTTCAACGATTCCACCGATTGAATCACCATTTGCTTTCGCACCATCAATTGCTTTCATCATTTGGTTACCAGCTTCTTCATCTAAGCAACGTACAGGTGATGCTTCTGTAATACTCTTTAAGTCTTCAATTGAACTATACGTAACCTCCTTAGCTTGTACACCGCCAATTTCAATTACATGGCCCGCCAATTTAATACCAAGTTCTGCTAACACCTTTTTAGCAACCGCACCAGCAGCAACACGCACCGTCGTTTCACGCGCTGAGGAACGTTCCAGTACATTTCTCATATCTCTATGACCATATTTAATTGCACCATTTAAATCAGCATGCCCAGGCCTTGGTTTTGTCACTTTCCTTTTCATCTCTTTTTCTTCTTGTTCCGTTAAAGGTTCTGCACCCATAACTTTTGTCCAATGTGCAAAATCACGATTTTCAACAACGAGTGCAATAGGGGAACCTAATGTTTCTCCATGTCTAACACCACTTAAAATTTGCACTTGATCCGTTTCAATTTGCATGCGTCTACCACGCCCATATCCCTTTTGTCTTCTAGCTAACTCTTCGTTTATATCATCCGCTACTAAAGACAATCCTGCTGGAACACCTTCTATAATCGTTGTAAGTTGCGGACCATGAGATTCACCAGCTGTAATATATCGCATACGTTATTCCTCTTTTCGTATATGTATTTATCTCACTATATTAACTTTTATCATTCTAAAAATATTAAAGAAATTATATCATAAATCGACCATTTTCTTATTCTATATTTCCGATAGGCCTAATTTAAATATCAATATATCATAACAGCTCAAACTTCGTAACTAATTGAAAATAAAAAAAGCGCAAGAAGAATACCCCTATTCTCCTTGCACTTTTTACTATTATCACAGTGATTAAAGCGTTTACAAATTATTTCAAAATAATTAGTAAATCCATTCATTCATTAATTTTGAGTAGTCAACTAATTCTTCTTCTTTAAAGAAAATAGCAATCTCGCGCTCTGCGCTTTCTAAAGAATCAGAACCATGAATAATATTTTTCGCAACAGTTACACCGAAATCTCCACGAATTGTTCCAGGAGCTGCTTCATGTGGTCTTGTTTTCCCCATCATGTTACGCGCTGTATCTACTACACCTTCACCTTGCCATACCATTGCGAATACAGGTCCAGATGTAATAAAGTCTACTAACTCACCAAAGAAAGGTTTTTCCTTATGCTCAGCGTAGTGTTGTCCAGCAATTTCCGGAGTGACTTGCATTAATTTTGCACCAACTAATTGAAAGCCTTTTTTCTCAAAACGAGCTAGAATTTCCCCAATGAAGGCACGTTGTACACCATCTGGTTTTACCATTAGAAATGTTTTTTCCATAAAAAATCTCTCCACTTCTGAATTATGTATGTAATTGTATATCCCCACACACATATTATCACCCTTATCACAATTGTGCAATAGTTTTGAAATAGAGAGATTATTTTATTTTTTAGAATAAACATTAAAATTTTCGTTTTCCAATATACTTTGCAACATTTTGTAATGCGTACTTTGCTTGTCCACGTGGGAGTGGTTTTATTATTTCTAAAGCTTTATGTAAATAACGTTCACTAAACGCAAATGCTTGATCAATTGCTGTACTATTTTTTACAGCATCAATAATTTCTTGCATTTCACTTGCTGTTGTATTTTCGTGTACAGATATGATTTTCTGACGAAGTGCTGGATCTTCCATCGCATATAAAGCAGGAAGTGTAATATTCCCTTGTAGTAAATCTCCGCCAGCAGGTTTTCCAAGTTTCTCTTCTGTGGAAACGAAGTCTAAAATGTCATCAATAATTTGATAAGACATTCCTACAAAATACCCATACCAAAATAAACGATTTACCGTATCACGATTAGCACCAGCAGCAATCGCTCCCAATTGACAACTCGCGGCAATTAATAATGCTGTTTTTCGCTTTATTCTTCTTAAATACGTTCTTAAATTCTGGTCATAATTGTATTTATCTTTAATTTGTTCAATTTCACCTTTACAGACTTCTAAAATAGTATGTGATAACGCTTGATGCGCCTCTGGGATTTCGATGTTTGTTATACATTCAAGAGACTTAGCGAACAGATAGTCCCCTGTATACATCGCAATACGATCTCCCCATTTTGCATTCACAGTCGCACTGCCGCGTCGTAAAAATGCAGCATCAATAACATCATCGTGAACAAGAGAAGCCATATGAATAAGTTCTAACGCAACAGCAACATGCTTAATTGCATCTAACTTATAATCTCCAAATTTCCCTGCAAGCAACACAAATACAGGACGAATTCGCTTCCCACCAGCTTCAATAAGCTGTAATGCTGCCTCTTCTACTAATGGCTGTTCAGAAGCGACTGTCTTTTTTAATTCTTTTTCTATTACATTAATATCCGATCGTAAAAAAGAGTACATAAGTTGTAACTTCATATTGTTCACCTTAACCTAAAACTTCTTTTTTCTATTTTGATTCTGGTTTAATACCTAAATGCATCGCTGCTACCCCAAAAGTAAATGGTTTCACTTGCACACGTTCAAGTCCAGCTTGCTCAAACATTTGAGCCAGTTCTTTCATCCCTGGGAACGTACTAGCAGATTCTTGAAGCCATGAATATTCTTTATAACTTTTCGCAAACATCTTTCCAAATAACGGCATGATATATTTAAAGTATAAAATATACCCTTGTCGAAAACCAATCATTGTTGGTTGAGATGTTTCTAAACAGATTACTTTTCCACCTGGTTTTACTACACGCGTCATTTCTTTTAATACGTGCATATAATCCGGTACGTTACGTAAACCAAACCCAATCGTTACATAATCAAACGTATTATCTTCAAACGGAAGTTCCATTGCATTCCCATGTAGAAGTTCTACTTGTTTTAATTGTAATGCCTCTACCTTTTGCTTACCGACAGATAACATATTTTCACTGAAGTCTAAGCCAACAGCCTTTCCTTGTTCACCTACCGCTTCAGCTAGTGCAATTGTCCAATCTGCGGTTCCACAGCATACATCAAGCGCTTGACTGCCTGGTTGTACATCCATAATTCGCATCGTTTCTTTACGCCACGCTTTATGTCTTTGAAAACTAATTACAGAATTCATCACATCGTATTTATCAGAAATCTTTTCAAATACGTCATGTACTCTTTCTTCTTTTGATTGTTGCATGCTCGTACCTTCTTCCAATGTAAAATTGCTTATGTCTTCTATTTATCCCTTAACACAGAATTTATTTCATTAATGTCTATGTGATTTTCTAAAAATTGTTTTTCTTTCTTTCTCAATTCCATCATCCAACTATTAATCACTACTTCTGCTTTATCCCCTAAAGCATCTTGCATCGCTTGAAAAACAGGTGAATGTTGTTTATCAGCATACAATTGAATTTCTTTTTGAAGGCGATTTCCACCTAATACGTATGTGATAAATGGCTTCCAATGTGATAAATGAAAATGATCACATGTTTTTTGAAGGAGTGCAGACTCAATCGTTACTACGCTTTTCATTATGTCATCCGTCGTTTCATGCGCTTTTTGGTATAACATAATTTTGTGTTCATTTATCTCTTTAATTCCTTCAGCAAGTGCACGAATTAAAACAATATCACGATTCATAGACAATAAATAATAATATAGTCCACTATAGTAATCGCCTGCAAGTACTGTTAATTGACGACATTTATGCGATTCAATCGCTTCCTCGCCTGCTTTATTTGATACCTTTTCATGCGTATCAAGCGCAATTTGTACAAGCATAATCGTTACTACGTAATGCTCAATTTGTTCTATATGTAAGTTTGCACTCTTTAAAGCACCATATAACAATGCTATCTTTTCTTCATCAATAAATGGTTCTTCAATATAGTTTATAAAATAAGGATGGCGTAATTTCTCCATCAATTTCTCTTTTATACCCGCATACCCTCCGTAGATGTCACACACAAAAAATCACCCTTGTTTTCTAATTCATAAAACTTATTATAACACATACACTCTATTTTCTATAACCAAAACTTGGCTACACCTACCATTCATGTAAGCAATTTTTCTAATCTCACTCTGTCTAGCTAAAACTATATCATTTATTTACTAAAAAAAAAAAAGAAAAGCAGTTTCCCGCTTTTCTTTACTTCGTTTTAATAAACGATAAAATTTCACTGCGCGCTGCAGCATCATTTTCAAGCACACCACGCACTGCTGTCGTTACTGTTTTCGCACCTGGTTTTTTCACACCACGCATCGTCATACACATATGTTCTGCTTCTACTACTACCATTACACCATGAGGCTCTAGTACTTCCATAATAGAGTTCGCTACTGTTGATGTAATACGTTCTTGCAGTTGTGGACGACGTGCAATTGTATCTACAGTACGAGCTAATTTACTTAACCCTGTCACCTTTCCACCTTGCGGAATATATGCAACGTGAGCAACTCCATAGAATGGAACTAAATGATGCTCACACATCGAATAAAATGGTATATCTTTTACTAGTACAAGCTCTTCGTGATCTTCTCCGAATACTTTATGCAAATGCTCTTTCGGATCTTCATGCATACCTGAGAACACTTCTGCGTACATTTTTGCAACACGTTTTGGTGTATCAAGTACTCCCTCACGATTTGGATCATCCCCAATCGCCTCTAAAATAAGGCGTACTGCATGTTCAATTTGTTCTAAATTAACTTTTGCCATCCGCTAGCCCTCCCGAAAACCTAAAAGTGATACGAACACATTCTAGCATATTTATGTTTTTAAAAGCAAAAAGAAGAGTTCCCAAAAAGGAAACTCTTCTTCCCTGTTAATATGTAAGGATTATTTAACCGCATCTTTTAACGCTTTACCAGGTTTGAATGCAGGTACTTTACTTGCAGCGATTTCAATCTCCTCACCTGTTTGTGGGTTACGACCTTTACGAGCCGCACGCTCACGAACTTCGAAGTTACCGAATCCGATCAGTTGTACTTTATCACCTTGTTTTAAAGCTTCTAAGATAGAATCAAAAACAGCGTCTACTGCTTTTGTTGCGTCCTTTTTAGAAAGGGAACTTGCTTCTGCAACAGCATTGATTAAATCTGTCTTGTTCATGCCATTCACCTCCTCCCAAAGATAAGACTGTATAATGATCATAAAATGAGTCTTACTTTCATTTGTAGGCAATTTTTACAAATTCTATACTACAAAGATGTAGATAAATCATTATCAACGCCTATATTATACGATTCTCCTTTATAATTCAATATTTTTAAGGAAATTGTTACTGTGAAAATGTGAAAATCTGATGAAACTTGACAATTTACAACAATGTATTAGATAATGACTGTTTATTTTTCTATTTTATAATCAAAAAAAACAAAAAATCCCTCTACAATGAGAGGGA
Organism: Bacillus sp. TH13; assembly: GCF_016651175.1. Taxonomy (NCBI): domain Bacteria; kingdom Bacillati; phylum Bacillota; class Bacilli; order Caryophanales; family Bacillaceae; genus Bacillus; species Bacillus sp. TH13. Next base: position 3,586,802 of record NZ_JAEKEJ010000025.1, on the reverse strand, counting down.
TTTTTCTTATAGTATAATCGCAATTAATCCGCCAGATCCTTCATTAATAATTCTTTCTAGCGTTTCTTTTAATTTATATCTAGCGTTTTCTGGCATTAAGGATAATTTCGCCTGAATTCCTTCTCGAACAATCGAGCTAAGCGAACGTCCAAATATATCAGAATTCCAAATTGATAACGGGTCATCTTCAAAATCTTGCATTAAATAACGAACTAATTCTTCACTTTGCTTTTCAGTACCAATGATCGGTTCAAACGTTGACTCTACATCTACTTTAATCATATGAATGGATGGCGCTACCGCTTTTAACTTCACACCAAACCTTGAACCGTGACGAATAATTTCTGGCTCATCTAAGCTCATATCTGCTAGCGCAGGCGCTGCTACACCATATCCTGTTTGCTTAACCATACGCAGTGCGTCTGCGACTTGGTCGTATTCTGTTTTCGCATGAGATAAATCGAGCATAAGCTTCAATAAATGATCTTTCCCTCGAATTTCTACCCCTACTACTTCTTTTAAAATCTGATCATATAATTCATCTGGCGCATATAAATCAATCTCCGCCACACCTTGCCCCATATCAATGCCAGCTAAGCTCGCTCGATCAATAAATTCATATTGACTAAACTGCCAAACAACGCGATCCACATCACGAAGACGTTTTATATCCTTCACAGTTTCTTGAACTGCTTCTTGATAACTTTGACGCAACCAATGCCCTTCATTTAGCACCATTACCCAGCTTGGAAGGTTCACATTCACTTCTAATACAGGGAATTCAAATAGCGCTTCACGAAGTACATTATATACATCTGTTTCTCTTAAACTCTCCACACTCATTGCAATAACCGGGATATCATATTCTTCTGATAAACTTTGGCGTAATTGCTCTGTATCTGGATGATACGGCTGTACCGTATTAATTATCATAATGAAAGGTTTTCCTACTTCTTTCAATTCATTTACAACGCGTTCTTCTGCCTCTATATAATCTCTTCTTGGAATTTCACCAATTGTTCCATCTGTTGTAATTACAACACCAATTGTTGAATGTTCTTGAATTACTTTACGCGTGCCGATTTCTGCAGCTTCATGGAATGGAATAGGTTCTTCATACCAAGGGGTATTAATCATGCGCGGGCCATTCTCATCTTCATAGCCCTTCGCTCCTGGAACCGTATATCCAACACAATCTACTAATCGAATATTCACTTCAAGTCCTTCATCTACTTCGATAGAAACCGCTTGGTTTGGAACAAACTTCGGTTCCGTCGTCATAATTGTACGACCAGCAGCACTTTGAGGCAATTCATCCTGCGCTCTTTGACGGTCAGACTCATTCTCAATATTTGGAATAACTACAAGTTCCATAAATTTTTTAATGAATGTTGATTTCCCTGTTCGAACAGCTCCTACAACTCCAAAATAAATATCACCGCCTGTTCGTTCTGCAATATCTTTAAAAATATCTACCTTTTCCAAGTGATTCCCTCCCTCAAAATTTTTGGGAATAATTCCGCGTTTATAGTCAACTAATACCTTCTCTAACGTTGCCTATAATATCTGATATAATATAATGGTATTCTAGAAGTTCGGACAATATATCATATAATTTTGTCCAATTTCATATGACTATTAAAAAATATCTTTTGTTTGCATCGTAAGTTGTATAACATAAAAAACCTTTCTTCTAGAACTTATTCACTAAAAGAAAGGTTCATGACTTATGATTTTAAAAAAATTGGTTCTCCGTCCTTTACTGTGTACGGTAAAGAATAAGCTGGTACAAACGGGGAACCTTTCGAAAGTATATTTCGAATATCTTCTCCCTCCGTAAACTGCCCTTCATTTTTTTTCAAAGCGTCATATAAGTCGATTCTATAATCAACAAAAACTTCTCCTTTTTCATTAATTACAAAAGGAAGCCCTTTACCAGAATATGGACTTGTCACTTGTGGCACATCTTTATATCCTAGTTTTTTGAAATCCAATTCATATACACCATCTGAAATTACTTTTTTAAAAGGTGGATATTGATGTTCATCACGATACATCCTAAGCTTTAAAGATAATTCCTGAATTTGTTCAGCCATCCTAACATCAATTAACTTTACTGTTGGATTTGTTTCAACGTCTATTAATACGTATTGATATACTCCTCCACTTTCATATGCATTTCCTGGCGCTTCTTGTATGTAACGCGGGGCAATCTGTTGAAAATCGATTGGATACTTTTGATAAATAGGTGTACTCATATCCCTCGTCTTAATTGGCAATATCCCATCATTTTGCTCCTTAAATGTCACAACAGCTTTTTGAACAACCTGCAGCTGATCTTCATAAGGAACCGCATTTTGCTTCATATTTTCTTTCGGATACAGACACCCCGTTAAAAGGCTCATACAACAAAATATTAAAATAATATGGACTTTTTTCACTAGCATCACCTTTTCATACTAATATAACTTGCTCCGTATGTAGTATTTTCGAGACCATTCCATTTACTGCTGTACAGGTCCACTAAATACAACAAGAAAAATAACAATTCCTGACACAACCATAAGGGTGTACGCTACTAACGCTGTAATCCCTTTCAAGAATTTATTCTTTATTTTATGTCTACTTAATAAAATAAAGCTTACTGCAAAAAACATAAATCCAATTGCCCCTAAAGCCAGCCACATTTTCATAAGCCCTTCTGACATATACACACCCCTTTTTATTAATCTATTTTTATACTATTTTAACAAATTAAAATCTTTAAACAAATACAAAAAGAACATTTTACTACAAATTACGAATATGTAACTTTAATCAATAGGTTTTTCAGTATTTTCCACCAATCTAGATAAAAATAAAACCGAAGCGATTGTATCTCTCGCTTCGGTTGACCAAATATGCCCAAAAACAGCTCTATTCCCATTCTTTCATGGCTATCATATGCAATCTACAAACTCTTTGTTTCTCATAATTTATTTTTTAAACATTTTGCTTAACGAGCCAAAATCTGCTGGCATATTATTATTAATAATCGCTTTTACAATTTGATCCTCTTGCTCTTTCGGCACTTCACGTCCCGCCATAAGAGCCACTTGATGAATTAATTGACGAAGTACAGTTTCATCACGTAAATTCGCATTTTGCACGGATGATGCTAATTTAAAAATATCCTCTTTATTTACTTTCGCTTCCTTCTCAATATTATTAAAAATGTTATTATCCATTCTTTTCACCCTCTCCTCAAGTTACTCTTCATCCTATGCAAAAATAAAAAAATGGTGAAAAGACCCATAAAATAAAAAGCGACAGAAGTACGAATGTACTTCTGTCGCTTTTCTTTACAGTAAGTCAGGTATAGCTTCCACTTCATGTTTTCGAACACGTCCCATCAATGAGCCTACCGCATCTTTTACGTTATTTCCATTGAACAGCACGTCATATAAAGCAGCTGTAATCGGCATTTCAACTTCCATTTTCTCTGCCAATTCATGAGCAGCTTTCGTTGTTCTTACACCTTCCACAACCATACCCATGCTTTCTAACACTTCTTCTAAAGAGTATCCTTTTCCAAGCATATTTCCAGCACGCCAATTTCGACTATGAACACTTGTACAAGTTACAATTAAGTCTCCCATACCAGTTAGACCAGCAAACGTTAACGGATTCCCGCCCATTTTTCTTCCTAAACGAGCAATCTCTGTTAAACCACGTGTCATTAATGCCGCTTTTGCATTATCACCTAATCCAAGACCATCAGTTATACCAGCAGCTAATGCGATAATATTTTTTAACGCACCACCAAGTTCAACTCCAACGATATCTGGATTTGTGTATACACGGAAATAACTATTCATAAATAAATCTTGTACTTCCTCAGCCGCTTCCATACGCTTTGCTGCAGACGTAACTGTTGTCGCTTGTCGTAAACCAACTTCTTCAGCATGACTCGGTCCAGACAATACAACAACATCTTTAATTAAGTTCTCTGGAATTTCTTCCTCGATCACTTCCGAAATACGTTTTGACGTACCAGGTTCAATCCCTTTACTCGCATGAATCCAAGTAATCGGTTCTGTAACAATTTCTTTCATCTCTTGTAATACATCTCTGTACGCTTTCGTCGGTACTACTAGCAGTACTGTATTTACATCTACTAATGCTTCTTCTAAAGAAGAGTAGGCTACGATTGTGCTTGGCAATGTAATGCCTGGAAGATATCGACTATTCTCATGTTTCGTATTCATTTCATCCATAAGTTCTGAGCGATTTCCCCAAATACGTACATCATGTCCATTGTCAGCTAATACCATCGCTAACGCTGTTCCCCAGCTACCTGCTCCTACTACTGTGATTTTTGTCATAAAATCACATCCTCTCCATTAGTCTCTTGCTCGAGCGATAATGTGAATCGGCGTTCCTACAAAACCGAACGCTTCACGTAAACGATTCTTTAAGAAGCGCTCATATGAAAAGTGCATTAATTCTGTATCGTTTACAAACACAACAAATGTCGGTGGTTTTACCGCAACCTGTGTCGCATAGAAGATTTTCAGACGGCTACCATTATGAGTCGGTGTTGGATTCATCGCTACCGCATCCATAATTACATCGTTTAATACGTTTGTTTGTACACGGATGCTATGGCTTTCATTTACCTCATTGATAACCGGTAATAACGTTTGTGTACGTTTTTTCGTTTTTGCAGATAAGAATACAATCGGCGCATAATCCAAGAATTGGAAATGAGCACGGATATTTTCTTCAAATGCTTTCATTGTTTTTTCATCTTTTTTCACTGCATCCCATTTGTTTACAACGATAATAACAGCTCGTCCTGAATCATGAGCATATCCAGCGATTTTTTTATCTTGCTCAATAATTCCTTCTTCTCCGTCTAAAACAACTAAAACAACGTCAGAACGTTCAATTGCTCTAAGTGCACGAAGTACACTATACTTTTCTGTACTTTCATATACTTTTCCTTTTTTACGCATACCAGCTGTATCAATGATTACATAATCTTGATCATCTTTACTATATGGTGTATCGACAGCATCACGCGTCGTTCCTGCGATATTACTTACAATTACACGTTCTTGACCAAGAAGTGCATTTACAAGCGATGATTTCCCTACATTTGGACGTCCAATTAAAGAGAAACGGATTGTTTCATCGTCATACGCCTCTTCTTCAATCTTTGGAAAATGATTTGCAGCTTCATCTAACAAATCACCAAGCCCTAAACCGTGTGTACCTGAAATCGGGAATGGCTCGCCAAATCCTAATGAATAAAAATCATAAATATCACTACGCATTTCTGGATTATCAACTTTATTTACCGCAAGTACAATTGGTTTTTTAGAACGATACAAAATTTTAGCAACTTCTTCATCCGCTGCAGTTACACCATCGCGACCATTCGTCATAAAAATGATAACATCTGCTTCATCAATCGCAACTTCCGCCTGTTGACGAATTTGTGTCAAGAACGGCTCGTCTCCAATATCAATTCCACCTGTATCAATAATGTTAAACTCATGATTTAACCATTCTCCCGCACTATAAATACGGTCTCGAGTTATACCTGGGATATCTTCTACGATTGAAACTCTTTCTCCAACTATTCTATTGAAAATAGTAGATTTTCCTACGTTCGGGCGGCCTACTATTGCTATTACTGGTTTCGGCATATACTTTCATCCTTTCAACTTGCTTCTGTTTATTATGTAAAAAACCCTTCTTTGTGCAAGAAGGGATTTGCATTCCAGAATATTTCTCAACGTATCAAAACACCTCACATTATAACACACGTTCCTAATGTTTCACAATAATATATACATTCTCTTGTAAGCGATGCGCAATACCATCTAAAATTGCCTCTAAATTATTTGCAACAAATTCTAGTTCCTCCATCGACTCACAAACAAATAAAGGAGCACCACCTGCAAATTTTTCTGGCGCTGTTGTAATAACTGCCAGGATAACGCTTTCTAACATCATCTCTTATCTCCCCTTCCTTTCGGGGCTTCCGATGACATATGGACAGCACTTTCTAACGTTGGTACATTTCCTATGACACTTATCGCTTTCTCTGCATCTTGATCTTGCGGTAAGACAAAGATTCCAACCCTGCCATCCTCTAAATCACGCTTTGCTAACGGTACAAGCGCTGGTGTACCAGAATCTCTATAAATCCCTAACGCCACCGAAACATCGTGTAAAATAGCTTGTCGTTGCCCTAAATTTGAGATTGTAACCATCGCATCAATTGATTTCGGTTTTAAAATAAACCCCATGCCATATTTCATAATCTCTTCTTGCCTCGCCGGCAATCCAATATTCATAATATAAATATTATCAATATACAGTCCTGCCCCTTCAAAACGAAGCGGAACGTGCTCAATTTCAACAAGATCATGTAGCCTTTTTCCAGACATTAATTTTTTCGCAATAAAAAATGCGATTATAGCCATAATTACTCCAGCAATCCATGAACGGAATCCTATATACGCAAACGTCGTTGCAAACGACGTTAACATCGCCAAATAGTTGCGACTTTCAAAAACCAATGCAATTCCTTCAATATATGTATTTCCACGCGGTACGAGCTCATATCCATCTAATTGTTGAAGCGTATTTCTTTCCATATTACGTACATCACGAAATTGTGTTGCTGCTAACGTAAGAAATGTAATGGCAGAAAAATCTTTTTTCAAAATAGACGGGATTGCAATCGCTCCTAAAGCTGCTGCAATTAACCCCATTGCAATATGAATAATTTTCCCATGCAGCCTCGTCGGATATTGCCGCGTATCCGTCCGAAGCATTAACAACCTTGTAACTGTACCCGCTATTACGCCGCATAAAATGGCTGGTGTATATTCAGTCATGTATTACCCTCGCCTTTCTTTTACGTGTTTTTCTCTTAAACTGTTCCATGTATACTGATGCTTTTGCAATCCAAAACAATACTGCCATGAATAATGTAGAAACGGCGACGATATCAAAAAATGCTAAACTACCGTAATCATATGGAAAATTCAATTTCCGAAAAATAAATGTCACTAGCAACTCTCCTTGTAACATCCCTACATATAGGGAACATAATCGTAATATGCGATCCCCATGCAATAACACCGATGCATACACAAGAGCACTACTTAGCAGAAACACTCTATCCACCACAATCCAAATCGGATCATATATCTCTAACAGATGAAAACTTGTATATAACATTGCAATAATAAGTGCCGAAAGTAAGCTATATAATTTTTTCCAAACAGAATATAGCGTGATCCCTATAAAAGAAATAATACAAAGTAAAAGAGCATTTACTGATACCATGAATGAGGCAATCGTTACATGTAACGGAGAGCAAATTATAAAAATCAATATACAAGCGCCTAACTTCCACCGAATAGGGTCCTTTTTCATAAAAAAGGTTACGACAATCCACCCTATCCAAGCTATAAAATAAAAAGTACTTCCATCCATCAACTTCACCTCCTATGTTTTCCATTATGGGAACTTTTTATGAAAGTTAATCCACTTTATTTACGCATAGTTTTTTCTTATAACAGCAACACTTTTAACAAGGAGGTGTTATTCATTATGGGTAAAGATCGCCAAGAACGAAAACTGCGAGAATCGCGCCGCGTTGAATCTGATCGTAATCAATCACTACAGTATCCAGGTGCAACTGGACTTGATACACCAGAGCAGGCTCGAAAACAAAACCAGCACTAATCAACACAAAAAGACGGTTTCGATATTGTACGAAACCGTCTTTTACATAATCATTTTAATGATTTTTATTTATATTGAAATAATATTTTGTGTACTATATCCTCCTATCACTTCTTTTTACCTCCACCTATTTTCCTTAGAAAATCAAGCCCTCTCCAAAAATCTAGTAACTAATCATCTTCATTTTTTAACCTTTTTTCAATTACAATTTTTATAAAATTATATTTTTATAAAATACCAATTCCATTTTATATTACGAGAAACAAAACAAAACAAAACAAAACAAAACAAAACAAAACAAAACAAAACAAAACAAAACAAAACAAAACAAAACAAAACAAAACAAAACAAAACAAAACAAAACAAAACAAAACAAAACAAAACAAAACAAAACAAAACAAAACAAAACAAAACAAAACAAAACAAAACAAAACAAAAAAATCAACCGAACGGTTGATTTTTTATCTCCTACTATAATGCGCTGTATCAATACCACGCTGCATTAACCAATGATATGTTTCACCTTTTACAACAAGAGGTACAGATTGCAACTCTTCTATCGTCTTCGCACCAAGAGCTGTCATAATAAATTTCAAATCTGTATGTAGAAGCTCAATTTCATCCACTAATTTCTCGATACCATCTTGCATTAAAATACGTAAAAAGTAACCAGCAAACGCAGTTGTATTCGCCCCTAATGCGATTGCTTTTGCTACGTCAAGCGCTGTCTGTATACCCCCTGATGCAATAAAAGAGAGGTTATTATTTGTAGAGGTTGCTTCAATAATCGAGGTTGCTGTTTGTATGCCCCAGTTATTAAAATAAGAAAGCATTCGCTGTCTTCTTTCATTTTCAACAGCAGCAAAATTCGTACCACCTTGCCCACCAATATCAATTGCTGTTACACCTACGTTCGCTAACTGTTGCATTGTTTCCTTACTCATCCCAAATCCAACTTCTTTTACAATGACAGGAACTTTACTATTTAAAACAATTTTCTCAATACGCTGAAGTACGCCAGTAAAATCACGGTCTCCTTCTGGCATCGTTAACTCTTGTATGACATTTAAATGAATTTGCAACGCATTCGCTTCAATCATATCAACGGCACGCTCTGCCTGCTCGATAGTTGCCTCACTACCTAAATTAGCAAAGAAAATACCATTTGGGTTTACCTTTCTGATCACCTTATAAGAAGCAGCCTCACTTTCATCTTTTAACGCCGCCATTTGCGAACCTACAGCCATAGCAAGGTTATGTTGTTTCGCTACATATGCTAATTGCTCATTGATATGTAACGTTTTCTCTCCTCCACCACCAGTCATCGCATTGATAAAAATCGGCGAACTTAGTGAAAGTTCGCCGATTTTTGTTTCACATGTTATTGTGTCATAATTTGAATTTGGCAAGCTTTGATGCACAAAATCAATATCATGAAAGCCATGCGTACGAGACTGACCAGTAGAAAGAGCGTATTCAATATGATCTAATTTACGTTTTGCCCTTACCACTTGTACCCCTCATTATTTCTTTAATTTTTTCAGTTGTTCACCAATAATATCACTTAATTGGAAAGTAGCAGAATCAGCATTTGGCTCATACTGACTATAATCTTCAATTACATTATTTTCCTCAAGCGCTTCTTTTATACTTAAAGAAATACGTTTCTCTGCTGCGTGAACTTCAAGTACTTTCACTTTTACTTCTTGTCCCATTTCCAATACTTCATTCGGATTTTTCACGTGACGATTTGCAATTTGAGATACATGTACAAGTCCTTCAACGCCAGGTAAAATCTCAACGAATGCACCAAATGTAACAAGGCGTTTTACTACTCCCTCACGAATATCTCCAGCTTTTATTTCGCCAGCAACGTTTTCCCAAGGTCCTGGTTGAGCTGCTTTAATCGATAAAGAAATACGTTGTGTATCAGCATCAACAGATAACACCTTTACCTTAACCTTTTGACCTTGCTCTAAAACTTCAGAAGGTTGCTCTACACGTTCGTGTGAAATTTGTGAAATGTGAACTAAACCGTCCACGCCACCAACGTTAACGAAAGCACCAAAGTCAGTTAATCGTTGCACTGTTCCTTCAACAACGTCCCCTTCTTTTAATGAAGAAATTGCTTCTTTTTTCTGAGAATCTAGTTCTAATTCTACTACCGCTTTATGCGAAAGGATTACACGATTTTTTTCACGGTCTAATTCAATAATTTTCACCGCTAACGTTTTACCTTTATAGTCAGTAAAGTCTTCTACATAATGTACTTCTACAAGTGAAGCTGGGATAAAACCGCGAACCCCAAGATCCACAACTAATCCGCCATTCACAATATCTTTTACAGTAACATCAAACACATGACCAGAAGTAAATTTCTCTTGTAATTCTACCCATGCTTTTTCTGCATCAACAGCACGTTTAGACAAGACAAGATCATCTTCTTCTAATTTAATAATTTTCAACTCTAGTGTTTGATCTAATTCTACAACATCGCTTGCTTTTTCAATATGAACGTTAGCTAATTCACTAATTGGAATTACGCCATCTGTTTTGTATCCAACATTTACAAGCACTTGTTTCTCTTCAACTTTCGTTACAGAACCTGTAACAACGTCACCAACTTGTAATTCTTTTGAATCCATAACTTCTTCATTCATTTTCTCTACCATGGAAATACCTCCCTACAGAATTGACAAAGCATTTTTTATGTATATACGAAATGAAAACAAAGTTTTCATTTGCATGTTTAAGAATTTCTCATCACATACTTTTTTTCAATACCATTCACAAGAAAATATATTAAACCTATATAAATAGTATACAGCAAAACCAGCTTGAAAAAAGTATGTTTTGAAATATAATAGCGAATATATTCTGACAGTTTTATTCCTCTTTAACTAACTTCTTACAAATCAGCTCATTTGTCAAGGAAAGAGACTCACAATTCACGTATCCTTTACATTTCTATTTAAACAAAAAAAGAAAGAGGATCATCCCCTTTCTTTATTTCGCAAACACTCCTGAAACAATACTCATAATTTTTTGGACAACTTCTTCAATTGATAAAGAAGTCGTATCTAATTCCAATGCATCATCAGCCTTTTTTAGTGGAGAAACTTCGCGTTCTGAATCTAATTTATCACGCTGAGCAATTTCTTCTTTTAGCTGCTCTAAATTAGAATCGAAACCTTTATTTAAATTTTCTAAATGTCTTCTTTCCGCTCTTTCTTCAACAGAAGCAAGCATAAAGATTTTCACTTCAGCATCCGGTAATACATGTGTACCAATATCACGGCCGTCCATTACAACGCCGCCTCTTTTCGCTAAATCTTGCTGACGGCGTACCATTTCTTCACGAACAAGGCGATGCTTTGCTACAATAGATACTCGATTCGTCACATCAGGTGTACGAATTACTTCAGAAACATCTTGTCCATTTAAAAATACAAGCTGTGTATTTTCTCCTTGCTGAAATTCAATATTTACATTCCTTACAACTTCCATTAACTGCTCTTCATTTTCAATATCTACTTTTTGTTCAAGGGCTGCATATGTAAGCGTACGGTACATTGCGCCTGTATCAATATAAACGTAAGAAAGTTCCTTCGCAACAACTTTTGCCACTGTACTTTTCCCAGCAGCTGCTGGACCATCTATAGCAATTGAAATTCGTTTATCCATTGTAACACCTCATTTTTTCACTTATAAAACAAAACGAAAAGCAGGTGTTCACCCTGCTTCTTCTCATTTGCTTCACGTCATTAAATCCTCAATTATTGTAGCATAATCCTTCATAGAAGAAAATGAAAACTACCTATTCACCTGTAAGATTTCCGCTTTGTCTTTTACCATGACACCTTCATAATAAACAATTTTAGATAAATATTTCACTGATGACTTATGTATAAATAACAATTGCACAACAGAAAGACAAATAAATTGTATTATTAATATACGAATAAAAATTCTCTCCATCTTTTCCACCGTAATCGCTCCCTCCTATACTATATTTGCACATCTCGTTTCGTAATTTTATACATCGTACATATAGCAGTTAATTTTATTGTCATTTGCGAGGCATACTTTTATACATTTCCATTGTCGAATTTACTAAAAACATGTTATGTTCTAAATGTATTTTTTTACTTGAAAGGGGTATAAGAATTGAAAAGAATCCTAGTTTTACACACAGGTGGAACAATTGCAATGGAGGAGGATAAAGAAACTGGAGTCGTACAACCAGGTGAAAAAAATCCTCTTTTAAAATTCATTCCTGATTTAGAAGGCGATGTTGATTTAATCGTTGAAGATGTGTTCCATTTACCATCTCCCCATATGACACCGAGCGAAATGTTACAATTACAAGTCATCATTGATGAAAGAGTAAAACAAGACAACATTCATGGCGTAGTCATTACGCATGGTACTGATACATTAGAAGAAACAGCCTATTTCTTAGATTTAACAGTACAAGCAACTATTCCGATCGTTGTGACAGGTGCAATGCGCTCTAGCAATGAATTAGGTGCTGACGGCCTATATAACTTCTTATCAGCTGTAAAAGTTGCTAGTTGTGATGAAGCTGCAGAAAAAGGTGTTTTAGTCGTATTAAATGACGAAATTCATTGCGCTACAAATGTAACGAAAACACATACAAGTAATGTCGCAACATTCCAAAGCCCACAATACGGACCAATTGGAATGGTAACAAAACGCGGCGTTGTCTTCCATCACGCTTTAGTACATCATGAAACATATACGATAAACACAGTGTCTAAAAATGTAGTTGTTCTAAAAGCATATGCTGGCATGGATGATACATTATTAGCAGCAATCGAAAATCTTCCTGTAGACGGTATTGTTATCGAAGCGCTTGGACAAGGTAATCTACCTCCAAGAACACTTCCTAGTCTAGAACGATTATTAAATAAAGGTATTCCTGTCGTATTAGTTTCTCGCTGTTTTAACGGTATCGTTCAAGACGTATATTCGTATGAAGGTGGCGGTAAACACTTAAAAGATATGGGCGTTGTATTCACATACGGCTTAAATGCACAAAAAGCACGTATTAAATTACTTGTCGCATTAGAGAATACAAATTCTCATGAATCCATTCAAAATATGTTTATGCACGAATAAAAAGGAGTTGTCGAGATTTTCTCGACAACTCCTTTTTATTTTTCTCTTGATGCAATGGTTTGCGCAATCGCATCTCCATGAAATCTACCGTTCTCGATAAATATTTCATTTGCATTATTTCCAGCAGCAATGACACCTGCAATGAAAATATTTTCAGCATTCGTTTCCATTCTATCCTCTGTATAAATTGGACGTCCTGTTTCTTCATCAATCTGAACACCCATCTTCGTTAAGAAGCTATGATCAGGATGATAACCAGTCATCGCAAATACAAAATCGTTTTGGATTGTATAAACTTCACCATCAACTGTAAACGTTAATGTATGCTCAGTAATTTCTTTCACATGAGCCCCGAAATGCATTTGAATTGTACCGTTTCGTACTAACGCCTCAAATTCCGGCAAAATCCAAGGCTTTATGCTTGGTGAATACTCACTTCCACGATACAGTACCGTTACACGCGCACCAGCTTTAACAAGTTCTAATGCGGCATCTACACTCGAATTTTTCCCACCTATAACTACTACGTCTCGATCAAAATAAGGATGCCCCTCTTTAAAATAGTGAGCTACTTTCTTCAATCCCTCACCTGGAACATTCATATAATTTGGATTATCATAATATCCAGTTGCTACAACAATATATTTCGCTATATATGTTTCTTTACTTCCGTCACGCTTTGTCGTCTCAACTTGAAAAACTTCTCCATCTTTTTGAACTTTCTCCACTCGCTCAAAAGCATTTACACGTACAGATTTACGTTTTACTACTTCACGATAATACGCAAGCGCTTGATTTCGAACTGGCTTACGATTTTCTGTAATAAAAGCTACATCACCAATTTCTAATTTTTCACTAGAAGAGAAAAATGTTTGATGAGTTGGATAATTATAAATGGCATTTACAATGTTTCCTTTTTCAATTACTAACGGATTTATCCCTACCTTTTGCAACGAAATCGCTGCCGCTAATCCGCACGGACCGCCTCCAATTATAATAACTGTTTCTTTTTGCATACTCGTCCACTCCTAGTCTTCTACCAATACACTATTTATAAAAACAAGAAAAAACCTACTTACAGCAGTAGGCACCTATCTTTATTGTATTCATTTTTCATATATTTGTCATCTAAACGAAACGTACATCCGATAGACATCTGCTAAAAACTGCTGAAATTTAATACCTTGTTTCCCTAATACATTCTCAGGATCAATCTTTCTAGCTGGATCAAGCGTTTTATGTGACACGATATCTTTTTTCGGATTTAAGCCAAAGTTTTGGCATAAATACGCATGATACCATGTAAAACGATTATATGCTTCCCAAAAGTTAACATCACCACCATAACAAAGTTCCACTCCAATGGCCGCCTTATTCGCATCATAGCCGTATAAGTCATTATCCGTCGGCACACCATATCGAACATGATACGCAACTTCATTTATAGGAATAATCTCCAATATTGTTTTATCATCTATAAATGTATGCGCCGAAGCTTTCGGTTGTAATTCATTAAAGTAATCTCGATTTCCTATCGCATTGCTTCCTGGATTCCCCGTATCATGGCTTACAATAAATCTCACTTTAGTCAGAGGAATCCCCGGCCGTGAACTTCCATATCCAATATAGTTGCGCTCTATAGGAAACATCGCCATTGCTACCAACTCCCGCTCTAGAAGATTACCTTACTTCCTTATATATGTATTCGGTAGCAACGTCCTTATCGCATATTTCTTACACGAAGAGAAAATCGAAAATATTTGAAGTGAACACCATAAACAACAAGATACTTACAGCCACTCCATAAAAACCGTAAAACCAAACACAATCTTCTTTCGTATCTAAACCGAAAAATTTATTTACCGATTGTAATAATGTGCCACGCTTGCTTTGTTTGTTTCGTAATACTTCCACTCGCTCTACAACATCTGCTGGCATCATAAATCTTTGGTCTACTGTCATTTTCATCATTTATCTCTCCTTAAAATCATTTCCGTTTTGTTTATCTAAGGAGAGTATAGCACGTTTGTTCGTATAGAACAAGCGTTCTTTTTTTATTTTTATTTTATTTTTCAGCAAGCCAAGTAAAAATTGAGATTACAACGGCAATAATCGGCCCTACTACAACCACACCAAATATCAAAAACAGTAGCCCTTCCCCGAACATTCTAACGGTACCTATTTTTCGAGCTTTCATCGTTCTTGCAAGTTCTCCCTCTAACCTCTTAACCTTTTCTTCTAATTGTTCTACTCGTTCCAGCATTTCATTCTCCATATATAACACCTCATTTAATACTTCAACAAAAAAACGTGATTCCCTCGAAAGGAAATCACGTTTTCTCAAGATATAATATTTTATACCCAACCTCTGAAGCGGCTTGCTTCAGCCATTTTACGAACACCAACCATGTACGCCGCTAAGCGCATGTTCACTTTACGAACTTGTGCTGTTTCATAAATAGAATCAAATGATCTTACCATTACTTTTTCTAAACGTTGTTCTACTTCTTCTTCAGTCCAGTAGTATCCTTGGTTATTTTGTACCCACTCAAAGTAAGATACTGTTACACCACCAGCACTTGCTAACACGTCTGGAACAAGTAAAATTCCGCGATCTGTTAAAATTTTAGTCGCTTCTAATGTTGTTGGACCATTTGCAGCTTCAACAACGATTTTCGCTTTAATATCATTAGCATTTTCTTCTGTAATTTGGTTCTCAATTGCAGCTGGAACTAAAATATCGCAATCAAGTTCTAACAATTCTTTGTTTGAAATTGTATTGTTAAATAGCTTTGTTACTGTACCGAAGCTATCACGACGGTCTAATAAATAATCAATATCTAATCCGTTTGGATCATGTAACGCGCCGTAAGCATCTGAGATTGCAATAACTTTCGCACCTGCATCATGCATAAATTTAGCTAAGAAGCTACCAGCATTACCGAATCCTTGAACAACAACGCGTGCACCCTTAATATCAATGCCACGTTTTTTCGCAGCTTCACGAATACAAATTGTTACACCTTTCGCTGTTGCTGTTTCACGGCCATGTGATCCACCTAATACAAGCGGTTTACCTGTAATAAATCCTGGTGAATTAAATTCATCAATACGGCTATACTCATCCATCATCCATGCCATAATTTGAGAGTTTGTGAATACATCTGGAGCTGGAATATCTTTCGTCGGACCTACGATTTGGCTAATTGCTCGTACATAACCGCGGCTTAATCTTTCTAACTCACGGAATGACATTTCACGTGGATCACAGATAATTCCACCCTTACCTCCACCATATGGTAAATCAACAATACCACATTTTAAACTCATCCAGATTGAAAGTGCTTTCACTTCATTTTCTGTTACATTCGGATGGAAGCGAATTCCACCTTTCGTTGGACCAACAGCATCATTATGTTGTGCACGATATCCTGTAAATATTTTAACAGTCCCGTCATCCATACGAACTGGTATTTTCACTGTCATCATACGAATTGGTTCTTTTAATAATTCATATACTTCGTTTGGATAACCCAATTTTTCTAACGCTTCACTAATAACAATTTGTGTTGAATTCAATAGTTCAAAATGTTGTTCCCTTTGTTGTTGTGTTTTTGTTTGAGTTCCCTTTTCGGCTACCATAGTAAGTAAACCCCCTGTAATTTCACTTGTTTAGTAAACCTTCATTGCCTAGTATACACCCTTAAATTTGGAATGCAATAGAAAACGCTAACAAATATATACAAACTATTTTCTGTTGCAAGCGTTTTCACTATTATTATAGTCCTTTTATTACTTTTAGAAAAGTAAAATACTTAAATATTTAAATATTTTTTATTTTACTCAAACATACTCCCATAAAACTGCATATTTTATTTTAAAAAAGTATGTTGGAGTATTTACAATCATCCCTTCCCTTATCCAAATAAAAACAAAACCTCAGCTATGTTGTATTAGCTGAGGTTTTGTTTTTTCACAAAGTAATTGTGTATTTGTTCTATCGCATTAAAATCCATTAATTCTTTACCGTACTCCATGATGCGATAAATAGTTGCGGTAGACGGATTACCGTATTCCGCTAAAATAGCTATAAAATCCGCCTTTAACAATTGAATTTGTTCCTCTTCTTCCATCCAAAGATAGAAGCGCTTATCCCACGTATATAGCTTTCCGCCAGTTACACCAAGGTTATATAAGCGATTCGACAGGTTAATTATGTCATCTAGCGTAGCAAACTCATATAATATATGCTCACTTTCATCTAGAGTCACTTGCATTTCAATAAACTCGTCACGAAACTCATCATCTGTATCCATTTCTTGATTTTCTTTCGTTACAATTACAACCATCCCTTGTGCTTGTAGAGAAAATACTTCAACTGCAATCGGACCATCTGCTTCAAATCCTAATTCCTTATTTGCTTCTTGCATCATATCACGAAATAATTGCTGTACTTTCGGCGCATTTCTCCATAAATCTTCTTTCGTTAATCCTCGTTCAGATAAATCATCAAATGTTAGAAAAATTTTTATCTTATTGTAATTTAATCGTTCCAGCCTCATCTCATACCCTCCCTACGTAACCAATGCATCTAATTTTTATTATATGAAATAGAAAATAGATGGTTCTTTTCGAACAACTATTCCGACATTTTTAACCATTCATCCCATTCTTCTTTCGTATCACCAATTAAGGTTGTTTCAATGTCCAACTGGTTTAGAACGCCTAACTTTCCGATAAACCCAACAGAAAGAGATTCCCTTTTTTCTTGTAATAAATTTATAAAGTTCATCGTCTTTTTCATTTCTTGTTCGTCAGCAAAAGATACAAATACATATTTCGGCTGTATTTCTTCTACCGCTGACAACATACCATCTTCAGCTAAGCTTGTCCTAATATATATCGCCTCATATCCTTTTAAGCGTAAATACGTTGAAAAAATAAATCCTTGCAATGCATTCTTTTCTAACACAATAACTTTGTGTAAAGAGGAAAACATTGAGGCATTGTGATACACCATTCCTAGACGCGTTTGTAAAAATGATAGTGCATATTGGAATTGCGCCATTGAAATCTCATTATTATTTTTTGACATTAATAAATTGTCTGTCACTCGAAGAACGATACTGGCAACAACCTTTTCTGTTGAATATATACTAAAAGCTTCGTTTAATAATGCAGTAATTGTAATTTCATCAAATTTTAACAAAGCTTGTAGCAAATCGTCCACTAAAACAACTTCTTTATCGAAAGGTATCTCTTTTTGAACTGTACTCTGCAAACGATTCTCTTCTAATAACTGAACTGCTTGTCCAATCATCATACCGGAAGAAACTTTTTCCATTAACCATTTTAAAATTTGAATATGTTCTTCTGTATATAAACGATGCCCAGCTTGATTCCGCTTTGGGGCAATAATTTGATATCGTCTTTCCCATGCACGAAGCGTACTCGGCTGAACTCCAATTATATTCGAAACAGCTTTTATATTATATTTTCCACTAAGAGTTGGCATCATTTCCCTCCGCACAATGTAATGATATGTGTTTGAGCAGGTGCTCGGAAACGAAGTGGTATCAATGTTGTTCCGTACCCATTACTAACAAAGAGAATCGTATTCAAATGGTTATATACGCCACCTTTTAAATATTTTTTAGATGGGAATAATCGGATTTGTCCCCCATGCGTATGTCCACTTAATACAAGTGAAATCTGCTCATTTCCAGACATCTTTTTTATTATATCAGGGTTGTGACTAACTAAGATACGAAAACCATCTTCTTTACAATCCGCCAATGCCAAATCTAGACGATCACGGTGCAATCCAACATCATCTATACCGAGCAAACAAATTTTCTCTCCTAATTCAGACTCAAATACCACTCTTGTATTATCTAAAACTTTTACGTTATTTTCTAATAATAACGCATCTAATTCATGATATTCTATCTCATAATCATTGTTTCCCCACACAAAATATACAGGAGCTATCTCTCTTAACTTTTGAATATTCGCAGAGATTTTTGATAAAGAGACACCTTTCTCTGCTAAATCTCCTCCGATAATTACTAGATCTACTTTTCCTTTTACTTGTTCAATTAACAAATTCGAAATGACTCTTCTATGAATATCAGAAATAAAAAACACATTTACTTTTTGAAAACTTTTCGGAAATTCTTTAAATACTAAAGTATGTTCCAACACCGTATTACGCGTCGCTTCTTTATACATCACAAGAAGTAATAAAATCCCCATGCCTATGAGAGTACTGAATAATATAATCCATATCATATTTTTTACTCCCCTCCTCATAAAGATAATCCTAGGCTTTTATAACAAATTGTGATCGCTTAATTCACTAGCTCTCTTGCTTTGTGGATTTATCTTTTATCGGAATTTTTAATTCTTGCCCTGCACTCACTTCATCTTCTTGCAAGTTATTATACTTTTTAATGACTTCAATCCCATTTTCATCCGAAAAATATTGCTTCGCTATACTTTCTAAAGTTTCTCCCTCTTTCACAGTATGCGTTATCGCTTTTTCAGACTGTTTCTGCGAATCAGATTTAGCTGAATCAAAGAAGATTACTTCAAACGCACTTTTCCCGGCATTATTACTATCGCCCTTCACCTGAATATATTTATCCGTATACCACAAAATACTAATTGGCAGCAGAATGAATAGAAATGTTAAAACCCGGACGAAAATGTGATTTATTTTAAACTTTTGTTTTTTCTCTTTATTTCTATGAATTTCACTACGCGGCGGTAAACTTTCTTTTTCTTCCACTCGCTCAACTTCTAATTCCTCTTCAAAATCAGGAATTCGTTTCCTCATGTTGTTCACCACCACCTTCCATTTATTTTCTTAATTGGAGTCCCATTATAAAATCAACAAGAAAGTGTGCAAAGATTGTTATAAACAAATTCCCTGTCCATTCAAATACATAACCAAAGACAAAACTAATGAAACAGACGAAACAAAACAAAAATGGCTTTGTTATATAACGAATATGTAACACTGCAAATACTAAACTCGCAATTACAATTCCAAAATGAGTCTGCACTACACCTCTAAATAAAAATTCTTCTGCAAAACCGATTACGAACGTAATAACGAGTAAATGGAGAACCGACATTCCTCGAAACATCTTATCGTTAATACCACCATCATCAAACCAAGACTCTGGAAACACTCGCATTGCAACATAATCTAATAACACAATACCAATCGCTAACAAACCACCTATAATAAGTATAGATACTGGTTCCCATTTCCATAAATTAAACACTTCTTTTACATCTTGAAATAATATATATGCTAGTAAACAGCCAATACCGATAATAATTAACTGTGTTATATATAGATTCAGCCTTATTTCCTGCGGACTCATATCTTCAACATTATACCTTTGAATGTTCATCATTCCTCCATCTTTTCTAGGCCGAAAAGCTTTTGTAACTCTGTTTCCCAATTATAGTCGAAATCCGATTGTTGCGCTCGTCTTTTTTTATAATCTTCTTTTGTAATACCGCAATAATCGCAGCAATTATTTAACTCTTTCTCTTTCCTATAACCGAACTGTTGCAGCACATATTCACGTCTACATCCTTTAACTCGTATCCATGACTTCATATTTTCTAGTTCACTATATTTATTACGCAACCTTATTTCTACTTCAGCTATTAATCGGTTCATAATTTCATCTGACAAACCCTCTAATAATAATCTTCGTTGTTGTATAATTCCAACCTGTTCGAGATGATAACGAACGAAACGCCAATATTGCTCATTAAATCTTGCTGCATTATAACAAATTTCTTCTACATCTTCTATTGGTAATTCTTTCGTTTGGAACATTCTTTCTTGTAGTAAAGAAAATAAAAATTGTATTTGCGACTTACTTGGCAATTCATCCTCAATGATTGAAATTGGTAGATCATGATCCAACGGACTACACAATAAAATAGCTATACTCGGTTCGCCATCTCTTCCAGCTCTTCCGATTTCTTGTAAGTAAGAAGCTATATTAGTTGGATAATGAAAATGAATAATATATTGCGTATTCGCCTTATTTACCCCCATACCAAATGCACTTGTACATATTACAAGCTGCAATTGATCGTTCATAAACTGCTGTTGAATTAACATACGCTCTTCATGTTCCATACCACCATGATAAAAAGCTACACCAGTAACACCTTTCCCTCTCAAGTATTCCGTTAACCTTTCTGTCCACGCTCTACTTGAACAATATACAATCCCCGGCCCTTGTAAATACATCACCTGCTCCAAAAGCGCCTCTTTCTTTTCTTCTATCGTCTCTACAAATTGCACCTCCATTGCAATATTAGGACGGTCAATAGAGTATACATGTTCCGCGGCACCCTTTAAATTTAAACTGTCTGCGATATCTTGCAGTACCCCTTTTGTCGCTGTGGCTGTCAATGCTAACACTGTAGGAGAACCAATATTTTCAATAACTACATTTAGTTTCTTATAGTCCGGTCTAAAATCATAACCCCATTGAGAAATACAATGAGCCTCATCAACAACAAATAATGAAATATGAATTTTCTTCAATTCCCTAATTAATAACTCCGACTGTAACATCTCTGGTGAAACAAAAATAAATTTATATGAAGATAATTTTTTCATCGCTTCTCTTTTTTCATTTAATGTCCGAAAACTATTAAATGCTATCACTCGGTTTTTCACAACATACTTTAATTGTGTCACTTGATCTTCCATTAAAGATAATAACGGTGATACAACAAGCACTGTTCCTTCTCGCATAAGCCCCGGAAACTGATAGCACATAGACTTTCCTCTTCCAGTCGGAAGCATTGCTATCACATCTTTTCCTTCTAATAAATCTGTAATAACTCCTTTTTGACCTGGACGAAATTCAGAATATCCAAACCACTTATATAAATATTCTTCAAGTTTCATTTACACCCTCCATCCGCGCTAATACAAGACGAACTTCAAAATAAGAGATATCTTCTCCAATCGCTTGTTTCAAAACACGTAACTTCCGCGTTTGCAATGCTTCAATTACTTTTATTACTTTGTCTATCTTTTCTTTTTCCATAAACATTTCAATAGAAAAATCTTTTTCTCGCAAAGCAATTTCAACAAAATGATCTTCTATCGTTGCAACCTTCAAATTCCGAATCGTTGCTATTTCTTCTAAAGAACGCCCTTGTCTCCAAAAATTATATGTTTTTTTCGTAGATAAACTAAATAATTCAGCTCTCTCATTTGGATAAGATATAATTTCAGCTAATAGTGGAAATTCATTTTCTTTATCACGAACTTCTTGTATAAAGAAATGCATTGTACCCCAAAATAAAAAATACACCCTGAACATATCTTGTTTCGTAATTTCTGCTAATTGTTGCAATGTACAACCAATCCGTTCATAACCCGTTAGTCGATATGTTACAATCGTCGCTTCTATCGCATTACTTTTTTCTAAAAGATTATGTACTTCCGTCCACAATTTTCTCGCCAATTCACTTCTCTTATATGGCCTTCCTGTTAGAAAACGTTTCACCCACATCATTATTTCTGTATCTTGTTGAATCGGGATAAACTTCGTATTATTCTGTTGTAAATTTGATATAGTTTGAATAATCAATGATAATCTTTTCCAAAATGTTTCACCTAATTCTCCATAATGTAAACCATGCAAATGCGCTGGAAAAGCATAAACTTCCTCCCATTTATGTAACTGCGTTTTACCCTTAGGTGTTAACACATATGTATTTTCATGTATTTCTTGAATAAAATCTGCTTGCAACAACTTTACAACTTCACCATCATAGTCATTTCTATTTAATGATTTATATATTCCGAACAAAAAAGAAATTCTAAACATATTTCCATCTTGTAAAGTTTGCGAAGAACGTTTGCCCTTTAGTAAATAATAAATAGATGAAACGGTTCTTTCACCATTCAATTGTTTTAAACAATGCAACAAAGTATATTGTATTTGCATGACCGCTTCCACCTTCCAATCTTAACTTCATTCTTTTCAGTACAATTACACTATCTACTGTCGCTCATTAAACTTATCATAATAAGAACTATATACTTGTATATATTCTATTGTATCAAACGAAATCATATTTACGTATTTTGAAAATCTTATGACATAATTCAAAAATAAGTTGACACTCTAATTGATAAGCATTATCATTATAATTTTATGTTGAAAAGTTTTACAAACCGTTTTACAATAAGGTTATAATTTTTATGGCAAGCTTTTCACATACATATTATCAGGAGGGAAAAAAGATGGCAAAATATACAATCGTTGATAAAGATACTTGTATTGCATGTGGTGCTTGTGGCGCTGCTGCACCAGACATTTATGACTATGATGATGAAGGTATTGCATTTGTAACATTAGACGATAACCAAGGTATCGTTGAAATTCCAGATGTATTAATTGAAGATATGATGGATGCATTCGAAGGCTGTCCAACTGACTCAATTAAAGTTGCTGACGAATCATTCGACGGAGACGCTTTAAAATTCGAATAGTCTTTTATTAACTTCAAAAAATGCCCCTCATATTGATGAGGGGCATTTTTTGTATCTAAATTTTATTTTTCTTAATAAAAAACCATTAGTAGTTCCACACTACTAATGGTTTATATATATTATGCATTTTTCATTTTTGCAAACACCCATACTTTCAGGCGTGAGAATAATGCTACAAATACAATTGTTACAACAATTCCTTTAATTAAATTAAATGGTAAGATTGCCGTTACAACCGTTGTTCTTATAGCTTCGCTAGACATAGCCGGTGAATTTAAAAACCAAGTGTACGCCGGGAATATGATGATGTAGTTTAATACACTCATAATAAGTGCCATTGTAATTGTCCCTAGCATTAACCCTGTCGTTAAACTCTTCACAGTACGATACTTTCTAAATAAGAAAGCTGCTGGTCCAATAAATAAACACCCTGCAATAAAGTTTGCAATTTCTCCAACTGGTACTCCCGTTAAACTTCCTTGAATCCCGTAATGTAAAATGTTCTTTATTGCCTCTACAATCACTCCTGCTACTGGTCCAAAGATAATTGCTGCAATTAGAGCTGGTACATCACTAAAATCAATTTTCAAAAATGGCGGAAGCCCTGGGAACGGGAAATCTAACATCATTAGTAAATATGCAATACTACTTAGCATCGCTACACTCACCATCTGCACCACACTGTTTTTTTGTTTCATCTTTCTCTCTCCTTTTCCATCGATCATCTCATGGAAAGTGGAAAGGTTCTGCTATGCCTATTTTTTCATAGAACGAAAAAACCCTTTGTGTTTTACACAAAGGGAGAATTTAAGGCACATCAAACAGACGTTCAAATCCATATCTTTTTTGAACGCTTGAACCTCCATCTTCTCCCATCCAGACTGTACTGTCGGCTTTGGAATCACACCAAATCCTGCCTTAACGGCTCGCGGGCTTAGAACAAAATCATAAATAGTTCATCACCGCCGGTCGGGATTTTCACCCTGCCCCGAAGATAGACCGATATTCTATTTTCCCCCTCATTATACAACAACCTCATAACATTGTGAACAAAAAAATTGTAACTTATTTAAAATTAGTTGTTTATTTTTCGTAACAATAAATAAATTGCGAGATATTTTACAATACAATCCATATTTTTTATTATTCGGCATTTCTCTTTTGAATTACCTAGTCATATATAATTAAAAGTGATAAGATATTGAATTGTTAAGATAAGAACATTTTCTGAGTTATGGAGGAAATGTCATGAAAAAAGAAAAGAGACATTCTATTCGAGAAGCAATGAAAAAAAACTTAAGAAAAGAATACTTTTACTTAAAAAAAGAATTACTTTTCTACTGCCCAATTGATTTAGGCACATTCTCAAACGAGACATACTATGCTACTTTCGATGAAGATGGCATCAGTATTTATCAGTATGATAAAAAAACAGAAAGTAAATTAAAATTGTGTGAGCGTCATCCGTGGAAGAGTTGGAGTAAAGTGAAGATTGATCACTATTTGACAACTTCTCAATTTATTTTTCAGGGTGAGCGAAATTGGATCTTATCCCTTTTTCAAAAAGGAAAAGAAGCTCAAAGAATTATTGAAGAGCATACATCTTTACAAACAGAAGTTGTTTCCCGCTCTTTCTTAAAAAAACTTCCTGGTTTTCGTTCTAATACACCACTGAATAAATACATCGGTAGCATTTGTTACACTGCACTTATTGCATTTTTATTAAAATGGATGATTCCATTTCAAGCACCACAAATCGCCCTGTATTCTATTTCGATTGGTTGTATGCTTCTTGGCCTACTTTGTTTGACAATCGGTTTAATCGAACCGACTATCGTACTGTTTCGAACAAAAGAGAAAACAAGAACAAAAGTTTTTTACTTATATAGCTATTTAGCTATTTCTGGATTTATATGTGTCTTTATTTTTTGGTAAAAGAAAACCGTCCCAAAATAAATTTTGGGACGGTTTTCTTTTAGATATAAATACTCTAATTCACTCAATACTTCTAGCAGAAGCGCCCATATAATTTCATTTACATTGAACCTTATTTAAGATTATTCAAAGTTTAATTTTTGAGACGTTGCCTTTACTTAACATATAATTGTTGATTAGGATAAATTAGCTCTTGCCGCAATCCATTTTTTTCTTTAATTTCCTTAAGTGTCATACTAAATTTCCGTGCAATACTAACTAAAGTATCCCCTTTTTGTACGACATATAATGATGAAGAAACAACTTCATTTCTTTGTTCACTTAAAACAAGCAATGGGTTCATCGCATTCTTTTTCGCCATCGTCCATCTTCCTTGATGAAGTTCTAGATGTAAGTGTGCACCTCGCGATTCTCCCGTGTTCCCTACTTCTCCAATTTTTTCACCTTTTGAAATATAATCTCCTTGACCCACATATCTCTTATTTAAATGTGCATATACAGCCTCATATTCTCCGTGTTTAATAAATACAACATTTCCATAACTACTTGAATAATAAGACTTTGTTACCTTACCATCTTGGATAGCTGCCACAGGCGTTCCAATCGGTGCAGCTACATCAATACCATAGTGTTTTCCATGCCTTGTCCCAAAATAATCACTTATCTGACCTTCAACAGGCCATGTCCATCGATTTTCTTCTGCATAAACATGTAATTGAGATACAAACAGTATACTCAATAACATGACTCCGCATTTTAAAACTTTCATATACATCCTCCGTTTTCTAATTACCACCATACCTTCTCTATTTTGGTATATTACAGAAAAAAGTATACAAAAAAAGAAAGTGAATTACTCCACTTCCTTCTCTTTCTTATCACGAAAAACTAATGCACTACGGTTATACTCCACATCTTTCACTTGTAATCGTGCATTTATTACTCTAGCTATCGCAAACAAATAATCAGATAATCTATTTACATACTTTAAGACAACTTCATTTATTCTCACTTCTTTTTGCAATGATACTATAGAGCGTTCCGCTCTCCTTACAACAGTACGTGCAATATGAATAGTAGCCGCCGCCTCGCTACCACCTGGCAAAATAAAGCGTTCTAATGGCGGGGCTTCTTCTATATATAAATCAATCTTTCTTTCTAAGCTTTCAACCATCTCAATTGTCACTTTATAAGGAATTTTTTGTTCCACTATTGCCAAGTCTCCTCCGCAATCAAATAGTTCATGTTGAATATTTTCGAGCTCATTGTAAATATTTCTAAAAGCCCCGCTTTGAAGCTTAGTCATTGCATATCCAATATAAGAATTTGCCTCGTCTATTGTTCCATACGCTTCCACACGGATATCGTCTTTATCAACCCTACCACCTATTACACTTGTCGTTCCTTTATCTCCTGTTTTTGTATATAATTTCATTTCTTCACAGCACCTCTCTTGTTATTCTTAATTCGACCAAGATAGAAAAAAGTTCTACTATTCTTTATTTAATTGAGTTTACAAAAAAATAAAAAACAGTAGAACTTTATTCATTATCAACTTTAAAAACACATATCTAAATTATACGATTCGGTAAATATACAGAGAATATAGTTCCTTCTCCAACAACACTTGAAACAGAAATTTTACCATCATGACCTTGAACAATATTTTTCGCAATCGCAAGCCCGAGTCCTGTTCCACCCTTTTTACCACGTGTTCTTGCTTTATCAGCTTTATAGAAACGATCAAATAAAAATGGAATATCCTCTTCTGGAATACCTGCACCCGAATCTTGTACTTCAAAAATGAGGCCATTATTTTTCGTATCAATTACAAGCGTTACATGTCCACCCGCATTCGTATGACGAATTGCGTTATCAATCAAGTTCGTCAACACTTGTTCCATCCGATCTGCATCAAACGCATATTCTTCGATCGGATTTCGGAAATCAACTGTTAGTTCAACTTCTTTATCCTTTGCGATCCCTTGGAATTTACGACCAATTTTTTCAACAAACGGATGTATGTCCACTTCACCAATATGTAACTCTACATGACCGCTTTCCATACGAGCTAAATCTAACAATTCATTTACAAGTTTACCTAAACGAACAGATTCATCATAAATAATTTGAACAAACTCATCAATTTCCTCTTTCGTTTGCACAATATCATCTAAAATCGCTTCACTATACCCTTGCAGCATTACCATTGGTGTACGAAGTTCATGCGATACATTCGCAATAAAGTCTTGACGCATCTTTTCAAGACGACGTTCTTCCGTCATATCTCGCAGTACTGCTACAGCTCCTCGAATTTTCGTTTGATTGTAGAGCGGCGTCATAAGAACTACATAGTTCCCTTTTTGTAAATTAATTTCAACAACTTGTTGTTGTTCGCTTTCTACAACGAGATGGAATAGTTCCACAAGTTCAGAAGGTAGTTTTTTACTTAACTCTATCTCTTTTTCTTCTTGCCAAACTTGTAAGAAATGTTCGGCCGGCGGATTGATTACTACAACTTCACCTTCTTGATTTAACGTAATAACCCCATCTGCCATACTACTCAAAATACTTGCTAACTGCTCTTTTTCTTGCTGCAAGGCGTTCATATTGAACTTCAACTGTTTTCCCATTTGATTTAAGGCCGTTGCAAGCTCACCAATCTCATCCTGAGATACCATAGGAGCCTTTGCATCAAACTTCCCACGTGACACTTCAAAAGCAACCTCACGCATTTTACGAAGCGGCGCTGTAATCCGAGTAGATAAGAAGAACGCAAAGAAAGTTGTTAATATAATCGCAATCCCAGCCGATAAGAAAATAAAATCAGTCGTTCTTTCCATACCTTGTATCGGCACTTGTAATGATTCATATACGAACACTGCACTTTGATTTTTTGATTGCACTGGTTTTCCGACGATCATAATATCATTTTCGGTGTTTTTATTCTTCCTACTATTAGACGCTTTTCTAACGTTATTTTTAATTTCTTTTTTGTCCGTAAAAACAGCAGCTAATTCTTTATCTTCTTTTAAATCATCCATTGTAAGAGTGACTAGCCCTTCTTGTTTCGGTGAAGAAGAGATTTCCTTACCATCTTCTACAATAATAATCCTTGAAAGTGGATCAGAGAATTTGTACGCGATATTCTCAATCGTTTTTACATCGGCACCTTCTTCAATTAACTCCGAAACACTTGTTGCGACTTTTTGAAGCCTAGCTTCACTCATATCAACATAATACGTTCTAAAAAACTGTGAAAGTAAAATCGCAACAAATCCAAGAACAAACGAAACGAGAAGTAATATGGTCATCCATAACTTCCCTACTACACTTCTCCAAAGCATCAGTCGTTCACAACCTCAAATTTGTAACCCACACCCCAAACAGTAACAATCATTTTCGCTGCATCTGGTGATTTTTTGCTTAACTTCTCACGTAAACGCTTTACATGTGTATCAACTGTACGTAAATCTCCGAAGAATTCATATTGCCATACTTCTTTTAACAGTTGCTCACGATCGAATACTTTATCAGGAGCTTTCGCTAAAAATAATAGTAACTCATATTCTTTCGGCGTTAAGTTTACTTCATTACCATCTGCAGTAACACGGTGTGCATCGTTATCAATTGTTAAGTGCGGGAATACAGTAACATCTTTTGTCGTTGTATCTTGTGTAAAAAATGTTGTTGGTACAGCACGACGTAATACCGCTTTCACACGTAGCACGACCTCACGTGGACTAAATGGCTTTACAATATAATCATCTGTTCCAACTTCAAATCCTTGTACTCTATTTACTTCTTCACCTTTTGCTGTCAGCATAATAATTGGTGTCGCTTTCTTCTCACGAACCCCTTTACATACTTCAATGCCATCTTTACCAGGCATCATAAGATCTAATAAGATTAAATCGTAATCATTTTGCAACGCCATTTCTAAAGCTGTATCACCATTATCTGCTTCTTCAATTGTGTATTGTTCTCTTTCTAAGTACATTTTCAATAAACGACGAATACGATCCTCATCATCTACAATTAAAATTCTTGATTCATTTTCCATCTCTACCCGCTGCGTACTCTCACCTCAGCGGTTCACACCTACCCTTCTTTACTATTATGTTGCGCTATTCTCGTTTATTTAAGCAATCTTCTAAATGTTTCACTTCCCATATTATGCTTCACAAGAATAATAAATTTTGTTCAATTTTTTTCCAAAACTATGTATTTTTTTTGAACAGTATATAATGTCCTCGACATCATTTTACAAAATCAAGCGCTACTTTGTCATGTTTTTCTCAAAAAAGAAGAAAAGTTGACAAAAATAAAATAGGAAAGTGACATGCACTCTCCTATTTTATTTCTCTATGCATATGAATGTAAACCGGCAATAATTAAGTTTACTACAATAAAGTTAAACATAATAATTGCAAAACCAATTACTGCAAGCCAAGCTGATTTCTCTCCATGCCACCCTTTAGATAATCGTAAATGTAGTACTGCAGCATAAAAGAGCCACGTTATAAGTGCCCAAACCTCTTTCGGATCCCAGCCCCAAAAACGCGTCCACGCTATTTGAGCCCAAATCATTGCAAAAATTAACGCTCCTAATGTGAAAACTGGGAATCCAATTGCAATAGATCGATATCCGATTTCATCTAGTAAATCACTATTCGTATTCTTTACTAACGGCTGAAGTGCCGCCGATACTCGCTTCCGTAAAACAAGCCTTAATACAATATAAAGTAATGTTCCAACTAACACTGACCAAATAACAGTATTTAATTTTTTCGCATTTACAATTGCTGGAACTTCAACTGCCGGTTCTAATTTATTTTCTGTCTGTAACTTCCCTTCATGCGGTCCTACTAAAGCTGGAAGATTGTACTTCATTTCCAGTTGTTGTTCATTTTTATCAACCCATTGAAACTTCGCTTCATATTTCATACTAGAAAATACCGTTGTTACTCCAATAAATCCAACTGTACAAACAAGTGTAAATACTACCGTCTCTAGCCAAAATGTCCGTTTACTTCTCGTTGATTGATCTACATTTTTTAATAAATACATCACGCCCGTAATAAAACTAATCGCTAAAATTGCTTGTCCTGCTGCTGCAGTCGTCACGTGAATATGTAACCAATTACTTTTTAAAGATGGAATAAGCGGAGATATTTCCCTCGGAAACATACTTGCATAGGCAATTAATAAAAGCGCAACTGGTAATGCAAATAGTCCAATTATACTTACGCGGTACATAAAATACATTACAATAAATGCTCCTACAAGCATCATGCCGAAAAATGTACCGAATTCAAAAAAGTTACTAACTGGCGCATGCCCTGATGCAATCCACCTTGTAACAAAATATACTGTTTGTGCTATAAACCCTAAAATTGTAATTGTTATTCCTACATTTGCCCATTTATGACCCTTTTCTTTAATGGCTCCACCAAAAAATAGAGTCGCAATTAAATATAAAATAAATGCGGTAAAGAGAAAGTTACTACTTATTTGCACCATATCGTTTCCCCACCTTAACTAATTTTTTTATCGATTACTTTATCATTTGGCTGTGGAATTGCTGTACCTTCTATTACTCTTTCAATATCTTTCTTTAAACCAAACCAATTTTTATTCGTATGCCCTGCAATCCACCATTCATCATTAACACGTTGTATCCAAATACGGCGATGATTCCAATACATACCTTGAATGACACCAACCATAAATATAAACCCTCCAATACCGAGAATCCAAAGCGTTAAATCTTTTCTTACAGTAAGTGCTGTTGCATTTTGCATTTCAACACCTGCAAACGACATTTTATATTTGTTGTTTCCATCAGGTTCTATATTTTGCTGAATACCAACAAAACTCACTTCACCATCTGGTGTTTCAGGTGTAAACATTTTAAATACAAATGCAGGATTGTTCGGTAATTTCGTTTTTGTATTTGGTTTTCCATTCTCATCAAAATAAAAATCAGGAAAATAGCTTAATAGTTCTAGAGAATAACCATTTCCTAAATCATATTTTTCCTTAGGATTCGTTAAATCTACTTTAATCGGTCCCCATTTTTGATTATTTTCTTTATTTTGCAAGTTGAAGGACATACTTTTAAATTCACTTTCTTTATAATCCACTTGATACACTGCAAATTGATCAAATTTCAGTGGTTCATTCACTCGAATTTCTGCTTCTTTTACTTTTTCTAATTTCGGTTTTTGTCCTGCTATATTTTCTCCTACCGCTTTATATAATACGGCATTCGTTTGGAAGTTTTTCGCAATCATTTTATCGCCTACACGATCAATCGCTTCCTCAAAAACTTCCTTGTCCTTACTTTTATCATAAACTTCTTTTATAAATTTCTCGTTTTTTAAGTAGTATTGCCCATCCGTCCCTGGTATTTCTTTCGTTTCACCGTCACGTAACCAAAGTGCTTCGTCTACGTACATACTCGGTAAAAAACGAAGCATCGCACCGAATAAAAAGATAATAAGACCGATATGATTTACATATGGACCCCAACGCGAGAAGCGTCCCTTTTCTGCTAAAACGTTTCCGTCTTCTACTTTCACGTTATAGTTTCTTTTCTTTAAATTCTTTTGCACTCTTTCCAGGTCACCATCTTGCGGTGTACCAGTCCCATATAATCTCTGTCTCTTTAAAAAGCTAGGATGTCTTTTTACGCCTTGCTTTTTTAAAGCTTTATAAAGTGGAATAACGCGGTCTAAACTACATATCACAAGTGAAATACCGATAGAAGCAATCAAAATCATATACCACCATGAACCGTATAAATTATTAAATCCTAATTGATAGTATAATTGTCCTAAAAATCCGTATTCTTGTTTATAATATTCAGCTGGTGCAATCCCTGGAGTTATGTACATTTCTTGCGGAAAAATAGTTCCTATCGCTGATGCAGCTAAAGTTATTACGATTAGCCATACACCCACTTTTACAGAAGAGAAAAAGCTCCAAATTTTATCGACTATCGTTTTTGTTTGCGTGAGAGATCTCCGTGCACTCCCCTCATAGCGCATATCCAATAGTTTTGCATTTTCATTGCGTTCAAATGGTTTCCCGCAAGCTTCACAAAAAACGGTTCCTATCGGATTAACATGTCCACATTCACATTTAATTTCTTTCAACACTCTCACCGCCCCTGTATCTATATGTACTATTGTATATTCTAACCTCGAGTTACCGCAATACTCAGAATTTTTAAATCAGAGGCACTATAGACACGCACCTCTTATGTAAAGGCTTTCTTTATTACGGAGTAATTTTCTTTAAATACCCTTCTAACTGTTCTTTCGTTTGTTCACCTATAATTTGCTCCACTACTTTTCCATCTTTATCAATCAAAAAGCTTGTCGGTAATGGACCTACTCCATATGTCCCTATAATCTTCTGTCCTTTATCAATGGCAACTGGGAATTTCAAACCATATTGGTTCACAAAGTTCTTTACTGCAATATCCGTTTCATCTGCATCTAACGCTATGATTTCAACGCCTTTTTCTTTATACTTTGGATATAATTCATTCATATAAGGCATTTCTTTTTCACAAGGTTTACACCACGTGCCCCAAAAGTTTAAAAATACTCCTTTTCCCTTTAAATCTTTTAGTTCAATTTTCTTCCCTTCTAAATCCGTCACAACAAAGTTAGGTGCTTCTTTTCCGATTTGCATTTTCTCTTTATTAGCAAAGAATCCTTGATAAAGGGTAAACCCTACAGCACCGCATAAAATGAGTAGAATAATAACGCGAAATAATAAGCGATTTTTCTTCATATTACCTCTCCTCTCCTCGGTAAATGTTATGTATTATCTTCTGTAAATGTTGTATTGAATAAATCACCAGCAGAGCACTCCACTGGTGAATTTTTAACTCTATAGCTTATCTTGGCTTTGTAGAAGCAAGCGCGCGTAATTGTTTCACCTCATGTGGTGTCAATTCTCTCGCATCACCAGGTCGCAGGCTTCCTACTTCTAAGAAAGCATAACGTTCACGTTTTAATTTCACCACTTTACAATCTAACGCTTCAAACATACGACGTACTTGACGGTTACGTCCTTCATGAATTGTTAATTGTACAATAGCCATTTCTTTACGCTTGTCCCAAGAAATAATTTTCACATGTGCTGGTGCTGTTTTACCGTCTTCTAGTGCAACACCGCGTTCTAACATGCGAATTTTCTCACCTGTTAATGGGCCTTTTATTTTTGCAACATACGTTTTTTCAACTTTATATTTAGGATGCATTAATATATTTGCGAAGTCCCCGTCGTTTGTCATTAATAATACTCCTGACGTATCATAATCTAGACGTCCGATTGGGAATAAACGTTGTGTAATTTCAGGGAAAAAGTCTGTTACAACACTTCTACCTTTATCATCTGATACACTTGAAATTACACCAGTTGGTTTATATAGTAAAAAATAAACAGGTTCTTCTTTTTCAAGAGGGATGTTATTTACTTCTACTTTATCTTGAGGAGTTACTTTTGTTCCTAACTCTTTCACTATTTTTCCGTTAACTTTCACTTTTCCTTGCTGAATTAATTCCTCAGCCTTTCTTCTCGATGCAATACCTGCTTGCGCAATCACTTTTTGTAATCGTTCCATTTCTTTTTTTCACCTCGAATTTATCTTACCTTACATTAGAAAGACTTGGCAACCGCATACGCTTTACGGTTATTCGCTCCATCTCACTTAAACAACATAGCGATGATATTAAACATATAAAGGTCAAATCATGTTTTTATCCTTTATTATTGTCCATATTTTTCATATTTCTCACAATAAAAGTTCATCATTTTGTCAAAAATACCACATAAAAAAACCACTATTAAGCTACACCTTAATAGTGGTCGTATACGTATTATACGCCAAATAGCATAAAAAATGAATAGCTTTACTGAAACAATAGGGAAACAAAGACAATCGAGCAAATAATTCCGATTAAATCTGCAAAAAGCCCTACTTTTAATGCATCTCCCATTTTTCTAATACCAACAGCTCCAAAGTATACTGTTAAAATATAAAAAGTCGTATCTGTACTCCCTTGCATCGTAGAAGCTAATCTCCCAATGAATGAGTCTGGCCCATATGTGGCAATTAAATCAGTCGTAATACTTAGACCAGCAGAACCAGAAATAGGGCGTATTAGTGCTAATGGAACGATTTCTGCTGGAACATGAATTAAATCTAACATTGGCTTCATTACTGATATCATTGCATCTAGCGCACCTGACGATCGGAATATAGAAATAGACACAAGCATTCCAACCATAAATGGTAAAATGGAAATTGCAATTTGAATCCCTTCTTTTCCTCCCTCAACGAACGATTCATACGTCGGCACTTTCTTTATCGTGCCATATAAAAGGATAAAACCAATTACACAAGGGATTACCCATAAGGATATTGCATTTACAATACTCATTTTTTCCGCCCCTTTCTACTCCTTCTTCGGTAAAAATAGCGGTCAATCCAAATTGCTCCAATCATAGAAAGTACTTGTGCAATAAATGTTACCCCAACAATTTCAGTAGGATTGGCTGATTCATACGTCATTCGAATTGAAATGACTGTCGTAGGGATTAATGTAATAGCTGATGTATTTAATGCTAGAAACGTCACCATAGAACGGCTCGCCGAATCCTTTCCTCCATTTAACTCTTTTAGTTGTTCCATCGCTTTAATACCAAGAGGGGTTGCTGCATTACCTAGACCAAAAAAGTTTGCCATCATATTTGATAGAATAAATCCCATGGACGGATGATCCTTTGGTATTTCTGGAAACAACCTTTTTACTATCGGCATAAAAAGTGAAACTAATTTTTTTAACAATCCGGCTTCCTCTGCAATTTTCATTAAACCAAGCCAAAATACTAAAACACTAATAAGTCCTATACAAATCGTTACTGCATCTTTTGCTCCGTCAAATACAGCTTTATTCACTTCTTCCATCGTTCCATTTATCATGGCGTA
The DNA here is from genome assembly GCF_016651175.1 of Bacillus sp. TH13. NCBI lineage: Bacteria > Bacillati > Bacillota > Bacilli > Caryophanales > Bacillaceae > Bacillus > Bacillus sp. TH13. The sequence goes on along the minus strand of NZ_JAEKEJ010000025.1, from coordinate 3,551,415 downwards.
TACAATCCCAATGACAGCCATCGCTACCCATACGAGATTAACCATCGTTCCCAACACCTATCATGTAAGAAAAAATTTCTTTCACATTATTCCAGTAAAGTCCTGTTGTAGCTACTAACTTCCGTTTACTATAAAATAAATTCCGTTCTCCAACTTTCTCATTGCCAACATAAACATCTGTCTTTCCAACCTTTACTCCATCCTCAAGCGCTATACTTTTATCCAGTTCAACTTTTAATAACACGTTCTTTCTTTCCTCTTCAGTTAACGGCACTGAAAAACTATTTTTCGTATAAACATGGTTGGCATACTTCTTTTCATTTATTTCAGCAATTGCTCCTTGTCCCAAAACTTTCGTTTGCTTGAAACGTTCAAATCCTTTGTCAAAGAGATTCATATGATCATCCCAATCACTAGAAGCACTCAAAGTTACGACAATTAAGTCTAATCCATCTTTTGATGCAGTTGTAACAAGCGTTCTCCCAGCTTTCTTCGTAAAGCCTGTTTTTCCTCCTGTTGCAAATTCATAATAAGACGTTACCAGCTTATGTTTATTTTTCCACGGATAATCCCAAGAATCGGATTTATACGTTTTTGTTCCAAAGATTTTCTTAAATGACTCGTTTCCCATTGCATATTTCGTTAATAACGCCATATCGTAAGCCGACGAATAATGTGATCCATCTCCATCTAAGCCATGAGGGTTTGAGAAGTGCGTGTCTTTCATTCCAATTTCTTTCGCTTTTTCATTCATTAAATATACGAATCCATCTATACTCCCACCCACACTTTCAGCAATTACTTGCGCTGCGTCATTACCAGATCTAAGCATGAGTCCGTATACTAAATCTTCTAACTTCACTTTTTGTCCAGGCTTTAAATAGATTGCCGATCCTTCCACCCTCACCGCTTCATTACTAACTGACACCATTTCTTTCATCTTCCCTGATTCAGCAGCTAACAAGGCGGTCATAATTTTTGTTATACTAGCAATTTTTTGAGGCTCATGTTCTGCTTTTCCGTATAATACACGACCAGACTGTTGCTCCATTAATACAGCATTTCGAGCACTAACATTGCTGTTCATCTTTGCATATGTAGGAATCGGCATAACGCTTGCATACATAATAAGAAGCGTAATAATTACACAAATTCGTCTCATATTTCCCCCCACGTCCTTTTGGCACTTTTTGTACAAGTGTATGCTTGGCCTTTTAAAATATGAACGAAATCTTCCTTCTGCTTCCATTAAAAAAGACGCAGAGAATTTGCGCCTAATATGGTGTCCATTCAATTTGTTTCGCAGTTTCAAACCTTTTTTCTACATCAGGCCAATTTACAACATTCCACCAATTTTTAATATATTCATCTTTTCGATTGTGGTATTGTAAATAATACGCATGTTCCCAGACATCTAGTACAAGGAGTGGTATCGTATCCCATTGTGTAAATAATTGATGAAGTGTACTTTGCAAAATTTCTAACCTTCCAGACCGGGGCACCCAAACGAGAATCGCCCAGCCTGAACCTTCTACTTTAGAGGCCGCTTCTGTAAAATGTTTTTGGAAACGTAAAAAGCTCCCAAAATCTTGTTCGATTTGTTGTGAAAAAGCACCTCTTGGACTTCCACCACCGTCTTTTTTCATGTTATTCCAAAATATCGTGTGTAAGTAATGACCTGACCCATGAAAAGCCGCTTCTCTTTCCCAATGCTTAATTAAATCAAATTGATTTGTTTTTCTCGCTTCTTCCATCATCTTCTCTGCTTTATTTAACCCTTCCACGTAACTCCGATGATGTTTATCATGGTGTAACATCATAATTTCTTTAGAAATATACGGTTCTAACGCATTATACGGATAAGGTAATGGCGGGAGTGTATGTCCTCCAATTGGAACAGCTCGTTCGCTATCCCCTCTTTCATATAATTCATATTCCTCTTCTTCTTGCATAAATACTTCCTGCAAATGATGCTGAATATGTTCTACATCATCGCTTATTTCATACATAAACTCTGCATCTGTTTCATACTCATGCTCTTTCATACGCTCTAACAACGTCTGAATTTTATAAGCAAGCATATGGACATCATACACTTCCATTGCGCGGCTATCTAATACGTGAAGAACACTTTCACACCAATTTTCTACTTCATGAAAGTAATCTGTAAATACACCTTGCTGATTCATGTCGCACCTCCCTAATACTATCCACTTAACTATATTCAATGAAAATCCCTTATATAACTGTACAAAAGGAAAAGAAGCTAAGTCACCTTAGCTTCTTTTCCTCAATCAATATTTGTGTAACATCTTTGTCTGATAATCCGTCTCATAATATTCTAGTTCTTCACGCATCAATTGAAATTTACCTTCTAAACTCTTCATCACTTGCTCCAAAGATGCAGGTGGTGTTTGTTGAAAAACGATAGAATTTTTCCCTGTATATGCAGACCGACTATTTTCATACCAATAATCACTCTTCGGTGAAAAAAACTCTGCAATTACTTGATGGTAAATCTTATATAAAATTTTTTCAGCTGCTGTTTTTCGAAATGGCTGACTATTCAACAAAACAAAACATGCATCATGTCCTTCTTCGCAAAAAACGAGAAGTCGTCTCATTGATGCTAATAACCCTTTATAATATTGCTCATTCCCTGCTGGTGTTTCCTCTAATAAAGAAGGCAACGTATGATAATTTACATAATCGGTTATCAAATTAATAGCATCTTCTAAAAATATAGAAACTTGTTCTGTTTGATTTTCAACCATCAAATTAGACATTTTCTCTCTCTCCTTTGCCATTTCACGCTATTTCTACTCTTTTATTTTTATGTAATTCAGCCAATATTTCTTGTACTTTCGACACCGTTCCCTCATCAAAATATTGTTGAAATTCTTCCATATTATTTAAATACAAACGTTTTTGCGCACGAAGTTCCCTATCCTTCACTAAACAACATATCGCTACAATATCGCGCAAATATATGTTTTGTTCTTCTACTTTATACACTGGATTTCCTTCAAAAGGAGTAATTTCTTGTAAAACTTCTTCAAAATATCGAACGTATAAAACCGAAAAAGTTTTCTCTTTATCATTTAATATATATGTCACTTCAGATCTGTTAAAAAAATCTTCTGATGTATTAGGTTTCGCTTTTTCTAACTCATATCCTACATAACCTTTTATAATCATATACTCCCCCTCCACCTTCCTTCACCTTATTCTAACTTAATTTTCTGATAAACAAAATATTCTTTTAAATATACCTATATAAAAAATAGCTCCCCTATACAGGAATTTACCTTTTTATTTTTCTTGAAGTTTGTCATAATAATATTATTGTCTCAGTTTTCTTATACAAGGAGAGTTGTATTTATGTCGTTTTCATGGAAACGTTTCTTACAAATCGGGAAAATTATCTTCCCATTTGTTGTATTAACAATTGTATTCTTTCAAGCAAAAAAAGAATTAGCGGGCATTTCTTTTTTAGAAGCGATTGATACAATTAAAAACATTCCAACTGGAGGAGTCTTTTTAGCAATTACACTTGGTGCATTCGCTGTATCAACAATGTTCTTTTATGACTATGTTATGCTTCGTTACTTAAAAGCTGATATCCCTGTCCAAAAGATTTTCCGTATCTCGTGGATTGCTAATACTTTAAACGGATTTATCGGGTTTGGTGGTCTAGTTGGAGCCGGCGTACGCACAATGCTTTATCGTCCATACATAAAAGAAAATGGAAAACTTATTAAAAGTATCGCTTGGATGACAACTGCCTTTATTAATGGATTAGCCATTCTTTCATTTCTTGGTCTTATCGGAATATTAGACACGAGATTTATTTTGCATGAAAAACCATGGCTATGGCCTGTTCTTATCTTCTTTGCTCTTTTCGTCCCTATATATATCGGATTTTCTAAATTAAAAAATAGAAAAGCGATGCAAACAGAGGGACAAGAAGAAGAGGAGAAAAACCCAACTGTTTTATACTCATTAGTTTCATTAGTCGAATGGGTATCTGCTGGTATTGTTATGTACGTCATATTACTATTATTTGGCATTGAAATCGAATTCCAAAAGTTTTTAGGCGTATATGTCATTGCTGCTTTAGCTGGTGTCGTTAGTCTTGTTCCTGGTGGCCTTGGATCATTTGATCTTGTCTTCTTAACTGGGCTTGGGCAATACGGCATCGATACAGGTGTTTTACTTCCTGCTATGTTATTATATCGTCTCGTCTATTACATCTTACCATTCTGCCTTGGTCTCATTTTTGCAGCTTTTGAAATGACAGGAGTAGCCATTAAAAAGTTTGAAGATAAACCCTTTATTGCGCCTGCATTAGAGACAACTGGTGTTATATGGACTTTGCAGCGTGACTTTCTAGGAAAGTTAGGTTCTTGGGCATCTGCTGCTTTAACAGTATTTGCTGGCTTAATGGTTATTTTATCAACTATTCTACCGACAAGTATAAATCGGGCACACGCCTTACATATTCTAGCTCCAAAACATCTTATTCAATTTTCTTTTAGCTTATCGCTAACATTCGGTATTCTCCTCCTCATTCTTTCACGAGGGATATATTACGGAACAAAACGTTCTTATTATATGACGATTGTTTCTTTAATTGGAGCGGCTATTTTTAATACACTAAAAGGAATTGATGTTGAAGAAACTTTTATTTTATTAATCGTACTCGCTGTATTGTATATGCTTCGTAAAAGGTTTGTACGTGAGAAAATGGAAGTCTCACTTTCCGATATCGTAAAAGTTTTTATATTCCTACTTGTAACGTTATATTTATATAAAAACTTAGGTATTTTATTTGCAGGTGCAAAAGAAGCTTTCAAACCTGATTTTGTCGTTCGTAATATTACACAAGTGAAACGAAGTGCATTAGCAGCTGCCTTTTTTGTTCCTACTTTTTTACTAATTGGTTCACTCATTGCAAATCGTTATCGAAATGAATTTCCCGGGCAACCAGCTAATGATAAAAGATTACAAAACTTCTTAGATGAACATGGTGGAAATGTACTTAGTCATTTAGGTTTTTTAGGAGATAAACAGTTCTTTTTCAGTAGTGATGGAAAAGCACTCATTCTCTTCTCAATAACTGGAAAACGACTTATTGTACTAGGTGATCCAATCGGGGACCCTTCCTCCTATCGTACTGTATTGCAAGAGTTTTTAGCTGAGGCTGATCGATTTGGATACATTTGTGTATTCTACCAAATTGAAAGTAAATGGATGAGTTTATATCACGATTTTGGTTATAACTTCTTTAAGCTCGGTGAAGAAGCTGTTGTTGATTTAAATACATTTACAATAACAGGAAAGAAACGCGCTGGGATGCGAGCTACTTTCAACCGTTTTGAAAGAGAAGGCTATACATTCTCTATTCATGAGCCACCTTTCTCAGACGAATTATATGAAGAGTTAAGAAAAGTTTCAGATGCATGGCTTGGTGGAAAAAAAGAGAAAGGTTTTTCACTCGGATACTTCGATCGTGAATATATTAGTCGCGCTCCTATTGCAACATTATCTGATACGGATGGAAAAATTATTGCATTCACAACATTCATGCCCGTATATCAAAACGGATCATTATCTGTCGATTTAATGCGATATTATCCAGATGCGCCTAGCGGCATTATGGACGCAATTTTCATCCACTTATTCCAATGGGCAAAAGAAAATGAATACCACTCCTTTAATATTGGTATGGCACCACTTTCAAATGTTGGTTTATCCACACAGTCTTTCTGGTCTGAAAGAGTGGCTGCTGCAATCTTTAATAACGTTCGTTATACGTATAGTTTCAGCGGATTACGGCATTTTAAAGAAAAATATAAACCAGCATGGAGCGGTAAATATTTAGCATTTAGGAAGAATCATTCTTTACCAATTACAATGCTCTCTGTAACAAAATTAATAGGAAAAAGAAAAAACAGCTAAATTCTTAGCTGTTTTTTCTTTTTGAACTTGTACAATAAATTCTTTTTCATATTTCTTACCATTTATATAGAAATTCCCCCACATTTTATACGTACCCTCGGCAGGAAATGTAATCCGGTATTGTAATTGCTCATCCGTATCCACAGGCATAGCGTATAAAAAGTTCTCCTTCGTTTCATCAACGATATAAAGTGACTCTACTTCTCCTCTCTCTGAATGTAATTTCAATTTTTCACCCTTTTTCGCTTGAAACTGAAATGTTAACGTAACTGGTTCATTCGGATGTAATGCGCCAAATAAAAGAGAAACTTCATACTCTCCTATTTTTTTTGTAAGTACACTGTCGATTGGAAATTTCACTTTTTTCTTATTGTTCTCCTCTTTCGTTCTACCAAAATCTTTCCTAGCGAATGACTCTACGGACTTATTTTTATCTTCGTATAAAAATATTGTATATTCTTCGTCTTTCGCTATTTTGGAAGATAACTTATATGACCCGTTCCCTGCAAATGTAGGTTTAATTTGTTGTATGTGTTTTAACTGTCCATCTACAATCACTGCCCGAATTTGATCATTTACACCACGAATTTCATTATTCTTTTTGTTTAACAACTGAAATATAATATCTACTTTCTCATTTCCCTTTCCAGTTGACACATCCCACTTTACTTCCTGAACATCTCCTACAGTCTCTTCGTTTTCTTGATATTTTTTTATGTAAAATCCTCCTGCCACAATAAGTACTAACGCAATAAGCCCAATGACAAGGTTTTTCAAAACATCACCTACCATTTTTATTGTCTCTGTTCATATAAAACTTCTTAAGCTATATATTCTAGATTATGATTTATGAAATCCTCCTATTTTGCACATATTACAAATAATAAAAAGATTTTAATTGAAAGGATTCGTAGTGTATAATGCAAATGATATTGATTTCTATCAATACATTATAAGGAGGACTTTTCATGAGTGTACATATCGAAGCAAAACAAGGCGAAATCGCTGAATCTATTCTATTACCAGGTGATCCATTACGTGCAAAATATATCGCTGAAACATTTCTAGAGGATGTTACTTGCTATAATAACGTACGTGGTATGTTAGGTTTTACTGGAACTTATAAAGGAAAACGTGTATCTGTTCAAGGTACAGGTATGGGTGTTCCTTCTATTTCTATTTATGTAAACGAATTAATCCAAAGCTACGGAGTTAAAAATTTAATTCGCGTTGGCACTTGCGGTGCAATTCAAAAAGATGTAAAAGTTCGTGATGTTATTATCGCAATGACGGCTTGTACTGATTCTAATATGAACCGTTTAACATTCCCAGGATTTGATTTCGCACCAGCTGCAAACTTTGATCTTTTAAAGAAAGCTTACGATGCTGGAACTGAAAAAGGATTACACGTTCGTGTCGGTAACGTTTTAACAGCAGATGTGTTTTATCGCGAAAGCATGGACATGGTTAAAAAACTTGGAGATTACGGTGTATTAGCAGTAGAAATGGAAACAACTGCTCTTTATACATTAGCAGCGAAATACGGTGTAAATGCATTATCTGTATTAACAGTTAGCGATCACATCTTCACTGGCGAAGAAACAACATCTGAAGAGCGTCAAACTACATTTAACGAAATGATTGAAATCGCTTTAGATGCAGCAATTCAACAATAATACACTAAAGAACTTGTCATACGTCTGGCGAGTTCTTTTTATGTGACTTTTTATAAATAACTATTTTATAAAGAGACAGATTTCTCCCCTCTACTTTATTGTAACGTTTGTTATAATAAAGTGAAACTTTAATCAGTGGTTTTTTCCATCCCCCACTGATTATTAGTTGAACCAATCAGGCTTTTACGGACAGTTGATCTCCCACCTAACTCCCTTGTATTCGCCGAATTTTGAAGTGGGAGTCTTATTGCCTGTTAAAGCGGGATAAAGAAATCATTTACAGTATTTCTCATAAGAGGTGACGCAGTGAAAAACAGAAGTATCGTCTTTAAACTATTTTTATTAACATCAACTTTATTTACAATCATATTCCTACTTTTTTCCTAGGACAATCTCTATTTTTAGAGAAATTTTATATTAATAAAAAAGTAAAAACAGTTCAAACTGCTTTTGAAAAATTCGTAGATAATTATGACAAAAGTGATAAAAGTTATGAGAAAGTTAGGAAACTAAAACAAGAATTTCATGATAAAACAAATGCCGATATGCAGTTTTTGGATTCTAACGGTATTATTAAAAGTGATAACAATTACTATATCGATGTATTTAATCCCAATAATAATAAACAGTATTCCATTCCACTCAATAACCTTTTAACACCAGAAGAATATAATAAATTCGAAAATTTAGGTTTAAAAAAAGATGTAATAATTAATGTTGATGGAGTCGTACAAGAGAATAATATAATTACACCACAAAAATTAGGAACGAATTATAATCAATGGCAAAACGAACATTTCTATTCGGATTTTCAGTCAATTAATGGTAATCCTTCTAAGAATAGACTTGCAAGCCGCTACAAATCTACAACTCGCATCGTCTTTACAGGTGTTATAACTAAGTTACAGCTCCCATCAAAAGCTGAGGTTCGTCTTGCAAATGATATTGAAACATTACAAGCCGTTCAATATTTTGCAGATATTATTAGAGATGGCACTTCTAACTCGAACCAATTAAACACTTTCATATTAGATGGCGGCGAAAATATAAAAAATAGTATCTTTGTAAAGCCGATTATAGAAGACGGAAAGATTACAGAATATGCTTTTGCGATAGCATCTTTACAACCCGTTAATGAAGCGATGCTAGTTTTAAAAGACTATTATGTTTATGCCTTAATCATCGTGTTTCTCGTTATTATTTTATTATCCTTCTACTACTCAAAAATCATTGTTAAGCCATTAATTAAAATGAATCGTGTTACAAAAAAAATGGCTAATTTTGATTTCAGCGAGAAATTACCTGTTACAGCCGACGATGAAATTGGTGGGCTTTCCGGCAGTATCAATACATTATCTGTAAATTTAAAAGATCGAATCGATCGATTAAATGTTGCCAATACAAAGTTACAACAAGACATTGAACGTGAACGTCAATTAGAGAAAACAAGAAAAGAATTCATTTCTGGCGTATCACACGAATTAAAAACACCACTGAGTGTAATTAGAAGTTTTGCAGAAGGTATTAAAGATGGTGTTAGTAAGGATACTTCGTATTATACTGATGTTATTTTAGAAGAAACAGAAAATATGAACAGGCTGATTGTTGAAATGTTAGAATTAGCAAAGTTAGAATCTGGTACTTACAAACTAGATATGACGACGTTCTCAATTGGTGAATTAACGCAACAAGTCTATACAAAATTATTATTTAGCATGGAAGAAAAGCATCTACAAGTGAACGTCGATGCAGACCCTTCTATACTTGTTAAAGCAAATCGTAGCCGTATTGAGCAAGTAGTTGTGAACTTACTAAGTAATGCAATCCGCTATACGCCGGATGGAGAAAAAATACAAGTCTCCATTATAGAAGCAGAAGATACCGTAAAAATCGAAATCGAAAATACAGGAAACCCTATCCCTGAAGAAAGTCTTGAAAAAATTTGGGATCGCTTCTATCGCCTGGATGCATCACGTAGCCGTCACACCGGAGGTACCGGTCTCGGATTATCTATTGTAAAAAACATTCTAGACCTCCATCATGCCGAGTACGGTGTGTATAATACGACTAACAGTGTTGTATTCTATTTCAATTTACAAAAAGTAAAAGAAGTCAAATAATTTGTCTTAATTTCACTAGGAGTTCACATGAAATTCACACTTTCCCTTTATAGTAAGAAACAAGTTAATCCTTTCCTTTACACATATAAAAGAGGAGAGTGCGTGAAATGAAACAAGCAGGACAACCTATTCAAAATGAAAAACAATTAGAAACTATCAAAAATATACTTTTACAATCTTCGAAACGTGATGGCTTATTATTCGTATTAGCTGTAAATTCTGGCTTAAAAGTAAGTGAAATCTTACAATTAAAAGTTAGTGATGTAATCGATGAAAATGAAAATGTTCGCCATTCCATTTTATTTTACAATGAAAAAGTGAAGAAACATAAATGGTTTGCTGTAAATGAAGACTTACAGCACGCAATCGAAGACTACATGAAAGAACGTAAAACTTGGAAACGTAATGAACCATTGTTAAAATCTCAAAAAGGAACAAAATCTATTACGAGACAACATGCATGGTACATTTTAAACAAAGCTGCAAAAGAAGTTGGATTAGAAGGGATTAGCTCACATACACTTCGAAAAACTTGGGGTTATTGTGCATACAAATCAGGTGTTGATATTGCATTTTTACAACACTTCTTTGATCACAGTACTCCATCAAAAACTTTAAAGTATATCGGTATTGCTTAATAACTCTTATACATAAAAAAGGTTACCATTTGAAAATTTGGTAACCTTTTTTATATTTCATATTCTCTTTTCTTGTCTCTCCTATACTGTAGTGGTACTCTAATAATAAGGGGGAGAAATTATGAACACACTTACAATTGAATTACCAAAAGAAACGGCTGAAAAACTTGATTTATTAAAACAAGCTTACGAAAAGAAAACAGGTGCTTCTATCTCTGAGAGCACTCTCGTGCAAACACTTATCTCAAAAGAATTTATCCAGGCGATAACTCCTTTTGATTTACAACAATTCGTCAACGGAAAAGAACAGCATTAATGCTGTTCTTTTTCAGAGTGTTGGGAAACCCTTTAGGGTTCCCCACACTCTGGAATCATTTTGATTTTAGCGAATAAAAACAACATAAAATAATAGAGTTTCAAAAAAATAGCCCTCCACCAGACCTTTTTTGGTCAGATGGAGGGCTATTTTTTTCATGTTTTGACAAGTTGCGGTAAGATAAGCCTGCATTTGGACAGACTTCAGCCCCCGAAATCGAGCATATCGATAGCCATGTAGTTCTTTGGCGTCCGCAAAGCTTCGCTCTATAGTTGAACAGCGTACTTTGTACAACTTTTTCCCTGTAACTGTTAGTTTGTTTTTTCTAGCGATATCCTTATATTTCTCCCATATATGATGAGTGATAACTTTTTGTTTTTGTTTCTTTGAAAAACATACCTCACGTAGCGGACAAACAGCGCAGTCTTCTGGGTTGGATTTATAGTGACGATATCCTTCACGATCCGTTGTCGCATACTCTAAAATACACCCCATCGGACAAGCAAATGCATTCATTTCTTCTACATATTTAAATTGGCTTTTTGGTACTTCTTTATTTCGTTTTCCAAATCGGCGATACCCCATCACCATAAATATATTTCTCTCCGATAATTTCTTACAGATATACCCTGTAAAATAGCCTGCATCAAGAGCTACAGCTTCCACTTTAAATCCGAATTTATCAATTTGAGCTTGTAGACGTGCTAAATATGGCTCGGAATCTGCCATATTTCCAGCCGTTACATAAGTATCTGTAATAATATTGTACTTCGCATCAGTCGTACGATGGTCTAAGAAATGAAAACCGTTCGGTTTTCCATCTCTCATTAAAAATCCACTATCTGAATCCGTAGTACTTATACGAGTTTTTTTAGTGGGAGTATCACTTTCCTTTCTAGGTTTTAATTCTTTTTTTCGTGTACCTCACGATCTTCAATTACCGCAGCTTCTAGTTCATCTATATAAAACTTTGCCTTTTCTTTTTTATATTTATGTACAAACTTATTTTTATTAGCATTGGCCTTAATGTGCGTAGAATCTGTCATCAGCGCACGTCCTCCCACCATCCGGTGCTCTGTCGCTTGCCTCACGATCTCATCAAAAATTTCTTCGAAAATATTTGTATGAATAAAGCGAGTACGACGATTCCAACTGATTGTAGAATGATCTGGAATAGTATCTGATAGAGAAAACCCTAAAAACCAACGGTAGGCGATATTCGTTTTAATCTCTTTTTCCAATTGACGCTCCGAACGAATACCGTAAAAATATCCAATAAACATCATTTTAAATAAAACGATAGGATGGATTGACGGACGTCCATTGTTTTCACAGTAATAAGGGCGTAACTTCTCTTCAATAAAATCAAAACTAATTGTCGCTTCGATCGCACGAAGGAAATGATCTTGTGGAACCAACTCTTCTACAGAAACAGATACACGTTCATCACGATGATTTTTTAAAGCACCCATCATAAAAAATCTCTCCTTTACCTCTTTTTATCAGTGTTGACACATAAAAAGAGGTAAAGACACAAAAACAGGCTGTGGAGAAGACTTTCTCCACAGCCTGGAAAAGAACAGCATTAATGCTGTTCTTTTTTTATCTCTATTTAAAATATACAAAGTTTTTTATATATTTTTAGAAAAACCATTGACAATGATAATGATAACCATTATCATTTATTATGAAGCCAACAATTGATGAATCAACCAAACGCTCAGTAACATTGTTACCCCTCTTTTTCATATAGAAAGGCACTGTACATTCCCCCTGTTTGTACAGTGCCTTTCTTGTTTATTATCATTCAAAAAAATTTAATTGCTCCGGCTTCGGCTCACCATATGTAATGTTCATCATTTTCATAAGCTGTTTCGCATTATCTGCTGCATCCCCACCTGAATTGTTGTTAAACAGTACGTATATATCCTTTGTTTTCTTTTTTAATTGCTCTAGTCGTTCAACCCATTCTTCCAGTTCTTTATTGTTGTAGCGATATAAACAACGGACCGCTCTCCAATTTTCCCCTTTATCAACCCAACCATGAACATTTCGACCGTGAAAACGTATTAATGCCATGTTTGAATTCGTAACCTCTAATACGAGTGGCACAGAACCTATCCCAGCCTGTGGTTCATCACAAATTGTATGAACCCATTTCTCCTGTTCTAGAAACTGTAACGTCTTATCTCTCATTTCTGGATAAAACCATGTTTGATTTCGAAATTCTATTGCACATGGTAAACCTTCCATTTTTTCTTTCGTATATCGAAGAAAATCTACATTTTTCTTTTTGCAATCAAACCATGGTGGATATTGAAATAAAATTGTTTTTAATTTATTAGCTTCTATTAAAGGAAGAATAGACTGCTTATACACATCAAACATCTCATCAAACGTAGAAAAAGGAATTTCCCCTTTCATATGTCCTGTCATTCCTTGATACGCTTTTACGACAAAAGAAAAATCTTTCGGCGTTTCCATTGCCCATTTTATATAATTTCGTGCAGGTTGCATCGCGTAAAATGAACTATCCACTTCCACAATAGGAAAATACTCACTATATGTTCGTAATTTATTTCTATTTTCATAGGAATCTATGTATAAAGAATCATGATCTCCCCATCCTGTCACTCCAATGAACAGCACATATATTCCTCCCTTTTTAACTTTATCTTCTATTCACTCCCCAAACACTTTGGCTAATCAATTTCATTAAGTAGCCCTTTCTTTAAGAGTATCCTTATTAAAATATGATATACTATATGGAAGAATTTTTAAAATGAGGGGTTATTTATTTATGCTTCCAAACGATGCTACTGTATCTCATGAAAAACGAATTGAAGAACTAGAAAATAAAGTGCGTTTTTATGAAGAACTTGTAAATCAATTACCACATCATTTCACATACAAAAATCCACATATTGGTTTACAAATAAAGAAAACTAGAACAACTCATTCCATTCAAGAAATACCAAAAGAGAATAAAGAGGCTCATTTTCAACTTACTTGTGATTCATTATTTTTATTTGAACAACTTGAAAAACACTTTGTACATATTTTTGATGCCTTTTCACATCATGTAACCTTTGTCGATAGTAAAGGGAATATTACTTTATGTAATCAAGTTGCCGCAGATGATTTCGGTGTAATACGAAATGATATTATCGGAAAACCGATTCAACAATTACTAAACTTGCCGGAAGAAAAAATTAAAGCGATTGAAACATTAAGAACGGGAACAGAAATATATAATGAAGAAGTTTTAGACAAAAACTATGGCATTATAAACAACCGAATTATTCGCGATTATAACGGGGAGATTTTTAGGGTTATTAGTGTCTTTCATTATTTAAACACAGAGCGTGATGCAGAGAAGTTTTCGTTAGCAGGACGAATCGCAGCCGGAATTGCACACGAGGTACGAAACCCTCTTACGACAGTACGAGGATACTTACAATTTTTACAAGAAAGTGTTTCTCCATCAAATAAAGAGTTATTTAAAAGCTTACTTATCCCTGAATTAGATCGTGCAAATAGTATTATCACAAAATTTTTAGCCATTTCAAAAACACGTGAATTTACAAGAGAACCGTTTCCTATTAATACATTTTTATGCGACTATATTCAACAGTTACTAGCTAGTGAAGTCTTCTTGCATAACATTTCAATTGATTATAACTTTTCTAATGAATTAGATGATATTTTAGTCAATATTGATCGACATGAACTTGTTCAAGTATTTTTAAACCTATTTCAAAATGCCGTCGATGCTCAAGGCGAAAAGCCTCTTTCTATTCAAATCACTAGTTATCGCCTAGATAACTTCGTTCGGATTACTTTCACAGACAATGGAGTTGGTATTCCTCTAGCTATTCAAGAATATATCTTTGATCCATTCTTCTCAACGAAGGATTCGGGGACAGGACTAGGCTTATCAGTAACAAAAAAAATCATCCAAAATCATAACGGTACGCTCAAAATGACTAGTGCTCCAGACGGTACAACCTTCACTATTTCTATTCCGATTTTACCTAAAGTAAATCGTGAAGCAATTAACTTATAAAATGATAATGCTGTCCTATTAACTCCCTTTAATTGTTAAGCACACTCTAACAATTAAAGGGAGTTTTTTATGCTAATTTGATCTCTTTAAAACATATAGATTTTTCTCTACTTCTTTATTGTTCGTGTTAGGTAGGTAAACTTCTTATTTTTTGAGAAATAGTAGTTTGTCCATCACGAATTTAATTTAAATTTCATTTTAATATATAGTAACGACTATTTATTCTATGAAAGAAAGGAATGAAAAGATAAACAACAAAAATAAAGGGAAAGTATTTTATGGTAATGATTGTTGCGAAGTAAGAGCTTGTAGTTATATCAACATCTCTAAGTCCGAACTTAAATAATTTGTTAGACTTCTTCAAGCTCTCGGCCAAGCTATTCAAGCTGTCTTAGTTCAATATGGATCTGGTTCCTAGGTGGAGGCGCTACTGGACCAGCGGGTACTCCGATTCCGGTAATTATAGCTGCAATAGGAAACTCCAATGCTCAAACAATATCACCTGGAATGAATATCCAATTCAATCGAGTTTTTGAAATAAATAATATTAATTTTAATGACACTACAGATACTTTAACAGTTTTAGAAACAGGCGTATATGATATTAGTTTCTCGGCATCTACAACTTTCCCAGGCCCTTCACCGTTTGGATTCGGTATTTCATTCAATGGCCAACCACCTACTCGTAATTTTTCAACTAATGTTATCGGTAGTGCTGTTTCTTTCTCTACAATCGTTACTTTACAAGCTGGTACAACGATTTCTGTACAACCTACAGCAAATACTATTTCTATTCCTAACACGGGCGATACAACTGCGACACTATCTGTCTTCCGAATTTACTAACCACAATTTCCGATAATATTTTGGGAGGACTAAACACATTTATAAGTAATAGGTGTGATTTTGATTGTCTATTAAATCTCTCTTTTAATAAAAAGGAGCACTTGTTTGGGAGGATAAGTGCTCCTTCTTTACGTTTCTTTACCTCAGATTTACTCTATCTTAATCCTCATTTTGTATGATAAATAATGAAGTCAAAGATATGAAAGAGGGATGAAAAATGAGAGTTATGTCACCGATACGCATTTGGATTGCTCTTATGATATGCATTATTTTATGTGTAGGGTTTTTTTTAACTCTAAAATATTCTACTATTTCAAAAGCAGAGAGAAAAACAGTTCCATACACACTTTTGTATACGAAACAAAACAACATCCTTTATTCCAATTCCACAAATAATGAAAAAAAAGTTATAAAAGGAATGCTTATTACGAAAGCTTCTAGTTACGAAACTCTACTTCAAATTACTGAAACGATTAAAGATCAGTATACAAATAAAGGAATTGATGAAATCACGCTGTCTATCCATAATGAAAATAATGGTAGTTATGAAGAAGAATTACCATACGAACCGATTAGTAAAGGAACAATAATCATCACATACGATTCTCAATCCTTTGGCAGTACGAACATTACTCTTAATGAATAGTAGCATTTACCTCACTAATTATGAGCTCACTTCATTTTTCACATGAGAAAGAGGCGAATAACGAAATTCGCCTCTTTTTTTTACCATAACGATGGAATCCACTCTTTTACTTTATTAAACCACTCTTGCTGTTCTTTTTTCCTTTTTTGTTCTTCTTCTTGCCTTTTCTTTTCTTCTTCTTTTCTTCGCTTTTCTTCTTCAATTGTTTGCAATTGTTTTTTATAGTCCGCCTCAGATATTAACGACAATTGGAACGCTTTTTGGGCTGGGTTTGCATTTGCTTTTTTCATGATATCCCGGAACATCGTCGTTGTAATTTGGCTACCACCTGGAACATAATGCTCGCTATCTGTTTTGTCATATCCTACCCAAATTGCACCTACTAAATCTGGTGTGTATCCTACAAACCACGAGTCCTTTGCCCCTACGCTCGGGCCATTTACAAGTTGAGTAGTCCCTGTCTTCCCTGCTGTATCAACATTAGTAACTTTCGCTTTTCCACCTGTTCCCTTTTCTACAACACCTTTTAATAAATACGTCATCTTTTGAGCAATTTTCTCACTCGTCACTCGTGTCTCTTTCTTATACCATTTCCCTATTATTTCCCCTTCAGCATTTTGAACTTCTCTAATTGCATGAGCCTCTACTTGAACCCCATCATTAGCAAATGTACTATATGCTTGGGCCATTACAAATGGTGATGTCCCTACATGCATCCCACCTAAAGCAATTGGATACGTACGGTCTTCTGGTACTAACGGAATACCAAATCGCTCTAAAGATTTCAATCCTTTATCTAATCCTATTTGTTCTAATAGCCACACAGCGGAAACATTATACGACTTTGCTACCGCTTCATACATTGTCACATTACCATGAAAGGCCTGATCACTATTTTTCGGTTCATATTCTTTAATATGAAATGGTTCATCTTTTAATATATCGTATACTTCATACCCTTGTTCTAAAGCGGGTACATATACAGCTAGAGGCTTTAATGTTGAACCTGGCTGTCTTTTTAATTGCGTAGCATGATTAAATTGTAAAAACTGATATGGTCCTCTACCTCCAACTAAAGCTGGAACACCGCCTGTTTTTGGATTTATAAGGACTACACCCGTTTGCATAAGTTGATCTGAGCCACTATCTTTGAAATAACTATCATTATTCACAACATCTTCTACAGCTTGTTGTTTTTTCGGATCAAGCTCTGTATAAATACGATAACCACCTGCTAAAATTTCATTTTGTGTTAATTCATACTTATCCATCGCTTCTCTAACTATATAGTCTACATATTGGGAGTATTTACCTTTGTATTTATCATCAACCCCACGTTTTAATACAAGGCCTGACTCTTTTTCTTTATTGTATTGCTCTTCAGAAATATATCCTTGTTCCTTCATTAAACTTAATACGACATTACGTCGTTCAATTGATTTATTAAAGTTTTTATAAGGCGAATACGCAGACGGCGCTTTAATTAAACCTGCAATCGTTGCAGCTTCTGAAATTGATAAATCTTTTACCTCTTTATCAAAATAAGATTTAGCTGCCCTCTTTATTCCCCAAGCACCTTCCCCAAAATAAATTTGATTCATATACATTTCAATAATTTCATCTTTTGTATAAGTACGTTCTATTTTTTTGGTTAAAAAGTATTCCTTTATTTTACGAGAAAATGTACGATCTTGTGTCAGAAATACATTCTTTGCAAGCTGCTGTGTAATTGTACTTCCCCCTGCTACAACTTCTCCTGCTGTAATATTTTTAAAAACTGCACTTATAATTCCACTATAATAAATACCATGATGGTTAAAAAAACCCTTATCTTCTACTGCAACAACTGCCTGAACCATAATATCAGGAATATCTTTTCTTTTAACACCTTCTGTTTTCGAAGAAGCTAATTTAGTTGCGACCTCATTATTTGCATCATAAATTAAAGTCGGTTGTGGAACAGCTTGTTTTAATTCAGATATGTCTTGAATGGATATTATTATATTTATAGCAATAAATAGAGTAACGAGTACACTTCCCAATACAATTAATGAATTACGAAGTTTCTTCCTCTTATTGAACCACTCAAGCATTTTTTTAAAATGAGTGTTCTTCAATTTCATTCGTTCACTTCCTTCATTTATTTACACTCTTCTTTTTAAAAGGAAGAATATACCGCCTTTTAAATTTACTATAATAACGTAGTCATTCCTATAGTGTAAAGCTTTTCTTTTACATTCATACTTTTTGCAAGAAAAGGACATTCTACAAGTAAGATATTCACTATTGGATATTAATATTATTAATAGAACAACGAGAGTTATGTTAAGTTTTTGTAAACTTTTCGATAAAATGTTTTAAAAAACGACAGTTTTTTGTTAGAATTGATTAGCCAATATATTTTACATATATTACTTTTGTGGGGGTAACAATAATGGTCTTTAAATCAAAAAAAGATAAATTTTCTGAAATGTTAATGAATGTTTCCGAAAATTTAAAAGAAGGCGCGCAGTTTTTCGTGGAGTATAAAATTAAAAATGCTAGCGATTTAAAAGAGTTTTCTATGCGCATGAAAGAGTATGAGTCAAAAGGTGACTCATTTATTCACGAAATCATTATGGAGCTAAACAAAGCGTTTATTACTCCAATTGAACGTGAGGACATCCTACAACTTGCAATGAGTATGGATGATGTATTAGACGGATTAGATCACAGTGCTGGTCTGTTCGAAATGTATTCTATTACAGAAGCTGATGAATACATGATTAAATTCGTGGAAGCAATTAATCAATGTGCGATTGAGATTGCAAACTCTGTTGAACTACTGTCTAAAAAGAAGTTAGTCGACATTCGTACGAACGCGATTAAGATTAAGGATTACGAATCACAATGCGATGATATTCGTCGTCATGCGATTAAGCACTTATTCTCTCGTGAAAAAGATCCGATTAAGATTATTCAATTTAAAGAGATTTACGAAGAGCTTGAAGAAGTAGCTGATAGCTGTCAAAGCGTTGCAAACGTATTAGAAACAATTATTATGAAGAACGCGTAAGGAGTTTGATCATGGATACACTCTTGATACTGACCGTTTTAGTAGTCATTTGCGCTTTAGCTTTTGACTTTATCAATGGATTTCACGATACAGCAAACGCTATTGCAACGGCTGTTTCAACGAAAGCTCTAAAGCCTAGACATGCAATTATTATGGCAGCTATTATGAACTTTTTAGGTGCAATGACATTTACAGGTGTAGCAAAAACGATTACAAAAGATATCGTTGACCCATTTGCTTTACAAAATGGTTCTCTTGTAATTTTAGCTGCTTTGCTTGCGGCGATAGCATGGAACTTAATTACTTGGTACTACGGTATCCCAAGTAGTTCTTCGCATGCAATTATTGGCTCAATCGCAGGTGCAGCCATTGCTGCTGCTGGTATTAGCTCATTAAACCTTAAAGGATTCATTAAAATTCTTGAAGCTTTAATCATTTCACCAATTATCGCTTTCGTTATTGGTTATATCGTTTACAGTATTTTTAAAGTGGTCTTTAAAAACTTTAACTTAACGAAAACGAATAAAAACTTCCGTATATTCCAGATTTTCACTGCAGCATTACAAGCCTATACACACGGTACGAATGATGCACAAAAAGCAATGGGAATCATTACGATGGCTCTTATGGCTAATAACTATCATACTTCTAGCGATATCCCGTTCTGGGTACAATTATCTTGTGCTATCGCAATGGGGCTTGGTACTTCTGTCGGTGGATGGAAAATTATTAAAACTGTCGGTGGACAAATTATGAAAATTCGTCCTGTAAATGGTGTAGCTGCCGATTTATCATCATCACTTGTTATTTTCGGTGCAACATTCATTCACTTACCGGTTAGTACGACGCACGTTATCTCTTCTTCTATTTTAGGGGTTGGTGCTTCTCACCGTGTGAAAGGGGTAAAATGGGGAACTGCAAAACGTATGTTAATTACATGGGTTATTACACTTCCTATTTCAGCTTCTTTAGCTGCTCTGTTTTACTACCTATTACATTTTGTTTTCTAATCAAAAGTCGTCTTCCTTATTTTTCTAGGAAGACGACTTTTTTGTGAACAAGCCTATTTCTCATTAAAAAGCGTGTATAATAATTGGTGGATAAGTTATTTAGAGGAGTTGGCAATTTTGGAATACATCATGTTACTTTTCATCGGACTAATCGCCGGGACAGTCGGCAGCCTAGTTGGACTTGGAGGCGGAATTATTATTGTTCCGTTATTAATTGGATTACACAGTTTATCACCACAACTTGCAGTAGGGACTTCTATGGTAACAGTCGTTTTCACAGGACTATCTTCTACCCTTACTTACATGAAGCATAAGCGAGTAGATTATAAAAGCGGACTTATTTTATTTATCGGAAGCGGCCCTGGTGGTATTATCGGATCATGGGCAAATAAATTTTTAAACCAAGACACATTTTCTTTATACTTTGGGATTTTCCTTATATTCGTCTCAATTCTACTTATGCTTCGAGACAAATTAAAACCTCTTTCCCTCTCAAATACGTCTGTAATTAAGCGTTCTTTTACAGATAATGATGGAAATGCTGTACACTACCAATTCCCACCGTTTCTTGCTATCTTTATCGCCTTTATAGTTGGGTTTATATCTGGGTTATTTGGAATTGGTGGCGGTGCCTTACTTGTTCCAGCAATGATGCTTCTTTTTGCATTCCCAGCACATATTGCAGTAGCAACTTCAATGTTCATCGTATTTCTATCAGCAATTGTAAGTTCTGCAACTCACATCTCACTTGGAAATGTCAGCTGGATTTATGCATTAATCCTTATTCCTGGTGCATGGATCGGCGGAAAAATCGGGGCTTACATTAATACAAAACTGAGTGGTAACGCCGTAATTAATTTATTACGTATTACGTTAATTATTCTTGGAACTAGATTAATCATTATTTCTCTTTTATAACGTATTCTTTTTAGAATGCGTTTTTCTTATACACATGAATATAAAAATCCTCCGAGGAGAACAAATAAAATTAAACAAACACTTAATAACATATAATTTGAAATATGTACTTTCTTCAAGTTGACCACTCCTATAACTGCGACTGTTATCTTTATGATAGCGAAAAAATAGTTCACTTGCAGTTACAGAGTGCTAACAATGCAAAATCAATTATTACAAATTTTATCCTTATATTTCATTTCTTTGTATATTCTATCGATTTAATAAAAAAAGATGTCATATTGACATCTTTTTTAGTGAAGAAGTGACCATCCCATAAAGTCTTCATGTACTTGGCACGCCCTCTTATCGTTTCGATCATATAATTCAGCATAACTATCTGTTTCTTCATCATAAGCCATCGTATAAATAATTTGGCCGTCTACTTCAACGGATAAAACGACTCCACCTTTCATCTCTTCTACATGAATGATAGCATTCGCCGGAATTCTCATATCCGTCATTCTCATCGCATCTAACAATATACTAAACCCCCTACAGCGTATTCATTGCTAGTACTATTACACACTAAATAGTATACTACTGTAATAGCATACATTTCGTCAATGAAATTGCTGTTGAAATAGCATATTGTCTATATACATATACGCTAAAATAGAAGAAATAGAAACATATTAATGGGGGGCTAACATTGATTCTACACAAAGGAGATGTACTATTCCGTCAAGGCGAGGACGGTCCTTTATACTTTATAAAAACAGGCTTATTAAAAGTAGTTCGGCTAGAAGAAGACGGAACACCATTTTTATTCAACATTATCGTTCCAGGTGAAACGATACCTCATCATTCTTTAATTTCACCGAAAGAATATCACGGTACAGCTATCGCTTTAATAAAGACAGAAGTGGAACCGATCACTAGTAGTGAATGGTACGAGAGACTTCAAGCAAATCCCGAATCGTATGCCAACATCGCTATGCAATTGCAATCTAAATTAAGAATGATGCAACAACGAATTGATCAATTGACAACTGTCTCTCCGAAAGAACGTCTTCATCGTTTACAAGAATGGTTCACATTATATTTAGGTGACATTCCTATATATGAAATATTAACACAAACTGAAATTGGTCAACTGATAGGCATACGCCGTGAAACAGTTAACCGTTTATTACGAGAACAAATAAAAAACGAGGTAAAATAAATACCTCGTTTTTTTGTTTATTCTCATCCGTCTTATTGTAAGCTTGTTGCTGGGCCGAAAAATTCATAATGAATATGCTCTTGTTTCACACCTAAATCAGTTAGTGAAGCATTTATATGTTTCATAAATGCTACTGGACCACAGAAATAAAATTCTGCTTCAGTTGTCGGAATAATAGTTTTTAACCATTCGCTTTCAACGAAACCTTCTTTATCAAAGTTCTTCATTTCTAAATCTTTTTCAGTCGGTGCAGAATAACAAGTATATGCTTTAACTTGTTCATATTCATTTTCTACTGCCTTAACGTGTTCTTTCATTGCATGTGTATTACTATTTATTGCTGCATGAATAAAATATACATTACGTTTTGAATCTTGTTCAATTAACGTATTTAACATACTCATCATCGGTGTAATCCCTACTCCACCACTAATTAGTACAACTGGTAATGTTGAATCCATATTTAACACGAAATCACCCGCTGGTGCACTTACTGGTAAAACATCTCCTTCTTTTACATGTTCATGTAAGTAATTAGACACTTTACCGTCTGGTGTATCTACACCTTTTTCTTTCTTTACACTAATACGATAATATTCTTTCCCAAGTGCATCGGATAAACTGTATTGACGATTATGTGTATATGTCTCACCTTCAATATTGATTTGAACCGTTACATATTGACCTGGGATGAATGAAGAAACTTTCCCTCCATCTTCAGGTTTCAAATAAAATGACGTAATAACATCGCTTTCCTTCACTTTTTTAACAATCACAAAGTTGCGGAAGTCTTTCCATCCACCTTCTTTATGTGCAGCTTCTTCATACATCTCTGCTTCAATGCTAATAAATGCATCAGCAATGACACCATATGCTTCTCCCCATGCATTTAAAACTTCATCAGGTGCACCTGCGACCTCTTTAATGGCACGTAGTAAACATGTACCTACAATCGGATAATGCTCAGCTTTAATACCTAAACTTCTATGCTTATGACCAATTTGTTTTACAACTGGAATAATTGCTTCTAAATTATCAATGTACGTTGCAGCTGCATAAACAGCATTCGCTAACGCTTGTTGTTGTCTTCCCTTTTTCTGATTCGTATGGTTGAAAATATTCAATAACTCCGGATGTTCTGAAAATAAAATTTGATAAAATCTCGTTGTAATTTCAACGCCTTTTTCTTGTAATAATGGTACTGTTGACTTTACGATTTCAATTGTTTTTGCACTTAACATTGTATCCCACTCCTCTATGTCCTTAACTGTTTTTAGTTTAACTGAATCTTATAATGCAGATTGTGATTTTAATCACTATTAACACGTTGTTTTTGTGAATAATATATGAACATTGTACTTACAAAAGAAAATAAGCTAACTAGAATTCTAGCTAGCTTATTATTTTGTTTGTATAGCTTGTTCAATTACTTTTATATCTTTCCCCTCGCCAAACTCTGTATACCCCCAGATATTCGTTTCACCCCTATATTTATTTACGATAATATCCAAGTCATGATATACACGGTGGGCATACACTACATACTCAATATTTTGAAGTTCCACACCTTTTTTTACAATTTCATAGCTTCTATTTACATCGCGTTTTATTTTTTCATTCTTTATTTCCGTATGTATATTTTTTAAAGATGGTTCTTGTTGTTGAAACCATTGCTTAAATTGATTCCAATCCCCGTCTGTATAATTCTCTGCTTTACCGTAATTTAAGAAATTATTATAGCTTTCATGTGTCATTCGAATAAAATCTAGAACTTTTGTCTCTTCTTGCACATCTTCTACTTGAGCTATTGTATTTACCTCAGCAGGCTTATTCGCATAATGTAACAGCACTTTCATAAGACTGTAACTCGCAATGATCATTACGATAATAATCCCGAATACACGTAACAATTTCTTCATATACAGAACTCCTTCTCTACTAAAGATATTACAATGTATGGCTATACTTGTAACATTCTCTCGTAGAAATATACTTCCTGTATAAATTCTTCCTATCATTTCGACAATATTTTTCTATACATTTCTCGTTGGCAAATGTTCTTGTAAAACAATATATCCTTCATAAGCTGTGTAACCGAGTATAGCCATTAATCCGATATAACAAGCAAATACTGTCCATTTCGTTTTCGCATCCACTTTATAATAGTTTTCTTGTTGTTCCTTTTCTATTTTCCATTCATTTAATTTTCTTTCTGACGCTTCAAATGCTTCCCTTATGTGAATTGTATACTCATCTTTTTCATCTTCATATGGAACATAATCTAACGGTTCGAACTTCGGTAAAAGATACTCTAACACTTCCATTTTTTGAAGTTCACCTATTTGTAACTCTTTTTCCCGTTCTCTTTGTCTTAATGCATTCATCTCATGGTGCATCATGTATATAGTCCGATGTACAGCACCCGTTTCTTTTAATTCCTCTTCAAGCCTAGCAACATATTCTTTCATCCCATCAATTTTATGCCCTAATTCCTTAATCGGCTCATCTCTCTTTATCACTCTATATAATTCCATACAACCGATAATAACAATAAATCCTCCCAAAATACTTTTAAAGTAAATTGAATAGCCAAGTAATAAAATAAGGCCTGCTCCCCAAATTTTAGTGCTGACAACTGAAATAATTCGCCCACCATCTAGCGGCGAAACGGGAATTAAATTAAAGAAATTAATCATACTTCCAAGCAAAATAACAAGCGCCCAAAATGGTTCTTTCGTCATTATGTAAAGCGGTATCGCTGGTAAAAATGACAGAAGTCCGAAAAGCGGACCCATATAGGCAATGTAAGCTTCATCTTTTGCATTTTTCGGCATCTCTTTCATTCCAATAAGAGCCCCCATAAATGGGATAAAGATTGCTGGCGATGTTGGGATCCCTTTTCTTTTCGCAGCC
The DNA here is from genome assembly GCF_016651175.1 of Bacillus sp. TH13. NCBI lineage: Bacteria > Bacillati > Bacillota > Bacilli > Caryophanales > Bacillaceae > Bacillus > Bacillus sp. TH13. Next base: position 3,526,046 of record NZ_JAEKEJ010000025.1, on the reverse strand, counting down.
CATAAATGGCCCATTTCATGAACAAACAACAAATAAATGAGCGCCACCCCAAATTTCCAACCATATAGAACTGCGTATGCGCCAAGCGATAGAAACATACTAAATACCGTTGAAAACTTTGCTAATTTAAAAATTGCAAATACCCACTTTAACTTAGACAGTAAAAATAATCCTATGGCAACAATAATTCCCCATAATCCTTTTTTATTATTTTTCATCTCTCTCTCCTTTAACCCCCTGTAACGAGTCATACAAGCTCATCAAAAATTATTCTCCTCTTTATTATGACATATTTTTTTCTATTGTTAGAAATAATGTTTATTTAATCCATTTTTAGCCAAAAATATAAATAAAGGAGGTATATACGAATGAATTTACAATCTCTCATAATAAGTGTTTTATCCTTTTTAGCTTCAACTCTTATTTTTTATACAGTGAGCTATGTATTATTATTAGATTGGTTGCCAAATCACTTACTTATCACTCTTATCATTCTTTCCGCTCTTATGATTTCATTTCTTATTACACGAAAATCAATGAATGAGCCATCTGCAAAAGCAAAATAATAGAGAGGGTGTTCTTCTCCCCTCTCTATTATCATTTCCTAGGAAAGGCTATATAGAATTTACAATTCAGTTACAGCCAATAAGGGCCTTACCCCAAAATTCAGTCGAAACAACGAAGTTAAGTGAGAGTCAACGCCGAATTGGCAAAGACTATTAATCAATGAGAAATGAGCAGCCCCCGCCGATTAAATTCTCACTTTATCTTTGGAAATTCATTTTTTCACCATACTCTTTAACGATTTGAATTATATTTTGAAACACACCTATTTTTTCTTTTTCACTGTTTAATATTTTTAAATCATACTTTTCGTAATATGTTTCTAATGATTTTAATTGTGATTCTGAAGCGCCTTTTACCTGCACAGTAGCATGCAATTCATATTGCTTATACCCTTCCTTTACTTTTTCACCTAAAATCATTTCACTCTCTTTTGCTCCAATTAATTTTTGAACTTTTTCTGGGAAAGTGAGTTGCAAATAATATTCTTGTTCCTTCACTAACTTGTTGTATAGTGATTGTGAAATCGTATACCGTACCATATAATTCACGTTTTGATCGCCTGCTTTAATATGAAACGCGGTAATCTGCAAATCTTTTTTTGTTACCTCCGTTAAAGGACCTACCTGCATCTCATCTTCTTTTTGTTCTGAAACATTTGGAAATATACCCAAAAGCTTTTCCGTATCTTTTTCATTCAACATATACATAACTTTCTTATATTGCACCCATCCTCGTCTATCTTCTCCCCTTAACCATGCATAATAAGTTTCTTTTTTCCCCTCTCTACTAATTTGTATTTCATATTCAGGTTCACCGAAGCTTCCGGTTATTTCTTGTTTCTCAGCTTTATCCAAAATGTCTATTACTAACTTCGCTTCTGATTCCTGCAACTTTTTCTCTTTATGTTTTTTTTGTATAACGGTTACCCCTATTGTTTCTTTCACTTCATTCACCGTCTCTTCTACTTTTTTTGTTTCTTGTTTTTGCTCAGCTTGACCACAAGCTGCTAGTAACATAACAAATAACAACAATACATATTTCCCTTTCAAATTAATCCTCCTTTTACGATAAGAAATTCTTATAATCTTCATACATAAAACAAAAACGTGACATCCTATTAAATAAGTTATACTAATCATTGAAAGGAGGTCTTTATCATGTCCATTAATTTTCATGATGCAAATAATAAATACACATACGCAACAAGAAACGCTCATATTTCTTGGGCTGAAATGGTAAAAAACATTACAGACATACAAAACAAGCAAATAATTGATATTGGCTGCGGTGGCGGAATTTATACGAAAGAACTTGCTCTTATGGGAGCCAAAAATGTTGTGGGACTTGATTTTTCAAAAGAAATATTACAAGCTGCAAAAGAAAATTGCAACAATTTCCCAAATATTTCTTTCATCCACGGTAATGCACATAATATCCCATACCCTAATGAAACATTCGACATAGTTATTTCGCGCGCAGTTATTCATCATTTACAAGACATTCCTACATTTTTATGTGAAGCTTCTCGTATATTAAATAAAAACGGTGTACTTATTTTACAAGATCGAACGATTGAAGATTGTACAGTTCCAGGAAGTCCCGAACACATTCGTGGATACTTTTTCTCTATATTTCCAAAACTCATTGAAATAGAGTCAAAAAGACGTCCAAAAACCAACACGATACAGAAAGAATTACAAAAACATTCTCTTCACGTGCTTCCCACACAAACACAATGGGAAGTACGAAAAATACATGATTCTGTAGAAGCATTGCTACAAGATTTATCTCCTCGAACAGGTCGATCCATTCTATATGAGTTAACAGATGATGAACTTTCTCAACTTCTACAACATATACAGACCGCATTACAAAACGTCTCTCCTATTATTGAAAGAGATCGATGGACAATTTGGAGCGCCATGAAGTTGTAAGGAAGGAAGCCTCACAAAATAATGTGAGGCTTCCTTTCTTTCATAATCTAATTTTGCAACACTCTTGATATCCTCCACTTCTGGCCTGTGCACTTCCACACTTCGGACATACTAAATATCTAGACTGATTTGTCAACAAACTACCTTTTTGAAAGAGTAAAACTTCTGCTTGTTTAAACGAACGCGAATAATATAACCACATAAAACCAATTATAGCAATAATGCCAAATAATACTCCCATCGCAAGCATTTCAGTCACCTCTTTTGGTTTGTTCTTTCCAGCAAGTGGATTGTTGTAATATTCTCTGTAAATTCAAATAATCCCTTCTTTACTCCTATAAATATCAACTTTCTCTATAAATTTTACAATTCTCCACAAATTTTTACTCCCATTTTACAATTCATTATTCCTTTTGCAACAACGAATATTACTTTCGATATTTCTGTATATAAATATATCTTTCAAAAAACATATTGACTTTCTAAAAAAAACATGCAACAATACTGTCAGAATACTTGAATAAAAATTCATTGACGAGAACGAGTACGTTATAGAACTGTTCCCCAGAGAGTTGGCGATTTGCTGAAAGCCAACGTTCAGTGCGTAACCGAAAATCATCTCCGAGAAGTAGAACCGAATGTTACAGTAAGTTCTTACCGGCCGTCCCCCGTTACAAGGAACACGTATCATGTTGTACGTTGCAAAGCCGTATACATATAGATTTATTTCTACATGTGTAAATTAGGGTGGTATCGCGGGTAAATATAACTCGTCCCTTTCTTTAGGGACGAGTTTTTTGTGTTCTTACAAATGAATTTAAAAAAGGAGGAAAAACAATGAACACTGTATCAAAAAAACATATTTTTTTCACGGGTCTTATGCTATTTTCTTTATTTTTTGGGGCAGGTAATTTAATTTTCCCTCCCATGCTCGGACAAAACGCAGGTGAAAACTTTTGGCCAGCAATGATTGGATTTTTACTAACAGGAGTTGGCTTACCACTACTTACTGTTATCGCAATTTCTCTATCAGGAAATGGGATGCAGCAACTTGCAAGTCATGTTCATCCATTATTCGGAATTTTCTTTACAGTAGTTGTATACATTGCCATCGGTCCATCCATGGGCATCCCACGTGTTGCAAATGTTGCTTATGAAATGGGTGTTAGTTCTTTCTTACCAGAAACAATCCGCTCTAGCAGCCTAGTGCTATTTGTATATACAATCATATTCTTCACTATCGTATTTTGGCTGAGTTTAAATCCATCTAAACTTGTCGATCGTATTGGAAATATATTAACACCTATTTTATTACTCTCAATTTTCTTATTGTTTGTTAAAAGTGTCTTTACACCACTTGGGCAATCAGGACCAGCTATGCAAGAGTATCAAACTTCTCCAATCTTCAAAGGTTTTATGGAAGGGTACTTAACAATGGACACCATTTCAGCACTTGCATTTGGAATTATCGTTGTAAATGCAATTCGCTCTAAAGGTGTGAATGATCGTAAGTCCATTGCTATCGCCACAGCAAAAGCAGGGCTTATTGCCGCTACAGGACTCGTACTTGTATATGGTGCACTCGGCTGGCTTGGGACAACTAGTGTCTCTCTCGGATATGCAAAAAATGGTGGACAGCTACTTACTGTTATCGTACAACAATTATTCGGCCCATACGGTTTGCTTCTATTATCTCTTATCGTTACACTCGCTTGTTTAACGACATGCGTTGGACTCGTATCTGCGTGCAGCCAATATTTTTCAACATTATTGACTACATTTTCATACAAAACATTCGCGAGTATCATTTGCGCATTAGGATTATTAGTTGCCAACTTAGGTTTAACGAAAATTATCGCAATCTCTGTTCCAATTCTACTTGTTGTGTATCCAATTGCGATTGTACTCGTACTACTATCATTACTTCATAAATACTTCGGTGGATATCGCTCTGTTTATGTAGGTGCTTTAATCGGAGCAGCTGTAGTGAGCGTATTTGATGGATTAAAACAAGGTGGTATTTCAGTTTCATTCATCACACCATATTTTGAATTTATCCCTTTATATAATGAAGGAATCGGTTGGCTAATACCAGCATTAGCAGGAGCTCTTATTGGCCTTGCAATCGCTAAGTTAAGCGGTACGAAAAAAGTTCCATTACTAACCGAATCTAACGAAGTAAAAGCCTCCTAAAAAAACTCCCAAAGGGGAGTTTTTTTACATTTGATAAGCAGTATGATTAAAACTGCTTATTTTATAAGCTTTCGTATAATATTCAATATTCGTATCAACTGTTTCTACCTTGACAACATCATAGTGCTCTTCTTGCTTTACTAAAAATAAATAGTATTCCTCTGTTGCCTCAATAATCGCAATTTTATCTGTTTCAACATTATATTGTTCACAAAGTGCTTGTAATGCGTTCACATACTCCCCTAATTTTTTAGACTTATCCATTCCGAATATAGTTTGAACTAACATATACATTCTCCCCTTTATATGTACTGTTAACACCTTAATGATAACGCTTACATTATTTATCGTCAATAAAAACATTCAATGGTTTTAACGCCAAATCTATATTGTAGCGAGCCAATAATCAACGGGGGATGAACAAAACCCCCACTGATTAAAGTTTCACTTTATCACTTCGTTAATTGATGCCTAAATGCATAAATAACTGCCTGAGTACGATCACTTACATTCAATTTATTTAATATATTACTCACATGTGTCTTTACCGTTTTCAGTGCAATAAATAACTCATCCGCAATCTCTTGATTACTTTTCCCCTCTGCAATTAATAACAAAATCTCAAACTCTCTTTCAGTTAAGTCATCATGCAAAGGTTGCTCTTTCTTTTGACGCATACGGGACATCATTTTCCCGGTAACTTTCGGCTCTAATACCGTTTCTCCATCATAAGTAGCTCGTACAGCATCTGCAATATCACTTGCTTTTGATGTTTTTAATAAATAACTAGTCGCCCCAGCCTCAATAACAGGATACAATTTTTCGTCATCTAAAAAGCTTGTTACAACTACAATTTTTGCTTCTGGCCATTCTTGAATAATAGCACGTGTTGCTTCGACACCATCCATCTCATCCATAACAAGGTCCATTAAAATAATATCCGGTCTTAATTGCAGTGCTAATTCTGATCCTTTTTTTCCATTTTCAGCTTCCCCGACCACTTCAATATCTGGTTGTGTAGATAAATATGCCGATACACCCATACGAACCATTTCATGATCATCGACAAGCAATACTTTTATCATACTTCTCCCCCTCTCTCAAGCATAATCGGTACTTTCACTTCTATTTGTGTACCTTTGGCCGGGAAACTCAGTACCTTGAGTGTCCCACCAATTTCATGAACACGCTCTTGCATCGATCTTAAGCCATAGGAACCGGCTTTATTAACGCCTACTTCAAACCCAACACCGTCATCAATGATTTTTAAAATCGCATATTGATCAATTTTTCGAAGGCGCACTTCTGTTTTCTTTGCCTTCGCGTGTCGCAACGTATTTGATAGCGCTTCTTGCACAATACGGAATAAATGATCTTCTACACCTTTTTTTAATTCTATTGGCTCAATAAGCCATTCAATTTTCATATGTTGTTTTCGCGATAATTCCGTTAATAATTCCTCTATACCTTCTGTCAGTTTCTTACCTTCCAATTGTACAGGACGTAAATGAAGGAGCAATGCTCTCATTTCTGATTGAGCATTTACAACCATATTTTCAACAAGTTGTAATTGTTTTTTTGTCACATCTGGAAATTCAGTTATTTGTTCATTAATCGCTGACATCATCATCGACATTGCGAAAAGCTGCTGACTTACTGAATCATGCAACTCCCTTGCTAAGCGATGCCTTTCTTGAGAAATCGCTTCTTGTCTCATCTCTTCATTCCAATGAGCTCGTTCATTCGTTACTTTTTGAAAGAGTCCAGCTTGCTCCTCTAATCGACGAGCCAGAACGATTACTTTTCGTTCCACTTCATGAAATTCATCATCCGCAGTAAACGAAACATCACTCGGAAAATTCCCTCGCTCTACTTCAAATAGAAAAGTATTTAATCCTTGTATACGCTGCTCTATATAGTAACCGATTGCATATCCTACAATTCCCCCGATAAGTAAACTTGTAGTCATAATAAACAAGCCAATTGGAACAGAAGCGATGGATTCCTTCCATAATAAATCATACACTTGTTGCTCGCTTTTCCATACATATACAATTGTACAAATGAGTGCGATACTAACAGAGGACAACATAGAATAACGAATATACATCCACGAAATATTTTTTTGTTTCTTCATTATACTTTCCTCACTTCCGTGTCGCCTACGACAAGCGAAGAAATAATTTTAATACGACGAGGAGCCTCTTTATACTGCTCTGTTCTAAATGTAACATTGCGGTTAAACCCTGTCTCTTCATGACCTGGCAAGAGCACACGGCCGACAATAACAGAATGATTTAAAGAAAGTTCAATATCATATGGCACATATAAACGAATATTACCAACGACACCTCGAATAACAATTACTGTTTCTCCTTCTGGAATCATAGCAGTTGTTAAATCTATTTCCACATCACAAGCACCATATTGAACATTAATATCCTCAAGTTCATAAATATGATCCATCATTCGTACATTGCCTACAAACATATTTTTCAAATATGGTTCTGTACGATATATTTGCTTCTCTTCGTCTATAATCCCTTTTTCTTTAATTTCAACCTTCATTGCTTTTTGCTGATGTCCTTGTTGAATCAATTGATAACCAATTAAAGCTAAACAAGCAAATACGACAAGAACAAATGCTGCTGATGAAAATAAGAAAAATAAAAATACGATACCACCAACAAATAAAAATACATTTCCCCGTACATAACGATTCTTTTTACGATAATGCCTTCCAAACATAAGCATAATAAATGCAAAAATGAGACCACCTGGTTCAAAATGTCCAAGTATCATATCAAGAAAAAGACCGAATCCAAATATGATGAGGAGCATCCCCATTAATTGTGTCTTTGAAAAATGTTTCTTCACTTCAGCTCCCCCCCTTCTTGTCACATATACATAGAAGAAAAGGCATTGCTTTCCAACACCTTTTCTCCTATCACTATATCATAAGCCTGTTTTATAATATACTACTATTATTTTGTTAACTCTTTCGTTAACGATACATCATTCTTTTCTTTCATTTCACGCTCAAGTTTTGCAATTTTCATATCAAATGTGTCACGCTCATGCTCTTCATTCATACGAGTTTCTAAGTCACGAATGTGATCTTCAATTTCTTCAAATCGTAAGAACGGATTATTTTCATCCATTTTATGCATCGCAGTATTCATCCGACGATTTGCATGTGCCATATTTTCACGTGCCATTAGTTCCATACGCTTTGCGTGCATTTCTTTTAATTTATTTTTCATTTCAGAAAGACGACGCTCTAACTCATCGATTTGCTCTACAACACCTGCATACATTTCTTCTAATCGAGTTACTTGCCCTTCATAATAAGCTACCTCTTCTAACGCACGTTCGTGCAATTGTAATTCGTCTGCTTCTTGAGCAATGATAGCTTGCTTTGATCTTTTATTAACGAAATAACGTGCTTGCTCAAGCTCACGAGCGAAGTTAGATTTTAATGTTTTATGACGCTCAATTAACTTCTCAATTTTTGTTATTTCACGCTCACTATCACGTAAATATTGGTTTAACATCGCAATTGGATTTTTTCTTTCCTTCTCATCTAACACGTTATGAAAATCAGCTAAAATTGCATCGCGTACACGTCCGAATAAAGATTGTTTCATTATAAATCTTCCTCTCTTCTACTTTATTTATAATTTGATTTATTGTTTTAGTTTTTCATTAATTTGTTCCACTCATCTTCAAAGTTGCTATATGGTTTAGAACTTTCTGGAGCAGATTCAACAACTACATCTTTTTCTTTTTTCCACTCACGGTATCCGTAGTATAAAACCACTAAAGCAGCGATACCAATTAATGCTGGTGAATGAGAAAGTGCAATGGATAAACCGATTAAACCAACAATACCCCAAGCTAACTTTCCAAAAAATGATTTAGCTCGCACAAATGATTTATAGCTCCAATATACAACTCCTGCTCCGATTGCGAATCCTACAATACCAGCAAGACTACCAAGAGCAATTAAAGCCAAAATACCGGCTGCGATAAACGCTAGAAATTGTTTCATCTTGTGCTTGCCTCCCTTCGATTTGATACTCTTATCTTAACTATTTTTTCATCTTTCCATAACGAGCTTAAGAACCGTTTTTAACTCAGACTTAAGACCGAGTCATATTCAGCCCTTTACGCAAAAAAACGTGCAGAGTCTATTCTCTGCACGTTTTTTAATTACTAACGTTCATATTAAATTAAGCTGTTTTATGATACTCTTTTTTCTCAGCTACTTTCGAAAACCTTGGAAACCCAATTAAAATAGAAACAATCCCACATACTCCAACTAAAATTGGATAAAATGCATATGGTAACAATTCAACCGGAGATAACGCTGCAAATCCTGCTGCCGTTAACATTTGGGCACCGTACGGAATTAACCCTTGCACACAACATGAGAAAAGATCTAATACACTCGCTGATTTACGAGGGTCTATTTCATATTGATCTGCAATATTTTTTGCAAGCGGGCCTGTAAAGATAATAGAAATCGTATTATTCGCTGTACACATATTCGTCATACTCACTAAACCAGCAATACCAAATTCCGCTCCTTTTTTCGAACGAATATTACGTGTTAATACATTCATTAAATATTGAATACCACCATTATATTGGATTAATTCAACCATACCACCAATTAATATAGCAAGTAATACTAACTCCATCATACCGCCCAGTCCAGTCGTTACACTTTTAAAGAAACTTTCTAACGTATAACTTCCATCTATAAGACCGATAACACCAGATAATACAGTTCCACCAGTTAATACGATAAGTACATTCCACCCAAGTAGCGCTGTAATAAGTACTCCTGCGTACGGTAAAATCTTTATCCAATCAAAGCTATGCGCTTTAATCTGCGTATCACTTCCTGAAGTAACTATCACTAATAGTATAATTGTAATAATAGCCGCTGGTAATACAATTAAAAAATTCGCTTTAAACTTATCTTTCATTTCTGTTCCTTGTGAACGAACAGCTGCGATTGTTGTATCTGAAATAAATGATAAATTATCACCAAACATCGCTCCGCCAACAACAGTAGCCATCGTAAGCGCAATTGAGATATCAGTTTGACCACTAATACCTACAGCAATCGGTGCTAACGCTGCAATTGTTCCCATTGAAGTTCCCATCGCTAATGAAATAAATGCACCAATAACAAAGATTCCAGCTACGATAAATCCTGGCGGTAAAATAGTTAACGCTAAATTAACAGTTGAGTCTACCCCGCCCATTCCTTTAGCAGTTTCAGAAAATGCACCAGCAAGCACAAAAATTAATACCATAATCATAATATCTGGATTTCCTGCTCCTTTAGCGAACCGCTCTACTTTCACATTAAAACTTTCTTTACGATTCATCACTAAAGCGACTCCTACAGCAATTGAAATCGCTACAAGTATCGGCAATTTATAGAAATCACCTGTAATAATTCCAGAACCAATAAATAGCGCCAAAAATATCCCAAGTGGTAATAAAGCTAAACCATTTCCTCTCGTTTCTTTCAAAGTACCATCTCTCCCTAGTTTCAACCTTTTTCTAATGAATAACAAAAGACCTCTTCCGATGAGAAGAGGTCTTATACATCTATAAGAAACACTCTTCTCATCTTTCAAGCACACGCTTGCTGGATTTGGCACAGCACTCTGAAATCGAGTCCGCTGCCGAGGCATCGTAGGGCCAGTCCCTCCGCCTCTCTTTATAAGAAGGTTTCATATTTATTTTTTAATAATAATTTCTTCCCTAACTTTACTCGCTTACAAAACAAAAGTCAATTATTTTTTGTATAGATTTTTTTGGTAATTATACAAAAATTTGAATACAACAATCATTTTAACTTTTCGATTTCTTCTTCCAATATTGAAATCCAATAAAATTCACTATTTTTTATTGCTGCTAATATCCATTTCGTAGTGTACCAAGCTAACTCATACTCTACCTTCGTGACATCGCCACTTTTATAAGCATCCTCTAGCTCCTCTTCATCTAATATATACACCTTACCGCTGGGTAATAATACTACATCTAAATATAAATCATCAAAATACGGTAAACCACGATCGTCTATTTCATATTCTTTCGTCACATCAATATAATATTGCACTAAATTGTGCCTATCATCTAACATAGCTGTAATCGCAAAGTTCTTTCCATTAATGAAATATTGAACCCACGTATACCCATCACTTGCAATACAAATTTCTTTACCATCATATTCTTTACGACTAGGCTCTCTCACCTTTTTTATATCCAGTATTCCGAGTATTCCCTCTTCCACTTGCTTAACCGTATAACTCTTTTCTATTAGCCTCTTCCACGAAGAACCGTCACCATATTTACGTTTCATTATGTCTGCTCCTCTTCTATATACAGAAAAGCTCCCACATATTATGTGAGAGCTTGTTCATATTATAATTAAGCCGCTTGACCCTTTTCAGAAATCTCTTTTAAATAAGCTTGTCCTTTTTCAGCGTCATATTGACCTTCCCACTTAGACATAACTACAGCTGCTAAAGAGTTTCCTACAACGTTAACTGCTGTACGAGCCATATCTAAAATACGGTCAATACCAGCAATGAACGCTAAGCCTTCAGGTGGAATACCTACTGTACCAAGTGTCGCTAATAATACAACGAATGATACGCCCGGTACACCTGCGATACCTTTTGATGTAACCATTAATACAAGCAATAATGTAATTTGTTGTGTAATAGATAAATCAATACCGTACATTTGCGCTAAGAAAATAGCCGCAATTGCTTGATATAAAGTTGATCCATCTAAGTTAAATGAATAACCTGTCGGAATAACGAAAGATGTAATTGCTTTCGGACAACCGAATTTCTCCATTTTCTCCATGATTTTTGGTAAAACTGTTTCTGAGCTTGCTGTAGAATACGCTAAAATCAGCTCGTCTTTTAAAATCTTAAAGAATTGGAAAATGTTAATTCCAAATATTTTCGCTGTAAGTCCTAAGACAACTACGACGAAGAAAATCATTGCTCCATATACGACAATTAGTAATTTCCCTAATGGAATTAATGAAGCAAGACCAAATGTAGAAACTGTAACACCAATTAGTGCAAACACACCAAATGGTGCAAATTTCATAACTTGGTTTGTTACGTAAAACATTGCGTCAGCTACACCTTGGAAAAATTGAAGAACTGGTCTTCCTCTTTCACCAATTGCTGCTACACCTAAACCAAATAGTACAGAGAAGAAAATAATAGCAAGCATATCTCCGTCAGCTAACGACTTCATAATGTTCGTTGGAACAATATTTACAAATGTATCTGCAAATGAATGACTTTGTACTTGCTCTGTCGTATGTGTATATTTCGAAATATCTGTCTTTGTTAACTGCTCCATATTTACGCCTTTTCCTGGTTGGAAAATATTCGCTATTAATAGACCAACAATAATTGCAATTGTTGTAATAATTTCAAAGTAAAGAATTGTTTTTCCGCCTAGTCGACCTAGTTTTTTAACATCGCCAACACCAGCAACCCCAACAACAATACTTGCTACAACAATCGGTACAACGATCATTTTAATTAATCGGATGAAAATATCACCAATTGGTTGTAAATAACTCACTACAGCCGGATTGCCAAAGAAAATCGCCCCAACTGCAATACCAAGTGCAAGTCCTATTAATATTTGCCATGCAAGTCCTATTCTTTTCATATTTGTTGTAACCCCCTCTTCGATGTGTCACTCTATCTCTCATTCTATCTCTATAAAACTAAGAAATTAAGAGTATTACATATTATTCGACAATTCACTACATTTTGTCCCTGTTAAAAATCATAAATCAAAATTTAAAATCTGACAACAAAATAACTTTGCCCGAACACAAATAATTTTCTTGACAAAAAATAAACTCATGTCAGAAAACCTCACATGAGAACGATTCCTTACTAGTATTTTATTGGCTTTCTAAGTAATATTTCACCCCACAAAAACTCTTATTTCCCTCCTGTATTTTACAAATTAATCAAATTTTACCTTTGTTACACATATAAATAAAATGTAAGTACTATGACAATTAAAGTTGAAAAATGATAAATTCCGACAAAACTTAGCAATTTTATAAAGTTTTCTTTACATTATGATTACAACGATAGACACTCTTCTTCTTATGATATATAACATTCATAGGGAAAGGAGTCAGACAACAATGAAAAAGAAATTTGCAGCGTTTAGTGTTTTAGCAGCAGGAACGATTTTTGCTTCCCCGTTACTTTCACCCGCATACGCTGAAACGAATCAAGATAAATTATCTAACATTCAATCTGAATTAGAAGGCAAACAAAGTGACTTACAAAATAAATCAGTCGAGAAAGAACAAATAGAAAAAGAAATTCAAGAATTACAGAAGAAAATCGATGAATTAACTACTTCCATTAATAAAAACGAGACTGAATTAAACGATACAAAAAAAGAAATTAGCAAAACACAACAAGTAATTACTGACAAAAAGAAACATATAGAACAATTACAAACAAACATAGATACACGTCAGGAAGTTATTAAACAACGATTACAATCTATGCAAGAAAAACCGCGTACAAATATCATTACAGAAGTATTAACAAACTCTACCAACATTGCTGATCTTGTTGATAATATGTACTCCGTAAGTTTAATATTAAACAACGATACAGATATTGTAAAAAAACAAACATCTGATCAAAATGCTGTAACGTCAGAAAAAGAGGCTGTTGAGAAAAAAGAACAACAACTGAAAGAATCTGAACAAAAACTAGAACAAAAACAGCAAGAATTACAAAATAACCAACAACAGCAACAAACTCTTATTAACGATCTACATACGAAAGTAGCAAAAGTAGATTCAGAGATTGAAGGATTAGAAGAATCCAAAGGCATTTTAGAAAATCAACGTCAAGCTGTTCAAAAAGCAATTGAAGAAGAAAAACGTGCCGAAGAAGCTCGTAAAGCGGAAGAAGCTCGCCAGGCAGAAGAGGCTCGCAAACAACAAGCTACTAAATCTGCTCAAGCAACTCAAGCGGCCCCAACACCACATGATACAAATATCGGTGGCTTTATCAAACCAGCAGCTGGATCAAAAACTTCCGGATTTGGTGTACGTTCTTTAGATAACCATAAAGGAATTGACATCGCTGCTTCGGGAACGGTTCCAATTATCGCTGCTGCAGATGGCGTTGTTATTCGCTCAGAATTATCATCTAGTTACGGAAACGTAGTGTATTTATCTCACCGTATAAACGGAAAAACATATACGACAGTATATGCTCATATGAATAGCCGTTCTGTATCGAATGGACAAACTGTAAAACAAGGCGATCAGCTTGGATTTATGGGGAATACGGGCCAATCATACGGACAACATTTACACTTCGAACTTCATCTTGGAGAATGGAATGTCGGCAAGACAAACGCAGTTGACCCATCTCCTTATATCGGATTATAAAAAACCTCGGTGCCTACCGAGGTTTTTTATTTACACTTCACACAATATAGGCATTCTACATAAACTATAACTAAATGCCTATAGTTTACGAGGTGATCCATATGAATACGCAATTACAACAAAAAATAGAAGAAGCTAGAGAAACGTATATTGGCCGGATATTTACATTTGGCGGCTCAGTTTTATTTTTAATCGGTTCATTCCTCGCAGTCACCACAGCCTATAAAGCGTATAATCGTCTATTACATTCATCAACATAAAAAAAGACGGGAGATCCCCGCCTTTTTTTATGCAAACATTTTAAATACACCTATCGCATTTAAAAATACAATCATTACAGTTACTGGAATAACATAACGAAGTAAGAAGAACCAAATGTTAAATAGCGTTTTCCCTTTCGTTTCCGTCACTTCTAATTCTTTCATTAACAATTCTTTACTCATTTTATTTGGTACAAATAATGAAATAGCTAGTACTCCTAACGGTAGCAATACGTTACTTACCGAAAAGTCGACTAAATCAAAGAATGTTTTCCCAAATATTTTCACGTCACTCATAATCCCAAATGATAACGCCGATGGAATACCGACTGCAAAAATAAGAATACCAATTAATAATGATGCTGATGGACGCTTCTTCTCATTACCTTTCGCAACAGATGCTACTACAATTTCAAGCATTGAAATTGCTGATGTTAAAGTCGCAAAGAAGAATAAAATTAAAAACATAATAAAGAAAAATTGACCAAATGGTATTTTTGCAAATACTGCTGGAAGGACGATAAACAGTAATCCTGGCCCTTCAGTCGGTTTAACTCCTAATGCGAAAATCGCTGGGAAAATTGCTAATCCTGCAAGTACTGTAACAAAAACAGTTAAACTTACAATAGATGTTGCTGATTTCGTTAAATGTTCCTCTTTCTTTAAATACGAACTATACGTTACCATTACTGAGGCACCTACTGTTAGCGAGAAGAAAGATTGTCCCATTGCATATAAAATCGTATCTGCTGTAAGCTTTGAAAAATCTGGCTTTAAGAAGAACTCTACTCCAGCAAAAGCACCATCGAGTGTTAGCGCACGAACAATAATCGCAATAAATAAAATAAATAATAGCGGCATCATGTACTTACTTGCCTTTTCTATACCTTTCTCTACACCTTTACTTACAACAAAAATCGTACAAAGCATAAAGATAAATTGTGCTCCAATCGCACTTAATGGATTTGAAATCGTTTCACCGAACAATTGTCCATAATCAGCTACTCCATTCCAGAAACTTCCTGTCACACTATAATATAAATAAAGTAAAATCCATCCACCTACAACACTATAAAAAGATAGTACACTAAAACAAGTAACAACTCCCATACGACCAATCCAAGGATATAATTTGCTATTTGGCACTAGTACTTTATAAGCTGTAACCGCCTCTTTTTGCGTGCTACGTCCAATAACAAACTCCGCTATTAGAAGAGGCATACCTATAAATAAAGTTAATAGTAAAAATACAAGGAAGAATGCGCCTCCCCCGCCATTACCTGCAACATATGGAAATTTCCATATTGCACCAAGACCTACTGCGGCTCCGGCTGCTGCGAGTACAAAGCCTATTTTCGACGTCCATTGCTGTGTTTCTTTCATCATAAATTCTCCTTTTCTGAATATTTAAACTTTTGTTAATTATACACTTTCATTTCATACTCGCACACCTCCTTTAGAAAATAAAAAAGTCCCCTACACGCAAATATGCATGTAGAGGACGATATATGTAATGTAAATACCGTGGTACCACCTCAATTGGATTGATAAATCCCACTTGTTCAAGTACAGGAATAATTCCGATACTCTATCCTTTTAACGGCGGAACCCGGGTTGCCTACTACAATGTTCAACATACCTCTCGCAAGCCCATTCTGTATATTTTATCGTACCGGGCTCCCACCTAATCCCAGCTCTCTGAACGCATCAAATATACGTACTCTTCTTGCTCATCGATTTCATCTATTGAAGTTACTTGTGATTATAAATTATATTTTTATATTTGTAAAGCGCACTTTATCTTTTATTATTTTAAAACCTTTTCCTCTAACTCTCGTAAAAAACTTTCTCTTTTCCCCTCGTTTTGCACATATACTGATTTCAACACTTCTTGGAGCAATATATTTCGTTCCCTCTTTTCTAACTGTAAATCTTTTAACTTCAACCTTACTTCATATAAAAAATCTAAATACGATTCATATGTCTCATCATATTTATTTGCAATCTCATCTCGAATTTTTTTTGCGAGCTTTGGGCTCGCTCCCCCAGTAGAAACTGCTATATTAAGCAAACCACGATGAATCGCTGCCGGAAAGTGAACATTACCACTTTCCGGATTTGTAATAACATTTACTAATTGATTCTCGGCGGCATCTTCAGCAACTTGTTCATTTAATATTGAATCACTACTCGCTGCAACAACTAAAAAAGCACTTTTAATATCACTTTTTTCATATTCTCTTTGATACCAACGAATTTTCTTTTCTTCCACAAGTTTTACTAAATTCGCATCTAATTCTGGACTTATCACAACTATATCCGCACCCTGTTTGAGTAAAGGAATAATTTTAAATCCTGCAACTTTTCCCCCGCCAATAACAACAACGCGTTTCTCATTAACTCGCACTGTAAGTGGATACATACTGATCTCCTTTCAATAACTCCGTCGTTTTCTGAATTAACATATCTTGAAACGCTTCATTCTTCCCTAAATATGGACTGATTTTTATCTCTTCCAATTCATATTGGCGCACTTCTTTCTCAATATGTTTCATAAGTAAACCTGTAAATAACAAGTAAGGCAGTACAACGATGTTCTTTTCTTTTCGTTCTACAACTTCCTTTAACTTCTCCTCAAATTTTGGCTCTGCAGCTGCTAAATAACAAACTTCTACTTTTTTAACCTTCTCTTTTGTTTGAAATAAAGAAGCAATCCAGTTTATATCTCTTAATACTTCAGGATCACTGCTCCCTCTTGCAACGAGAAGTAACGTCACTTCATTTTTATCTTCCTGTTCGATGCCACTTCCGCTATACACCGATTTAACAAGTGTTTCTGATACACCAAACGGATTACCATAAGTCACTTTAACATTCGGATATTGATTCTTGAGCTTTACCAATTCAAACGGAATATCTTTCTTCACATGACCTGCCGCTAATAAAAAAACAGGGATAGCAATAATCTCCGTGGCCCCACGCTTCACACATGTACGAAAACCATCTTCAATAGAAGGATTCGCTAACTCTAAAAAACAAACTTCTTGAATAGTCGCTTCTATACGGCTCATGCACGATGTAATAAATTGAATCGCCTCTTCTTTCGCTGTCTTCAAACGACTTCCATGACATATATATAAGACGGCTTTCATTTTACAACACTCCACTTACTTGATAAGCATTTTCTGTTTGCTTCTCAAACCAATGGATTTTTTCTCTAAAACGGACAACTTCTCCAATTACAATCATGCTCGGATTTTGAATTTGCTCTTTTTTCGCAACATCTACAATTGTCCCTAACGTTCCAACAACTGTGCGTTGCATAGACGTCGTCCCCTGCTCAATAATAGCAGCTGGCGTACTTTTATCTTTTCCATGCTTCATAAGTTGCTCACATATGTAGGGCAAATTACTAACCCCCATATATACCGCTAAAGTCTCTACACCTTTCGCTAAACTTTCCCATTTCACTTCTTCTTCAGCACCTTCTTTCCTATGCCCAGTCACAATAGCAAAACTTGCACTTGCATCACGGTGCGTCACTGGAATGCCCGCATAAGCAGGAGCAGCTATTCCAGCTGAAATACCAGGAATGATTTCAAATGGTACACCTTGCTTTGCTAATGCTTCAGCTTCTTCTCCCCCTCTACCAAACACAAATGGATCGCCACCCTTAAGCCTCGTTACAACTTTTCCTTTTTTCGCATACTTAATAAGAAACGTGTTAATTGTCTCTTGCTTCATCGTGTGATAATTCGGGAGTTTTCCGCAATAAATTAAATCCGCGCCAGGCTTTGCGTGTGAAAGCAGCTCTTTATTCACAAGTCGGTCGTATAAAATAACATCTGCCTTCTCAATACATTTCAACCCTTTAACAGTAATTAAATCTGGATCGCCAGGACCTGCTCCAACAATATAAACCTTTCCCATCATCTCTCCTCATTTCTTCTATTAAAATGAAACTTCCATTCGTATATAAGAATGGAAGTTTTTATTTTTTCGTATTACTGATCTCTACTCATGAATAACAAATGCCCCACCTTTTCGAATCTTCTTTTTTTCAAACAAAGAAATCTCTTTTACCTCTGGCAACGGTAAAAAATGCTTTTCAAGCTCAATCTCCGCAAGCTTAAATGCCTGTTCTTCACTTTGAGCAACAACAACAATCGGAACAATACTATTTACTAACACAGCTTCAAATCGATATAAATCCATATCGTCCCTCCTAAGACGCTATTACTTCTTCTAGCACGTTATTTAACGCTATTTGTAATGTATCTACACCAACACGACCTACAAAATCATAAAATGTCTCGGCTGGTAATTTATTCTCTTTGAAATAACTTATAAATGATGCAAGTACATCTGGTAAATCTTCGCCATCTATTTTTCCTTTTAACTTTTGATTATAAGCACCACCATCTAACAACGTTCCACCTACGTATATTTCAAACGCTTCAACAATGCCTTTTTCCTTCGTTTTCATTTTCACCCCTTGTAACCCAATGTCAGCAATTTGACGTTGACCACATGAATTCGGGCAGCCTACCATATGAATTCGAACTGGAACATCGAGTGCAATTTGTGTATCTAAGTATTCTGCAATTTTTCGTAATCTTTCTTTCGTTTCTACTAGTGCAAGATTACAATATTCAATACCGGTACATGAAACCGCATGACCAATAAATGATTTCGGGCTAGCAGATATCGCTTCAAACAGCCGTTCACTAAGTAATCCTTTTACATTTTCCGGAGGAACATTCGGAATAATGAAGTTTTGCGAGTTACATGTACGAATTTGTCCATTTCCATATTGCTTTGCGATTCTTGCAATCTCAAACATTTCTTCTGCATGTAAACGACCTACCGGTACATTAAAACCTACATACTTTAATCCCTTTTGTTTTTGGTCTTGAACACCATAAAAATAGCCTGCATTCCATCCTTTGAGTGCACTTTCCCCTTTACTTTGTAAAGGCCCTGTATACTCTATTAGTTTCTCTTTAAATTTCGCTGCTCCCCAGTCCGCAACAAGAAATTTCAACCGAGCTAAATGACGTTTTTCACGATATCCAAAATCACGGAATATAGTAGCAATCGCAATCGCCACCGCCTTCACTTCTTCTGGTAAAACGAACACATCTAATTCATCAGCTAAATACGGTCGAGCTGATAATCCTCCACCTACTTTTATATGAAAACCAACTTTTTTCTCACCATCTATTTCTTTCGTTGCAGGCGTAAATGCAACACAGTTAATTTCTGCGTTTGCTGAATTATAAATATTAGAACTAATAGACATTTTAAATTTACGTGGCAAGTTAGAAAACTCTTCATTATGTTGGAAGTAATCATATACTTCTTTTACAATATGCGTTGTATCGAATAGTTCATTTGCATCAATTCCAGCAAGCGGATTACCTGTAATATTCCGCGTTATATCACCACAAGCCCCCGCTGAAGATAACCCAACTCTTGCTAATCTTTTAAAAATATCTGGAATTTGCTGAATTTCTAACCAGTGAAACTGAATCGCCTGTCTCGTCGTAATATCTATTACATCACGTCCATAATCTTCAGCGATAGAAGCAAGTACTTCTGCCTGTGCATTTGTAATAATCCCTGACGGAATATTTACCCGCATCATAAAATAACCAGCTTCTTTCGGTCTTTGTAAATACAAGCCTGCCCATTTAAAGGCATCCCACTCTTCTTTCGGAATAGATTCGAAACCATTTTCCGCATAGTAAGGAATATCATTAAAAATTTCTAAGCCATCTTTTTCTAATTTATTTTTCTCGGTCTGATTTAATTTTTCATTGTTAGCCCATACTTTTTCATAACTCATTGTTTATCCCCCTATATAAAACTACGCTCTTGTAAGTACTTCACGATTTGTTCTGCACATTCTTCAATAGAATATTTGTGCGTTTCTACAATTAATTCTGCTTGCTCTGGCTCTTCATAAGGCGAATCAATACCTGTGAAATCCTTAATATCACCTTTTCTTGCCTTTTTATAAAGCCCTTTCGGATCACGTTTCTCACACTCTTCAATCGGACACTTCACAAAAATTTCAATAAATTCATCTGCCGCTAATAAATCTCTTACTTGTTTGCGGTCTACTCGAAATGGTGAAATAAATGCTGTAAGGACAACTGCTCCTTGGTCTACAAATAACTTTGCCACTTCGCCAATACGTCTTATATTTTCCATGCGATCACTTTCAGAAAATCCTAAGTCTTTATTTAAACCGTGGCGAATGTTATCCCCATCCAGCACATAATTTCCAATATTCTTTTCAAACAGTTTACGAGCGACCGCATTCGCTACTGTAGATTTACCCGAAGCTGATAAACCAGTAAACCAAATTACAAAACTGTGATGTCCATTCTTCACTCTTCTATCATCTTTTGAAACCGAAGCTGTATGCCAAGTAATATTCGTATCCATCTCGTTCTCTCCCTATTCTGTTACTACTTCTTTTTTTAAACCTTTAATTAGCACTTCTACTACTTCTTTACGACTAAATGTACTTGGCGGAATCTCACCGTTTCTTAATAATTCTCTTACTTTCGTACCCGATAAAATAACATGATCTTCTTTTCCGTGCGGACATGTTTTCGTTGAAGCCATCGCTTCACATTTCGTGCAGTAAAAACTATGTTCAAAGAATAGTGGTGTAATTCCTAACTCTTCTATCGTAAAATTTGTAAAGATTTCTTGCGCTTCGTATGTTCCGTAATAATCTCCTACTCCAGCATGATCACGCCCTACAATAAAGTGTGTACATCCAAAATTCTTTCTTACTAACGCATGAAATATAGCTTCCCTTGGTCCTGCGTAACGCATTGCAGCAGGAAATACACTTAAAAAGACACGATTTTTCGGATAATAGTTTTGAAGGAGTACTTCATAGCTTTCCATTCTTACATCAGCAGGAATATCATCCGATTTCGTTTCTCCAACGAGTGGATTTAAAAAGAGACCATCTACAATTTCAAGAGCAGATTTTTGAATATACTCATGGGCACGATGTACCGGGTTTCTCGTTTGAAATCCGACCACTGTTTTCCACCCACGTTTTTTAAATGCTTCCCTCGTTTCAATTGGGTCTAAATGATAAGAAGGAAATTGATTATTTTCAAAGCGTTTTGTTAGAATAATAGTTCCTCCAACGTAAACGTTTGGTCGTTCATATAATTTTTTCACTCCTGGATGAGCCTCATCCGTTGTTTTATATACAAGTAACGCTTCTTTTTCTTTATCTGGTACAAAAATATCTTCTATTTGAATGACACCGTATATATTTCCATTGTTGACAAGCTTTACTTCCTCTCCAGCCTTCAGGCTTTCTGCGACTTTTTCTGTTACCGGTAATGTAATCGGTATACTCCACACACTACCATTTGCTAAACGAAGCGTTTCTACAACTGAATCATAATCTTCCTTCCCTAAAAAACCAGTAAGCGGGCTATATCCACCTGTCGCCAATAGTTCTAAATCACTTAACGCAATATTGTCTAATTTAATTTCTTTTTCAATTTGTGATACGTCATATGTCTCATCTATACGGTTTACTAATTCGTTTACTATGCTCATTTTTCTATATCCTCTCTTAGTTTTATTTCAAGATTCATCTTATTGGTAATGAAGACCACATTCAGTTTTCATTTTTCCAGCCCATCTACCATCTCTTAAATCGCCACCATCCCCTACAGGTAACGTACATTTCTCACATCCAATACTTGGATAGCCAACATCATGCAACGGGTTATACGGCAAGCTATGTTTGTATACATATCGCCAAACTTCTTTCCACGTCCAATGAATGAGTGGACAAACTTTAATAGATTGAAAACGATGATCTTGATTTATAAACTTTGTATGCTTACGTGTTTCTGATTGTTCCCTTCTTAAGCCCGATATCCATGCTTTTTCCACGACTAATGATTTTTCTAAAGGTAAAATTTTTCTAATCTTACAACAAAGATTCGGATTGCTCTCCCACAGTTTTTCACCATGCAACTTCGCCTGTTCATCAAGTGTAAGTTCTGGCTGTTTTTCTATAATATTCAATGAAGGAAATCGTTCCCGCACTTTTTGAATTAATTCATACGTTTCTTGAAAATGAACATTTGTATCCAAAAATACAACTTTAGCAGATGGATTTACTTGGTTTATAAGGTGCAGCAATACCATACCTTCCATCCCAAAGCTACATGCGTAGACAATCTCATCTTTATATTCTTTATAAGCCCACTTTAATACTGATAGCGCACCTTTCGTTTCATCTTCTTCCGAAAATGAAACAACATTTTCTTCCCACGTTTCATACGTCAACATGTTTTTTCCCCCTGTAAAAGCAAAAAGACGGTTTTAACCTAATGAAATAGGTTAAAACCGCCTCTAGTTTTTCTAGTCAGCGCTTTTCACTTTAAACGTACTTTTTCACTTTTCTCTAACTGAATTACTTTTCCATCTTGCACAACAATTGTAATCGAACCATATTTCATATCAGCAAGCATCGCTTCAATCTTCTCGGATACTTCATCAAAATGTTCCCGTACACTCACGCGAACAGCCCCCCTTTTTATTCATAAAAAAAATCTTTCCCATTTCGAAAAGACTGTTCGGTAATATATTTTACCTTATCTTTCAAAATGGATTCCATTTTGCTGGATTTAGCACCTTGCTTTCTATAAGCAGGTTGCCGAGCTTCTTCGGGCCAGTTCCCTCCGCTTCTCTTGATAAGCTTTGTATTTGTATTTTATCACAATTCTGATTTTTTTCAATCCTAGTTTTCCGATATATTTTAATTATTTTATTTTACAAAAAAGGAATTGCCCATCCGAACAACTCCTTTTTCTATTTAGACAAGCTCTTTAATACGTATGCGATCGTTCCCAATAATATTTTCATATGTTTCGCGTTCCACAACTACTTGCGATGTTCCGCCTTTTGCAAAGACAACGGCTGGTCTTCGAATCCGATTGTAATTATTCGCCATCGAGTACCCGTATGCTCCTGTACAGGAAACTGCTAGTAAATCAGAAGCAGCGACTTTCGGTAAATGAATATCCCAAATCAACATGTCTCCACTCTCACAGCATTTCCCGGCAATCGAAACGAGTTCCTCATTCTCATCATTCCCTCGATTCGCTAACATCGCTTCATAACGCGCACTATATAAAGCAGGTCTTAAATTATCTGTCATTCCACCATCGACTGATACATATTTCCGAATACCAGGAATATCTTTCACAGATCCAACTGTATAAATTGTTGTCCCAGCATCACCTACAATGCTACGGCCTGGTTCAATCCATATTTCTGGCAATGGATATTCACATACAGTAAATTGTTCTCTCACTGCACTTGTTACAGCTCGCACATATGTCTCAAGAGTTAATGGTGTATCCGACTCTGTGTAGCGTATTCCAAATCCCCCGCCTACATTTAACACTTTTACTACATAGTTTGTTTGCTCTCTCACTTTTTCTAAAAATTGGCGAAGAACTTCAATTGCTCGAACAAAACCAGCTGTTTCAAATATTTGCGATCCGATATGTGAATGAATCCCTAGCACATTATAATTTGATTTTTGTAAAGCAAATCCAATTGCCTGCATCGCTTGACCGTTTGAAACGCCAAATCCAAATTTCGAATCATCTTGGCCTGTTGTAATATATTCATGTGTGTGCGCCTCTACTCCAGGCGTTACACGAATTAATATGTTCACAAATTTCCCATGTTGCATCGCTAAATCGTGTAAAACTTCTAATTCAAAGAAATTATCTACGACAAAACAACCAATATTCGCCTGAAGAGCCATCACTATTTCTTCTTCTGTTTTATTATTTCCATGAAAATGAATACGTGATGCTGGAAATCCTGCTTGGAGCGCAGTATATAATTCTCCCTCAGAAACAACGTCTAATGACATATTCTCTTCACGAACTACTCGGCACATCTCCATGCACAAGAACGCCTTGCTTGCATATGCTACTTGATAAGAGAAACCACTTTCTTTAAAAGCACGATGAAACGCTCGGCATTTTCCTCGAATAGACTCTTCATCGTATACATAAAGTGGTGTTCCGTATTGCTTTGCTAGCTGCGTCGTATCGCACCCTCCAATTTCTAAGTGTCCTTGCCCATTAATTCGGCTTGTGCCGTGTAAATACATTTAAATTCCTCCCTTATTTCCTCTAAAACTCATAACCCCAATCTTCTATTCATTGCAGCACGCTTTTAGATAGACAAAAAACGCGCGGAACAATGTTCACACGCGTTTCTTATTAGGAAAAATATATATTGAAAAAATAAACGAGTTGTTATCTCCTCAAAATAAGAAACCGCATCAACATCTCCAAATAGCTCTCCATAAAATAAATCTTATGACAGTACTACATTTATTCAATGCAGTCCCAATATATGAATAAGATGGTTATTCTTATATTTCGGCAATAGTCCCTTTCAACCTATGATCACAGATTCCATTAAATCTCCCATAGCTTACTCTTTCCTATCGCGGCCTCTACCTTTGAGAGTAGATGAGGTAAGTCTATTTAATTTTCAAACATCTAATTGTTGCTATTAACAATACCAAAGGACCATTTTATTTGTCAAACAATTTTTTATATTGTTTTTTTACAGTTTAACTTTGTATCGTTTGGTAAGCGCTTTACTGAAATCTTTGTCACTTCCCATTCGCCTTCTTCGTTATTAAATGTAATCGTTACCTTCTCAAATGGCGGAGCAATTTTCCCAGCAACACGTTCATACTTTGTCACTTCAATACTTGCTTGAAATAAATATGTACCGCTATACACTTTTTTTAAACTAATAATTTTAGGACATTGATACGGTTTCAAACTTCCATATTGTTTTTCAATTGCTTTATTTATTTTTGGAAATAAAACAGAATAAAGTGCATCTTCCATAAGAGGTGCATCATATTGAGCTATTGACACACTCGGTGAGGTAAAAAGTATAACAATACCGCATGCTATAAAATATAATAATTTCCGCATTATAACCTCCGTATTATCACGCGATTCTTTCTGCGTACGATAATTATCATACATAGAAATTCTGTTTTATTGTCTCCCACCACTCTTTTTCTACTCGATTATTATAAAAAAGCCCACAACTCTCTTTTATTTTCGTATAATGATACTCATAGTATAATAATCATAATAACAAAGGGCTGTTCGTATATATATAATGAGTCGTTAAGCAAACTGACTCACAAGAACTGTCATGCTTTTTAGGAGAGGAGTATATTATGCTACAACATCTGTTTCCAAAACTGCGATTTGCACTCGTTGCAGTCGTTTTACTATGGATTAAAACATATATTGTGTACAAGCTAGCATTTGATATTAAAATTGATAATTTCTTTGAAGAATTCATGCTTTTTATTAATCCACTAGCTGCGTTACTTTTATTTTTCGGCTTAGCTTTACTTGCATCTAAGCACCGAAACCGAATTATAATTGGAATCAGTTTTATACTGTCATTTATTTTATTTGGAAACGCAATGTTTTATGGGTTCTATAACGATTTCGTTACTTTCCCGGTTTTATTCCAAACAAACAATATGGCTGATTTAGGGACAAGTATAAAAGAACTCTTTACGTACAAAACATTACTTTTATTTGCAGATGCAATTATTTTAATGTTTATTTCGCGTAAATTCCCATCATTTGGTGACAAAACACCACTTTCCCGCTCAGAGAAGCGAACTTTCTTTAGCGGTGTAACAGCTTTATTAGCACTACAAATTGTTGTATCAGTTATTTATAAACCACAAATGTTCTCACGCTCATTTGACCGTCAAACTGTCGTGAAGAATTTAGGTTTATACACATATCATCTATTTGATATTACGCTTCAATCCAAGTCTTCAGCTGAGCGTGTATTTGCAAGTGGGGATGGATTTTCTGAAATCAAAAACTATACAGACTCAAAAGACAAACAAGTTGATAAAAAATTATTTGGAGCTGCAAAAGGTAAAAATGTAATTTTAATTTCAATGGAATCTACGCAAAGCTTTGTTATTAATAAAAAAATAAATGGAAAAGAAATTACACCATTTTTAAATGAATTTATTAAGGATAGTTTCTATTTCGATAACTTCTATCATCAAACTGGACAAGGCAAAACTTCTGATGCCGAATTTATCGTTGAAAACTCACTTTATCCGCTAGATCGTGGTTCTGTATTCTTTACTCATGCAACAAATGAATACACAGCGACACCAGAACAATTAAAGAAATACGGATATTCTTCTGCCGTCTTCCATTCAAATGATAAAACGTTTTGGAATCGGGATGTAATGTACCCTGCGCTTGGATATGATCGTTACTTTAATTTAAATGATTACGCAGGAACGGAACAAATGTCTGTCGGTTGGGGATTAAAAGATAAAGAGTTCTTTGAACAATCTATTCCAAAGTTAAAATCTTTACCGCAACCGTTCTATACAAAATTTATTACATTAACAAATCATTTTCCGTTTCTTCTAAATCCGGAAGACCAATATGTTGATGAATTCAACTCAGAAAGTGGTGTTGTAAACCGCTACTTCCCAACTGTTCGTTACACAGATGAAGCTCTTAAATTATTTATTAAACAATTAAAAGAAGAAGGACTGTATGATAATTCCGTTATTGTCATTTATGGTGATCATTATGGTATTTCCGAAAACCATAACGCAGCTATGGCACAGTTCCTAGGAAAAGATACTATTACACCATTCGATTCTATGCAATTACAACGCGTTCCTCTTATTATTCATGTGCCTGGTCAAGAAGGAAAAGTTGTTTCTAAAGTATCTGGTCAAATTGATATTAAACCAACGCTCCTTCATTTACTTGGTATTAAAACAAATAAATCCGTTGAATTTGGAACTGACTTATTTATTAAAGAAAAAGACCCGCTTATGGTAATGCGTGATGGTAGCTTTGTTTCTGAAGAGTATGTTTATACAAAAAATATGTGCTACAAAAGAAGTACGGGTGAAGAAGCTGACATGACGCTATGTCAGCCGTATATTGAAAAAGCAAAAACAGAATTAAAACTCTCCGATAAATTAATTTATGGAGATTTATTACGTTTCGATCCTAATAATCGATATAAAACCGGAACGATGACAACGAAATTTGAATAGTAAAGGAAGCAACTTTATACAAGTTGCTTCCTCTTTTTATTTTCACTTAATTTATTCCTCATCCTTCTATGAAATCTTTCACAAATTGGTAATTTCTTTCGTATGAGGAATAAATTTATGGTATGATAAAATAAGTAAACTTTCATACACTAATTAAGAATTTATTACAGAAAGCAAGGGATCAGATTTTGTATAGAGCAGCTATTCCAAACTTATTTACGCTCGGAAATTTATATAGCGGATTTTTATCAATCGGCTATGCATCTTTAGGATATTATAAATCAGCTGCTATTTTAGTACTTATCGGGATGATGTTAGATAGTCTTGATGGTCGTGTTGCTCGTTTATTACGTGTTGATTCACAAATGGGAAAAGAGCTCGACTCGCTTGCAGATGTCGTAACATTTGGTGCAGCACCTGCTGTTTTAATGTATTACACATCTTTCTCAAACTACGGAATCATCGGATTATACATAGCGGGATTATTCCCTCTTTTCGGAGCATATCGTTTAGCACGATTTAATGTAACACCATCTTCTACTTCAATGAAA
Organism: Bacillus sp. TH13; assembly: GCF_016651175.1. Taxonomy (NCBI): domain Bacteria; kingdom Bacillati; phylum Bacillota; class Bacilli; order Caryophanales; family Bacillaceae; genus Bacillus; species Bacillus sp. TH13. The sequence goes on along the minus strand of NZ_JAEKEJ010000025.1, from coordinate 3,497,865 downwards.
TATTTCACTGGAGTACCGATTACAGCAGCGGGAGGGCTTGTTGCTTTCTTAACATTATTTTCACATACCATTCCAAAAATCGTTCTTATTACCGTATTTGTAACGTTCGCATTTTTAATGGTGAGCCGCATTCGTATCCCAAGTTTAAAAGATGTACCAATTCCACGATATAGCATCATTATTACACTATTTTTAGTTGGAATCATTATTACAATGTATCAAACAGGATTTGGCAATTTTTCTGTTTTCTTATTCATTGCCATTCCACTATATATTTTGTACATGTTATCTCAATTCATTAGACAAAGACCGTCTAAAAAAGCGAATAAAGAAAAATAAGAAAACCTTCCGAGTCCGGAAGGCTTCTTTTTATTTTGTGACTAATACCTTTTGATTTACAGGTGTTACTGGCTCTTCGCCGTTTAATACAGCTAAAATATTTCTGACAGCCATTTCAGCCATCGCATCACGAGTTTCAAACGTTGCATTCCCTACGTGGGGAGCAAGTACTACATTCTTTAACTCTTTTAGCTCTTCTGTAATTTTCGGTTCAAATTCAAACACATCAAGAGCTGCCCCTTCAATTTCATTCGTTTTTAATGCATGAGCAAGTGCTGCTTCATTCATAATTGGTCCACGTGAAGCATTTACAATATACGCTGTTTTCTTCATCATTTTAAACTGCTCTTCATCAATCATATGATGTAATTTCGGATTATAAGCACAGTTAATTGTAATAAAATCTGCTGTTTGTAATAATTTTTCCAACGTCACATACGTTGCTCCCAGTTCACTTTCAGCTTCAAACTTACGATTTGGCCCTGTATATAAAACATCCATTCCAAATGCTTTCGCACGTTTTGCAACAGCCTTCCCGATTTCTCCAAGACCAATAATTCCGATTGTCTTACCGTGGACTTCTCGTCCTAAGAAAAATAACGGTGCCCATCCGTTAAATCCAGTCGTACGACATAACGTATCCCCTTCAGGAATTCTACGCGCCGCTGCTAAAAGAAGTGCAAATGTTAATTCTGCAGTCGCTTCCGTTGATACTTTCGGTGTATTCGTTACTGCAATTCCTTTTTCACCCGCATACGTGTAGTCAATATTGTCGTAACCAGCACCATAGTTTGCAACAATCTTTAAATGAGGCGCTGCATCAATAACTTCTTTTGGCACCTTTGTCGAAAGTAAACTTAACAATGCATCTTTATCTTTTACACGCTCTGTTAATTCATCTATAGAAATTAACTCCTCTTTATCGTACATTTCTACATCATGATCTTTTAATAGTTCTAATCCAATTTCCGGAATTTTTCCCGCTACTAATATTTTTGCCACTACTAACACCTCTTCTATAGAAAATAAGATATCTCTTATATTTCATTGTAAGAAATCCACATATAAAAACCAAGGAATTTGATTATAGTTTTGAAAATCGACACTTTTCCATAAAAAAAGAGGAGATGCAACTCTCCCCTCTTCTTACGCTTTTTCCTGCGATTCTTTTCCGAGCTTCACATCAATCGTTCCTTCTGCAACCGTATCGCTAATTTGCTCCTCAATAACCGATTGAGATGCAGCATTCGTTTCAGAAGTATAAGCTTGTTGCTGTGCAACTTGTACATTTTGTACATTTTGTTTATTTTGTTGTTTCGCCATTTCTTACCCTCCTTTTCATTCTTTCTTATTTTGAACAAAAAGGGTGGTTTTCATCAAAAAATTGCGTTTCATTTTGAATTTGTTACTTCTTCTTCAAGCGACCTCATTACTCTTGCTCGCTTCGTAAATGTTGCAACCTGAGTAACACCGTGAGCTCGTAGTGTTTGTACATTTTCTTGTACATAGTTCCCTAAATCATTTGGATAATGGGCATCCGAAGAAATCGTAATTGGAACACCATACTTAGCTAATACTTGTAAATATAGTGGACTTGGGCACATTTCACGAACAGGATAACGATAGTACAATCCTGCATTTATTTCTGTTGCCGTATTCGTTTCTACTAACGCACAGGCAATTTCCTCATAATAAGAAAGCTGTTCATTCTCATCCAATCGATAATTAAATACCTTTATATTATCTAGATGAGCGATAATATCAAATAACTCGGTACGAATCGCACTCTCAACTGTTTTAAAAAACGTATCGTATAATGCGCGTAGGTCATGCACCTCAAAATATTCTTTCGTATCTGGATTATCAAATCCCCAGCCATTTAGAAAATGAACGGAACCAATTACATAATCAAAGTCTCCTAGCGCTAATAATTCTTTTAACTCTCCTTCACAACCAATAAAATAATCCGCTTCAATTCCAAGTTTAAGTGTGACACCTCTTTTACTCCATCGTTCTTTCGCCTCTTCAATTGCCTTTGTAAAATCATACAGTGAAACTACCCTTACTTGATCTAACCATTCTTTCTGTATACGACCGAGCTTAGAATCACTAATATCTACATATTTTTCATAATATCCTTTTGCTTCATGAAAACGATATAGATGATCAACAATTCCCACTTCTTTTATTCCTTTTCGCACAGCTTCTTCTAAATATAGATCTATCCATTCTGTTGTAAATGGCCCTTCCTTCACACGCTTTTGCAAACGCTCTTGTGTTTTCATAAGCCAATCAATAGAATGCCTTTCTTGAAGCGGTTCATAACATTCCAACGCTTCATTTATTTTAGCAAGCCACCCTATTGAATACGGTCCTTCTTCTAAGTGAAGATGATAATCTACTTTCATATACATTCCCCCTTATAATGTATCTATTTCCCTTCTATCCCCAATTCTCGAAAGCTTTCCATTTCGTTCTTTCACCTCTCGCATGACATCTTCCAATGCGATATTTTTTTCAGCTAATAAAACGAAACAGTGATAAAATACATCAACCATTTCTTTCACTACTTCTTCTTTATCATTATTTTTACATGCGATAATTACTTCAGCACACTCTTCACCAATTTTCTTTAAAATTTTATCTTCTCCTTTTGAAAATAAATAATTTGTATACGATTCAGGAAGTGGGCTTTCCTTTCGTTCTTCAATTGTTTTATACAGCAACTTAAAGGCATTTTCCATATGTATCCCCCTATATAATTTGATAGTGAAAACATGTCTTCTCCCCCGTATGACAAGCAGGTCCTACTTGTTTCACATTCACAACAATTGAATCTTGATCACAATCTAAGTATAGAGATTGCACATATTGAACATTCCCTGATGTTTCTCCCTTATTCCATAACGACTGCCTCGAACGAGAGTAAAACCATGTTCTTTTCGTCTCTAACGTTTTTTCATATGCTTCTTCATTCATATAAGCTAGCATTAAAACTTCTTTCGTACCTTCTTCGACGACAATTGCCGGTATTAATCCTTTTGAAAAATTAGGTTTCATAATCGCACCTCAACATTTGCATCTCTTAATTTTCGCTTTACACTCTGCACTGTCGCCTCACCATAATGAAAGATGGATGCCGCTAACGCTGCATCAACTGTTGTCTTTTGAAAAACTTCTATAATGTGATCCGTATGACCACAGCCTCCTGATGCGATGACTGGAATGGAAACACTTTTTGAAATTTCTTCTGTTAAACGAAGGTCATATCCGCTTTTCGTTCCATCTGCATCCATACTCGTTAACAAAATTTCACCTGCCCCGAGTTTAACAACACGCTTCGCCCATTCTATGGCATCCATTCCTGTGTCAACTCTTCCGCCGTTGACGTATACGTTCCATTTACCTTCTGCAACTTTTCTAGCATCAATTGCCACGACAATACATTGTGATCCAAAGTGTTCTGCCCCTTCTTCTATTAGCTTCGGGTTTCGCACTGCCGCTGAGTTTATTGAAACTTTGTCTGCTCCAGCTCTTAGTAAATTGTACATATCTTTCACACTTGAAATCCCCCCGCCAACCGTAAGAGGAATAAATACTTTAGCTGCTGTTTTTTCTACAACATCTATAATCGTTTTTCTTCCTTCATGAGTCGCTGTAATATCTAAAAATACGATTTCATCTGCCCCTGCCTCGTTATATGCTTCAGCTATTTCAACCGGATCACCGACATCTTGTAATCCTATAAAATTTACACCCTTTACGACTCGCCCTTCTTTCACATCTAGACATGGAATAATTCGTTTCGCTAACATAACTTCGTTACCTGTAACACTTCTTCTAAATCAATCGTTTTCTCGTAAAGCGCCTTTCCAATTATGACACCATATATATTCATATCATTTAACTTTTTCACATCTTGAATAGATGCCACTCCTCCAGAGGCAATGAGACGAATGCCCACACTTTTTTGAAGTAACACCAATTGTTCAAAATTTGGCCCTGCAAGCGTCCCGTCTTTCGAAATGTCTGTAAACACAATCGTTTGAACACCTAAACTTTCCATTTGTTTCGCTAAACTAATATAAGAAATTTCAGACAGATCAAGCCAACCTCTCGTTGCTACGAAACCATTTTTCGCATCAATTCCAACAATAATTTTCTCTTTATATAGACGAACTGCTTCCTCTAAAAATGACTTATCATAAAGAGCTGCTGTTCCTAAAATCACTTTTTCTACACCTACTGACAATAACTCCTCCACCGCTACAAGTGAACGAATTCCTCCTCCCACTTGCACAGGAATACGTACCGCCTTGCAGATTTTTTCAATGACGGGCAAATTTAACGACTCGCCAGCAATTGCACCGTCTAAATCAACAATGTGTAGTATTTCCGCTCCAAGCTTTTCAAATATGATTGCCTGCGCTACCGGATCTTCATTCATCACCGTTTCTTTACTAAACTCTCCTTGATAAAGTCTAACGCATCGTCCTTCTTTTAAATCGATAGCTGGGAAGATTTCCATGTTTCTACCACCCCTTGAAAATTTTTTAATATTTGCATGCCAATTTCGCCACTTTTTTCTGGATGAAACTGTGCACCAAATACATTTCCTTTCGCTACAAACCCTGGTACTTGCATTCCATAATCACTTACTCCGCATACAATTTCATCTGGACAATCCGCGTAATATGAGTGAACATAATACACGAAAGAACCATCCACTAATCCATTCCAAAGCGGAAATTCTCTTTCCTTCCTTAATTCATTCCATCCCATATGAGGAATTTTATACGAAACTTTTAACTTACGAATTTCCCCTGGTAGTAAACCTAGCCCGCTACAATCTTTTAGTTCCTCACTTCGTTCAAATAAAAGTTGCATGCCCAAACATATACCGAGGATTGGTTTTCCTATGTCACAAACTTCTTTTAATACACACACTAAATCTCTTTCTTCTAATACGTCCATCGCTTTCGGAAATGCACCTACTCCCGGTAAAATCACGCCATCGCTTCTCAATATCTCTTCTTTATCACTCGTTACAATGTACTCTGCCCCAATATATTTTAATGCTTGCTCTACACTGCGAATATTCCCCATTCCATAATCTATAATGGCAATCAATTACAACATCCCTTTCGTTGAATTTACACCAGTAATGTTGGCATTTTTTTCGACCGCTTCTCTAAGTGCTCTACCAAAAGCTTTAAATAATGCTTCAATTTTGTGATGTGTATTACTTCCATATAGAACGCGCGCATGTAATGTAATATTGGCAGCATGTGCAACTGCTCTAAAAAATTCTTCCGTCAATTCTGTATCAAAATCCCCGAGCTTCGGATTTGTTAATTCCCCTTGAAATACACAATATGAGCGTCCACTTATATCAATTGCGACAAATCCTAAAGATTCATCCATCGGTACATACGCAGAACCGTAACGATTAATTCCCTCTTTATTTTGCAATGCTTCTTTCAAGCAATTTCCGAGTACAATTCCAACATCTTCAACGGTGTGATGTGCATCGACAAATACATCACCTTCTGCTTCAACTTGCAATCCAAATCTTCCATGTCTAGCAAATAAAGTAATCATATGATCGAAAAAACCAACCCCCGTTTGAATAGATACATTTGTACTTTCATCAAGCTGCAAACTTAATTTAATTTTTGTTTCTGTCGTCTGACGTACTTGACTGGACTGACGCATTATTTTTCCTCCTCAAACCTTATTTGGATTGCTCTCGCATGTGCATGTAACCCTTCTTTATTTGCAAGCTCTGCAATATGATGCTGTACATTTTTTAATGCTTCCTCCGTATAAGAAATAAAACTTGATTTTTTCACGAAATCATCGACTGATAACGGAGAAAAAAATCTTGCCGTTCCGCTCGTTGGTAATACATGATTCGGTCCCGCTAAATAATCCCCGAGCGGTTCAGGTGCATATGGCCCAAGGAAAATAGAGCCTGCATGTTTCACATAACCTAGAGCATTCATCGGTTCTTTTATATGTAACTCTAAATGTTCTGGAGCAATTTCATTTGATAACTTTAGTGCCTCCTCTAAAGAAGGAACGATAAAGATGGCTCCATTTCTATTTATCGATTCACGTGCAATTTCACTTCTTGGTAACGTTTCTAACTGTCTTTCTATCTCTTTTTCTACTTCTTTAGCTAGTTCCATATTCGTTGTAATACAAATCGCCGTCGCCCTCTCGTCATGCTCTGCTTGCGATAATAAATCCGCTGCGATATATTTTGCATTACCTGTTTCATCCGCGACAACTACAATTTCTGATGGACCAGCAATCATATCGATATTTACTATTCCGTATACTTCTCGCTTCGCTAGAGCGACATACAAATTTCCCGGTCCAACTATTTTATCCACTTTCGGAATCGATTCCGTCCCGTATGCTAAAGCAGCAATTGCTTGCGCGCCACCTATCGTATAAATTTCATCTACTCCCGCAAGATTTGCAGCAGCTAATATATGCGGATCAATTCCTCCTTTCCTCGGCGGTGTTACCATTACAATCTTTTTCACACCTGCGAGTTTCGCCGGCAATACATTCATTAATACTGAAGAAGGATATGAGGCTGTCCCACCCGGTACATATACACCTACATTTTCTAACGGCCGAATGAGTTGCCCTCTAATTATCCCTTTACTTTCACAATCGAATATTGAGTGCTTCTTTTGCTTCTCGTGATACGAAACAATGTTTTTCTTCGCCTCTTTTAAAGCTTCTAAAAATGAATTCTCTACAAACATACTCGCTTGCTGTATTTCTTCTTCACTTACACGAAAATCTTTCATCTCTATACCATCAAACTTTTTTGTATAGAAAGATAAAGCTTCATCTTTCCCTTCCCTTACATTTCTAATGATTTCTCTTACACTTCTTTGAACAGTTTCTTCTATTATATTAGCGTTTTCTCTTAGCACTTTTACTTTAGATAATGCCTCCTTAAAGTCTTCATAAATGATTTTCATTTTAAGTCCTCCTATTTCCCTGATAAGATTTCTTGCTCCATCATATTTATAATACTGAATATTTCGTCTTTTTTAGTTTTTAAGGCTGCCTTATTTACAATCATCCGAGCCGATATAGAGTGCATTTCCTCAAATACAATAAGTCCATTCTCTTGTAATGTTTTTCCTGTTTCAACAATATCTACAATCGCATCTGCCAATCCAAGAAGAGGAGCGATTTCTACAGAACCTTCTATTTTAATAATTTCTACATCCTCTCCCTTATCATGAAAATAAGTAGAAGTAATATGTGGGTATTTCGTAGCAATTCTTTTCTTCCGGTAACTCTTCGGATTATACGTAGGAATAGAAGCAACACAAAACTTACAAATCCCCACTCCTAAATCCAGCATTTCATAAATATCTTTCTCGTTTTCCATTAAAATATCTTTTCCAACGATCCCAATATCAGCTACCCCATGTTCTACATAAGTAGCAACATCAACCGCTTTTACTAAAATAAATGAAACATTTGTATTTTTACTTTGAAATACAAGCTTCCGACCTTTATTTTTGAGCTCAAAACAATCAATTCCAATCTGCTCAAAAAGTGAAATGACATGTTTTTCTAATCTTCCTTTCGTTAACGCAATTTGAATGTTACGCATGAAGCCTCTCCTTCTTTCTGGACTACCCATTTCTCATTCCATACATATTCCACTAAATATTCATTCTTTGCCTCAACGACCGTTCCTATTTTATTTTTTCTTGCAAATTGAAAGGTATCGCTTAGATTAGAGAATAGAGATAACCAAGCATTCTTCCCATCCTTTCGAAGTAAATTTCGTAACCTTTCTGCTTCCGCTAATCTATTTAACTCATAATGAATCACAATATCAATTTGATTTCGTTCATATGGTTCTTGCTGCTCTTGCAGCGCCTTCACAATTTGATTTACTTGTACCGCGAGTCCAACAGCTGGCAGCATTTCTCCAAAATTCCCAATTAGCTCATCGTATCTTCCGCCACTAACGATTTCTTCTCCAATTTCATATATATATCCTTTGAAAATAACACCCGTATAGTAATCTAAGTGTTGAATCATGCCCAAATCAATTGATATGTAAGAACCATATCCTAACGTTTCAATTGTTTCATACATTTCTTTTACTCTTGCAATTGCCATTTTCATTTCATTACTTGAAGCAAGCTTTTCTGCCTCCTCAATAACTTCTAAATTTCCAAATAGCCTTGGTAATTTCTCAAGTAATCTTACTGTCTCATCGCATCGATCTAATTTCTTTTCTCCGATAAAATTTGAGAGGGCAGCATAATTTTTACTTTCTATATACGTTCTAAGTACCCTTTCTTCTTCATCATGGATGGAGAGTTTTTTTACAATACATTTATATAACTGTACTTGCCCAATCTCAATTGTAAAAGATTGCACCTTCAACTTTTGAAGTGCTTGAATGACACTTATTACACATTCAATTTCAGCTCTTACATTATCAATCCCGATAACTTCAATACCACTTTGTACGATTTCATTATATTTTCCAGAATGGGATTCATTCGCTCGAAATACATTCCCGCTATACGTCACTTTAAGTGGCGTATCCCATCTCTGTGTTCCAATCACTCTTGCTAAAGGAATTGTCATATCTGGACGTAAAACGATAATCCTTCCCTTTTCATCAAAAAATTTATACATCTTCTCTTCATCTATCGGTCTATTTTGAAATGCAAAAACATCATAAAATTCAATTGTAGGTGTTCTTATTTCCTCATAACCTCTCTCTAAAAAAGTAAGCCTTAATTTTTGCTCCACTTCTTCAATTAACGTACATTCTTCGAATAAATAATCTCTCGTTCCATTCGGGTTTGCCCGTTTCCATTTTGTCATCTGAATTTTCACACCTTTCCCCTTCTAATGTATGCCTATTTCATTCACCTAAGCCGAAAATAAAAAGAGCCTTGTAGACAAAATACCTACAAGGCTCTTCAGTAGAGTGTAGGTACAACGGGAATACCCCTTGTACCTACACGTTTTCACGCTAGGTTCAAGGGTTTCATGTATGATGATGTAGTTGTGTAAGCATTGTAATAGATTTTATTGTATTCATAATACTTACTCCCTTTCTCCTCTGATTTTCACATAGTATATAACAGTTAATTTTGAATGTAAATACATTTTTAATATTCCGTCACTTTTTTAAATATAAAGCCACTTTTCTTTCATACTCTTTTATTTCTTGTTCATATTGCATTGTAATACTAATTTCATCTAAACCATTCAATAACTTCTCTTTCCACATTTTCTCGATTGTAAAATGAAATCTGTGCATATTCGTTATAATTATTTCATTTTCTAAATCAACTGTGATTTGTTCCCTCGCATCTGTTTTTGCAAGTTGTTCACGCATATCTTTGTCCATTACAATCGGTAACATGCCATTCTTCATACAATTCATATAAAAGATATCGGCAAATCCTCCAGCGATAATAACGCGGAAACCATAATCAGCAAGCGCCCATGGAGCATGTTCTCTAGACGAGCCACATCCAAAATTATCACCTGTGATTAATATGCTGGCTCCTTTTCTTTCTTGCGCATTAAGCGGGAAATTAGGGTTTTCTTGGCGATTATTATCATATCGCCACTCATCAAATAAAAACTTCCCAAACCCAGTTCTTTCAATTCTCTTTAAATATTGCTTCGGAATAATTTGATCTGTATCAATGTTATCATTCATCAGTACTGCGGCAGTACCTTTATGAATACGAAATGGCTCCATCATAACTCTCCTTTCTAATATCAACAAAATGACCATGTAACGCAGCCGCTGCCGCCATTGCCGGGCTAACTAAATGCGTTCGTGCTCCCTTTCCTTGTCTTCCTTCAAAATTGCGATTTGACGTAGAGGCACAATGTTCTCCTTCAGGCACTTGATCTGGATTCATACCTAGACACATTGAGCATCCGGGCTCTCTCCATTCAAATCCAGCTTCTTCAAATATGCGATGTAATCCTTTATGCATCGCTGCTTCTCTTACCCTTTGAGATCCAGGTACAACAAGTGCTCGCACACCTTCTTTTACTTTTTTACCTTTCACGACAGATGCAGCAATTTCTAAATCAGAAAGCCTAGAATTTGTACAAGATCCAATGAAAACATGTTGAACTGGAATGTCATACGTACTTTGTCCGGGACTCAACCCCATATAAGAAAACGCTCTTTCGTCATTTGCATCATGCTTTTCTGGCAATTTCTCATCAATCCGAACACCCATACTAGGATTTGTTCCCCACGTAACGTACGGCGCTAAATCCGTAACATCTACTAGAATATGTAAATCATAAACTGCATCTAAATCTGTATAAAGTTCTGACCATTTTTCCTTAATAGATTCATAGTCTTTCGGCGCATATTTACGCCCTTTTACGTAAGCAACCGTTTTTTCATCTGGTGCAATAATGCCAGCCTTTGCTCCCCCTTCAATTGCCATATTGCAAAGCGTCATCCTCTCTTCCATATCCATAGCATGAATGGCCTCTCCGTAAAACTCCATTACGTAACCTGTTCCAACTGCTACTCCGTACTTTGAAAGGAGATGTAAAATAATATCTTTCGCATAAACACCTTGCGGTAACTTTCCTTTTAACTCAATGCCCATCGCTTTCGGCTTTCGTTGCCATAACGTTTGCGTTGCTAATACATGTTCCACTTCACTCGTACCAATACCAAACGCTAGTGCGCCAAAAGCACCGTGTGTTGCTGTATGACTATCACCACAAACAATCGTTTTTCCTGGCTGTGTGAGTCCAAGTTCTGGTCCTATAACATGAACGATCCCTTGCTCTTCATCTCCGATATCCGCTAATGGCACCTGAAATTGTTTACAGTTTTCCCGGAGTGTATCTAGTTGCTGCTTCGCAATGCGATCGGTAATATTCCAAACATCTTTCGTTGGAATATTATGATCCATTGTTGCAAATGTTAAATCTGGTCTGCGGACTGTTCGATTTGTAAGCCGCAAGCCTTCAAAGGCTTGCGGTGACGTTACTTCATGAACAAGATGTAGATCGATATATAATAAATCCAATCCATTTTCATTTGTCGCAACTACATGTCTTTCCCAAAGCTTATCTAGTAACCTTTTCCCCATTATTTTCCTCTCCCTACTAACGCTTGCTCTTCCATTTCTTGCATAACTGCCTTTGTAAATGAAGTTGTCGTTTCAGTCCCCCCGATATCTGCTGTACATTTTCCTGATTTAAGGACTGCAGAAACTGCTTCTTCAATTGCATATCCTTCTCTCGTTAATCCGAACGATTGCCCAAGCATCATTGCAACAGAACGCATCATCGCAATTGGATTTGCCTTATTTTTCCCCGCAATATCCGGTGCTGATCCGTGAATAGGCTCGTATAATGAAGGCCCCTTTTCAGCGTGACTTGCTGATGGAAGCATTCCTAATGATCCAGCTAATACTGAAGCCTCATCACTTAAAATATCACCAAATAAATTTTCCGTTACAATAACATCAAATCTTCCTGGATTCCGAATTAATTCCATAGCCGCTGCATCTACTAAAATGTGTTCTACTTCCACATTTGGGTAACGAAGTGCTACTTCTTCTGTCACAGTTCTCCATAGTTTACTAGATTCTAAAACATTCGCTTTATCAATAGATGTTACTTTTTTCTTCCGCTTATTTGCTAATTGAAAGGCATACGAAACGATACGTTCAATTTCATGTCGATGATACGTAAGTGTATCTGTCGCCACTTCTTCCGTTCGCTCTTTCGGATAAGAAAAATAAATTCCGCCTGTTAATTCACGAACGACAACGAAATCAATTTCATCAGCATTTTTTAATGGTGATAAATGTGCAGTTGCACTTTCTACCGTTACAGGGCGAACATTCGCAAATACACCGAGTCCTTTTCTTAATGCTAATAATCCTTTCTCAGGCCTTTCTTTCGCACTATCCCACCTTGGTCCACCTACTGCTCCAAGTAAAACCGCATCACTCGCTAAACAGGCGGCAAGTGTTCGCTGTGGTAATGGTTGCCCAGTTAAATCGATAGCAACACCACCAAAGTACTCATCTTGCAAATGAAAATGATGTCCATATAGCCTTTCTACCATATGCAATACTTCCTTCGCACTTTCCATAACTTCTGGACCAACACCATCACCAGCTAAACAAACGATACGTTTTTCCATTTTTAACACTCCTTTTAACTGAATTTTCAGAACTTCGATTTGATAGGTGAGGAAAGCTTCTCTCACCTATCAAATATTTATTTCACAAGCGCTATAAGAGATTTTAATTTCCCTGCTGCATGGACATAAGCTCTCGCCGACGCTTCCAATACGTCTTGCGCAACTCCGAAACCTGATATTTGGTGACTACCTTCTTTTAATTCAACATGAACGTGAGCAAGTGCATCTTGACCTTGTGTAATAGATTGTATGCGATAATCTGCCAATTCACATTCTAATCCTAAAATTCTTTGAATCGCATTGTATATCGCTTCAATACTACCAGAACCAGTGGCTGCATCTTCATATACATTTCCTTCCTCATCCTTCAGCACAACTGTTGCGCATTGTGTACTATTTGATACGAAATGCACTTGTAATTGCGTAATGTTATATTGCTGGGCTGCAAATGCTGCTTCACCAAGCATAATTGCGCGTAAATCTTCCTCAGTAATTTCCTTTTTACGATCCGCCAATTTTTTAAATGCTTCGAATGCCGCATCTCGCTCTTCATTTGTAAATTCATAACCAAGCTCTTTCATTTTTTCCGTAAACGCATGACGGCCAGAATGTTTCCCAAGTACAAAGAGATTTTGAGATTCTCCTATAAGCGCTGGTTCGATAATTTCATAAGTTGTTACTTCTTTTAGAACCCCATCTTGGTGGATGCCTGATTCATGAGCAAATGCATTCGCTCCAACGATTGCTTTATTTTTCGGTACAACCATACCCGTTAACCTGCTTACTAATGTACTCGTTGCCTTAATCTCTTTTAAAGTCATCGAAGGTTCTGCTTTATAAAAATCTTTTCTAATATGAAGAGCAACCGCAACTTCTTCTAACGCTGCATTCCCTGCTCTTTCTCCAATGCCATTAATCGTTCCTTCTACTTGCAATGCTCCACCTTCAACCGCAGCTAACGAATTTGCTACTGCCATACCAAGATCGTCGTGACAATGACAAGAAAAAATCGCTTTTTCATATGATGGAACGGATTCTTGTAAGTATCTAAAAAGAGAATAATATTCTTCCGGATTCGTATATCCAACTGTATCCGGAATATTAATTACATTCGCTCCTGCGCGAATCGCAGTTTCTACTGCTTCAGCTAAAAATGCTCTCGATGTTCTTGTCGCATCTTCTGCAGAAAATTGTACTGTCGGAAATAATGATTTTCCAAGCGTAACCGAACGATGAATACTATTTAACACATCTTCTTTTGACATACAAAGTTTATATTTCATATGAATATCACTCGTAGCTAGAAATACGTGTAGACGAGGAGATACAGCACCTTTCACAGCTTCATATGCTCTTCGAATGTCACTTTCTTTCGCTCTAGCTAAACTCATAACCGTAGCATTTTGAATTGTATTCGCGATGCGTTTTACCGATTGGAAGTCACCTTCGGAAGCTGCCGCGAATCCAGCTTCCATTACATGAATACCAAGCCTCTCTAATTGCCTAGCAATTTGTAACTTCTCTTGTTCATTTAAATTTACTCCTGGTGATTGTTCGCCATCACGAAGCGTTGTATCCATGAACAAAATCTGCTTCATATTATTTAATCCCTACCTTTACTCGCGGCTGTACGAAAGGCATCATTTCACGTAATTTACGTCCAACTACTTCGATTTCATGTTCATTCTCTTTCTCATTTGTCGCATGGAAATTTGGTTTTCCTGCTTTATGCTCTGCAATCCAGCCTCTTGCAAATGTACCATCTTGAATTTCTGCTAATACTGTCCCCATCGCTTTCTTCGTATCTTCAGTCACAACGCGCGGTCCTGATACGAAGTCTCCCCACTGCGCTGTATCTGAAACTGAATATCTCATATTTTCAAGTCCACCTTCGTACATAAGGTCGACAATTAGTTTTAGTTCATGTAAACATTCAAAATATGCAAGTTCCGGTTGATAACCAGCATCAACTAACGTTTCAAATCCAGCTTTTACTAGCGCAGTTACTCCGCCGCAAAGCACAGCTTGCTCTCCAAATAAATCTGTTTCTGTTTCTTCTTTAAACGTCGTTTCTAATACACCGGCTCTCGTCGCTCCAATTCCATCAGCATAAGAAAGTGCCTTTTCAGTCGCAACTCCTGTTGCATCTTGATATACGGCAAATAATGCAGGAACAGCCCCGCCCTCGGCGAACGTACGACGTACGAGATGCCCCGGTCCTTTTGGCGCTACTAGAAATACATCTACATTAGCTGGTGGTTTTACTTGATCAAAGTGAACATTAAATCCATGTGCGAACACGAGAGAGTTTCCGGCCTGTAAATTTGGTGCAATTTCAGCTTCATATACTTCTGGTTGTAATTCATCAGGTAGAAGAATCATTACTACATCAGCTTTTTCCGCTGCTTCTGCTACTGTATATACAGAAAACCCATCTTCATTCGCTTTATCCCAAGACTTACCTTTTCTTAAACCTACTACTACATCAAATCCGTTATCTCGTAAATTTTGCGCATGCGCATGACCTTGCGAGCCATATCCGATGATTGCTACTTTCTTTTCCTTTAATACATTTACTGTTACATCTTTCTCATAATAAACTTTTGCCATTTTCATTTCCCCCTATATTTAAATGATTATTGAATTAACATAACTTGCTTATCTTGTTTTTTCATACTACGTGTAAATGCTGTTACACCTGTTCTCGCAATTTCTTTCAAACCGTATGGACGAAGTAATTCAATTAACGCTTCTACTTTATCTTGCGTACCTGTTACTTGCACAACTATGGAATCCTTCCCAACATCTATTACAGCGGCTCGAAACGGTTCAATTAAACTATATAATTCTGCCCTCGCTACAGAAGTTGCTACTTTAATAAGAGCAAGCTCTCTAGCAATCATTGCTTCTTCTGTAATATCTGACACTTTCAGAACATCGATTTGCTTATGAAGTTGTTTAATTAACTGCTCAACTTGCTGTTCACTTTCCACATGCACAACTATCGTCATTCGTGAAATATCCGATGATTCCGTATGCCCCACTGAAATACTTTCAATATTAAAATGTCTTCGGGTCATAACACCTGTAATTCTATTTAACACACCGCTCTGATTACGAACTGTCGCTGTAACAATTCTCTTCACCTTTTTTCCACTCCCTCCATTTGGTGAACACCTTTCCCGGGCGCAACCATCGGCATAACTTTCTCAGATTGAAGTACACGGCAATCAATTACGACTGGTTCTTGTAATTCGATCGCATGCTGGATTTGCTTCTTTGCAAGAAGTGGATCATCAATACGAACACCTTTTATACCATACGCATTCGCAAGAGCGACGAAATCTGGTTGGCATAGCAATAAAGAATGTGAATATCTTTGATTATAAAATTCGTCTTGCCATTGCCTTACCATCCCTAAAGCTTCATTATTTAAAATAAATACTTTAACAGGTAAAGAATGTTCTTTTAATACACTTAATTCTTGCAGAGTCATTTGAAACCCAGCGTCACCGACAATTGCAATGACTAGTTCATCTGGCTTTGCAATTTGTGCACCAATTGCTGCCGGAAATCCAAATCCCATCGTCCCTAATCCTCCAGAAGTTACCCATTTATCTGGATTTTTCAACGGATAGTATTGCGCTGCCCACATTTGATGTTGCCCAACGTCTGTTGTTACAATCGCTTCTCCTTTCGTGATTTCATATAGCATATCAATCGCGTATTGAGGTTTAATACTTTCAGAATTTCGTTTATAAGAGAATGGATACTTTTCTTTTCTACTCTTTAATAAAGAGAGCCATTCATGATGATTTTCTTTCTTTCCTTCTGATTGAAGCAATACTTCTAACGCCTGCTTAGCACTTGCAACAATAGGAATCTCTGTTGGCACATTTTTCCCGATTTCTGCTGGATCAATATCAATATGTGCGACAGTCGCACCTTTAGCAAAATAAGCTAAATTCCCAGTAAGACGATCGTCAAATCTCGCACCTATATTAATCAGTAAGTCGCATTCATATAACGCCATATTAGCTGTATAAGAACCGTGCATTCCCCCCATCCCTAGAAATAGCTCATCATCTGGTGGAAAACCACCAAGTCCAAGTAATGTATGCACAACAGGGATTTCATATTTACGTGCAAAACTTGTCAATTCTTTCGAAGCTTTCGCATGCAGTATACCTGCTCCAGCTAAAATTAACGGTTTTTTTGCGGTTTCAATTGCTTGTAGTAATTTGTTTATTTGAAGTAGATTCGGTTCATAATTTGGATTATATCCTGGTAAATCCATTTGTACATTGCTACATCGCTCACCTTTCTCGACTACCATATCTTTCGGAAGGTCAATAACGACTGGTCCTGGTCTTCCTGTTCTAGCAATATGAAATGCTTCTTTAATAATTCGAGGTAAATCTGAAGCCTTTCGCACTTGATAGTTATGTTTTGTCACCGGCATCGTAAGCCCCATAATATCAGCTTCTTGAAAAGCATCACTTCCAATTAACGTCGTTGCTACTTGGCCTGTAAATACTACAAGTGGCAATGAATCAATCATCGCGTCTGCTAGACCAGTAATAACATTTGTAGCACCTGGTCCACTCGTTGCAATGACAACCCCTGGATTACCAGTAATTCTGGCATATCCTTCAGCAGCGTGAATAGCCCCTTGCTCATGCCTTGTTAAAATATGCGGAATTTCACAATCATACAGTGCATCATAGAGAGGTAAAACGGCACCACCCGGATAACCGAAAATCACTTCTACGCCTTCCTTTTCTAGCGCTTCTAACAATAGCTGTGCACCAGTTGCCAGTTTCTCTTCCGTTTTTGAAGACATTGTTCTTATAAGCCCCCTTTTTCAAACTTTTATACAATAAAAAAATCCTACGTCCACACTCCAGCTATGTGCTGAAGGGACGAAAGATTTCGCGGTACCACCCTTCTTTGCAAGAATACTCTTGCCTCAGTGATCCATAAATGGATCTAGCTAATAACGGAGCTACCGTCTAAGCCTAGACAAATGCTTTAGCTTAGCACTCAAGGGCGATGTTCGTCGACGTGAACCATCGGTTTTCAGCAACCACCGACTCTCTGTGAGGCTTCACAATCAACTACTCCTCCCTATCAACGCTTTCTTATGTTAAAAAAGTTGTTATCCAACTTTATTTTCTTCGTAAATTTTCTCTCCATCTTCTACAACTAACTTACGAAACTCTTCTAATAAACGGTTCGTATGTGGACCTGTTTGCCCTAAGCCAATCGTTCTACCATCTACTGTCGTAACAGCAATAACTTCAGCAGCTGTTCCTGTTAAAAACACTTCATCAGCTACATATACATCATGTCTTGTAAATAACTCTTCTCTTACGTCATACCCAAGTTTTTCGCCGATTTCTAAAATAGCGTTTCGTGTAATACCTTCTAACGCTCCAGCAGAACTTGGTGGTGTAATTAATTTATTTCCTTTTACAATAAACACGTTATCTCCTGATCCTTCAGCTACATATCCTTGATCATTTAACATAAGTGCTTCTTGTACTCCAGCTAATTTCGCTTCAATACGAACTAAAATATTGTTTAAGTAATTTAAAGATTTTACTTGAGGGGATAAAACATCGGGACGATTTCGGCGCGTTGCAACTGTTACAACTGGAATCCCTTTCTCATAATATTCTTGTGGGAATAAAGATAATTGTTCTGCAATTACTACTACATTCGGCTTCTTACATGAATCGGGATCTAATCCAAGATTTCCTGCTCCTCTCGATACAACAAGGCGAATGTATCCATTAGATAATTTATTTTGTCGAATCGTCTCAACAACAATATTTGTTACTTCATCTAATGAATATGGAATTTCTAAAAGGATTGATTTTGCTGATTCATACAACCGAACAAGATGCTCTCTCAAACGGAAAACATTACCGCTATAAACTCTAATTCCTTCAAATACTCCATCGCCATATAAATAGCCATGATCATATACTGAAACTTTTGCTTCATCTTTTGGAACAAATTCTCCATTTAAGAAAATCCATTGCTCATTCACTGGAAGCGCCTCCTATGTTCTATGAATTTTTTATTGTTTCCTAGTTTACTCTCCTTTTTAAATAAATCAAGTGAATTTTTAGAAAATTTATAATCTTTAATCGTACGTACATCTTAAATTATATTGATTTAACAACATTGTTAACGTTTACAAAAAGTTCAAAATTTTTTTCGCCAATTTTCACTAAAAAAATATTTGTTTAAAAGAAGGATTTTCATCAATTAATACGAATCTATTGTATTCAATAAACGGACGTCCGATTTTATAAATCCGGGAATATATAACGACTTTTGCTGAAAAAGGGGGAAAATAACAAAAATAGCGCTGTCTAAAAATAACATTCATATTTTTCATTTCGTAATCATAATCCTATTTTTAAAAAACAATTTGTCAAAATGAAGGAGGAAATAAATATGGCGTGTGTACAAATTAAAGGAACGAGACAAGAGGTAGTAGAAATGCTGCAATTATTTGATCTAATGGACACGAAAGGTTTTTGTAAATTCGATAATTACGTAGAGGTAGAACCAAATACGCAAGAACATAATCATTTTATTGCTTCAATCGACATCCATTCAAATACTTCTTCTGCACAAGATACATTAAACGATCAATTCGTTAGTCAAATGCTTACTGGCGTATATAACGACTAAACAAAGATTTACTTCCTACCGTCTTTTCATAAATATATGCAGTGAACTTGAGCATACTAGCAATTAGATGGTAGGAGGTGAGAATTATGGCTAGAATTGGCGTTGAAAACTCATTAACAGACGTTCAACAAGCTCTTCAGCAACAAGGTCATGAAGTTGTTACACTTAACTCAGAACAGGATGCACAAGGGTGTGATTGTTGCGTTGTAACTGGGCAAGATTCTAATGTGATGGGCATTGCAGATGTATCAATTAAAGGATCAGTCATTACAGCTCACGGTTTAACAACGGATGAAATTTGTCAACAAGTTGAAAATCGCACTTAAAAAATGAAAGAGGACTCCTTTTAAAAGGAGTCCTCTTTTTTATATTCACCTAACGGGAAAGTAACATATACTGGATGAAAGCCCTACCTCTCTCTCATCATTACGGTTCCACTGACCGCTCCTTGATTCACTAGTATACATATATAGCTTACAAATACAATTTATAGGGTTTGTTCACAAAAGTTGTTGATAAAATTACCCGATCTTTCGCAAACTTTTCGTATTGCATTCATAAGAGATATTTACTTTACACTAGCTGTAACCGAGACACGAACTAAAATTCTAACACCAATACAATAACTTGTCAACTTTTTTCCACAAATTAAAAACAGACAGTAACGGTTTGTCTGTTTTAGAATGGAGCTTTTTCTTTTATTACATATACAACAAAGCCGCTTACTAACATAAATAAGCCAACTACTAAGTTTTTGATATTAATCATAAATTCCTCTCCCTTATTCCACACATCATATATATTTACATTTCAATTATTCCGATCATCCTAAAGCGCACTTTTTCTAATATATCATAATTCCTAAAAAATGCAAGTTCACTTTCGACGACCATTCACAAATTTATCTACAGTGCTTGGTACCGTATTTAAAGCCTTTTCAATTAAATGTGTACTACTATTAAGGTGTAATACTTGCACACCGTTAGAACCGACTACTAAAAAAGCAACTGGGCTAATAGAAACCCCAGCCCCGCTTCCTCCTCCAAATGGATGCCCTTGCTTGTTCTCTTTATGCTGATTTTGCCCACCGTTATGTTTTTCAGTAATGAAATCCCCTTTAAAATCACTTCCACCAGCTCCAAAACCAAAAGCCACTT
Source organism: Bacillus sp. TH13 (assembly GCF_016651175.1). Taxonomy (NCBI): domain Bacteria; kingdom Bacillati; phylum Bacillota; class Bacilli; order Caryophanales; family Bacillaceae; genus Bacillus; species Bacillus sp. TH13. Next base: position 3,477,444 of record NZ_JAEKEJ010000025.1, on the reverse strand, counting down.
GAGATACTGTTAATACTACATTTCCGTCAGCTGTTGAGACCGGGCTCCCAACAATTGTATTTACATCTACCATCTCTTTTAAATTTGTCATTGCCGTTTTCATTAAATTTTCAATTGGATGTTCCATTATGTATTGCACCCTTTCCTCATTATTCCTTTTTATACTTTCCAAAATAGAGGAAGTCATACTAACTTTTCCTATTTCAAGAAAACATTTTCCTCCTTTTATAAGATACTACTCCCTGTACATGCTCCGGTATAGTGAAACTTTAATCAGTGGGATGTGTACGTAGCTCGACTCCCACAAATAGCAGGATAAAAAAGAAAAAGAGATACATACTACTATTGAACCTTGTTATGAAAGGAGTCATGACTTTGACTGAGAAATTTGATGATTATAAAAGAACAGATAGAATAGATAGTGATTATAGTGACTATAAAGAAGAGTACGCCGCTGAGGTTGCACCACAACGCATTGATTATGATTACGATGATAAAGACGATAAAGATGCTGTAAAATCATCCGCCGCTGGATCAACTGCTGGTTTTATCGCTCTTGCGCTATCTATCTTATCGCTATTTACATTCCCAACACTATTTGGTCTTGTTTCTGTTTTACTCGGTATTTACGCTTATAATCGCGGAGCTACTGTAACTGGCGGTATCGCTGCAGTTGTCGGTGGGATTGCTGCACTTATCGCAATTTTATTCCGAGTAGCACTAATTGGTTTACTGTTCTCTCTGTTCTAAAAAAGAAAAAGGTATCTCGCTTAACGCGGGATACCTTATCCTGTAAACACATCTTCCGATGGATATTTTATTTTTTGTTTTGCTGGTCGTGCTAAAGAGAACACAAGTGTTAATGGTCCAATTAATCCGCAAAACATAACAAACATAATAATACATTTTCCTAATGCCGATAGCTTTGCAGTAATTCCCATCGTTAACCCGACTGTGCCAAACGCTGATATTGTCTCAAATAATAATTGAATAAAGCTGAAGTTTTCTGTAAGCATTAATATAAATACCGCTGCAAAAATAAGTATTTGACTCGCAACAGCAATCGCTAAGGCCCTCGTTACTGTCGACATTTTAATTGTACGCTGAAATAAAACAATTTCCTCCTTTTTTCTAAAGAAAGAAAGGACAGATGTAATTAAGATAACAAACGTTGTTAATTTAATCCCTCCACCTGTTGATACACTTCCTGCACCAATAAACATTAAAATCATCGTAAATAATATAGATGATTCTTCCATACCTCCATAGTCAACCGTATTGAATCCAGCTGTCCGCGGGGTAATACCTTGAAAGAAGGAAGCCCATAGTTTTTCATTTAAAGATAAATTCCCTAACGTCTTAACATTATTATATTCCAATACGAAAATTACAATCATTGCTATAACATTTAGCACTACTGTTCCAATAATCATTATTTTTGAGTGAAGTGATAATTTTCGAAAACTACGACTATACCATATATCAATTAATACGGTAAAACCGAGTCCCCCGATTACAATTAAAGAGCAAATCCCAATATTAATAATGGGATCCCCTACATATCTTGTTAAATTATCTGGCCATAAAGCAAATCCTGCATTATTATAAGATGCAATTACATGAAAAATACTATAGTATAAACCTTTTCCAAAACCAAACTCTGGAATAAAGCGAAACGATAAAAAGATGACCCCAATAAGTTCAATACAAATCGAAAATATAAAGACACGCTTTACTAATTTTACAAGACCACCTATATTTGTTTGATTAAATGCTTCTCCAATTAATAAACGATGGCGTAATCCGATTTTTTTACCTAGTACCCAAACAATTAAAATGGCAATTGTCATAAGACCTAGACCACCTGTTTGAATTAAAAACATAATAACAATTTCGCCAAATATCGTAAATGTACTTGCTGTATCCACTACTCCCAAACCAGTTACGGTCGCTGCTGACGTTGCTGTAAAGAAAGCATCTACCCAACTAATATGTGCTTTCGTTGCGAATGGTAATTTCAACAACAAACCGCCAACCACAATTAAGCAGAAAAAGCCTAATGCTAATATTTGTGGTGGGTTTAATCGTATAAGACGATTATACAGCCCTTGTTTTTTTGCTACGTCCATATCACTAACTCCCTTATTAAAGTGAAGCTTTCCCCTCATACAATAAAAAGCTTTTTAAAAGCCCTTAAATAATTGGGACAAACCTTATATTCTCATAATATAGTTGAGCATAATCCTTTTTTTCATAGATTACAACTTTTATTTATATTCAGATTCCTTTTCATTTTATGCTGGAAAACTCTATATCCTAACTCAATATTGTTAGCAATAACAATTTCATATGTACTATTTTTCAAATCCCCATATCTTTCACTCTATGTTCACATAGAGGTCACATCCACCTTTTATAGTATATGTATCGAAGCTGTTCCTCCCTAATTTATAAGACATTCCCCAGTGTCTTTGAATAGCTTCCATCCCTAATTAAATTGACATAAATTGTCCCCTTCCTTGACCATCTTATAAATGATGGTCTTATTTTTTTGTCTTTCTATCTTTTATTTAAAACTCCCTCTCTCTTTCACTCTATATTCACACAGAGGTCACATCTACCTTTTATAGTATATGTATCGAAGTTGTTCCTCCCTAATTTATAAGACATTCCCCAGTGTCTTTGAACAGCTTCCATCCCTAATTAAATTGACATAAATTGTCCCCTTCCTTGACCATCTTATAAATGATGGTCTTATTTTTTTGTCTTTCTATCTTTTATTTAAAACTCCCTCTCTCTTTCACCCTATGTTCACATGAGAGTCACATCTACCTTTTATAGTATATGTATCGAAGTTGTTCCTCCCTAATTTATAAGACATTCCCCAGTGTCTTAAAGCAACTTCCATCCCTAATTAAATTGACATAAATTGTCCCCTTCCTTGACCATCTTATAAATGATGGTCTTATTTTTTTGTCTTTCTATCTTTTATTTAAAACTCCCTCTCTCTTTCACCCTATGTTCACATGAGAGTCACACCTACCTTTTATAGTATATGTATCGAAGTTGTTCCTCCCTAATTTATAAGACATTCCCCAGTGTCTTAAAGCAACTTCCATCCCTAATTAAATTGACATAAATTGTCCCCTTCCCTAGACCATCCTATGTGATGGTCTATTTTATTTTCCAAACACAAAATCAGTCTATCTACACTTAAATAAAAACCAAAAAATTCAGAAAATATTGTCAAATTAGGTATTTTTTCGGTATAATTACTTTAGAAAGAAATTTCGCAAAAACAAAAGGGGGGATTTTATTGAAACAAACAAAAGCAATCTTAATCGCATTATTTCTAGGTCTAGTTGTTGGACTCACTCTAAATTTAGCTGCTCCATCTATCTTTGAGCCACTAAATCAATATGTGTTCAACCCAATTGGTCAATTATTTATTCGACTTATTAAAATGCTAGTTGTTCCTGTTGTGTTCATTTCTATCGTACTTGGTGCTGCCGGCCTTGGAGATCCGAAACAACTTGGAAGAATCGGTTTAAAATCAATTTCATTCTTTCTCGTAACAACTGCGGTTGCCATCTCTATAGCGGTTACATTTGCACTTATTATAAAACCAGGAGCTGGCGGTAATTTTAAAACAGAAGGTCTTAAGTATGAAGGTGCAAAAACTGAAACATCTTTCGTCGACACATTGCTAAATATCGTACCAGATAACCCAGCAAAAGCGATGGCTGACGGAAACATGTTACAAATCATTGCCTTTGCCGTATTGATTGGACTCGGTATAGCTATTTTAGGAAAACGAGTTCAAGGTATCCATTCATTACTTGAACAGGGCAACGAATTAATGATGTATCTTGTTAATCTCGTTATGAAATTAGCCCCAATTGGAACATTCGGTTTGCTCGCTTCATCCGTTGGTAAAATGGGGCTTGCAGGCGTCGCTGCGATGTTCAAGTATATGATTGTCGTTATGTTAGTACTCATTATTCACGGGGTCTTTGTATATGGTGGCTTATTAAAGGTATTAGCAAAAGAAAGTATTGTTCGTTTCTTTAAACATTTCGGACCAGTAATGGCAATTGGCTTTAGTACATCTAGCTCTAATGCATCGCTTCCATTTGCAATGAAAACAGCACAAGATAAGCTTGGCGTTCCAAAAGCGATAAGCTCATTTGTACAACCACTAGGGGCAACTATTAATATGGATGGTACTGCCATTATGCAAGGGGTAGCCACTGTATTTATCGCTCAAGTATACGGTGTTGAACTTACATTACCGCAATTAGCTATGGTCGTATTAACTGCTGTACTAGCTAGTATCGGTACTGCTGGTGTGCCAGGTGTTGGACTTGTAATGCTTACAATGGTTTTAAATCAAGTAAATCTACCAGTAGAGGGTATCGCTTTAATTATCGGTATTGACCGTATTCTAGATATGTCTAGAACAGCTGTAAACATTTCTGGTGATGCAATTTGCGCAATGATTGTCGCAAAATCAGAAGAAAAATATAATACTGATCAATCGGCAGCATCTTAAATCAAAAAAGGAGTGAAATATATTCACTCCTTTTTTGATTTACTCCCTTTTTTAGAACGATATTCTTTCCCTTTATTATCATTACCAGTTTCAAATTCAGTGCTAAATTCCTGATTGAACTGGCCGGACTTTGGTGATCCTTGATTACCGCTCCCTTTACTACCGTTACGATTCGTCATATTTCTCCCTCCCTTCCTTGTATTAGTAGTATGGCGCTCTATCTTTTTTCATACACATTTTATTTTTTAACATCTATTACACACGAAAGAAGACCTCCCATATATAAGGAAGATCTTCTATTTCATCACGTAAGCGTTTTCTTGTTTATAATCACTTAAATAAGTTTTTTGGAAATTGAAATCATTACATTCATTTCATCTTCTGAAAGTGCAGAGAATCTTTCTTGTAAATATTGTTTTTTCGCATCTTCCATTTTCGCAACTAAATCTTTCCCTTGTTCTGTAATCTCTAAATACACAACTCGGCGATCTGATGTAGAACGTGAACGAGTTACAAAACCTTTATTAATTAATTTTTCTGTAACAGCTGTAATATGACTATTCGACACATTTAATTCATTTGCTACACGCGATACCATTTCTTTATTCGTACGATTTAATATTCTCAGGACGATGAATTCATTCCACGGTATGTAACCACCGAATATTTTTCCGATATCATTACGCAATGTGCGAAACATAGCAAACACATTTGTCGATAGTTCTTCCATTAATTGCTCTCGATTTTGAGACAACATTGACAGCTCCTTTTATTTCATTTAGTTAAATAAAAACCTTATTAATAATTTTACATGAAATCTTACTTTTTGTCACCTTATTTTCCCATAATTCGTAGTTTTTTAATATGTATTTCATGATAAAATGAAGTCAACTTCCAGAAAAAGGGGGTATTTTAATGCGTGAGGAGGAGAAGTTCTCAAATCTCAGCCTAAAAGATAAAACGATTATCATTAGTATTATTGCTCTTTTTCTCATTATAGTTTTTGCATTTATATTTTTTGTATATGTAGGAATCTTTCAAATTACAGGTATAGAGTATAGTTCACGTAATGCGTTACTTCTCTTTTTTTTATTAATCACTTTCTTAGACAGTATTACATTTTTCATCTTCAGTTTCTTCAAAGCGCTGCTATATCCACTGACACAAAACATGCCAAATTGGATTTCTATTACTCTTTTCTCATTCATTGAAATTACACTAGATTGGTTCGTCATTCATACTGCTGATGATTGGATAGAAAGCGTACAAATGTCCAACATAGCTGAATTATGTGTCGTACTATTCTTTTTCCTCTTAAATAAATTATTAAGTGACGAGAAAGAGTAAGAATACAAGCTTTTCTATATAAAAATTGGTACAATGAAAGCAAATCTTACTAAAGAGGTGCTAATTATGAACTTACAACAATGGGCTGATAAAGGTATGTCCTTTGATACATATGTGAATGAAATGCAAGTAAACCAATATGAGCTACTACACATTTACAATAACTTTTTAATTCCAAATGAATTACTTCCTGTATTAGAAGAACGTCAAAATGACGGCTGGCGTGTTATCGTATTAACTGCTGATTGGTGTGGCGATGCTCTTTTATGCGTACCTGTTATGAAACGAATTTCTGAAGTTGCAAATATTGAAATGAGTTTATTAATTCGCGACGAAAACTTAGAATTAATGGATCAATATTTAACAAATGGAACAGCACGTGCGATTCCAATCTTTATTTTCATTGATAAAGATGGAAATGAACAAGCCGTCTTTGGACCACGCGCTCCAAAAGTACAAGAATTAGTAACTTCAATGCGCGCTACATTACCTGAAAAAGAAGATCCAACATTCGAAGAAAAACAAAAAGAAATGTATGCTAATTTCCGTGCTACATTAGCTGATGATACTTCTCTTTGGGAGCATGTAATGGAAAATATGGTGGAAAAAATAGTAAAATAAAAAAACTGCCGAGCTCGGCAGTTTTTTTTATTACATAATGAAGAAATAGAATACCGCAGCTAAAATGAAACGATAATAAGCGAACGGTGTTAGTTTCACACGAGATAATAATTTCAAGAATGAAACAATTGCAAGCATCGCAACAACGAATGCAGTTACAAATCCTGTTACAAATAGCGTTATATCTGCCGAGCTTAATACATCCCAGCTTTTAATTAAATCTAATCCACTTGCAGCTACCATCATCGGCACCGCTAAAATGAACGTATATTCAGCTGCCGCTGTATGCGACACGCGAGCTAATAAACCACCACTGATTGTAGAACCAGAACGAGAAAATCCTGGCCAAAGAGCTAAACATTGAAACATTCCAATTGTAAATGCCTGTTTATATGTGATTTCATCTAACGTTCTTGCTGTACTTGGTTTTGAAAACTTCTCAGCAACAATCATTAAAATACCACCGGCTACTAAGCTAATAACAACTGGTCCTGGACCAAATAAAACCTCTTTAATAGTGCTATGGAATAATACGCCAAGTATCCCGGCAGGAATCATCCCGATAATAATATGTAATAAATTTAACGATGGTCCGTCTGTTACTTTACCTATTCCAACTAACGACCATAGACGCTTCCAAAATATAACAACAACTGCTAAAATCGATCCCAATTGGATAACAACTTCAAAAACTTTCGCTCTCTCATCGTCAAATCCAATTAAATGTCCTGTTAAAATCATATGTCCTGTTGATGATACTGGTAGAAACTCTGTTAACCCTTCAACAGCACCCATGATTAAACCAATTAACCAATCAGCCACAAGTAGTGCCTCCTTAATAACAAATAATATGTAATTTTTTCACACCTTATCATAATACCTTATCCCTTTTCAAAGTGCATCCTTTTTTTATTGGTTTCATATGTTGTAGGCGCGTATTTCTTTTCTAATCTTTGATTAAATTGTATGATAGTAAGAGTTTGTTTTTTTATATGGAAAGGGGATTTTATGAAAGAAACTACTTCATTTTCACAAAAGTTAAAGCAATTTGTATTACTATTTTTTCCGATTTTCGTAACGCAAATGTCATTATTTGCGATGAGTTTTTTTGATACAACAATGTCAGGACATGCAAGTCCAACTGATTTAGCAGGTGTTGCAATTGGAACAAGTATATGGCTTCCAGTTAGTACGGGATTAACAGGAATTTTAATGGCTACTACTCCCATTGTTGCACAGCTCGTCGGATCCAAGAAAAAAAAGGACGTTCCCCACGTTGTCATACAAGCAGTTTATTTAGCAATTTGTGCTAGCTTCGTTGTTATCCTCATCGGTTTCTTCGTCGTTTCACCTATTTTAAACGGCATGCGCTTAGAAGAACCTGTGGAACGAATTGCAGCTCAATTTTTAAGTATTATCGCAATAGGAATTATACCTTTATTCACTTACACTGTTTTACGTGGATTTATTGATGCATTAGGAAAAACTCGAACAACGATGATTATTACATTGCTATCATTACCAATTAACGTAATATTAAATTACCTATTAATTTTTGGTAACTTCGGTTTCCCAAAGCTTGGTGGTGTCGGAGCAGCAATTGCTTCCACTGCAACATATTGGTGCATTTTAATTATTACAGTCATTATTATTCAGACGAAAGAGCCTTTTGCCTCTTTCAACATTTTCAAACAATTATATCGCCCTTCTCTTTCTAGTTGGACAGCATTCTTAAAGCTTGGCGTTCCTATCGGATTTGCTATCTTTTTTGAAACGAGTATTTTTGCTGCGGTAACGCTCATGATGAGTAATTTTAGTACGACAACTATTGCAGCTCATCAAGCAGCTATGAACTTTGCTTCCTTGTTATATATGACTCCGCTCAGTTTAGCAATGGCAATGACTATTGCAGTCGGATTCGAAGTTGGAGCAAAACGTTACGATAATGCAAAACAATACGGACTGATTGGAATTGGATTAGCCCTTGCCTTTGCTTTATTATATTCGATTCTTCTCTACTTCTTTGATAATCAAATTGCTTCTATTTATACGACAGATGCAAAAGTTCATCATTTAGCAAAAGAATTTCTTATCTTTGCGATTTTATTTCAAATTTCAGATGCAATTGCAACCCCTGTACAAGGAGCTCTGCGTGGTTATAAAGATGTAAATGTTGCTCTAATTATGACTTTAATTGCTTATTGGATAATAGGTCTACCACTAGGTTACATATTAGCAACGTATACAGAATGGGCCGCAAAAGGCTATTGGATCGGTCTTATTATCGGTCTAGCATTTGGCGCTGCCTTCCTACTTATCCGTCTCTTTCAAGTACAACGAAAATATACAACACAAAACAGCCGCTAATAATAAAGTGGCTGTTTTCTTTATGCATATTTTTTCTTGTAACGTATAATATAATGAAAAAGAAAGGTGGGTACATATGGACGAAAAAGAAAAAAAGCAACCATTCGATGAAGAATTTGCCCCTGAAATTTCACCTGGATATCGGCAAGATGTACATAAGCCACCTAAATATAAAAACACTTCGTTTTTAATGGGCATTACCATTTTCGCTGCTGTATTACTCATACTTATCATTTTCGTTTATTTTTGATGAAAGGTGGCCTATTATATGAAGAAACAAAATTCCAATCGTTCCAAAAGAACTGTTAAAACACAAAAAGGATATGCAGGCGATTCTGTTCATACACTTAAACAAGTAGAGCAAGGAAATTTATATATTGCTCAAAAAGAACTTGGTCAACAAAATGAAAATCTTTAAAGGTCCTTGATTCCTTGAGGGCCTTTTTATTCCGCATTAAGTAGTACACCCCCAAATGATCTATTGAGCAATGAATTTCCTTTATTGTACGCGCTGCTTTTGTTCTAGCACCATAAATATATTATTAACCTTTACAATTTTCACTTCATAATTCAATTTCATTTCGCTTCTCTTACCATTTTCAGTACCCGCAACGTACGCTACAGCTTGATAGAGAAAACTCTCATCTGTCTCTTCACGTATCTCCTCGTTTGTAAATTTATACTCTAACTCTTGAAAACGATTTGGATAATAATTTTCCATTAATTGTTCATACCCTCTATTTAAAAATATTTCTTCACCTTTTCGTTTCACATCTTCTTTATTATTAAACTCAAACACTGATAGTTGTTCAGTCACAAAATGCTCTCCTACCTTTTTCATTTCATTATGAGTTAAATTTTCTATACTTTTATTCTTTAACTCCTTATTTAATCCGTACTGATCAATCGGTTTAAAGGTAGCAAAAACCTCCTCTTTATATGACCAAAACAATACAAAAGCGATACATAGAGAAATGATTAACAGTCTTTTTTTCGTAATACTCCCGCCCTTCTTCATAATGATAGCTATATTTTAACATATAGAAAGAAAATTCTGATATCATAAAGTAGAATAACTTAACTCAGAAACGAGGAACAATTATGGACTCTTACAAACATTATATAAAAGAAGCTTTGCCTAATCTTTCTATACGTTCATATAAACAAAATGAAGAAGGATGGGATAATGTAGCAGTTATAGTAAATGATGAGCTACTGTTTCGTTTCCCGCGAAAACAGGAATATGCAATGCGAATTCCGTTAGAAAAAGAACTATGCACAATTCTCACTCAATCACTACAAGAAATCGAAGTTCCACAATATCACCTAATTTATAAAAATGAATCTGAGGAGGTTCCTCTTTGTAGTTACTATACTCTCATTCATGGTGAACCATTAAAAACAGAAACAGTTGCCAATCTGGAGGATACAGAGCTAAAAGCAATTATTACACAATTAGCTACTTTCCTTACGGTACTACATAGTATTCCTTTAAACCAAGTTACACCGCTATGTTTCCCTATTGAAAAAACATGTACCTACTGGAAAGAGCTACAAACAAAATTAAATCAATATCTCACTACTAACCTTACTTCATTACAGAAACTAGCCTTAAATCGCTTATTTGAAAATTTCTTTGCATGTTTAGCTACATCCACTTTTCAAAACACAATCATTCACGCTGATTTTACACATCATCACATTTTATTTAACAAGCAGAACAAAAGCATTTCAGGTGTTATCGATTTTGGTGATGCGCAAATTGGCGATCCTGCTTTTGATTTTGCAGGACTATATTATGATTTCGGACATGAGTTTACTACTTCTGTATATGAACAGTACAGTACACTTATTTCTCATCATGATCCATTACTCATTCACCGCATTACTACCTTTTATCAATACAGTCCTTTATTACATAATATTATTTATAACTTTGAGTCAGAGAATGAACTCGAATTCATTACAGGTACAGAACAGCTAAAAATGATATTACAGGGATGAGATTACATTCTCTCCCTATATACTCTCTCCTCATACATCATTAACTTTTTATCCATTTCAACAATAACTTTATACAATTGAAATGCCTGTAAGATTTGCAGTTGAATTTCAAAAGGAGCATTTTGTTCTTTTAACCATTGAAATACTTTCGTTTCATCTTTCATTAATTATTCCTCCCTTTATCCCGCTATTTGCGGGCAGTAAGACCCCCACCTCATAATTCAGCGGAAGCAAAGAAGTTAGGTGGGGGGCGGGCTGCCCGTTAAAGCCCGATTGGTTAAGGCTAATAATCAGTGGGGGATGAACAACCCCCCACTGATTAAAGTTTCACTTTATTAAAATCTGCTACAAATATACCGTAAATGATGAAAAGCTTTTCATGTCAATAACAAAAAAGGATGCAAAATTGCATCCTTTAATGTACGATATTTTTCTTCTGCTTCGCTTCTTTCTTTACTTCTTCCCTTTGGCATTCGCTACGAAACGCGCAACTCATACACTCAGAACGAAAATGACGCTCTGTATAATGCTCAGGTTGCTGTAACATTTCTTTCATTCTAGATAAATCAGCCATTCCAGTTATAATATCTTCCTGTTTCGGAATGTACTCATACTTAGTTCCTTCTATTAAATTAATAACTTCAATTTTTCCTGGAAGAACGCCGAAAGCTTTATAACTGAATACTGTTATTAGCTTCTGACAAAGAGCAAGCATTTCCTCATCTGCATCGACAACATACTTTTTAATTACAAACGACTCAGCACTCCACTCACCAACTTCAAATGTCAATGACATGTGGACACCTAACTCTTCCATATATGTTTGAAACTTCTCGTATAAAAACAATGGTGGTGTCTGACTATCATCCCTTTCAACAAACTGTAATAAGTGATCCGTTAGCTTCGCTAATACAATATAGTACTCTGTCTTCGAAGCAAACATATTAATCCTTACTTTTTTCCAACACTTTTCTATTAATATTAAAAGTACAATTTTCGTTTGTTGACCCGCAGGTAGCGTGTAATACTCGTTAATAATTTGATTCACAATCATTTGTGCTATTTGTTGCCATTCAAATGAAGAAGGTTCTCTTCTTTTTATATGACGAAAATAAAATTTATGCGGACACCGCATAAAATCATACAAATGATAATCTGTCATCGTTTTAATTGAGATTTTCTCATGCACTTGCTCTTCATCTCCCTTCTGCCATTAAGAAAGGTGTTTTACAAATTCAGCTCCAAACTGTAAACATTTCTCTACATCTTCATCTTCTGGCGTTAATTCTACTTTTAGTCCTTCTAACACAACTGCTGCACCGCGCTCTTGTAGCTTTTCTATTAAAATGTCAACCGCCACTCCGTATTTCGGATAAGCCGAATCACATGATCCGAATACTGCCGCTTTTTTCCCAGTTAAATCAATAGAATCCATTGCATCATAAAAATCTAAGAAATCATCAGGAAGATCACCATCTCCCCAAGTGTATGCACCTAAAATAATTCCATCATACTGTTCTAATATAGAAGCTTCTGGTGAATCCATAATATCAATAACTTCAATTTCATTTTCTGTTTCACGAATTACGCCGGCAATATGGTCAGCCATTTCCTCTGTATTTCCACTCATACTTGCAAAAATCATTACTAACTTACTCAACTGAACCTCTCCCTTTACTTTGTATCTCTTTTTCTGTTTGAATACTCTTCTTCTCATCTACATATTCAGACCGAATTATATTTCGTTGCCATTCCATATGCTGATCAACATCTTTATTTTTATCTTTTAATCCCCTCCGTAGAAGGTGAAATTTTTTTCTCATTAACATGTCGCATCCATCCTATTGATAATAATTATCAATTTCAACTACATTTAGATTAATTGACATTGATTATCAATGTCAATAACTTTTTTTAAAAAAATGATTAAAATGTACAAGCTTGTCCGTTAGCTATTCATATACTATGAATGAGCATAGTTCTTTCTCAGCCCTCTCTGACGGAAAGAAATAAAAGCAACTGCAATAGAGCGCAGTTGCCTTTTTTTGTTTTTCTATGATTTTATTAACCTTATAGTCGTCTCTAAAAATAGCTCCACTCCACAAATTAATGCTGATTCATCCACATCAAATTTCGGATGATGGTGTGGATAACAAGTATCTATATTTTCATTACCTGTTCCTAATTTAATGAAACAACCCGGCGCTTTTCTTAAATATGCTGAAAAATCTTCTCCTCCCATAGAAGGTTCAAGCTTCACAACACGCTCATTCCCAAACAAATGTAGTGCACTTTCTTCTACTACTTTCGTAATATATTCATCATTAATAACAGGATCATATCCGTAACGATACGTATATGTATAATCTCCTCCATGTGCTTTTGTAATTCCTTTCACGATTTTCTCAATTTTTTCTTCCGCTTCTATTCTTAATGTTTGATTAAAAGAACGTACAGTTCCCATTAAAGTTGCTGTACTTGGAATAATATTATCAGCCATTCCCCCATGAAACTGCGTAACTGAAACGACTCTTTGCATGAAAGCACTTGTATTTCTTGATACGATATGTTGTAAATTTGTAATAATCTGTGCTCCGATAGCAATAGGATCAATCGTTTCTTCTGGACGTGCTGCATGTCCTCCTTTGCCTTGAATCTCAACTGTAAATACGTCTGGAGCTGCCATCATTGGCCCATACGCAATGCCTATCTTTCCGCTCTCCAATCCAGACATAACATGTAAACCTATTACATAATCAACACCGTCCATAACGCCCGCCTCGACCATTTCTTGTCCACCACCAGGGTATACTTCTTCTGCATGCTGAAAGAATAGACGAATTTCCCCTACAAACTCTTCCTTCATATTTGATAACACCTCTGCTGTACTTAATAAAATAGCTGCATGAGCATCGTGCCCACATGCATGCATCACTCCTTTATTTACAGACGTATAAGATTTCCTTGTCTCCTCTTGGATTGGTAAAGCATCTATATCAGCTCGAATCGCAATCACTTTCCCTTGCTTCACGCCTCTTTTAATTGCTAGTACACTATACTTCGTCGGTCTCGTTACTTCAAAAGAAGAAAACGAGCATAATGTATCATATATAAATTTCGAAGTTTCTTTTTCATGAAATGATAATTCCGGATACTTGTGGAAATGTCGTCTCCATTTTATAATGTTTTCTTCTGAAATAAGATCCTTCCAAACCCTCTTCATTAGAGATTCCTCCTTTTAAGAAACTTTAGGAATTCATACATTAACTATGAAAAAATGCAAACAAATATTGCATTTCTATACATTCTCTCAGGGCAATTTTATACATTCACACAATCCACTTCCTATTTACATATCAAACCCATTACAAATTCATGCTGAATGTAATATAATTGCTAAGTTAGGGATTTTCTTTTTTAGTATTTAGTGCTAATATCAGAAAAGAGCCTTTTGACTTATTTTTACCTAAAATGTGGGATTTTGTTTTTTTCACAATAATGTAGGACATGATACCTACAAAGAGCTATTATTTCATTAAGAGAGGGAAAGACATGGAAAGATTAAAAGAGATATGGTCTCGACCACTCACACAATGGATTGCAAAGACGGTTTATTACCTTGCAATTTTATTTGCATTACTTTGGTTGTATGGATTCCATGATACAAACACAAGTACATTTATTTACAATGAATTCTAGGGTGGGAACGTTATGAAGTTATTAGAACTAATTGAAAAGTGGGCTATTGAAACGCCTGATCAAACTGCTTTTGTTTGGCGAGATGCGAAAATTACGTACAAACAATTAAAGGAAGATTCTGATGCGTTAGCACATTGGATTTCTTCTGCGTATCCAGATGATCGTTCACCAATTATGGTGTATGGCCATATGCAACCTGAAATGATTATTAACTTTTTAGGATGTGTAAAAGCTGGACATGCTTATATTCCTGTAGATTTATCTATCCCAGCTGATCGTGTACAACGTATCGCTGAAAATTCTGGTGCGAAATTACTTTTATCGGCAGCAGCAGTAACTGTAACTGATTTACCAGTTCGCATCGTAAGTGAAGACAACTTAAAAGATATTTTCTTTACTCATAAAGGGAACACTCCAAATCCTGAACATGCGGTAAAAGGTGATGAGAACTTCTACATTATTTACACATCAGGAAGCACAGGTAATCCGAAAGGGGTTCAGATTACTTATAACTGCCTTGTTAGCTTTACAAAATGGGCTGTAGAAGATTTCAACTTACAAACAGGGCAAGTATTCTTAAACCAAGCACCTTTCTCATTCGATTTATCTGTCATGGATATTTACCCATCATTAGTAACAGGTGGTACACTTTGGGCAATCGATAAAGATATGATTGCGCGTCCAAAAGACTTGTTTGCTTCTTTAGAGCAATCGGATATACAAGTATGGACTTCCACACCTTCTTTCGCTGAAATGTGTTTAATGGAAGCATCCTTCTCTGAGAGTATGCTACCGAACATGAAAACATTCTTATTCTGCGGTGAAGTATTACCAAATGAAGTAGCTAGAAAATTAATTGAGCGTTTCCCAAATGCAACAATTATGAATACGTACGGTCCAACAGAAGCTACTGTCGCTGTAACAGGTATTCACGTTACAGAAGACGTACTTGATCAATACAAATCACTTCCAGTTGGCTATTGTAAATCAGACTGTCGCCTTCTTATTATGAAAGAAGATGGCACGATTGCACCTGATGGTGAAAAAGGTGAAATCGTAATTGTCGGTCCAAGCGTAAGCGTTGGATATTTAGGAAGCCCTGAATTAACAGAAAAAGCATTTACTATGATTGACGGTGAGCGCGCCTATAAAACAGGCGATGCTGGCTATGTAGAAAATGGTCTTCTATTCTATAATGGTCGTCTTGATTTCCAAATTAAGCTGCATGGTTATCGAATGGAATTAGAAGAAATTGAGCATCACCTTCGTGCGTGTTCTTACGTAGAGGGAGCAGTTATCGTTCCAATTAAAAAAGGTGAGAAATACGATTATTTATTAGCGGTTGTTGTTCCTGGAGAGCATTCGTTTGAAAAAGAATTCAAATTAACATCTGCAATCAAAAAAGAACTCAATGAGCGATTACCAAACTACATGATTCCACGTAAATTCATGTATCAATCTTCTATTCCAATGACACCAAATGGAAAGGTAGATCGCAAAAAATTATTGAGTGAGGTTACAGCATGACCGCATATGGATCATTTTATTTTTTCGCTATAGTGGGCATTTTATTAATACCTACTATCATAGCTGGATTAAAAGGTAAAATGTTGCGTAAATATAATGCCGTTTTAACATTAGTCATGCTTGCTATTATCTTCTCAGATAAACCAAAGCAAGCAATGATGTTAGCTGCATTTATTATTTGGCAATATGCCCTTATTAAAGGCTATTTAATTTTAAGAAAGCAAAATAATAGTACATTCACATTTTGCATAGCTGTTATTTTATCGATTTTGCCTCTTATTTTGGCAAAAATCGCACCCTTTGCATCGTTATTACCTGAGTTAAAACTTGTTGTTTTTCTAGGTATATCTTACGTAACATTCAGAGCAGTTCAAATGGTATTTGAAGTTCGTGATGGTTTAATTAAAGAGCTTTCTTTCTTTAACTTCTGGGAATTCGTTTTATTCTTCCCTGCAATTTCAACAGGACCTATCGATCGTTACAGAAGATTCCAAAAAGATATTCAAAAGCCACCTAGCGCTGAAGAATATCAAAATTTACTATATACAGGACTAAATCGTATTTTCCAAGGTTTCTTGTATAAATTTATTATTGCTTACTTAATAAAGCAATATTGTATGGATCCAGCATTCGCTCAACACGATACAATCTTTTCAAATATGATTTACATGTATAGCTATAGCTTATATCTATTCTTTGATTTTGCTGGTTATAGCTCTTTTGTAATTGGTGTAAGTTATATGATGGGAATTAAAACGCCAGAAAACTTTAATAAGCCATTCCTTAGTCGTAATATTAAAGACTTCTGGAACCGCTGGCACATGAGTTTATCATTCTGGTTCCGTGATTTTATTTACATGCGTTTCGTCTTTTTTGCAACGAAGAAAAAGTTAATTAAGAACCGTTACACAATTTCATATATCGGTGCATTTTTAAACTTTTTCATTATGGGAATTTGGCATATCCAAGGAAGCGCTGTTGCGCAGTATATTATTTATGGTCTATATCATGCCGCACTGTTTATTTTATTCGATATTTTCGAACGAAAAAACAAAAAGCATAAGTTTTGGCCAAACAATAAATTCACACGCATCCTTGCGATTGTAATTACGTTCCACGTTGTATGTTTCGGTTTCCTAATCTTCTCTGGACACCTTAACAGATACTTTTAATGCACCCTTCTTATTCCATTAAGAAGTTGCACATATAATAATTTCGGATATAAAGGAGATTTTAAAAATGGCAGAATTCAAAGAGCAAGTATTAGATATTTTAGAAGAAGTATGTGAAAACGATATTGTGAAAGAAAACTTAGATGTTCAATTATTTGAAGAAGGTATCCTTGATTCTTTCGCTGTAGTATCTTTATTAGTTGAATTCCAAGAGCGTTTAGATATTGAAGTTTCTATTTCTGATTTTGACCGTGACGAGTGGGCTACACCAAACATGGTTATTAAGAAGTTGGAAGAAATCCGATGAACAAAGCAAAATTTGGTCCGATGCTTTTAGCATTGGCCCTTTTTGCTGTATTCTTACTTATTCCAACGCGCTTCCTACTTCCACTTTTAAGTGATGAAAAAGTAGAACAAGCTGCTACTTCTTTAAAAGAAGAAAAAATTCAAAGTATAATTTTACAGCAAAAGATGTTAGCAAATCCAAAATATCTTCCGATGTACGGTTCATCGGAATTCGCACGTATGGATGCTTTCCATCCATCTAATTATTTTAAAGTAAAGCCTGAAGGATTTACGCCATTCCTTCTTGGACGCGGCGGAACACAAGACCTTGTACATGTGTTAAACTTCGCATCTACAATGGATCAATTGAAAGATAAGAAAATGGTATTCGTTCTTTCTCCGCAATGGTTTGTACCACAAGGTATTGATGAAACGCACTTTGCACCTAACTTTTCAAAACAACAAGGTTACCACTTCATTTTCAACAATGATTTACAACCTGAAATGAAAAAACAAATTGCAAAGCGTTTATTAAACTTTGAGATTGTAAAAAAAGAAACTTTATTAAAAATTTCGCTTGAAGGTATCGCTTATGATGATACGAAGTATAAAGTAAAAGCACTTGCAGCTAAACCTTTCGCTTATATTTACCGTAACATTTTAGATCGTAAAGATTTATTTACAGCCATGTTTAATATTAAACCCCACAAAGAGAAGCTCGATCCTTCATTAAAACAAATGAACTGGGAAGAAGCTCGTAAACATGCGGATCAAACAGGTGCAACAGAATCTGGATCTAATGAATATGGTATCGAAGATGGTTACTTCAATAGCAAAATTAAGAAAAAATTAAAGCAACGTGAAGGTTACTTAAAAAATGATGCTTACGACCAATCGCCAGAATATGAAGATTTACAAATTGTACTTGATTTATTAAAACAATCTGGTGCAAAACCACTCTTCATTTCTGTTCCTGTAAAAGGTCCTTGGTACGACTACGCTGGCTTCCCGAAAGAACGCCGCGAAGCATACTATAAGAAAGTTCATGAGCAAATTGAAAAAGCTGGTTATCCAATTGCCGACTTCTCAAATCATGAATACGATAAATACTTCTTAAAAGATCATATGCACTTAGGTTGGAAGGGCTGGGTTTACATCGACGAAGCCATCCAACAATTTTATAAAGCAAATTAATGAAAAGACCGCTTGAATTATGAAGTGAACCCCGAAAACGGGACACCAATCAAAACACCTAAACCACTTGTTCCCTAAATTCTTTAGGGGATAGGTGGTTTAATTTTTCTTGAATTCGCACACAATTGTAGTAATGAATGTATTCTAGCACAATCTTTCGCACAGTTGTGTTGGATACTTTTGTTATCTTTTGTGAATAGAAAGCTTCACTTTTTAAATGACCAAAGAAGCTTTCCATGACGGCATTATCATGGCAATTTCCTCTCCGGGACATGCTGGTGATCATGCCGTTTTCTTTGGCATACGCTTGAAATTCTTTTGCTGTATAAATACTTCCTTGATCCGAGTGAAGAAGGACATCTTTTACTTTTCGCCCTCTCATTGCTTGTTTCAATGTTTTCATCGCTAATGTCAGTGTTTGTGATTCGCTGATGACACAACTAATAATTTCACGATTAAAGGCATCCATGATCGTTGATAAATACAAGGTACGCTCTCCAAATAAGAGATACGTCACATCCGTAAACCACTTTTCATTTGGTTTGGATGCATCGAATTGGCGCTCCAATCGATGAGGGGCTACCATTGGTTCCGCACCATTGATATATTTCTTTTTCTTCCGACGCACTTTTGAAAGAATATGATTTTGTCTCATGATTCGTAATACTTTTTTATGATTGACACACAGTCCCATTTTTCGAAGAGTAGCGGTCACTCTTCGATATCCATACCGGAATTTATGCCTAAGACAGACGTCCTTTACTCTTTCTTCTATATCATCTTTCAGATCTTCCGTTCGTTGTAACCAACGATAAAATGTAGAACGGGGTAATTCTAATACGTTACACAAGTCTTTTACCGTTATTTTTGTTTGTACATTTCTCCATAAAGTAACTACAGTTTCTGGTTTCAGCCCCTTTCGATTTCCAGATACTTTCCCCATACAAGTAATTTTGTTTTTAGATGTTTATTTTCTAAACGTAGCTGTTCTAATTCACTGAGCTCTTTTGGTCCTTTTCCATAAGAATATTGTTTTCCTACAGGTTGTTGAAAACGATACGTTTGATCTGTACGATACCATTTCATCCATGTCTTAATTTGGGAAACATTTTTAATTCCGAGTTTCTCCATAATTGCACGATTTGAATAACCGTCTTTCTTCATTTCAATGACTTTCCACTTTGTTTCTTCTGGGTAATGAACTCTTGTCTTCAAACGAAAAACACCTCCAATGAATTTGCATACTTAGTATGCGAATTCAGGAGGTGTTTTTTCATGTACCACTATTCGGGTTCACTTCATTACTCAAGTGGTCTTTTTGTATATATTTTGTAATTGTTCGATTGCATTCTCCGCTTCTTTCATAACTCGCTCCACTACATGCTGAGCTGATTCGATTCGTGCCAACGATGCTGCCTGTCCTGCCCAAAGTGACATATATTCTTCCTTATTTTGCTTCGCTGCCTCTTGGCGTATTTTAGAAGTTAATACGTTTTGCACTGGATACATCGGAAGCCCTTCTTCTTTTCCTTCATGTCTCTCTATAAATTCATTACGGATACCCCGTGCATATTTCCCGGAAAACGCACGAGTTACAGTTGTGCTCGTATCTGTACTATGTAAAATCGCTTCTTTATACACATCGTGCGTAATACTCTCTTCACTTATTAAAAAGGCGGATCCCATTTGAACACCTTCTGCTCCTAGTGCCAATGCCGCAACAAGCCCTTGCCCGTTCATTACACCACCTGCTGCAACAATCGGGATATCCGGAACTGCTCCTACTAACTGAGGTATTAACGCAAAGGTACCGATCATAGCATCTCGTTCTTTCCCAATAAACGTTCCTCTATGCCCTCCGGCTTCGCTACCTTGCCCGACAATAATATCTACTCCTAGCTCGGCAAGTACTTTCGCTTCCTTCACATGGGTAGCTGTTCCGATAACTTTTATTCCACTTCTTTTCAAATCATTTATTTCTTCTTTTTCTAACGTTTGAAATGCAAAACTAACGACCGGTACTTTTTCATCTAATAGCACTTGTAATTGTTCCTTATAGCTTTTTGGAAGCTTTAACGTCCCTTCTACTTCTATACCTAATTCTCTATTCACTCCACTTAGTAATACTTTCGCCTCATTTACCTTCTCTTCTTCTATTTGTATCTCTTTCGTTACAAGTAAATTAACACCGAAAGGCTTATCTGTTAGTTCTCTTATTCTATAAATTGCTTCACGAATTTGTTCTGGGCTCATATAGCCCGCTCCAAGCATCCCTAACCCTCCGCTATTACTTACTGCTGCAACAAGTTCTGGCGACGTAATCGCGCCTGCCATACCGGCTTGAACGACGGGATACTCAATTTTTAATATGTCTGTTACTCGACTTGTAAACATCATTTTCCCTCCTATTTCCCTTATATCTTCTTTATTTGATAAGCTTTCCCCTGCTTTTGCAAGGGTTGAACTTCATATGAAGCGAATATATTGAAAGAGAAGGAGGCTGAGCTTAATGATTTATCCAAATGCATTAAAACAAGGTGATACAGTAATGATTATTGCACCATCTGGTCCACCTACAATCGAAAATGTATTAAAAGGTGTGAATATATTACAAAAGATGGGGTTATCTGTAATAATCGGGAAGAGTGTTTACGAGAAATATGGATTTTTAGCCGGAAGTGATCAGGTTCGGCTTGACGATATACATGAAGCATTTACAAATAATGAAGTAAAGGCAATTTTTTGTGCACGAGGTGGTTATGGAAGTGCTCGTCTTCTTCCTCACATTCAATATGAAGTTATTAGGCAGAATCCAAAAATCTTTTGGGGATATAGCGATATTACAGCTTTGCATACTGCTGTTTCACGTTATGCAAAGCTTATAACATTTCATGGTCCGATGATTGAAGAACTAGGAAAAGGTATTGATTCCCTATCTTTCTCCTCTTTCAATCAGCTATTCCATCCGTATTCAACCATTTTATCTGCATCAGAATGTATCGTGCCTAGCTCTCACAGTAAAGTTACAGGTACGTTAGTTGGAGGAAATTTAGCTGTGTTAACGAGTATAATTGGCTCGCCCTACGAGATAAATACGGACAATACACTTTTATTACTTGAAGACATTGGTGAAGAACCGTACCGCATTGACCGTATGTTAAATCAGCTACTTTTATCTGGAAAGTTTAATGAATGCATGGGCGTTATTTTCACAAGTTGTCACGACTGCACCCCTTCAAAGCCATCTCAATCATTGCAAACAATATTATATGAATATTTCACGCCATATCATATACCTGTCCTATTCGGTTTACCAATTGGACATATAAGTCCAAACATCGGTATTCCACTTGGAGCTACAGCAACAATAAACACAAATAATAAAACAGTCTCTATTTCTTCCGGTATAGCCACTCCATGTTCAAATTAAAAAGGAAAAGCGATTACGCTTTTCCTTTTACTTATAATAATTAAAAATTCGTCCAGATGCGATATCTGCAATTTCTTCTGGAACAAATGTTTTACTTATATCAGTGCCAGCATTTAATACAGCTGTAGCATCTTTCTCAATGCTACCAAATAACTCTTTCCCACGTATCGTAATAAGGGGCGTTCCTTCTGGCAACACATCTTTTACAAATTTCATTTGTGTAAAGAACGGAACGATCCATCTACCCTCTCCTTGGAAATGACGCAAACGAAGTATTCCTTCTGCTGCCCCGTCCTCTGCTTCTAGTGAACCAGCAACATAAAACTCAGTAGATAAGAGCAGTTCATAAAATTCCTTTTGCTTCTGTTTATCATCCCCTGCTACAACAAGTACTTCTTCTATTCTCTTTACCGGAATTTGCTCCATATGATGCCACCCCTATTTCAAAATGATTGTACTTAGATTATACGAAATATTCTTATTTTTTTCTATATAATTCGCAATTATTTTTTTAAAATAATTTTAATGCTTCTTTTGTCGTCACAATCGTAGCAAACTCTTCATGTAAATTTACAAGCGTCATATTGTGAATATCTTCTGCACTATACTCTTTACCATCTAAACCTTTACGGTTAAAAGTAGCCGTTGCATCACTCACTAAATACGTTGTAAATCCTAAATTCCCTGCCATTCGTGTCGTAGTTTCCACGCAATGATTTGTCGTTAATCCCACAACTACTACTGCATTACATTTCTTCTCTCTTAATTGCTCTTCTAAATTTGTCCCAATGAACGCGCTATTAACGAACTTCTGAATAACCACTTCACCAGGTAGTGGTTGCACTTCTTCTTTAAAGTTTACCGTTTCCGCTCTCTCATAAAACATTGACTGAGCATTTTCTTTATTTACATGTTGAATATGAAAAACTGATTGTTTCCTTTTTCTCCATTCTTCTAACAAAATTCTCATATTTTCTTCAGCAAAAATATTATTTCTCTCGCCCCAATCTGGTAATTGAAATGCCTTTTGTACATCGATTATGATAAGTGCTATTTGATTTGTCATCATTTCCCCCTTAATTTGGCTGTAATTGAAATAGAAAACCAAGTTGTTGTGACGCAGTAATAAAGCAAACATAGGCGCAAAGCTCTACAATTTCTTTTTCTGTCCAATATTGTTTTAATACGTGAAACATAGTATCATCTATCGCTTTTCGGTCATGAACAAATGTATGCGCAAAAGTAACGGCTACACCTATCTCCTCTGCCTTTTGCACACCTTCAGGTCTTCCCTTTGCCATACAGTATGGACATTCATTCCCATACGCTAATGTTCTTCTCACTTGCTCCTTCAACTCTGCTGAAAGAGTTCCTTTATTGTACAGTGTATCCTCTAACGTACTCCACGAATGTAATATATCCGAATTATGCCCTAATAACTTTTGAAACTTTGTATCTCCTACATTTGATAATGAAATTCTCTCCATCATTTCCCCTCCTATTTCCTTCTGTTTTATTGTAAAATAAATAACGTTCACTTTACATTTCATATGAATCTTAATTTATATTTTTCCTTTACAAAAATCATTATTTTACTGGAGGTATATTTACAAATGCAACTAGACCGTGTTGATCGAAAAATTTTAAATGAATTATATAATGATAGTCGCCTTTCTATGCGTGAATTGGCGAAACGAGTAAACTTATCTGCTCCGTCTACTGCAGAACGTGTTCGTAAACTTGAAAGTGAAGGCGTTATTCAAAAATATACAATCGATATCGACTATAAAAAAGCAGGGCTAGTTTTAGATTGTATTTTAGAAATCACTTTAAAAAATGGTGATACAACACGTATGCAACAGTTTATTCAGTCTTATCCATCTGCAAGTTTTTGTTACCGAGTAACAGGAAGCTTATGCTACATTGTAAAAATTTCTGTTCCTTCACTCGTTGAACTTGAAGAATTTATCAATGATGTTTCTTCATATGCAACGACAGTTTCTCATATCGTATTATCAGAAGTATCTCTTACTCCTGATATTGAACATATCTTCCCAGAAAATTAATTTATTTTTATTCATAAAATATAAAAAAACCCCTTACATTAAGAATAAAAATAATATATCATGTATTAAAATACATAAAGTTCGAGAAAGGGGCCTTACATTGAAAATCTGGTTTTATGAAAAAACGGCACAATTAGATGACTTACTTGGTATTTGGGACAATGTTCCAACCATCCCGCGAATTGGTGAAAAAGTGGAGATTTTAAAGACGGTCCGCACTGTTACAGATATTAAATATGTAAAGAACGGTAATAATTTTCGTGTGGAAATTATTACAAATTAAAAAGCAGCTCCTAAGGAGCTACTTTTTAATTATCTATTATGTGCTTTCTTTATAATGATTTTATCTTCTTCCACAGATACTGTTACATAATCATTTTCTTCTAACCGAAGCTTATTTACAACCTCATCTGGTAACTCTATAGCCATCAATCTATCGGTTATGATCACTTGACTATACACTTCATTTTCTTGTGATGCACTCACTACTTTTAGCTCATTTATAAACCGTACTGGTGGCACGCCAACTTCTTTTACTGTACGCCATTGTTTCCAAATGTAAGGAATTAACCAAAGTAATCCGACAATCGTAAGACCGATACCAATCCATAAATTACTTTGCGCTTGTAATTCAGTAATTGAGATTGTACCACTTTCTTCTCCACCGAAAAATTGCATACTTGTTGCAATCAAATTATTTAGAGCGTGCACAGCTATATTCGTCCATATATTTTTTGTGTTTATGTATAAAAGACACATAACGACACCAAACATGAACGCACCAATAACATCAAAATGTCCTAGGCCAAAAATAATTGAAGATATAATTACAGCTTTTTTAATTCCCCATTTATAAGCCATTCGCTGTAAGAAAAATCCCCTAAAAATAACCTCTTCCATAATAGGCGCTAACACACATGCTGAAATGAAAGTAAATATCGTCATATATATGTTACTCGTATTAATAACATTTCCGTCTTCTAACATAGTAACTAAGAAATTCGGTAACGTATGTGCTAATATGTAAAATTGAATCTGAGATATGCCAACCGAAAAAATCATTCCCATTATCGTTGCTAATACAATTAATCCCCAAGGTAAACGTCCTGGCTTATCAAAAAAACTGTTAAATACAACATTATTTTTATTTGTTTTTACGTATAGCCAAAGTAACGGAAATACAAAAAATACAGTTATTTGTGAAATAACCTCCATCGTATTCTCAGAAACATTTGCTAGACCTAATGGAATCATTGTAAGGAACACCCCTATAATCATCCATCCAAAAAAACTACGTAGTCTTATACGTGAAAATGCATAGTGCACATGAAACACCCCCAAAGATAGTAAAAAATAAAGTAAAACTTGAATCAATATTTTATAGGCGTCCTTTCCTTATAAATAATTGGATAACTAAATTACAATATGAATCTAGTTGAAATTCTTCCTATTTTTCTCAAATCATTTCAAACAGCATATCTCTTAAAATACCATATCTCTGTTCTTCAAGTTGCAATCTAAGAGAAATTTATGTAATAAAAATCCCCGTTTTTACAAGCGGGGATTTCTTTTATTATAATACGTCACGTTTTTGGAATAATGCACTTGAAGCTACAAGTAACACAACAAAGTATGCAACTACAAGTAATAATGAAGTTGTAAACGTAAATTCTGTAAATGTAGGTTCTACTCCACCACTAATTAATTTATTACTGTCGTAAGCTCTTAAATCCAAATGGAAGAATACTACAAACTTCGCTACACCTTTTGCAAACATCATTAGTGCCATATTAATTGCTCCTTGTAAGAATAATAGGAACATCGTAATAATTAATGGTAATACAGACTTTCTAAATACGTTTGCTAAGAAAAATGCAAGTGTTGCAAAGAAAAATGGCGATAGCAACTGATATAATATTGTTTTCAAAACAATTCCTAACGTTAATTCAGTTTTACTACCGTCCATTACAATTAATCCAATAATCATGGCAATTAACATACTAGCAAATACAATAAATAACATCGTTAATAACACTGTAATATATTTAGAAAATAAAACTGTCATTCGTTTTCTTGGACGAATTAATAATTGTTTAATCGTTCCTTTTTGGAATTCATCTGTAATTGTACGAGAAGCTGTTGTAATTCCAAAAATCGTTGTGAATATCATAATTAAGCCGATATCTGAACTTACAAAATCTAAGTAAGATCCACTTAAACTACCAGCTTCACCCCATTTCGCCAGTACTACAGCTCCTAAAATCTCCAATAAAGCAATGACACTAATTAAAATATACATACCTTTTTTCGCATGTAATTTTAAAAATTCATTTTGAATTAATTTAAACATTACGCTTTCACTCCCCCAGTAATCGCTAAGAACTCATCCTCTAACGTTTTATTTTGAACAGTAACTCCGTATACAAGCACCTCAGCATGAACAAGTTTTTTGACAAGTTGCGGAATGTTTTCTTTTGTTACAGATGCTACAATCACATTCCCTTTTGCTTTACCTTTAATAATTTCATTCGCTTTCTGAACCTCATCTACTTCAAACGCTACAACGACTGCCTCATCATGTTTCACTTTTTCATGTAAGTTGTACTCTTGTACAAACTCACCTTGTTTAATAATAACAACGCGATCACACATTAATTCAATTTCACTCAATAAGTGACTTGATACGATTACAGCAATATTCTCTTCTTTCGCTAAACGTTGTAAATAATCACGAATTTGGCGAATACCAGCTGGATCTAATCCATTTGTCGGCTCATCTAAAATTAAGATTTTTGGCTGATGAAGTAATGCCTGTGCAATTCCTAAACGTTGTTTCATACCAAGTGAATATGTTTTCACCTTTTTATGAATTGCATGCTCTAATTCAACAAGCTTTACAATCTCAGCAATACGCTCTTTACTAATCGGTGTAATGGCCATGTTCGCAAAATGCTTTAAGTTTTGCATTCCTGTCATATAATCATATAGTTCAGGATTTTCTACAATCGCTCCAATTTGCTCTAGTGCCTTTTCACGCTCCGAGCGAATACTATGTCCACAAATTGTAATATCGCCTTCTGTCATTGAAATAAGACCTGTCATCATACGGATCGTCGTCGTCTTACCGCTACCGTTCGGTCCAAGGAATCCGTATACTTCTCCTTCACGAACCTCAAATGATAAACCACGAATAATTTCCGTTCCACCAATCTTTTTTCGAACATTCTCTAATTTTACTACTACGTTTCCCAATGCTGATTCCTCCTTTAGACTTCTAGTTTTTTATCGATAATATAAGCAATTACATATATTATTAGAGCACTAACCATTACCATGAAACTTATATTAAAAATATTAAATCCATTTTCTTGAAACATATTAATAAACAGACTCTTGCTTTCACTATGATATTCTACTCTTCGCAATACTTGGAAAGCTGGAGCTAATTTTCCTAGCAAAGTTGTCGCTAAAGTAATTGCGATATTTATTACTAGAAAAATAATAACGATTAGTATATTTTGCGCTTTTTTCTTTTTAACAAGTAACTTAACTAAAGTAATCACTAATATAATTTGTAACACACTAAACAAAAATTCAAATAAATCGCTTATTGTATATATTAAATTGTTCATTATGCCCATTTGCATAATCTCTTTTGCCTCTATATATACAGAAGTCGTAGGAAAAGCTAATACATAACTTACGTAGAAAAGAATTCCACATATCCCATACCATATAGCCATTGCGATAAATGAGAAAATAAGCATAGAAATTACATATTGTTTCCCAGATATTGCTGTAAGTCGTAACATTGGATTAGTTAGTAAGCGTGAATATGATTTCATTGTTTGTATAAACATATAAACAACATAAAAGAAAAATATAATCATAATGATTCCAAATATGCCCTCTTGTCTACTGATAGCCGCATCACTTTTTCTTACAATCATTTGTGAAAATAACACAGCTTCAATTAGCACAAAGAGTAAAAAAGTAACAATATATCTTTTCTTATTTACATTCCATAAATAGGAAAGTACTGACTTCACTTACTAAACACCTCCTTAAACAATTCATGAACCGCTTTTCCTCTCTGAAAACGAATTTCTTCTACATTTTCATATAGAACCATTTCTCCATCTTTTAAAAAGATCACTTCATCAAAAATATTTTCAATTTCATTTATTAAGTGAGTGGAAATTAATATCGTACAATCTTCTCTATAGAACTGTAGAATTAGATTCAATACATGTTCTCTAGAAAGAGGATCTATCCCGCCCAATGGCTCATCCAGTACGTATAGTTTCGCTTTTCGAGAAAACGTTAAAATAATCTGCAGCTTCTCAACCATACCTTTTGACAATGCTGTAATTTTTTCTTCTAACGGTATTTTAAATTCTGCAATCGTATCTACCGCTTTTTGAATATCGAAGTCTTTATAAAAATCTCGGTAGAAAAATAAAGCGTCTTTTATAGTCATCCAATCATCAAAGACTGGCTTATCGGACATAAATGAAACGATTTCTTTCGTCTGTAATCCTACCTTTTTACCGTCTATTGTAATACTACCTTCAGAAGGGTGTTGCAAACCTGCAATTATTTTCAATAACGTCGTTTTCCCGCTCCCGTTATCTCCAACAAGCCCAACGATTTTCCCTTCCGTAATCTCTATGTTTAATTCACGGATCACTGCTTTTAATCCGTATCTCTTCCATAAGTTTTCTATTTTTAATAGCTCTGTCATTGGCTCTCCTCCCTCTTATCATGTAATGAAGAACGAAGAATTGTAAGAATTTCTTCTTCTGAAAAACCTAAATTGTCCATTCCATCTATAAAAGAATGAAGTAATTCTTTCGCCATCTCTTTTCGCAGCTCCATAATTTTCTCCCCTTCATTCGTTACATACCGGCCCATTCCTCTACGTGTTACAACAACTCCATCCCGTTCTAGCTCTTGAAATGTACGCTGAATCGTATTTGGATTCACTTGTAATTCACTGGCTAATTCACGGACAGAGGGAATTTTATCGCCAGGCAATAAATGTCCTGTTACGATCTCTTTTTTTATGTATTCCATTACCTGAATGTAAATTGGTGTATTTGGAGAAAACTCTATTTTCATTTCTTCCCTCCTTTTGTATCGGTGTACTAGTTAAATAATACACCGATACAAAAAGTTTGTAAATACCCATTTAATTACAAAAAAGTTCTATCCGTTAACTGAATAGAACTTCCAAAATATTAATCACTATACAAAAATAATAGTGTTATGTAAACAAAATTATAAAGAAAAGCTGTCTTATCAATCAATAAGACAGCTTTTCTTTATAATCCTATATTAAAAGTTAAACACGAAGTCATCGTCAGCTAACTTTTCAACGTTCGTTGCTTTTACGTAACCATTTCCTTTTACAGAGAAGAAATCATGGTTTTTCGTATCTGTACGTAAACCATTTAAAACGATTGGGTTAATTTCTTCTTCTTCAAACTTCGGCTCAAGTCCTAAGTTCATAAGCCCTTTATTCGCATTGTAACGAACGAAACGATTTACATCTTCTACAAGACCGATAGAAGTGTAAATTTCTTCTGTATAGGCCATTTCAATTTCATATAGTTCCATTAATAACTCTTGTGTTTCCTTCTGCACTTCTTGTTGCTCTTCTGCAGAAAGTTCTGCGAAGATTTGTTGTGCTAAAATACCGACGAATACGCCGTGAATTGACTCATCACGAATTATCAAGTTGATAATCTCACCACTTGCTGTTAGTTTTCCTTGACCAGCTAAGTAAAGCGGATAGAAGAATCCACTATAGAATAAGTAACTTTCTAAGAACACACTTGCTACCATTGCCATATATAGCTCTTTTTTCGTCACTTCAGGCTTTAACAAACGACGATAATAACCAGTAATAATACCGGCCTTTTTCTCAAGTAATGGATGATTGTCTACCCAGTCAAAAATATCATCAATTTCTTCTTCTGTAGCTAATGTTGTGAAAATGTGACTATAACTTTTCGCATGTACTTCTTCCATAGCTCCCATGAAAGCTAATACACTTTTCGCTTGTAAATTTTCAAGATGAACAAGTACAAGAGGCATACCTTCGCCGCCTTGTTTCGTATCTAAAAGTGTTAAACCACCTAATACACGCTTATAAGCAATCTGCTCTTCTTTTGATAATTGTGCCCAAGTATTTTTGTCAGAAGATACCGCGATTTCTTCTTCTGTCCAAAACTGAGCGATATTTTGCTTCCAAAACATTAAACTAAAATCATCTTCTTTTTTGTTCCAGTTTACCGCACGCATTAAATCGCCCCTTCTCTAAATATGATAACTAAGCATGAGCAGGGTTCAGAAAACCCTGCTCATCATGTCTCACTTTTTATATTAAACGGTACAAGCCACACACTCTTCCACACTTAATTTACGTGTTCTCGTATAATACAGACTCTTTAAGCCTTTTTTATGTGCATAGATGTAGTAACGTGCTAATTCACGTGTTGAAATATCACTATTAACGTAAAGAATTGTACTAATTCCTTGGTCAATATGTTCTTGAATTTCTGCGATTAAATCAATTAATTTAAACTGATTCATATCGTAAGAAGATTTATAGTACCAGAACGTATCTTTTGATAAATACGGCATTGGATAATATGTTGTCGCATTCGCATATGTTCTTGATTCGATTTGACTTACGATCGGCATTACGCTTGAAGTTGCATTTTGAACGTAACTGATTGATTGTGTTGGAGCAATGGCAAGACGATATGAGTTATATAAACCATTCTTCTGCACTTGCTCTTTTAAACTTGTCCAATCTTCTTTTGTTGGAATATGAATTCCTTCAAATAGTTGCTGAACTTTTTCAGTTACTGGGCTGTAATCTGTCGTTTCATACTTTTCAAAGTATGTGCCATTCGCATAATCAGATTTATCGAAGTCTTTAAATGTCTCGCCTTTTTCTGTAGCGATTTCCATACTTTTCTCAATAGAGTAGTAATTTAACATCATAAAGAATGTACGAGCAAACTCTTTCGCTTCTGCACTTTCATAAGCGATTTTATTTTTTGCTAAATATCCGTGTAAGTTCATTGCTCCAAGTCCAACTGAATGAAGCTCATCATTTGCTTTTTTCACAGTTGGTGCATTCGGAATGATCGTCATATCAGAAACAGCTGTTAAAGCTTCCATTCCTGCATGAACCGCTTCACGAATTTCTTTATTTTCCATTACGTTTACAATATTTAACGATCCTAAGTTACAGTTAATATCACGACGGATAATGTCATCTGTACCGTAATCATTTATTTCTGAAGTTTCTTGAAGCTGGAAGATTTCTGTACATAAGTTCGACATCTTCACAGTTCCAATATCCTTCAATGGATGTTGATTATTTGCATTTGATTTAAACATTAAGTATGGGTAACCAGACTCAAGCTGAATCATAGCGATTTTAATAAGCATATCACGTGCACTAATATCTAGTGGCTTCTTCTTCACTTTCGGATTGCTCATTAATTCATCGTACATTTCATCAATGTCAATATCATCTAAATGCTTGCCATATTCTTTATAAACCGTATAAGGCGCGAAAACATGGAAAGGTTCGTTTTTCTCAGCAAGCTCAAAGAACTTACTTGGAACGATAATTCCGATTGATAGAGACTGAATACGGCTCTTCTCATCGGCATTTATTTTTTTTGTATCAAGGAATTCAATAATATCCCAATGGAAAATGTTTAAATATACTGCGCCGGCACCTTTTCGTTGGCCAAGCTGATTCGCATATGAAAACGAATCTTCAAGCAATTTCATAACAGGCACTACACCACTTGCAGCGTTATCAATACCTTTAATTTGCTCACCACGTGCGCGTAGTTTAGATAAGTTTAAAGCTACTCCCCCGCCGATTTTCGATAATTGCATCGCAGTATTAATGTTAAAGCCGATTGAATTTAAGCTATCGTCCATCTCTAACAAGAAACAAGACACCATTTCTCCTCTTCTGCTTCTTCCCGCATTTAAAAAGGTTGGTGTCGCTGGTTGGTAGTTTTGTTTTACAATCATGCTTGCGAATTGTCTTGCCTTCGAAACATCACCGCGTCCTAAGTATAATGAAACAATTGCTACACGATCTTCATAGCTTTCTAAGTATTGTTTTTGATCATTCGTTTTTAACGCATAATCTTTGTAGAACTTAGATGCTGCCATATAAGATTGGAACTCGAAGTTTTCACCATAAGCGATGTTATATACTTCCTCTACTTCCTCCAAGCTATACTCGTCCAGAACGTTGTAATAGTAATCATGTTCTTTCATATACTCCATTCGCTCTGCCACGCTATTAAAAGGAACGGTATTCTCTCTAGCTTCTTCCATAAAGACTTCTAATGCCTCTTTATCTTTATGAAGCTGATAAAAACCGTCCTGCATTTGCGTGATTTCATTATTCAGTTCAATGTGTCGCAATCTCCCGCACCCTTTCCTTAAAATATTCTACATCGTTATTTGTTCCAGATAACTCAAATTTTGATACAATAGGCACTTCATATTTAGTAGAAATCTTGTCAGCACTTGCACCGAACATGTCTCCCCAGTTACGATTTCCGCTTGCAGATACGCCTTTTAATTTTTCATTATTGCGCTCTAAAAAGTCTAAAACACGTTCTGGTACATTGCCAAAACCTGTTGTATACGTAATAAGAATAAAGTCTTCATCTATTACTAGATCTTCATCAATTTGAACGGCCGGCATATTTAATTTGTGAATGAAACGCTTCACGTTTCCTGTCATAGAATCATATGCAACTAACATTTCCGACCCTCCCTCTCAAATCTATATTCTCTATATGTTGTTCTTGATTTCTCTATATATTGTATTACGTTTCAAAATAAGACACAAGATATATGTATAAATTCTTTCTTTTTTTAACTTTTACTTTTCGACATGATAGCCGTTTTTTTTCAATACAATGACTATGAAACAACATTCTAAAACTCATGTCAATAAAGTGCTTTTCAAAAAAGTTGTCAACGAATTTAACCTTATTTTTTAAAAAGTTAACAATATATTTTGTCATAAAACGTTAGATACTGAAGAAATATATTTCTCCAGCATCACGCAAAAAAGAACAGATATGAAACTATAATCTGCTCTAAAAAACGATTACATTTATCAAATTTACCTTATTAAATATATTATACATATACTTTCGTTTTTCGTTACATACTAAAAGATAACTATTATAGAAAAAGATTATTATTATGGAACTTCAATTTATTTATGAAAAGTTTATTCAGAGTGCTCAATACGCAAAATATCTTTTACAAATATGTGATGTGGATTTTC
Organism: Bacillus sp. TH13; assembly: GCF_016651175.1. NCBI lineage: Bacteria > Bacillati > Bacillota > Bacilli > Caryophanales > Bacillaceae > Bacillus > Bacillus sp. TH13. Next base: position 3,443,828 of record NZ_JAEKEJ010000025.1, on the reverse strand, counting down.
ATCTTTATCAAGCATTGTACATACAGGAGCCTCTTCATCAAAGTATACAATCATTCCTTCTACGTACTGATATGTATGTTGAACTTGTACAGTTACTTTAATTTCTATCGCTTCTTCATATGCTCTTTTTATTTTCTGAAGCATTTTTGCTGAACATTTTCGTTTCTCTGGATACATAACCATTCCCATAAATCTATTGCCGGCTCTATCTTTCCACATATAATCCCAATGTGGTAAAATGCCTTGTTTAAAATCGCCCATAATTCCCCTCTCCTTTATCTTTTATTTATCCCGCATTAAACGTTCGATTGGTGTTGGCTACTAATCAGTGAGGGATGCCCTGCTGATCAAAATTCCCCTTTATGAACGTGGCGTTTCTGAATATGTATAAATCACTTGCCCGCCTCGCTGTGCGTTACCAATGAAATGCTTAAAGTCTTCTCTATTTACAACAACTTCTCTGAACGTATAAAATACATCTTTCGTAACAACATACTCCGTTATTTCACCATTTTTCAGCTGATCTAAAATTGTATTTGCTAATTCTTTATCCATGTATTTCACCTCTCTGCAATATTTTATTTTATCGTATATTCTATAGGTCAACAACTGTAAAATTATCCCGCTATTTGCAGGCGGTCCGATTGGTGTTGGCTACTAATCAGTCGTGGAATGAACAAAAAGTCTTACTGATTAACGTTTCATTTTATCTCGTTGTTATGCCATGATTTTATTTTCGTTATTTCGCAAACAATATCGTTTTACTATATGTCCACTAAATATCATATACTAACATAGCTACTTCTCTATATCAAACATTTCGGCATTCAATTATGCAAAGTTCAATACCACTATGCTACAATATACAAATAGAACTAGGAGGGATACTATGATTCGGAAAGCAAAAAAGACAGATGCAATGGCAATAGCTCCTTTATTGTATAATGCTCTGCATGAAATTGCTGAAAAAATCACAGGTAGCACAGTTAAAGCAGAAGTATTACTAGGACTTGAGACATGGTTCTCAAAAGAAAATAACCGTCTGAGCTACGAAAACTGTTTTGTCTATGAACAAGACGAGAGTGCAGTTGGAATTATTGTCGCTTATCACGGTAGTGAAGCAACACAGCTTGACGCACCAATTGTACATCACTTAAGAGAATTACATAAAGATGAATCAATTACGTTAGAAAAAGAAGCTGAGCTTGATGAGTATTACATTGATACATTATCAGTTTCAAGTGCACACGGCGGAAAAGGTATCGGTTCTAAATTAATTGAAGCTGCCGAAATCTATGCAACTGAAAAAGGGTATGAAAAAATCGCTTTACTTGTTAATTTAGAAAACACACGCGCCTATTCACTATACGAAAAGTTAGGTTATAAAAAAGATGAAATTGTTATGCTAGTAGGCGAACCTTATGCTCATCTCGTAAAAACATTAAACGTCAAAATTTCTATATCTTAAAAAGAAAGCACACGATTTATATAAATCGTGTGCTTTTATGTTAAATTCGTATTTAATATATTTCCATCCATCGCCTCGTGAAACGTATATGTTGTACATCCCCATGGCTTTCTATGCAAAACAGGAGAACCAGACCATCCCATTGCCCTCAGCTCCGTTCCAATCATCGAATTAAAATACTTATGACCTACAAGAGCAATACTTCCATGTACGAGAGCATAACGATGTAACAGGTAAGCCGCTTGCCTTGCCCTCTCTCTTATTTCCTTATAAGACTCAACATCTTTATGGTAGCCAAGTATCCATAATGTTCGTCCAATGAACATCCATACCTTAATTGTGCATTTCAACCACTTCGGAGCAAAAAAGCATGAAGGAACTTCAGCTTCTCTAAAAAGAGAATTTTGCATAAAAGATAAAGAATCCGTCAATTCAGCTGCTGATTGTACAGCACGCCTTTGATCACTTGTTAAGACAAATTTCGCTGCTTCAATTGCCTCTATTGTTTCTATCGGCATTTTAGCTTTTTGTATCATTGACTCGGAATCATACTGTTTCATCCATTCGTGAAATGAATTAATTGTCATCGGTTCTCTTATACGACCTAAACAACCATGACGAATAAAAGAAATCTTCATTCTTTTCACTCTCCATTCATCACTTACGAACTCTATTATGCACTAGTTCTAAATATCATACCACGCAAGAAAAGAAAGTTATATACCTTTACATCTCCCCACCACTATCATGTGTTATCGAAGCATGGATACCATCCATCCCATCAAAATATGTACTCGTATCATATTGACGAATCTTTTTAAATGCATATAAGAAAATAAAAATAAAATTAAAGCTATAACACTCCCCACAAATTCAAACATCATTTTACCGCCTCTAATTTCTCCCACTTCAGCAGGTTATTCTACTTTTTCATTATACCTCGATATAAAGATTCCCGCATTTTTGCTATTTTTTTCAAATAACATGGATTTTCTACATATTTTCTTACAAAAAGTGAATATTTTTCGATTTTTTACTTTGGAAACATTTACAAAGTAGGAAATATGGTTCAAAATAGGAGGAAATAAAAAAACCCAAATTTATTCTTTTTTTGGGAAAACTGTAACAAGGAGAGTTGCTTATGCAGATCGCAGAAACTGGAGATATCATCGAATTTAAAGGTGGAATGCAAGGCCGTGTTCAAAAAGTAAATCAAAACTCTGTTATTGTTGATATAACAATTATGAAGAATTTTAGAGAACTAGATATGGAACCTCTTACAGTTGTAAGTCATAAAAACTATACTGTCATTAATCAAAATGCATAATATAATAAAAAGAAAGGGCCTGTATAGTATACAGGCCCTTTCTTTTTATTAACGATTATCAATTGTTTCCGGATATAGATCGTGGTTCATCATGCGGTAGTCAGCCATTTGTTCATACTTCGTCCCCGGGCGACCGTAGTTGCAGTATGGATCAATTGAAATGCCACCACGTGGTGTAAATTTCCCCCATACCTCAATGTAACGTGGATCCATTAATTTAATTAAATCGTTCATAATAACGTTCATGCAATCTTCGTGGAAATCACCATGATTGCGGAAACTAAATAAATACAACTTTAAAGATTTACTCTCTACCATTTTTTGCTCTGGAATATAGCTAATATAAATTGTTGCAAAATCTGGTTGTCCTGTTTTCGGACATAAACTTGTAAATTCAGGACAATTGAATTTTACAAAATAATCACGGTTTGGATGATTATTATCAAATACCTCTAATATTTCTGGGCTATATTCAAATAAATATTTTGTATTTTGATTTCCTAGTAATGTTACATCTTTTAAATCTTCATCTAATCTTCCTGTCATTTTAAACATCCCTTCTCGTTATACGCCGCGTTTATTTCCCCATACTAACGCATGAAGCTGGGGCAATACTTTTGCATCATTCATCTCTTTACAATTTACAGCTTTATCAATCAGCCACTCATACTTATCTAATAATTTTTTAATAAGCATCGCATCATCCACTGTTTTTGTATCATCGTTTCCTACTTGTAAGAAAAATGGTACATCTGGATAACGTTCGTGCATCTTAACTGCATATTCAAAATCATGATCATCGAATACTACTACTTTTAAACTAATATCTTTTCCTGCTAGTTTCTGAATAATAGCATCTAACTTCTGAAAATCTGTTTTCATCGTCGAACTTGGTGGTTTTGGAGAAATTGTTACTTCATCAATTTGAAGTAACCAATTTTGCCATTTACTCCCTTGTGTTTCAATTGCCGTCCGCATTCCATTTTCTTTTAATATAGAAAGAAGAAACTCAATATTTTTCAGCAATGCCGGATTTCCGCCTGAAATCGTAACATGAGAAAAATTTTCTCCTCCAATTGTAACAAGCTCATCCCAAATATCTTCTGCTGTCATCTGTCTAATTTGATTTTTAGCTGATCCATCCCATGTAAAAGCAGAATCACACCAAGCGCAGCTATAATCACAACCAGCCGTACGGATAAACATTGTCTTTTGCCCTACAACCATTCCTTCACCTTGAATAGTCGGACCAAATATTTCTAAGACAGGGATTTTACTCATCGAGCATCCACTCCCGTCTTACTTCCGCATAACTAGTCGGCGTCTCAAATAGACGAACAAATTCTACGCGAGCTCCTTTATATTCGTTCACTCGATTCTCTTTAGTTAGTGCCTCTGCCATCTTTTCATAAATCCAAACGACCATATTTTCAGCAGTCGTATTCATTGCAGGTAACGTTTCGTTTAAATAACGATGATCTAAATAAATTTCGATTTCATTCTTCCAAATCTCTTTTATATCACCAAAGTCAATTGCAAGTCCTATTTCATTTACATATCCACTAATTCCAAATACAACTTTATATGTGTGACCATGTAAGTTTTTACATTTCCCTTCATAACAGTGTAAATGGTGTGCTGCATCAAATGTAAATTCCTTGCTGACCATTACTCTTTTATTATGGTATTTGAGCTGTTTACGCTGAATATCCTTGTCCATTTTTTGCAAATTTTCTACGATGCGAAATCCAAAGAAATTATCCATTAGTTGTTCGCTCCTTCGCGTTCTTGTAGGTACGTATCTAATCCTGCTTTACGAAGTTGGCACGCTGGACATTCACCGCAACCATCACCAATGATTCCGTTATAACATGTTAATGTTTTTTCTCGAACAAACTCAAATGCTCCAAGTTCATCTGATAATTTCCATGTTTCAGCTTTATCAATCCACATAAGTGGCGTGTGAATGACAAACGGGTAATCCATGGATAAATTTAAAGTAACGTTTAACGATTTCACAAACACGTCACGGCAATCTGGATAACCACTGAAATCAGTTTCACATACACCCGTTACAATATGACGTGCTCCAACTTGTTTTGCTAATACAGCAGCAAATGATAAGAAGAGTAAATTTCGTCCATCTACAAATGTCGATGGCAATTCACCTTCTTCATGTGTAATCTCCATATCCGTTCTCGTTAACGCATTTGGAGCAAGTTGATTTAATAGACTCATATCTAGTACCGTATGCTTTATTCCTAGCTCTTTTGCAATTTTCGCTGCACAATCAATTTCTAGCTTATGACGTTGATTGTAATTAAACGTTACAGCTTCTACCTCTGCAAACTGCTCTATTGCCCAAAATAAACATGTTGTACTATCTTGTCCTCCACTAAAAACAACAACTGCTTTTTCTTTTTTCATTTCACTCATTCTCCTTCTCTACTATAAATAAGAAGAAAGAACGTTCTTGAACTGTCACAATAAAAAAACAAAACAATACCTAAGGATATTGTTGTTTCCATAGTTTTTTATAGAGGGAGTTCGCGAACCTCTCCCGCGCGGTGCACGGAATTTCTTCTTTAATTGACACAGCTTATTGTAACATATTGTATACTAGCGTAAAAATTTCTGATTTTTCCGCTATTTATTATTTCATTTCTTTCATTTTATAGTATGATTAATTTAATATAAGAAGAGAGGAGGCATCCCACTGAAATCCTTTATTATTTATCTCTTTTTAAATATATTATTCATCCTTATTACAATGCTCGTATATCATTTATTTTGGAATCAAAAAGGGAAACGCTCTCCTAAATTAAATTCAGCTATATTTATTGTATTGTGTTGCCTCGCTACCGTACTCTGTATTACATTTGCAGCAAAAACAAATAATGGTTTTCAATTTGATATGCGCCATATTGTATTAATTGTCGGTACATTAACGGGAGGGCCTATTGCTGGTGGTTCTATCTTAGTTGTATTAAACATATATCGCTTATTATTAGGTGGGGTAGGTGTTTTGCCATCTCTTATCGGTTCTGTTCTTCTATTTATTGTTCTACTATTAACATATAAATTTTTCAATCGAACTTCTAATCGTATAAAAATAACACTTGCTATTATCTACAGTCTCACATACGGATTTAGTTGGATACCTTTCTTCCTTTCAAAGGTTACAAATAAGACTGATTATATACCGCATATTATTGTATATGAGTTATGTTCAATGCTTGGTACGATCCTAATTTTATATTTACTACACATATTACAAACTCAAGTTCGTCTCCAAAACGAACTTATAAATGCTGAAAAGTTTCATTTAATTGGTGAAATGGCAGCGTCTATCTCTCATGAAATTCGCAATCCATTAACTTCAACGAAAGGGTTTTTACAACTGTTACAATCAGATACATGCACTGCGCAGGAACGAAAATTATATATCGACATTGCCATTAACGGCATCGAACAAGCAAATCATGTTCTTACAGATTATTTAACTTTTGCCAAACCAAGCATTGAAAAAGAACAAACATTACAGTTAGAAGAAGAATTACTACATGCATTGTCGTTAATTACACCGCTTGCTAATTTAACAAATGTACGTACTCATTATATAAAGCAAAGCACTTCTTTTTTTATCGCTGGAGAAAAACAAAAACTAAATCAATGTTTATTAAATATTTTAAAAAATTGCATTGAGGCTATGCCAAAAGGCGGTGATCTTTATTTCACATTAGTTCCTGATCATAAGCATATTCAGTTATATATAAAAGATACAGGAATCGGTATGGAGTCAGAACAAGTAAAACGGCTTGGTTCGCCTTTCTATTCAACGAAAGAAAAAGGCACTGGACTTGGAATGATGGTCGTATTCAGTGTTGTTCAAGCTATGAACGGAAAAATTGATATTATAAGTGAAAAAGGAATCGGTACAACCTTTTTATTAACTTTTCCACTCATACAAAAAACGTGATGAAATAATCATCACGTTTTTTCTGTTCCTTCAACTAATTCAGCAAAAGCTTTCACTTTTCCGTGCGGTTGTTGATTTTCTTTACGCGCTTTCCAGGCGCGCTCCTCTTCTCGCTTCTTCTTAGACATATTTTTTCAACTCCTTCTTTTCTTTCTCCATGTAGTATTCCAAAATAAGAAAGAAAACTATGCACATATCAAAAAAGAAGTGGTTTCCCACTTCTTCCACTTTAGCGTTGCAAAATTGCATGTTTCGCCTCTTTTAACTGCGTAAGATGTCTTTGTTCATGCAAATCAAGAAATTGAACCCATTGATACAAATTCAGATCATTAAAAACAGGATGCTTTAATCCATTTTCAAATAGATTTTTTTCATCTATAACACTATGAAGCGCGTGTAATAGTTCTTGTCGTGAATGTTCTAGTAATTGAATTCCTTGCTGTTTTTTCATTAAAGTTTCTGTTGGTTGCATTTGCTGAGGAGCTTCTCGTTTATGTGTGCGATCAAGCGTAAGTTGGAGGTCTTTAAATGGAGTCATGTTTCTTTCGTTTTTTTGTAAAGCATATACAAGGGCAGACGTGACAGATTGTTCAACTAAATGCAAGTGGTGTAAAATTTGAGTAATACTCCATTTATCACGGCGTGGCTTTACATTCACTTCTGTATCATTTAACATTTCAATTTCTGATAATAGCGTGCTTCGGGTAGACTGTAATGAGTTTACTAAACTTTCTAAACTCACATCCATATTAGATTGAAGCATACTTGTTCCCCCCTTTTGTTGGTGAAAAGAGGTGCTCCTTATTAGAAACACCCTTTAGTATTCTGAATTTTCTTTTATTATCTCATCATTTTCCCATTATGTCGATGTTAAACATGTGAAAAAAAGCGCATGTTTTTTACAATTTTGTGTCGTCAATCGCATGTAACCATGCTTCAATTTCTGTAATAACACTTTTCACACAGCCTTCAACAAATGGTGATGTTAAATTTGCAACTTCTACTAATTCTAAGAACGATTTACTTCCACCTTGTTGGCACAGATTCACATAATCTTCCCATGCCTCTTGTCTATTATCTCTTGCACGTTTCCAAAATTGTAGCGCACAAATTTGAGCAAGCGTGTAATCAATATAATAGAAAGGTGAGCTATAAATATGCCCTTGACGTTGCCAAAAACCACCGCGCTCTAAATAATCATTATCCTCATAATCACGATGCGGTAAGTATTTCTTCTCTATGTTACGCCATGCTGTCTTACGCTCTTCAGGTGATGCTTCTGGATTTTCATATACATAATGTTGATATTCATCAACTGATACGCCATAAGGTAAAAACAGAAGTGCTGAACTTAAGTGAGAGAAGTAATATTTATCTGCATCTTCTTCAAAGAATAGCTTCATCCATGGCCATGTAAAAAATTCCATACTCATAGAGTGGATTTCACACGCTTCATATGTTGGCCAATTATATTCTGGAATTTCAAATTTACGACTTTCATATACTTGGAAAGCATGACCTGCTTCATGTGTTAATACATCAATGTCACCAGATGTTCCATTGAAGTTTGAGAAAATAAATGGCGCTTTATAATTCTCAATATATGTACAATATCCGCCACCAGCTTTTCCTTTTTTCGCAACTAAATCTAATAAATCATTATCTAGCATGAAATTGAAAAATTCATCTGTTTCAGCCGATAACTCTTTATACATCGTCTTTCCATGATCAACAATCCAATCCGCATCTCCTTTTGGAGTTGGGTTCCCTGTAGCAAACTCAAAGTTTTCGTCGTAATAAGCTAACTTCTCTACACCGATACGTGCTTGTTGTCGCTTTCTTAATTCCGTTGTAACGGGAACGATATAATCCAGCACTTGCTGACGGTAATTAGCCACCATCTCCGCATTATAATCTGTACGGTACATTCTTGCATATCCAAGTTCAACAAAGTTTTTGAAACCTAAAGATTTTGCGATTTTCGTTCTCACTTTAACAAGTTCATCATAAATACGATCTAGTTCTTCCTCATTTCCAGCTAAAAATCCGTAGTATGCTTCACTTGCTGCTTTACGTTCGCTTCTTTCTTTTCCTTGCATAAACGGAATCAGTTGCGATAACGTTCTTTCTTCTCCAGCAAAGTCAATTTTTGCCGATGCTAATAACTGTGTATATTGCGACGATAATTTATTTTCTAATTGTAAATCTTTCACGACTTCATCTGAATATGTTTTTAAATCACATTCTGCTAGAGCAAATAATTGTTTTCCATAATACGCCTCTAATTCTTCACGAAATGGAGAATTAATGAGTGCCTTATAATATTTTGTACCATATCCTTGTACAACTGGAGAGAATTCATCAAAGAAATCCTGCTCCTCCTTATAAAAAGTATCCGTCGTATCAACAGAATGGCGAATGTAACAAAGGTTTCCCATTGTACCAAAATCGTTGCGAATTTCATTAATTGAATTAATGACTTGTTTTTGTTCTTCTACAGTTTTTGCTTTATCAAACTTCTCTAAAGCAACAGTAAATTTCTCTTTTAACTCTTCAATATTTGGGCGTTTATATTCATAGTCTTTAAATGACATGAACGAGCCTCCTCTCCATTACATACCTTTACTATAATTCAATACGTATTCCCGAATTCCCTCTTAATTTTCAACAAAATTCGGCAGTTACTACCCTGAGTTCATTGCAAATAAAAAAGCCTTGGATTTATTTATCCAAAGCTCCTTTGGAACATATTATTATTTTTCATACTTCCCAATTTTTTTTAATAGATCAAGTAATTCATCTTTTTCATCTTTCGTTAACATTTCAAAAGACTGATGTATAACTTTCTCATGCCCCGGAAAAATAGAAGCAATAAAGTTCTCGCCAGACTCAGTTAATTGCGCGTAAATAACACGTCTGTCATTCGGACATGGGATTCTCTTTACTAATCCCTTTTTCTCCAGCTTATCTACAACATATGTAATGCTGCCACTGGCTATTAAAATGCGCTCACCAATTTGCTGGAGTGGTTGACCGCCTTTATGATATAGCAGTTCTAATACAGCAAATTCAGTTGGATTTAACCCGTTACTTTGTATAGATCTATTTGTAGTATCCATAACAGAACGATGTACACGAGATAATGCAATAAATACTTTTAAAGATTGAGAAATATCTTCTCGTTCATTATTTGATGTCATACAACTTTCAACCCTTCACTTAAATTCTCAGCAATAAAAAGAAAATGCCACTTCATACTTCATGTGAATTCCGAATGAGCATTCACTCATCCATTTCCTCTCCCCTAATATATTAAGAATCATTCTTGAATAAAAACATGACAATTTTAACATAGTTTATATATAATGATAATAAAAAAAGAAGGAGTACCACATTTGAAAGTCAAATTCCAAAGCATAATTATATATATATTGCTTGTTATCCTACCGACGATAGGGATTGGTGCTACATTTTATTCGTATCATACATATAAAATGAAACAGGAAAACAAATTATCCGCTCATACAGTTCTCTTTTTATATAGAGATTATTTAGATCATCATCTTGGTGAAGCAATTTCTGCTTTAGACATGCTTGCAAAAGTTGTAGGCACCGAGACTGGTAATATAAATGGCATTAAACAAATTGTACATGATACAGATGGAAACGATGCACGCTTTTCTGGTCTATATTACGCTACACCAAAAGGGGCCATTACAATCGCATCTGAAGATGAATCAAAGCCTATAGATGTTTCAGACCGTAAATATATTCAAGACGTGCTACAAACTAAAAAAACCACTGTATCATCAGTCATTACTGATCGCGTTCTTGGACATAAAGCTATTATGATTGCTGCCCCCATATTCAATAAACAGAAGGAGCTCTCAGGATTATTATTAGCTAGTTTACGCTTTGATTACATTTCATCTTCTTTAAATGCCATTAAACCACAATACCATTTTGAGGTAACTGATAAACATGATGTAGTTTTTCTAACCGATGATAATAATGACACAAGTGATACGCATTCTAATATGCTTACTACCCCACTCCAAAGATTAAATTGGAAGGTCTCTGTTTCACCATTACCTATTCATCAAAAAACCTTATACCAGTGGGTTGCAATAGAGTGTATCGCTACTTTATTTTTAATGTCTATTTTATTTTTACTTGCTCAATATATGTTGTTAAAACGTCAAACAAAGCTTGAAAGACAACAAAATGAACTACAGAAAATTGAATTAGTTGGAACTTTTGCAGCAAGTACAGCACACGAAATCCGTAATCCTCTTACTGGAATTAAAGGACTCGTCGCTCTATTAAAAGAGAAATATAAAGATGAACAAGATCAGTTCTACTTTTCCGTAATTGAACAAGAAATAGAGCGAATCAATGAAATTGTAAGTGAATTTCTTATTCTCGGCAAGCCAACCGCCATCATCGAACAAACATATGACGTAAGAACAATTCTAAATGAGGTAGCATTAATTATTCAATCTGAGGCGAATTTACATAACATTGTATTCCATTTACATTTGCCAGACCATCCTGTTCATATCCGTTGTTCGAAAGACCATATGAAACAAGTGGTTTTAAACATTACAAAAAATGCAATTGAGGCCATGACTTCTAGTGATACACTAACCATTGTAGTAAAAAACAATGAAACACACGCACAATTGCAGATTATAGATACTGGAAAAGGGATTCCACAACATATTCAAAAACACCTCTTTCATCCGTTCTTTACTAATAAAGATACTGGAACAGGTCTTGGACTTGTCATATGTAAACGAATTGTAGAGATGTATAATGGGAATATTTTTATTGACAGTACAGAAAACAACGGAACGACAGTTCATATCGAAATTCCGTTACACATAGTATAATTATCCTTATCCTATAAGGGTAATTATACTTATTTCATAAAACCAGCGACAAGCATTCGCCAAAAATTATTCGATTTTCCTTCATACCCGATTTGGAAAATTGGTATTTTTATAATTGAAAACCATTTCGGTGTTTGTTTTTCTTTATAACACTGATATTGTAAAATAAGCTTGTCCAATTCTTGACTAACTTGAATTGTCTCCCTACTATTTAGCCCACTTGTTAATCCTAGTTGAATCATTTCTTCACGTTTCATATGAATATCACGTGAAAGCTTTTCTAATGTGTACTTCCTTTTTACAGTAAACATCCATATCCCCCTTATTATACTTCCATGCTCTCAACTTCACTTCTCCATTGACTTTTTTAACTACTTAATCATATGCAAATTTGAAGAATCAGAAATTTTAACATTTTCTCCCTGTAATTTACAAATCTTTACCCTCACTTTGAGAATTATTACAAATTATTCTATCTTTGTAAATACATTCGCAATAATAGACATTTTTTTCATCTTCTTTTTTTACAAATTCTACGTAAACCGGGGATTCTTAATTTTCCACCTACTTTTCTTCGACATTTTTTGTTTAATTTATATAAAAAAGCAAAACATAATGATGATTGATAAAGTGAAACTTTAATCAGTGTTTTTTGTTCAGCCCCACTGATTATTAGCATTCACCAATCGGGCGTTTATAGGCAGTGACTCTCCCACCTATCCAGCCCAATGTTGAGGTGGGAGTCTTACTACCCACAAATAGCGGGATAACAATAGAAAGGAAATATTTATATGCGAAAATATACGATTGCATTGTTCATCATTGTTTTGTTTTTACCGTCCTTCTTATTTCCTATTCAAGCAAATGCTCATACGAATAAAGTTGCTATTGTCATTGATGATTTCGGCAATAATATGAAGGGGACTAATCAAATGTTATCACTTCCCATTCCACTCACTGTTGCTGTTATGCCTTTTCTTCCTTCCACAAAAGAAGATGCAATAGCTGCCCATAAGAAAGGCCATGAAGTTATTATACATATGCCAATGGAACCTATTAAAGGTAAAAAAGAATGGCTTGGACCGAAAGCAATTACAACCGATTTAAGCGATGAAGAAATAAACAACCGACTTGAACAAGCGATTCAAGAAGTTCCGCATGCAATAGGAATGAACAATCATATGGGGTCAAAAGTAACAGCGGATGAAAGAATTGTTCGCCTTATACTTGCAGCTTGTAAAAAACACGGTTTATTTTACTTAGATAGTAAAACTAATCCTAATAGTGTCGTCCCAAAAATCGGAAAAGAATTAGGAGTTCCTATTATTGAAAACCAACTATTTTTTGATGATGTGTATACAGCAGGACATATTTCAAAACAAGCCCAATTACTCATCAAAAAAATTCAAGAAAAACCTATTATGGTAGCTATCGGGCATGTGGGCCCCCCAGGTGAAATTACATCACGCGTTATTGAAACTTCTATCCCTAAAATTCGTGAGCATGCAGACTTTATTTTTTTATCTGATCTAGCATTATCCCCGCCTCCTGTTTCAAAATAAAGTTTATTACTCACATAGAAAAGTACCTATCTATATAACAGATAGGTACTTTTCTTTTTAACTTAAATATAATCTACATGACTCACTCTGAATCCTTTTTTCTCTATTTTTCCGATTAATTGCTTTAATCTTGTTTCATCTAACTCATCTGATATATTTACAATAACGCGGCGGATATATTGATCACCGTTATCGAGTGTAAACAACCCACCGATATTATATGCTTTTAACAATGTCCCAAGCTCTTTAATCGTTCCCTTACAATCTTGTGTTGCAATTGTTAATATATAACCACCTGTTCGCATACCAAATGAATCTTCAATAACATCAAATATATTCGAATGCGTTAACATACCGACAAATTCATTATAATCATTTAGCACGGCTAAAAACGGAAGCCGACGAATTACATAAAAGGCTCTGAAGAAGGAATCCTTTTCAAAAATAAATGCATTGGAATTGTCAAGCATATCTCCTGCACTTACATGCTCTAATCCGCTATTGCATTTTTTTTCTAATAAATCTACTTTATAAATAATCCCCGTGAATTTCTTCTCATCTTCTGCTAATACCGGGATGGCTCGAAATCCCGTTTTGTTCATCGTTTGCAGTGCCTCTTCACCAGAATCATTTATTTTGCAAAATGTTACTTGCTGCTTTGGCAGAAAATGATATTTAACTCGCAAAATATGTTCCTCCTTACATGTCAACATGTAATCTATATATAATAAGGAGACCTATATTTTATGAGTGAAATTATTTTTAAAACGCTTTCATTTATTTATTAACTTGTAGCCATATCACATTCATTTTTATATAACAGAGCTTCTTGCGCCCTTAATCATTAATAACTTTACATGATAGTTCATTAAATATTCTATACCCTCTAGCCATTTTTTCGCTTCTTCTGGCGTTTTTCCCCACACAATCATGCCGTAATTATGAACAAGAACTACTCCTCCACCTTCAATGAAATTCGGAACATTTCTTTCTAATAAATCAGCGAATTTTTTTTCATCTTCTACAATTGGAATTGTCATTTCTGTTATACCTTCTTTTCCGAAAACACGTTCCACACTGCGTTTATCGAACGTTACTTCTCCTTCTTCTCCATATAACTCAGATATTAAATGACTATCTACAGTCTGCACTTGTAAAATACATCCTGCACTACTTTTTTTATAAATATCCGCATGCATAAATGACTCTGCAGCTGGTTTTTCTTCATTTTCAAATACTGACTCGCACATGCAATTTACGACAATAAAATCTTCTTCCGAAAATAGCCCTTTATCTCTTCCCTCAACATTTACTAAAAATGTTAACGGCTCTTTTGACGTACATAGCGACAAACTAATTTTGGTACCATAAAACCAATCACGAAGTGCCAATTCAGATTTCACATCTTTTAATTCATTCCATTTCTTCAGAAAAAATAACATTTCGTCACCCCCGGCATAATATTCATATAAGGTTCGAATCCTTTCTATGTAAAAGGAATATTTTTTTGATTATTCTAAAAATTTAATTGAATTATCACATGAGAATGCTTTTTTGTCAATATAGTTTCGCGGTTCTTCTTTAAAATAGGCTATTCATATGTCTATACTCCTATCTATTGTTTGCACATAAAAAAATGCACTATTCTTTAATTAAAGAATAGTGCATTTTCCTCACTTTTTATCCCGCTATTTGCTGGGCAGTAAGACCCCCACCTCAAAATTCAGCGAAAGCAAAGAAGTTAGGTGGGGGGGCGGGCTGCCCGTAAAAGCCCGATTGGTGAGGGCTAATAGTCTGTGGGGGATAAACAAAACCCCCACAGATTAAAGTTTCACTTCATTTCTTTATTGCATTATATAAAAACTGTGCATATTGTTCACGTGTTACGAAATTATCTCCTAAAAAATTCCCTTCCCCGTCACCTTTTGATATTTTATTATCTACTAGAGCTTTCACATATCCTTTCGCCCAATGGCCATTTGGTATATCTTTGAAATTCTCTGCACTATTTTCATTTTCTTTTAACTGAAATACTCTTTGTAGTACTACTGACATTTCATATCGAGTTAATACTCCATCTGGACGGAATATATCATTTCCATACCCTGTCATAATACCAGCTTGAACCACTGCATCAATAGCCGTTTCATACATATTTCCTTTCGTATCTGTAAATGCCGTTTTTGGTTCTAGATTATTTTCTAATTTTAAATACCTTTGTATTAGAAGAGCTACTTGTCCACGAGTAATGTTATCACCAAATCCAAATTCACCATTTCCATAGCCTATAAATAACTTTTCTTTCGCTAAGTAATTAATTGCTTCTTCTGACCAATGTCCCTTTGGTACATCTTTAAATTCTACCACTTCTGTTTTCTCATCTTCTTTAGATGTATTACCGTCTTTACTTTCTACTACATTTTGAATAACAGACCCTGTAAAGAAGATTCCTGTATCCGCAAATGGATCTTTCACACCAAATTCATATACTTTCTCACCTGGTGTACTCCATTTCACTACACCATTACTATACGTACCGTTATCGCTCTTCAGACGGATTTTCGTAGAAACCTCACCATCTTTTTCATATATAGGTACTTTTACTTCTTTATTTACTTCTGTTTCCTCTAAAAATACTTTTTGGTTTTGGACATTGATATAAGCCGTCTTACTTAGTTCTATAACTGGTCGGACATCACGGATTTCATTTGCAACAAAACTTAGAAATACTAATTTTTGCAAATTGCTCACTGGTGATAAGTCTGAAATATAATTCGCTTCTAAATCAAGCTTTTGTAAGTTTACTAGACTTGATAATGGAGTAATATCTTTTAATTCATTATTAGGTAAATCTAATTCTGTAAGCTGAGTCATTTTAGCAAGTGGTGTCACATCTTTAATTTGATTTTTCCCGACAAATAATTTATTTAATTGATTCATTTGATCAATACCCGATAAATCTTTAACATTATTACGCGTTAATACTAAGTCTTTTAAAGGTAATGAATATAACGGTTTAATATCTTCAATTTGATTACCTGCTAAAGTTAAGTATGTTACATTTTTTAAAGCACTTAATGGAGCAACGTTCTTAATTTTATTATTTGCTAAATTCAAGTAATCTAGTTGTTCCATTTTCGCTAATGCTGTTACATCTTCTATTTGGTTGCCTGATAGATATAAAGTTTTTACATTTTTCATTTCAGTTAGTGGTGCAACATTTGTAATTTTATTATTACTTAAATCAAGAGACTCTAAATTATTCATCTTAACAAGTGGCGTTACATCTGAAAATTCATTACCACGCAAAGCTAAATGATTTAATTGCTTTAGGTTCGCAAAGAACGACGGATCTTTTATCTTTGCATTCGCAACTGTTAAAGATTTTAAATTTGGCATATATTTTAATGCACTATAATCAAGTATCTCGTTTGTATTTAAAAACAAATCCTTTACTTGTAATAACTCTTCTTTCGTAATTGGTGTATTTAAATCTTTTCTATTAAATACTTTTTTATTAACAAGTTCTCTTAATTTGTTATCTGTTATCATGTTTTGATTATCAACTGGATTATCCGTTTCCGTATTGCCTGAATTAGAGTTATCATCTGGTTTCTCTGTTTCTTTGTTACCTACAGTTGGATCTTTAATTTCAAATTGAACTTGATATTTGTGATCATATCCAATAGCTGGAATAAGTATATGCATTTGCATATTGTGCTTCTTCTCAAACTCGCCAATTTCAAATTGAACTACTTTCGTTCCATTCTTCCTCTTATCTTCTGACAAAACTTTCACATCATGAAATACACCAGGCTGGTTTCTATCTTCTATTCTAAGATATTGAAAATAATCGCTATCTTGCATTGTTACAGTGACAATTTTTTTGCCAGCTGCAATTGTTACTTTAGGATCTTTTATATATTGAGAAACCATAGATGGCTCGTCTTTTTGATCCTTATATATTTTAATCTCAGTATCATACGTGCGATCACTCGCTGCTGCTACCGATTGATTTGCTTCAACTTTTAGTGCTGCTAATGCTGGAGTAGAGTACGTAGCAAATGGAATTGCTAATGTTGTCGCTACTACTAGCGCCTTCATATAATTTTTTTCAAAATAATATCCCCTATCATATATAATTTTTATAATTGATAATACTTATCAATTATCCATAAATAAATGATAATGAATCTCATTATCAATGTCAATGAGAACATTACATTAAATTTATATTTTTAAAGATAAATAATAAAAAGCCCTTTATTCAAAGGGCTTTTTTACCTATCGTATGAAGAATTTCACTTTTTTCCTTCTCATTAATGACACCGATTTTTTGCAAAATATTCGCGTACAATACAAGTTTATTATATATTCGTTCTGACATGTTCGCCCTTCTTTCCTTCGACCAACTTTTTTTGTATTGGTAAATTATATGAAAGAGATGAGAAAATGTGTCCACTTTTTGCATAAATGCAAATCTTTTATTTTACGATTTACAGACAATAAAACTCCCTCCTAAAAATTAGGCGGGAGTTTAGGTACTTTCACTGTATTTAACAAACTGTCCACTGAATATTATGCTTCATAAGTTCTTCTTCAAAACTATATGGCATTTTTTTATCACAAATTACATGTTGAATACGTGAAAATGCTGCTATACGATAATTCCCTTTCACGCCTACCTTCGTATGATCACATAAAATATATGTTTTCTCAGCTAATTTCATCATCGCCTCTGACAATTTCGCTTTCTCTAATTCAAAGCTGGAAACTCCAAAACTAGGTAATAGCCCATCAATCGAAACGAACGCTTTATGAAAATGGAATTGCTGTATTACTTGCTGAGAAATAGACCCTGATACACGCGAATGCTTTGGAGATACTTTTCCACCTATAAATAAAACTTCACCGTGAAACATCTTTTTATTAATAGAAGAAATTAATTGTGTTGCGACTGGAAATGAACTTGTTACAATCGTTAAGTTTTTACGATGAACAAGGTATGGAACCATTTGAAGCGGTGTACTTCCATCATCAATTGCAATAACATCACCATCTTCTACAAATGTCGCTGCTTTATAACCAATTCTTTTCTTCTCTTCTATATGTAGCATTTCTCTTTCTAACATTGGTGCCTCTACCCCAGCGCCTGGAAGTTGAACAGCTCCACCATACACTTTCTTCAGCTTCTTTTCACGATCTAATTCTTCTAAATATCGACGAATCGTTTCTGTTGATACAGCAAATTCTCTCGCTAATTCTGAAACCTTTACTTTCCCTTTAAACTCTACCTTTTCAAGAATGGTTCGCTTTCTTTCTTCTCCTACTACAGACATAGCTTCACCTCATTTATATCTCCCTCATAAACTTCCTTATTTATACAAGGTTGTAATTTTCTTTATAAGCAGAAACTTCTTCATGAATATGAATACCGCGCTTTGCTAGCTCATCAAAAATCAATTGTGGATTTTCAAAAGCTTCTTCAGGCGTAACAACACCCACCCTATTTACATTTCCATTTGCAATTAACTCTGCAGCAATCCCAAATGGAATACCGACGTTTCTCGTATACGCTCTTAATTTTTCCCATCCTACAACAGAACCATCAGATAACGGATGTGTATGATATAACACATGTCTTTGCTTCTCATTATTTTTCATACCTATTACTTCTACATGAAGTGCATAACCATAAACCTCTGTTTCTTGTCCTTCTTTCGATTGTAATAAATACTGCGAAATACAATCCATAATACCAATTTCTTTCCCATTTATTTCAATCTGATCATTACGCAATATGCCGTAATCATATAAAGCACGTACAAGTTGCATATTTTGCTTTGGCCAAGTTCCTCTCGTCTCTATCAGTTTGATACCTTTATTTTCTAGTGCCTTTGCTAACGTAATTGTTTCAGAATGCGGGATTATATACTGCGTTGTCTTACCATAAGGCGCTGGCAATTCTATTTCTCTCGGACGCGCAAACGGAAGTACTTGCTTAAATTCACCATCTTCATACACTGTACGCGATGGTAAATGTGGATCATATTCATATGTCGTTGTCTCTGTAATTGATGCAGAAAAAGCAATCGGACGATACGAACCGTGACTTACGCGGATCGACTCTACAGTATCCAGTTGATTTGCTGCATGCATTGCCATCATTTGTGTTACACCTGGCGTCATGCCAAATCCAGGTAAACATGTTTTTTCGTTTTGAACAAATATAGCATGCGATTCATTTTCTTCACCAAATCCATTTAAGTTCACACCGTGACAGCCTGCTTCTGCAATACAGCGGGTCGACAATCCGTTTAGCTTTATCGTCGTACCGTCCATTACAATGTCATAACCAATCATTTTTGCAACCGTATCCTCGTGATTCGTTACATCTACTTTTACAAAATCAACACGAGGATCGTTGAGCCATTCTACTACTTTACGGCCCTCTTCCTCGTTAAAATCAGCTACTGTAATCGTCTCAAAAGATGAAAATTGAACTAAATCCAAAATAGCTTCACGACAAATTTTACCTGCTCCACCTAAGCAAAATACTTTCATCCAATAACAGCTCCTTTAGCAATACTATCAACTAAGCGATTAATATCTTCTTCATGTACATCACCGATATTTCCAATGCGAAACGTATCTACTTTCGAAATTTTTCCAGGGTAAATAACAAATCCATAACGCTTTAATTCGTTATATAACTGTTGAAACTCGAACCCCTCTTTTGGATAAATGAAAGATGTAATAATAGGAGATTGATATTTCTCATCTACTAGTGGCTTAAATCCGATTTCTCCCATTCTATTCACTAGTAGTTTTTGATTGTTGTAATATCGATTGTAACGCGCTCTCACTCCACCCTCTTTTTCTAGTTCAAGTAGTGCTTGATAAAAAGCATGTACAACATGTGTAGGTGAAGTAAAACGCCATTTCCCATTTTGTTTTTCCATCGTTTCCCATTGATCATATAAATCAAGAGATAAAGAACGTCCTTTTCCTTTACACTTCAATAATTCATCACGTTTTGCGATTACAAATCCGAATCCAGGAACCCCTTGAATACACTTATTTGCACTACTAATTAAAAAATCAATTTGTAAATCAGCAATGTCTATTTCAATCCCGCCGAAACTACTCATCGCATCAACAATTGTAACCTTCCCATACTGCTTCCCTAATTTACATACATCTACAATTGGATTTATAATACCTGTCGTTGTTTCACAATGAACAACTGCAATATGCGTAATCTCTTTATCTTCTTGCAATAACTTTTCTACTTCTACAATATTAGTAGGTTCCCACTCTTCTGTTTGACTGACCACTACATCAATCTGTAACATCTCTGCCATTTGCACAATGCGCTTACCGTACGCACCATTTGTACAAACGAGAAGCTTCCCATTTGCCGGAATAACAGAACCAATTACTGCTTCAACTGAAAACGTACCGCTTCCTTGCATTAACACTGTTGTATATTTCTCTTCTTCCTTCGTCGCTAACGATACAAGTTTAGCTCTTACTTCTTGCACCATCGTATTATATTCAACATCCCACGTACACCAATCGTATAGCATAACTTCTTTTACTGATTTTGTTGTCGTTAATGGTCCTGGTGTTAATAATAAATAGTGATTTTCATTCATGATCCAGTGCCCCTTTTATGAAATAATTAGTTCTTGTTTCTCGATATGTTCTATTACGTTTTCGAGCTCCTGCATCGTTTCAATCGTAAAATGAGCCCCATTTTCAACAAACCGATTACGAACTACTTCTATTTTTTCACGAAGCTCTACCGAATCCATACTCTCCACTTCCTCTTCCGTTAAACCGAGCTCACTACTTCCAAGAATTACACCAACTGTCCACATTCCAGCATTTCTACCTTCTTTCATATCTGATACTGTATCCCCTACTTTTATCATATGGTTCATCGGATACACATCAAGTTCCATTGCATTTTTATAGCACATCCATGGATATGGACGGCCTGCTGGAACATCATCTGGCGTAACAAGAAAATCAGGTTTATATCCTTGTAACGCCGCTTCCTTTGCTACAATATCCATCATTTCTCTCGTATAACCAGTTGTTGAACCGATTTTAATGCCTCTCTCACGTAAAGAAGCGATTACTTCTTTTACCCCATCAATCGGCGTAGCATAACTTGGCAAAATAGAAAAGAGAATTTCTTCAAACTCTTCATACATCTCATGAATGTCTGCTTCTGTTGGTAATTGACCGAAGACACGCTTCCACTCATCCGCAATACGAGGCATTTCTGTTAGTGCCCTTACATGATCTATTTTTAATAAGCCCATTGGCTTACGTGCTTCTTCTGCTGTAATTTCAACGCCGCGTTTATGAAAAATCTTCATGAATACTTCTAGTGGTGCAAAACATCCGTAATCAACTGTCGTACCTGCCCAATCAAAAATAACTGCTTCAATTTTCATTCTGTCCATCACCCTTCTTACTTATCTTTTTTGCCATTGTGAAGTTCGGTTACGAAGTGCTTTCGTTCCCCATTCATATACAACTCTCACTACAATATTTGTAACAACAATAAGTACACTCATTGCAGCTGCTGGCGCTACATTTCCTGCATCATCCATATTTACGATTGATACGGCAGCTAGTTTAAAATCAGCTGCATATAAGAATACAACTGCTGACACAGTTACCATCGAATTTACGAAGTAGTACATTACCATTTCTAAAATTGCTGGTAAACACATTGGTACTGTTACTCGGAAGAATGTTTTATAAAACGGAATACCCATCGACTGCGAAACAAGCTCAAACTCTCGGTCTAATTTCTTTAAGGCAGTCGTTGCCGTGACAAATGTTACAGAATAAAAATGAATGATATTTACTAGTACTAACACAGCGATTGTTCCGTATAAAGAATGAAACGGATTCGTTACTGATAGTCCCAGAATTTGAATCGTTGGTTGACTAAAGAAAAAGACATATCCTAATCCGAGTACTAAACCTGGTATCGCTAACGGCACTATAGAGAAAAAGTAACCTGTTTTTCTAAAAAATTGTAGCTGGTCTATTTTCTCAATTGCATATGCGAATACAAATGTTAAAATCGCCCCAATAACTGCTGTAACTGCTGAAACAATTACGCTATTTTTAAATGCTTCAAGTCCATCTCCTGTTAAACTCGAAAAATTAAAATGCTCAAATGTAAAACTCATATTATATGGCCATACTTTCACACTTGCAGCAATACCAACTGCAACAAATAATAGAATGATCATAAGTGTAATTACACTACAATATATGAATGAGATTACATCTCTTTTCTTATTAGCTATTATTCTGTATGGTACTGCTTTTGAAGATAAGAAATTCGCCTGCTTTCTTTGCGTAATACGATCAACTACAAATGCGAATATAGCTGGGATTAATAAAATCATTCCGACAGTTGCACCCATCGGCATATTTTGCTGCCCAATTACTTGTTTGTATACGTCAGTAGCAAGCACATTATATTGCCCACCAACAATTTTTGGTGCCCCAAAATCAGTAAAACTAAGTGTAAACACAACAAACATTGCACTAATTAATCCGTACTTTACACTAGGTAAAGTAACAGTGAAAAATTGCTTTGTTTTACTCGCCCCTAACATATTAGAAGCTTCATATAAACGATAATCAGATCCTTGAAAGGCAATTAGCAATATAAGAAATGCTTGCGGAAATGTATACATAACTTCAGCTATTACAATTCCTACTGGTCCATATAAAGGGATTTGTATACCTTCAAATAACCCAAACATTCCTTTCGTTACTAGCCCTTGATTACCAAATAAATATGTAAGTGCTATACCGTGCATCATCGTTGGTGCGAACAATGGTAATAACGCTACATACTGAAATACACGCTTTCCAAAAACATTCGTACGGGCAATTGCATATGCGTAAACGAATGCGATTGCAACTGAAATAATTGTTGTTGCGCCCGAAATCCATACTGTATTTTGTAAAGACTGAACTAAAGTTGGTGTTGTGAAATATTTACTGAAATTCGCTAAACCAATGAAAACTCCATCTTTATTATAAAAAGCTTGTGTAAATAGTTGTAATAGCGGCAATACAAGTATGATAAGGAAGGAAAGAATCATACCGATAATTACGAGCCTTTGGATCCATTCCTCTTTCCCAATACTTCTCTTAATCTTTTTTTTCGTACTTTCTACCTTATAGTTTTCTAACATCTCCATCTATACAATGACCTTCTTTCCATATGACAACATATGATTTTCTGAGAAAGAGATTTGAATCGGCTTTCCTTTTCTAATAGCGGTTGCTTCTACTTCTGATGCTAATATATCCACTACAATTTTTTCATTATAAAGGTGTGTGTTTTCTTCTACGACTCGCACTTCCGTCCGATATACGGATCCGCGAAATTCCATACTTTCCACAACTGTTTTAATACCTTCCTTTTGTACAATTGTTACATGTTCAGGACGAATTGCATGTTCTTCGTTATTTTTCGAAAAGAAATTAATAGAACCAATAAAATCTGCCACAAACGGATTGGCTGGTCTTTGGTAAATCTCCTCTGGTGTTCCAATCTGCATAATTTCCGCATGATTCATTACAACAATTTTATCAGCCATCGTTAATGCCTCTTCTTGATCATGCGTTACCATAATCGTCGTTACTCCTATTTCCTCTTGCAAATCACGCATTTCTCTACGTAATTTTTCACGCACTTTTGCATCTAAAGCTGATAACGGCTCATCGAGTAACAAAATATCTGGAGACAGAGCGAGCGCACGTGCAAGTGCTACTCGCTGCTGTTGTCCACCAGACATTTGAGCAGGATATTTATCTTTTACATTCAGCAAATCTACAAGTTTTAACGCATCTAGCGCTTTCTCTTTCACTTCTGCTTTCCCATATTTTTTTGTCCTTAAGCCGTATTCAATATTTTCAAGTGCTGTTAAATTCGGAAATAAAGCATACGATTGGAAAACCATTCCGAAGTTTCTCTTTCCAGGAGGCAATGCTGTAATATCTTTGCCATTCACAGCTATACTGCCAGTCGTTGGTTCCTCTAGTCCCGCTAAAATGCGAAGCAACGTCGTTTTCCCACAGCCACTTGGGCCTAATAAACAAACAAACTCATTTTTGTTCACAGTAAAAGAAATATCTTTTAACGCTGTAAATGCATCAAACTGTTTTTGAATGTGTTGAATTGATAAATATTCGCTCATTTTTCTCTCTCCCACTCACTTACTTTTTCGGTTCTGCTTTTTGGCCAAACTCTTTTTCCCATTTTTCTAAAATTTTGTCACGATTTTCTGCTGCCCATTTAAAGTCATTCTTTTTATATAATTTTTCAGTAACATCTTTCGGGAATCCCTCTGGAAGTTTATAGTCATTTTTAATTGTCGCAAATCCATTTTTCTCAAAGTATAACTTCATTACATCATCAGTAATTGCCCAATCTAAAAATGCTTGCGCTAATTTATCATTTTTCGCATTATCTTTCTTAATAAGTGCGTTCGCTTCTACTTCCCATCCTAATCCTTCTTTCGGCAGTACAACTTCAACTGGGGCACCTTTTTGTTTCTCTTTTAAAGCACTATAAACCATTGATACACCGACTGGATATTCACCTGCTCCTGCTAATTTTGCTGGTTTTGATCCTGAATGCGTATAACTTGCCATATTATCATGAAGTTTCTTCATGTAATCCCAGCCTTTATCTTCACCCATGATTTGTAGCCATGCAGAAACTGTTAAAAATCCTGTTCCAGATGATGCTGGATGTGGCATAACAAGTGTTCCTTTATACTCTGGTTTCGTTAAATCTTCATATGATTCTGGCATCGGTAAATTTTTCTTCTTTAACTCTTCTTTATTTACAGCAATCCCCGTCATAAATGCAGTATTTCCTACCCATTTTTCAGGTTGCTTATCATCTTTAAATTGCGGAAGAACACGATCTGCTCCTTTTGGAGAGTATCCTTTTAACATATCTTTTTTATCTAAAGCTAATAGACTTGATGCCGCAGTTCCCCATACAACATCTGCTTGTGTATTTTTCCCTTCAGCTAGCAATTTCGCAGTAATAACTCCTGTTGAATCACGTACAATGTTCAATTTCACATCAGGATATTTCTTTTTAAAGGAATCAAGATAAATTGGTACAAGCTCTTCTTCAATTGCTGTGTAAACAGTTAATGATCCAGATAATTTGTCATCTTTCACTTTCGCTCCAGCACTTTCTTCCTTCTTTGCACCACACCCCATTAATAACGAAAATACCATTCCAGTCGCTACAGCTTTAAAGATTGTTTTTTTCACTGTTTCTCTCTCCTTTTACAAATCTTATGTACAACTCAAATATAAACAACTAGTGTAAAAGCAGTATTAAACCAACATTAATCTTTTATTTGTTGTTTGTTTTTGTGTAATACGTTGCTACTTCTATGTTTT
Source organism: Bacillus sp. TH13 (assembly GCF_016651175.1). NCBI lineage: Bacteria > Bacillati > Bacillota > Bacilli > Caryophanales > Bacillaceae > Bacillus > Bacillus sp. TH13. Next base: position 3,418,123 of record NZ_JAEKEJ010000025.1, on the reverse strand, counting down.
TTCGCATTTTTCTGCTAATAAAAAACACTAAATTTACAAATAATTAAAAAAACCTTTATAATCCCACAAAAAAATGAAGCGTTTGTAAAAAACGCCTCATTTTTGTTTCCCTTTTTTGAATTACGATTAGCATACTTTGCGCTATTTTCTCCTTCATACTCTAATGCAAATTCTGCATCTGGTAAGCTTTCTTTCGGAGTTTTATTATTATTGATTGCCGCATTTTGTTTCACTTTTCTTTTTACCAATACATTCACCTGCTCTCAAGAAATCACTTTCTACTCTAGTTTGAAACAATTTAAAATAATTATTACTGGCAAGTGTTAACAAGTACATAAGAGGCATTCGATGGAAATACTACGTATGAAGAAATCATTATAAAAAGGAGCGATGATTTTGAAGAAAAAAGAAAAGATTCAATCACCAACTTTAGACGAAACGCTCCCGCATCAAATGCATTTTCCATCTTTTAAAGGAACAGGAAAAACGATGCAACAACCTTTTGTGAATCAATATGATGTTGTAATTGGAGACAGTAAATATAATTCCGAGAACAGTCCACTTAACAATTGGAGTGATGAAGTAGATCCTGCCATTATGGCTGGTGATGAGTGGATCCATCCTACAAATGATATTGGGTGGATTTCAGAAGAAAATCAAGAGTTGCTAAAAAACGAATCAGATAATAAAAATGAAACTTTTATGCATCCACAATTTGGCATTAACGACTAAAAAACCATTCTACCTAACGTAGGTAGAATGGTTTTTTACTATCCAATAATAATCCGTTCTTTCGGGTATTTATAGCGAGGTGGTTGTTCCCTTCCACCACTAGCTAAAATAAATGTTAAAATACCAACGCGTCCGATAAACATAAGCACAATGAGTACAAGTTTCCCAACAGTTGTTAAATCAGGCGTAACACCTGTTGATAGTCCCGTCGTTCCGAAAGCAGAACAAACTTCAACAATTAAGCTCATAAGCGGTACATTTTCCGTAATAGATAAAATGAATAGCGCAGTAGCACATAACAAAATCCCCATCGTCATAACGACAGATGCTTTCAGTACATCCTCTTCATGTAACTGACGTTTGAAGACTCTAACTGTTCTACCGCCCCTTGCAAAGGTGTATAGTGACAATATACTAACAGCAAATGTTGTTGTACGTATTCCGCCCCCAACCGAACTTGGAGATGCCCCTATAAACATTAATATACTCATAAATAAAAGCGTCGGTTGTGACAATTCACGTATATCCATCGTAGCAAGTCCACCACTTCGCGTCGTCACAGATTGGAATAATGTATAAAATACAGTTTCATGCCATGACTTTCCTACTAAAAAATGATTTCTCTCCAGTAAAAAAATCATAATTGTACCAACAACAACGAGTGCAAAAAATGTTGTTGTCGTCAATTTTGTAAATAATGAAAAACGAAATAATTGTTGTCCCCTTTTACTAAAGAATTGTTTCACTTCCATTAGCACTGGGAAACCAATCGCTCCTAAAATAATTAGTAACATATGAATCATTTGAACAATATAATCTTTTTTATACGGGATTAATGATTGTCCTGTTAAATCAAATCCGCCGTTCGTAGTCGCACTAACCGCTGCAAAGAAACCGTGAAAATAAGCTTCTTGCCAAGTCGGAAAATAAAGTAAAAATCTTGTACCTAATAGGATTGCTCCAATAAGTTCTATCGAAATAATTACAATTAAAATAGAACGCATCAATTCTACAAGCCCCGATAAATTTCCTTGATTATGGTCTGCCATAATTAATCTTCTTCTTTGCAAACCAATCTTTTTCCCCGTAATAATCCAAACAAATGTACCAAGCGCCATAATTCCTAAGCCGCCTAATTGTAAAATAAGGGCTAAAACAATAATTCCTGCTGTAGTAAACGTATCTGAAATCGTAATAACAGACAGTCCCGTAACACTTACCGCACTAACCGATGTAAAAAGGGCATCTATAAATGTCCATTTCACACTAGGCTTCGTAACAAACGGTAAACTAAGCAATATTACCGATACAACTACCGCTAATAAATAAAACAAAACAATGAGTTGTACAGGACGTAATTTTTGTAAAAACTTTTTTATATCTCTCATTCCATCACTTCGCTACCTTTTTTCTATCGATTAAATAAAGAAAAATCTTTACTTTCTTTATTTGTAAATAACTGCTCAAATAATTTGGCAAAGACCATTCCATATACAGTTCCATTACCTCCATACGGCAATGCGTAAAACAAATTATGTATCTTTTCGTCTTCTTTTAAAATGGGGAGACCATCATGAGTACCACCAAATGCGGCTGCCCAATAGTAGTCTGCCTGTATATTTTTATACTGCGGGAACAGTTCTTTTACAATATTAATAAGGATATCACGCTTATGCAATAATTTCGTATCACCGATTGTTTGAATTTGCATCGCTTCATCTAATCCGCCTACAATAATGCGGTTTCGATACGTTCGAAAATATAAGTAGGGCCGTGCCGTTTCCCAAATTAACGATCGCTCATGCCAGCCTTCAAACTGATCTATTTCATTTGTTACAATTGCATAAGAAGTTTCTACTGTTGTATTCTTTTCTTTCTTTCCAAAAAGCGCTTCATAACCTGTCGCCATAATAATATTCTTTGCTACAATTTGATTTCCTGTTTTCGTGTAACAAATTAAATCATTTTGGTGTTTTTTTATATGTATTGCCTCTGTATGTTCATATATATTGGCTCCCATTTGATTTGCTTTATGCAAAAAACTATGCGCTAGTAAATACGGATTCACCTCAGCATCACCTTGCGTATATAACGCTGCTTGTTTTGCAAAAGAATAACGTTTCTTAATATCAGCTTCTGTAAAATATTCAACTGGAAATCCATAATTCTGTAACGTATTATATTCCTCTTGTAAAAATGAGACATCCTCACTTTTACTTGCATAATATAAACTATTTCGCAGAATAAAATGGGGATCAATATCAAGAGTCGGTATAACCTCTTCCATTGTTCTTAGCGCTTCATAACAAAGCTTATATGCTCGTACCCCTTTTTCTTTACCAAATGTATGAATAAGAGAGGTTAACGATTTATCATGAAGAAATTGTAGTAAACCTGTATTAGCAGCTGTGCTACCACACGCAATTGCTCTTTTTTCAATAAGTGTAACACTCATGCCAATTTTCGCTAACGAATGCGCTATATGAGCACCTGCTTCGCCACTTCCGACTACAAGTACATCACATATCATATCACTTTCTAACGGTGGATAACAAGGTACAGAAACTCCTGTATTCCAAAACAACTTACCGGTCATAAGTTTCATAATCATACTCCTAAAATATAAATTTCTCCTTTCTATGTTTTGTTATTTTCCATAAAAAAATCCAACTAACATAGGCTAGTTGGATTTTTTATTTTTAATTAGAACGCTCTTCAAGCCAATTTCCAATCGTCGGATATGTTTGTTTTACAGCTGTTCCACCGTAAACAATAGACATATGCCCTGTCGGTAAACATACATATTGTTTATCTGTGCTAGAAATATGGTCTAGTAATGCTTCTACTTGACATGGCAAAGCGATATGATCACGTTTCCCGGAAATATTTAAGACATTCGCCTTAATATTTGCAAGGTCTACCTTTTGTCCGCGAATAACAAGTTCACCCTTAACCAGTTTATTATTTTGATAAAAATCACGAATCCACTGTCTGTATGATTCACCTGGGAACGGAATACCATCACCAACCCACTTTTGAACCAATCTCCAGCTTTCGACGAAGCGCTCATTCTCTGAACGATCTACTAAAGCAACATATGGACCAACAAAGTTCGTAATTGGTTTTAACATTTTGTTTCCGAAATCAATCATTTCTGGCGGGATATTTCCAAATGTATCAACCGCTTTATCTAAATTGAAGTATTTCTCATCTAATAAAGGACCATACAATCCTGTTTCAGAGAAATCAAAAGGACTTGTCATGAAAATTAAATTACGAATTGGCATTTGCGGATGAAGTGCTGCATAAATGGAAGTTAGCGTTCCACCCATGCAATAACCAAGTAAAGAAATCTCGTCCGCTTTTGCAGTTCGCATTACTTTTTTTACTGCTTTTGCAATATAATCAAACACGAAATCATCAAATTTCAAATGACTATCTTCTAAACCAAATGTGCCCCAATCAAGCATATACACATCAAAACCACGATCCACTAGATATTCCACTAAACTATTTCCAGGAGTTAAATCCATAATATATGGTTTATTAATAAGAGCATATATTAACAGAATTGGCACTCTTTGTGTTTTTTCTTGTTTTGGAATGTAGCGATAAAGCTTCGTCTTATTCTTCGTCCAAATAACCTCTTTCGGCGTTAATCCTACTTGCGGCTCTGGTTCACGTAATAAAATTTCACTCGCCCTTTTCACTCGGCGGTATGCTTTTCGGTACTCTTCTGGGTATAGCTCTAATTGCTTTTCCCATTCTGTTGCGAATGTAGTCATTTTCCTATCTCCTTTTTGGTCGATTTCCTTCTAAAAAAAAGAAGTGCATTCCTGCTATGGATATGCACTTTTTTCTTACTTCATTACATATATAATCCGCCGTTAATGTTTAATTGCTGACCTGTGATATACGCACCGTCACGGCATAGGTATACTACACCTTTTGCAATTTCATCAGCTTGACCAAAACGTTTTTTCGGGATTTTTGCAACGATTTTTTGACGTACTTCTTCTGGTACTTCTGCTACCATTTCAGTATCAATAAATCCAGGACAAATTGCATTTACAGTGACATTTGTTTTTGCAAGTTCTAATGCTAATGATTTTGTAAATCCTAACATACCCGCTTTTGCTGCTGAGTAGTTTGTTTGGCCAAATCCACCTGCTTGGCCAATAATAGAAGAAATGCTAATAATTCTTCCTTCTTCCGCTTCCGTTATGTATGGAAGAACCGCGCTTGTCGTATTAAATACGCTACTTAAATTCACGTCAATTACGCGCTCCCAATCTTCACGATTTAACTTTTTGAATGTACGATCTCTTGTAATACCAGCATTATTAACAAGAATATCAACTTTACCAAAATGATTCACAGCTTCTTCTACAAGTCGGTTTGCATCTTCTACTTTAGAAACATCCGCTTGCACTGCATAAACGTCATGTCCGTCTTTTCCTAGTTCATTTACTAAATTTTCAGCTGCTTCTTTACTGCTATTATAGTTAATAACTACTTTCGCTCCCTCTTGTGCTAATGCTACTGTAATTGCTTTTCCAATCCCTTTTGCTCCACCTGTTACGATTGCTACTTTGCCATTTAATTGAACCATTTCTTTTCCCCCTTAAATGAATTTGTGAACGATTGTTATGAATCATTTTGGTACTCATACTGTAGAGTCCCTATATAATTATGTTTCGCTGTTTACACGTGAAAGAGATTCTCCCTCTCTCTTTTACCTGTTATAAACAAGCGCTTTTATCATTTTTTATTTTCCGGCTTATTCGCAGGCTTTATCTCTTCTTTTACAGGTACTTGTAGTTTAGCTAGTACTGCATTTTGCTTTTCTAGCAATTCTAAAATTTGATCTACTTTTGTTTCAAGCGTACGAATATCTTGTTTCACTTTCGTCACATCACGCTTTAATGTAGGAGCTTGTCCTAAAGAATCTACTTTCTCCTCTAGAAACTCCTCAATGTTATCTACTTTATTTTCTAAGTTAATAACAAGCGTAGCCACTCTTGCGATATCCTCTTTCGTCGGCACATTTACTTGTTCTAAATAGTTTTTTGTCGTATCATTTAATGCTTTTTGATAAAACAAATTCAAATCTAGAACGCTGCCCATCCAAGCAGAATATTCTTCTGTTTTAATTGTTTCATTGAGCGCTTTTCCCCAAAATGTTTCGGTTTGTTCATAAGCATTTTTCCATGCTTGTAGTGGATCGAATTTTTGATCAATCACTTTACCTACACTCCCTTTTTCGTTTTTGAAACAATTCAACCTATTCACTATTTTCTAATATTCTGAATAAAACTTCAAGTCTATATTTTATTTTTTCTATTTTCTAACAAATGTGTTGACTTTAAAAACAGATAGGTGTAAATTGCACTTATAAGCAAAAAATTCCATCTAACTGATTCATGAGGTGATGCACAATCATGCTACAAAATGAACCAGAACAACGCGAAAGTTTGGAGAACAACCAAGCGAAACAACCAAACTCCATGCCAAAAAACTTCTTAGTTCCCTTCTTACTTCTCTGTCTAAAAGACTGGAGTCTTCATGGTTACAAACTTATTCAAATGCTAATGGATATCGGCTTTTCTTCTGTTGACCAAGGTAATGTTTATAGAACACTACGCAAATTAGAAAAAGAAAACCTTATTTCTTCTACTTGGGATACAAGCGATGGAGGGCCGGCAAAAAGAATTTATTCTTTAACTGAATATGGAGAGCAATATTTAACAACATGTGCGACTTCTTTTGAACATTATCAAAATATGTTGCGAACGTTTTTCACATTATACACCAATGCATTCTTTCCATTTTCTACTTCTCCAGAAAAGGATGAAAAGGATTCTTCATCTTCACCTGGTGGTACAGCAGAGTAATCTGCGTTCACAATATGCAAAAAAACATTTGGGGGTCAAACAATGGAAACTAAACCATACGAATTAGTCGATGCATTTTGGAAAAACTGGTCTCAATCACTTTCCCTTTTCTCTTCAGCTGGGAAACAATTAGAGCAACTTACTTTAGAAACATTAAAACAACAACAAGACGCTTTGCATAAATTAACATCAGGAGTAGATGAACTAGAAAAAGAACTACAACAACTCACTGCTCAGTTCAATAACCAATATACAGATTACGTGAAACAATTAACTGGAAACTCCTTAAATGATCAAATTAACGAGTGGCAAGACAAGTGGAAGGAACTTTCTGCTCATATGCAGCAACTTACTGTTTCTCCTACAAAAACATCTTTGTCAATCCTTACACAAACAAGCGGTCAATTTGAAGAAACAACAAAACAATTTATTGAGCAACAACAATTACAACGTGAAGAGGCTCAAAAACAGTTAGAGGGTTTTTTGGAAGAGTTCAAGTCAAAACAGTTGGAACTCGCAAAAAAGTTCGAGGAAAATTCAAAAAATCTATTTACTTCCATCAAGTAAGAAAAATGTGGGAGCTAACTGCAGCACAAACAAAACTCTTTCTTCCTCCTACTACATCAAGATGGCTAGCATTTTTCGATATGGAAAAGAAGGAGGACAAAATGAATCCATTTCAAGAAGCACAAACTGTTCCAGAGCTTCGTTATGATGAGATTCAAGTCGGTGATCAAGCATCCCTTACAAAAACAATTACGGATGAAGATGTTATCAATTTTGCAAAATTGACTGGAGATGTGAATCCTATTCATATTTTAGATTCTTTTGCAAAAACAACAATGTTTAAAGAACGTATTGCTCACGGTATGCTCGTTTCGAGTTTTATTTCTACCATCCTTGGAACGAAACTCCCGGGCAAAAATACGATTTATTTATCCCAAAATGTTTCATTCCGTGCCCCTGTCAAAATCGGTGATACACTTCGTGTTGTGGCAGAGGTTATTAAGAAGCGTGACGATAAAAAAATCATTACGTTGCAAACAAACATATATAATCAATCAGATGATATTGTCGTGGAAGGAACGGCGACAATACTAAAAAAAGAGTAGCAAATTTGCTACTCTTTTTTCTATCCAAGAACTTCTAATCGCACCGATTACTTCCGCGTATGACTACGTCATTTCCACATAAAATAACGTTACCAGTTTAGATAAGAACTTAGCTGAACTGGACTACTCATAAGGATGTGTATCAACATGGTAAAAACAAACAAATTATTAGTTCCAGGTGCAGAGCAAGCGCTTGAACAATTTAAATATGAGATTGCACAAGAATTTGGTGTAAGCTTAGGATCTAATACAGCATCTCGTTCTAACGGTTCAGTTGGCGGCGAAGTAACAAAACGTCTTGTTGCTTTAGCTCAACAACAATTACGTGGATAATAATATAACATATGGCTTAGAGGCAGATATTCTCTGCCTCTTTCTATTTTCAACATACATAATAGTGCTTTTTCACATACTAATCAAAGCAAAATGAAAGGAGCGATATGTGAAATGAAACGGATTAATATTAGCATGAGCCCTCCCCGCGTTCTTACTTTATCTTTTCTTCTATTATCAGTTGGCGGCACATGCTTATTAAAACTGCCCATTGCTACGACAACGTCCATTTCATGGCTCGATGCCTTATTTACAACCGTTTCCGCTTGTACTGTTACTGGGCTTGGTGTTGTAGATACCGGAAAAATGTTTACTTTATTTGGACAATGTGTCATTTTAACGCTTATACAAGTTGGCGGGCTTGGCATTATGAGCTTTGCTGTCTTAATTGCGATTATGCTCGGAAGAAAAATCGGTCTTCAAAACCGTATTTTATTACAACAAGCATTAAATCAAACGAATATCGGCGGCGTCATCCGTCTTGCCAAATCGTTATTTTTATTCTCTTTTACAGTCGAATGTATCGCTACCTTAATTCTTTCTTTTGAGTGGGTACCAAAATATGGGGTTACCAAAGGGATCTATTATAGTTTTTTCCATTCAATCTCAGCCTTTAACAATGCTGGTTTTTCTGTGTGGAGCGATAATTTAATGTCCCATTCTCATAGCATTCTTGTCAATTTCGTCATTTCCTCTCTCATCATTTTAGGTGGAATTGGTTTTACAGTAATCGTAGACATAAAAAGAAAGAAAAACTTTAAAAACCTTACACTACATTCAAAACTTATGCTTTCTTCTACTCTAATCGTCAACATTATTGCTACCCTTTTTATTTTTATATTCGAGTTCCATAACTCCCTTTCTATGAGAGGTTTTACCCCATTTGAAGAAGGAATGGCCTCTTATTTTCAAGTAATTTCAACGCGAACTGCCGGATTTAATACAGTTGATATTTCTACATTGTCAAAACCTTCCCTCCTATTAATGATGCTCCTTATGTTTATTGGTGCTGGTAGCGCTTCAACGGGTGGTGGGATTAAGTTAACAACATTTTTAATCATATTTTTTGGCGTATTTAAATTTTTACAAGAACAAGAGGATATTGTCGTATTTAAAAAATCCATTAAAGATACTCTCATTGTCAAATCATTAACCATTACTATTATTTCCATTTCATTTATCTTTTTTGCTATTTTAATTTTGAGTATTACTGAGCGAGTTCCTCTATTGATGAGTGCTTTCGAAGTATTTTCAGCATTTGGGACTGTTGGCCTCAGTATGAACTTAACACCCCACTTAACTATAATCGGAAAAGCTATTATTATCTTTATGATGTTTTTTGGGAAAATGGGTCCTTTAACATTGGCTTTTTCATTTGCTCGTAAAAAGAACCGGAAAATAAAATATCCGAATGAAGATATTTTAACAGGTTGACAACCGTAGAAATTATCCATATAATGAGAATACAATAGCATATCTCCAAAGGGGAGTAGCGTCCAAGAAAATTTCTTGGAAACAAAGTCGTCATTACGTAGAACTTAGTTCTTCCGGCTTTGTTGGCATTTTCATTACATATGTCTAGCAAGACCTTTGCCTATTAACGGCAGAGGTCTTTTTTGTATTCATTTCCAGATTCTCCCAAAGTTAATAGGCAGGAGTATGGGGAAACTAAATAGTGGGGAAATTCTTCACTTATTTAGAACTTATAGAAATGAGAGGAGAATGTACATGGATGTATCATTATTATTGGAGTATGGTTGGGTATTACTCATCCTAATTGCACTTGAAGGGATTTTAGCGGCTGATAACGCTCTTGTTCTTGCAATTATGGTAAAACATTTACCAGAAGAAAAACGAAAGAAAGCACTATTTTATGGATTAGCAGGGGCATTTGTTTTCCGATTCGGATCGTTATTTATGATTTCGTTCTTAGTCGATGTATGGCAAGTGCAAGCAATTGGTGCCATCTACCTTATGTTTATCGCTGGTAATCACTTATTTAAAACGTATGTTAAAAAGAATACGGATGAAGAAACAGAAGAAAAAAAAGCAAAGAAAAAACAAGAGAACTTTTGGTGGACTGTATTTAAAGTTGAGGTTGCTGATATCGCCTTCGCAGTTGATTCAATTTTAGCTGCTGTTGCACTAGCAATGACTTTACCAAAAACAGGATTAGGTACAATTGGTAGTCTTGATACTGGGCAATTCGTTGTTATCTTTGTGGGTGGACTTATCGGATTAATCATTATGCGATTTGCAGCAACTGCTTTCGTACAAATCTTAAAACGTAAACCAGGACTTGAAACTGCAGCATTCTTAATTGTAGGTTGGGTTGGTGTAAAGCTAGCAGTTTATACATTAGCACACCCTGCATTAAATGTAATTCCACATTCATTCCCAGAATCCACTCCGTGGAAGCTTACATTCTGGATTGTATTAGTCGGAATCGCAGTTGGTGGTTGGTTCTTCTCAAAAGAAGTAGAAGTAAAAGTAGAAAAGAATTTAGACGAAAAAGCGCTGTAATTACAGTGCTTTTTCTTTTTGCTTTCTTCCTCTCAATATCCAGAAAAAATTCCATTATACTATTTTTTGTAAACGTTTTCTTAATATATGTATGTCCTTTTTGTGAAACATTGCACAAACTTATTGAAAGTGAGAACAATTCCATGTACTTTATTCATATAAGGAGTATTTATAGAAGATTTACTAAAGGAGCGTATTACTCATGCTAGAACAAGGACTAGATTATGTTGTCAAACTGGCTAAAAGCAAAAAGAAAATGCTAGATACAAACCCAATGCAATATTTCATTCGTGCTGCACTTGCGGGTATTTATATCGGTTTTATTATTGTACTATGTTTTAAATTAGGTAACTTTTTTCACATTGCAGATTCACCAGCAACTTATTTAGCTGCTTCTATGTTTTTCGGGATTGCTCTCGTACTTATTATATATGGCGGTGCTGAATTGTTTACTGGAAACACAATGTACTTTACTGTAGCAACTTTAAGAAAGGAAACAACGATTTCTGATACACTTCGTAACTGGGTTGCTTGTTACGCAGGTAACTTAGGTGGCGCGTTATTCTTTGCCTTACTATTTTACGCAACTGGAATTTTTGAAGCAATTGATCACGGTCACTTAATGAGTAAAGTCGTTGAAGGAAAGATGAACACACCTACAATGCAGTTATTCTTTAAAGCCATTTTATGTAACTGGCTCGTATGTCTTGCTTGCTTCTTACCTTCTCAGGTTAAAGGTGACACAGCAAAAATAATGGTCATGATGCTACTTGTTTTCACATTCTTCTTATCTGGTTACGAACATAGCATTGCAAACTTATCACTCTTTGCTTTATCTTTAGTTTCACCGCATCCTGAGACAATTTCTTTTTCAGGTGCTATTCATAACTTAATTCCTGTTACAATCGGTAACATTATTGGTGGATCAGTATTTGTCGGTATGGTATACCACTACTTAACTAAGAAAACACCTGACGTTCAACAGGAAGAAACTGAAATCGCAGCAGCTCAGCAAGAAGAGATTATTCCTTTACAAGCACATATGAAACATTAAAAACTCCAAAGTTTTACTTTGGAGTTTTTAGCTTCCCACATATTTAACAACAAGGTGAGGATTAATTTCTCCTTCTTCCTTTCCCTTATCCATTCTTTGTTTCATCTTATGCATACCGCATGATATCATTCGTATGAAGGTGAATTTCATTTACATATAACCCCTCTGTACGAAAGGCTTCTACAAAATCTAGTCCACTTTTTTCTCCCCATCCCATATTAAAATCAAGGGAAAGAATATTCACACCATAATCCCGAACCATTTGTAAGGCACATTCTACTGTAGTTGCCGGCACATACCCGAACGGACAACTTCTTTGATCATCCATATATACGTTCATTTTCTATTCCCTCTCTACTTTGAATATGCGACCAATACATAACATATTGCCCCAAGGCTAATAAAAGGACCAAATGGAATGGGCTTTCGTACTTCTATACGTTTTAATACGATCCCAATCCCGAAAAAACAAAGACTAAAACAAGAGGCTAAAAATAAAATGATAAAAACTCCCTTCACTCCTACTATAAACCCAAGCAACGAAAGTAGTTTTATATCTCCACCGCCAAGCCCTTCTGGATATATCTTTTGCATGCAATATAACAAAATGAATATAACACCACTACCAACTATACTATCTGTCCAAGTAACTAATTGTACAAAAACACTTTCGAGAATGAGTAAAACGGCAAACGAAATTAAAATACAATCAGGAATTAACATATATAAGTAATCTGTAAGTGAAATAATAAGAAGTAGCGAAAAAAGGGATAAAATGATAATAAGCTCTCGTTCTATTCCAATTATATACACGGTAAGAAGAAATATACTTCCTGTTATACATTCAAATGCTACATACATAATCGGAATTTTCCTCTTACAATTCGTACAACAGCCTCTTTGTATATAAAATGAAATGATGGGGATTAGTTCTTTTGACCTTAGCACATATTTACAATAATGGCAATGTGAACGCGGGGTAATGATAGACTCCCCTAATGGAACCCTCATCGCAACTAACATAAAAAAAGAACCAAACACCATCCCTGCTAACAGTGCATATAAATAAGTGAACATCCCTTCCTCTCCTTTCCAAAAGAACATAGCAAAAAAAGGAGAGAACTTCTACTTCATATTATCCTTTATTCTACTAAAAAAGCAGGCCATTTTCTGGCCTGCTTTCCCCTCTTTTATACGATGAAATATACTGCTTTTAATGGTCCGTGTACTCCGACAACAAGATTCATTTCAATGTCAGCCGAATTACTTGGTCCTGTAATAAAGTTAATACAAGATGCCGCTGTCTCTCCATTTTCTACACGTGAGTTCATATCTTTAACTGCTTGTGTAATACGAGGCACAAGTGTTTCACGTGGAATAATAGCAAAATATACAGTCGGTAAAAAGTGTAAAGAACGTCCTTGTCCTTTATGACTTTGTACGACAATTGTTCCGGATTCAGCTAATGTATAATCACTAAATGCAATACCAATATTCGCTTTTTCAGCTAAACGCATATTTTCATCTTTTCTCTCTGGATCCCATACGTTTACTTCAACGTCTCGCTTTGGAAGTTCTTCTTTAAATAAAGATGTTAAACCATATGCATCAAAACGCTCATCTGCTGATAATAAAATAGGTCCCCCGCCGTTTTCCATGATTACTTTTTGAAGGTCTTCACCTAAACGGTCATTTGTCGTTTCTACTACAGTTGTATGAATGTTTGTACATTGATTTTTAAACACTTCTAGTAATTCTTCTTGTGAATAATCTTTTAACGTTTCTACATTCACATTACTTTTCCATACTGGGCGTTCTACACCTTCCGTTTTACGCGCACGCCCAAGTTCTTTTGCAATATTATCTAGAAAGGCATCACGGTTTTGAATTAATCCTGCCATTATTTATCCCCGCCTTTCTTATGATCTTTATACCAATCACGGAATCGTTCTTTACTTGGAGCTGGGAATTCACGAATATCCGTCCAGTTTTTAAGTGGTCCAACACCTTTTGATACACGATTACCAGATGTAAATGGACTCATTGCTGCTGGTGCCATTTTTGAACCCATTTTATATAAAGCAGCTGAAGAAGCACCCATACTAAACATTTTCATCGCTAGTTTTTCTGCAAGTGGTGCACGCCCTTCTTGCTCAACGATGACTTGACGATGTTTTAATAATAAATCATGCAATGGAATTTTTACTGGACAAGCTTCTGTACATGCTCCGCATAAACTAGATGCATAAGGAAGCTCTTTGTAATCATCATATCCACCTAGAAGCGGTGTTAATACCGCGCCGATTGGTCCTGAATAAATCGATCCATATGAATGTCCACCAACGTGACGATATACAGGACATACATTTACACAAGCAGCGCAACGAATACATTGTAATACTGAACGGAATTCAGATCCAAGAATTTGAGAGCGACCATTATCAACAACAACTAAATGGAATTCTTCAGGTCCATCAACTTCCTCTTCTTGAATTGGTCCTGCTACTGTTACATAACTTGTTAATTTTTGACCTACTGCACTACGACATAATAAACCAACTAAAACATCTAATTCTTCCATTGTCGGAACCATACGTTCCATACCCATTACTGCAATTTGTGTTTTCGGAATTGACATAACAAGATCTGCATTACCTTCATTCGTTACTAAACAAAGAGAGCCCGTATTTGCAACAGCAAAGTTACAACCAGTTACACCAATTTCTGCATCCATAAATTTCTCACGAAGTTGTTTACGAACAAACTTTGTCATTTCATACGGGTCATCAGAATTTTCATAGCCTAGCTTTTCTTTAAATACATCGCGAATTTGCTTTCTATTTTTATGAAGTGCAGGTGCAATAATATGTGAAGGTGGATCGTTATCTACTTGCAAGATATACTCTCCTAAATCACTCTCTAACACTTCACAGCCAATCTCTTCAAGCGCATGGTTCATACTGATTTCTTCTGTTACCATCGACTTTGATTTTACTACTTTTTTCGCTTGTTTCTTTTTGGCGACGTCTTGAATATACTTTGCTGCTTCCTCTTTCGTCTTCGCAAAGTACACGTGTCCGCCTCTTTTTGATACATTTTCACTTAACTGCATTAAATAATAATCAAGATTTTCTAACGTATGTTGACGGATTTGTTCACCTAGTTCACGCCACTCTTCCCAGTTTCCTAATTCATCTGCGGCTTTTAAGCGATTCGTATATAAACGCGTTTGTGCAGAAGATACTGCTCCGCGCATAAACGAATCTTGAATTCCATCACCAACGCGATCATTAAATTTTTTCTCACTGATTTTCATAGACATAGCTTATGTTCCCCCTTCATGAGCGACTATTCAGTACCTCAGCAATATGCATTACTTTTACTTCTTTTCCTAAACGCTCAATACGTCCGCCAATGTTTAACAAACACCCACAATCTGCACCGATTAAATAATCTGCACCTGTTTCCATTACACTATCTACTTTTTCATCTACCATTTGCTCAGAGATTGGAGTCATCTTAACTGAAAACGTTCCCCCAAACCCACAACAATTTTGCACGTTTGGCAAATCTCTCACAGTTAATCCTTTTACATTTGATAATAAAATCCCTGGTGCTTCTTTTACTCCAAGCAGGCGTGTCATATGACATGATTTATGAATAGTAGCTATCCCTGATAAACTTGCACCAACATCTGTAACTTTTAAAACATCTACAATAAACTGTGTAAATTCATAAGTTTTATCAGCAACTTTTTGTGCACGTTTAGCCCACTTTGGATCATCTTTGAAAACATGCGGATACTCATGAAACATTGTCGCACACGAGCCAGATGGTGTAACAATATATTCTGCATCTTCAAAAGTTTCAATCATATGTTTCATCGCTTCTTTTGCTGCTTCTACATGGCCGCTATTATAAGCAGGCTGACCACAACAAACTTGTGCTTCTGGAAATTCAATTTCACAACCTAAACGCTCCAACACTTCAACTGTTGCTTTGCCGACATTTGTTTCAAACATATCGACTAAACAAGTAACAAATAAAGTAACTTTCATAACTATTACTCCCCCTTTTTACAACTTCACCAACAAACATATGGTCATCAGATGACTGAGCAGAGAAGAAATAGGCTCAACCATAGCCTATCCTCTCCCTCTTCTAAAGAAAACGCTTACTTAATCTTTCTCTATTTTATCAGAAAATTAAATTTTTAAAAGATTAAATTACGAATTTATATCGTTTTTACCTGTGACAATATGTTCTACATTTGTTAAATGATCTAGCATTGCTTGCTGCGCTAATTCTACATCTTGTTTTAACACCGCATCATATATAACTTGATGCTCTTCTATAAGTCGTTCTGATGTCGTTTGTTCACCATATAAAATAATGCGTCTTGATTCACCAATCGTTTCAGCAATCATCTCTGAAACATGATTCATGAGTTCAAGCAAAATGTTATTATGCGAAGACTCTGCAATTCCCATATGAAATTGAAAATCGGCTTTTTCGCCAGCCTTTTCATCTCCAATGCTCTTTGCCATTTCATCTAACCAATGTTTCATATTTTGTAAATTATCTTCCGTACGTTTTGCCGCCGCTACTCGAACTGCCCCCACTTCAAGCACCTTTCGTACTTCTAATAAATTCAAAATATCCTCTTTCTTCATTAATAATCTATTGTTTAATGATTTTGTTAATGAAGAAGAATCGAAGTTCTTCACATATGTACCTTCTCCTTGTTTCATCTCAATTAAGCCCATCGCTCTTAGCGCACTTAGCGCTTCACGAACAGCAGATCTGCCAACTTGAAACTGCTCAGCTAATTGATGCACAGGGAGTAGTTTGTCACCAGGTTTTAACGTACCATTTTTAATCATTGTTAAAATAGCTTCAGATACTTCTTCGTAAATTTTTTTCGGTTTAATAGATTTGTACTCCAGTTAAATCACCTCAGTATCTTCCAAACAACAATTGAAACGATTTATAAGAACTTTGCATCATAACTATTTTAGACCGAATTGATAAGAAGTACAAATGTTTTGTTCATAAAATAGTCAAATTTTCGATATTTATTACATATTAATTTATATTTTTACGTATAAAGTGAAACTTTAATCAGTAGGGGTTTTGTTCATTCCCCACTGATTATTAGCCCTCACCAATCGGGCGTTTACGGGCAGCAGGGCCCCCACCTAACTTCTTTGCTTCCGCTGAATTTTGAGGTGGGGGGCTTACTGCCCGGCAAATAGCGGGATAAATATTTTCTTCAATATAAAGAACATGTCCTAAAAATTAGAACATGCCCACATCATCCTGTACATTCAGTTTAATAATAACCGTTGTTCCCGTATCTTTTTCACTTTCAATTTGCCACTGTCCACCATGTATATGGACAATTTGTCTCACAATAGCAAGGCCTAAACCTGTTCCACCATGTTGACGACTTCTCGCTTTATCAACTCGGTAAAAGCGCTCGCCAAGATTTTCTAAATGCTCTATATCAATGCCAATTCCTGTATCTTTTATTTTTAATTCACAGTAATCATCGATTTGCTCTAAAGTTATAACGATATTTCCGTTTTGATTTGTATACCGTATCGCATTATCTAACACATTATGAAGCACCTGTTGCATACGATCCTCATCAATCATGACAATGACCTCTGGATTTAAATTGGTTGAAATATGAATTTCCTTTTCTATAAACTTAATCTCATACGTATCTAATACGTCTTCAATCAGCTGTGAAAAAACGATAGGTTGCTTCTTTAACGGAAAGTGCTCACCTTCTAATTGTGCTAAGTCTAACAAGTCATGAACGAGACGCTGCATACGACCTGCTTCTTTATGAATTAGCTGCGTTACTTTTTCCTGCTGTGGTCCCTTTGCAACGCCATCTAAAATAGCCTCGCTATACCCTTTTATATAACTAAGTGGTGTTCTAAGTTCATGCGAAACATTTGCTAAAAATTCCTTACGCTTTACATCTTCTGTTTCCAATGAATTTGCCATTTTATTAAATGCTTTTCCTAGTCGTCCAATTTCATCCTCTGAAGAAACGGTAATCCGCTCCGAGAAATCTCCCGTAGCCAAATGGTTTGCAACCCGCTCCATTTGCGAAAGCGGCTTCGTTATTGCAATTATAATTTTTCTTCCAACCCATATCGTAATTAAAATCATCGCAATTGCTAGTGGTGCTAAAATAAGACCCATATCATATATTAAGTCTTTTATACTTTTTAAAGGAATATAAGAATATACAATTCCGACTAATTTTTTATTTTCCAATACAGGGATGACAACCCCCATAATATTACGTTCAAAATGTTCTTCATATCCTATCTTTGTCACAGTTTTCCCATCTAATAGCGTTTGCCTATCTCCTTCGCTTATAAGAGAATGATGATGCACATCAAAAGGTAAACATGCACTTAAATCACGCGGATTAGACACGAAAAGAACGTCTGAACTAGATATTTGATCAAATGATCTTACTTTCTCTTCAAAAATTGATATTCCTTCGCGCTTATCATACTGAGCAGCAAGATTTTTCCCTTCCATTACTAATGAACCTTTTAAATTATCAACGTATAGTTTTTCATATGAGTATAAAGATACGAAATAAAGAAAGGACACTGTTACACATACTGCACATACTACTGTAAGCCAAAGTTTTTGTACCATCGTAAACATACGTTACACCTCGAATTTATAGCCTACACCCCAAACAGTTTGAATGTAGTTTCCACTTTCTCCAAGCTTCAAGCGCATCGTTTTCACGTGCGTATCTACTGTTCTTGTACTTCCCGCATAATCATATCCCCATACCTTTTCAAGTAATTGCTCCCGGCTAAATACTTGTCCTGTATGCTGACAAAGAAAATATAGTAAATCAAACTCTTTTACAGTAAGAGAAATCGGCTCACCATCCGCCTCTATTCGTCTACTTTTTTCATTGATAAGAATTGGTCCAAATTGAATCTCTTCTTGCTGTTCTTGCTTTGTATATCTTCTTAACACAGCTTCCATACGGGCAACCAATTCACCAGGACTAAACGGTTTTACAATATAATCATCCGCTCCCATACGTAAGCCGTTCACCCTATTCCACTCTTCACCTTTTGCGGTTAAAAATATAATCGGCACATCTGACGTTTTTCTAATTTCTTTACAAACTGAAAGTCCATCCATTTCTGGCATCATAATATCTAATACAACGAAATCATAATGATCTGTTTCTAGTTTTTTAAGAGCCTCTTTTCCATCTTCAGCTTCTCCCCACTCATATCCGAAGTTGTCCAAATACATTCCAACAAGCTGCCTCATATCACTTTCATCATCTACAACTAGCACTCTATATTTATTCATTGTCCTTCCCTTCCCTCTCTATGAGTTGAAACGGTCCTTTTCCGACTTTAATTGTTTGTTTTATTTTCAAATTCCTCATATCCATAACGCACACTTCATCACTATCATAACTTGCTACATATCCTTCTGCTCCGCTCTCCAAAAATGCAAATGGATTCGATCCTACTTCTACAGAAGCTATTTCTTTATATGTGCTAATATCAAACTTTCTAAGTGTGTTCGAACCATGACTTAGTGCATATACGTACTTACTATCCTTCGTTATATTCACAGGCATAAATGGAGCGTGTAAAGAGCGCACCATTTCTCCCCCCTGTAAAGAATACACTAACACTTTCTCATTTACTTGATTTCCATCACCATGTCCGCCAATCCATATTTCTTTCCCATCAGGACTAATCGTTGCTCCGGTTGATGCTGGCGGAATCATAAAGGATTGAACAACTTCTTTTTTCTTCGTATCAATTGTCGTTAGTTTCGTATCATAAAAGTTTAGTACAGATAACCGATTATGATACTCTACCATCGTTATAGGACCTTTTCCTGTTGAAACATTTCCGGTCTCTTTCCCATTTATCGTAAAGAACCTTACCTTTTGAACATTTTGATCGGCAGCAAATAATTGTTTTTTATCTTCTGATACGACCACATTTACAATGCCCTTTCCAGTTTTATATTTTTCCACTTGCCTTCCTTCCGCCAGTGAATATACATACATATATTCTAATTGCTTACCGTATACAAGGATTTCCTCACCGTTTGGAAGCAGTGTGATTCCGGCCATTGGCTCATTTAGTTCCCATGTCGTGATTAACTTTTTATTTTTTTATCAATAAAACTAATGCTGCCTTCTTTTATATTCGTTGTTATAATAACATTTTTATCTTTAGCAATTGGTGTATATGAACTTCCTTGACACCCTACTAATAGAAATAAAAAACAGAGAAGAAAAACATACTTTCTCAAAAGATTCCCTCCATCTTCGGATGATTTCGTTATAATTGTAAAATAACAAATAAATGTGTGGAAAGTGTGAAATTTTCCTTTCTTACTCAATTTACATATATAATGTACAACAAATAGAATTTGAGGTGTGTCAATTATGCTATTTCCTGATTTAGCGAATAAAATTGTACGAGAAGTACGCAGACTAATTACAGAAAATATTATTATTATTAATATACAAGGCGTTATTATTGCAAGTACAGATACAGAAAGAATTGGTCAATTTCATGAAGGTGCACTCCGCTGCGCCAACCAAAAGAAAACTGTCATCATTACAACAGAAGATGAAAGGCAGTTGCAAGGTGTAAAGGCTGGGATGAATCTTCCTTTATTATTTCATGACGAAGTAATTGGTGTTATTGGAATTACAGGAGAACCTGAAAATATTTCACGCTATGGAGAAATATTGCGTAAGATGACCGAGTTATTAATTCATGAAAACTACTTTTTAGAGCAACTAGAACTTGAGCATCGTTCTTATGAAGCTTTCGTCTTTGATTGGCTTCAAAATACAGAATGGTCTCCAAGTTTTCTCGATCGCGCCAAAACACTTGGCATTGATTTATATAAGAAGAAACAACTTATTTTGTTTTCTATTGGCCAAAATGACACGATGCTCCAGCGTAAAATATGGCAACATATACGTAATATATTAACAAAAGAGCATCTATTTGTTCGGTGGGGAAATGATCGTTTTATTTTATTTACAGCGATGAGCTCCAACGAGCAAACATACCAATTTTTAAAACGATTAAAACAAGACTGCGAAGCTTTATTTTCTATTCCTTTATATATCGGGATTGGACAAACAGTTACCCCAAACAATATGAACATATCTTACGAACAAGCATTACGTGCTCTTTCTGTATCATTGGAAACGAAACAAATTGTATTTAATGAAGATTTACGTTTAGAAATGTGTTTACAAGATATTTCTGCCGAAACGCGTGAACAATTTCTAGAGCGTACCATCGAAAACTTACTATCATCTTCTGAGCTTATGCACACCTTACGCTTATTTATCGATTATAACCAATCTTATAAACAGACAGCTAAACAATTACATATACACATTAACACATTACATTACAGGCTAAAAAAGATTGAAGAACATACAGGACTTGATCCAAAACAATTCAAAGACTTAAACGTTTTATACTTCGCACTCCTCCTATTAGATAATCATACAAAAAAGAACGATAAAACAGATTAATCTTTAGATGATTATACATAGAAAGAATCCCTCGACTTTTTTATCATTATAACGAAAGCACTGTTACCACGTTGTTTATTATAACTAAACACGTTAACAGTTTGAGGGGGATTTCCAATGTTAGAAAAACAAATTATTCATTCATTCGTATCTATTGTTGGCGAAGATAATGTAGATACATCCAATATGGGGCGTTTAACTTATAGTTATGATGCCACTCCAAACTTCCAAGCAATGCCTGATGCAGTCATTGCTCCTCGTAATACAAATGAAGTAGCTGAAGTTTTAAAAGTATGTAACACTCACAAAATTCCTGTGTATGTGCGCGGGTCTGGAACAAACCTTTGCGCAGGAACATGTCCACTTGAAGGCGGTATCGTCCTTATTTTCCGCCATATGAACAATATTTTAGAAATTGATGAAGAAAACTTAACAATTACTGTACAAGCTGGTGTCATTACACTTGATATTATTAAAGCGGTAGAAGAAAAAGGTTTATTTTATCCACCAGATCCAAGCTCGATGAAAATTTCTACAATCGGCGGTAATATTAATGAAAACTCAGGTGGATTACGCGGTTTGAAATATGGCGTAACACGTGATTATGTAATGGGGCTTGAACTTGTCTTACCAAATGGTGATATTATTCGTACTGGCGGCAAATTAGCAAAAGATGTAGCTGGTTACGATTTAACTCGTTTATTTATCGGCTCTGAAGGAACACTTGGCGTGGTAACAGAAGCCATATTAAAACTTGTTCCTATGCCTGAAACAAAGAAAACAATGCTTGCATTATATGAAGATATTAATGAAGCTGCACGTGCTGTTTCTTCTATTATTGCAAATAAAATCATTCCAGCAACACTGGAGTTTTTAGACCAACCGACAATTGAAGTAGTAGAAGAGTTTGCACAAATCGGTTTACCTACAGATGTAAAAGCAATTTTATTAATCGAACAAGACGGCCCGCCCGAAGTAGTCAATCGAGATATTGAAAACATGGCTAACGTTTGCCGCTCTATGAATGCAGTTGATGTTCGCATTGCAAAAGATGAAACAGAAGCAGATGCGCTTCGTACTGCTCGCCGTAGTGCTCTATCAGCGCTCGCACGATTAAAACCTACTACAATATTAGAAGATGCGACTGTACCACGTTCACAAATCGCTCCGATGGTTGAAGCTATTAATGCCATTGCAAAAAAATATAATATTCCTATTTGTACGTTTGGACACGCTGGTGATGGTAACTTACATCCAACTTGTATGACAGATACTCGTAATGCAGAAGAGATGCACCGAGCTGAACAAGCTTTTGCTGAAATATTTGCGAAAGCAATTGAACTTGGTGGCACAATTACTGGTGAACACGGTGTTGGTGCGATGAAAGCTCCATATTTAGAAATGAAATTAGGTAAAGAAGGTATTACAGCTATGCAAGGAATAAAGCAAGCTTTCGATCCAAATAACATTATGAATCCTGGAAAAATGTTCGCGAAAGACACTCGAAAAAGAGTGGTGGTTGAGCGATGACCACATTAAATAAAGAAAATATTCAAAAAGAATTTAAAGAACGATTAAGTGAAGATGAATTACTAAACTGTATGCGATGCGGTTTTTGTTTACCTACTTGTCCTACCTACATTCAATCCGGATATAAAGAGTCACATTCACCGCGCGGACGTATCGCATTAATGAAAGCAGTCGTTGATGGTTTAATCGAACCAGATGAAGATGTTGAAAATACATTAAACGTTTGTCTTGGTTGCCGTGCTTGTGAGCCTGTTTGTCCATCTGGTGTAAATTATGGACATTTATTAGAAGAAGCTCGAGATATTATTAATCAAAATAAAAAATTCTCAATGCCAGTGAAAGCTGTTCGAAAAGTCGTTTTTGAAGGATTATTCCCCCATCAAAATCGAATGCGAACATTAACCGGACTAATCGGATTTTATCAACGTTCTGGTTTACAAACGCTAACACATAAAACAGGTATTATGAAGTTATTCCCTGAAACACTTGCAACAATGGATCTCGTTTTACCAAAAGTCCCTAAAATGAAAGCAATGAAAGATCGTCCTTCATTTTTACCTGCAGAAAGTACAAAGAAAAAACAAGTTGCATTCTTCACAGGCTGCTTAATGGATACGATGTTTTTAGAAACAAATAACGCAACGATGAAACTTCTCCAATTAGCTGGTTGTGATATTGTTATTCCGAAAACACAAAGTTGCTGCGGTGCATTGCATGGACATGCTGGTGAAAAGAGTGGAGCAAAAGAATTAGCAAAGCGAAATATAAAGGCATTCGAAGATTTAAACATCGACTATATTATTACGAATGCAGGTGGTTGCGGAGCTTACCTCGTAGACTATGATTATCTTTTAAAGGATGATTCGGAGTGGGCTGAACGTGCTAAGCAGTTTGTTTCTAAGATTAAAGATATTACTGCTATACTAGTAGAACTAGACTTCCATAAGCGAACTGATTTACGACTCACGCAGCAAATTATTACATATCAAGACTCTTGTCATTTACGCAATGTTATGCGCACAGCTTCTGAACCTCGTATGTTACTAGAGGCTATCCAAGGTGCAACATATCGTGAAATGAAAGATGCGGACCGCTGCTGTGGCTCTGCTGGTATTTACAATATTGTTCATTCAGAGTTATCAATGGAATTTCTAGATTACAAAATGGACCGTGTGCATGAAACAGAAGCAGCAACCATTGTTACTGCAAATCCAGGTTGTTTATTACAAATGAAATTAGGAATTGAGCGAGAAGGGCTTTCTCATAAAATGAGAGGAATTCACATTGTAGATTTATTATTAGAAGCAATTGAAACTAACTCGTAATAACTCGTAACATACGTAATAATAGGAAAACGGCTATCTCCTTCGTCTATGTAAAGAGATAGCCGCTTTTTTGTCTGCTACAACATTAAAAATATGTTACTTTATTATAAAAAAGAACAACAGAAACATTACAGTTTTGTAAAAATCAATCCATTATATTCCTCAAAAAATCGCTCAAACCATTGATACAATAGGATTCTTCATTTTCCATTTAGGTAAATTCATCCAAAAACCCCCTCTTAAAATCAAGTATAAAAACACTATAAATTCCTTTTATACTCTATATTTCTCTTATTTTTGCTCACTTCTTCTCTTAGGATAAATTAGGTAATTTTAAAGTCTATGAATTTTTTTCCATCTTTTTTCTCGCAAATTGTATGCTACGATAAATTTGTCAGTCAGACAGGCTGTCAAAAACAAATCGTGTGAAAACAAATTAAAACTTTATATAGGGGGACACACATCATGAAAAAGCGTGTTTTATTATCTGTAGCTGCTGCAACAGCTCTTACTTTAGGAGTATCTTCTCTAGATGCACAAGCTGCAACAGTACAACCATCTAACATTAAGGTTCAAAATATTCAGCATTCAAAAGTAATGATGAAACAAATGAACCAACAAGAATTACAAGCATTCTTACAATCTATGGGCGTTGAGTCATTAGCGCAATGGCAACAAGGAAACTTCCAACCAAATTGCATTATTCCTGGTCAACAACCTACTGAAAATGTTGTAACTGAGCAACCAACAGCTAAGCCAGAAACTCAAAAGCCTGCTGAGCAAAAACCAGTTGAGCAAAAGCCTGCTGAAGAAGTTCAAAAACCAGAAGCTCAAAAGCCTGCTGAAAACAACAATACTCAAAAACCTGCTGAACAAAAACCTGCTGAGCAAAAGCCTGCTGAAGAAGCAAAATCTTTAAGCGAGTTCGAACAACGTGTTGTTGAATTAACAAACGCTGAGCGTGCAAAACAAGGCTTACCAGCACTAAAAATCGATACTGAATTAAGCAAAGTAGCACGTATTAAGTCTGAAGACATGCAAAAAAACAACTACTTTGATCATAACAGCCCTACATACGGGTCTCCGTTTGACATGATGAAGAAATTTGGTATTTCTTATACATCTGCAGGTGAAAACATCGCTCAAGGCCAACGTACACCTGAAGAAGTAGTACAAGCTTGGATGAACAGCGCTGGACACCGTGCAAACATCTTAAATAACGGCTTCACTCACATCGGTGTTGGTTATGTAGAAAGCGGCAACTACTGGACACAACAATTTATTACAAAGTAAATAGATTAAAAGAGTCTTCTCATAATGAGAAGACTCTTTTTCAAGTTTCATAGCTTTCTATTATGTATGAATAGAAAATATAGAACATAAACAACATAGATCCACAGCTTATTACACTAAGCAATATATAAAATCCCCACTCTAAGTTCAAAAACAATGAAAACAATATGCCACATGCCATCACTTGAAAAATCCGTCTACTTACTAAACGAATTTTTTGTAATTTAATTGGATCTTTTTCTTTGCCTTTTATTTTCTTAAATTCTTTACTCAGCATAAAAAGAAACATGCTAATCCCAATCGTTAATCCTGTTTGAAAGAATATAAAATCTCCAAAATTAATCAAGAGAATAAGCATATGAATAAACAACATAAATAATGTAATTTTCTTTATAAATCCGCCTATAATACAATGCTCTCTTTCATTAAACTTAAATATATTATGTGAAATAATATACAAAAATCCATATGAAAAAATAATAAAACAAGGAATAAATGCTACAACAACTTGTTTACTCATAAACTCGTTTGGCTCACCATTTACATTCCAATGTACTGCCATACGATTTGGTAAATAGGGGTAAAGACATAGAGTAACTAAAAGACAAGCGAAAAATATTCCAAGTACATACTTATATTTGATCAAGTAATTCTCACCTCTCTTTTCTCTTAACGGCTTCGCTTCTTTTAGAGAAATCCCTGCAAAAATCTACTTTTTTCAAATTAAAACTTATACTTTACGCATTTTCTTTTTGAAATTCTTTTATTTTATTATTTAATTTTGTAGGAAACGGCACATCAACTTCAATTGCTTCTTTCGTAATTGGATGCAAGAAATTTATCTTCATCGCATGTAATGCTTGACTGGACATATATTTTGTTTGTCCACCATATAATACATCCCCAACTAGTGGATTACCATTATGGCTCATATGAACACGAATTTGATGCGTTCTACCCGTTTCTAATTGTAACGTTACGAAAGTCGTGTTTTGCTTCTTAAAATACTTTTCTACTTTATAATATGTGATAGCTTGGTCACCTTTTGGAGAAATACGACGCCTTGTAGCATGATGGCGATCCCTTCCGATAGCAGCATCAATCGTTCCTTGTTTCTTATTTACTTTCCCTTCAACGAGCGCTGCGTACGTTCTTTTAATTTTTCGTTCCATTAATAAACGATCCATAATTGCACCAGCAATTCTATGCTTAGCAAACACGACACCACCTGTCGTATCTTTATCTAAACGATGAATATGACGAACCTTTGTCTCTAAACCTTGCATTTGAAAATGAAAAGCAACAAGATTTGCAAGTGTCCCGTTTCCACCTTTTTCAGCAGGATGTGTGTCCATTTGCTCTGGTTTATTTACGATGAGTACGTGATCATCTTCGTATACTACATGTAATTCACCATATTCTGGATTTACACCGTACTCTTCCTCCGCAAACATATGAACTTGTAACTTATCGTTCTCTTTTAAAAGCTCATTCCATCTTCTTTGTTCCCCGTTAACCGTAACACCTTTTTCCATACGAAGCTGATGTAATAGCTTTTTCGGTATTTCCCATTCTACTTTTAATACTGATTCAATACTTATACCATTCCATTTAGCTGGAACGGTAATTTCACACCATTCGCCCTTTTTCTTTGTTTCCATACTGTTTATCACCTTATTTCTATTGATTCTCTCATTGTAACGGAAAACACACTTTGATGCACCGTCAAAAATAGAGGACAGTCTTATAATAGACTGCCCCTCAAGCTCTAAGCCTTTTCATTTCTAACAATACTTCTTCAGCTTTTTGTTCATACGATAAATCTTTAAAGAAATCTGCCAACCTTTTATAATCATTGTAAGCATCTAATAAATCGTCCATCCTTTCTATTTTCATCACTTGTTGTTTTTGTTTCATTTTTACTGGATAACGATAACCTGATACTTCTTGTATTTTGTAATACTCATCCTCTACTTGAACGACCTTTACAAGTTCTTCCTCCTCTGCATCCATCGTATACCCGTCAAATTCTCTAAGTAGTTCATAAATGATATGAGTCCATTCATCTTTTGGATAAAATCCCTTTTCTAACCGATAACCGACAATGCGATACATATGCCCATCGTTTTCTGCAAACTGTACTGTATCATTTAACTTAAACTTAAAATAACGAAACATTGCCTTCACCTACTTGTATGTAATGTTCTTATCACATACTATTTGCAAAATGTAGGTCTTGCTATTCATAAAAAAATGCTCATCAATATGATGAGCATTTTTTTATGATGATTTTTCTCGTTTTTTTCGAAATGGCAACCACCAGTTCCAGTCTCCAAATAACTTCATTAAGCTTGGTACGAGCATAAGACGAATAATTGTTGCATCAAGAAATATTGCTAATGCAACGCCAAGCCCCATCTGCTTTACTGGTAAAATATCAGTAAATGCGAATGCACCAGTTACAACAATCATTATTAAAGCAGCTGATGTAATGATTCTACTTGTTGAAACGAGCCCTTCTAACGTTGCTTGATCGTTATCTCCTGTTTCTTCATAGAGCTCATGAATGCGTGAAATAAGAAATACTTCATAATCCATACTAAGCCCAAATACGAGGCCAAAAATGAAGATTGGTAAGACAAACAGAACCGGACTCGCTTCTAAACCGAAATGACCACCTTCAAATAACCAAACAACAATTCCAATGGTTGCACTTAAACTAAGTATATTCATAATAATTGCCTTAATTGGAATGAGTATAGATCGGAATGCAAATAATAATATAACAAAGGTCGATCCAAATATAACAGACATACCAATTACAACTTTATCTTTAATTTCATCTTCTAATTCTTGTTGAAACGTCGTCATTCCGCCTAGATAATACGTAACATCCGTTTCTTTATAGTTCTTTTTAAAGTCACGCACCCACTGTTTTGCAGTCTCTGTACGTGGTTTTGTTTTCAAAAAGACTTCTATCGTCGTCTTATTCCCTTTCGTGTATGCTTCAAATACAGGAGTTAGTTTCGCTGACTCTGGCGACTGCAATATTCCAACAACTTGATTTGCTTTCATTCCAGTTAACCCGTCGTATAAACTTCTTACTTCATGTACTTTCTTATCATCTTTTAACTTTTGAACGACTTCTTCTATCTTTTGTAGACTTTCTTTTTCTTTCATATCTTCTTTCGTCTCTACAACTAACGTAACATCAGCGTGTGTTTTGACAGTTTCATTAAATGCTTCTTCATACTTTTCATATGCAATCCTTGTATCACTCTTTTCAGGTAAAGCTTCAACACCAGGGAACTGCAAATTAGCTGTACGTAACGGCAATAAGCAAATAACAATAAATGTTGTAACAACAATAATCATTGCGATTGGATGTTTCATTACAAATTGTGCAAATTTACGCCATGCTTTTGCCGGCGTATGTGCTACTTGATTCTTTTTTAATATTCTTTTACCTATTAACGATAATAGCGCTGGAAGAAGTGTGAGTGAGAATAAAATACTCATAATCACAACAATCATTCCGCTAATCGCGACAGATTGAATATAATCTATCTTAAAGAAAAACAAACCTGACAACCCAACAAATACGCATAATCCTGAAAATACAATTGCACGTCCTGCCGTCTGGTATGTAATTGCTATCGCTTCTTTTACCGTTCGTTTAGCAACTTCCTCTCGAAAACGGTTCACAAATAATAGCGCAAAATCAATAGATAGTGCAAGTCCAATCATCGGTGCAACGTTTAACACGAAAATAGAAAGTTCTTTATCCACACCGATAAAATACAATATACCCATCGTGCTAATAACACTAAGCGCCCCATTCAAAATCGGTAAAATTGATGCCAAAAGGCTACCAAACGAAAATAATAATACAAGAAACGCAATTGGTAATCCAATCATTTCTGCTACTTTTAAATCATTTTGCGTTCTTTCATTAATCTCTTGATTAATTTTCGGAAATCCTGTAGGTGTTACTTTTAATGCTACATTACTTTCTTTCTCAATCTCATCAGCAAATTGTAATGTCTTTTCCATTCTTTCTTTATTTGTTTTCCCAGAAAATAAAATTGTCGCATAACCGATATCACCTTGTAGCATTTCTTTATTTTGGATTGGGTGATGGAAAGATTCATAGTTCTCTTTCTCTTGAACATTCTTTACAATTTCATCTATTCGTTTTTTAAATTCCTCATGCGAAGCATCTTTATTTTTCTCAAAAACGAGCAGAAGCGTATCTTGAGACCTCTTAAAATCTTTATCTAAAATTTCTTTTGTTTTTTGATAGTCGCCTTCCGTTTGGAAACCGTCACCACCTAATACTCCCGGTAGCTTTGGAGCAAAAATCCCAAGTGCGATTGCCAGCAACAGTAACGCTACAATTACTGTATAACGAAATTGATACAAAAAAGCTCCTAACTTCCCCCACTTATCAACTTTATGAACATTTGTCTTCACACATTTTCACCTACTTTAAATAATTCAATTGTCACTTATACTGTATCATATCTTTATACAAACAAAAAACGCCTAGGAACACTATAATGATAGTTTTTCCAGGCGTTTTTTCTATCTCTCTTTATTAAGCCCCAATCTCTCAGTAAGTAAACGATGATAGTAAATCGCGATAATTAACAAAATACCACCTACGCAGTAACCAGCTAAAATATCAGTTGGGTAATGTACATTTAAAATGACTCTACTTAATCCAATCGATAGAATTACTATCCCCATCAAAATCGTTGTGACACATTTCCCAGCTACGCTTTTCAAATTAGCAGCAATGATATAAGCAAGAAATCCAAATGTCATAATTGATAGCATCGCATGTCCACTAGGAAAACTATATCCAAGTGCATCTAGCGCTTCATTTAATGACGGACGTTCTCTCTTTACAATCTCTTTTATCCCTTTATTCACAAGATGTGTTATTAAAATTCCCATTGGATATACAATCATCGTAGCATAATAACGCTTCTTCCAAAAAACAAGCAAACTTATAACGAGCGTAGCGACTATCCCAATTGCTGATCCCAATTTTGTAAAGTACGAGAAAAATGTAAGGGAACTCTCCGTTTGTAGCCCTTTTACTAATCCACGGACATATGTATCCATCACGGTAACGCCACCTGCATGTACGCGCCAAGCAACAATACCAAATACAGCAAATAATAAAGCAATACACATTACCTCATATTGATGTAACTTCTTCAAACGATTTCCTCCTACTATGAAAAAATGCGATTTCTACTTTAGAAACCGCATTTCCTTACTTATTTACCTTTTGTTTTTAGCTCTGTCCAGTAACGATCATAGTCTTTTAACTTATCATCTACATCAACAAGCCATTCTGTACGATCTAACTCTTCTTTCGTTAAGAAAATCATGTGATTATCACGGTATTCTTTACTATGAAGAGGATGAGCTTTTTCATTTGGATTACTGTAACCAATTGACTCGTAGTTTTTCACACTTACTTTTTCATCTAGTAAGTAGTTCATAAATTTCTCAGCAAGCTCTTTATGTTTTGCACCTTTTGGAATTGCTAACGTATCAGCCCAAATCGTGCCGCCTTCTTTTGGTACAACGTATTCTACATCTTTATTATCTTTTGCGATAAATGCTGCATCTCCAGACCAAACTGTTCCGATCCAAGCATCTTCTGTAATGAATTTTTGTTTAATGTTGTCTGTATCAAATGCTAATAAGTTTGGAAGCAGCTTCTTTAAATCATCTGCTGCTGTCTTTAACTCTGCATCTTCTTTCGTACTGTTTGAGAAACCGTGCTTCTTAAGACCCATTCCTAATACTTCACGAGAATCGTTTAGTAACGTTACATGTCCTTTATATTTCTCATTCCATAAGTCAGCCCAGCTTGTAGGTGCTTCTTTCACATACTTTTTATTGTATGCAATCCCTGTTACACCCCAAGTGTAAACTAAAGAATATTTATTCTCTGGATCAAACGCCGGTGTTTTGAAATTGGAAACCATGTTTTCGATATTTGGGATATTCTTTTTATCTAACGGCGCTAATAAATCCATTTTTGCCATTGTTTTAACCATGTAATCAGATGGCTGAATTAAATCATACTTTGCGCCACCAGCTTGTAATTTCGCAAGCATTTCTTCGTTACTTGCGTACTTATCATAGTTAATTTTCACATTATATTTCTTTTCAAAATCTCTTAGCACTTGCTCATCAAAATTGTCAGCCCAGCTATAAATATTTAATTCTTCTTTCTTTTCACCACAACCAGCAAGTACACCAACAACAAGGCTAAAGCTAATTGCTGCGCCAGCTATTCTTTTCATTAATTTCATCGGTTTATTACCCCCTCGTACTTTCTATATCGTTCGTATTATAAAGGAAGGTGTCCTCCAGAGTTTTCTTCACCATCTGCACCTTTGTTACGGAAGATTTCAGATAGAACCATTAATCCTACGATAGCAACAATTAAAATTGTAGAAAGAGCATTAATTTCTGGTGATACTCCGCGCTTAACCATACTGTAAATGTATAATGGCAATGTTGTTGATCCTGGTCCTGATACGAAGAAACTAATTACAAAATCATCAATTGATAATGTGAATGTTAATAATGCTGCCGAAATAACTCCCGGTGCAATTGCTGGGAACGTTACATAACGAAACGTTTGCCAAGGCGTTGCTCCTAAATCATTTGCAGCTTCTTCTAAGTCACGTCCCATACTTGAAAGACGCGCAGCTAAAATAACAACAACAAACGAAATACTAAATGTAATATGTGCAATAATAATCGTTGTTTGTCCAAGTTCCATTCCTAACTGACTGAAAAGAATTAGTAAAGATAATCCCATTAAAATATCAGGAATTAAAATTGGTAAATATACAAGGCCATTAATAGCCCCTTCGAAACGATATTTATAACGATGTAAAGCAATCGCAAAGAATACACCAAGTATCGTTGTCACAATCGTTGTTATAACTGCAATCGTAATACTATTTACAAATGCATCAATAACATCTTGTTTTTGAAATAAATCTGTATACCAATGGAATGTAAAACCTTCCCACTCCGCATTAATGCGAGAGTCGTTGAAAGAATAGACCATTAAAACCATCATTGGAAAATACAAGAATAACAAAATTAACCAAGAATAAGAAACTAAAAACTTCTTCATCTTTGCCTATTCCCCTCCGTTCTCATTATATTTATATACTTTCGTTGCACGATAATATAAGTAAATTAACAGAACAGAGAATAGAACAACGATAATCGATAACGCAGATCCAAACGGCCAGTCACGTGCACCTAAGAATTGGTTTTGAATAACGTTTCCGATTAATGCTACTTTCGATCCGCCCATCACGTCTGATACAACAAACATTCCGATAGAAGAAACGAATACTAAAATAGAACCAGTCGCAATTCCTGACATTGTCATCGGCACTGTTATATTCCAAAATGCCTTTATTGGTGTTGCTCCTAAATCATAAGCCGCTTCTAGCTTACGCTTATCTAGCTGCTCGATTGCTGCATACACTGGTAAGATCATAAAAGGTAATAAAGAATAGACCATTCCGAGTATTACAGAAGGAGTATTATATAATAAATTTAACGGTTCACTAATAATACCAAGCTTTAATAACAACGTATTCACAAGGCCTTGTGAACGTAAAATAACAATCCATGCGTATGAACGAACAAGAAAGTTAATCCAAAACGGGATCGTTGCCAATAATAAAAGAATAGAACGATATTTGCGGTCAACAATTGTAATTGTATACGCAAATGGATAACCAATTAATAAACATATTACTGTAGTAATAACTGCGATTTTAACAGTTTCCCATAACGTCCCTAAGTACAATGGATCAAACACACGGGATATATTCTCTAACGTAAATTGCATTTCTACTGTCCCGTAAGCTCCGCGCTGCATGAAGGCGAATCCTAATACGAATACGAGCGGGATTAGGAAGAAAATTAATAGCCACGCGACTGTAGGTAGTGCGAGTAA
Source organism: Bacillus sp. TH13 (assembly GCF_016651175.1). NCBI lineage: Bacteria > Bacillati > Bacillota > Bacilli > Caryophanales > Bacillaceae > Bacillus > Bacillus sp. TH13. The sequence continues at coordinate 3,384,718 of NZ_JAEKEJ010000025.1, read as the reverse complement.
TTTCCCTTTTTTCAATTTAAGGTCACCTCGTCCTCTTGCTCCCAGCCTACATATACATTATCTCCAATGCTCCACTGTGCTGCCTCTTCAGCAGTTTGATATGCCATTAGTAATTCTGATGTTTTCTCATCACGTACATAAAGCTTCTCCATATTTCCGACAAACTCTATATCTTCAATATGTCCAAGATGGTATTCTTTTAAAATTGGTTCTTCAACCGAACGTACTTTTACATTTTCAGGGCGAATTGCTACATAGCCTTCCCCGTTTTTCACAATATTATTTTCACCGATGAATGTCGCAACGAACAATGTTTTCGGCTTATTATAAATTTCTTTCGGCGTTCCGATTTGTTCGATATGTCCTTTATTCATAACCACGATACGATCGCTCATGCTCATTGCTTCTTCTTGATCATGCGTTACGTATATGAACGTAATTCCTAAATTACGTTGTAAGTTTTTCAATTCACGTTGCAAGTCTTTTCGTAACTTAAAGTCAAGCGCTCCAAGTGGCTCATCTAATAGTAATACACGCGGATTATTTACAATTGCTCTTGCAATTGCAACACGCTGCTGTTGTCCACCAGAAAGCTTCGCAGGTTTACGATTACGGAACTCAAGTAACTGCGTTAAACGCATTGCCTCTTCAGCACGCTCTTTCTGCTCTGCTGCTGATACTTTCTGCATTTTCATACCAAAACAAATATTCTTCTCCACTGTCATATGTGGGAATAGTGCGTAATGTTGGAACACTAGGTTCATATGACGCTTATATGGCGGCAAATCGTTAATTCTTTCATCATCTAATAAAAGATTCCCTTTAGTTGGAGTTTCAAATCCTGCGATCATACGAAGTAAAGTCGTTTTCCCGCAGCCACTCGGCCCTAAAATTGTTAAAAACTCTCCCTCTTTAATATCTAAAGAAAGAGGTGGGATAATCACTTGATTTCCAAAATGTTTTTCAACTGCTTCAACTTTAATAATCTTTTTCATTTTCCCGTCCTATCTACCTTAAATTTTAAATTTTTATATTCATGAATAAATATTTATGTTCTATAGACTATTTTTTGTTTCGATCCAAACAAAAATGGTTATTTAGCAAGCGTTCGTTTCTATTCTTTATGTAGTATGTTTGATTCATTTTCGCATGATACATAACGTCGAACAGAAAAACCCCTTCCATTGCGAAGGGGCTATTATCATACGGCTGCGCCTACTGATAAACACCATCATCATTTTAACAACTTTCGTATGAATTTTAAAGCACTTTTTGTAGAAGAGTAACGAATTTTCATGTCGAATGCTGTAGATTGGGCTAAAATGCTTTTATAATGTGAAAAAGTCCGAAAACTTTCTTTCCCATGATAACCCCCTAATCCACTACTTCCAACACCCCCAAAAGGTAAATATGGCGTGGCAAGATGATAGACAACATCATTAATACAGCCTCCACCATATGAAATATTACTCGTCACTTTCTTTTGTACTTCTTTATCTTCAGAAAATACATATAACGCTAACGGCTTCGGATGTTGCTGAATTGTGCCAATTACATCTTCTATGTTGTCGTACTCTATGATTGGTAAAATCGGACCGAAAATTTCATCTTCCATAACAGCATCTTGCCATGTAATATCCGCTAGTACTGTCGGTTCAATATGTAATGTATCTTTCTTATAGTTTCCACCAATTACGACTTGACCATCTTGTAAAAATCGACATAATCGTTCAAAATGACGTTCACTTACAATACGCACGTAATTTTCATTTTGCAAAGGTTCTTTACTATACTGCTCTGTAATTTCATGTCGCATTGCCTCAATTAGCTTTTCTTTCACAGAAGAATGCACGTACATATAATCAGGCGCTACACACGTCTGCCCTGCATTTAAAAACTTACCCCAAACAATTCGTCTGGCTGTCATCTCTATCCTTGCATCTTTATGTACAATACAAGGACTTTTCCCGCCAAGTTCTAACGTAAGCGGCGTCAACTGTTTCGCTGCTGCTTCCATTACAACTTTTCCAACGCCAACACTACCAGTAAAGAAAATATAATCAATTGGTTCCCTCAACAAAGATGTACTCTCTTCAACGCCACCTTCTACTACCGCTACAAGCTCTTCTGGGAATAACTCACCTAACATTCTCTTAAGCACTTTTGAAACGCTTGGCGTTAACTCTGACGGCTTTAAAACGATTGTATTTCCAGCTGCCAGTGCTCCTACAAGTGGTGCAATTGCTAATTGGAACGGATAGTTCCACGGTGCAATAATAAGCGTAACACCATACGGTTCTGGCACTACTCTTCCTTTTGATCCAAAATGAGTCAGTGCTGTTCGAACTCGCTTCGGTTTACTCCAAGATGACATATGTTTCAATTGAAAAGAAATTTCTTTTAATACATACCCAACTTCAGTTGTAAACGACTCGTGAACTGACTTATTTAAATCTAATTTCAATGCCTGAAATATTTCTTCTTCAAAACGCTGAATGCCTTCATAAAGTTTCTTCAAATTATTCTTTCTCATTTTCATGCTTCTCGTATGCCCTTTTAAAAAATATTCCTTTTGCCTACTTACAATAGAGGAAATACTCATTCACTCACCTTCTCCCACTATTTTTATCCAATTCTTTCATTATTTATATAGACTTCATATATAATAAATTTCTATTCTTAAAGTTACATTATATATGACTTTTTTAGCTATATAAAATTCATTGCTCAAAAAAAACTACCGAAAGAAAATCTCTCGGTAGTTTTACTGTATTAACGATATAAACGAACAGCACCTGCAGAATTATCATCAGCTTGTCCTACTACTTCAAACTTCAGACCAAGCTTCGGTAAAATACGTCCTGCATCTGGAATCTGTTGATTAATATACGTTTTAGAATCATCAAACTTTGGTACACCTGCTAAGCCATCATACGTAAATGTTCCACGCGTTGGAGATACAACTTTCCAAGCTGGCGTTTTGTCGAATGAGAACGCTGCATCAGCGATTTGGAATCGTGTACTACTCTTAACTGTTGGTTTACCATTTAAAGTACCAACAATTGCTTCTGGGTGAGAATCAACTACACCAAGGAAACCGTGTCCTGGATGTACACCAACCCAGTTATCTGTGTAAGCTGAATCTGCATACCATACAACCATACCAGTGTTATATTCAGGACCGCGAGCAAATTTCAACGCGTTATCTGAACCAGCATAGTTTCTCCACTCAACATAATAGTTATGTTTTTTCTTCTCTGTTCCGTTAGATACAACGAAACCGTCTAATTTTAATTGTGGTGTACCTTCTGCGTCATCAGAGAATACTACTTTCCCATCTACTGTTAATGAAGCATTATCAAGAGCGAATCCATTTAATGCTAAACCGCCATCAGTAATGTAATCAAATGTTAATTTTACTTTCTTACCTTTGAATTGGCTTAAATCATATGATTTGTCAATCCATTTTCCATTTGTCGAAGCTGCATTTCCGCTATTCGCTTTCTCACCAAGTCTTTCAATTAACGTTTGTTGACCGTCTTCTGTTACAGCATGTACCTCAAGGAAATCGTACTCTGCTTCAATTTCATATAATGATTTGAAATCAAATTTCGCAGTCGTTGCATTCGTTAAATCGAACAGCGGTGTTTCCATCTTCGTATGAAGATCATCACCTTTTGTACTGTAGTAATACTGTTTTCCAAATGCCGGCTCAATTGTTTTTATATCTTTGTCTGGTAAGTTAACACGAATCATACCTGGACGGTTAGATTTCGTAACACTTTGGTCTAAATATGTTGCTAGACCGATACCTTTATTTAATTTCTCGTAATCTACTTCTACGATATTTGCCCAATTACCACCGATTGTTTTTTGGAAATACTCTTTATTTTGTGGTGATAAACTCGTTGGTGTTGTTCCAGCAATTTTACCAGCCCAGCTTCCGCCACTCATAATAGACCAAGCTTCAATCGGCTCACCTTGACCGCTATATTGTGTATCATACTCATCTGGTAAACCTAAATCATGACCATATTCATGTGCGAATACACCAACTGCGCCATCTTCTGGTTCAATTGTGTAGTCGAATGCTGCCATCTTTCCGCCCCAATATGGAACTTTCGCTTGTGTACCTTCAATTGCGAATGGTTTTGGTCCAACTGTCCAGCGGTGTGACCAAATTGCATCATCACCTAATTTACCACCGCCAGCTTCTTGTCCAACACCCGCATGAATAATCATTAAGTGGTCAATTAAACCGTCTGGTTGATTTTTATTTCCATCACCGTTTACATCATATTGATCGAATTGATCAAACTGTGATAAATCAAGACCGCTATCTACAGCTGCTTTTAATGCGTCTTTTACTAGATCACGTGGCCCTTTTGGTCCTTTATTATCATGACCGCCGCTAGCAGCATCTGCACCGTAATCAGCAGCCTTACCAGGAACTGTCAACCATTTTGTAACTGTTCCATCTACAGTGTAACTACCACCAGATTGCTCTTCGTAATATTGTTTAAACGTTTCAATTTTACTTCCATCATCTAACGTGAATGGCTCGTCACCGAATAACATTTTTTCATAGTGTTCTTTATTAAAGTCTTCCGAATACATATAACCAGGTTCTTTATCAATATTGTTATGTTTGAAATCAGCGTACTCTACAAGTAAAACGAGTACTTTATCTTTACGAACTTCGCCGTTATACTCTTTTTGCTTTGCCGGAGAAGTTGGCACTTTACCGTTTAGACCACCTTTAACTGGGCCTGTCGCTGCGGGTGTCCCTGTTGCTGGTTGATTTAATTTTTCTTTCGTTTCTGCTTTCGCATCTTTCACTTTCTTTAAAAAGTCGGATGCATCTTTCGTAAGTTGGTCCCCATTCGCTGCTTCTTTCCCAGGATTTTCACCCTTTTTGTTCTCTACATACTTTTCGACTGCTTTCTTTGTTTCTGTCTCTGAAGCCTTCGAATCAATTACCCCACGTTTTTTTAATGCATCTGCTAAACGTTCTTCCGGAATTAAATGATCATCAACTGGGCTCGTAGCTGTTTTATTCACAGGCGTTTCAGCATATGCAGATTGAGTGCCAGCTCCGAATGAAAGGCCTAATACAGCTGTCAATGCGATTGATGACAAAACTTTGAACGGTTTCTTGTTCATCCCTTATTTCCTCCCCTAATAAATAATATGTATTACAAATTGAATTTTATTAAAAATTCAATATTTTTTCAATATTTAGTCATATTATGTAATGTTTTTAATATATTTGTAAAAATTTCATAGTTAGCATACGAATATATCACAATTCAACAATGTTTTCTGAAAATATTGAAAGTTTTTATCGAACAATTTATAATTTCCATAGAGGGAGTTTAATGGGGATTTTATCTTTGTTTCATCTACACAATATTTGATAATTCACTATATAAAACACAAAATCGGATTTCATTATCATGTATTCTGTAGCAGCAATTATGACCGATAATTAGGGAGGAATTACATTTGTACAAAGATAAGACAGACGCACTGGATCAAGAATGGATTGATTTAATACTTGAAGCTCTAGATGCTGGTATCGCCATGCAAGACATCGAGCAATTTTTCCAACGTATGAAGCCATCCAGTCAGGCTCAATAGGTTTGTTCTTTTTAACGAAGTTTATGTTATAATAATGACATCATAAGACAACTACATATTGATAGAAAGGTGCGCAAATATGATTGGAGAACGTATAAAACGCCTTCGTTTACAAAAAGGGATTTCATTAACTGAACTTGCCGAAAAAGCTGGCGTTGCTAAATCTTACATTAGTTCTATAGAACGAAATTTACAAAAAAACCCTTCCATTCAGTTTCTTGAAAAGATCGCAGCAGTTCTACAAATTCCAGTTGATACTTTACTTCATGATGAAACAACAAAGGAAACTAACCTAGACTCCGAATGGACACAACTCGTTAAAGATGCAATGAACTCTGGTGTCTCCAAAGAACAATTTCGTGAATTTCTTGAATTTACAAAGTGGAAGCAAAATCAAAAATAATAATAGAAAGAAGTGCTTACAACCAGCACTTCTTTTTCTTTATAAAAAAAAGCGGGAATACCCGCTTTTTTTATTATTTTTCTTCCCCAGCTTCTTGGTTAGCATTGAATGTCCATTCTAAATTCAATGTATCACCTTGGAAGATATTTTGGTCTTTTCCATCATCTACAAATTCAAATTGTACCCATAGATAATCCTCTGTACCAGCTGCTAATCCACCCTTTTCTCCCCACTCAGGAGCAAAGATATCTTTAGCTAAAAGATCTGGATCAACTTTTTGTAAGTCTGCTAAAGTTGTTTCGTATACAGGCTCACTTTGTTTATCCCAGTTCCAAAGGAATTTTACTTTAACGTGCTTACCAAAGTCTTCACCAGCATTATCACCTTTTGCATCTTTAACAGTATACTTTGTTGCTAATTTAACGTCTTTAATAGTTAACGAACCGCTGTTTTGTAATAAGAACTCTTTCTTAACAGAATCCCCTGGTTTTAAATCTTTAATATCTACAAGCGTCTTAGGGTTTAATGTAAGGTCTAACGTCCCAGCTGCAAATGTATTATTTGATACTTCTTTATCGCTAAAGAATGCAAATGTTCCTCCACCAATTAAAGCTAACCCCAATGCTGCTGATGCAACTCCCATACCTAATTTCTTTTTCAGACTCACAATCAATTCCCCTAGCTTTTTTTTATATTTTTATCACTTATTTTTCAATAAGAGATGTAAAGAAAACTATATTAGCTTAGCTAATATGCGTTCTTTTTAAAAACCTTATGTTCATTATAACGAACAACCCTATATAAACACAACACATATTTATTAATATTTTCAGTTATTTTTATTTCTCAATATTATTTAGACTTTTCAGAAAAAATAATGATAATTTATAACTTTTTTCACACTCAAATCATTTAATACTATAAGAAAAAAGAAAAACAAAGAGGTGAGGGCTAACGTTCCCTCACACTCGTATAAATATTACTAGCTTTGCTTATTCGTTCATAATCTCTTGCACCACATTCTTGTTTTCCAGCTGTTTCACTAAAGCAGTTACTCCGCTTTCTTCTGTTCTTCTATTTTCTTCTGTTCCTCTGCTTTCTTCTGTTCTTCTATTTTCTTCTGTTCCTCTGCTTTCTTCTGTTCTTCTATTTTCTTCTGTTCTTCTACTTTCTTCTGTTCTTCTACTTTCTTTTGTTCTTCTACTTTCTTTTGTTCTTCTACTTTCTTTTGTTCTTCTACTTTCTTTTGTTCTTCCGCTTTCTTTTGTTCTTCCGCTTTCTTTTGTTCTTCCGCTTTCTTTTGTTCTTCCGCTTTCTTTTGTTCTTCCGCTTTCTTTTGTCCTTCCGCTTCAATTGCAACGTTTAATTGTTGCTGAAGAGCCTGAATTTGCTCATCAATAGCTTTCAAGCTAATTTCTTTCTCAATATAGTCACGCTTCTCTTTGATACTGCGGAAGCCTTCATTTACATATATGGACACTTGCTGCATCGACTCATCTTTATTTACCTTTAATTCTTCTTGTATTTGATTGTAAGGAGCTTCTATTTCAGTATATACATTTTGCAGGGCTTCCTTCTCAGCAACAATTTTCTCACGCCCATGTTGCCATACAGAAATCGCCTGTTTTATTTCTTCAATAGAAGTTGCTTTCGATTTCCCCTTCATCGTTCCATACTCACGCTCAATAAACTGTTTATGTTTCTCAGATTGCTCTTTTAACGTATTAACTGTTTTCGGAAATATAATTGCTGTAGAAAGCGTCGCTTCTACTTTCGTTTCATGAATGAACGCCGCTTCTGTATGTGTCATAATTTGAGATCCTAAATAAAACGTAATAGAACACATACACGGCAATATAAGCATCTTTTTAAAATTACGCGGTCTTTTCAGCATCTTAATCTCTCCCATCGAACATTACGTTCTTTATACAGAACATTATCTATATTATAGTAAAGAACTATTAAAATTGATAGACAAATACTAGAAAAATAGAAAAAGGGCTATCCATGTGATAGCCCTTTTTCTTATTATCTTTCTTCACCTGCTGTTTGTTGTGCATCAAACGTCCAATTTAATTGTAACTTATCGCCTTGGAATTGATTTTGATCTTTTCCATTATCAACGAACTCAAATTTCACTTTGAATTTATCAGATTTACCTGCTGAAATACCTTTTTCATCCCAGAACCAAGCCGATAAATCATTATCTACAGCTGTAAGTGTGTCACCTTTTAATTTATCTAAAGTAGTTTGTTTCACAATTGTCTCATGCTTATCTACATTTTTTAAGAATGTTACTTTAATATGTTTACCAAAATCATCTTTATTATCTTTCTTTACATCTTCTACATTATAATCTGTTTTCAGTAGAACCTTTTTAATATCTAAAGAGCCTTTATTTTCTAGTTTAAATTCTTTTTCAATTGTATCCCCAGGTTTTAAATTCGATACGTTAACAACTGTTGATGGATTTAATGCTAAATCCAGTGTTCCAGCCGCAAATGTATTGTTTGACACTTCTTTATCACTGAAAAATGCAAATGTTCCTCCACCAACTAACGCTGCTCCTAGTACTGCTGATGTAATACCCATTCCTAATTTTTTCTTTAAAGTCATGTCCATATCCCCTTAATATATATTTGTTAACTTCCTAAATGGAAAGTATAACCAAACAAACTAGACGGATTGTTCTACTTTTTTATCTTTCTTTTCTCCGTCAATGCTACGAATAGCACCAAAAATAGAAATCGCGGAATAACCAAGTAAAAAGACTCCTGGAATAATAAGAAGTAATGCTGCTCCCGCTTTTGAATTCGCATAATTCAGTAAATAACCAACATACGGAACTGTAATATCTGCATACTTTCCAACTACATTTTCTGCAAGTACTGGCTCTAAATCTGGTCCGTTGTTGTTATCCCCTTTTGTTTCATACATTACTTTTCCATTTGTATCTTTCACACCGATAATACGGTGAGTGATAATTTTTTGATCTTTCTCTTTAAAGGTAATAACATCACCTTTTTGATATTTAGAACCATCTTTGTTTGGTTCTATTGCAATGATTGATCCTGTTAAAAACGTCGGCTCCATTGATCCTGAAAGAACGCTCTTAAATTGATATCCCATAACTGTCGGATCACCACCACTCGCTTTTGAAGAAATAACTACAAAAGCTAAAAAAACCATCAATGCAAATAAAACAAATGAGATTGCGTTGCTAATTACCTTCCAAATTAATTTCATCGTCTCTCTCCCTCTCCGTTGTTTTATATTATTTGAAGTATGCAATATCCATTTTGTTCTTTAACAAGAACACAAGTAAATGATATAACGAACTTCAGGTTATTGCAATAAGAAAATTTACAATTATTAGTTAAATGTATTTTTAGCATAGAAAAAGACTGTGATAAAATCTCCACAGCCCTTTTTACTAATACGTTATTTTTCTTCTGTTTTCATTCCTTTTGTATTTCGGCGTAGCACTACATATAAAATGGCTCCAAATAATACAATCGCACCTATCCCAACACTTATCACTTTCACATTTGAACCTTTTACTTCAGGCGCAGTTGTATCTTTTTTAGGCATCACAAAAGTGACATCTTCTGTTGAAAGAACATTTACCGTCGCAATTGTTTGATTATTTTTCGTAATATCAACTGCACCAACTACCTCACCACGATGGATTCCTTTATGATACAAAGATTCTTTATCTAATGAAGCTGCCCGGAAAATAGTTTTCACATTTTTCCCTTCATCTTTCTTAAGCATAAGTTCTGCACTTTTTTCAAGTTCACTATTAATATCTTTATTTAAATATGTTGTTTTTTGATGCCAACTATGTTTATCTAGTACAGTTTGCTTCACAAATTGACCAAAAGAATAGTCCGCCATCTGCTTCAAATCTTCATAAATTTCAGGTCTTTGAGAAGCCATTACTACATTTATAATACGATTTCCATCTTTCTCATTTAATAAAACAAGTGTATTACGCGCTTCATTCGTAAACCCTGTCTTACCGCCAATGCTATATGGATTTTCAAAAAAATTAGATTTATTAAAAATAGACACCGTCTGCCTAGACGTCGTAACTGTCGTTCTTTTCGTATTCATCGCTTGTAAAATTTCAGGATACTTTTGCACACCTTTCGTAATCATAGCCATATCATATGGCGTCGTATAATGATTCGGATCATGCAATCCATTCGGTGTTACAAAGTGACTATCTCTCGCCCCTAATTGCTTGGCTTTCTCATTCATCATATTGGCGAAATTTTCAACACTCCCGCCAATCCGCTCCGCAATCGCATACGATACATCATTCGCACTCAGCACCATTAAAATCATAAGCGCAGTATTTCTATTAATTGTCTCCCCAGGTTGGAACTCAATTTGATAATTACTCTTCTCTTGATCTAATGCTAATTGTGAAAATGCAAATTGATCCTCTGGCTTCGTATGCTCCATGAGTAAAATCGCTGTTAATACTTTCGTCATACTAGCAGGAAATGCGCGGTGATGTGCGTTTTTGTCATATAAAACATCTCCTGTTTTCGCATCAATCGTCGTTGCAAACTGACTAAAAACATTCGGCCCTTCCGCAGGTGGTGGTGCAACTTGTTCTGGATTTACTCCAATATTCGTCTCAGCACGCAATGTTATAGGCGTCAAAAAAAACAAACAAATAACTGTAATAAAAACCAAAATTTTCTTAAAATTTACCATATGACTCTCCCTTTTCCATTTACTCCTTAACAAAATAATAAATCTACCAATCACATGTAATTTGTATTAAACTGGAAGAATTTTCACTATTTTTTACTATATCATATTTTTACGATAAAGAACATAAATATACAATAAAAATAAGAAGGAATTACTCTTTCTTATCCTTCTCATCAATCAACGAATCTATTAACTTTTGACTAGCTTCCTCGGGCGTAATCTCATCTGTTATCCCCATAAACGACCAACCTTTAGAATCGACCCACTCAACAAACTCTTGTAAAAATTCATCATGTGTAACATCCACATCAAGAATCGATCCATTAATCGAAATCGTTCTATTTCTAGACACGCGCATCTTGAACGTTTTTCTTACCATTACAACTTTTCTCCCTCTACTTCTGAATATTTATAAAGTGAAACTTTAATCAGCCCTCACCAATCAGGCTTTTACGAGCAACCCGCCCCCCCAACCTAACTTCTTTGCTTTTGCTGAATTTTGAGGTAAGGGATCTTACTGCCCGCAAATAGCGGAATAAAATAATCTTGTATCTCTGTTATACATGATTTTCAGTAAATTGTAAAAAGGATATATTGGCCAATTTAAATAGCAAAAATGAAAATCTCTTACCTAAGTAAACGTAATACGACATACAATCACTCATAAATTATTAAATAAATCCATAAAAATATACAGTTTAAAACATAATTGAGTAAGCCATTCTAGTCTTTTGGAAGATATTATCTAAAATAGTATACTAAACGGATAAAGGATATTTGAATACAGAAACTGAGGCTTTCTATTTAGCTGGACTCTTAAGTTGTAGACTTAGAGACTGATGCCGGAATTCATATTTAATTTCTATTTCTGTACATAATATCGTAAGAAAGAAGGTAGTACTGTGAAAACAACAGAAAATTTTACTGACAGGGCCGATATATATGCAAAATATCGCCCTAGTTATCCTAATGAATATATTGAGTACTTGCTTTCAGCTAACCAACTGAAAGGGAATCGGATTGTGGCTGATATTGGTTCAGGTACGGGGATATTTAGCCGCCAGCTGCTTGAAAGTGGTTTACATGTTATTGGAGTTGAACCAAATGATGATATGAGGAAGATCGCTGAGCAATCGTTAAAACTATATTCTCGTTTTCAATCCATAAAAGCAACTGCTGAAAATACTACTTTAAAAGAAAATAGTGTAGATTTAGTAACTGTTGCCCAAGCATTTCATTGGTTTGATAAAGAGGCTTTCAAAATCGAATGCCAACGAATTTTAAAACAAAAAGCAAATGTTGCTCTTGTTTGGAATAGTAGAGATTTAACTAGTCCACTTATTAAAGAGAATGCAGAAATTTGCCAGAAAACCTGCCCAAACTTTAAAGGCTTTAGCGGTGGAATAGATGAAAATCCAGAAGTATTTAACAGCTTTTTTAAAGATGGAAAGTATGAGTTTAAAGAATATCAAAATGATTTACTTTTTGATTATGAAGGGTTTTTGGGAAGAAATTTATCAGCGTCTTATGCTCCGAAAGAAAATGACGAACAGTATAAAAATTTTATTTTTCTCCTATCAGAGCTATTCGAAAAATACAGTAAAAATGGAAAAATTATTCTCCCGAATTTAACGCGAAATTATCTAGGCAATGTATAAACAGCCTGATACAAAGAGACTTTGATCGAAATTAAAACAAGCCTAGCCCCTTCCTGAATGTAGAACGGGGTTAGGCTTGTTTTGCATTTTACCACATCAAATTCAAATGACTTTCGTACAATAAAGTAGAATCTATTAGAAAACACCTTAAACTGAGGAGGAACTCAATGGCGCGTTGTACGTATTGTAAAACGAAATGGAAAGTAAAAGATGTATGGTCGATACTCATGACATTTGAAAAAGATTGTCCGTATTGTTTTGGGAGGCAATATATGTCTAATGATACTTTTCATCAAGCTAACGCCGCTTTACCATTGTTATTTTTATGCCCTTTAATTGTTGATTTAAGCGATGAAAATCCTTTAAATAAATACCGGAAATAATATAACAGCTACATTCAAAAACTATTTTCTACTGAATTTTCTTCTCATCATTATCCCTTCATACATTACGAGCATAATCGCTTATACTTTCCCTTTTGAAGATCCTGTATCTCAGCAGAAAGGGTGTCCCCTGGACAAGGTTTATCAATTATGACTTTAATAAACGATGATATATGTATACTGTTAAACATAAAAAATTAGCATTAGATTCCACTCAAATATTAATTGAAACCCAACACTGCTTGTATTCTGTAATTCAGAATACAAGCAGTGTTTTTTATTATGCATTTTTGCATACAGTATGATTTTCTCTTGTAAATAGATAATAATGGTATATAATAAAATCAACGTTTTACCAATAAAAGGTAATAAAAAGCAGTGTGATAAGTAAATAACCAAAACGTATTAACAGATTTTCTCTATGTAAATCATGATACATATATGGAATCAAAACTATGAAATTATATGTAGAGGTTAGATTACTACAAGATGAAAGATTCATAGCGAATACACTCGAGGAAAAAAGCGTTCGATTAGATTAATGTTATAAAACTACTTAATGTGATATCTATGGAACGAATTGAGAATATACTTAGGGGGAATTTCAAGTGAAAACATTTGGTAAAGTATTATTAACAGGAGCTTTAGCTTTAGGTGGTTTAACAGCTATGAACATTGATACACCGAAGGCACATGCTGACGGAGCAAGCGAGTTCTGTCGTTATATTTGTGGTCCTAGCGAAACGTTGAATGGTGTTACAGTTCAAGTACACGCTACAGAATATAGCTTTGGTCAAAACGTAATTGCAAGAATTACAAATGAACGAGCTGAAGATATTCATTACAATGTCAGCATCGAGAAAAAATATGGCGATAACTGGGGAGAATATGATACTTTCTTCCATTGGCAAAATCAATGGGTTCCAGCTGGAAGTAATGATGAAATTTCTACTTTCACAGGATATGGCGAAAACATTTCAGACAATGGAACATATCGCTATAAAGTTGAAGTTGTAAGTGCTGACGGTTCTGTAGATACAATTTACACAGCAGGAATGACAGTTACAGGACGATAGCTCATGAACGAGCTCCATTATTTATGATTGTATTTTTGAAAATATCATTGATAATCGCGGTGATATTATTATTAAAATAAGCTCTTCGGGGCTTATTTTTTATATAAAAATTGGAATGATAATATCCACAAAATTAAATCTTTACACCATTAAAGTTTATTGCTATTATAGGAATGCATCAAATGTTACAATATTCAATAAATTATACAAATCCTTCGATTACACGAATGAAATGAAAACACATTGCTGATCGTAATATTTATAGTTGGGATCCCGTAGCTCAGCAGGGAGAGCGCCACCTTGACAGGGTGGAGGTCGTGAGTTCGAGCCTCTCCGGGGTCATAAAAAAAGAGACACCATATCAACCTTCTACGTGATATGGCGTCTCTTTTTTATCTAATTCAATTACTTCCCACCAAACATCTTCTCCAAAGACTTCGCATTTGCAAACAATACTTCTTTCAAGTTATCGTCAGCAACGATTTTATAGTCGCCATCTTTGTCTTTTTTTAAGTTCAATGTAACTTCGCGAGTTGCCATTGTTGCATCTTTATCCGTTAAGTTTTTGATGATAGTTGAGGTCATTGTTTTTTCGATCGCTTTTTCAGATTGTTCTTTGTCTTCGCTAAATGCGCTAGCGAAGGCCATTGGCATAACTTCTCCCACTGCTTTTGTTACAGCAACGGATAGATCAGCAGATGTAATTTTCACTTTCACTTCTGCTTTGTCATCCTTTTTTGATACTTCTTCTAGCTTTTCAAATTTAAAGTTTTTTGTAATTGCACTTAGCATTGCTTTTGCCTCAGCATCATCTGTTTTTTCATTTAGTTTATTAAATTCCTTGTCACTCTCAACAAATGTACGAGCCTTTTCTACATCACCTTTTTGTATCGCTGTTAAAAATTCTTCTGTAGTATCTTTCGGATTTGTACACCCTGCTAAAACACCTGCTGTTAATCCTACTACCATCATTAATAGCAATAATCTCTTTATCTTTTGCACGCTCATTCTCCTCTTATCTTTTCTAGTAAGTCAGCATCATACAATATTATGAAACTGACATTACAAACATTTTTTAGTATAGCATTTATATGATTCGTTTTCTATTAATTCCCAAAAAATAAAGGGCCTTGCAGCATTCCTACAAGGCTCTTTATCTATCAATCCGTATCCGTAGCACAAATGAACCACATTTTACGCTCCCTACTATCTAACACCACCCAAGTAACATCCCATGCAACATCGTAAAACCAATCTGTCCAAGGGCAATAGCTTTCGAACACTTTAATATCTTCATAGCGATCTTGGAACATATATTGACATACATTCACTGCTAATTGTTTTGCGATAACTGGTCGTTCCTTAAATCCTTCATATGCTCCGCCCGACAAAATTTGAGCGGCAATGCTACCATCAAGCATGACTGCCCATTGCTCTTTAAAATGCAACTTATATTTTTCTGACGTATGTATTTTTAACTCTTCTAAGCTATTGATTATATCTAAAGAGTTAAAGATTCTTCTAAAGAAGTGCTCGTGTCCATCTTTCCAATATGGTATTTCTTTGAAAAAATTTTCGTTATGTACTTTAAAACAGCTTATAACCGCTCCGCCATTTACGTTTTGTTCCTTAAATGTATGTATGAGTTTCTCAATAGATGAGTCATTCGTTTCTATTTTTTCAAACGTTCCTGCTTTCCATCTCATAACGCCCACTACTCTCTATTCAAAATTTGTTTCTTCATTATAAATATCAAAATAAAACCCAGCAACTTTAAGATTGCTGGATTATCTCTTATTTATATTTGAAAAAACAATAACAATTGCTCCAATTATATAATGCCCTGCTACCATCCACATACTCCGATCAAAAATCATAAGCAACAACCAAAGTAATATATTAATAGCAGCAAATAATACATATAAAATGAAGTCTCTCTTTTGTAGTGCCCCTCTATTCATTACAATGTAAATTGCACCGATAGGAGGCAAAATAAAGCAAAGGAAAAAGTTTTTCTTAACAACCATGGGTACGCAGTTGCTTTCTGCATATGAATCTCCTTTTCATCATAATACTTGCTTCAACATCGGCCTCACTACCCTATATTCATCACTATAAGTGTCCTTTATGATTAAAGGCGGGTATTCACTTTTTTCTTCCTCAATCATTGTGAATACTTCTGTTTTCTCTTGTAATGTATTAGATTCTCTATTTTTAGTAGGTTTTTTACTTGTTTTAATTTTCTTCGTTACTTCGCCAAGTTTTTGCCCAACTTCTTCAGCTTTGGCAGGTTCATTCGTAACATAGTATTCTTGTTCGTCCCATACTAATATAGGTGGCACTTGTTCTCGTTTGTTACATATTATATAAGTAGTACTAGCTACAAGTAGTAGACAAGTTAATAAATAGAAGATAGTTTTTTTATTCATATACTACACTCCTTATCTATCATTTCATTGGATTATATAATACAAATCATTTACAGTAAATGGATTTAGCCGTAATTTTCAGGTTAAAACATAAGAAAAAACCTTACCAAAGTAAGGTTCCGTTTTACCTTCTATAGTGACTGACTTATTAAAACAATCATTACAATAATCGCTATAAGCATAACAACTAAACAGCCGATTAATTTATAAAATCCTCGCTTCGTTAATGTCCCACCTTGAACATCTTTACGAATAAATAAGAATACGGCTAAAAATAATACAAGCCCAATGCCAAAAGCATACATCATTTGCATATGTTAATCTTCCTTTCTCTCTTCCATCTTAATATCTTTTTGCCAAAACAACAAATGAGATAAAGACGGTACTCATCGTAAGTGCCATAAGTATATTCAATAATTCAGTAGCAGATAGTGTAAGTATTTTTAAGTTTAAGCCGATAGAGAAAAGAAGATAATATGCTGTTAATGCAAAAAAGGTTACAAACATTCCTTTATAACGAATGAGTTTCATTCGCTCATCTTTTTCTTTAAATTGTGGGTGTAAGTAGCTTAGGCAGAAACTCATAATCATCATCCCAAGCAATGGATACGTTATAGCCGGCGGTGCAGAATGCGTCATTATACCTGTTAATATCATAAATCCACTCATAAATAGAAAGATAATTCCCATGATTACAAAGTACTTTTGTGAATAGTTCATTCTTACTCCTCCCCTTCTTTTCCTTCATAAATAAATACATGTTCTATCGTTGTCTGAAATGTTTTTGCTATTTCAAATGCTAGCGGAAGTGATGGATCGTATTTCCCTTTTTCAATTGAGATAATGGTTTGTCTGGAAACCCCGAGTTTCTCGGCCAGTTTTTCTTGAGATAGTCCAAATTTCTTTCGGTATTCGACCATTTTATTTTCCAAGGAAATTTCTCCCTCCTCCCATATATCGAGTATATATGTAAAGTAAACTTTACGTCAAGGTTCCTTTACATTTATTTCAATCAGTTTTCGTTCTATTTATATAGAAGAAACTTGTTCGATTTCAGCACGTCTATTTTTTAATAAAACATGGAACACTGTATGTAATCGTTACTATATTTCCTCCTCACCTTTTTTAAAATTTAATATCTCCATATTTGTTTTATCCTTTTAAAATATTTCATTTATTTCTTTATTTCACAAAATGCGTTATTTGTTTTACGGTGTTTTTCGTCATATTTATAGAAACTAACTGTTTATGGAGCATTTTTTATGTTTAGCAACTTTTTTTGTAGAAATCCTTCATTTTCCTTTCGATATTTAACACTATCGAAATAAAGTTTATGGTAAATTCATAATTTTTTATTTTTTATACTATATTCCGTTATATTGTTGTATAATATCTATGAAAGCGCTTATTATTTCAATATACATAATTCGAATCAACTTTTATCAAAACATTCCAATGATTATACTTATATTTACATGTAACAATTCTAGTTTTCAATGTAGGTATACCAAATATATCCACCCCATTTTTCTGTAAAATTACTTTATAAAGTGAAAGATTAACTTGGGTGATAAGTTATTGTGAATGTTTTTTTACAAAACAGATAAGTAATAGTGTTTGGTATTATGTAAATTATTGTAATAACATAAGAGTAAAGAAAACATTTACATTGATTATTGATTCATTACTTATTGAAAAAGAGCAAAATGCACCTTTGTATGGAAAAGGATTATATGCATTGGGAGGTTTAAACAAATGACGAGGAAGAATACAACGACAAACCCTTGGGCCAAGTTCCACGGTCCGAACCTTGGTTATGTGATTGAACAGTATGATCTTTACGTAACTGGAGCAGGTTCTGTTGATCCGGAATTACAAGAGCTTTTTGAAATTTTTGGAGCTCCTTCGTTTCAAGATGATGTCGTAACAGGGGACAACACAGCAACACATTTTTCTCCTCAAAACACAGGTAACATTGAAAAAATTCTTAAAGTCGTTCAACTTGTTGAGCAGATTCGTTCTTTCGGGCACACGTTGGCTCACATCAACCCGATGGAAGATGCTGCAAATGGACAATCTCTTCTTGAGAAAGCAATGAACGAACTGAGCGATGCTGACTTGAAAGCGATTCCAGCGAAAACAGTATGGCAAGATGCACCAGAAGGTATTCACACTGCACTTGATGTAATTCATAGATTAAAAGACGTTTATACAAAATCTTTAGCTTATGAATTTTCTCATATACAAGATAGTGAAGAACGCACGTGGTTGCATCAAATGGTGGAATCAAATTCATTGCGTCAACCACTATCAAATAAAAAACGAACTGCTCTTTTAAAACGTTTAACAGCTGTTGAAGGTTTCGAGCAATTCTTGCATAAAACATTCGTTGGGCAAAAACGTTTCTCTATCGAGGGCGTTGATATGCTTGTGCCTGTTTTAGATGAAATTGTTCTAGAAGGTGCTAAGAACGGCGTAGAGGATGTCATGATTGGTATGGCTCACCGCGGTCGTCTAAGCGTACTTGCTCACGTATTAGAAAAACCATATAGTCACATGTTTGCTGAGTTCAAACATGCAAAAATAGAAGGCGCAGTAGCCAATTCTGGCTGGACTGGCGACGTAAAATACCACCTAGGTAGAGAACAAGTCGTTAGTAACGAAGAAGTTAGCACTCGCGTGACATTAGCAAATAACCCGAGTCATCTTGAGTTCGTGAATCCTGTAGTAGAAGGTTTCGCACGTGCTGCTCAAGAGAATCGTAAAAAATCTGGTCTTCCAGATCAAGATATTTCAAAATCATTCGTAATTTTAGTTCATGGTGATGCTGCATTCCCTGGTCAAGGTATTGTATCTGAAACGCTCAACTTAAGCAGATTGAACGCGTATCAAACAGGCGGAACGATTCATGTTATCGCAAACAATGCAGTTGGTTTTACAACTGATAGCTATGATTCTCGTTCTACGAAATATTCAAGTGACCTTGCAAAAGGTTTCGATATTCCGATTGTTCACGTGAACGCTGATGATCCAGAAGCTTGTCTTGCAGCTGCTAACCTTGCGATTCAATATCGCATGCTGTTCAAAAAAGACTTCTTAATCGATTTAATCGGTTACCGCCGCTACGGTCATAACGAAATGGATGACCCAGCGGTTACGCAACCACAAGTGTACAAAAAAATTAAAAATCACCCAACTGTAAGAGCAATTTATGCAGATCAATTACAAGCTGCTGGTGTTCTAAATGCAGATGAGATTGAAACAATTACTCAGTTTACGCAAGAACAATTAAAATCCGATTATGCACAAGTACCGCCAGCTGATACGAGCGATGCAACAATTCACGTTAAAGTGCCAGATGTTGTTGCAAAAGGCATTCAACCAATTGATACTGGTGTTGAGATTGATTCACTTCGTGCAATTAATGAAGGTCTACTATCTTGGCCAGAAGGCTTTAACGTATATCCGAAAGTGAAGAAAATTCTTGAGCGCCGTAAAGATGCTTTAGAAGAGAACGGTAAAATTGAATGGGCACTTGCTGAGTCATTAGCATTCGCTTCTATTTTACAAGAAGGTACGCCAATTCGTTTAACTGGTCAAGATTCACAGCGTGGTACATTTGCGCACCGTCATATCGTATTACACGATACTGATACAAATGAAACATATTCACCTTTACATCGCTTACCAAACATTAATGCATCATTCTCTGTTCATAACAGTCCGTTATCAGAGGCTGCTGTTGTTGGTTACGAATATGGTTATAACGTATTCGCTCCAGAAACTCTTGTTATGTGGGAAGCGCAATATGGTGACTTCTCAAATACTGCGCAAGCATTATTTGATCAATATGTTTCAGCTGGAAGAGCAAAATGGGGTCAAAAATCTGGTTTAGTTCTTCTATTACCACACGGTTATGAAGGTCAAGGACCAGAGCACTCTAGTGCACGTCCAGAGCGTTTCTTACAGTTAGCTGCTGAAAATAACTGGACAGTTGCAAACTTAACGAGCGCGGCACAGTACTTCCATATCCTGCGTCGTCAAGCATCTATCTTAGGAACAGAAGCTGTTCGACCATTAGTACTTATGACGCCGAAGAGTTTATTACGTCACCCACTTACGCTTTCAACTGCTAGTCAGTTAAGCGAAGGACGTTTCCAACCTGCTTTAGAACAAGAAAACCTTGGCATGAAACCAAATAAAGTAAAACGTCTTGTTTTAAGCACAGGTAAAATGGCGATTGACTTAGCAGCAGAAATCGAGTCTGGTAAACATGAGTACAACTTAGACGAAGTTCATGTCGTTCGTATCGAGCAATTGTACCCATTCCCTGCTGAGAAAGTTCAATCTATTATTAAACGCTTTAAAAACTTAGAAGAAATCATTTGGGTTCAAGAAGAACCTCGTAATATGGGCGCATGGCATTACATGGCTCCAATTCTGTTCGAACTTGCTGGAGATAAAGTAAAAACAGGTTACATTGGACGTCCTGATCGCTCTAGTCCATCTGGCGGCGATCCATTCGCTCACAAAGCTGAGCAAGAACTAATTGTTGCACACGCTTTAGATGTGAAGTATAACTTCCGTCAAGATAAACAAGAAATTGAAGTTTTCAGCAACTAAAAAGTAATAATGAAGGTTTCTAGCTTGTTCCCTGGGCAGATATTCTGCCCAAGGCCAGGCTAACAAATGGAGATTACCGAAGACAAAAGAAGAAAAAACACACCGTTAGGCAAATAAGGGGAGGACATTTAAAATGATCGAAATTAAAGTACCTGAGCTTGCAGAATCTATTACCGAAGGAACTATTTCACAATGGCTTATCAACGTAGGCGACAAAGTTGAGAAAGGCGGCAGCGTTGTTGAGCTTGAAACTGATAAAGTCAATGTAGAAATCATTGCAGAAGATTCAGGTATTGTATCGAAGTTACTAGGCGAACCTGGGGATACAGTTGAAGTTGGCGCAACTATCGCAATTTTAGATGCTAATGGAGCACCGGTTGCAGTAAGTACACCTGCACCACCTGCTGAGCAAGCAAAACAAGAAACAGCTGAAGCTGCGGCTCCAAATGCTGAACAAACTACGGGTCTACAAGGCTTACCAAATACGAACCGTCCTATCGCATCACCAGCTGCTAGAAAAATGGCTCGTGAATTAGGAATCGACTTAAACGACGTACGTAGTACAGATCCACTTGGACGCGTGAGACCACATGATGTACAAGCTCATGCTGCCGCACCAAAAGAAGCACCAGCTGCTCCAAAAAGTCCAGCTCCTGCTCCAGTTGCAAAAACAGAATTCGAAAAACCAGTTGAGCGCGTGAAAATGTCCCGCCGCCGTCAAACAATTGCAAAACGTCTTGTAGAAGTTCAACAAACATCTGCAATGTTAACAACATTTAACGAAGTTGATATGAGTGCGATCATGGAATTACGTAAAGAGCGTAAAGACGCTTTCGAGAAAAAACATGATGTACGTCTTGGCTTCATGTCATTCTTCACAAAAGCAGTTGTTGCAGCATTAAAACAATTCCCATTATTAAATGCTGAAATTCAAGGTGACGAGCTTATCATCAAAAAATTCTATGATATCGGTATTGCAGTAGCAGCTCCAGATGGATTAGTTGTTCCAGTTGTACGCGATGCTAACCAATTAAACTTCGCTGAAATCGAAAGTGAAATTCGTAATTTAGGTATGAAAGCACGCGATAACAAACTTTCATTAAAAGAACTACAAGGTGGTACATTTACAATTACAAACGGTGGTGTATTCGGTTCTCTAATGTCAACACCAATCCTAAATAGCCCTCAAGTTGGTATTTTAGGAATGCATAAAATCCAAGTACGCCCAGTTGCAATTGATAACGAGCGTATGGAAAACCGCCCAATGATGTACATTGCTTTATCTTACGATCACCGTATTGTTGATGGTAAAGAAGCAGTTAGCTTCCTTGTTGCTGTTAAAGATATGCTTGAAGATCCAAAGTCATTATTATTAGAAGGTTGATAGATTAAAAATCTATTAAAGGCTGTAGAATGAATCATTCTACAGCCTTTTTTTTATTGTGTTCATACGGGACAAATTTCATGACATAAGGTAATAATGTATGCCTAAACGTAAGGAGGATTAAAATGAATAACCTTCCAATTCATGCAAAACTTAAAGTAAATAAGGATACTTTCTTCCTCCCCGATTCAAACGGGGGTGTCTATTTTCGAAATAACGCCAGTTCATTTCGCATGGACGGTGATGGAATTTATGACTGGATTGAAAAATTAATGCCAATGTTTAACGGGAATTATTCTTTAGCAGAAATAACCGATGGCCTCCCTCTCCCCTATCAAAATCGTGTATTTGAAATTGGAGAGATTTTATATGAAAATGGTTTCGTTCGTGATGCAAATCAAGATGCACCTCATGAACTAAACAGTACATTACTCGACAGATATGCTTCACAAATTGAATTTTTAGAAGCTGATTCTCATTCAGGTGCTTTAAAATTCGAAACGTACCGCGGAGCAAATGTCCTTATACTTGGTTCTGGGGAGATGCTCACTTCCTTAGTTTCTTCTTTATTAGAATCTGGTTTACCTACATTTCATTACCTCGTTACAGATCGTGATGAAACAAACTATGACAGAATACATGAGCTAATAGAACGTGCATATGAAGTTGATAACAATGTACTCCTTCAAGAAATCGATACTACAATTGACCGTCCCTTGCATGAAGTATTCGAACCTTTTGATTGGATTTTATATGTTTCTCAAAATGGAGACATTGACGGTTTAAAAACAGTTCATACTATTTGTAGAGAAACGAAAAAGAATTTCATACCAGCTATTTGTTTATCAACACTCGGTATAGCCGGGCCTGTCGTAACGGAAAATCGTGATGAATGCTGGGAATCCGCATGGCATCGGCTACATGAAACGACTTTGCAAAATGAAAATTCATCTGATTCCTTCTCACCAATTACATCTGCCATGTTAGCAAATGTAATCGTTTTTGAATTATTTAAGCATGTCGCAGATGATTCACATCGGGAAAAACAGTCACAATTCTTTTTATTAAACTATGAAACACTTGAAGGAACGTGGCATCCTTTTATAAAACACCCTCTTGCAACTGATGAAAGTTTTACAATTGATACGATAGAAAATCTTTCTGAAAAACTTGAGCATCGTTCAAACCAACATACTTCAACTGATGTATTCCGATTTTTTGACTCATTAACTTCTAAAGAAGCCGGTATATTCCATGTATGGGATGAACAAGATTCATATCAATTACCGTTATCACAATGCTATATTCAAGTAGCCAATCCACTATCAGATGGCCCAGCTCCCCTTCTACCTCTTATGACTCGCAGTGGATTGACTCATAATGAAGCACGCCGAGAAGCTGGTTTAACAGGAATTGAAACATATGTAGCAGAAATCATTCACCGCCTTATTCCTGAACATAACGATATCGGTATCGGTGCTGGAGAAACGATGACAGAAGGATTTTACCGGGCACTACAACAACATTTAAATAATAAATTGTATGAGCGGCAGTCACATATGCTAGAAGAACTTACAACGATTGATTTAACTGATATTCACGATAAACATTGTAGATTTTATTACGATGCTCTCTCTACAATCCATGAAACACCTAAAATCGCAATGAGCGAAGAGATTCTTAGTTTTCCTGTCGTTTGGATCGGTATAAATGATAGATGGTACGGCGCATCTAATATAAATATGACGTTAGCGTTACGAAACGCACTACAACTATCACTCTTTCACATTCAAAATGAAGAAATTCCTTACAGAGCTAATATTTTGTATGACCCATCTATTATTTTATATGACACGGATTCTTTTAGAGTGGAAATACAAGCGGAAGAAGAAATTCCAAGTGTGCAATCTTTACAGCTTGCCTTACAGCATTTAGAAGAACATAATTTTTATCCCTTCGTGTTCGATTTAGCAATCGAAGCATTTTTGAAAGAAAACTTAGACGGTGTGTATGGGGTATTAATTGCAAAGGAGGACGGTCTATGACTCAAAATATATTGCTTATAGGAGATGGCCTTCTTGCAGACTATGTACATGATCAATTATGCAAACAATATTCCATCATTCGTCAGCATACCCTTACAGAAGAACTTCCTGAAAATATTCATCTCGCTCTCGTATTACATGATGGATCTCCTTCTACTATTCATCATGATGCTGAGCTAATTTTTCGGTCAAATCATATTCCGTGGCTACGTGGTTTTACTTCATTTGGCGAAGGTATTATCGGTCCTTACATTCATCCTCTTACGCCCGGATGTTCCCATTGTTCTGATGGACGCCGTTTTATCGCTGGCTTTGATCAAAAAGAAATGTGGGAACTACAGCGGAAATATGCCTTTAAAGCAGATAATGTAACGAGGCGTGATGTACGTGCCACCCAAAATGGAATGTTACAAATGTGCCATCTTATTTGCGCAGAAACAGAAAAAATATTAACTCATAACCATTCTTCTTTAGAAAATGAACTTATTTTACTAAACTTACAAACATTACAATGTACACGACATTCTTTTCTTCCAGATCCTCTCTGTCCTGTATGTAGTAATTTACCTGATGATACTGCGGATGCGGCGGAAGTTTCTTTACAACCGAGTTTAAAAGTAAGCACCGAAACGTATCGCTGCCGTTCCATTCATGAATTAAACACATTTTTAACGCGAGACTATTTAGATTATCGGGTCGGTATGTTGAACGGCAAAATGCAGCATTCTTTATTACCATTCGCTGACGTCATTATAAACATGCCATTAATGTTCGGAAATGAAGGTGTTGCAGGCCGAACTCATTCATTTGCAGTGAGTGAAGCAACTGCCATTTTAGAAGGTTTAGAACGATATTGCGGTATGTCGCCTCGTGGGAAAAAGACAAATGTGCATGGTAGTTTTCATGATTTAGAGGAACATGCACTAAATCCCCTCACACTCGGTGTACATACAAATGAACATTACAATCGTGATAATTTTCCATTTAAGCCGTTTGATCCTGATTATGAGCAAAACTGGATATGGGGATATTCTTTATCACAAAACAGACCGCTTTTAGTTCCTGAATCAATTGCTTATTATAGCCTCGGTCATCGAGATGCTTTCGTGTATGAAACATCAAATGGATGTGCAATTGGCGGTAGTTTAGAAGAAGCGATTTTTCACGGCATTTTAGAAATTGTAGAGCGTGATGCCTTCTTACTCACTTGGTATGCCGAATTACCTCTTCCCCGCCTTGATCTTAGTTCAGCAAATGATACAGAATTACAATTAATGATCCAGCGGTTACGTACGATTACCGGATATGAATTACACGCTTTTAATGCGACAATGGAACACGGCATCCCGAGCTTGTGGGTAATTGCAAAGAATACGCGTGAAAATGGAATGAACGTTGTTTGTGCGGGAGGCGCTCATTTAGATCCTATTCGAGCTTTAAAAAGCGCCATTCAAGAAATAGCAGGCATGTTACTTATAACAGACGATGAGCTCGAGCACAAAAGAGAATACTACGAAAAATGCTTACAAGATCCTTATTTCGTTAATAAAATGGAAGACCATAGTATGCTGTATGGATTGAAAGAAACGGAAGAACGTCTTCACTTCCTTTTACGGGAAGATGCACCGGTGCAAACGTTCCAAGAAATGAATGTATCACAATCATTTGATATGGATTTAACATCCGATCTCCACCAACTTTTAAATCGTTTGCATCAATCTAATCTTGAAATAATCGTTGTAGATCAAACCGTTCCCCTCATAGAAAAGAATGGATTACATTGTGTAAAAGTTATTATTCCAGGCATGCTACCGATGACGTTTGGTCACCATCTTACTCGAGTTACAGGACTGGACCGGGTATATACCGTACCGATGACACTTGGATATACAGACGAACCTTTAACGAATGAAAGATTAAATCCACATCCACATCCGTTTCCATAGTAAAGGAGGGATTTCATGCAGCTAGATACTTTTTTACATCATCTCCATTTCTCTATCGATGAAATTATGCCGAATCATGAGGTGGACTGGAAAGACGCACCGCTTCCTTATAAATTATATCGAAATGTACCTACCATCCCGCTCTCCTTAGAAATCCCGTTATCTTTATCGAACTCTTCTACTACACCTACTCTAAATGAAATTGGTCACTACCTTTGGTATTCATTTGGTGTAACACAATTATGTCAGCTAAATAGCGAGAGAAATGTATTACGTAGATCCATTCCTTCAGGCGGTGCCTTATACCCGAATGAATTGTATATCTATTTAAAGATTGACGATTATCCAGACGGCATTTACCATTATGACGCCGCGCATCACCGACTTATTTTACTTCGCGAAGGAAATTTCGATTCTTATTTGGCAGACGCACTCGGTAATCGCTGTAATATACATGATTGTTTCGGTGCTGCATTCGTATCCACTATGTTTTGGAAAAACTTCTTTAAATACAATAACTTTTCATATCGACTTCAAGGATTAGATAGCGGGGTTCTCATTGGACAATTACTAGAATGTGCAAAACAGTTCGGTTATACGAACGGCGTATACTTTCAATTTCTAGACCGTGCACTGAACCATTTACTCGGATTATCAGAAGGCGAAGAAAGTGTGTATGCCGTTATTCCTTTAAGTACAGAGCTAGAAACTAATTGGTTTCACAATGATTACCGTGAAAATAAAACAGTTACTTCTCATGAGTTGTTGCAACAAATTCCGCCACTTGCACATGAACATTTCGTTCGCTCAAAACATGTAAATGAATATCCGATGATAACAAAAATAAATGAAGCTTCTATGATTGAATCGACAGCACACTTCAAAACGCTACATGATGAAGAGCACTATCAACATAATACGTACGCTGTACAACTGCCGAAAGTAGAGCGTTTATCTTATGATTTCTTGCAACTTTGCAGAAAACGGTATTCCCCTGATGCTGACTTTACTTTAACGAAATGGGATGCAGCCGAGCTCGCTACTTTACTACAAGAAGCGAGCCTCTCCTTCCCCTATTACAACGACCTTGACGGTAAGTATACAAATAAAAATACACGCGTCTCCTTATATGGATGTTTTTATAACGTGAAAAATATTGAAAACGGAGCTTACGCTTATAACAGTAAAACACATTCCATACAACCAATTCGATATGGAGACCTTCGCTACCCACTTCAGTCTAGTATGACGATGGATAACGTAAACCTTTTTCAAGTACCACTTTGCCTACATGTAGTCGGAAAGAAAGATTATTATACAAATGCATTAGGCTATAGAGGGTACCGTATTCATCAAATGGAAGCAGGTATACTCGTTCATAAACTCGTTTTTGCAGCGACCGCGATGGGGATGGGCGGGCATCCTTTACTTAGTTTTGATACAAATTCATGTGATCAATTGTACGGAATAGATGCTGGAAATGAAACATCTCTTATTCAAGTTCCAGTTGGGGCATATCGGGCGCGGAATTGGTTAAAAGGGGCTTTGCATTGTTAGAAGCACGCCGTCTATCGGCGTGCTTTTTTTAAAGGATTTAATTTATAAAAAGCGAAATGAGTATATATTCTTACATAAAAGGAGAATTTAACTTGAGCATTTTACAACGGTTAATTCAGCAAGCAAAAAATCCTAGCGGAACAATTGGTTCCTCCATGCTTTGTATTATGAACGCTGCACATACGAGATTAATAAATTGGGCATTGCAGAAAGTACATATAAAGACAGATGCAGTCGTATTAGACATCGGCTGTGGTGGAGGTAAAACCATACACATTCTTTCAAAACGAACTCCACTTGGGGAAATATATGGGATTGATTACTCCGATCAAGCTGTGAAAAATTCTATACAGACGAATGCAAAAGATGTTCAAAAACAAAAAGTAATTGTTCAACAAGCAAGCGTTTCTTCTATTCCACATCATACGAACTTCTTCGATCTCATTACCGCCTTTCAAACTCATTATTTTTGGCCTGATGTTGAACAAGATATAAAAGAAGTATTTCGCGTCTTAAAACCGGACGGCTCCTTTTTATTAGTGGCTGAAACTTTCAAAATTCAATATCATATGAAGAAGTTTAACACGACCGAAGAACTAATAAATCTCTTTTATAAAACAGGATTTACAAGTGTACAATGTTACGAAGAAAGAGATTGTCTTTGTGTAATAGGAATTAAATAAAAAGCAGACCTCAAAGGGTCTGCTTTTTTACTAGATTAACTTAAAAATACTCTTAATTTGTCTAGCAAATAACCAATTTTTCGTACCGTAGTTATCATTTAAACTATCTAAATTAATAGATTGTCCGTTAGCAAACTTTAATTCTAACGTAGTATTTTTGTCATTTGTTTTTAAGTTACTATTTGTAATGTCATCATACTTTAATTTTTCAATCTCAACATATTCGTCTTTTTCTTGTCCAATCACGACATGGTCTTGGAAGAAGAAAAAGACTTCTACTTTTTTACCAAAACAAAATACATTTTTCGTATAAATTAATGTCGCGTTATCAAGTCCGACACATACTTCTTTCATTTCTTCCACAACGTGTCCAAAGTCTTCTTCATGTCTTGCATTTGATTCAGCAATCCATTCTTCGATTGTTTTCATGTTAATTGCCATACTGCGCCCCCTGGTTCGTTCATTGCTTCGTTTAAAAAATAAATACTATATGAAAATATAAGCGATAAATACTATGTTTTCAAGGGTGAACGGTATATTCGAAATAAAGTTAAATTTCAAAGTAATATACTAGGAGCATCGATTTCATTATATTTTAAACGTTTGAACGAGACATTCTTCATCATCAATTAACTGTGTTTTCTCATCAAATTCGATGTTTAGCTCCCTATATACTTTCTTCCAAAAAGAAACTGCTGGTATATTTTTCACAAGTTCGATAACGAAATACTGCCCTCGTTTCTCTTTTAGTACATTCGCAATAACTTGTTTACCGATTCCTTTCCCTTTGTACTGATTCAATATGAAAATGTCATTTATACCAAAGTCGTTTTCCTTCTTCAAAAAAGGACGTTCCAGTAGTAATAAAAATCCTACAATATCATTATCACTTTTAATAAAATACGGAGTGATTCCGTCATTTTCCCAAAACATGTGCAAATCTTCGTATTCGAAAAATCCATTTGCCTCAATCGTTATATTAGGAGTAAATGTAGAGAGGTCATGAAGATATAGTGCATACAAATTACGCAATATTTCTTTTTCTGATTCTTGAACTATTTGAAGTGTTAAAAACATTTTTAAAGATCCCCTTCCCTATATGTAACTGTTTCTCCCTCTTTATTATTCGCTAAAAAAGTTTACCTACCTTTGCAAAAAAAATAGCACTTAAAAAGTGCTATTCTGCTCTCCTTGCCGCTTGTTGAATTGGGTCCCACACGCTGTTATATGGTGGTGCATAACTTAAGTCGACATCTTCTAAATCGTGAACACTCATTTTATTGAAAAGCGCCATTGCGATCACATCAATTCGTTTATCTACGCCTTCTTCTCCAATTACTTGCCCGCCCAGTAATTGTTTCGTATCGGATCGATATAGTAATTTCAAGTAAAGTGGTTTTGCATTTGGATAATAGCCCGCCATATTTGTAGAATCTACTTTGACTGTTTTATACGGGATGTTTAGCCCTTTCGCTTCTTTTTCATTTAATCCTGTTCTTGCGAGTGTCAAATCCATAAATTTAATAATGCCTGTACCTAACGTACCTTTAAATGCTCTTCGTTTATCAAGCATATTCAGTCCTGCAAGTCGGCCTTGTTTATTAGCAGTCGTTCCGAGCGGGATATGATCATGAATTTCCTTTATAACGTGGTAATGTGTTGCGCAATCACCAGCTGCATATACGTCCTGCACATTCGTTTGCATGTATGCATTTACTTCAATTGCCCCTTTATGATTTGTACGTATATTTGTTCCTTCAAGAAAATCAGTATTTGGCTTTACTCCAACCGACACTAAAACAAGATCTGCTTTATACGTCCCTTTATCCGTTTCAATTTGTTCCACTCTTTCGTTCCCTTTAAATGCTTTTACATTTTCATTCGTTAAAATTTCAATATGATGTTTATCTGCTTCTTTATGTATATATTCAGCCATATCTGCATCATAAATCGTACCGATATGATCGTTTCTCTCAATCATTCTTACTTTCTTACCAAGTTCGACGAATGTTTCTGCCATCTCCAGTCCAATCGCACCGCCGCCGATAATAGTTACATCCTCAACTTTATTCGTTTCTAACGTTTTTAATATGCGCTCAGCATCAGGAATTGTTTTTAAAAGATGAACGCCTTGTAATTCCCGTCCTTCCCATTCTGGCATAACAGGACGCACTCCAGTCGCAATTAATAATCGATCATATGGAAATTCAAAGACATCTTTCGTCTTCGTATGCTCTGCATACACCATTTTCTTTTCCGTATCTACTTTCGTTACTTCATGACGCACTTTCGCATCAATTCCATATTTCTCACGAAACGTCTTCACGTTGCGCGCGATTAACTTTTCAGTTGAAGCGATAGCACCACTAATGACATACGGTAATCCACACTGAGCGTATGAATAAATTTCACCTTTTTCTAAAGTTACAACATTTGCATTTTCATCGTTTCTAACAATTTGCATAGCTGCACTCATACCAGCTGCATCTCCGCCAATAATGACATAGTTCACTTTACCACTCCTTCTTTTTTACATACTCTTTACGTTTTCCATATTTTATAGAAATAACACCTACTTCCATTGTAAAGAAAGAGAATTTCATCTTCAAATTTGGTGCACAAACTTATGTATGAATAGGTAACTGTCGTGTCTTATAAACAACATGTTTAATATGCTATAACAGTAACCAATTGAAAGT
This sequence comes from Bacillus sp. TH13, assembly GCF_016651175.1. NCBI lineage: Bacteria > Bacillati > Bacillota > Bacilli > Caryophanales > Bacillaceae > Bacillus > Bacillus sp. TH13. The sequence continues at coordinate 3,353,464 of NZ_JAEKEJ010000025.1, read as the reverse complement.
AGGTGAAACATACATGTGCGCCGGCCTTCTCGCTCAAACTCCAGAGGAACCGAAAGAACCAAAACCCGCCTTGTCGCTCGATCAAGAATTTTCTATTAACGCAACCATTTATAGTGCTCGTGCTTGGTTATCTAATGATGAAACTTTCCCACAAACAATTTGGAAAGGCTCTCGCTTCGCTTCAGCATCACACGCTGGCAAGTCCATCTTACCAATCGGTACTGTAAAAATTTTGAACTTATCTGATGATACAATAACAGTTACTGCATCATCAGAATCAGATGATACTCTCAAAATAGTCGTACCCCCTCATTCTGAAGGTGTTTTAACATCTAACGCATTATCTGATGTGCAAGCAAGTACATCAGGAGGAGCAAGTAAAGTCACATTTCTCTTTCATATCTTTTTCTCAAGGGATCCTGGTTCAGATAAAAAACCATAAAAAAGGTACAGTTATGCACTGTACCTTTTTTCCAGGCTGTGGAGAAAGTCTTCTCCACAGCCTGTTTTTGTGTCTGAACCTCTTTTTATGTGTCAACACTGATAAAAAGAGGTAAAGGAGAGATTTTTTATGATGGGTGCTTTAAAAAATCATCGTGATGAACGTGTATCTGTTTCTGTAGAAGAGTTGGTTCCACAAGATCATTTCCTTCGTGCGATCGAAGCGACAATTAGTTTTGATTTTATTGAAGAGAAGTTACGCCCTTATTACTGTGAAAACAATGGACGTCCTTCAATCCATCCTATCGTTTTATTTAAAATGATGTTTATTGGATATTTTTACGGTATTCGTTCGGAGCGTCAATTGGAAAAAGAGATTAAAACGAATATCGCCTACCGTTGGTTTTTAGGGTCTTCTCTATCAGATACTATTCCAGATCATTCTACAATCAGTTGGAATCGTCGTACTCGCTTTATTCATACAAATATTTTCGAAGAAATTTTTGATGAGATCGTGAGGCAAGCGACAGAGCACCGGATGGTGGGAGGACGTGCGCTGATGACAGATTCTACGCACATTAAGGCCAATGCTAATAAAAATAAGTTTGTACATAAATATAAAAAAGAAAAGGCAAAGTTTTATATAGATGAACTAGAAGCTGCGGTAATTGAAGATCGTGAGGTACACGAAAAAAAGAATTAAAACCCAGAAAGGAAAGTGATACTCCCACTAAAAAAACTCGTATAAGTACTACGGATCCAGATAGTGGATTTTTAATGAGAGATGGAAAACCGAACGGTTTTCATTTCTTAGACCATCGTACGACTGATGCGAAGTACAATATTATTACAGATACTTATGTAACGGCTGGAAATATGGCAGATTCCGAGCCATATTTAGCGCGTCTACAAGCTCAAATTGATAAATTCGGATTTAAAGTGGAAGCTGTAGCTCTTGATGCAGGCTATTTTACAGGGTATATCTGTAAGAAATTATCGGAGAGAAATATATTTATGGTGATGGGGTATCGCCGATTTGGAAAACGAAATAAAGAAGTACCAAAAAGCCAATTTAAATATGTAGAAGAAATGAATGCATTTGCTTGTCCGATGGGGTGTATTTTAGAGTATGCGACAACGGATCGTGAAGGATATCGTCACTATAAATCCAACCCAGAAGACTGCGCTGTTTGTCCGCTACGTGAGGTATGTTTTTCAAAGAAACAAAAACAAAAAGTTATCACTCATCATATATGGGAGAAATATAAGGATATCGCTAGAAAAAACAAACTAACAGTTACAGGGAAAAAGTTGTACAAAGTACGCTGTTCAACTATAGAGCGAAGCTTTGCGGATGCCAAAGAACTACATGGCTATCGATATGCTCGATTTCGGGGGCTGAAGTCTGTCCAAATGCAGGCTTATCTCACCGCAACTTGTCAAAACATGAAAAAAATAGCCCTCCATCTGACCAAAAAAGGTCTGGTGGAGGGCTATTTTTTTGAAACTCTATTATTTTATGTTGTTTTTATTCGCTAAAATCAAAATGATTCCAGAGTGTGGGGAACCCTAAAGGGTTTCCCAACACTCTGTAAAAAAGGTACAGTTATGCACTGTACCTTTTTTCATGTGCTCTATTCTCTTGATTTAATTAGTTCAACATTATAAGATTCAATATCCGTTAGCTTTCCTGTAAAATATGGATTTTCTCTATACCAAGACTGTTTCGCAAAATATGCTTGCATATCTTTCGTTTGAAAAATATGTCCATGCCTTGCATATATTTCATTTCTAGCAATTTTCAACTGTTCTTTCGATAAATATGTTAAATCTGTGCTCGTTAATTTTCGAATATCACTATCAGGAAAGATGAAACCATTATATACATACCCAGTCGTAGGTGGCGGGGTAACATTATAAACAACTGTTTTTTCTGTACTTTTCGTTTGGAATGGAAGATTATAAGACGAAAGTGCCGTTACCTTCTCTACTTTTGTCGTTTCCCGTCCGCTTTCTCCATTTCGTTCTAAATAAATCGTCGCACTTCCATCAGTCGCTACAGGCCCCCATGTAATTTCTTCTCCTGCGAGCGCTGTAACTGGTTTTTGATTTACGTACAATGTTGCACCAGGCGCGTTCGTTTGAACTGTAATATATTGACCTTGCAACGTTAAATCTATCGTTACGTTATTTTGGCTTTGTTTCATAAGTACAACCTTTTCCTCACGAGATAGTTTTACATAGTCATTTTTATATTCTGATTGAAACACTTGATTTCCCGGAAGAAATGGCCCATATTGCTTCTCAAACTTTTTGTCATCTGTCTTATCAATTTCTTTTCCGTTCATTTTTAACGATACGCCTTTTTCATTTGTAAGCAAAGTTGTATAGTACGTCTTCGCTTTCAATTTATATCGATCAAATATAAAGAAATACTTTCCGTCTTTCGTTAATGAAAAATCGGCTCTTTCTATTCCGTCCCGTTGTTTTTCACCTTGTCTCAAATATTCTTTTAATTCATTTACGTAAGATGGATTTTCTTTTATATATGAAAATAGCGGCTTTACACTCTCTCTCGTTATCGTAACCGATGGATCATCTGTCGTAACGACCTGAGCTAATTTCTCTCCGTCCCTCTCTTGTAAAATCGTAATCATCCGGTCTACTTGTGCCACCTGCGTATAATACGATGATCCGTACAAATATAATCCAATAATCGCTATAACAAATAGTGCTAACAGTGTAATGCCAACCTTTGCACCACCGCTCATGTTCTTCTTTACTACAGGACTTCCCCTCTTCGTCCCGCAGTTTTGACAAAATTGCACACCATCTTCAAACTGAATTCCGCACTTTGTACATACATTCATCCAGTCAACCACCTTTTCATTAGAAGCCAGTTATTCCCTGTGTTAAGGCTTGAATTATCGTGCTAATGTAAGACCAAAGTACAATAAATGTTGCAATTCCAATTAAAACATTTGCAATAATAAGTGTGTACACGAGATCTAATCCGCCATTGTCTAGCTTTAATATGGCTACAGTTATACTAATCCCTAAATAAGTTGCAGCTACCGATAATAATATCGGTAAGAAAAAGATTAATAAGAAACTAAAAAGAAAAGAAAGGACTAATATAGCAATAGCCGGCGTCGCTAGCGTTCCCCATATACCGAATACTTCAAGAAACGAAAAAGATGATTTCATCATCTTACCACTTACAAAAATAATAAATCCGACAAATAAAGTTAAAATTAATAAAAAGAAAAAGACCGTTATAGATTCTACAAAAAATGTGGGAGTAGATATATCTGGTGCAAATGTTCTCGTAACTGCTGATGCTGCACTCATCATTCTATAAAAAATACATGCTCCTAAAAAACAAATAAGAACAAGACTTACAATTCCATTTCTTACTTCAATCGTGCCGCTTTTCATAATCGCTGTCGGTGCTTGTAATGCATGTTTAAAAAATTGAAAATAGCCGCTCGCAAACCGCTTCGCTTGCTCTACCGTTTCATTTGGCCGAGTTTCCTTTACTTGTGCCGCGCGTGCTTGTTCCGGCCCTTCTTCTTGACCACTACTTGCCACTACTTCTTCCGTTAACGAATGTCCACAATTCCCGCAAAACTTTGCCTCTGCTGCATTTTCTGTATGACATGACGGACATTTCATTCTCTCATCCCTCCTTAAGCATATACCATATAGGGTGTTACAAATTCAATATATGACTTTGTACATAAAACATGACTACAAGAAAAAGATTCTGAAATCCTTCTTTCGAAAGAAATATATGTGCTAGCAATCTTGAAAAAAATGCTATTATGAAACAGAATAAATAATATTTTTAACAGATTGGATGAAAGACAATGGAATTGGTAAACTCAATTTTTCAAATACTCCTTACAAGCGTAATCCAATTATTATCTTTAATTGGCGTTATCATTGTAATTGGATTTCTATTAGGCTATTTAGAATCTCTCACACGGATGTATTGGTCGAGAGCTTTCGGAAGAAAAGGATTCCTTTTAACTGCGTGGATTGGTGTTCCTATTCATGAACTTGGACATGCCATTATGTGCTTACTATTTCGTCATAAAATTGTTGCAACGCAGTTCTTCCCAACAGACATAAGTCAAGGTGCTTTAGGCTACGTACAACATCAATACAATCAAAAAAGTGTATATCAACGAATTGGGAATTTCTTCATCGGTATCGGGCCTATTATTTCTGGTATTACTGCACTAATCCTTTTAATGCGCTATTTCGTACCAGAATCATATTTTTTATTTAATACAACTCTCGAAAAAACGATCGCTTCTACTTCTATTAATATAGAAATGATCCAAAACATGCTCTTGTCGACGTTTGTATTATTGAAAAGCTTATTTACAATCGGCAATTTATTGAACCCTTCCTTTTGGTTATTTTTATTTATCGCCATTTGCATTTCTGCACATATCGCTTTAAGTAAACCAGACATTAAAGGATCAATAGACGGAGTTATCGTCATGTTTATCGTTTTATTTTTATTCAATATAATAGCCGGACTTTTTCAGTACGACAGTAATCAGCTAATTGGACAGGTTATGAAATATAATATGTATCTCATTGCGTTTTCTAGTGTAGCACTGCTTTTCTCTTGTCTTTCTACACTCGTTAGTTTTTCGTTTTATAAAATAAGAAGAGGGCGTTCTTTTTGAACGCCCTCTTCTTATTAATTATTCCCCTTATAATCACAATGCTCAACAGGCACACGAGCATGCCCTTCTTCATCCGTACACCATGACTGTGATTGGAATGCAAGAAAGATACCAATCCATTCTTCTTCCTTTTCAAAGTGAATGAGTATCCCTCCGTCTTGCCATATGCCATTATCACCTTTCCATTTCTCTACATTCCCTTGATTCATGTGAATATCATGTATACCGTTTCCTGGTTTGAAATGAAAATAGGAATCTGGTGTATTTTCTTCTGGTCCCCATCTTTCACCAAACGCGTAAATAATCGCTTTTTCTTCTATCGCTCGCTTTATATAACGTTCTATTTTTTCGTTTAAATCATTATCTGCTCCTGCTTTTTCGGGAGGCAAAGGAATCATTTGTTTTGAATCAAATAGATTTCCTCTTACATAATCTAAAGCCACTTTCGGTTCATTGTTTTTTATTTCTGTAAAACCGAATGGTAATGTCGGTAAAATATGAATCGCTTCTGATTTAATATTGTTACTCGCAAAATATAAAACTTCTGACGGATAACTTTGCGACTTTACGTTAATTGCAATACGATAATCTACTCCAGTCTCGCCCTGTAAATGAACTTGATAATGAGGTGTTTTCCCTTTTCCAATCTTTGATTGTATAACTGTACCTTTTAACACACCGTAGTTTTTTAGGGGCATACATTTCATCTCCTATTCATTTAGTAGAAGCTATTCATATTTAAATCATTATCCACTCATAAAAAAAATCCTCCTATGTTAGGGGGATTTTTAATTTCTCAACATATACCAAACAATAACCTCTACCACTACAAGTAAAGCCGCAACAAAGATCATTAACGTCGTCTTCTTTAATAGTTCATTTTCACGGTAAGGGATATTACATAAGTAAGCACCTAGTGTAATCCGTGACGGACAAGCGATTGTCGCTACTGATGATGCGGTGTTTTGCAGTGTTGTGACGTATTGCCACGGGAGTGCTACGTTTTGTGCGGTTTGCATTTGTAGTTTTATAAACATTGCATTTGATCCTGCGTTACTACCTGTTAAAAATCCACCAATAGCGCCAATAAACGGAGCAACAAAAACGAAAAAGGTTCCAAATGTTTCACCAGCTGTCTTTGCGAGTAATAAATGCATGCCTGATGCACCCATTAGTTCTGAAATGGCGATAAACATTGTCGTAGTAATAGCAAAAGGAATCCATTGTTTGATCGTTTGCGAGAGTGATTGTTTAATAATATTAGACGGGATGCGGAAGAAAATAATAGTAAATAAGCAAGTCATACCGAGCCAAAATCCTGGTGAATATAGTAACTCTAGTTTGTAAGAGTATGATTTCAAATCAAGAACCGCATATGATCTGAACAAATCATGTAATGCTGGAACGAGGCGAGAAAGTAAAATACAAACTGTTAGAAATATATAAGGGCTAATAATTTTTATAATGGATACTTCTCTCTCCGTTGCAGCCGCATGTTCTGTTATAAGATTCTGCCCACTTTTTCCTTTTAATTTAATGATAAGAAAGCCAAATGTAATCGTAACGATAGAACTTAATATCCCGGCTAGTTCAACACTTACGTACGCATTAGAAAGATAGATTCCGAGAGAAAATAATAGAAAGAATCCTACTCCTTCTTTCCACTTTTCTATAACCGCTTGCCAGCCGCCAACAACGTGTAAAGAAAGAATAACAAAGTAAGCAAACATCGGAATACTTAATAGCGCTGTATTTGTACCAAGTGTTGTAAGAGGCATATTTATTAGCTGCGAACCGATAATCGTACCAGTTGCCATTGCGCCCCATGAACTAGCTAGTAAGCCGATAAATGAGAGCAGTACAGCTTGAAATGGTTTATATCCTAGTGAAAGAAAAATAGGTGCTGCAACCATGAAGCCAATACCGAATCCACTTACTGATTCAATAAGCGGGCAAATGCCAAAACACATAAGCAGCATTTGTAATAAACGATCCTGAGTAACTGCTTCTAGAAAACGCGCTACTTGATCGATGTACCCCATTTTGTTCATGAGGTGAAATAAAAAAATACCGAAAAATAAAACGTACCCGACAATAAAACAAATTAACCATCCTTTAATCGTTGCGTGCACAGTTTCACTTATCCCTAATCGAAACGTTGGTGAGAGTAAAACGATTCCGACAGACACTGCATAAGAAATTAACGAGGACCTTAATGACGTTTGTTTAAATAAAAATAAACAAATGAAAATCATCATAATTGGGATAAGTGCCAACAATATGGCCATGTTATCATCTCATTTCGTTTAAAATACAATTTTTAACTATTATATAACAGATGACATAATTTTCAATTGTTTTTACAACAGATTCGAAAAAAGAGCCAAACGGCTCCTTTTCATTCACTCCCATTTTCTATTATCCTGAAAAATTGTCTGCTGTCCGACTATTTTATCTAACACAACAAACACAATATAAGCACATATTACTTGCAATACAATATTTCCAAATTTCATTAATTCAAATGAATGAATCCACCTGAATAATTCGTTTAATAATACAATCGAAACAATACTAAATAATTCTACACTAATCGAAAATATACATATTTCTAAAATAGACTGTTCTTGAATGCGATTTAAGTTTGAAAAGATGAATACATATCCTAAAAATAGAGCCATCAACTCTATTTTCGTCATGCTAATGAGCCAAGCGTATAGTGGTACAGTTAAAAGAAGATATAGTAATTTCCATCTTAGCATGCCTTCTCACCCTCTAAATTATATGTATTTTCTGTATATTTTAACATTTATTGAGCAAAACAAAAAGAAGGGACTTACGCCTCTTCTTTTTGTTTTGTCGCCTGTATTAATTCACATATCCCTTCTCTTTCTCCATTTTCTAACAGCTCAATAACTTTACTTCCAACAACAACGCCGTCACATATTGTAATCATTTCTTCTACATGTTCCTTTGTTGAAATACCGAATCCTGCGACGACTGGTAAGTTGACGTGTGATTTTACTTTTTCTAAGTAACTATGAATCTCTTCTTTAAAGTTTTGACGTACTCCCGTTACGCCCGCTACTGTAACAGCATAAACGAACCCTTCTGATTCACTCGTAATTTTTTCAATTCTTTCAATAGGACTCGTTACGGTAACGAGTGGAATGAGCGCAATGTTTGCCTCTCGAAGTAACGGCGCAATAATATTTTGTTCTTCATACGGTAAGTCTGGGACGATAATACCGTCTACACCTGCTTCTATACAGTTTTCGATGAATCGTTCTTTTCCGAATGCGAGTACTGGATTTAAATATGTCATGAGTACAAACGGAATTTGTACTTCTTTCCTTACCTCTATTAATGCTTGAAAAATGCCTTTTAATGTTACGCCGCTATCTAGCGCTCGCTTTCCTGCTCTTTGAATCGTTGGGCCGTCCGCGACTGGATCTGAAAACGGAATACCAATTTCAACGATGCTTGCTCCAGCCTCATCTAGAAAACGAATTCTTTCTTTTAATTTTTCAAGGCCACCATCTCCGCCCATTACGTACGGAATAAATGCTTTCTTACCATTTTCAAACGCTGCTTTAATTTTTTCTACTCCCATTTTTTACACCTCTTCCATATAACGTTTTATACTCTCTACATCTTTATCACCGCGGCCTGATAAGCAAATAACAAGTCCTTCATCTTCCTTCATTTTCGGAGCTAATTTTAATGCGTATGCGACAGCATGTGAACTTTCTAGCGCCGGGATAATGCCTTCTTTTTTCGTTAATAATTGAAATGCTTCTAACGCTTCTTCATCTGTTATCGAATGATAAGAAACGCGGCCAATATCTTTTAGCAAGCTATGTTCTGGACCAACACCTGGATAATCGAGTCCTGCTGAAATAGAGTGTGCTTCTTGAATTTGCCCTTCTTCGTTTTGCAGAAGATACATCATTGATCCGTGTAAAACACCGACGCTTCCTTTCGTTAAAGTTGCTGCATGCTTTTCTGTATGAACGCCTTTTCCAGCTGCTTCTACGCCGTAAAGAGCAACTTCTTCATCGTGTACAAACGGATAAAACATTCCCATTGCGTTACTACCACCACCAATACAAGCAACGACTGCTTCTGGTAATTTTCCTTCTAACTCTTCATATTGTTTCTTCGTTTCATTCCCAATTACACTTTGGAAATCACGGACAATTTGTGGGAACGGATGTGGTCCGAGAACTGATCCCATAATGTAGTGTGTATCATGCACGTGTGAAACCCAGTAGCGAAGCGCCTCGTTCACCGCATCTTTTAATGTGCCGCTACCTGCCGCTACACTTTCTACTTTCGCTCCGAGTAATTCCATTCGGAACACATTTAATTTTTGACGTCTCACATCTTCTTCTCCCATAAAAATGACGCATTCTAACCCGAGAAGAGCACATACAGTAGCTGTTGCAACTCCGTGTTGTCCAGCTCCTGTTTCAGCGACAACTTTTTTCTTGCCCATTCGCACTGCAAGTAGTGCCTGACCGATTGTATTGTTAATTTTATGAGCTCCTGTATGGTTCAAATCTTCACGTTTTAAATAAATCTTTGCACCACCGCAATACTTCGTCATATTTTCAGCATAATATAGCGGTGTTTCTCTTCCGACGTACGTTTTTAAATAATGATTTAATTCCTTTTGAAATGCTTCATCTTGCATCGCTTCTTTATATGCTTCTTCTAGTTCTAGTACAGATTGCATTAACGTTTCTGGAACGTATCGTCCTCCGTATATACCGTAATGTCCTTTTTCATCTGGATATGCGTAGTTCATTTGGAACACTCCTTCGCTTTTATAATAAATTGTTTTATTTTCTCTACATCTTTCTTTCCTTCTGTCTCTACTCCGCTGCTCACATCGACCATATATGGCCGAACAGTTCGAATTGCTTCTTCTATATTAAGAGCGTTTAATCCACCAGCTAATATCGTTTTCTTTCGCAATTCTTTTGGCATATGCCCAAGTAGTTCCCATGAAAATGTCTTTCCATTTCCTCCATGAAACTTTTCTTTCGGGCTATCAAACAATATATAATCCGTTTCATATGCTTGAGCGCTTTTCATATCACTCTCTGAAGTTACTCCTAGTGATTTTATAGATGGAATATTCAATCTTCTAATTCGATGATTCTCTTCATCCCCATGTAGTTGCACATGCGTTAACCCGCACTCATCTGCAATCTTCTGAATCACTTCAACTGATTCATTTACGAAAACCCCGATTTTTAACACGTGTGCTGGAAGCTCCCCAATAATTTCTTTCGCTAGCCCCGGAGTAATTTCCCGCTTACTTTCTGCAAAAACAAATCCGATTGCATCTGCTCCGTATTCGCAAGCACATTTTGCTGTTTCAACATCAGTAATACCGCAAATTTTCACTTTCATATATTCACCTTACAATCTTCAAAAAAGCTACTAATAGAAGATGATGTCATAAGTGCCTCTCCAACTAATACCCCTTTTGCCCCAGCTCTTTTAACGCGGGTAATATCTTCTTTTGAATGAATGCCACTTTCACTAATCCAAAGTAATTTCTCCTCATTCAATCGTTTTCCTAACTTTTCAGTTTGGCTTAAATCTACTTCGAACGTTTTTAAATTACGATTATTAATGCCAATAACATGTGGATTTAGTTGGATCGCAGTTTCTAATTCCTGTTCATCATGAACTTCAACAATCGCTTCCAATCCTTTTTCTAACACGTAGCCATACAACTCTTTTAATTTCTCTTTCGTTAACGCTGCTACGATTAGTAAAATAATATCTGCTCCCGCTTCATACGCTCTATCGATTTGAATCTTATCGATTATGAAATCTTTACATAAAAGCGGAATGTTACTTTCTTCTCTTGCCGTTTGCAAATCGTGAAACGATCCTTTAAAAAATTGACCATCTGTTAAAACAGATACTGCTCCTGCACCACATTTCTCATATGTTCCCACTTGTTTTCGTACGTCAACGTGTAAATTGATATCTCCTTTTGATGGTGATGCTCGCTTTACTTCTGCAATGACAGTAAACTGCTTTAACGCTTCTACAAGTGAATGTGCCTTTCTTTTTGTTTTTACTGGTGTATACGTTTCATATAACTCCGCAACTTCCTTTTTCTTCTGTTCTACAATTTTATCTAAAATCGTCCCCACTTTAGTTCACCCTTTCTAATTTTTCGTTGCTTGCTGCAATTAATAAGTTTAATTTGGTTAATGCTTTTCCAGAGTCAATGCTATGTGTTGCTAGTTTAATTCCTTCTTCAATCGTTTCTGTTTTTCCATTTGCAAAAAGGGCTAGACCTGCATTTAATAACACAGTATCGCGGTAAACACTCTTTTCTCCACTCAATACGCCGACTGTAATCTTTGCATTTTCTTTTGAATTCCCTCCTCTAATTTCTTCATTTTTCACTCTTGAAAAACCATACTTTTCTGGATCAATATTCATTTCTACTATTTCATTATCTTTTAAAAGGACTACGTGATTTTCCCCTTGTAATGACGCTTCATCTAAAAAACCACTTCCATTTACGACAAGCGCTTGTTTCCGGCCTAACTTTTGTAATACTTGTGCAACTGGTAATAACATATCTCGTTTATAAATACCGACAAATTGTGTTTCTAAATTCACTGGATTTGTTAAAGGACCAATTAAATTAAAGATTGTCGGCACATTTAATTCTTTTCTTATTTTCATAATACGTCTTAATGCTGGATGCATCGCTGGTGCGAATAAAAATGCGATGCCGACATGCTCTAATAAATAATCAATTTCGTTTGGTGTACTGCTAATATTTACACCGAGTTCTTCTAATAAATCTGCACTTCCTGTTTTACTAGATACAGCACGGTTACCATGTTTTGCAACCTTTACGCCAGCTCCTGCGAGTACAAATGCCGATGTTGTACTAATATTAAACGTTTGGGCACCGTCACCACCCGTTCCGCAATTGTCCATTGCTCCTTGTATATGGTTCAAAAACGGTAATGCCTTTTCGCGAAGAGCTCGAACAAGGCCGTATATTTCTTCTGCTGTTTCACCTTTCGCTTTCAGTAAGACTAAGAAAGCTGCAATTTCACTTTCCAATATGTTTTCATTTAATAAAAGAAGCCCTGCTCTATACATTTCCTCTTCTGTTAAATGTTGTCCCTCCACTAATTTACGAAGATAGTTATTCATACTCTTTCCTCCTCCTTCACTTCTGTTAAAAAGGCACGTATTAACTTTCCGCCTTCTTCTGTCGCGATTGATTCTGGATGAAACTGTAATCCGAATAGCGGATAATAATTGTGACGAACTGCCATAATTTCTCCGTCGTCCATCGCTGTCGCTAATATGTCAAAACACTCTGGCAAACTCGTTTGCGCTGCAACAAGGGAATGGTAGCGCATCGCTGTTAGCGGCTGTGTCACGTATGAAAAGATTGATGTTCCGTTATGTTTTACGCGTGATGTTTTTCCGTGTTTAATGCGCTCCGCTCTAACAATTTCTCCTCCAAATGCTGATATAATCGCCTGGTGTCCGAGGCAAATACCTAATATGGGAACGTTCTTATAAAAGTGACGAATCACTTCGATACAAATGCCAGCATCCTCTGGTTTTCCTGGTCCTGGCGAAAGCACAATTCCTGTTGGATTCATCCCTTCTAGCTGTTCTATCGTTATTTGGTCATTTCTTACGACTACAATATCTTCTTCGTATTCACCTAACAGTTGATACAAGTTATAAGTGAATGAATCATAATTATCAATCAGTACAATCATTTCATTACCTCCAAGAGCGCTCTCGCTTTATTTAACGTTTCTTCATATTCAGCTACTGGGTCTGAATCATAAACAATTCCCGCTCCTGCCTGAACGTATGCTTTTTCATCCTTTATGACCATCGTTCGAATGGCGAGCGCCATATCAAGATTCCCTGAAAAACTAACGTATCCAACTGCACCTGCGTATACATTTCTTTTTTCATTCTCTAGCTCATTTATAATTTCCATCGCTCTAATTTTCGGAGCGCCTGACACTGTTCCTGCTGGTAGGCAATACGCTAATGCATCAAATCCACTCATTCGTTTTCGTAATGTTCCGTAAACTTCAGATACAATGTGCATAACGTGAGAGTATTTTTCTACTTTCATATATTTATCTATCGTCACGGATCCAATTTCACTTACTCTGCCAATATCATTCCGACCAAGATCTACAAGCATCATGTGCTCCGCTCGTTCTTTCTCATCTTCTAACAGTTCTTTTTCAATTTCCGCATCTTGCTCCTTCGTTTTCCCTCTCGGCCTCGTACCCGCAATTGGATTCGTCATCACCTTATCTTCTCTAACTGATAACAAGCTTTCCGGCGAAGAACCGAGTACAACATAATCTTGAAAATCGATATAGAACATATATGGTGATGGATTGGTAATTCGAAGCTTTCGGTATAACGCGAAAGGATCACCAATACATTCACTTTGCAAACGCTGAGATAATACGACTTGGAATATGTCCCCGGCCCGAATGTATTCTTTCGCCGTTTCTACCATCTCACAAAACTTTTTTTCCGTTATAGAAGAAGTGAATGATAATGTGGATTGTATTGCATTTACTTCAGTTTCTTCTCCTTGTAGCACTTCCTCTTTGTATACTCGTAGCCTTTCGTATACTTCCTCATAATCTGCTGAATCATCTTCCCTGCATACATATACAAACGACAACTTTTGGCGTAAATGATCGTAAACGATAAACTCACGATATAGTAAAAGGTGTACTTCCGGAACATTTAATGGGTCGTGTAAATCCGCTCCAATGTTTTCATACTGCCGAATGACATCATATCCAATATAACCAACTGCTCCTCCGCAAAATGGAAATGGGCTATCTACTTGTGAGGATGCGATTACTTCTTCTAACACTTGTAGTACGTTACCTTGTAACTTTTCTGTTTGCCCATATATCATTCGTTCTACTTCCGTACCAACGCTTTTCACCTCTCCATAAGGATTACATCCTAAGTAAGAATAACGCCCTTTATCTTGATGAAGCTGTGAACTTTCTAATAAAAATTTCTTCTTCCCTTTCATACGTCTATATAAAGAAATTGGCGTAATGCTATCTCCTTCTTCTTCAGTGATTACTAAAAATGTCTTTCTCTCTCTTTTTTGTTTTATAAATTCTTCTTTCGTCATCATGTCCTTCACCTCACTCTGAAAAATAAAAAAGTCCCCTACATATCGAAAATATGTAGAGGACGATAAATATACCGCGGTACCACCTCGTGTTGGATGCAAAAGCATCCCGCTTTGTTCAGGTACAAAATTTATACCTTATCCTTGTAACGGCGGAACCCGGGTTGCCTACTGAAAATAATTGTTCAGCATACCTCTCGTAAGCCCATTCCGTATATGGCACCGTACCGGGCTCCCACCTATTCCCAGCTCTCTGTAACGTCTCCAATATACGTACTCTTCTTACTTAAACGATTTCATTTATTTAATTTTTTATACACAAAAAGGGAGTACTCATCCTATAGAAAGGACGGGTACTCCCGTGGTGCCACCTTAATTCGTTACAAATGTAACGCACTTTACCGTATCAAAAACAATACGTGTCTCTTGTATCGATGAGATCATGTCGCCAAAGCCTACTTCTTTCGTTTCGGTTTGGAAGCTCCGAAGCCCATTCCACATCAATTCCATACTGATTCGCACCAACCATCAGCTCTCTGACATGTTCATCATGTGTACTCTTCTTCATCAACGCTTGCATTTTTTTAAGTTGCACTCATTATAGACCTAACTTTTTTCACAAGTCAATACTTTTTTTAAAATTTTATTTTTCTTTCCTTTCAATATTATATTGACAAAACAACCTCTTTTTATGTAAATATAATAAATACTCTATTAAAAATAAGGTTTTTTGTATGAATATTATATATTAAAAAAGTAAAATAACATCAAAAAACGCTTACATTTCTGAAAATTCGTATTTCTATATGGATTTTTCAGAATAATCATGATAGATTATAAAGTGAAACTTTAATCAGTGGGGGTTTTGTTCATCACCCCACTGATTATTAGTTGAACCAATCGGGCATTTACGGGCAGTTGATCTCCCACCTAACTTCCTTGCCCAGCCAATTTTAAGGTGGGAGTTTTACTACCCGTTAATGCGGGATAAATATGCATAACGCATCAAAAGACATGACAAAAGGAAGGGGAACTACATGAGTACGCAGATGTTAACTTTAACTTCTATCTCTATTTACATGCTCGGGATGTTAGTAATTGGCTATTTCGCCTACAAACGAACATCCAACTTAACAGATTATATGCTTGGCGGGCGTACACTAGGCCCCGCAGTAACAGCATTAAGTGCTGGAGCAGCTGATATGAGTGGTTGGCTTTTAATGGGATTACCCGGTGCAATGTTTAGCGTTGGATTAAGTAGTAGCTGGATTGCGATCGGCCTAACATTAGGCGCATACGCAAACTGGATCTATGTCGCTCCTCGCTTACGTACCTACTCTGAAATTGCAAACAACTCTATTACTATCCCAGAATTTTTGGAACACCGTTTCCACGACAAATCCCATATGCTACGCCTAGTATCTGGACTTGTTATTATGATATTTTTCACGTTTTATGTAGCTTCAGGATTTGTCTCTGGCGCTGTATTATTCGAAAATTCATTTGGACTCAATTACCATGTTGGTCTTCTTATCGTTGGTGGAGTTGTCGTAGCTTACACATTATTTGGTGGGTTTTTAGCTGTAAGTTGGACAGACTTCGTGCAAGGAATCATTATGGTAGTCGCTCTTATTCTTGTTCCAGTCGTAACAATTATGCACGTAAATGGACTTGGTCCAGCATTTGAAACAATTAAATCTATCGATCCGGCATTATTAGATATTTTTAAAGGTACTTCTGTATTAGGAATTATTTCATTATTCGCATGGGGCCTTGGTTATGTTGGACAACCACATATTATCGTACGCTTTATGGCAATTTCTTCTGTAAAAGAAATTAAAAGCGCACGACGTATTGGTATGAGCTGGATGATTTTTTCTGTTGTCGGAGCTATGTTTACTGGCCTTATCGGTATTGCGTACTATTCAAAAGCAGGTTTAAAACTTTCTGATCCAGAAACGATTTTCGTTGAACTTGGCACTATTTTATTCCATCCACTTATTACTGGATTTTTATTAGCAGCTATTTTAGCAGCGGTTATGAGTACAATTTCATCTCAGTTACTCGTTACTTCGAGTGCTGTAACTGAAGATTTATATCGTACATTCTTTAAACGTTCTGCTTCTGATAAAGAACTTGTATTTGTCGGTCGTATGGCTGTTCTTGTTATCGCTTTAATTGGATGTGCATTAGCACTTAAACAAGATGATACGATTTTAGCTCTTGTTGGATACGCTTGGGCTGGATTTGGTTCTTCATTCGGACCTGCTATTTTATTAAGCTTATATTGGAAACGTATGACGAAGTGGGGCGCACTTGCTGGTATGATTTCTGGTGCCGCTACAGTAATTATTTGGACTCAATTCAAATTCTTAAAAGAATTCTTATATGAAATGATTCCTGGTTTCACTATTAGTTTACTAGTAATCGTAATTGTTAGTTTACTAACACAACCTTCAAAAGAAGTTGAAGAGCAATTTGAGGATTTCGAAAAACAACATAGTCATAATCTATAAAAAGAAATCTCTGCTGTTATCGTAACAGCAGAGATTTTTTACAGTTCGACAATCTTCTTATCAAATTTAACAAATTCTTTATGTTTCGTTAAATTTAACATAACACTACTCCTTTATAGTATGAGTATCAGCACTTATACAGAAAGGGGACTCCAACATGTTAGCAGCTTTCCAGCAACAACAAACACGAAAATTTTCACCTATCACAAATACTTCTGCGTCTTGTTTAAACATGCAACCTAACCCGCCTAAAATTTCAATTGCTCCTTCTGTTATTTCAGTCATCGGTGTTCATATGGAAAAACATAAATTAAAAATAAAAACGGGACAAAACATTGTGTTATCAGCTTCCATTTTGCCAATACAAGCAACGAATAAAGAGCTTATTTGGTCAAATATGAATTCTGATATCATCACCATATATCCAAAAGGTGACACCGTGACGATTACTGGAAAAAGTGCAGGTAAAGCAGTCGTAATCGTCACAACTGCTGAAGGCAAATTTCGTGACCTATGTGTCATTCATGTACAACCTTATATGACAAATCCAAAGTAAAAGAGTGGCTTCGTAGCCACTCTTTTACTCGATTTCAATATTTGAGTTTTTACTTTTTACAAGATTAATAAAAAAGATTGGATATAACCATACATCTTTTTTGATGGAAATTCCACTAAACTTTCCCCATCTTGATTTAAGTCAATGATTCTCTTCCTTTTCCCTATTACAATGAAAACAATATTAGAAAAGGAGGACGTATTATGACTGAACGAAAGTACGCCTTATTCGCTAGCACATCTCTTCTTGTTATGGCATTCATTGCCTTTTTTTCTTACGGTTTTGTTCATGGAAATCTCGTTGTACAAGGAGATGCGAGTACAACATTCCATAATATCCAAACTTCAAATTCACTTTTCAAAGCAGAAATTTCCGGGTGGATTATCATTTTTATTACTGATATTGTCGCCGCGTGAGCTCTTTATTTCTTTCTAAAACCAATTCATACTAGCCTCTCATTACTAGCTTCCTGGCTTCGTCTTATGTATACAGCTATACTTGGGATTGCTATATTCAATTACTTCTTTAATATCTCTTCCATTTCCCTCCCCCTTCTACGCCCGTATTTCTATAAAACAAAAAGAGAAGTATCACAACTTCTCTTTTCTCCCCTAACACTATAATTCCTGTGTATACACCGGCTCATTTACGACATTTTTTGTTGTTCGTTTTTGTTGCTGTAGTAAGAAAACAGATACACCAAACAATACGAGCATGCTACCGATAATTTGCATTGCATTTAATTTTTCTCCAAGTAAGAAGAACGCAAGTATAGATGCTCCAACAGGTTCTCCTAAAATACTCATTGAAATTGTCGTTGCATTTACATAATTTAATAGCCAGTTATTAATTACATGTGACACTGTCGGCACAACCGCAAGTAAAAGAAAAACGGTCCAATCCCACTTCGTATAACCTGTAAAGGGTACTTGTAATATGACATTATAAACCCCCATAAAAAGACCTGCGAACGCAAAAACTGTAAAGCTATAAATCCAGTGTGATACTTTCTTTACTGTCGTTTGCCCGATAAATAAATAACCGACAACTGCTATTACACTTAGAAAGGATAATATGTCTCCATAAATTGCTTGCTTACTTAAACCTAAATCTCCCCAACCAATGCACATTACCCCTAGAATAGCGATTCCCATCGTTGCAATGGCTGAATATGTTGTTCTTTCTTTAAACAGAAAAAAACCTCCAACTAAAGATACGATCGGTTGAAGTGCCAAAATAATTGTTGAACTAGCAACTGTTGTATGCTTTAAAGATTCAAACCATAAAAGAAAATGTAGCGCTAAAAAGAATCCAGATCCAATTAAAAATCCCCAATCTTTTATTTGAATCTTACTAAACTCTTCCCGTTTTTTCCAAACGATAGGCAGCATAATAAGCACGATAATCCATAATCGATACATACTTAATATTGAAGATGGTGCTGAGGACATCTTTACAAAAACTGCTGCGAATGAAATGGCTATAATAGAAATTGCTAATGGTAGTGCGATTGATCTTTCTTGTTTCAAATTCCGTCTCCCCTCTCACCTGTCAAAAATCCCACTTCATTATATCCGTTTTCTTTCGTAACTTAAATACTAATTTTTTAGATTCTTCGTACCATTATGGTAAAATAGAAATTAAGGCACCAATTAGTGAATATTTATTTCCTTTTTCACTATAAGCGTCGCTCTTACAAGCGTTACAGTAAATTTTTATTTAGGGGGATCTACATGAGTCAAACAATAGGGAGAATTGAAGAAATTTCATTTTATAGCGCATCACTTCAAGAAGACGTTACACTTCTCGTTTATTTACCAGTAAATTACACACCACTGCACAAACATACAGTTGTAATTGCACAAGATGGTAGAGATTATTTTCAGCTTGGTAAAGCGCATCGTGTAATTGAGCGCCTTCGTGAAACTGAAGAAATTGACCGTACAATTATTGTCGGTATTCCATATAAAAATGTACATGATCGTAAAGAAAAATATTTCCCAAATGAAGTAAAAAATGCTGCATATATTCGTTTCCTTGCTCATGAACTTGCACCATATATTGATGAAAATTATCCAACGTACCAAATGGGAAAAGGTCGTGTTTTAATTGGTGATTCTCTTGGCGGAACAGTTTCCTTTATGACTGCACTTATGTATCCGCATACATTCGGTAAAGTCGTTATGCAATCACCATTTGTGGATGAGACAGTAATGAACTTAGCAAAAGACTTCAAAGATCCACAAGCATTAGAACTGTATCACGTCATCGGTACAGAAGAAACGGCTGTAAAGCGTACTGATGGACAAGTATCTGATTTCGTAGAACCGAACCGTGAGTTAAATACACTTCTTACAGATAGAAATTTCATTACGCATTACGAGGAGTTTGAAGGTAACCATACTTGGAAATATTGGCAAACTGATTTACCAAAAGCCTTCTCTCATATTCTATCAATGAAATAATAGAGAGCAGTATTCAGAATAATTTGATATAATAGATAAAGAGATTTATTTATCTCAAAATCTAACTAGACTTACAAAGGGAGGAATTGGAACATGAAATTAGGCATTGTAATTTTTCCATCTAAAATGATTCAAGATAAAGCGAACGGATTGCGTAAACGTTATGACCCGCACTACGCATTAGTTCCGCCACATATTACATTGAAAACACCCTTTGAGACGCAAGATGAACAATTAGAATCGATTGTAAACGAGCTACATACAATCGCAGGTAAAACGAACCCTTTCACCCTTCATGTTGGGAAAGTCGGTTCATTCGCACCTGTTAATAACGTCCTTTATTTTAAAGTAGAAAAAACACCTGAACTTACTTTTTTAAATGAAGAAATGCATGGCGGGTTATTCACGCAAGAACGCGAATATGCTTTCGTACCTCACTTAACAATCGGACAAGGCTTATCAGATGCAGAGCATGCTGATGTATTGGGTCGATTACGTATGAAAGATTTCTATTATGAACAACCAATCGATCGTTTCCATCTTCTATATCAATTAGAAAATGGAACATGGACTGTACACGAAACATTTCACCTTGGAAAGGGGAACAACTAATTTGCACGCACAGATTGTACAAACGGACGAACAACTAAGAGATGCATTCTCTGTACGTAAACAAGTGTTTGTAAATGAACAACGTGTCTCTGCTGAAGAAGAGTACGATGAGTTTGAAGAAACTTCAACACACGTTGTTATATATGACAATGATGTTCCAGTTGGTGCTGGACGTTTTCGCATCCTTGATGGTATAGGAAAAATGGAACGCATTTGCGTGCTAGGTTCCCATCGTAAAAAAGGCATCGGAAAAATTGTTATGGATGCGCTTGAAGCGTATGCAAAAGAAAATTCGCTACCAAAATTGAAACTTCATGCTCAAACACATGCTGAAGATTTCTATAAAAAACTTGGATATGTAACGAGTTCTGATGTATTTATGGAAGCAAATATCCCGCACGTCGTAATGATAAAAGAATTGTAATTTGAAAGCAGGAGGTGCCCCCTCCTGTTTTTTACATTGCTATTTTCTTTTTCTTCCGCTAAAGTTAAATGTTGATGCTATAGTTTTGAAGGTGAACATATGACACAAGAAAAATTTTCACAAAAATCGTTAACACACGCTGATATTCCGCGTGCGACATATCATATTCCGAAAACATCTACCCATTTAATTATGGAAGAAGATGTAGATGCGGCTTATTTCCGCGCTCTCGAACAACAAAATGTTTTTTTAAACGAAAAACAATTAGAAGCCGTGCGCACAACAGAAGGTCCGGTTCTTACACTAGCTGGTGCTGGAAGCGGGAAAACATCTGTTTTAACAACTCGCGTTGGTTATTTAGTAAATGTAAAACAAGTTCATCCACGAAATATTTTATTACTTACATTTACACAAAAAGCAGCTGAAGAAATCCGAAGTCGTGTTGCGAAGTTACCAGGTATGAATCATGCAGCAAGTAGCTACGTTGTTGCTGGTACATTCCACTCTGTTTTCTTAAAATTGCTTCGTAGTCAAGGGTATAATCAGCAAATTTTAGCAAATGAAAAACATAAACAAATTATGATAAAGAAAATCTTAAAAGAATTGCGTTTAAAAGACGATTATGATGCGGAAACGATCCTCGCGATGATTTCACTTGAGAAAAACAAATTAAATCGTCCGAAAGATGTAAAGGCGAAAACGCCAGTCGAACAAGAATTTAAAGAAGTATATGAACGTTTTGAAGAGGTAAAACAACGATACAATTATATTGATTTCGATGACATCTTATTGGAAACATATTATATGTTAGAAAATAATGCTCCTTTACTAACTCAATTACAACAACGTTTTCACTACATTGAAGTAGATGAGTTTCAAGATACATCCTATGCACAATATGAAATTGTAAAATTGTTAGCCACGCCAAGAAATAATTTGTTCATCGCAGGTGATGATGATCAAGCAATTTATGGTTGGCGAGGAGCAAGTCACCAAATTATTTTATCTTTTCCAAAAGAATTTGATAACACAACAATCATTGCACTAAATACGAATTATCGATCCAATCCATTTATCGTCGGGCTTGGAAATGAAGTTATAAAATTAAATCAAGAACGTTTTGATAAAGAGCTATACTCCGTTCGTGAGGAAGGTGTACAACCTTTTTATGCAAGACCTGCTACGACTCTTGATGAAGCAAATCAAATTTTACAGCTCATTCAAGAAAAAGTAGATAGCGGTGAACGAAACTATAAAGATTTTTGTTTACTGTATCGCACACATTCTGTAAGTCGTTCGTTACTTGATCAGCTTACCATTCATAAAATCCCGTTTATTAAACACGGGGCAAGCCAATCATTTTATGAGCATTCTTTAATTAAGCCTGTATTAGATCATTTAAGACTCGTGATTGAGCCGTTTCGACTAGAATCACTTTCAAACATATTGCCGACGATGTATATCGGACGTGATGATTGTATTTCATTTATTGAACGTGAACAATGGAAATATGGTGAGGGGCGCTTCCCTTCTCTTCTTCATTTCTTACTATTAAATCCAAGCTTAAAACCTTTTCAAGTAAAAAAGGTAAATGAGCGTATTGATTTTATTAAATTTATAAAAGAATTAGAACCCAAAAAAGCATTAAAAGAAATCATTCATGGTAAAGGAAAATATTTAGAGTACTTACAAAGTAACGATCGTTCTTCCTTTACGATGCATAAAGACATACAAGAAGAAATGTTAGAAGAATTAATGGAGTCTGCAACTCGTTTCACCGATATTCCGGCTTATTTACAATTTATTGACGCGGCGATTCAAGGTCAAAAAGAAATGGAAGCATTAAAAACAATGCCGCAAAAAGATGCCGTTTCACTTATGTCAATTCATAACGCAAAAGGCCTTGAATTTCCATGTGTCTTTTTACTTGGAGCGAGCGATGGGATCCTGCCCCATACTTCCTCTTTAAAAGATGCAAATGATCGCGTTACGGAAACTTCTGAAGCATTAGAAGAAGAACGCCGATTACTTTATGTCGCCATTACACGTGCGAAAGAAGAACTTTACATTTCTTCTCCGCAATTTTTCAGAGGAAAGAAATTAGATATATCTCGCTTTCTATATACTGTCCGAAAAGATTTACCTGAAAAGACATCCACTAAATAAGGATGTCTTTTTTTATAATGCATTATGTACATCCCCCCTATATAAATTCCTTGTTCTTATCATAAGAATTAACGTAATATCAACCATATCCCACTCATATTGTAATAGTGTATGTCAGAACTCACGAGAAGGAGTGAACATAATGAGCTGCAATTGTAATGAAGATCATCAACATGAGTGTGATTTCAACTGTGTATCGAATGTTGTTCGTTTTATACATGAACTACAAGAATGTGCAACGACAACATGTGGATCTGGTTGCGAAGTTCCATTTTTAGGTGCACATAACAATGCATCAGTAGCTAATACACGTCCTTTTATTTTATACACAAAAACTGGAGAACCTTTTGAAGCATTCGCACCATCTTCAAGCCTTACTAGCTGCCGATCTCCAATTTTCCGCGTAGAAAGTATAGATGATGATGACTGTGCTGTATTGCGTGTATTAACTGTAGTTTTAGGTGATGGTACCGCTGTACCACCTGGTGACGACCCAATCTGTACGTTTTTAGCTGTACCAAATGCAAGACTAATATCAACCTCGACTTGTATTACTGTTGATTTAAGTTGCTTCTGCGCTATTCAATGCTTACGCGATGTTTCTATATAAAACTAAATACTGATTTAAGCATGGATTGGGTGGCAGAATTATCTGCCACCCAATCCATGCTTAAAGAGTATTATTATGTAAATTTCTTAAAATTGGGAACTTGTCTAGAACATAGAACCTGTCCTTTTCATTAACTGAAAGTAGAAACAGATAAAGGAGTGAAAAACATGTTCTCTTCTGATTGCGAATTTACTAAAATCGATTGCGAGGCAAAGCCAGCTAGTACACTACCTGCCTTTGGTTTTGCTTTCAATGCTTCTGCACCTCAGTTCGCTTCACTATTTACACCACTACTATTACCTAGCGTAAGTCCAAATCCAAATATTACTGTTCCTGTAATCAACGATACAGTAAGTGTCGGAGATGGTATTCGAATTTTACGAGCTGGTATTTATCAAATTAGTTATACATTAACAATTAGTCTTGATAACGTACCTACTGCACCAGAAGCTGGTCGTTTCTTCTTATCATTAAACACGCCAGCTAACATTATTCCTGGATCAGGTACAGCAGTTCGTTCTAACGTTATTGGTACTGGTGAAGTAGACGTATCTAGCGGTGTTATTCTTATTAACTTAAATCCTGGTGACTTAATTCAAATTGTACCAGTTGAGTTGATTGGAACTGTAGACATCCGTGCAGCAGCATTAACAGTTGCTCAAATTAGCTAGTAAAAAGCGGTATTTCTAATACAGAAATACCGCTTTTTATATGTATAATAAAAAACACTCACAGTAGCATGAGTGTTTCATTCTTCATAGTGTTTTATTTTGTTCTTCTTTTTCCCACAATTACATCCCTTTTTCTTCACAAATCCTTGTTGTTGTAATTGTTCTTGATATGCCTGTTGTTGTGCATGGTGCTGTTGCTGTATTTGATACCACTGCTGCAGGTCATATGAATTTTGCCTTAGATTACTGCTCACAGCAAACATCTCCTCTACTGTCAATTCTGTCTATTTACTATATGACCAACTCTTTATTTCCGTTCCCTCATTCTTTTAAACTCCGCTTTTCCTCTTATTATGAAAATATATTATTCTCCCATAAAATATCCTGTAATCGTTTCAATGATTGCTGCTGCACCTGCAATAGCTAATAATGCAAGTAACGGCTCCGCAACGATAGGAATACAATTATATAAAACTAATAAAAAAGCACTAACCCATACACCTGTACACCAATAACAGCTTAATAATTCGCCAATCCACTTTCTTAATCCTTTACCTTTTACTTTTGTAAACGTTGATACACTTCCATCCGGCTCGGTAATCTCTAATTCATCAATAAATGGTCTTCGCAAAAAGGCTGTAATTTTATCATAAACAATTAAACGAGTGAGCCTAAAAGCAGCTAACGCAAAAATAAAAAATAAAAGCCAGCTTGTAAACAGCATAATTCCACCTTCCCTTATCCTCTTTCGCCTATTTAAAAAAAAAGGTCTTGAGATTGTGACCAAATCTCCTCGACTCCAATATCTTATTAATGTAAATACAAACAAGAAGATAAGGAGTGACATTAATGAGTTGTAACGAAAATAAACACCATGGCTCTTCTCATTGTGTAGTTGACGTTGTAAAATTCATCAATGAATTACAAGATTGTTCTACAACAACGTGTGGATCTGGTTGTGAAATCCCATTCTTAGGTGCACACAATACTGCATCAGTAGCAAATACACGCCCTTTTATTTTATACACAAAAACTGGAGAACCTTTTGAAGCATTCGCACCATCTTCAAGCCTTACTAGCTGCCGATCTCCAATTTTCCGTGTGGAAAGTGTAGATGATGATAGCTGTGCTGTACTACGTGTATTAACTGTAGTTTTAGGTGACGGTTCTCCGGTACCACCTGGTGACGATCCAATTTGTACGTTTTTAGCTGTACCAAATGCAAGATTAATATCGACAACTACTTGCATTACTGTTGATTTAAGTTGTTTCTGTGCGATTCAATGCTTACGCGACGTTTCTATCGTTAAGTAAACTAAAAAACTATTGGGGTGGTAGAAGCTTTCTACCACCTTTACATATTTAAAAGCCGGCCATACTAATCGATTGGATATCATCTATAGACAACCTAATATCTCTCATACTATTTTGCGGCATAATAGATACAATGCCATTACGATACGATATGATCGATCCCACATAAGAAACTGTAGCTGTTTTTATTCTGCACCTTACTTTTGGAATGTAATGAGGGCGGTTTAATAAAAAATGAATTTTTTCTTCATTATTCATATCCTTAAATGATTTATTATACGGGACAGTTCTTACTGGCTCTTGCTGTTCTTCCTCTTCTTGTTCTGCGTGTTCTTCTTTTTCCTCTTCTTCTATTTTTTCTTCCACTTGCTGCTCTTCTTGTTTTTCTTGTTCTATTACCTCTTCCACAGCACTGCTTACAATATTTTCTTGTCTATTACTTTGCTCTTTTTGATCTTCATTTTCAAAGTTTGTCAGGATAATCCTTTTTATTTTCGGTGCAGCAAGTTCTAAACTTACTTGAGCAATATATAACAACGGTTTTCCAACTGTTGAACTTTTATTTTTATTCTTCACACTCGTCCCTCCCACTTCCATACGTAGCTGAATAAATTGTGTACTATTATAGTTATATTCATCATGTGGTAAGAACTTTCGTTAAAAATCGTGCTTTCTAAGAACAAATAAAAAGGACAATCTCAGCATTTAGAGATTGTCCTTTAAAAATTAATATTATATTTATCCTAGGATATGATACCCTGAATCAACGTGAATGTTTTCTCCTGTTACACCACGTGCTAAATCACTGAATAGGAATACTGCTGTATCGCCAACTTCTTCTGGAGTTGTTGTACGACGAAGTGGTGCGCGCTCCTCAATTTCTCTTAAGATTGAGTTGAAATCGCCTACACCTTTTGCAGATAACGTACGAATTGGTCCTGCAGAAATAGCGTTGACGCGAATACCATGTTGACCTAAATCGTTCGCTAAATATTTCACGCTCGCTTCTAATGAAGCTTTCGCAACACCCATAACGTTATAATTTTTCACAACGCGCTCGCCGCCAAGGTATGTTAACGTTAAAATATTTCCGCCTTCTGTCATTACTTTCTTCGCTTCTCTTGCTACAGCTGTTAAAGAGAATGCACTAATATTTTGTGCAAGTAAAAATCCATCGCGAGAAGTATCTACAAATTCACCTTTTAAGTCATCGCGATTTGCAAAAGCAATACAATGTGCTACACCGTGAATAGTACCTACTTCTTGTTTAATTGTTTCAAAGCAAGCTGTAAGTTCCTCATCATTTGTTACATCACAAGGTAATACAAGTGATTCTTGTCCTTCTAATGTATCCGCTAATTCACGAACGTTTCTTTCTAAACGTTCTCCTGCATATGTGAAGATTAATTTTGCACCTGCATTATGCAAAGAGCGAGCAATTCCCCACGCAATACTTCTTTGGTTCGCAACGCCCATAACAACAAATGTTTTCCCTTGTAATAGTTCCATGATATATCCTCCCAGAAATACTTATACTTGTTATTAGTACCTGATACTATAATTATAGTACCATAAAACCGCTTAAAGGCAAACAAAAAAGTCATTAACAGAAATTTGTTAATGACTTTTGGTTTCTATAAAAAAGCGCTCTAACCCTTCTTCCCAAGACGGCATTTGTAAAAAACCATTTAATCGTAGCATGTTATGTTGAAAGATAGAATATTTGGGCCTCGCAGCCGCAGCCCCGAATTCTTCCGTTGAAACAGGTAATACATTCACTTTCATATTTGTATACGAAAATATCTTTTGTGCAAATTCAAACCAAGAGCATGAGCCTCTGTTTGATACGTGGTATGTACCGTATAAAGAAGTATGAATGAGCTTATTAATAACTATATTTAAATCCGCCACATACGTAGGAGAGCCAACTTGATCCGCTACAACAGATATTTCATCTCTTTCTTTTCCTAATCGCATCATCGTTTTCACAAAATTATTTCCATATTTACCATATAGCCACGATGTGCGAACGATAAAATATTTATTATGTAACTCTTTGACGAACTGCTCCCCCGCATACTTAGAGGCTCCATATATATTTATCGGCGCTGGACTATGAAATTCATCGTATCCCTCTGGTCTGGCGCCTTGAAATACATAATCAGTACTAATATAAACTAGTTTCGCTCCTACTAATTGTGAAGCGACCGCTACATTTCGAGCTCCGATTGCATTTATTCTATATGCAAGATCCTGTTCTTTCTCCGCATGATCTACTTTCGTATAGGCAGCACAATGAATAATTATATGTGGTTTTATTTCTTGTACCACTTGTTGTATTCGGGATATATTTGTCACATCTAATAGCTTTTTATCAAATGGATATATATCATATTCTTCAGAGTTTAACTCTTCAAATAGTTGCTTTCCTAATTGGCCGTTTGCTCCTGTTATGATAACCCTCTCTTTCATTTAACATGCCCCTTACTGGTCTTTTAGTAGTTTCCACCATTCCTTATTCTTTTCATACCATTTCACCGTCTCTTGTAATCCTTGTTCAAACGTATATTTCGGTTCCCAATCAAATTCATTCTTCATTTTCTCCGCATCAATCGCATAACGACGATCGTGCCCTAAACGATCTGTAACATATTCGATGTCTTTTTTTGTTTTTCCTAAAAGAGTAATAATTTGTTCCACAACTTCTACATTTGTTTTTTCATTATTTCCACCTATATTATATACTTCTCCTACACGTCCCTTATGCAGAACAACGTCAATCGCACTACAATGATCCGTTACATGTAACCAATCTCTTACATTTAAACCATCACCATATAACGGTAGTTTTTTTCCTTCCAGTGCATTCGTAACCATTAACGGAATTAATTTCTCGGGATACTGGTACGGCCCATAATTGTTAGAACAACGCGTTACTATAACCGGTAATTGATATGTTTTATAGTAAGATAGAGCTATCAGGTCCGCGCTCGCCTTACTTGAAGAATATGGACTATTTGGAGCTAACGGCGTTTTCTCTGTGAATTTCCCTGTTTTCCCTAAAGAGCCATACACTTCATCCGTTGATACTTGCACAAGTTTTATATGCGAATATTTTTTAACTAGTTCTAATAAAGTGACCGTCCCAATTACATTTGTATCATAAAAAGGAATCGGATTTTCAATACTACGGTCCACATGTGATTCAGCTGCAAAATTTACAATCACTTGTACGTCTCGCTCTTTTATAACGTGTTCTAATAGCTCTCCATTTTGAATTTCCCCTTTTACAAAAGAGTAATTCGGGTGATTCTGAAGAGATTTTACGTTATTTAAATTCCCGCTATATGTTAATGCATCGTAATTAATAATTTTATATGTTTCATAACTTTGTAGCATGTAATGAACGAAATTACTTCCAATAAATCCAGCCCCACCTGTTACTAATATATTCATAAACAACGCTCCTACTTAAAAACTATCTTCATATTCCTCTAGTAATGGTAATATCTGATCCTTATCGGACAATATAGGATCGGTTACTGGCCAAGGAATTGCTAAATCTTTATCTTCCCAAAGTAATCCTGAGTCATGCTCTGCGCTATAATATTCATCTACTTTATACATAACGATAGTATGCGGAACAAGCGTGCAAAATCCATGCGCAAACCCTTTTGGCACTAGTAATTGCCGATGGTTATCTGCACTTAAAATATATCCTTTCCATTGTTTAAATGTTGGTGATTTTTTTCGTAAATCAACGATAACATCATAAATTGCCCCTTGCATAACTTGAATGAGTTTCGTTTGTGCTTTCGGTTTTTTTTGAAAGTGTAGTCCCCGAATCGTTCCTGCCTTAGCCGAATAAGATACGTTATCCTGTACAAATGTATACGTTATCCCTAATGTTTCTAGCACCTGCTTATTATAGCTCTCTGAAAAAAAGCCACGCTCGTCTCCAAACAACCTCGGTTCTAACAATTTTGCATCGGTAAAATTTGTTTCTACAACTTTCATATTCTCACCTATTCTCCGTTAAACTGTTTCCCAAAATTAATATCCCGTGCTAACGTATTCGCCTTTTGAAGCGAAGCGTGAGTTCCCGCATCAGTCCACCAGCCGCTCATTTCATTATAAGTAAGTACCCCTCGTTTTAAATACCAATTATTTATATCTGTAATTTCAAGTTCTCCCCGTGCAGAAGGTTTTAATTCTTTAATATAAGAAAAGACTTTCGAATCATACAAATAAATTCCCGTAACAGCATAAGAGCTTTTCGGCTCTTTCGGCTTTTCTTCAATTTCAACTATTTTTCGGTTTTGAATATGTGCTACGCCAAATCTTTCGGGATCTTCTACAGATTGCAATAGTACTTTCGCACCTTCTTTTTGATTTGTAAACTCTTCAACATACGGAAGAATATCATCTGAAAAAATATTATCCCCTAATATAACTACCATACGATCATTCCCGACGAAATCTTCACAAAGCCCTAACGCCTGTGCGATCCCGCCCGCTTTATCTTGTACTCGATACGTAAAGGACACGCCAAATTCATGACCACTCCCTAAAAAGCTAACAACATTCCCCATATGCTCTTTACCTGTAATAATCATAATATCTGTAATATCGCATTGTTTTAGCTTATATACCGCATGATAAATCATCGGATACCGACCAACAGGAAGTAAATGTTTATTCGTTACTTTCGTTATTGGATATAATCTCGATCCAGTACCACCTGCTAAAATAATTCCTTTCACCCTGCATCTCTCCTTTATGATGGAGATAATATATCTTTGTAATGTTCTATAAACACTTTCCGGTACTTCTCATATGTATCCGCATCAAACTCATCCCCGTTGTAATGAATACACCATAAATTTGCTTGATTTGGGATACCGATTAAATAACCAGCCCTTTGAAACTCTAAAGACTGTGACACATCATAAAAGTGAAACCCTTGAAACAAATCTTCTCGCCACGGAATATCATACTGCGTTGCCATGAATAAACCATCAATTGCCTGAACTGATAAAAATGGTTGATTACCATAAAAAACCTGATCTAAATTTAACAATTGATAATTCTGTCTTCTGTATTCAATCACTTTCCCTACTAAATTTTTTCCTTCCCACCATATCCCGTTATTCGGTAAAAACTGAGCCCCAGCGACTCCTATTAAACCAAGCTTTTCATTTTCTTTAAAAAGAGATATAAGTGTAGAAAACATGTCTCGATTAATAAGATATGTATCTTGATGTATATACACTTTGTATTTCGCTGGATATGAAAGGGCTCGGTTGTATGCACTTGCCATACTTTGTGCATCTCGTATCGGAAAAATTTGTACGACATAGCCAGGGGGAACAAAAATGTTTCTTATTTGACTCTCACATTGTTTGAAAAGCTCTTCATTATTTACACAAACAACAACTAATATTGTATGATCTTTCATTTTTGTCCCCCCTTTTATTCTTCCTTATTTACCTCTGACATATAGTGTTCCACAAATATTTCCCGATACTTTTCATAGTTCGTCATATTCACATCAAAATGATAATGGATACACCAAGCATCGCGCTGTACAGGTACACCGACTGTATATCCTGCTTTTTTAAATTCAAATGATTGAGATACATCATAAAAGTCAAATCCGTCAAATAAGTCTTCTCGCCACGGAACATCATATTGTGTCGCCATTAATAAACCGTCAATACATTCTACAGGAATAAATGTTTTTGATTCATGATACGGTTGTTCTAAACTTGCCATATAAAACAAATCATTCATATAACCAATGACCTTTCCTACAATTCCACGCCCTTCGTTCCATACACCAGTCGGAGGAACATATTGCGCTCCAACCATCCCAATCATCCCAAGGTGTTCATGTTCCTCAAATAATTGAAGTAATCCGTATAAAAAAGCCCTATTTATAATAAAAACATCTTGATGTAAATAAACTTTATACTTCGCTGGATGCGAAATGGCTTGATTGTATCCACTCGTCATACTTTTCGCATTTCGAATCGGCATAAATTGGACAATATACCCTGGCGGTACTAACAATTGCAATATATGTCGCACGCAGTTTGCATACAATTTCCGATCATTTATACATGTAACAAATAATATTGTTTTGTCTGCAGCACTCATAATTGTGATTTTTCAGCTTCAATAATATACTGAAATACAACTGTCTCAGCCATGAAGCCACTTCCAAGACGATATTTTTTACAAATTCCATATAACTCCTCAATAAGTGGCTCATACATTTTATGATCAACATATACACGATCTACTTTACTAATAACATATCCTGCTTTTAAAAACATTCTTAGCATTTCATTAAATGTAAAGAAACGAATATGTGTTTTATCTAATAAACCATATTCTGTATACGTCCAATTTCCGGCAAGTAAGGGAGCTAATACTGAAATATGAGCAACGTTTGGTATACTTGCTAAAATCACACCATTTTGCTTTATATATGGCTTAACCTTTTCAATCACAGCCCACGGATCAAATAAATGCTCTAATACATCTCCAAATAGGATGCAATCAAATTGCCCCTCCTCATAAGGAAGATCTATTTTTTCTATATCCCCTAAAATAACATGATCTAGTCTTTCTTTCGCTTTTTCTGCAGCCTCTGGAAATGCCTCGATTCCTGATACACGTGTACCATTTTCTTTAATAGCTGCTCCCAATGCACCGCTCGAGCAACCAATATCAAGAACTTCTTTCCATTCCTTTTTTATATGCTTTAATAAATTCGGATTCGCTGCATTATAATAATGCTCGGATTTTTCTTCATATAAAGAACTTTTTTCGCGATTCATTTCACACACTCCTTATGCAAATTGAATTAGAAATATAAATCTCATATGAATTCTATAAAGTGCAGATTTTGTTCATCCCCCACTGATTATTAGCCCGCAAATAGCTTTATAAAAATTTTTATCTATATTGGTTACGTTACTGATACTCTAATATATAACCAATCTATTAGAGTTAGAATAACGATAAATCATTTCTAAAAAACGAAACCTATTACGCTTTATATGGTTTATCAAAAACTCCCCGAAAATATTTACGGTTATATTCAATTGCAGCATTATTCGGAACATAAGAAGCTGCTAATTCATTGTAATAATACGCTTTATCCTGCTCCCCTAACCTGCTATAACAAATACACATTTGTAAATAGGGTAGCCATGTGTAGCTAGCTGGACTATGAAAAGGACTTTCCGTTGCCATTGGTACTTCCGTTGCAAGTTTAAACCAAAATATCGCTTCATTATATTTTTCTTGTTCCATATATATATATCCTATTCTTGTACAATTCTCTCCTCTAGGGACGTCATACCGAAACGACTTCACACAAGATTCGATTGCCTTCTCCCACATTCCGAGCTTCGCATAGCAATCTCCTAACTTACCACATGCATAAATTTTCTCTTCATACCATCCTTCGTCTTGATTAAGAAATGTTTCATAAAGAAGAACTGCATCATCATATTTTTGGTTATCCATAGATTCATTTGCGTAATAAAACAAATCCCTCGAACTCAATTCTTCCCCTGCAGCTACAGTATTTTGAAAAATTTTCAAATTACGATTTGTTACTTTTTTTTCTTTTTTATGTGTAATAGCAACTTTACTACTAAAAGTCTCACCGGCAATAGCTAAATACTCATGAACCTTTCCAAACCATTGAAATTGTTTTTCACGCTTTACAAGTCGATTTCTTTTTGTACAATATAAAGGTTTCCCATTAGAATCCATCGCAAGATGATAAGGCATCGAAACAGCATCAAATTTAGGATCTAATTCTATTTTTAAGAGTTTCAATGCTTCTTGAGCATCTTCTAATAATACGTCATCTGCATCTAGCCACAATATATACTCTTGCGTCGCTTTTGAAAAAGAAAAATTTCTTGCTGCCGCAAAATCATCAATCCACTGGAAATCATATATGTTAGAAGTGTATTTCTCTACGATTTCTTTCGTTCGATCGACGGAACCTGTATCAACTACTATAATTTCATCCACAATTTTCTCAACTGTCTCTAAACAACGGGCTATTGTCTCCTCCTCATCTCGAACAATCATACATAAACTAATTGTAATTCCTTGCTTGTTCAACATAATCACCCTCTTCCAAATCAATCATATGTTATACATATACTAAACTTTCCATTTTTTTAAATTGTTCAAGTAGTTTAAGATTTCTTTTCAATAATTCAAATGTCCGTGTCATTTTCTTTCGGTTTTGCATCTACTATATAATGAACGCTTTATGGAGGTGAATTTATGTCAAATAATAATTATTCAAATGGATTAAATCCCGATGAATCTTTATCAGCTAGTGCATTTGACCCTAATCTTGTAGGACCAACATTACCACCGATACCACCGTTTACCCTTCCGACTGGACCTACCGGGCCTACGGGGCCGACCGGACCTACTGGGCCGACTGTACCTACGGGGCCTACTGGACCTACTGGACCTACTGGACCGACCGGGCCTACTGGACCTACTGGACCTACTGGCGGAGGAACTGGAATAACTGGGCCTACTGGGCCGACTGGTGACACGGGGGCTACTGGACCGACTGGGCCTACTGGTAACACGGGGGCTACTGGACTTACGGGGCCGACTGGTGACACGGGGGCTACTGGGGCTACTGGACCGACTGGGCCGACTGGTGACACTGGAGCTACTGGACCGACTGGGCCGACTGGTGACACGGGGGCTACTGGACCGACTGGGCCGACTGGTGACACGGGGGCTACCGGACCGACTGGAGCTACTGGACCTACGGGGGCTACTGGACCGACTGGACCATCCGGATTAGGACTTCCAGCAGGATTATATGCATTTAACTCTGGCGGGATTTCTTTAGATCTAGGAATTAATGATCCAGTACCATTTAATACTGTTGGATCTCAGTTTGGTACAGCAATTTCTCAATTAGATGCTGATACTTTCGTAATTAGTGAAACTGGATTCTATAAAATTACTGTTATCGTATACACTGCAGCAGTAAGTCTATTAGGTGGCCTTACAATTCAAGTGAACGGAGTACCTGTACCAGGTACTGGAACGAGTTTAATTTCAATTGGAGCACCTATCGTTATTCAAGCAATTACGCAAATTACGACAACTCCATCATTGGTTGAAGTAATTGTTACAGGGCTTGGGCTATCATTAGCTCTTGGTACGAGTGCATCCATTATTATTGAAAAAGTTGCTTAATTTTTTACTTAGCAGTAAAACTGATATCAGTTTTACTGCTTTTTCAATTTTAAATTCAATCATGAAACATTCGCTATCTACATAATCATATTGTTGTATGACATTTTGCAGGAGGCACAAATATGGAAAGTAAATCTGCTGTTCAGCTTTATCTCGAATTGCTAAAGAAAACAATTTTATTTGAAATATGGTTGGAATATGAGGCATACTTACCCGCATCTCTACATATTTCGAAAGAACTAGAATTCGAACCCGTTACAGTCCCCCTCCCTTTATTCATTAAGCAATATGCCGAAAACCATAACTTAAAAATTGTAAAACCAAATGTTTCAAAAAGTGAACGTCATGATGGAATGGATTGGCCAAGAGCAGCACATAGCATGATTGGTCGAGAACGTATGAACCAATTACAAGAGGCAATGGAAACCGTTGTTCGTGAAAATATAGAGGGAGATTTTATTGAAACAGGTGTATGGCGCGGAGGATCATGCATTTTTATGAATGGTTTTTTACAAGCGAACAACATTACGAATCGTAATGTGTGGGTCGCAGATTCATTTGAAGGTTTGCCAGCACCGAATCTAGAACAATATCCAAAAGATTACGGTGATTATTTACACACATTCGATTACTTACGCGTCTCTTTAGAACAAGTACAAGAGAATTTTAAAAAATATGATTTACTAAATGATCAAGTGAAATTTTTAAAAGGCTGGTTTAAAGATACTTTACCAACAGCACCAATTGAAAAAATAGCAATTGCACGGCTTGATGGTGATATGTACGAATCCACCATGGATGGTCTCATAAACTTATATGATAAAGTTTCTAAAGGTGGCTATATAATTATCGATGACTACGGGCTACCGCCATGCGCTGAGGCTGTGACAGACTTTAGAAAGCAACGAAATTTAAAAGCCCCTATTACTAAAATTGATGTATTTGGCGTTTATTGGAGAAAAGAATAAACAAGATTTAATCTATAGGAGATTCCATTTTCACTCATCCTTCTCTCACTTCTAATCCAATTAAGTATTTCTTTTGTGGAATCTCCTTACATATAACAATTGTTTTCCTTTGTTCTCTCACTACAAATTGAAAATTTTATTAATAGAGTTACTGCATATTCTCACACAAGAAAGGGGTATACTCATGAGCGAACTTAACAAAGAAATGACTTTACTCCCCCCTCCTGAACTCGTCCAATATGTAGGTGGCGACTTCAAAAAGGTTGGAAAAGAGTTCCTAAAGCATTTTATTCAAATTGGCGCTTTAAAATCAAATGAAAAAGTATTAGATGTAGGCTGCGGCGTCGGCCGAATGGCTGTACCATTAATGAATTACTTAAATGATGATGGAGCGTATTATGGATTTGATTTGTTTAAAGATGGAATTACTTGGTGTCAAAATAACATTTCAACTATGCGTAATAATTTTCACTTTGAACATGTTGACATATACAATCAATTCTATAATCCAGAAGGAAAAGAAGATGCCTCTCAATATCGTTTTCCCTATGAAGACGGGACATTCGATTTTATCTTTTTAACTTCTGTATTTACACATCTTCTCCCAAAAGAATTAGAACATTACGTATCTGAAATTGTACGTGTATTAAAAAAAGACGGGAGATGTTTCATTACATTCTTTCTAATAAATCCTGAATCGTCCTATTATTTAAATGCAGGACAAAGTACATTAGGTTTTTATCATCGAATTGAAAATTGCTACGTTGTAAATAAAGATATTCCCAATTTTGCAGTTGCTTATCCTGAGACAGATATTTGCAATCTATTGAATAAGTATGGTCTAGAAATAATCAATAAGCCACATTATGGTTTATGGTGCGGCAGACCAGAATATACAAGTTACCAAGATATTGTTCTTACAAAAAAAAGCTTCTGAAAGGAAGTTATGTATGGCGAGTGAAAAGAATCTACCTCTCGTTTCTATCCTTATTCCCACTTATAATCGACCCCATTATTTCAAAATCGCTCTAGAAAGTGCATTGGCACAAACTTATTCAAATATTGAAATCATCATTGGAGATGATAGTACAAATGATGAAACAGCAACTCTAATACATGAACAATACTTACCAAATTATAAAAATATAACATACATTCGAAATATCTCTACTCTAGGACAATTTCAGAATGACCTTATGCTCATAGAAAAATCAAATGGTGAGTATATAAATTTTTTAATGGACGATGACGTGTTTTAT
Source organism: Bacillus sp. TH13 (assembly GCF_016651175.1). Classification (NCBI taxonomy): domain Bacteria; kingdom Bacillati; phylum Bacillota; class Bacilli; order Caryophanales; family Bacillaceae; genus Bacillus; species Bacillus sp. TH13. The sequence continues at coordinate 3,316,293 of NZ_JAEKEJ010000025.1, read as the reverse complement.
AAGCATAAAATACAAAAAATGATGGCCTATTTTGAGCAAGATTCCAATAAAGATCTTGCTCTTGTTACTTCTTATCGAGTACGTATTGATGATTATGGAAATCTAATCGGCGATGCCCATCCAACACAAAAGTTATATAGCGAAGATACCCCATTAAACGGAATATTTTTAGGCGACTGGATGCTAAAGGCCGGCCACAACATTATCGGCGAACCTACAACTACTTTGTTTCGAAAGAACTTGCTCACTGAACCTTTTGGCACCCTTAAAGAGCGACAATATTCTTGTAGTGTTGATATGGCCTCATGGATTTCTTTACTTTCTAAAGGAAATGCAATATACATTTCTGAGCCTTTAAGTCAATTTCGCTACCATGCTGGACAACAAATACACAATAAACTACTTCAAGGTTGCGAAGATTTCACACACCTCGTTATAACAGCAAAAGAATATGGATTTTTACAAAATACTACAGACTATAGAACAGCTCTACTTAGTGCTTACAAATGGTGTAAAAGTTCCTTAAAATACTACCTTCATCAACTAGATATTTTTCCTGACGCACATGTACGTCTTGCCCATTGTTTGGATATAATTATTAAAGAGTTAAACAATTAAACTACTCTGCAAAATCAAAAGTGTATGGACTATATGTGAATCATTCGTATAGTTCATACATTCTTTCTCATACTATAAAGTGAAACTTTAATCAGTGGGGGTTTTCTTCATCCCCCACTGATTATTAGTTGAACCAATCGGGCTTTTACGGGCAGTTGATCCCCCTCCTAACTTCTTCGCTTTCGCTGAATTTTGAGGTGGGGGTCTTACTGCCCATTAATGCGGGATAAAATCCATTACTATAAAGAGCAGTAGAAAGGAATACCTACATTGAAAGATTCAAATTCTCAATATCAAATAGACTACGTATTACTATTTATTTTATTTGCCATTGGGATTGTTAGTTGTTGTGCTATTGCAAGTGCGCAAGCCTCCTTACCGCCATTTTTACAAAACGTCAATTTTGTACTCAAGCAAATCCAATGGTACTTCATTGGATTTATAGCCATTGGTGTTATTATGATTATCGATTTCGATCGTTATCAAAAAATTGCTTGGTATTTGTATAGCTTTGCAATGGTACTACTTATTGGACTAGAACTTCAAGTACCAGGTGCCGTTACAATTAAAGGCGCTACCGCTTGGTACAGGCTCCCAGGCATCGGAAATTTTCAGCCTTCTGAAATTATGAAATTGTTTTTAATTATCGTCATTGGACGAATTATAGCAAATCATAATGAGAAATATTTTTCCCGAACAATGCGTGACGATTTTTTATTACTTGGAAAAATATTTGCGACAAGCTTGCCACCACTACTACTTATTGCAAAAGAACCAGATTTAGGAAACACAATGGTCATTTCAGCGATGCTTGCAGCAATGATACTAGTTTCTGGCATACGATGGCGTTTTATTTTCGGATTAGTTTCAGGTACTTTCGTGGCTGGATCTACATTAATATATATTTTTTTACTCACACAGATTTCTTTAAAGCACACATTTTAAAAGAATATCAATTAAATCGCTTCTACGGATGGTTGGCACCTTACAAATATGATGCGCAAGGCTATCAATTAAGACAAGCATTCTTAGCGACTGGATCCGGAGAAATGCAAGGAAAGGGGTGGGAAAATGGACAAGTATATTTTCCAGAACCACATACAGATTTTATTTTCACTAATGTCGCTGAACAATTTGGATTTCTAGGCGCAAGTGTCATTATTTCACTTTTTTTCTTACTCATTTTTCGAATGATTCATATCGCTTTAGAAAGTAATGACCCTTTCGGTAGTTACATTTGCGCTGGTACAATCGGAATGTTTACTTTCCAAGTATTCCAAAATATCGGGATGACAATCGGATTACTTCCCATTACAGGGATAACATTACCTCTTATGAGCTACGGAGGAAGTTCACTGCTTACATACATGATTGCGATTGGATTCATTTTAAATATTCGCTCAAGAACGAAAAGCTTTATGTTTAAATGAACAACACAAAAACGCTATATTTTTATCTCTATCCTTTTTTAGATATACTAATGAAAAATACGATGGAGGTTTAAATATGAAATATGACATTATAGGAGATATTCATGGATGCTTCCAAGAGTTTCAAAATTTAACAGAGAAGCTAGGATATAACTGGAGTAGCGGTCTACCGATCCACCCTGAACAACGTAAACTTGCATTCGTTGGTGATATTACAGACCGTGGTCCTCATTCATTACGTATGATCGAAATTGTATGGGAACTTGTCATACATAAAAAAGAAGCTTATTACGCTCCTGGAAATCACTGTAATAAACTATATCGATTTTTCCTTGGACGTAATGTAACAATCGCTCACGGACTTGAAACAACTGTCGCTGAATATGAGGCACTTCCCTCTCATAAGCAAAACATTATAAAAGAAAAGTTTATCACTCTTTATGAACAATCACCACTCTACCACATACTAGATGAAAAAAAAGTAATCGTATGTCACGCTGGGATTCGGCAAGATTACATAGGAAGACGAGATAAAAAAGTACAAACCTTTGTATTATATGGCGATATTACAGGAGAAAAGCATGCCGATGGCTCACCTGTCCGTCGCGATTGGGCGCAAGAATACAAGGGGCAAGCTTGGATTGTATATGGACATACACCAGTAAAAGAACCTCGATTCGTCAATCAGACAGTCAATATTGATACTGGTGCTGTATTTGGTGGCAAATTAACCGGATTACGTTATCCTGAAATGGAGACTATCTCTGTCCCGTCTTCTTTACCTTTTGTCGCTGAGAAGTTCCGTCCAATTTCATAACTACCTTACTTAGCGAGAGATTACCGTATTATTTAGGCAGATCTCATATAAAACTAGGTAAAGTAATTAAAAAAAGATGCAATAAAGTGCATCTTTTTTTAATTACTTTACATATAATGTCGCAGGAGGTGACAGAATGAAGAAAAAATCTTCTAAACAAAAAAGAAAATTTCCCCCTTTATATCTGCCCATGTACGGAATTAACAACTGGTGTAGTATTCGGGCTGCAGCCATAGAAGAACTAGAAGAACAAGAGTCATCAAAAAAAAGCAAAGTAAAACCAACATATGTCTCTTTAGAAAATGCTGTGATGAACCACATAATCGATCACAGAAAAATAAAGATGCAACAAAAAAATAAACAGCTCTCAAATCAAGATGAACAGGTACTACGTTCTAACCAAACAGAAGAAAAGGCGGAAGAAAATAATTCTGTAGCAATAAATAAAAAAGTGGAACCAGAAATTCCAGCTGCTATTATAAACAAAGTAAAAAAAATAAAAGAAGCATTAGCTTCATCGAATGATATACAAACTGAAAAACCACTCATAATTGAGACACCTACACCTGAAAATACAAAAGTTAAAAGGGGCGGCCGATATGCATATGCGGAGGGGCTTCACTCTCATGCGGAGGGCATGGCAGCACATGCGGAAGGCTTATTAACACACGCAAAAGGTTCTTTCTCTCATGCAGAAGGATCCAACTCAAAAGCAACTGGACATAGTTCGCATAGTGAGGGAAGTGAAACGACAGCAGGCGGTGCTTATTCTCATGCGGAGGGTAAACAGACGACTGCTTTAGGCGAAGCAGCACACGCAGAAGGAACCGCAACTATCGCTAACGGCTCCTCTTCTCATGCGGAAGGTCATCATACATCAACAGCTCATTTTGCAGGTAGCCATATTATGGGGCGCTTCGGCACTGCAGAAGAAGCTTATTCCTGGTTTATTGCAAATGGTGCAAACGACACCGACCATAATATCGGTGCTAAATGGCTTGCCCATAATGGAGAAATGTATATTGAGGGCGCGTCTTACAATGCAAGCGGAACGGATTTTGCACAAATGTTTGAAACAGAAGGTCATAAACCTATTGATGTCGGTTATTTCGTTACATTTAGTAGCGAAGAAAAAATTCGGATAGCTACTTCACACGATTCGTTCATTTTAGGAATATCTAGTGCAACCCCTGCACTTATAGGAAATAGCGGGGCTTTAAGTTGGCAAAAACGCTATAAAACAGACAACTTTGGAAAACGCCAATATGTATGGACGGAATCAGAAGAAATACAACCTCTTTTAAATACAGAATGGGATCCAGCTTGCAAATATGTAGCAAGAAAAGATCGCGCCGAGTGGCTTCCTGTCGGATTAATTGGGCAAATGTTAGTACGTGATGACGGCACTTGCGAAACGCATGGATATTGTCGTCCAAATGACAATGGCATTGCTACAAAAGCCGAAAATGGATTTTTCGTTATAAAGCGTACGGGTGAAAACCAAATTTTAATATTATTCCGCTAAGAAAAAAGGGAACAAAATTCTTTATAATATAAGAATTTTGTTCCCTTTTTAAGCATTCCTAAGTAACGCTTGCATATCGCTTGGAATCTTTATAGTGAAAGACATTTCTTTCTCTAAAATAGGATGATAAAACGTCAAAGATTTACTATGAAGTGCTTGCCGTTTCATTTCATCCCTTCTTCCTCCATATAAGTTATCACCAAGTAATGGATGTCCTATATGAGCCATATGCACACGAATTTGATGCGTTCTTCCTGTCTCAAGCTCCAGCGCTACATGTGTCTTATGATATGTACTACCAATTACTTTAAAATGAGTAACTGCCCTTTGTCCATCCTCACAAACTGTTCGCTCAATAATGCTATCAGATTTCCGACCAATTGGTGCACCAATCATTCCTTCTCGTTCTACCATCTCACCGTGAACAATTGCTTCATACGTTCGTTTCACAGCTTTTTGTTGATGCTGCTTCGATAAAAGATGATGCACGAAACGATTTTTTGCAATAAGCATAAGCCCTGAAGTATCACGATCTAACCGTGTTACAATGTGCACTGTACTTGCAAGATACTGCTTATCATAATGAGATAAAAGCGCATTGGCAACACTCCCTGTCGGATGTTCTCTAGACGGAATCGTTGACATGTTCGCCTCTTTATCAATGATAAGAACCGCATCATCTTCATATACAATACATAAAGGGATATCTTCTGCAATCATCCCTTCACTTCTTTCCTCCACTGGAAAAAAAATACGTAATTCTTCACTAGCGCGCAACCGATGACGAACACTTGCATGTTGACCATTTACTTCAATTGCCCCGCCGTGAAACTTTATATCCGTTAAAGCGGCTTTAGAAATACCTTTCGTTTTCAAGAATTCCCTAACTAAAATCCCCTCTTCAGCCAGCCCTATATCCCATTTCAATGTAAATCTGTTCAAATATATAACCCTTTCTATTTATCTGCAACAAACGAGTCACGAACTCGTTTCCAGAACGGGAACGGGCGGAAACGAACAAATCGTACTTTCTCGTTTGCGACACGATACTGGATTGATTTCACATCTTGATGGACCATCGTTAAATGATCCACTGTAATTTGTAAGTTCATTCCTGCAGCTGGCTTTAACACACATGTATGGTGCTTCGGCAATACGAGTGGCGATCCCACAGTACGAAACACACGATTGTTAATGGACGCCATTTCTGCAATTTGAATCGCTTCAATAGAAGGGTGAATAATTGCTCCGCCAAGCGCTTTATTATACGCAGTACTTCCTGAAGGAGTAGAAATACAAAGACCGTCCCCTCGGAATGTTTCAAAATATTCTCCGCGTATTTCTACTTCTGTTACTAATGTACCTTCTGCACTTTTTACAGTCGCCTCATTCATCGCCAAATACTGTGACTCTTTACTTCCATTCACATAGCGAATAATCACTTCTAAAAGCGGATATTCCACCACTTGGAATGGTGTTTTCGCAATCGCAATTACTAATTTCTCTACTTCTGTCGGTAACCAATCTGCATAGAAACCTAAATGTCCTGTATGTACACCAACAAATGCTGTTTCATCCAATCGATTATAATAACGATGAAACGCATATAAAAGCGTTCCATCTCCCCCAACAGAAATTACAATATCGGGTTCCTTTTCATCCATTGTAAATCCAAAATCTAACAAGTACTCTTTCATCGTGCTTGCCAGTGTATCTGATGATTGATCTCCCTTTGACATAATCGTAAATTTCATCGCCCAACACCCTTTAGTTTATGATTCGGAATCTTTCGTTTCTTGCTTTCTTGAAAAAGCCTTCTGCGCTTCTTGAATCTCAAGACGAATAGAAGACATCTCTTCATCTAATAAAAACGCCGCTTCCGCTGCACGTTGCAAGCGTATTTTAATATCTTCAGGAAAACGTCCACTATATTTATAATTTAAAGAATGCTCAATTGTTGCCCAAAAGTTCATTGCTAGCGTGCGTATTTGGATTTCTACCAATACTTTTTTTTCCCCCTGAATCGTTTGAACAGGGTAACTAATGACAACGTGATAAGAGCGGTAGCCGCTATCTTTCTTTTGCGTGACATAATCACGTTCTTCCACGATTTCAAAGTCATTTCGTTTTCGAAGATACTCTACAACAGGCTTAATCTCATCAACAAATTGACACATCATTCGAAGGCCCGCAATGTCTTGCATATCTTCTCTAAGCCGGTCTAGCGGTACATTTCTCTTCTCCGCTTTATCAATAATACTCGCAACTGATTTCACTCGTCCAGTTACAAACTCAATTGGGGAATGCTCCGTCAACATTGCAAACTGCGTACGCATTCCTTTTAATTTCACTTTCAGCTCTGCCACCGCTTGGTGGTAAGGTGCTAAAAATTCTTCCCAATTTCGATTCATTTCAACCACCACCAAAATCAATCCATTTGCTTATAGAAATACTTTTTCTACAGCAGTTACTAGTTCTTCTCCGTAATTTGCATTACCTTCAATATTTTCAACTAAATATTCTACTTCTTCTTTTAATCCTTCTAATTCCATTTCAATGTCATTCACGCGAATGAACATTACCATATCTTTATTCATCGCTTCATGCATTGCTTCCCAGCATGTGTGCGGAATACTTACATAAATGAAAGATGATTCGTTTTCTAAAATATATAAAAATGATAAATTGTCTGAGTCTACAAGTACGTGATTACGCGCACTTAGCTCCTTTACCTCTATTTCACTATTTTCCGCACAAAAAATAAGCGCATTCTCTCTCGTTTCTACGCTCTTAACTTGAATTTTATTTTGCATGCTCGAACTCCTCCATCTCAACTTCCTGTCTTACTTAACAGTATTATTGTATCATAACATGGACGCAAACAAATAAAACATTGAACCAAATTTATGAAAAAGCGATAATGTGTAAAGAATTATTTTTCAAAAGGAGATTATACAATGACACAAGAAATTGAAATTGAATTCAAAAATATCGTTACAAAAGAAGAATTCGATATATTATGTAAATCGTTTTCCATTGAAGCATTTACGAAACAAGTGAATCACTACTTTGAAACACCTGACTTCTCGTTAAAAGAAACTGGCTCTGCACTTCGTATTCGTCATAAAGGAGAAACTTATACGTTAACGCTGAAACAACCTGCAGAAATCGGCTTATTAGAAACGCATCAAGTCGTAACAGAAGACGAAGCAAAAATGATGATGGAAACAAACACAATCATTCAAGGAGCAGTAGTAAATCAACTACACAAATTACAAATTCCTGTTTCCGCTTTAACATATATGGGTAGTTTAACAACAGAAAGAGCCGAAGCATTATTTAAAGGCGGAACGCTTGTCTTTGATCATAGTTTCTATTACAATCACGATGATTATGAAATTGAATTTGAAGTGCAAGATGAAGAAACAGGAAAAGCTGCATTTATTCATTTATTAACGCAACATAACATACCTGTTCGTCATACAAATAACAAAGTAAAACGCTTTTTCCTTGCCAAACAAAACAAAGCACGCTAAAGTGAAAATTCCACTAGTGAATATGTTTCACTAGTGGATACATCTTACTAAAAAAGTTTACACCCGTAGAATAAGCAAAGAATGTTTGAGAAGGCTGTTTATTTGCCCTCTCGAACATTCCATTGCTACAATAGATATACATTTCATGGAAAAAGGAGTTTATAAAGGATGAGCAAGCAACCGATGACACCATTTGAAGCAATTGGCGGTGAACAATGCATTGCAATATTAGTAGATACATTTTATTCCTATGTCAGTAAACACCCTGACTTATCTCCCATCTTCCCGGAAGATTTAACAGAAACTGCTAGGAAGCAGAAGCAATTTTTAACACAATATTTAGGTGGTCCTAATTTGTACACTGAAGAACATGGTCATCCTATGTTAAGAGCACGCCATCTTCCGTTTGAGATTACTCCAAAACGAGCAGAGGCTTGGCTATCATGTATGGAGCAAGCAATGGATGATACTGGAGTGCATGGTCATATAAGAGAGTTTGTTTTTGAACGTTTAGCATTAACCGCTCAGCATATGGTTAATACTCCAAACGAAACAGGTGAAGTGTAATGGATAAGCAGGAAGCAAAGCATATAAATATGCCATCTCCTTCCGCATGCGAGCATAAGTCTGTAGAAGCATATTTATTTATTGATCCACTTTGTAAAGATTGCTGGGAAATTGAGCCTTTTATTATTAAACTATGGCTTGAATACGGGAAATACTTCTCTATTCGTCATATCGTAACAGGAAAAGTGGATGGAACGAACGCTTCCTCACACAAATGGAATAAACCTGCTAATATTCGATTTGTGTGGGAAAAGACAACAAGTTTACAAGGTTTTTCATGTGATGGAAAGGTACATATGCAAGAAGCATCGTCAACACCATATTTAGTTTCGATGGCAATTAAGGCGGCGGAGTTGCAAGGCCGAAAAGCAGGTTCGAAGTTTTTGCGAAAACTCCAAGAATACATTTTCCTTGAAAATGTATCAAACCCTGACTGCGAACTATTACTTGCATGTGCGAAAGACAGCAATATTGATGTAGAAGAATTTAAAAAAGATCTACATTCTGCTAGTGCAAAAAAAGCTTTCCAATGTGACTTGAAATTCACGAATGAGATGCATATTACAGAAATACCCTCCCTCGTCTTTTTTCATGCGAACTCAGATGAAGAAGGTATTAAAATCTCTGGAAATTATTCCTACGATGTATACGTACAATTATTGAAAGAACTTGTAAAATGTGAAATTGAGCCGGAACCATTACCACCTTTAGAAGCATTACTAGAAGCAACACAATTTATATCTTCAAAAGAAGTAGCATTTATTTATGACTGTCCGCAGCAAGAAATTGAGCGCGAACTTAAAAAATTACAACTGAAACGAAAAGTACAAATGATTGAAGTAAAATGCGAACGTTATTGGAAATGGATAGTAAAAGAAAAAGACCTGGTGTAAACACCAGGTCTTTTTCTTTACGGCTTATAAAAATATTAAAGGGGATGGGAGAAATTTTCACGTTCAAACAAAGGGGTATATGTTTGTATGTGAATTCGTTCACGCTTATTATATTACAAGATTCGACGCCAGATGACAACCCCTTTTGTCGAAATTCACACTTTTGTCACATTCTAAACGTTTTCATTTTTGAATAAGCTATAAAAAAGGGCATTTAGGGGGGTTATTTATGAAAAAATCTTATATTGCTCTTCTCTTTCTAGCTGTCATCGTTTCTTTTTTCTTGTACATACTCTCTCTACTACAAGCTTTTCCTAAAATTATTGCCTTACCTCTTTTATTCGGAATCATCGTTATCACTCTCTCTTATTTCAATCATAAAAAAAGATTCAAAGGGTTTTAATTTCAAAAATCAGCTGTAAAACTATCCTTTCAGTTAGAAAAAACAAAGAAATTCACCTTATTTTTTCGACAAATATCGACATTGAATTTATTCAACAAAAAAGACGAGGATACAATCCCTCGTCTTTTTTCATTACTTTTCTTCAAATAATAATGCTTCTAATTCATTTAATTTCTCTTCAAATACTTGTAGTGCCTCTTTTACTGGTTCAGGAGATGCCATATCTACTCCTGCTTTTTTCAGCACTTCAATTGGATAATCAGAGCTTCCTGCTTTTAAGAACTCGTTAATATAACGTTCTACTGCTGGTTGTCCTTCTTCTAAAATCTGTTTAGATAGAGCTGTCGCTGCACTAAATCCTGTTGCGTATTGATATACGTAATAGTTGTAGTAGAAGTGCGGAATACGAGACCATTCTAAACCAATCTCTTCGTCGATTACTAAAGCGTCACCGAAATATTTCTTATTTAAATCGTAGTAGATTTCCGTTAGCATGTCTGGCGTAACAGCATGTCCTTCTTGTACTTTCTTATGAATAATATGTTCAAACTCTGCAAACATCGTTTGACGGAATACAGTACCACGGAATCCTTCTAAATAATGATTTAATAAATATAGACGCTCTTTCTTATCTTCTGTCGTTTTTAATAAATAATCATTTAGAAGCGCTTCATTACAAGTTGATGCCACTTCTGCTACGAAGATGGAATAATCACCATATACGTGCGGTTGTGTTTTTCTTGTATAGTAACTATGCACCGAATGACCAAACTCATGAGCAAGTGTAAATAAATTATTTACATTATCATGCCAGTTCATTAAAATATACGGATTTGTTCCATATGCACCAGATGAATATGCCCCGCTTCGTTTTCCTTTATTCTCATACACATCTACCCAGCGATTTTCATATGCTTCTTTCAAAATATCAACATATTCATCACCAAGTACGTTTAAAGATTTTAATAAAAGGTCTTGCGCTTCTTCGTATTTCACATTCATTTTCACTTCTGGTACAAGTGGTGTATATAAATCATACATATGAAGCTCATCAAGTCCTAATGCCCGCTTACGAATATCGATGTAACGGTGTAATAAATGTAAGTTGTCATTTACCGTTTCAACAAGTTGATCGTATACTGCTTCCGGAATATTATTATTGCTTAGTGCAGCTTGGCGAGCAGAATCATATTTACGAACACGCGCATTGAAATTATTACGTTTTACTGCTCCGCTTAACGTACTTGCGAATGTATTTTTAAATTTCCCGTACGTTTCATATACAGCTTTAAATGCATCTTCGCGAACACGGCCATCATCACTTTCTAAAAACTGAATGTAACGACCATGTGTAATTTCTATTTCTTCTCCGTCTTCACCTTTAATAGATGGGAATTTTAAATCCGCGTTATTCAACATACCAAATGTATTGCTTGATGAACTCATTACTTCAGATGCTTCCGCTAATAAAGCCTCCTCAGCTTCTGATAATACGTGCGGGCGTTGACGTGTAATTTCTTCTAATGCATGTTCATATACACTTAAGTCTCTATTTTCCTTCAAGAATGTTTGCAGTGTATCTTCTGAAACCGACAAAATTTCAGGTACAATATACGCTGTGCTACTAGATACTTGTGAATATAAATTTGTTGCGCGATCATTTAATGCTTGATATACAGAGTTTGTTGTATCTTGATCGTAACGCATATGAGCATATGTATATAGCTTACCTAATCGCATTGAAATTTCATCTTCATATTGCAATGCCTCAAGTAAATTGTCCGCAGAGTCACCAAGTTTCCCTTTAAATTCAATTAACTTCGGTAATAGCTCTTTAATAGCTTGGAATTCTTTTTCCCATTCTGCATCTGTTTGGAAAATATCTTCTAATCGCCACGTACTTGCTTCTTCAATCTCATTGCGATCTGGTAATGTTTTCGCTTTGTTTTGTTCAGACATTCTTTAAGCCCTCCTTTAATTATCTCTACTTAAGTACAATTCGTTTTTTTCTTATGTAATTCCTTCACAATCAGTCTTTATTATATCCCCTTTTCCTTCTCTCATGTTGTACTTTGCCTCAAATAAAGATAAGGCATACGCTAAACAAGTTTCATCATATTTCATAACTTCCTCCTCTGTTTTTAACATAACGATCCCCCTTATTTTCCGGTACTTATAAGTCTCCACTTTACGTAATACACCTGTATAACATAAGAATGTCATATATTCAGTAACTGCTACTTTCCATATATGCTTTGAAAAGTACGGGAGCATACGCCTTTTCGTATACTTTTTTACATAACTACACACATATTGAAGAGAAATACACTCTCCTACTGCAAGCTCCCCTATACACTTCATATATAGAAAAGCTTGCCATATAAATGGGTTTGTTTGAAAAGCAAATCCAGAAGGGAGTGGAACACCAACCTCAGAAGGAAAACTCGCTGGGGTACATTTAAATTGATATAAGAGGCGTAATAGTGACTTATAATTATAATTCCAAATAGGCAAAGCATTTTTTCGAAAATAGTCCTTTCGTTGCTTCCATTCTCGGTCTAATATTTCTTTTTGGAAAGGAACAGGGGAAAAGAGTAGTTCAAAAGTAGTAGTTTCAGTTGGTAAATATATAGTATGTGAGAAAGAGACGCTTGTAGAAAATGAAGTGAGAAACGCGCATTTCATAAATGATTTTTGTTTGGAACAGAAGAAAATAAGAAATGGTTGAGGATAAGATTGTAAGGAGAAAGCCATAAGTGAGGAGAATTTCATCCAATATGCAGATTGCTTTTTCAATTGATTTCCACCAATGATCCAAATGACCTGTATACCCGCTCGCCAATACAAATAGGTTCGTTTGTACAGCTGCTCTATAGAAAGGTTTGCGCATTGGTATTCAATCGCAATTTTTCTCCCTGCTCTCTCTATAAAAATATCTGGTCGTTGCTGAATCTGGGGCAGATAATGCTCTATATCTACATGAAAGTTTTGACGTTTGAACCATCTATATAACAATTCTTTACCGTGCCTATGATACATAGATTCCGCTTCATAAAAGGCAAGACATGAATCCACTTTTTTATGAGCAAAATGCCAACTTTTTTGTTTCCCTAATTTCATTTGTACTTCCTTTCCACAAGCTACACAAAAGAATCGTTCCTGTTGACGCATACGGCGCAAAAGCTCTTCATTACAATTGTAGAGTAAATGAATTTTTTCTCCGTTTTCTCTTTTAGCTATAAATATCGTAATCACACCCTTTCAGCTCTTTATATTCTACAATTTTCAACAAATTCCTTTTAAAAAAGAGATGTCCCAATTTCGGACATCTCTTTTTATAATAAAGGCGATAATAACCGGTATGTCGATTCAACAATTCGTCTATGAAGACGCCTTTTATGAAAATGATCGACGTGAATTTCACTGGATTCTTCTAAATCGTCTTTAAAATCTTGAACAAGCTTTCGAATGCTATCTGTATCATATAAAAAGGCATTTACTTCAAAATTCAAATGGAAACTTCTCATATCCATATTAGCTGTCCCAATTGAAGCTAAATCAGAATCGACAATGACAACTTTACTATGGAGAAAACCTTTTTCATACTCATATATCTTTACCCCTGCATCTAAAAGCTCTGGGAAGTACGATCTCGATGCGTAAAAGACAGTACGCTTATCAGGCTTACTCGGCATTAACAAACGAACATCAATACCAGCAAGCGCAGCTACCTTTAATGCGGATAAAATATCATCATCCGGAATGAAATACGGCGTTGCAATCCAAATAGATTTCCGAGCAGAAGCGATCATTGCGAAATATAAATGCTTAATCGTTTCCCACTTATTATCGGGGCCGCCTGCAACGAGCTGCACGCCTCCCCAATGATCACCCTCAACTGCTTTTGCTTGTAAATATTCAGGAGCTAGCACAGCCTCTCCAGTCATATAAAACCAATCTTGAAGGAAAATAAGCTGTAAACTTTGAACCGCTTCACCACGTAAATACAAATGCGTGTCTCGCCAAAAGCCAAAATATTTACTTTTCCCTAAATACTCATCACCGATATTTAATCCGCCTACAAACCCTTCGTTCCCATCAATCACAACAATTTTCCTATGATTTCGATAATTAATCTTATCGTTTAAAATCGGAAAGCGCACAGGAAAGAACGGAATCATTTCGACACCTGCATCGTTTAATTCTTCAATATACGATTTTGATAACTTAAAACTTCCAACCGCATCATATAAAAAACGAACAACAACGCCTTCTTTTGATTTTTGTATTAAAATATCTTTAATTTCTGTTCCTAATTTATCATCACGCACAATGTAATATTCCATATGAATATGATGTTTCGCTCGTTTTAATCCATCTAAAATGGCCTGAAACGTTTCATCTCCATTTGTTAATGTCCTCGTTTCAGTTTGAAATGAAATATTTAAAGCGCCTAAGCGATCCGCTAAACGAAATAACAGCTCTTGATGCTTATGATTGCGTAAAATTCTTTCTTCGTAATCATCATGCCCTTTATATTGTAAAAACGCCTGTTCATCAAGTAACGCCTTCTTTTGAAACATTCTTTTTCTCCGAAAATTTTGTCCAAATAATAAATAAGCAAAGAAGCCAAATACCGGAAAAATTCCTAACACAATTAACCATGTAAGTGTTTTAGATGGATGGCGATTTTCTAAGAAAATAACGCAACCAATTAAAAACGCAGATACTGTAAATAAAATACTAATAATACCTAAAATCGAAACATCTTTTATCCCAATCACATCTGAATAAAATGCTACATCAATAAACATACGTAACGAAACAAATAATGCGAACAATAGCAGGATAAAGAAAATCAGCTTTAACGTATTTTTCATCTCTTACCTCCTAACTAAGAAAGCTTTCCTATTCTTCATATAAAAAGCCGATTTCATACTACAGAAATCGGCCTACGTTTTAGCAGGAAAATTATTGCGAATCGTTTCAAGCGCATGCTCTTTCACAATTTGTTTTCCATACTCACTTACACGATGAATTGTTAAAGTTGATTCTTCCCCATATTCTAAAATAATACTTAAAATACGATCGATTTCTTCTTCATCATGTAGCACTTCATCGAATTCCACATATACATAATAGCGGTTCTCAAATGAATACAGCTCATCTTTTATATCTTCAAAGATAAGACGATGACTTAATGAAATGACATCTTCAAAATCATTAAATTTAATTAAAAAGCCAAACGTACCATCTTCATTAAAGTTTGTTCCTGTTTGTTCTTCTACCTCTTCGACTAACTCTTGTTGGAATAATGATTCGATGCCTTCATCTAGAGGAATATCTATAATTTTGTCTACTCCTATCGGTAGTTCTAGCTTTCGTCCGTCCTTTGAAAGCTCTGCTTTCGTGACAAGTACTTCAATCCCTTTATCGACTGCTTGCACTTGAATCCATAACGGCCCATCAATAAAGAAGTCGTCATGATCACGAGCTTCGTCCATCATCTCCCAAAAGAGCTCTTCACTTCGTTCGCGATCATACCAAATTTCTTCACGATTAAATCCTCTATCCTCTATATCAATGTACGTAATAAAAAATTTCATCGTATGATCATTAATTCTTTCAATATCCAAAATACAACTCTCCCTTCCTGCTTAGAATTGTTATGAAGGGATTCCCCACTCATATGACAAATCAATAGATTCTTGTACTCTCATTTTATGATAAGATTCTCCAGAATGGAAATAAAATCGATTTATTTTACAAAAATAGTTATATGCCTATCTTTACTCGATCAACTACATAAATATATTATTATAGCGATTTCTTACTTACAAAAAATTTGGACATACATTTCCACATTCCCCCGTACACTTTAATAAAGTGAAACTTCTATTGGAAGAGATTATTTAACAACAACTTTCTTCATCACATACATACAGTTCGCTTATTAAAACATTATAAATGGAGGCAGACGAATGGACTTAGAGTTTTTAACATCCGTACTAATGATTGTCGGTATCGATGTTGTATTAGGTGGTGACAATGCAATCGTCATCGCACTAGCTAGCCGAAATTTACCTGAATCGAAACGAAATAAAGCTATTTTGATTGGTACTCTTTTAGCAATCGTACTAAGAATTGCCCTTACTATATTAGCTGTCTATTTACTCGACATTCCATTTCTACAACTGATTGGCGGGGTTTTACTTACATTAATTGCAGTCAATTTATTAACTGATAATAACAACGATCTTTCTGCTATTCAAGGAAAAACAACTTTATTCCAAGCTGTGCGGACAATTGTTTTCGCGGATCTCGTTATGGGGTTTGATAATGTTATTGCCATTGCAGGTGCAGCTCACGGGAGATTTTTACTCGTCATAATTGGCTTACTCATTTCTATCCCTATTATTATTTGGGGTAGCAAACTTATTTTAATACTTATGGAACGATTTCCATTCCTCATTTATTGCGGTGCAGCGATTCTTGCTTATACTGCAGGAAAAATGGTTACACATGAAGACAGACTTGCAACCTTTTTTCATAACAACCCAAGTTTCACTGCAAGCATTCCTTATTTGTTCATTTTCACTATTTTATGCATTGGCTTTATTGTACAACAAGTTCGATTACGCAATGTGAAACATTAAAAAAACCTTCTACTATATAATAGGTAGAAGGTTTTCATATTATTATAATTAATTTACAAGACGTTGTGCTTCACGTAATTGGAACGTTCTTACTGTACGTGGTAAGAAACGGCGAATTTCGTCTTCGTTGTAACCAACTTGAAGGCGTTTCTCGTCAATCATAATTGGACGACGTAAAATCCCTGGATAGTCACGAATCATCTTATATAAATCTTGAAGTGGTAAAGATTCTAAGTTTACATTCAATTCTTGGAAAACTTTCGAACGAGTAGAAATAATCTCATCCGTTCCGCTTTCTGTCATACGTAAAATCTCTTTAATTTCCTCAATTGTTAATGGATCTGAGAAAATATTACGTTCTGTATAGGGAATATGATTTTCCTCTAGCCATAATTTCGCCTTTCTACAAGACGTACAGCTTGGAGAACTATATAATGTTACCATACAAAGCTCACTCTCCTTAAAGAGTACAAATTCTGTACTAAATACAGTTTTAATTTCTAACTTCAGCAATTTTTCGCGATAACTTGTCTTATTGAAAAGTACAAAAATCGCATTTCATGTAAGCAACAACTTATAATAAACAACAATTACTTTTAATAAGTAACTTCTATAATCATTATACAATAGATTTTGCAAGAAATATACAGTAAATTTCCTGCTAGTTGAGAAAACTCTTCCGTGTATTCCACTGCTATGTAACATGATTACGCTCAATTTAGCTGTACTTGAACAATAACTTTCAACCCTTTCAATACTCACTTCCTCTAGATTTTTCATATAATATATAGTTATTTATCTATAATCTTCCCTATGAAAAAGAGAACGTTTTCTTACTTTTTCCTGATAAATCAATTAAGAAATGTAAGACTATACAAATGAGAATAGAAAGGAACGTTTGTTCTTATTTTAACAAACATTCTCCCTCCTGTCCACACGATTTCTAAAGTAAATTAATTTTTTTCTGACATTTCTTTCTTTTTTATTTTTTATCTCATACAATAAACATACAGACAGGCAAAGGGGGAGTTTGCAAATGATTGCTTTTTTTATTGATTTTATTACGGTTGCTGCCCTCATCATCGGAATAACAGCATTGATTGGTGTCATTACAAATAGCATCGGGGAAAAGCTCTTTGGCGGAAAAGAAAAAATGAAGTTTGTTAACAAAAGTTTGGATGTACAATCCGGCTGGAATCAAGTTGGCGGAAAAGGCATTTATAAGAAACGCACGTATTAAAAAAAAGCAGGTGGTTAGCCTGCTTTTTTTATTTCCCTACGGATGCCCATTTAAAGCTTAATTCACCGCCATATTTGTGGATATACACATCTTTAATCGTTTCTCTTTCTAATATAGATCTGCCACGTTGGAATACCGGCGCAATTGCTGCATCCTCAAATAAAATTTTCTCTGCTTTTAACAGTTCATCCCAACGTCCTTTTACATCTGAGCCTTCTTGCTTTGCCTTTTTAATAATGTCATCATACTGAGCATTAGAATAAGCCATTTTATTTTGTGAACCATCTGTTATAAACATATCAAGGAATGTGATTGCATCAGGGAAATCAGGTCCCCATCCAGTAAATGAAATATCAAACTGTCCACTATCTTCAAGTTTTAATTTTTGTGCAAATGGTTGCATCTTAATTGTTACTGTTAGACCTGGTAAATTCTTTTCTAATTCTCCCTTTACATACTCACCAATTTTCTTAGATTCTTCATTATCAAAGTTTAAAAATTCTAGTTCTATTTTATCCTTACCTAATTCTTTCTTGCCTGCTTCCCAGAATTTTTTCGCTTCTTTCACATCGACTTTCGAAAGCTTTCCATTTTCTTTTCTGAAATCTTGCTTATCTGGCCCTTTAACAAAATCAGATGGTACTAAACCATAAGCTCCCTTAGAACCGTTGTTTAAAATAACCTCTCCAATACCATCTCGATCGTATGCACTAGAAATAGCCTTACGAATATTTTTGTTAGCTAAAGCCGGATTTTTTTGATTAAAACGCAAGAAGAATACAGTTGGATCATTAATTGTTTTAAAGTCTTTTTGTCCTTTATACTTATCAACTAATTCCGCTGATAAACCAACTCTGTCAATCGCATTCGTATTATACAAATTAACAGCTGCTCCTGTATCTTTTACAACATTAAAGTTAACTTCTTCTAATTTCACTTCTTTTTGATCCCAATAATTTGGATTTTTCTTTAATTGGAAACTTTGTTCATGTTTCCATTCATTTAATACAAATGGACCGTTATACAAAGTTGTATTTGCTTCCAAACCAAATTTTTCTCCCTGTTCTTTCATATACTTCTCATTTAATGGGAAAAATAGTGGATATACCGTTAAATTGAGAAAATATGGAACTGGATTATCCAATTCAACTTCTAATGTATAATCATCTATCGCTTTTACACCTAATTGATCCGGTGATAGCTCTCTTTTATTAATTTTCTCTGCATTTTTCACATCTAGCATAATATATCCTGATTTTGCTGCCGTATCAGGGTTAACAGCTCTTTGCCATGCATATACAAAATCTTTTGCTGTTACAGAATCACCATTCGACCATTTAGCGTCTTCACGCAATTTAAATGTATATTTTTTGCCATCTTCAGATTTCGTATGGGATTTCGCTACCCCTGGAACTAACTTATCTCCTTTCCCAAGTCGATATAGCCCTTCCATTGTATTATTCATAACTTTTGAAGAAGCAGCATCCGAGGCAAGTGTTGTATCCATTGTCGGAATTTCAGACACTTCTGTTAGATTAATAACTTGCTTCGCACCGCTTTTCCCGCTATCCCCTTTTGCGTTTGCTTGCGGTTCATCTTTTTGGTAGCTACATGCCCCTAACATCATGCTCATCGCTACTGTTGATGCTACAAAAACTGGTATCTTTTTTTTCATACTTCCACCCTCCAAAAAAATGTTAGCCCTTTTATTTTCAAACAGAAAGAAATGTATATATGTTCTAATAATTCATATTATACACACAAATATTTTTTTTGTATATTTATATTTCTATTTCATTAAAATTTTCTGTTAAAAAATATATCTTTGTAAACGTTTTATATTGTCTATTTTCCTTACTAAAGTGCCAAAAATAATTATTTTTTATTTTTCTAAATTATCAGATAAAAATAAATTTTATATTTTATAATACTTTATGTATAATTATCCCACTCTTTTCAACATAAAATAGCAGGCCCTTCATATTAAAAATATGTAGGCTAAAATGAGTGCAAAGGATAAGAAAGTATGTTACGATACATTTTGCTAAAAATAGATATCGGTAAAGAGGGGACGGACATGACAGCAATTCAAGCAAAAAATGGGCCGACAGAGAAATTAAGTTTATTCTTATTAACATGGCCTATTTTTCTAGAAGTTTTTCTTTTTATGTTGATGGGGATCGCTGATACTTTCATGTTAAGTGCATTATCAGACGATGCTGTATCTGGGGTTGGTGCAGCGAATCAATATCTTCATATTGCGATTTTAGTATTAGAAGTCATCGGGAACGGCGCTGCTATCGTTGTATCTCAATACCTCGGTTCCAAACGCTTTATGGAAGCATCTAAAATATCAGCATTAGCCGTCACATTAAATTTAATAGTTGGGCTCGTTATAAGCGCTGGTTTTCTTTTATTTTCGAAACATATGATGCTCGCAATGAACTTACAAGGCGATGTACTAACGTATGCACAAAACTACTTATCTATCGTCGGAGGGGCTATCTTCCTGCAAGCTATTATTAACTCATTAGCCGCAATTATCCGTGTACACGGTTTTACAAAGCAAGCAATGTTTATTTCACTCGGAATGAATATTATTCATATCGCTGGAAACTACGTACTCATTTTCGGGAAATTTGGTTTTCCTGAGCTCGGTGTACAAGGGGCTGCAATTTCTTCCGCTATCAGTCGATTGATCGCACTTATTGTTTTCTTCTGGTTACTATACCGCGTTATGGAATATCGTGTGAAATTACAATATTACTTCACTTTATCCAAAGAATACATTGGAAAAATTTTAAAAATCGGCATTCCATCTGCATTTGAACAAGTGATGTATCAAGCTTGTCAAATCGTCTTCCTTTATTACGCAACGTACTTAGGAACGGAATCATTAGCTGCTAGACAATACGCTACTAACATTTCCATGTTCACTTATTTATTTGCAATTGCGATTGGTATGGGAACAGCCATTATTATTGGCCGCCTTGTTGGTGGCGGCGAAAAGGATGAAGCATACGAACGTTTGTGGAAAAGTGTAAAATGGGCGATTGGTGTAACTTTATGTATGGTCGCTCTCGTTATTACATTCCGTACACAATTAATGGGACTGTTTACAGATAATCCACACATTATCGGGTTAGGCGCAAGTGTTCTTTTACTAAGTGTACTACTTGAAACGGGACGTACGATGAATATCGTCATCATTAATTCGCTTCGTGCAGCTGGTGATGCAAAATATCCTGTTTTAATCGGTGCATTCTCTATGGTCTTAATGAGTTTACCACTAGGCTACTTTTTCGCCTTTCATTTAGATATGGGGCTCGTTGGTATTTGGCTAGCGATTGCCATCGACGAATGGACGCGTGCGATTATTATGTTCTTCCGCTGGAAAAGTAGGGCGTGGGAACGTTACGCACTAGTTAAACCTGAAGAACAAGAAGAGAGTATTTCTGTTCAAGTTCAGTAATTTTATATAGTAGAAAAAGAGCCCTCCTTCCGCAATGGAAGAATGGCTCTTTTTTTATTGATAGATTTCTTTATATTTCTTATACTCTGCTTCAGAACATAGTACGAAATGTCCTGGACGAATTTCACGCATTGTTGGCACTTCGCTACCGTAATCATGCTGCGATGGATCGTATACGATACGTTTACGATTACGCTCATAATCTGGATCTGGTAGCGGAATTGCTGATAATAGTGATTTCGTATATGGATGAACTGGATTCGCATATAACTCTTCACTTGTTGTCAGTTCTACAATTTGACCACGGTACATTACGCCGATGCGGTCACTAATGTATTTTACCATCGATAAATCATGGGCAATGAATAAGTATGTTAAGCCTTTTTCTTTTTGTAACTTTTTCAGTAAGTTTACAACTTGCGCCTGAATCGATACGTCAAGTGCTGAGATCGGCTCATCGGCAATGATAAATTCTGGTTCTACAGCAAGCGCTCGAGCGATACCGATACGCTGACGTTGTCCACCTGAGAATTCGTGTGGGAAACGGTTTGCGTGCTCTTTATTTAAACCAACTGTGTTTAATAGTTCATGAACACGGTCCATGCGCTCTTTTTTACTTTTCGCTAATCCGTGAATATCAATACCTTCTGCGATAATATCCCCTACTGTCATACGAGGATTTAATGATGCGTATGGATCTTGGAAAATCATTTGCATTTTACGGTTGAATTTCTTCAATTCTGTGCGTGATTTCTTACCATGTACGTTTTCACCATCGAACAATACTTCACCAGCAGTTGCATCATATAAACGAATAATCGTTCTTCCAGTTGTTGATTTACCACAACCTGATTCTCCTACAAGACCAAATGTTTCTCCGCGGTAAATATCAAATGAAATATCATTAACCGCTTTGACAACACCACCACTCACGTCGAAGTGCTGCTTTACATTTTTTACTTCAATTAATTTCTCACGTTGTTTAGTCATGTTGTTCACCTGCTTTCATTTGAAGAATACGTTTTTCAACAACTGCCGGCGGTTTTACTTCTGGAGCTTGCTCGTGAAGTAACCAAGTTGCCGCATAGTGTGTATCACTTACTTTAAATAAAGGTGGGTCCATTTCAAAATCAATTTTCAGTGCCTGTGGGTTACGTGGTGCAAAAGCATCCCCCTTTGGCGGCTTCAATAAATCCGGAGGCGTTCCAGGAATTGCGTATAACTCTTCCTCTGAACCATCTAAACTTGGCATAGATGCGATTAAGCCCCAAGTATATGGATGTTTCGGATTATAGAAAATTTCATCTACAGTTCCAATTTCAACAACTTTACCAGCGTACATAACTGCCACTCGGTCAGCAACGTTTGCTACTACACCTAAGTCATGCGTAATGAAAATAATTGCCGCTTCTGTTTTTTGCTGAATGTCTTTCATAAGTTCTAAAATTTGTGCCTGAATCGTAACGTCTAGCGCTGTTGTCGGCTCATCGGCAATTAATAATTTCGGGTTACAAGCTAACGCCATCGCAATAACTACACGCTGTCTCATACCACCTGAGAATTGGTGAGGATATTGTTTTAAACGAGCTTCTGGATTTGGAATACCTACAAGGTCGATTAATTCTAAAGCAACTTTACGTGCGTCTGCTTTACTCATTCCTTGGTGTTTAATAAGGCCTTCCATAATTTGATTCCCAATTGTCATCGTTGGGTTTAATGATGTCATTGGGTCTTGGAAAATCATTGCGATATCTTTACCACGTACTTGTTGCATTTCTTTTTCTGTTAATTTCGTTAAGTCACGACCTTCAAATACGATTTCACCATTTTTAATGCGTCCAGGAGGATTCGGAATTAATCCCATTAACGCTTTAGAAGTAACTGATTTCCCTGAACCAGATTCTCCTACAATCGCCAATGTTTCTCCTTTTTTCAAATCAAAAGTAACGCCGCGTACAGCTTGTACTTCACCTGCATGTGTATCAAAGGAGACTTGTAAATCTTTTACCTCTAACAATGTTTTCATCTTTGCCTCTCCCCTCTTTTACTTACGCATTTTTGGATCTAACGCATCGCGTAATCCGTCTGCCATTAAGTTAAACGCTAAAATTAATATACTGATGACAACCGCAGGGATGAACATCATATGCGGATACGTTTGAATAGATTTATAACCGTCATTAACAAGAGAACCAAGTGATGCGAATGGTGGCTGAATACCTAAACCGATAAAGCTTAAGAACGCCTCACCAAACACCGCTGTTGGGATTGTAAACATTGTCATTACGATAATTGGTCCCATTACGTTCGGGATTAAGTGTTTTACAATTAATTGTGTATTCGTTGCACCTAATGTACGAGATGCTAATACGTATTCTTGGTTTTTCAATTTCAAGATTTGTCCACGAACGATACGGGACATCCCTATCCAACCTGTAATCGCCATTGCTAATGTAATTGACCATATACCAGATCCCATAATGATTACCATTAAGATAACAATGATTAAGTATGGAATACCATTAATAATCTCCATAATACGTTGCATAATATTATCTACTCTGCCGCCATAAAATGCTGAAATCCCTCCGTATGCAACCCCAATTACTAAGTCAATTGCTGCTGCTAAAAGAGCGATATATAAGGATACACGTGTACCTTCCCATGTTCTTGTCCATAAATCACGACCAAGATCATCTGTACCAAACCAGAAATACTCTTTAATATCACGTTTTTCATATTGATCAACACCATATTGATCTGTACCGTCAAATGGTAACCAATGAACATTTTCAATAACAGGAATTTTCGGCGGCATTTTCGCACGGCCTAAATCTTGCTCTTTATATGAGTGTTTACTTACCATCGGTCCAAAAATTGCTAGTAATATAATAAGGCTTAATAATACGAAACCAAACATCGCACCTTTATGTTGGAACAAACGTCTTCTTACATCTTGCCAAAACGTTAAGCTTGGACGGGCAATGACTTCATTATCCACATTATTTTGATTGGCTTGTTGAAATAAATCTGGAGATAATTTTTGTACATCTTTCATCATTTTTTCCCTCCCGCTAAACGAATTCGAGGATCAATAATTCCATATAAAATATCGACAATGAAAATAACTAAAATGAAGATTGCACTATAGAAAATCGTAGTTCCCATAATAACTGTATAGTCATTCACTGTAATAGATTTAACGAACTGTTCCCCTAGTCCTGGTACAGCATAAATTTGCTCAATAACTAGTGTACCTGTGATTAAACCTGCAACCATTGGTCCTAAAATTGTTACTACTGGAATTAACGCGTTACGAAGTGCGTGTTTGATAATGATAACGCCTTGGCTAATCCCTTTCGCTTTCGCTGTTAAAATGTAATCGGCTTGCATAACTTCAATTAACTCTGCACGAGCGAAACGTGCGATTGTCGCGATAACTGCCATCGATAAAGCAATTGTAGGCATTACTGTAAACTCTGGTCCTTTCCAGAACGCTACTGGGAACCAACCAAGTTTTACCCCTACGAAATATTGTAGTAAAGCGGCGAATACGAATGATGGTACCGACATCCCGAGTACGGAAATAATTGTCGCTCCATAATCGACCCACGTATTGTTACGGAGTGCCGCAACGATTCCTAAAATTAAACCGATAAATGTTCCTAATATAATCGCTTGTAAACCAAGTTGTGCTGATGGTCCAATGCGATCCACAATCATATCTGT
This sequence comes from Bacillus sp. TH13, assembly GCF_016651175.1. Lineage (NCBI taxonomy): Bacteria > Bacillati > Bacillota > Bacilli > Caryophanales > Bacillaceae > Bacillus > Bacillus sp. TH13. The sequence continues at coordinate 3,291,407 of NZ_JAEKEJ010000025.1, read as the reverse complement.
TACTGGACGGTTATCATATTGGAATGATACCCCTAAATCACCTTTTGCTAAGTTACCTAAGTAACGTGCATATTGAACTGGTACTGGATCATTTAAACCATATTTTTCAAGAATGATTTCTTTCTGTGCCGGTGATAACTTCTCCTGATTTTTAAGCGGAGAACCCGGAAGTAATTTCATCAAAAAGAAAGTCAGCGTAGTAATTAAAAATAATGTCAAAGCCATGTACACGAAACGTTTTAATACATAACGTCCCATAGTCAAGCACCTCCCCGTTTTTCTCAAAAGCAATAAGATAGTTTAAAATATTCTTACTTTTATTTTTTTAAAATAAGAGCATATGCCCATCATAGGCATATACCCTTGTAAACGATGGAAAAAAGATTATTTTTGTTCAACAGATGCCCATTTGTAAGTTAATCTACCACCATAGTTGATTGGTATAATATCTTTTACAGCATCTTTTACTATATATGCTGAACCTTTTTGGAAGATTGGAGTGATAACTGCATCCTCTTTAATTAACATCTTCTCTACTTCTAAAAGGTTGTTCCAGCGTGCTTGTAAATCTTTTGTATCTGTTTTAGCTTTTAGAATTAACTCATCATATTTCTGATTAGAATACCCTGTTTTATTTTGAGAACCATTTGTAACAAACATATCTAAATATGAGATTGGATCTGGGAAATCTGGGCCCCAAATACCAAACGCAATATCATATTGCTGAGAATCTTCTAATTTATTTTTTTGTGCAAATGGCTGCTGTTTAATTTTAATTGATAAACCAGGTAAGTTTTTTTCTATCTCACCTTTTAAGAATTCACCAACCTTTTTTGCATCTTCATTATCAAAGTTTAAGAATTCTAGTTCGATTTTATCAGTGCCAAGCTCTTTCTTCGCTGTTTCCCAAAGCTTTTTCGCTTCTTTTGGATTCGTTTCAACTAGCTTTCCATTTTCAGCTCGGAAATCTTTTTTATTCGGACCTTCAACGAAATCTTTTCCAACAAATCCATAAGCTCCAATCGCACCATTATTTAAAATAACTTTCGCAATGTTATCACGATCAAAGGACATTGAAATTGCTTTTCTTAAGTTTTTATTACTTAAGTATTGATTACTTTGATTAAATCGTAGGTAAGCAACCCCTGCTTCTTTTCTTGTGTGGAATTCTGAGCTTTGTCTAAACTTATCAACAAATTCTGAAGTTAGAGCCGCACGATCAATCGAGTTTGTCTCATATAAATTTACATCAGTTGACGTATTTTTTACAATATTAAAGTTAATTTCTTCGATTTTAACCGTTTTATTATCCCAATATGATGGGTTCTTCTTAAACTGGAAGCTTTGCTCATGTTTCCAATCACTCATAACAAATGGCCCATTATATAATGTTGTATTTGCCTCTAACCCAAACTTATCACCTTGTGCTTTTACAAAGTTTTCATTTAGTGGGTAAAATACCGGATAAACTGTTAAATCAACAAAGTAAGGAACGGGATTGTCTAATTCCACTTCTAATGTATAATCATCAATTGCTTTTACACCTAATTGGTCAGCAGGTAATTCTTTTTTATGAATTTTCTCTGCATTTTTAATATCAAACATAATGTACGAATACGTCGCTTTTGTATCTGGATTTACTGCTCTTTTCCATGAATACACAAAGTCTTTTGCTGTTACAGGCTCCCCATTCGACCATTTCGCATCTTTTCTTAATTTAAATATGTATTTCTTCCCATCATCTAACTTTTGAAAATCTTCAGCAACTCCTGGCATTCTCTTTTGATCTTTGCCGGTACGATATAAACCTTCCATCGTATTATTTAATGCTGTAGAAGATGCAGAATCAGATGCTAATGATGCATCCATTGACGGAATTTCAGATAACTCTGTTAAATTAAGAATCTGCTTTCCATTACTACTACTCGTAGCATCTTCTTTCCCTTTTGCTTTTGCGTCATCTTTTTGGTAGCTACACGCGCCAAGCAACATACTTGCAGTTAAAGTCGATGCAAGTAATAACGGTATCTTTTTCTTCATGTTGTGTTGCCCCCCTAATTGCACTTCCTGTACCCTCACCTGTTAAAAAGTAGAATTGAAAGAATAATCTCCAAGTTTCTACAATTTTCATTATACATATAATATAACAATTGTGAATATAGTTTTTTGTTTTTTTGTTAAAATTTTTAATAAAATGTTTATATTTTTATTTTTTTGTAAAGGGATACGTTAACATTGCTACCATCATCTTGAAATCAGACCTTTAATTGCGTATAATTTTCAAAAAATTAATTCTGGTACATATTATAGCTTTTATAGTATAATAATTCTAGTAATATTTTGACGGAGGGGAACATTTTGAATAAAGTTTTTTTTCATACTTGTATACTAATTTTCATAGCGATCATCGCTTCTAGTATTAGCGCATTCCTCATTTCATCGCAATTTTTGTTGAATTTTGTCAACATCTTGTTTTATATTGCACTGTTTTTTATTCTTACCGGCGGTTTTTTATACATATTTCAAAATGGTTTTTTCAATGTAACCATTTACGCATTCCAAAGAGTATTTGGTACGAACAAAAAGATTGACTCTTTAATTGAAGAAGTCGAGGAACCTACAGATAAGAAAGAACGTATTTATAAAACATATTCATTCAAATGGACATATCCAATTTGTATTACAGGTATCGTTCTTGGGTTGTTCTCGACCCTCATTAGCTTTACTATTTTGATGTAGTTTGCAAACACTATCCCATATGATATAATAATCAGCAAAACATTTTGTTATAAAACTTTAGTTCTTTCATATTAAAAGAGCTCAAGTAACAATAAATAAATTTATATGTATGCGATGATAAAGAAGAGTACATATTGAGGCAATTTCAGAGAGCTTGTGGTCGGTGTGAACAAGTAATTGTACAGTATGGAATGGGCTTTTGAGCACCAAACCGAACCGAAAGTAGTAGGCTTTGGCGTTATATCCAAACGTTATTATGGATTAGAGAGATTTCACAGTAGTGAAATAATTAGGGTGGTACCGCGGTCCATTCGTCCCTATAGTTTTTGGGATGAATGGGCTTTTTTGTTTGCCTTCTCTTCCCCCATCACGCATTCAATTTTAGGAGGAATTACTTATGTCAGTTATCTTTTCTGGTATTCAGCCAAGTGGAACGATTACACTTGGAAACTATTTAGGAGCAATGAAGCAGTTTACAGAGCTTCAAAATGAACACGACTGTTATTTCTGTATTGTAAACCAACATGCGATTACAGTACCTCAAGATCCCGTACAACTTCGTAAAAACATCCGCAGTCTTGCTGCACTTTATGTGGCATGTGGCATTGACCCTGAAAAAGCTACTTTATTTGTACAATCAGAAGTACCAGCACACGCTCAACTAGGTTGGATCATGCAATCTGTTGCTTACGTTGGAGAATTAGAGCGTATGACGCAATATAAAGATAAAGCTTCTGGTAGAGATTCAGTTCCAGCTGGATTACTTACATATCCACCACTAATGGCTGCTGACATTTTACTTTACAACACTGAAATCGTACCGGTTGGTGATGACCAAAAGCAACATATGGAATTAACACGCGACCTAGCAGAGCGTTTCAACAAACGCTTCCGTGAAGTGTTCACAATTCCTGAAATTCGTATTCCAAAAGTAGGAGCTCGCGTTATGTCACTAACAGAACCTACGAAAAAAATGAGTAAATCTGATCCAAATCCAAAATCAATGATCAGTATGCTTGATGAACCAAAAACAATTGAAAAGAAAATTAAGAGTGCCGTAACTGATTCTGAAGGTATCGTGAAATTTGATAAAGAAAACAAACCTGGAATCTCTAACTTATTAACAATCTACTCTTCATTCTCTAGAAAAACAGTTGAAGAAATTGAAGCAATGTACGAAGGAAAAGGATACGGAGACTTCAAAGGCGACCTGGCTCAAGTAGTCGTAGAAGCAATTCGTCCAATCCAAGACAAATATAACGAACTAATCAACTCACCAGAACTAGACGAAATTCTAGACAAAGGTGCAGAAAAAGCAAACCGCGTTGCATTCAAACAACTACGCAAAGTAGAAAACGCAATGGGACTAAGCAGAAAACGTAGGTAACATAAAAAGCGGAGGCGACTGCTTAGCCCTGACGGCTAAAGTTCTTTCCCACAGAAGGTGCTTTTTACCTTCTCGTGGGGAAGGTTCTTAGACGCGAAGGGCTAGGAGCCGGAGCTAGATTACATATAAAGCGGAAGCGGCTCGTTTAGAATGTGAGGGGGATGGAGCGCCTTCCTACGAGGCGTTTTTTGCCTCGTAGGAAGGCGCGAAGCCACCGAACATTCTTGCCGCTGGAGCTGGATTTCTACAAAATTAAAAAACCGCCAATTGGCGGTTTTTTAATTTACCTTTTGCTCATTTTCCATTTCCCATAACTTTTCAAAAAATGGCTGTCCTTTTACGAGACGCTCGCATAATTGTTCATGTTTCTCAGACCAGCCAGCTTTCGCTTCATCATACAGTCTAGCCCAAATATCCTCGAACTCCATATGTTGAACCGTTCCATATGCTGATGGATCCCACTCTGTGTACCAATAGCGAATCTCTGCTGTATTTTTCGTTGTATGTAATTGATCTAACGCCATAAATAATAATTGTTTTAGCTGTCTTTCTTTACGAGTCAAGCCATTCATAATGAAAGGCGATGGTGATAAAATGTGGTGTTCTTTTTCTGTTTCTTCTACTTGGAACTCATATTTTTCTGCTTGTACGTTTTCTACCATCTCATATACCATCTGCTCTTGGCGTGGTATAAGTCTGCTTTTACGAATAGGTACATTGTAACCAATTGTATCAATCGCAATAATTCCTTTTCCATCTGTAACAACAAAGCAATACTCTTGCTGCAAACGTTCATGATTTTTACGAATATAAGCCTTATGATGTACGTCTTCCAACAATTTTTGCGGAAGCTCTAACAATTCGTCCTCGATGTAATGATATAATGTGGCATCTACTTTTAATAATGGCACTTGATCTAATAGCTCAATCGTATCATCTTTCCGCCATTCGTAAAAATGACAAACGTTATACCCATTCTCTTCACCTTCAAACCAATTTACCCATACATCATGTAGATATAACATTCACTACCCCTCACTTCACTACTGTTTGTATCAATCATTATGTTCAATTTTTCTTAACTTTATTCCACCTAAGGAAATATATTCTAATTATTATTTTTCTTCTATTAATACTAAAAAAAAACAGGAAATAGAGCTCCTGTTTTTTATATATGAAATGTATTTGCTTTATTCAATATTTCTTTTGCATCTATAGATAATAAAGAAAGTGTATCTTCTCCTTCCAATGTTACACAATCTTTGACAATATGAAATCCAAGCGCATAGCCAAGCATCTTTGGATAAGAGTGAAATCCATTTAATAAGATGTCGTGCTCCCTTGTTCCTCGTTTTATACTTATTCTTTCATGTACAACATTTTTCCAATAATAAATAGCCTCTTCTTTTGAAAGATACATCGTCCACGGTGCATTGTTTTTTTCTGAATATCTTTCCGTTACCGCTTGCTCAGCTAACCCTTCCATAATCATCGTATCAAGTAATGTATATTCTGTTTCTTTCGTCTCAATTTGATGTAACCTGCATATGTGATGATATTCATGCGCCAATAACACCTTTAATTCTTCCACCGAATTCCGTCCACATACGAATAAGAAAATAACATGACGCATAGATAATCCAGCCCTACCGTTATACTCTTCTTGTACAGTTCGATTATAGGAATCTGATAATAAAATAAAGACAGGGACATCCGGACCTTTCAACCAATTTTTCAATTTATCATACTCCAAGCTCAACTCTTTCCAAATTTCCTTTTCCTCTAATTCTTTAATTTCCTTTTCCCCATGCATGACCGGACGATACATCCCTTTTGAAATTAAAAAGCGATACAACCTTTCTTTTGGCAACGGAATATACTTCGTAAATTTCTCACAAAGTTTTTCTGGCCGTCCATAATATAAATGTAGCCATTCAGCTGTTTCAATAACCCCCATCTTTATCCCTCCTTTTTTCTTATGTATATGCTACAGGAGAAAAAGACGTAAAAATAAATAAGGAGTTTTTTCGTAATATGCTACGAAAAAACTCCTTATTTCATCTATTATTTATACGATTTAAATACTAATACTGCGTTATGACCACCGAATCCTAGTGAGTTACTTAATACTGCATTTACTTCTTGTTGTCTCGCTTGATTCGGTACGTAATCTAAGTCACATTCTGGATCTGGTGTTTCATAGTTAATTGTTGGAGGGATTACTCCGTCTGTAATTGATTTAATTGAGAAGATCGCTTCAACAGCACCAGCTGCTCCTAATAAGTGACCTGTCATTGATTTCGTTGAGCTAATTGCTACTTTGTACGCGTGCTCACCGAACGTTTCTTTAATTGCCATCGTTTCATACTTTTCATTCGCATCCGTACTTGTACCGTGCGCATTAATGTAATCAATATCTTCTGGTTGTAGACCTGCATCTGCTAAAGCTTGACGCATTGCACGCACGCCGCCTTCACCACCAGGAGCCGGCATTGTAATATGGAATGCATCACCAGTTGCACCGTAACCAGCGATTTCCGCATAAATGTGAGCACCACGAGCTAATGCGTGCTCTAATTCTTCAAGAATTAAAATACCTGAACCTTCACCCATTACGAAACCGCTACGGTTTTTATCAAATGGACGGCAAGCCGTTGCTGGGTCTTCATTAAATGTTAATGCTTTCGCTGAGCTAAATCCTGCGAATGCCATACTTGTTAACGGCGCTTCAGCTCCGCCTGTTATCATTGCATCAGCATCACCACGCTGAATTGCTTTAAATGCATCACCAATTGAGTTTGCACCAGATGCACAAGCCGTTACAGAACAAGTGTTAATTCCTTTCGCTCCTGTTGCGATTGATACTTGACCTGCTGCCATATCTGGAATCATCATCGGCACGAAGAATGGACTCACACGGCGCGGACCTTTCTCAGTAAAAATCTTAAATTGTTCTTCGTATGTCTCCATACCGCCAATACCAGATCCAATCCATACACCAATTCGAGGTCCGTTTTCTTCTGTAATTTCAAGCTTTGCATCTGCAACTGCCATTTTCGCTGCTGCTACTGCATATTGTGTAAAGCGATCCATACGGCGCGCTTCTTTTTTATCAATATATTTCTCGACTTCAAAGTCGTTAATTTCTGCTGCTACTTTTGCTGGAAATAGTTCCGGATCAATTCTTGTAAGTCGTCCGATTCCAGATACACCTTTTTTAATGTTTTCCCACGCTGTTTCAACATCTGTACCGATCGGTGTAACAGCTCCTAGTCCTGTAATTACGACCCTCTTTTTTTCCATACAAAATACACTCCTTTTTTTCTCTCAGTCCTTATTTACCCCAACGAAGAGCAACTGCTCCCCATGTTAATCCGCCGCCAAAACCAACAAGTATAATTAAATCACCATCTTGAATACGTCCATTTTGCAATTCCTCTACCATTGCAATTGGAATTGAAGAAGCTGATGTATTACCAAACTTTTCAATTGTCATACTCATTTTTTCTTGTGGTAAATTTAATCTCTCTCTTGCAGATTCCATAATACGAATGTTCGCTTGATGCGGTACTAAGAAATCCACATCCTCTTTCGTAAGACCAGCTTTATCCAGCACGCGAAGACAAGATTCACCAAGTTGACGAACGGCAAATTTAAACACTTCTCTGCCATTCATCATAACATACTCGTCTTGATAAAGATGCTTACCGCCACTTCCGTCTGCTCCTAATTCGAAAGATAGAACGCCTCTTCCTTCTGAAACAGCTCCCATTACGATAGCACCGGCTCCGTCTCCAAATAGTACCGCTGTATTTCGATCATTCCAGTCTACAATTTTAGATAGTTTATCACTACCAACTACTAATACATTTTTATAAGTTCCCGTTTGAATAAATTGCTGCGCTGTAATCATTCCGTACATAAAACCAGCACATGCTGCACCTAAATCCATTGCAGCTGCATGTTTCGCTCCAATCGCTTCTTGAATGACACAAGCTACTGCTGGAAACGCACGATCTGGTGTTACTGTCGCCACCAAAATAAGATCGATATCTTCTCCGCTAACCCCTGCATCTTCAAGTGCTTTTTTAGCAGCCTCTACGGCCATATACGAAGTATCTATTGTATCATCGGCAATGCGTCTTTCGGCAATTCCCGTTCTCGTACGAATCCATTCATCGGATGTATCCATTATCTTCTCTAAATCGTGATTTGTGACTACTTTTTCCGGCACATATCTTCCGATCCCTAAAATGCCCACGTTCACATCGCAGCCCTCCGTTTTATATCAATTATTATGACTTGGTACTAATTTTAAAACATAAATGTATTTTTGTCTAGAATATATTTCAGCTAAAACATAAAGCTAGGCATTATTCACTTTATTGTTTATTAAAAGAAACAGAAACATACCTTTCCTGTTTCTTTTGAAATATAAAAAGGCTCGAACCGCTTCTCTCGACGGTTCGAGCCTCTTTCTCCTCAAAAAGAAAGGGTTTTATTGTTGATCTGCTTTCCCAAGCTCATATGCTTCGTTCATAACTTTCATCAATAACTCTAATACTGGTTGTGCTTTCTCCATATCAAGCGCAATTCCATTATCATCTAAAATGGCCTTTGCTTCTGGTAAATGCTTCATTGCGATTTGTAAAAACTGCATGCTTTTTTCGTTCATATTATACTCTTCCTCTCCATTAAAACTTTCACATACAATAGTGTAACACGCGTGCTACCCTTCGTATAACTCTTTATATTTTTTCATGTGTGCCAGTTGCTTATTTAAACCGTATTCTAACGGAGTATTTCTTTTTATCGAAATTACCTCGATAGCCTCATCTCTTACTTCGTTATTATCTTTATTTACTTTATCATCCGCGCGTAAAAGGTTCATACCTTTTTTCCATAATGATTTTTTACCACTAAGCAAATTGTATATACCGAGATGCTGCTCGTTCATTCCATTTTCCCATAAGTATTCACATACATCTTCCACGTACAGTAGATCACTTCCGTTTTCCTCACTCGCATAATAGCACTCTTTCTCATCCAGTTCTGATAAAATGAGCTGATGATACATCATAAAAGACGGTTGCCACGGTCCATATAATGTAGGAACTCGAAATACACTATATTGTAAATCCCCTTTTTTCAATCCTTCTTCTACTTTCAAAAATATGCGCTTATTTTCCGATTCATCTGTACTACCTACTTCAATAGAAGAAATTAAATTTAACTTCAATTTTTGTTCTTCACACATTCTTATAATTCGCTTTAAATATTGTAATATGACTCTTTCATTCCGAAACCCACATTGCTGATTTGGCTCATATAAGCAAAAGTAAACAGTATCGAATCTCTCTTCCTCTACTAATCTCCATCCATCTTCATCTCTTATCGAATAATACGTAAATAACGCATTTCGCCCAATTAACAATAACTTCTCTTCATTAATTTTGGTCATACTATTGAATTCATCAAAATCAAGACCATACACTTCTACTTCTTCTGCGATCATTTTATTCACAAGGTGATAACCTACAAACGTAAGTGCACCTATTATCAGCACGCGTTCCATACCACCAACCCTTTCTCCTTGAAACAAATAGCTCCTCATTTATGTATATGGGAGCTTCACAATTCTTCTTCATATTTTTTAAAGAAATCAGTCGTTTGCCTAACCATTTTATATTTCACATCTTGCAGATGGAACAAGACAGAAGTATCGCATTGATTTAATTGCCTCATTTTCTCATATTTACGCAACTGTTGTTTTCTTCCTCTTTTTTCTTGTGTTGATACGAAAACTTTGACAGGTACACAAGATGGAAGAAGCGTAAATGATTTCTTATTTATTTTTAAATCTAACTCTTCCTCTTTGGCATCATACGCCAAACTTAATTCCTTCACTAATCTTTTGTAAAAAAACTTATGCTCTTTCTCAAATTCCACATATTCTGGTAAATCTAAACACGGATTCAACATAATGACAGAACGAATACATTCAGGGTATTTGTTCATCATTTCAAGTGCTACAAGCGCACCCATACCATCTGCCATTATGTGCATTTTCGCATTTAACGTCTCTTTTCTCAAAACAACATCATATAAACGTTTTGCTAGACGAACAGATTGGTCGTTTCCCCAGTGCCTTCCGTATAAATTAGAAGAAAAGACCGTGTAGCCTTCCTCAATAAGGCCATGTAAAAAATAAGATCTTCCCGCATGCTGTGTCCATAAACTTGTACCATTCTCAATAAAGTAGTTGTAATCACCGAGGAGCATAACCGAAAATCCATTTGGCTTCTCCGGTAAATAAATGACACATGGTTCTTTTTCTAAGTAAAAAAAACGTTCCGTAATACTCATTTTTCCCCCGCCTTATTTTCTAAACATATAAAACCACTCTTTTATAATGTATGAACGGAATGCAAATTTGCGTTGAAAAATCTACAAATATTTTTCTATATTCTTTTTTCAATTGTGTTACAATAAGGACAGATTGAACGAATAGAGGTGTAAAATATGCGTTTCATTTGGGCATTAATTTGGTCGTTCTTACTTGTACATATGATGAGCTATGTAATCGGCTCTATGACTGGCGGTACATACGACTTTAACCAAGCGTCTATTTTCTCAGTTGTTCTTGCTGTATTAGTACTAGCGATTTCAGCTGCAATTCCAAACGAGCCAGTAGAACAACACTAAAAAAAGAGTCCGGATTTTATCCGAACTCTTTTTTATTTTTATTTCACATGAACAACTAATTCGTTATTTTCTACATCGACAACTACGTGACTATTGTCAGTAATTGTTCCTGCAATTAATTCTCGCGCTAATTTCGTTTCCACTTGACGTTGTACGTATCGTTTTAATGGACGAGCTCCATACATCGGATCAAAGCCAGCTTCTACAACGAATTCTTTTGCTGCGTCTGTTAATTCTACTGTAATGTGACGGTCAGCTAAACGCCCTTGTAATTCTTTTACAATTTTATCAACAATACCTTTAATTTCATTCGTTGTAAGAGGTTTAAATAAAATAATTTCATCAACACGGTTTAAAAATTCAGGGCGGAAATGTCCTCTTAATTGCCCCATTACAAGGTCTCTTGATTCCTCTTTAATCGAGCCATCTTCTTCTAATCCATCTAGTAAATGAGCAGATCCAATATTTGAAGTCATAATAATAACTGTGTTTTTAAAGTCCACTGTACGTCCTTGCGAATCTGTAATGCGTCCATCATCTAACATTTGTAATAAAATGTTGAATACTTCTGGATGTGCTTTTTCAATTTCATCTAATAAAATAACGGAATATGGTTTACGTCTTACCGCTTCTGTTAATTGACCGCCTTCTTCATATCCTACATATCCAGGAGGTGCACCAATTAAGCGTGACACTGCGTGTTTCTCCATATACTCAGACATATCAATACGAATCATTTGCTCTTCACTATCGAATAAAGACTGCGCTAACGTTTTTGCAAGTTCTGTTTTACCAACACCCGTAGGGCCTAAGAAAATAAAGGAACCAATCGGGCGGTTCGGATCTTTAATACCAGCGCGAGCACGAAGAACCGCGTCTGATACTAAGCTTACTGCTTCCTCTTGTCCGATGACACGCTCTGATAAGATTTGCTCTAAGCGTAGTAATTTCTCGCGTTCACCTTCAACGAGTTTAGCAACAGGAATACCAGTCCAGCGTGAAACAATATCTGCAATTTCTTCTTCACTTACTTCCTCACGTAATAAACGATTTTCTTGTTTATTATGCGCGCCCATTTCTTCCGCTTCTTTTAACTCTTTTTCAATTGCTGGAATTTTCCCGTGACGAAGTTCGGCCGCTTTATTTAAATCGTAATTACCTTCTGCTTCTTCTAATTCACGGCGCAGACGTTCTAAATGTTCACGTAAGTCACGAACTTTGTGAATGTCTTCTTTTTCTTTCTCCCATTTCGCTCTCATACCACTTGCAACTTCTTTTAAATCTGATAGTTCACGTTGCAACGTTTTAAGACGTTCTTGGCTACCACGATCTGTTTCTTTTCCAAGAGCTGCTTCCTCAATTTCTAACTGCATAATACGACGCGTTACTTCATCTAATTCTGTTGGCATAGAATCAATTTCTGTACGAATTGTTGCGCACGCCTCATCAACAAGGTCAATTGCTTTATCTGGTAAGAATCGATCTGAAATATATCGATCTGATAAAACTGACGCTGCAACAATCGCACGGTCATGAATATTTACACCGTGATAAATTTCAAAACGCTCTTTTAATCCACGTAATATGGAAATCGTATCTTCAACAGTTGGTTCTTCTGCTAATACTTGTTGGAAACGTCTTTCTAGCGCTGGATCTTTCTCAATATATTTACGATATTCATCTAATGTCGTCGCCCCGATACAATGCAGTTCACCACGCGCAAGCATTGGTTTTAGCATATTCCCTGCATCCATCGCACCTTCTGTTTTACCGGCGCCAACGATTGTATGAAGTTCATCAATAAATAATAAAATACGCCCTTCACTCTTTTTAATTTCATTTAATACAGCTTGCAGACGCTCTTCGAACTCACCACGGAATTTCGCACCAGCTACGAGCGCACTCATATCTAACGCGAAAATCGTTCTATCTTTTAGCCCTTCAGGTACATCTTTTTTCACAATACGCTGCGCTAACCCTTCAACGATTGCTGTTTTACCAACACCTGGCTCACCAATTAAAACAGGGTTGTTTTTCGTTTTACGTGAAAGAATGCGAATGACACGTCGAATTTCACTATCCCGGCCAATAACAGGATCAATTTTCCCTGCTCTCACTTCTGCCACTAAATCACGGCCATATTTTTCTAACGCTTCATAAGTTGCTTCTGGATTTTGACTAGTCACTCTTTGATTCCCCCGAACTGTCATTAAAGACTGTAATAAGTTATCTTTCGTAATATGAAATCTTGTAAATAATTGATTGATATCGCCTTTTTCTTCAGAAAAAGCAAGCAATACATGTTCCACTGAAATGTAGTCATCTTGCAATTTCTCTGCTTCTTTTCCTGCTCTTACAAATAGTTGTTGCAGAGCACCTGTTATATATAATTTGCCTACTTCTGCACCGCTTCCCGTTACAGAAGGCTTTTTCTTAATTAAACTTTCGGCGCCTTGCTTTAACGCTTCTATATCGACATTCATTTTTTGAAAAATACGCACTGCTAACCCATCTTGCTCTTCTAATAATGTAAACAAGAGATGAACAGTATCTACTTCTTGATGATGATGAGATACCGCTAAAGATTGGGCACTCATAATCGCCTCTTGTGTTTTTGTTGTCATTTGATTTAAGTCCATCTTTACAGCCCTCCAAACGTTTGACTTTCTTTGACCTTTGATTTAATTATACGCCAACTGACTTTTTTATACAATAAATTCGCCTATGCATTTTCAAACTTATTATTGGAAAAAGAAAAAAGGAGCATTCATTATGCTATTTAAAAAAGTACGATAAATGAAACTACATTATGTAACAACAAAAAAGCCGCAATAAAGATTGCGGCTTCTGTTACGGTTTTCTTTTATATGTCCACTGGCGGTTATGATTCGTGTTATCTGGAAACTTTTCACCGGCAGTTAATTGTACCATTTGCGGATTTTTTACCATACTTCCCGTTTCACCAATTTCTACGTAAATGCCATCATTTGGCGCTTTTTGTCCAGAACGAAACCTGCGATTTTGTCCCATCTTCATTCTCCTTCCATGACGTCTTGCCTCATTAGTATATCCATTTTAAAAGAAAGGTTTTCTGTCATGTTTAGGAAACAAGTACTACATCTCATTCTTGTACATATACATGAATGACACAAGCTTAGGAAGGAATTCCTTTCCTATCTGTAGAAAAAAAGAAACCAACCTACTCTAGGCTAGTTTCAAAGGAGAGTCAAACATATACGAGAAGATTACATGTTCATTATATGCCTCATCATACGAGCAATGTAACCCTTTTCACATTTTGTACATAATGAAAGAAACATTATTTGAACTTTCTAAAAAGATGTTGACTTTTCTTAATTTCCAACGAGAAATAGTAGACACCGTAGTACTTCGCGACGTAAGATGGATATATAGTGAAATCTCCATCTATGGTGGTCTCACCCAGTCTAACCTCTTATTTCTGCATATTAAAAACGGAAATACAGATAGAAACAAAAAAATTATTATAAGAGGTGAAATTATGAACAAACAACATTTAATCGCATTAGACTTAGACGGCACTTTATTAACAGACAACAAAATAATTTCCACTCGAACGAAACATACAATTGCAAAAGCAAAGGAACAAGGACACGTTGTCGTTATTTCAACAGGACGTCCATTCCGCGCTAGTTATGATTACTATAAAGAACTAGGTCTGAATACACCTATCGTAAACTTTAACGGTGCGTACGTGCACCATCCTCTTGATTCAAACTGGGGTATACATCACTCTCCTCTTGAGCTAGCAACAGCGCAAGAAATTGTACGAGCTTGTTTTGATTTCGGCGTAAAAAATATATACGCTGAAGTTATGGATGATGTGTATGTTCGTGAAATTGATGAAGATAAAAAACACATTTTCGAATTCGGTTCTCCTAAGATTTTTACAGGAGACTTATTAAATATTTTAAATGACCATCCAACTTGCTTATTAATTGACGCACATGACGAGCATTCTACTGCAATTCGTCAACATTTAACTGATATGCATGCGGAAGTAATCGACCATAGAAAATGGGGTGCACCTTGGCCGATTATTGAAATTGTAAAAAGCGGATTAAATAAAGCGGTCGGATTACAAAAAATTTCTAGTCATTACAACATTCCACAAGAGCGAATTATCGCTTTCGGTGACGAAGATAATGATTTTGAAATGATTGAATTTGCTGGTCACGGCATCGCAATGGGAAATGCCATCCCTGAATTAAAATCACTCGCAAACCATACTACGTTAACGAACGAAGAAGATGGTATTGCTTTATATTTAGAAGAGGTTCTTGGGTTGTAATCTAAAAATTCCCTACTTATAGTTTCCTGCCAAATGCCCATACTATAAGTAGACGCATAAGACATCGCGTCGATTGTTTTCAGCTAAATAAAGGGGGTTTTTCGAATGGGTAAAAAGAACAAATCAAAACGTTTTATCCAACAAGGAGCCGATGCTGTTATGAAGCATGATGCAAGATTCCCGTACAGAGGTACATTAGCTGAGGCAGAAAAGGCAAGAAGTAACTCTTCTTTTGGAGGGGTTTAAATGGGGAACTTACTATTCCAACAAGCTAGAGATGCTGTTGAAAATGCCGTATCTTGTTCAAGCGGTACTGAGCAACAAGATCTCGTATATAGAGCAAAAAATGCTTTGCAATCCGCTTACGCAAACTCTTCAACTGCTGAAAAAGTTCAGCTCCGTGAAATGCAAGAGCAATTGCAAAACATTACGAATGTACATTAAAAAAGAGGACCAACTTTGGTCCTCTTTAATCTTTCCGAAACAATCCGAACACCCCAACTGTTTGCAGTATATTTGTAAATGCACCTGGGTCCACTTGTTTAATAATCCTCTCCAATTCGTATAACTCGTAACGGGTAATAACCATCATTAACATTTCTTTATTTTCATTCGTATAAGCACCTGTTGCTGGTATCGTTGTAATTCCTCTTACTAATCGCGAGTGAATCGCCTTTCTTACGTCCGCCCCATTCTTCGTAACAATTAATGCTGTAATCTTTACATGACGAGTATGAATTGCATCAATAATTCTCGTTGATACATATAAAGTCACTAACGTATATAACGCTTTTTCCCATCCATATACATAGCCAGCAGCGATAATGATAATTGCATTAAAAAAGAAAAAGTATGTACCGACAGGCTTATCTTTTATTTTTGATAAAATCATGGCGATAATATCTAATCCACCTGTAGAAGCACCCCACTTTAAAGCAATCCCTACTCCAATTGCCGAAATAATCCCGCCAAAAATCGCATTTAATATGATATCATTCGAAACCGCTCTAACAGGGATGATTTCTAGAAACAAAGTCATAAATATAACACAAAGAAAACTAAAAAAGGTGAAGGCCTTTCCAACCTTTTTCCACGCTAAAATAACGACAGGAATATTAAATAAGCTAAACAATACTCCCGTAGATATGTGAATCGATAAAAAATCACCTAATATTTGTGATAATAATTGAGACAATCCAGCAAAGCCGCTCGCATACACTTTCGCTGGCGTTAAAAATAAATTCATCCCAATCGCGTTTAATAAACCTGCGATGATTACAACGATTAACTTCTTTATAAGTTCAGTATAATTCAACTTCAAATCCATTTGGAGTCCACCTTTACCCTTCATAAATGCACCGCTATACATAGTCTTTACGAAAAAGGAAATGATAAACGTACAACGTTTAGAAATGGAGTTGATACATATGCCACATACGAGTGATAACGACAAAAAAGCACGCGATAATAATGCAAAACGCACACAAAAAAATGAGCAAGAGCAAAAAAATATTCAGCAAGGTAAACGTGCATACTCTAAAAAGACCGATCACCTTTGATTCCATCGTACATCAACAATTATGTTGATGTACTTTTTTACATTTTAAAGGAAAAAAACATTAAAAATTCACTTCATGTTCACTTCTATATTCTACAATAGCGATAACATATTCGGATGAGGTGTTGGCATGAGAGGGAAACATATTTTTATTATTACTGCACTAATAAGTATATTGATGCTATCTGCTTGCGGACAAAAAAATGGCTCAGCTACAGTCGCCACAGCAACAGACTCGACTGTTACGAAGGACGACTTCGAAAAACAATTGAAAGATCGTTACGGAAAAGACATGCTATACGAAATGATGGCACAAGACGTCATCACAAAAAAATATAAAGTACCTGATGAAGAGGTAAATAAAGAAGTAGAAAAAGTAAAAAAACAATATGGAGATCAATTCAAAAAAGTATTAGAAAACAATCGTTTAAAAGATGAAGAGGATTTTAAAAATCAAATTAAGTTCAAACTTGCTATGAATGAAGCGATTAAGAAAAGCATTACAGAAAAAGACGTAAAAGACCACTATAAGCCAGAAATTAAAGCGAGTCACATTTTAGTAAGTGACGAAAATGAAGCGAAAGAAATAAAGAATAAACTAGATGCCGGTGCTTCATTTGAAGAATTAGCAAAACAAGAATCACAAGATCTACTATCAAAAGATAAAGGTGGAGACCTTGGATACTTCAATTCAGGTACAATGGCTCCTGAATTCGAAACGGCTGCCTACAAACTAAATGTTGGACAAATTAGCAATCCCGTAAAATCATCAAACGGTTATCACGTTATTAAATTAACTGATAAAAAAGATTTAAAACCTTACGATGAGATAAAAAACTCTATTCGCAAAAACTTAGAGGAAGAACGTACTGCTGATCCTGTATTCAGCAAAAAATTGTTACAAGAGGAATTAAAAAAGGCAAATATTAAAATAAATGATAGTGATTTGAAAGATACATTTACTCTTGTTTCTCCGCAAGGAAATTAAAAAAGCACAACCTTATTTTTTTAGATAAGGTTGTGCTTTTTAATCTTTTATCTTATTTCTTAAAGTAAGTCCAACCTTCTTCTTGGTAAACCTTTTCTTCTTTCATCAACTTACCAAGTGCGCGCTTAAATGCAGCTTTACTCATGTTAAAGCGTTCTTTAATATCTTCTGGATGGCTCTTATCCCAAAACGGCATTGCTCCGCCTCGTTCTTCCATATATGCATAAATTACTGCAGCATCATCTTCCATTCCTTCTTCTTTACGAGGAAGAAGTGAAATGTTAATTGTACCGTCATCTTTTACGTCAATAATACGGCCCGTTACACGCTCACCGATGCGGACTTGTTCTTTTCTTTCTGTATGGTGTAGGAAAGCACGGAAATGCTCATCCGTTAGTATGAATGAACCAACTTGAAGTGAACGATATACACGTCCGTTTACGTTTTTATTACGCATAGATGGCGTTGCATCTACGATAATTTCTTGCATATCACTGTCTCTCGCTGGAAGAGCAATTAAACGATCACGATTCGTTAATTTTAACGTACAATATAATTCGTCGCCTACTTCTGGCCATACTGGCATATAAATCGGGAACTCATCAGCTGGAATTAATATATCTTTTGATACACCAATATCAACAAACACACCTAAACTAGGAATGACTTCTACAACCTTTACCCAGTTCCAATCATAAGTTGTAATAATTGGCTCCTTCATTGTTGCTGAAATACGATTTTGGTGATCAAGGTATATGAATACATCAATCGTATCGCCTTCTGCAATTTCTCCAGCTACTTCGTTTTTATGTAGGAAGATTTCTTCTTCTTCATTCCCAACCATATATCCGATTTCCGTTTCGCGTAAAACAGTTACCTGTTCAATCGATCCTATTTGCAAATACATATTTTTAATTCCCTTCTATATATATAAAATTATCTTTTTTATCATTCCAAACAAAAGTTAATTATAACATGATTTTCCCTGTATTTGTCCAACTGCCCAAAATTCACTATAATAAAATGTGGTTCCATGAATATAAGTACGAAAACACTTAAGTCTAGACTCGTTTTCAGCTATACTTTAGTATGTACAGTACATAACAAGATTAGAAATTTATTTGGAGGTGCTAACTATGGCAAAAGATAGTTCTTTTGACATCGTTTCGAAAGTAG
Organism: Bacillus sp. TH13; assembly: GCF_016651175.1. NCBI lineage: Bacteria > Bacillati > Bacillota > Bacilli > Caryophanales > Bacillaceae > Bacillus > Bacillus sp. TH13. The sequence goes on along the minus strand of NZ_JAEKEJ010000025.1, from coordinate 3,272,524 downwards.
AATTACCTGAAGTAACAAACGCAATTAATATCGCATTAAAGGAAATCCAAAACCGATATGACTTTAAAGGAAGTAAAAGTGATATTAAATTAGAAAAAGAAGTACTAGTTTTAACTTCTGATGACGAGTTCAAATTAGACCAAGTAAAAGATGTTTTAATTTCTAAACTTGTAAAACGTAACGTTCCAATTAAGAACTTAGATTACGGAAAAGTTGAAGCTGCAACTGGCAACACTGTTCGTCAACGCGCAACACTTCAACAAGGTATCGATAAAGATAACGCTAAAAAAATTAACAACATCATTAAAGAAATGAAATTAAAAGTAAAAACACAGGTACAAGATGATCAAGTACGTGTTACGGCGAAAAGCCGCGATGACTTACAAGCAGTAATTGCAGCTGTTCGTAGCGCTGATTTACCAATCGACGTACAGTTTATTAACTACCGCTAAAAAGAAAACTCCTCTTAATTAGAGGAGTTTTCTTTTTAGTTTTGTAGAGACAATATTACAAGAACAAACCATAGAAAAAAGGCATCTGCGATGAAAATTGCTAAGTGAACAGAGTCTAACCATACGAATACTTCACAAGTGAATGCATGATTAAACTAGGCCTTATTGTAGAATTTGTTTTATACATGTATTTAGCAGACCTTATTGAAAATAAGAAAAAGACACCTCAAGACGTTTCCCCCTTCGATTTGAATTACTTTTCTTAGTAACTACACCCTAGACCAAAGTCATCTTAAAAATCGCTGTAACTCATAATTCCTCTCCCCGCCAAAACGTAACAATTTATGAGTATAAGAATATTTCCCAACCTTTAATGTAATGTAAAATTAATAAGGATCTTAAAAAATGTTAATTAAAAAAGAGTTAGAAGTGGTTTTTTGAAGAAATTAATATTATGGTTTTTATTGGCCACATTCTCCCTAAATACTGTAGGATGTTCTAATAATACGAATACACTAACGGATAAGTCTAACTGTACCAACAAAGCTTGGTACAAAAAAACTATGTCATGTAATCATTTAAAAAACATTAAATAGTTAATGATAAAAGTCATAAGAAAAGACACATCAAAGCGCCTTCCTCCGACTTGAACCATCTTAATTTTAATCATATTTGGATGGAGTTAAAAAGAAGCATAAATGGTTAATAAAGATGCAGACTTCAAAATAAAAAAGTACGTTAAGGAAACTCTTATATTAAACACTAATATTCTAGAAGCAAGTTTATAAGTGTAAAACCTACAGGGATTTCCCCTGTAGGTTTTATTATATTTCAAGTGATTTCCAAATGAATTATGAGTGGCTTTTTTCAGTTTGGTTTTCAAAATATTTTTCTTTAACCATTTTTATCAGATTTTCTTTTTCTGTTAGTTCAAATATAAATAATGCTTTTTTCATGTTATTTGCAATATCTTCTTCATTCTGTTGTTTAAATCTTAATAAATTCCATCCTTTTAAATAGTACAGTTCACCTAATAAGTATAAAGTATTTAGATTAATAGCTAATTTGATGCCCTTATCAATGTATTTTACCGCTTCTTCATATTGATAGGTCATACCTAAACATTTCGCTAAATTAAAAATGATTTTTAATTTAATCGCTTTATCTCTCGGAAAATCTAACTTATTAAAATTAGTTAAACATCTTCCTAATATAGTAATACTTTTATCATATTCTTTATTTTCCGCATAAAATATAGACATTGTCTGCATAATATCTATTTCTCTTTCTGATAAAAAATCAACATTGGTTAAAGTTAGTTTTAATGCATTATTTAAAAGTTTTAAAGCAGTTTTTATGGATCTGTTCACCTCAAATACAGCAATTGCTTCATGCCATAGGAGAAATTGTTTATCTTCTTTTGCCTGGAATTTTTTTTCATCTTTCTCTTTTTTCACTATTTCATAAAGTTCTTTATATTGTTTTTGCTTTAAGCAATCTTTTATTACACATTTTACATTTTCTACATATTTAAATTTCTTGTTTTGAGTTAATGCAAATATATTATTCGGGTCAATACCAAGTCTTTCTGATAATTGATATAACAATATACTAGATGGATAAATCATACCTTTTTCTATTTTGCTAATTTGACTTTGCGAACATATTCCATGACATAATTCGGATTGTGATATATTTTTTTAATTCTAAGCTCTTTAATGGTAATACCCAAATCGTAAAATTCCATTTTCCCACCTACTATTTAGCACTATATTAGTATAAGAGTATTCTCTAACTTTTAATGTAATGTAAAATTAATATAGTTGCAATTATCGTTCGTTTCAAAGATCTTTCTCTATCCGTATTGACACAAAAACAGGCTAGGAAGAAGACTTTCTCCCTAACCTAGAACCCCCTCTCATTAGAGAAGTTTTCATTTTCGTATCGTTTCTCTTAAGAAATTTCATATCAACAGAATAAACACTATTGCCCCACCGAACAAACTTACAAATACAATAAGAAGACATGAACATAGAACGAGCACCTTCTCATCTACGTTTCCTTTTAACTGCAATTAAAAACGCAATAAATAATACATTCACACCAACGATTAAGGAGATAAATAACCAATTCACACCTGTTTCTCCGTTAACTTTATACACGTTTGATTCTTCACGCTTTAAAACGAGATAAAATCCCCCATTTTCCTCTCTTATAATTTCATCCTCTAACAATCCTCTTAACTCTTGTTTTTCACCAATCGCACTTGCAGGTAAGGAGACTTTTTGTGTTTCTTTCGTATTATTAATTGCTACTAAAGTTACTTCATTTTTATATTTTCGTTTTAGTATGCTCATCCCGCTCTTATCATACAATAGCTCAAACGTACCGCGTCGTAAAGACGGTCTCGCCTGTCTAAGTTCACCTAGTTTTGTTATGTGCTGCATAAATTTTTCGTCTGACTTAAAATCCATTAATCGTCTATTATCGGGTACACTTCCTCCATCTAATGCAATTTCAGTTCCGTAATAAAAATTCGGAATTCCAGGTGATGTTAACAGATATGTAAGCGCCAGTTTTAAACGTGATGGCGGATAATACATATTTTCTTTTGCAATACGCGCATATCTTTTTGTTTCTTGATCATCTAAAAACGTAACAAATTCCCCTTCTTTTTTACTCACATCGTATAACGATTTCACCGATACATCCGCTTTGGAAAACGATTCTACTATTTTTTCGTTGTATTCGCTATCCTCCTTTGTCATAATACGAAAATCTTTCTTTATCACTTGCATATCTTTTTGCGCGTTATCCCAAAAGGAACGCGGCTTTTTTTCACTATGTATAACATAACTTCCGTCTAAATCAACTTCTTTTATCCACCATTTCATTGCGTCAATTACCTGTTGTTCGTTTTCTCCAAGCGGAAATTGAAATACAACTTTCATTCCTTTTGCCTGAGCTTCTTTTACAAGTTCTTTCACATCATTTTCTGTCCCGAAATGTTCATTTACCTTTTTAAAATTTCGCACGTCTAATCCATCGTACTTTCCACTTTCAAAAAGTGGCGAAAGCATAACGGTAGTAAAACCCATTTCTTTTATGTAATCCAACCTTTTTATAATTCCTCTTATATCCCCGCCTTGATACCCTTCTAAATTACCAACTTCTAACTGTTTGTCATTTTTCGGTTCTCCATTATTGAAGCGATCAATCATAATGGAGTATATAACTTCATCTCGCCACTCTCTTTTTTCGTCTGCAAAAGTATGTATTGGTACAAACAAAACAACAGCTAAGCAAAAACAAATGAATAGTTTCCTAGTCCGTATTTTTCCCACACGCATCCCCCAAGCTTTTTAATTGTAAGAATATTATACCAATTATCCGAATGAAACGCATATGTCGATTTTAATCCTCACAAAATAATTCATGTTAGATTTCCTGACATCATGTATATAATTTTCTGAATTTTTAGTTGATTTTTAGTTTAATTTCGAATATGATATGAAACATAACAAATAGATGTTATTTTTTCTAACATTACAGGAGGAGAGCTCATGAATATGGGAGATACAGTTTTTATGTTTGTGACGACAGTAATGGTCATGTTGATGACACCAGGATTGGCACTTTTTTATGGAGGTATGGTTCGCAGCAAAAATGTACTCAGTACAACGATGCATAGTTATAGCGCAATGGCTATCGTTTCGATTCAATGGATTGTTATCGGCTATTCTTTATCATTCGGACCAGATTGGCACGGGATTATCGGTACACTTGATTGGTTCGGTCTAAACGGAGTTACCTACGCACCAAATCCAGACTACTCATCTACTATTCCTCACAATTTATTCATGATGTTTCAACTCATGTTCGCCATTTTAACTCCAGCTTTAATTTCAGGTGCATTCGCTGAAAGAATGCGATTTTCTGCCTTTCTTATTTTTATCCTTCTATGGACAACGATCGTTTACAATCCTGTCGCTCATTGGGTATGGGGCGTCGGCGGGTGGCTAAGGGAACTTGGCGCACTAGACTTCGCTGGCGGAAACGTCGTTCACATCACTTCCGGAGTTGCTGGTCTTGTATTAGCTATTTTCCTTGGAAAACGAAAAAACATAAATGGTTCTTCTCCTCATCATTTGCCATTTACAATGTTAGGCGCAGGCTTATTATGGTTTGGCTGGTTCGGTTTTAACGTCGGCAGCGCATTATCCTTAAACGACGTAGCTTTAACTGCATTTGTTAATACAAATATAGCCGCTGCTGCCTCCGCTCTAACTTGGATGCTTTCTGAATGGTTCTTCCAATCAAAACCGACTGCGATGGGAGCTGCTTGCGGAGTTGTTTCTGGTCTAGTCGCTATTACACCAGCTTGCGGGTTCGTTACACCTTTCTCCGCTCTTCTTATCGGAGCAATTGGTGGTATATTATGCTTTGGCGCCGTTTTCTTCTTAAAAACAAAATTCGGGTATGACGATACACTTGATGCCTTTGGATGCCACGGTATCGGAGGAACTTGGGGCGGTATTGCAACAGGACTATTTGCAACTACTACCGTAAACGGGGATGGTGCGAACGGATTGTTTTACGGAAATGCGGCTTTACTGTTTAAACAACTTATAGCGATCGGTGCAACATATGCATTCACGATCATCATGACGTATGCCATTATTAAAGTTATTAACTTCTTCCTCCCTGTTCGAGTAGATGAGCACGAGGAACACATGGGACTTGATATTTCGATGCATGGCGAGAAGGCTTATGAACATGCAGAGCGAGCAAACTAAAAAAGAGATGCAATCTATTAGTAATAGATTGCATCCCTTTTTTTGCGCACGGGGCAACATACCCCGCCTAGTATAAATGTAAATATATCAACGATTTTTCAAATATATCGATTGTTTCTTTCAATATATCAACGGTTCGACACAACATATCGATTTACAAACAAATTCCGACATAATTTACACGCAAAATACCCCACATAAATTTATACAAAAAAGACGACCGAAACCCGGTCGTCTTTTCCTATTTATTTCGGAGCATTTCCTACATATTGCGTAATATCAACATTTAACGCCTGCGCTAAACGCATACCGTATTCTTGATCTGCACGGAAGAAGTTACAAACAGCTAGTAATTTCGTGCGTTCATTTACGTCTTTTAGATCATTTGTTAAGTTTGCAATTAAGTTATCTTGCTCTTCTTTAGAGAATGAACGGTAACGCTCACCTGCTTGTTTAAAGTCATTTGGTTTCTCGATTTTTTCACGAGATACATAGCCTTCTACTTTCATAGTTGAATCGCGGTAAGCTTTGTCTTCAACTGGATTCTCCGCATGACGGCTCGGTTCGTAGTTGATTGTAGATGGGTTTTGATTCATTTGCATCGCACCATCACGTTGTTGGTTATGAACAGCTGCGTACGGGCAGTTTACAGGAATTTGCAAGTAATTTGCACCAAGACGATAACGCTGTGTATCTGGGTAAGAGAATAAACGACCTTGTAATAATTTATCTTCCGATGGTTCAATACCATTTACAGTTGCACTTGGAGAGAATGCTACTTGTTCTACTTCTGCAAAGAAGTTTTTCGGATTACGATTTAACGTCATTGTCCCTACTTCAATTAACGGGAAGCGATCTTCTGGCCATACTTTCGTTGGATCTAGTGGATCAAAGTCTAAAGAATCCATTTCATCAAGTTGCATAACTTGTACGTGTAAATCCCATTTCGGATGATTTCCTTTTTCGATTGCGTCGAACAAGTCACGAGTTGCATGATTGAAGTCTTTCCCTTGTACTTCTTGCACTTCTTTCGCATTTAAGTTACGTACACCTTGCTGCGGTTTCCAGTGGTATTTAATATAAACAATTTTACCTTCTTCATTAATCCATTTAAATGAATGGACGCCGAAACCTTCCATTTCACGATAGCTTGCTGGTGTACCATAATCAGAAAATACCCATGTCATCATATGTGTAGACTCTGGAGTTAACGTCATGAAATCCCAATAACGATCTGGCGTTTGAATATTTGTATCCGGTGCTGGTTTTAAAGAATGAACCATGTCAGGGAATTTAATTGCATCACGAATGAAGAAAACTGGTAAATGATTACCTACGATATCGTAGTTTCCTTCTTCTGTATAAAATTTAACTGCGAAACCGCGTGGGTCACGAGCTGTTTCCGGAGAACCTTGACCATGAATAACCGTTGAAAAACGAACAAATACAGGTGTTTCAGTTCCTTCATTTTGTAAAAATGCTGCTTTCGTATATGGCTTCATGCTATTTTTCGTTACGAATACACCGTGAGCACCTGCACCACGTGCATGCACAACACGCTCCGGAATACGTTCACGATCAAAGTGTGCAAGTTTTTCTACTAAATGATAGTCTTCTAATAATACTGGTCCACGACGACCAGCTGTACGAGAATTTTGGTTGTCTCCAACTGGAGCACCTTGGTTTGTTGTTAAGCGATTATTTGGATTCATCTAGGGGGATCCTCCTCTTTCTTTCGTAGTAATTATTATTTATTTAAAATTATTATAAACTAATTATTATTTAAAACTAAATCTTTGTCAACTATTTCCTTCACTTTTTTTGAAACAATTTCAGCCAAACAGTCGATAAATGCAGATTGTGCATTCGGCATATTTGGTCTAAAATATTTGGCATTTAATTCATCAGTTACAACTTTACATTCATAATCGTTGTCATATAAAACTTCTAAATGCTCCGCTACAAAGCCAATTGGGCAATATATGAAAGATTCGTACCCATGGTCTTCATATAAATCTTTCGTTAAATCTTGCACATCTGGACCAATCCATGGATCAAGAGTATTCCCAGCACTTTGCCAACCAATTGTATAGTTTTGAATATTTGCAGCTTCTGCAATTAAATCTGCCGTATACTTTAGTTGTTCTACATATGGGTCTCCTGCTGCAATAATTTTTTCTGGCAAACTATGCGCCGAAAAAATTACGACTGTTTTCTCTTTATCTTCAATCTTTGTAAATGTTTCTTTTATTTGCTCTGCCCAATACGAAATAAACTTCGGTTCATCGTACCATTGTTCAATTGGTTCAATAACAGGACCACCGATTTCTTTTGAAAGACGAATAGCACGGTCATTATACGCTTTAATGCTAAATGTAGAATAGTGCGGTGCTAATACGATACTAATCGCCTGCTCAATTCCATCTCGCTTCATTTCCTCTACAGCCTCTTCTATAAATGGCGCAGTATGTTTTAAACCTAAGTAACAAGTAAATTCATACTCTGTAAATATGTTATTCATTGAATCTGTTAATTTATGCGCCTGCTCTTTCGTAATTTTTGCAAGCGGCGAAATTCCACCAATCGCTTTATAGCGCCCAATTAAATCTTCAAGCGCTTCTTCTGACGGCTTACGCCCGTGACGGATATGTGTATAATATGCCTCTACATCGTCTAATGATTCTGGTGTTCCATACGCCATTACGAGTAAACCTATTTTTTTCTTTGTCATCTATATAACACCTCAATTTTATAAATGAGAATCCTTTTCAGAACGTTTGTTTCCAATTATAACAAGCAATAATAAGTACGTCAAAATAATAATTCTAATTAAGTATTATTTATAAGGTGATTTTGAATTTTATATGACAATTTCTTTAATAAAAAGCGACTTACATAATTGCAAGCCGCTTTTCCCTTATTCCTTAATATTTACCCCATATTCTTTAAACCAAACGTGAATTTGTGCTAAATGAGCTAAAAGCTGTGGCCCAGTCATCAATTGACCAAACCATGGTGTTTGAAATGCACTGCCACCAGACTGAATTAATCCGTTCAACTGCTCTTTATCAAACAATTCGTGTAAAATTGAACCTTTATCTGTTAATAGATTTTGAAGCCATACCGTTACTGCCTTTGTATAGTGTGGATTGTGCGTTTTCGGATAAGGACTCTTCTTCCTATATAAGATGTCATGTGGGAGTACATCTTCTAACGCTTTACGTAATAGACCTTTTTCGCGGTTTTTATACATTTTCATTTCCCAAGGAATATTCCACGCATATTCGACAAGACGATGATCTGCAAACGGAACACGTACTTCTAAGCTTGCCCCCATACTCATGCGGTCTTTTCTGTCTAATAATGTTGTCATAAACCATACCATATTTAAATAAAATAATTGGCGTCTTTTTGCTTCTAGCGGACTTTCTCCCTCTAAAATAGGAACTTCTTGAATGGATTCTTCATAACGCTGCTGTACATATTGTTGTAAATTTAATTTATTTCTCCATTCTCTCTTTAGCAATTGTTCACGCGCTTCTGTAGAGCGCATCCACGGAAACGCACTCGATTGTAAATCATCTTCTCTATAAAACCACGGATAACCACCAAATATTTCGTCTGCACATTCCCCAGATAAACCAACGACAAAATCTTGTTTAATTTCACGGCAAAACCATAGTAATGACGAATCGATATCTGCCATACCAGGCAAATCACGAACGAGTACGGCTTCTGTTAAATACTGCGCTAATTGTTCATTTGAAATGACGCAACGATGGTGGATTGTTTGAAACGTCTCCGTCATCAAATGAATAAATGGTGCATCTGAATTTGGCTGGAACGCATTCGCTTTAAAGTATTTGTCATTATCTTCATAATCAACAGAGTATGTGTGTAATTGTCCTTTTCCTGACCTTACATATTCTTTTGCAGCAATTGCTGTTATAGCGCTCGAATCTACACCCCCTGATAGAAAAGTACATAGTGGTACATCAGAAACGAGCTGCCTTGTAATCGCATCTTGTAATAAAAAGCGTGTTTTTTCTACTGTTTCTTCAAAGGAGTCTTCATGTTTTTTGCTTTCCACATTCCAATATCTCCATATGCATAAACCGTTCTTTGAAAATGTCATCGCATGACCTGGACGTAATTCTTTTATACCAGCATAAATACCGTGGCCAGGCGTTCTTGACGGTCCGAGTCCGAATATTTCTGATAATCCTTCTAACGTTACTTCCGCCTTCACATCTGGATGCGACAATATCGCTTTTAACTCCGAACCAAATAATAAGCGTCCACTATCATATTTATAAAAAAGTGGCTTTACACCTAATCGATCTCGCGCAATAAATACTTGTTCTTTCTGTTCGTCCCATACTGCAAACGCATATATACCGTTTAAATGATCGACACATTCTTCTTTCCATTCAATATAAGAAGCTAATAATACTTCTGTATCAGAATGACCTTTGAACGTATATCCTCTTCTTAATAATTCCTTTCGAATGTCTTCTGTGTTATAAAGTTCACCGTTATAGCAAATGGCGTAATTCGTTTCATCTTTTAAACAAGTCATCGGTTGTTTACCACCCTCAGGATCAACAACGATTAAACGTTTATGCCCAAATGCGACATTGCCTTTAATCCAAACTTTATTATCATCCGGACCACGTTTGGCTAACGTCTCAGCCATCTTCGTAACGACATCTCTTTCTCCTTCTAATGAGCGTTTATAATCCACCCATCCTGTAATCCCGCACATATAAATCATCCTTCCATCTTATTTCTTTTCTTGAACGTGCAGTAATCCCCACCCTAAGAGTGCGGATCAAAAAATGAAAAACTTGACGATAACCTACTATCCACATATGGAATAGCATTCTCACTCAGTAAAACGTGTTTTATTGTATGCCCACCTATGTCTATATGTGTCTAGTTATAAAGAATGCACGAACTGTCTATAACAGGAATAACTACTTTTCATAAAGGAGAAATCGTGTATGATACAACGTAAACATATTTTATATAACCAGCCCCGTGCTCATACAGTCGGTAATGTAGAATATATAAACAATGAATGGGTATTCTTTGATGATGAAAATGATGAAGCGTTTTTATTAGAAGATATTGCCGAAGATGGGTTTGAAATTTTATATAATAACAATTGGCTACCAGCCCGTTTCTATGAACAAGATGTATTGCAAATCGCCAACGAGCAACACCATTTGCAAAATGGTGAAATGATACGTATTCGAAAAAAGTTACTTCTTAGTTATAATGAATGGCTCGAGGAATTACCTGACTCCGTCTTCACATTATTAACTGAATCATTGCAATCACTTCACTACTCTTTATATGATTGCATGTATTGTCATAATTATTTATCTTTCTTACCGAAAGAGGAGTCACGCGAAGGAGTAAATATTCTTTTGTTTGATAACGAAGAGATGATCTGTACACTGCAGCATCATTTCGTTCGTCACACTACGTCAAATAAAAATATGTTCCGTTTTACGAAAGTAAATGGAGAAGAGTTGCATATCGATGCGACATAAAGTGAAACTTTAATCAGTGGGGCAACCCCCACTGATTATTAACCTTCACCAATCGGGTGTTTACGAGCAGTTGATCTCCCACCTAACTTCTTTGCTTAAGCTGAATTTTGAGGTGGGAGTTTTACTGCCCGTTAATACGGGATAACGTAAAAAACCACCTTATCTCCCAAGTCTTTGAGGATTATAAGGTGGTTTTATTTTTATTTGAATACGTACCAGCCAAGTGGCAATTTCAGTCCTAAGTATAATACTGCTACTAGCGCAACAATAAATAAGCCCCAAACCGCCCCTGTTGGTTTGTTTTTGCTCATTTTCACAAGAACCATTTCCATTCCACCGATAACTAAAATACCAGCTAACATTTTTAAGCCATACCACATGTGCATGCTACCTGTTGCGGTCTTCACAATACTCATGTACAACATGAAGCCTGTCACAATAATGATGATATACATTAGGCGAAGCCCCATATGTACACCTTTACCTTTTCTTCCTGCTGAATAAAGTGAATACGCAACGAAGAATAAAATTAAACCTAACGCCCATGCTGTAATATGCATATGTACCATCGTATCCCTTACCTCCTCTTTTCACACTTTTTCACTCTATATGATAACATGTTCATTTATTTTCAGGAAATGTTTCGCTTTTTTACATTTAAATGATATAATATTTAGAGTATTTACAAACTTCTTGTAATAACAAAAGGGGGAACAATCATGATTCAAACTAAGGATATTATCGAACTTACAGACACATACGGAGCAAATAACTATCACCCACTTCCAATCGTTATTTCTAAAGCAGAAGGTGTTTGGGTAGAAGATCCTGAAGGAAACCGCTATATGGACTTATTAAGTGCATATTCTGCAGTAAACCAAGGTCATCGTCACCCGAAAATTATTAACGCTTTAATTGACCAAGCTAATCGTGTTACGTTAACTTCTCGTGCTTTCCATAGCGATCAATTAGGTCCTTGGTACGAAAAAGTTGCGAAACTAACTAATAAAGAAATGGTACTTCCAATGAATACAGGTGCTGAAGCTGTTGAAACTGCAATTAAAACAGTTCGTCGCTGGGCTTATGATGTGAAGAAAGTAGAAGCAAACCGTGCTGAAATCATCGTTTGTGAAGATAACTTCCACGGACGTACAATGGGTTCTGTTTCTATGTCTTCAAATGAAGAGTACAAGCGTGGATTCGGCCCAATGCTTCCTGGCATCGTTGTGATTCCTTACGGTGATTTAGAAGCATTAAAAGCCGCAATTACACCAAACACAGCTGCATTCATTTTAGAGCCAATTCAAGGTGAAGCAGGAATTAATATCCCACCAGCTGGTTACTTAAAAGAAGCTCTTGAAGTATGTAAAAAAGAAAACGTTTTATTCGTAGCAGATGAAATCCAAACAGGCTTAGGCCGTACTGGTAAAGTATTCGCTTGTGACTGGGACGATGTAACTCCTGACATGTACATACTTGGTAAAGCACTTGGTGGCGGTGTGTTCCCGATCTCTTGCGTTGCAGCAAATCGCGACATTTTAGGCGTATTTGAGCCAGGTTCTCACGGTTCTACATTCGGTGGTAATCCACTTGCATGCGCTGTGTCTATCGCAGCTCTTGAAGTGTTAGAAGAAGAAAAATTAACAGAGCGCTCTCTTCAATTAGGAGAAAAATTAGTTGGGCAATTAAAAGAAATTGATAACCCAATGATCACTGAAGTTCGCGGTAAAGGTTTATTCATCGGTATCGAATTAAACGAACCAGCTCGCCCTTACTGTGAACAACTAAAAGCAGCTGGTCTACTATGTAAAGAAACACACGAAAACGTAATTCGTATCGCACCACCTCTAGTAATCTCTGAAGAAGATTTAGAGTGGGCATTCCAAAAAATTAAAGCTGTATTATCGTAATAATAGAGAGGTTGTCCGACATCTTGGGACAACCTCTTTCTTTTTATATTCAATTATATTAAGATGAAATTGTAATTTTCTGTATTTTAAATTCGTAAAGGAGGTGCAATATGCTATTAAGATATGGTAAACAGATTAACTATTTAGCTACATCTTTTATTTTAGTTACATTCTTTGGCTTCCTACTTTCCACAACATGGCTTACTCACTACTCAACTCCTATTACATTCACACTACTGAAAGCATCATTTTGGATTGCTGTTATTCTTACTATCATTGGTTTTGGACGAGAAAAAAGTGCACTTACGGTTATACTATTTGGCATTTGTACACTTGCATTCATTGGCCTTTACACTTTTTCCGTTATCGATTACCTCTATAATCCAAGGCCATAAAAAAAAGCTATCTTTTAACAAGATAGCTCTTTTCTTTATTTCACTACATTTCGCAAAGCACCAATTCCTTCTACTGTAATGACCACTTCATCACCAGCATGTAAAAACTTCGGTGGTGTAAAACCTTTTCCGACACCAGCCGGGGTTCCTGTTGCGATAATATCACCTGGTTCTAAAGTCATTCCTTTGCTTATCGTTGAAATAATTTCTTCTATCGAAAAAATCATTTTATTTGTGTTGGAAGTTTGCCTTACTTCTCCATTTACTACCGTTTCAATGTGTAATGCATTCGGCGCATTAACCACCGATTTATGAATTAAATACGGTCCCATCGGGCAAAATGTATCGAAGCTTTTCCCAAGGAAAAACTGTTTATGTTTTCTTTGAATGTCTCGAGCTGTTACATCATTTATAATCGTATAACCAAAAACATGCTCAAGCGCTTTTTCTTTTTTAATTTGCTTTCCTCGCTTACCTATAATGACAGCTAGTTCTCCTTCGTAATCTAGTTCGTCCGTTGCATGAGGGTGACCATTAATTTGCTCATTTATGCCAATAACTGTTGTTGGTGCTTTCGTAAAGATCATTATATTTTCTGGAATAGACTCTACTCCGCCCATTTCTACCGCATGCTCACGATAGTTTTTTCCAACGCACAAAATATTCTTTCTTGGCCTTGGAATCGGTGCTAATATTTTCACCTCTGTTAACGGATAATATGCCGCTTCCCCGTTTTCTTTTGCCCAATTTACAATTTCACATACTTTCTCAAAGCACTCAGTCCCTCTTTCAATACACTCTAACATTGTAATAGGGATTGTAACCTTTTCCCCTTTTTGTCTTTGCGCTTCTCTTAAGTGTAATACCTTTTCTTCTTCTTCATCCACAATACCTACAAATACCTTTTCTTCTTTCTTCGCCGTTACAAAACGCAATATTTCCACTCTCCATCCTAAAACTCATACCCTTTAATTGTATTCGCATCCGCAAGAAAAAAACCTTCTCATGCACGCTAATTTTTACAATATTCTTCTCACATCCTATTCGTTCCCCCTTTACATTTGGCATAAAATGTAGAATTTTTACTTTTTTTAGCGAAGGTATTTCTTTTTTATGGAGTTTTTGTATAATATGTACTACATATATACTAAAAATTTCATTTAGAGATGGAGCCGATTTCAATGTTTGAGCAAGCGATTGAAAAAAAACGTGAAAAAATGATTTATTTTGCTGAACGCTATGGAATGACTTCTCAAAAAACAGTGGATTGTAGCCAAGAACTGGACAGGCTCTTAAATGTAATTTGGCATGTACATACGGATTTTCACCCAAATCAAACACTCAACACACACACGCAATAATGTGTGTGTTTCTTTTATTTCAAAAAAACACACATTTTATCGGAAACGCCCATACAATAGTAGAAAAGAAAATTTTACAAACGAAGGGTGTTTTGTATGCCAGCTATGGTCGGACATATTCGTATCGTCAATATTGGATCAAGTGGTATTTTTCATATTGGAGATGTATTTGCGATTAGGCCTATTAGTTACTCACGTGCTTTCGCCGGGGCCGGCTCTTTTAATGTTGGAGATAATGTTTCTGTCTACAATTATCAAAGTGCAACGACTGTTAATGATTCAGATGTCGTTGATCAAGCGATAATTGGTTCAACTTAAAGGGGGCGATTGTATTGAATTTTTACGTAAACCAAAGCATCATCATTAACAGCATTAAAATTGATAGCATTACAACCTCTTCTGTATTCCAAATTGGCACTGCCGGAAGTATTAAAGCCCTATCTAAATTTTCAAATACGGGCGGATTTACGGAGCCGCTTCGCCCATTACAGGCAAGCGGACAAATTATTTCTATCAAACCATCAACTAGTTCTTCTTAAGACATCCTTGTCATAAATATATAGCAGGAATATTTTTACCCTCCCTATTGAAAAGGAGGTTTCACAAATGAATCAAGATATATATACTTACTTACACCAACTTCAACAAGCTCTTCAAACACAACAAGCAGCCATCCTCAATTTAGAAGATCAAGTGCGCCAACTCCAAGAAGAGCTTAACGAATTAAAAAATCGCCCCTCCTCTTCTGTAGGAAAAGTGGAATACAAATTCGATCAATTAAAAGTCGAAAATTTAAATGGCACTTTAAATATTGGCTTAAACCCATTTTCAGCAAAAGGACAACAAATTGAAGATTTTCAAGTGGATACAGAAACATTGAAGGTAAATCCTGAAACCGAAACAAACCCAGACTTTTATCAAGGTATCCTCCAAGAAATGCATCGATACTTAGATGAAGAAGCATATAATCGTATTCTCCATTTTGAACAAGAAGAGAGAACACCGCTTGATGAAATGTATCGACAAATGATGGTGGATGACATAAAAAAACAGATGGAGCATCGACTCCCTTATTATTTATCACAAGTTCAATCATATGAAGGTATTTCAACAGATCCAGATTATTTACGAGATATCATTATTCAGGCAATGAAACAAGATATTGACAAAGCCTTTCTCTCATTTATTCAGCACATACCGGGAAATTTCCGAAAGGAGTAAGTATGTATGAACCTTAACGTTGTAAACCGTGAGTTAAAAGTCGGACAGATTAAAATGAACGGTGTATCGTCGTCCGCACTCTTTTTAATTGGAGATGCAAATCTCCTCATTCTATCTTCTATTCTCGATACACCATTTGAAACAGTTACAGAGGGGCCATTTGTACCATTAGTAACAGATGTCCCTCCTACTCCAGGTTAAGGAGACTGAAAAATTATGTTACATCATGTGTCTATTGTCCAAAATGTTTCTATTATTTCTTTAGGGATTGCTGCCGTATTTCAAGTTGGAGATGCCAATCAAATGGAATTAAAAAGTAGAGCTCTTGCCGTCCACCGTGAAATTCCTTGTTATATAAAGGGAGAAGGTCGCTTCGATGCTTTTGAAATCTTTACAGATGAACACATTACAATTCCAAAACGAACGACAGATGTAAAATTAAATATTATAAATGAATGCCCTTTTATTCAAGTTAATAACGTTGAATTGCGGACACTTTTAAATTCTGGTTGCTTTCAAATTGGAAATGTTGATTATGGTTTTAATAACTCTCGTATTATGCAAATCCGCCAATATATTACGGATGAACCTTCCGCACAATAATTCATATAGTAAGTAAAAAGCTTAGTAAAGTAGGTGGATGGTATGCCTTCGGTTGTAGGAAATCTCGTCGTTCAAAATAGTAACGGCTCTTTCAACTTAGGAGATTTTTATAACGTATCTCCGAAAGAAAACACGAAAGCTTATAACGGATCTGGAGCTTCCAATGTTGGATTTGTCGTAAATACGTTTAACGGTGTTAGTGCAACAAATACGTTTGATTCTGATGTGGCGGATCAAGATCAGATTGGAACAGCGTAAAAAAAGTAGGAGATATTCTCCTACTTTTTTCTTTTATCTAATTCAAAATTATTAAAATGAAATTTTAATAAGTAAGAGCTTTACTGTCCACAAATAGCAGTATAAACAGGTAAGTAGTAAAGAGGCACTATTTCATTTTATTTAAATGATAACCCTCTCTCCTCCAAAGCCTTTCTAAGCTTCGGCAAAGACGCAGGTCCCATACCATGCAGTTTTAAAATTTCTTTTTCACTATATTTTGAGAGTTCTTCTACAGTTTGAATTCCATGGTGTTCTAATGCCCTTCTTGCTGGCGCTGAAAGAAGAGAGAGAAAACCTTCTTTTGGCTTTTTCTCTTTCTCACATGTTGGGCAAGTTGGACAATCACTACTTTTATAGTACTCGTGTCCCTGTTCACAAGTTCTTAACGTTTTTTCCGTTACCATTTTCAAGCCCCTCTATTCCTCAATATTTACAACGTGATTCCCATCAAAGAAGTATAAACACTTCTCTTTCACAGGATGTTGTAAGCTTTTCTCCAGTGCTTTTGCATATAACGAAAGCTGTACTTTATATCGATCTTCTAAAATTGGTTTTGCTTGTTCGAATCCGCCTGGGAATTTCCCTTCAATCGTATCTGTTTTGAAGTCGATTAACGTAATGCCGTCTTCCTCTTCAATCATGCAGTCGATAACCCCTTGGACAAGAATCGTTTCTTCACTCTTCCCTTGCCAATCTTGATATGCTTCTTCTGCTGCAAGCATCATCGTAAATGGCACTTCACGCTCAACACTTTTCGCCGCTAGTACCCTTTTACCTAAATCACTGTCAAAGAATGAAATTACTTTTTCAATCGCTATTTCTTCCGCCTGCTCGAATGTTAATAATTCCTTATTTACCATTCCAGCAATTTGCTCTTGAAGAACTTCAACCGTAATCGGCTTCTTCAAATCAACATGCTGCATAACGGCATGGACTGCTGTTCCACGCTCTGCGTACGTTAACCCTTTTTTCTCCATAAAACGCGGACGTGTTTTAATTGGCGCACGTAGTTTTTTAATAAAGGCATTATCGCTACCTTCTTCAGATTGATAATTTCTCTTTATTTCTGTAACAGATTGCTTCGCACGATAAGATGTTGCATCCTCATATCCGTACTTCCACATTAATCTGTCGTACACTTCTTCTTTCCGTTCACTTTGCAGGGGAACAGCCTTTTTCTCACGAAGCGCTTCTAACAATTCTTGTTTCTCTTCTTGAACTGGCTCTGGTGCAAGTAGCGTGTTACCTTCCACAACTTCTACTTTCCAGCTCGTGTCATACCCGTAAATTTCATCTGGAATACTTCCTTGTCCTAATTCAAGAAGCATTTCACTATCACGGTGTCTATATAATGAAGGTGCAATCCAGTCTAAATAACAAGACGCTCCGGCACGTATGTGATCTGGTAATAACCATTCACTATGTTCCCTCGCATCAAGCCATTTTTCCATTTCCTTATTTGCATCCTTAACTGTTCCGATTAAAATTAACTTCTCTTTCGCACGCGTCAACGCTACGTATAGTACGCGCATTTCTTCCGCAATTAATTCCATTTTCATTTTACGCTTAATTGCAAGCTGTGATAATGTCGTGTATTTAATTCGTTTACGCGGATCGATAAATTGCGAACCGAAACCGAAATCTTTATGGAGTAAGAAACGTTTCATTAAGTCTTGTGTATTAAAACGACGGCCGAGTCCAGCTACAAATACAACTGGGAACTCTAGCCCTTTACTTTTATGGATCGTCATGATGCGAACAACGTCTTCTTGTTCACCGAGAGCCCTCGCCGTACCCATATCATCACCGCGTTCTAAAATACGTTCAATAAAACGTAAGAACCGGAATAACCCTCTAAATGATGTTGCTTCATATTGTCTTGCACGGTCATATAGTACGCGTAAGTTTGCCTGCCTTTGCTTTCCAGCTGGTAAACCGCCAACGAAGTCGTAATAGCCTGTCTCGCCGTACACTTTCCAAATTAAATCAGAAAGTGATTGTTGACGTGCAAATTCACGCCATCCTTGCAGTAAGTTATAAAACCACTCTAGTTTTTCATGAAGTTCTTGTTCCTCTTCAAGCGGTGCACCTTTTAAGAATGAGCTCATTACTTCATAAAACAAACCTTTCTTTCCGTGAGCACGAAGCGTCGCAAGGTCTTCATCGTTTAATCCAACGATTGGGGAACGAAGTACAGCTGCAAGCGGGATATCTTGCATCGGATTATCAATAACGCGGAATACGTTCATCATAATATTTACTTCCGTTGCTTCAAAATAACCAGTCGCAAGGTCAGCATATACCGGAATTCCTTGCAATTTTAACTCTTCCATAATTTGCGGCGCCCACGGCATGGAGCGAAGTAAAATAACAAAGTCGCGGTATTGTACAGGACGCATACTATCCGTTTTACGGTCATACACTTCATAACCGGAATCAACCATTGCTTTAATGCGCTGCGCCATAAGGCGAGCTTCAAGCTGTGCTTTTTCGACTTCTGCACCTTCTTCACCGTCTATTACTTCTTCTTCCGTTTGCTCAATACATAGTAATTCTGCCGCTACATCTTCACCTTCTGGATAGGTAGCGCCTAGTTTTAATTCAGCATCAGCATCGTAGTCAATCTCTCCAACTTCTTCGCCCATAATTTGTTTGAAAATGAAGTTCGTACCTGCTAGCACTTCATGACGACTACGGAAGTTTTTCGCCAAATCAATCTTCATTCCGCCGCCCAATCCTTCTTGTGTGAAGCGTTTATACTTTCCTAGAAACAGGCCTGGTTCTGCTAATCGGAAACGATAAATTGACTGCTTTACGTCACCAACCATGAACAAGTTTCCTTCACTCTCAGAATCTTTCGTTACGAATTTAATAATGGATTCCTGTACAAAGTTCGTATCTTGATATTCATCGACTAACACTTCAGCAAATTTATTACGATATTGAAGCGCTACTGCTGACGGATTCATTTCACCATTTTCACTTTGTTCACTTAAAATTTGTAAACAGAAATGCTCTAAATCTGTGAAATCGACCATTCCTTTATCTCGCTTCATCGCTTGGAAACGCTCTGTAAATACTTTTACAAGTTGAACAAGCTTTTCTAATACTGGGTGCATATCTTGAAAATCTCGTAAGAAACTTTCAGGTTTGCGGCTAAATAACTCTTCTTGTAATTTCTTTACTTCATCTTTCGCTTTATTACGAAGAGAGTCTACTTGTTTTACAACATCTTCATTGTAATCACTTTTCTTAATACGCTTTAACGTTTGCCACGATACGTTTTGCATCGCTTCATACACGCTTGTCCACGACTCACGAGCAGCTGATGATAACGTTCCAAGTAAAGCTACATCTGCTTGCAGGGTTTCAACGCGAGGCGCTGGACCGTCAGGAAGCATTGCGAGTTCAGTTGCCTTACGAATATGCTGTTCCGCTGTTTCAAGCTGGAATTTCACATCTTCTAATAAATAAGAAGCATATACTAAATCTTCAATTGTCTTTCCTTCTACGTCATATGCTTCTACTAATTTATCAAGCCATTTTTCCGGATTTGGATGCGCTCTTGACTCTGTATGAAGCGCTAAAATCATACGTTGTAAGTCATCATCACTACGGTCACTCGTATAACGATCAACAAGTTCAAAGAAGATTGTATTATCTTCGATTCCGTACTCTTCTTCTAATATGTCATCTAGCACTTCTTCTTTTAACAATTCATTTTCTGTTTGATTCGCAATACGGAAACGAGGATCAACATCCAGCATGTAGTAATATCCTCTAATTACTTGTAAACAGAATGAGTGAATTGTTGAAATGGAAGCTTTATTTAATAGGCTCAGTTGCTTTCTTACATGCTGAGAGCCTGGTTCATCAATTAATACCTTTTCTAACGCTTCCCCGATTCGATTTTTCATCTCTTGCGCTGCTGCATTCGTAAATGTTACAACGAGCAGGCGGTCGACATCGACTGGATTCTCTTCATTAATAATCTTTTTAATAATACGTTCAACTAATACTGCTGTTTTACCTGATCCAGCTGCAGCCGCAACTAAAATATCACGTCCGTTCGCTACAACAGCTTTCCACTGGTCATCTGTCCATTGACTACCTTCTGGTTTTTTAGGCCAATTTTCTATCATTCTCCGCCAACCTCCTCTCTTATTTTCTCCATCGCTTCACTATCTTTCATATCTTTTAACGTACGGAATTGATTATCTTCAAGTGACTCATCAAATTGACAAACAGATTTGAAGTTACAGAACGTACATGCTGCTTTATTTCCCATTTTATAAGGAGCAATATCGATAACACCTTCTGTAATATCTTTTCCGATATTTTCAAACGTATGGTGTACATATTTTTGCAGTACGTTAAACTCTTGCTCACTTGCAATACTTGAACGCGCACTAAAGCTACCGTCTTTTTTCAGGCCAGCAGAAATAATATCCGAGCTTCCTGTTGAAAGTTTGTTATCCATTAAACGAACAACGTCAGCATCTCCTAATACGAGTCCTTTCATTTTAAATTTCTTTAAAATTTCTTTTTCAATTTCAGCTTCAGATGCGTCACCTTTCATCTCAACGATTGGGTTATGAATATGGAAATACAATACACCAGCTGGTGATGCTGCGTGGCCTTTTTTCATCCACGTCTGTGCATTCGAAGTAACAACATCTAAATACGTTAACATTTGAAGTGCTAATCCGTAATACACTTCCGTTAAATCTAACGCTTTTGAACTTGATTTATAATCAATAATACGTAAGAACGTCCCGTTCTCATCTTCTGCCTTATCAACACGGTCAATACGGCCGACTACTTCCATCTTTACACCATTTGGTAATGAAAATTCCATCGGCGGAAGTGATCCTGTACCACCCATACCGAACGGCACTTCTAAATCAACTGGTACGAATCCGCTTGACTTCGCATGTTCACGAAGAATGATTGACGTACGGAAAATGATTTGTTGTAGTTTTTGTTTTAAATAGAAATGACGGTTTGAACTTAATAAAATTTGTCGTTGTAATAACGGTGCGATTTCTTCTATTACTAAAACAGAAAGATGCTCACACTCTTTTATGGATAAATCCGCCCAAGTACGGTTTTCACGCAATAACTTGTCCGCAATTTTCTTTAATGCCGCATGGAATAATTCGCCGATGTCTGGCGCATCAAGCTTGAAAATATCACGCTCTCTAAGCGATAAACCGTGCTGCGCAAAATGAGCGTATGCACAACGATTAAATAGTTCCATACGAGAGACGCTTCCTTTAATTATATCTCCGTATAAATCTCTACTTACTGCTGCACTTAGTTTCTTCGCACGATTTCGATAGAATAAACTTGATAAGACGCGGCTACTTTTTTGTTTCCATTCATCTGAAGTTACGTAGAAATTATATACGTCCCACCAAAAGTCTAAATTCCCTTCAAATCCGTATCGCTTCCACGTTTGTAGTTGCTGCATAACGTAAGATAACGTTACTTCTGGCGTTGCTACGTATGAAATTTGTTCTGAACGTGATAAATCATTTACGTCATTCGTAATAAATGAATCTTTCACATTAGGGAACATTCTTTTTATTTTCTTAATAAAGCTAGACGCAAGTAACGTCTTTCCTTCTTCATCCGCAAGCGGGCATGAAATGTATAACTTCTCAGATGCTCTCGTTACCATTTGATACATAACGAACTGTTCTTCTAACAAAGTTTGTCTCGTCGTTGGCGCTAATTCAATCCCTGCCGCACCAAGAACTTCTCTTTCCTCATCAGAAAGCATCCCTTCATCCATAGGTGCTGCTGGAATGACACCCTCATTTACACCTATAATAAACGTTGCTTTCACGTCAGATAACCTGGAGTGATCAATATTAGCAATTAACACTTGGTCTAATGACGGCGGAATGTTAGCAAATTGAAGTGCCTCAAGACCTGTCGACATAACGTCCGTAAACATAGAAAGAGACATTTTCTCTTCACCAAGCATCTCTACAAACGTATCAAGAAGGCTCATTACTTCTTCCCATACTTGTTCATGATCTGTCGCAAATAAGAAGTCTCCACTTTCTTCTGCACGTATACGTAATTCTTCTAGTTTCTTCGGAACATCCAGCTCTTCTAAAAATAAGTAAACTGCTTCACACATTTGCATAACTGTTCCTGCACGCTTTAACCTTTTTTGCATGCGAATAACAGGTGTTCTTACAACGTCACGTAGCCTATTTATTTTCTCTTCCATTTCACGTTCACTGTCTGTAATCATCCCGTTCGTATCATCAAGAGAACGATAACGCCGATACATCCATGGATCTTCAGCAGTCCATCTCTTTCCTTGTACACCGTACGCTAAACAGTAATTTTCAAATTCATCCATTTCTTCACGCATCGCTTCTTTTCTTACGTCTAATGGATATAAAAGCTCTGTTTTCACGCAACGGAACACCGCATCATAACGCCAATTCCCACTAATAATCTCGAGTGCAGAACGAATACATTCTACTAATGGGTGGTGTGACATCGGGCGCTTTTCATCGATGAAGTGCGGGATATTATAATCTGTAAATAACGTTCGCATCACATCGTAATAACTTTCCCCATTACGAAGAAGCACTGCAATATCTCGGTAACGATATTTTTCATCCGCAACAAGTTTACGAATTTCACGAGCAACACCTTCTACCTCCGCTCGTAAATTCGCAGCTGTACTAATCGTTACACTCGCTTCACCGTTAAATTTTTCATTCGGACGCGCTTCATAATGAGCTTCTAAATGCGCTAATGCTGGAGAATGAAAACGCGGCTGTTCCATAAGTGGGATTGTTTTTTCAATTTCTATTTTCTCTTCACGTGCTACTTGCTTTATTTTTTCATACGTTAACGTCGTTTCATAAAATAAATCGAGTTCATTTACTGGCTGCGCTAACGTTTTTTCATCTATCGTTAACGTGATCGTAACTTTCGCTCCGCAAATCATAAGCTGTCTTACGATCTCTAACTCTTGCGGGGAGAATGAATGAAATCCATCTATATAAATTTCCGCACCATTTACATATTCAGACTGCGGAAGCTTTTCCACTAGCAATTGCAGGTAGTCTTCTGAATCTAAGTATCTTCCAATTAAAGCACGTTCAAAATCATCGTATAATAGCTGTAAATCATACACTTTATTCGCTAGTAACTTTTGTTCGGCACTGCTACTATGCGCATCTAATTGTTGCCACATTTCATATACGTTAGATGGCGTTACATTGTAACGTTTAAACTCCGCGATCATACTGCCAAGATGTTCAAAGAAACCGTTTTGCTCCGCTGCTTTTTGGAACACCGATAATCCATCTTTACGAGACTCTACAATTTTACGGAGTAACATATGTACACCAGCTTCATCAATATGAAGACGACTCGCTCCACCAACTTCTTGCAGTACCTTCCACGCTAATCGTGAAAAGCTAAAAACTTGTGCCCGAATAGACCCCCTTACATCCTCACTTCCAATTAACGCCTGCTGCGTCTGGAATGTCATCTGTTCTGGCACAAGATATAATATTGTTTTCCCTCTCGGGCGCTGTTTTAACTCTTCTTGCACTTCGCGTAAACAAAGTGTACTTTTTCCACTTCCCGCTCTACCAATCACAAATCGAAGTGACATGTAACCCCACCTTTCACTTACATAACGAACGTTAGTTTGCTACTATAATTGTATTATAGTACACGAAAAAAGACAAACTGAGTTGTTTGTCTTTTCTATACTTCTATCTATTATATCAACCTTTTGAAAAATTCGTTTGCACCTCTTGAATTGGCCAATATCGCAAATCAACTTTACCGACGACTGTATCAGCTTTTACAAAGCCAAAGTGTCTACTATCCCAGCTCCCGAGCCGGTTATCACCTACTACAAAAATAAACCCGGGTGGCACCAGCTTTTCTTTCGTTAACTCTTCTAATTTAAAGTCGCCTGTTAGTTGCCTTCCATTTATCTCTTTCTTATACTTCTCTAGATACGGCTCATCAATAAATTGTCCATTTATATATAACTTATCATGCTTATATTCAATATGATCTCCAGGTAAACCGATAATTCGCTTTACATAGTCCTCTTTTTTATTCGCATGAAACACCACAACGTCAAATCTGTTCAAGTCCCCAACTTGATAACTCACCTTATTTACAACGAGCATATTACCATCTTGCAATGTCGGCATCATTGACTTCCCCTCTACAACATACGTTGAGAAGAAAAACGTTCGAAAAAATACAGCTAATAATACACCAATTAAAATTGTTCGTATCCACTCTATGCCTTCTTTTTTCAAAGTTTTCTTCATCTGCTTCTCCCCTTATCCTTTAATACTGAAGCTTTCCTTTACAAAGAAGACTATTCTTAATGTAGTTCTAACTTTACTTCAATTTTCTTACCGACATACCATAAAATAAAAATACCAATCGCTACAATGACTGATTTCACCGGATTATGAATAAATGACATTAAATCATGACCGATATACGTTAAAATAAAAATCATCACAAGTTTTCCGAATGCTAGCGCTAGCCCAAACTGTTTTACACTAATTCGTGATAAACCAGCGACAACATTTATTAGCGCTGACGGTGTAAACGGAAAACAAAATATAACAAAAATCGGTGCGAATCCTTTCCTTTCAATCCACCCCATTGCTTTTCTTACTCTCTCATGCTTATTTACAAACGAAAAGAAACGACTGCGACCAAAATGGCGGATGATGAAAAAGACAAGTAATGCACCCATTACTGATCCAAGCCATGAATAAAGAAAACCGAGCCAAAAGCCAAATGCAACAGCATTCGCCAGTACAAATACGATAAGCGGTAATGCTGGAATCAACGCCTCTATCATCGGTAAACCAATACCAAGAAGTGGTCCGAACGCTTTATAACTCTCAACAATATGATCCATATTTTCTGGTGAAAAATACTCTTTGATTGTCTGAAAATCCATTCTACACTTTACCCCTTTACTCTAAATACTATCCCTACTGTATCATTGCTTATATGAAAGAGGAAATGGTAGATACGACATATGGAGATGTATTTATTAAAGTTTCCATATCTTTCATAAGAATTCCTTCATTATTTAGCTATGATAATCTATCAATATTCGACAGAAAATGTCGTTCGTTTTGTTATTTAGGTGGTTTTCCGATATTTTTATCGGTAAATGAAATTACAACTCGGTTTTTCTAGTACATCTATTTATCTATAAATACTGATAAAGAGAAACTTTAATCACCCCTCACCAATCCGGCTTTTACAGGCTGCAGGGCCCCACCTAACTTCTTTGCTTTCGCTGAATTTTGATGTGTGCGTCTTACGGCCCGGTAAATAGCGGGATAAACAAAAAAAGAATGGGGATTCCCCCATCCTTTCACACTTCGCCTTCCTTCACAAAATACACTCTCTCATAAGCAGGTCTTAATGTTGATTCCTCTTTTTTATCAATCTCTTTAAAACAAGGGCTCCCTTGTTTTTTCCTACGATCTTCATATTCAGTACGCAATTTCGCTGTACGATTTTGTTGATTTTCAAAACTAGTTTTTGATATTTCTAATTTCACAGCAAAGCCATTTATAAACCTAATAATAAGATTTCCATCTTTTAATTCTTTATTACCTTCAATATAAAAGTGAGACAACCAAGCGCACTCTTTTCTAGAGTAAGAATAGGTAGGGAAAAAATAAAGTTGATCTGTAGGACTAATCGCAATCGGTGCTTTATGTGTAATATGAGTTAATTCTTTCGTTCCTTCTTTTCTGCCTAAGAAACTAGAACCATGCTTTCGGCAACTTCTTTCTATAATATCTAGTGGTTTTTGAAATACGAAAAAAGAATCATTCATTTCAACGACTCGCGTAACAATTTTCTTTTCACTTAGAATAACAGGAAGTAAGGCCATCGTATTTTTCGTTACAACATAATTTTCGACATAGCGTTCCACTTTACTTTCCATACTCTATTATCTCCTTTTTTCCATTTATATTAGCAGGCTGCATATATAATTTTAGCACCTATGAAAAGAAAACGGATTGCAAATTCCACTATTTTACATTAATTTATTATTTATCAAACATTCTTCAAATTTTAAAATAAATATATAACAATAATAAGATGGCATTGTGCACAAAAAAGCATTTATACTACTATAAATATTTGAAATCACTTCCTCATTTCACATCATTACAACAATTAACTTTGTTATAATTAAAATGTAAATCCAATATATGGAGGGCCACTATGGAAGAAAAAGAGATCCAACCATCGATTCAAATGAAAAATAGCAGCGTCATTATCGTGAAAAACTCAGCTAGTATTATATTCGGTTTATTTTTCATTCTGCTATTCTTTGCCAAACCGTTTCGTAAATCAAAATGTCCAGAATGTAAAAAACGTGAGAAGAAAAAATCAGGACAAGAACAATAAAAGGCCTTCCTTTTTGGAAAGCCTTTTTACATTTGTAGTATCATTTTATTTATTCTTCTTCACCCTTAAAAAAACAACTATATTTTCTTCCAAGGTTCTCTACATCTTTTTTGATTTGTAATATGATCCTTATATAAAACATGAGAAAGAGTATTTGTACTTGTTACCCGCTTTTAATTTTTACTAAAAAATTAAAATTTGTACATCTTTTTCCATCACTAACAATTCGTTAATTAATTAACTTTGTAATATAAGTTTTGTATATAATTTCATTCAAAAACACAATATATATAAGTAGCCATTTATAATTACATTTCTTTTTATCAAATTCCAAAAAGGAGCTGTATACTATGGATAAAGAAAATCTATTAAGTCAGCAGGTTAATAGCATCCCCTCAGATGCTCTGAATACCCCTAGTAAGGAACAAGAACAACTGTTAGAAACATCATCTCAAAACGTACAAACTTCCAACAACAATGCTAACAAAAAAGATGTTACTAAAGGTCTATCTGGAAAAGATTTCCCTATCTCAATAGAGAATACAAATTTATAGTTATTTACTATCATACGCAGCAAATGCTCTTGCTGAACTAATTCTTCTACAGAAACTAATACGCATTCCGGGTGATTTTTCACCAGTTTTAACATAAAAAAAGAGATTTAGATATAAAAACAGGCTCTGGAAAAAATTTCTCCACAACCTAAAAAAAGGATGGCATTAGCCATCCTTTTTTCCATCATCAACTATAAAATTATAGTTTGATTACGTTTTTAGCTTGAGGTCCACGGTTACCTTCTTCGATTTCGAAGCTAACTTTTTGGCCTTCTTCTAGAGATTTGAAACCTTCAGTTTCGATTGCAGAGAAATGTACGAATACGTCGTTTTCGCCTGGAACTTCGATGAAACCGAAGCCTTTTTCGTTGTTAAACCATTTTACTTGTCCTGTTACTGCCATGATTATTTCCTCCTAAGAAAATACAAATTTTAATTTTTTTAGTCTTCCTGTCTAAAAAAAGAATCCACACATTATCAAATACGAAACATAAACTAGTTCTCACATACTTTTTCTCGTTCGTTTTCAGCACTTGATAACATATGGATTGCTTAATTTAACTATTCAACTGACATCATCATAGCACATTAAAATAAAATGTACAATCTTTTTCTAAAATGGAATTTCTAATTTTTAGTATTTCTTATAAAATATAATTATCTCTATTCCAAATAAGGAGGAATTTATGAACAACAAAATTCCTAGAAAAACATTAGCAAGAATCGAAGAGGATATTGAAAATAATAATCTTGGAAAAGCAAGAGACAGATTGCACGGCCTCATCTTTACATACCCAAATGAATTACATCTTCGAAAACAACTCGGAGATATTTATTATACATTACAATATCCAGAAATGGCTGGACGTTACTGGTATCTAGAGGCGCATAAAACAGATATTATGCATGAATCATGTTTATTATTCGAAAAATCAATGGGAAATAATCCGCATCATATTGCACGTGCTTTAAAGTTTAAAGGCGATTCTAACCATATAAAAGGTTTGTATAAAGATCAACCTTTATCTTCAGTGCAGAAGAAAGTAGCAGAGGAGTTAATTTATGAGTATAAAGAAACATGGCAAGATAAGCTAGTTCCTTTTGGCTGTCTAGCATTCCTTGCTTGCCTTCTCTTTTCTGCCATTGTTGGTCTATTCACTATTTGGAATTGGATTTTTTAATTATAGGGGGAATTTTCACATGGCAAACTACGATAACGAAGAAAAGCTAAAAGGCGGAAACGTTTCGAACGTATATCGTTCTGAAAATACTGTTCGTCGAGAGTTAAAGCCAGATAGCGCAAAGATCCATAAGCTATTACAACACTTAGAAAACAAAGGATTTCATTATGCTCCAAAGTTTTTAGGTGTAGATGAAAAAGATAGAGAGATTTTATCCTTTATTGAAGGAGAAGCTGGGAATTATCCTTTAAAAGAATATATGCGATCTAATGATGTATTAAAAGAAATCGCAAAGATGCTCCGCCTTTACCATGATGCTGTAAGTGATTTTCCGTTATTAGATGATTGGAAACCGATGGATCACACGCCAAATAACATTGAGGTTTTATGCCACAATGATTTTGCCATATATAACATTATTTTTAATAATGAGAAGCCAGTAGGGATTATTGATTTCGATGTTGCTGCTCCTGGTCCAAGACTATGGGATATCGCTTATACACTTTATACTTGTGTGCCTTTAAGTAGAGTGTATTATACAGAATCTGGTGAAGCCATTCATTATGAATCATCGCAACATGCAGATCGTATTAAAGAGAGAGTGAAATTATTCGTTCAGTCCTATGGTAAAAATATGGATGAAGATTACTTAGGAATAGTGTTGCTTCGATTAGAAGGGTTATGTACATATATGAAACGAAAAGCGCAAGAAGGCGACTTGAATTTCCAAAGAATGATTGATGAAGGACATCTAGAGCATTATGAGAAAGATATGAAATTTATTCGTAATCATAGGGCTGAGTGGAGTTGATTTAGTAATAAAGAAAAGTTAGTATCGTTTTTTGCCGATAAATCGATATCTCTTTTCGAATCGTTCACAAAATAACAAGGGGCACCCTTCAAACAGGTGCCCCTTCCTTTTATTTCGTAAACTGTGCTTCTTCTGTAGATCCTTTTAACGCTGTCGTTGATGAAGTTCCGCCTGTAATCACTTGTGCAACTTCATCAAAGTAACCTGTTCCTACTTCGCGTTGATGACGTGTTGCAGAGTAGCCGTGTTTTTCAGCTGCAAATTCAGCTTGTTGTAGTTCAGAGTATGCTGCCATGCCGCGCTCTTTATAGCCACGTGCTAGTTCAAACATACCGTAATTTAATGAATGGAATCCAGCAAGTGTTACGAATTGGAACTTATAACCGTAAGATGCGATTTCCTTTTGGAAGCTCGCAATTGTTTTTTCATCTAGTTTTTGTTTCCAGTTGAATGAAGGTGAACAGTTATATGCAAGTAACTTTCCTGGATGCTCCTTATGAATTGCGTCCGCAAATCGTTTTGCATCTTCTAAATTTGGTTCCGACGTTTCACACCAAACGAGGTCTGCATACGGTGCATACGCTAAACCGCGCGCAATTGCTTGATCAAGACCTGCATTCGTACGGTAAAATCCTTCTGGTGTTCTTTCTCCTGTAATAAATGCTTTATCAACAGGATCGATATCGCTCGTAATTAAATCAGCTGCATCTGCATCTGTTCTTGCAACGATAATTGTCGGCACTCCCATTACATCTGCTGCAAGACGTGCAGAAATTAAATTACGTACCGCTGTTTGCGTTGGTAGTAGTACTTTTCCACCTAAATGGCCACATTTTTTCTCTGAAGATAATTGATCTTCAAAATGCACACCTGATGCACCTGCTTCAATCATACCTTTCATCAGTTCGAATACGTTTAATTGTCCACCAAATCCAGCTTCTGCATCTGCTACAATCGGTACGAAATAGTCTGTATCATCGCTTCCTTCCATATGTTGAATTTGATCCGCACGTTGAAGTGTTTGATTAATTCGTTTCACTACAGCAGGTACGCTGTTCGCTGGATATAAACTTTGGTCTGGATACATATGTCCAGAAAGGTTTGCATCAGCTGCCACTTGCCAACCACTTAAGTAAATCGCTTTTAACCCAGCTTTTACTTGTTGCATCGCTTGGTTTCCTGTTAATGCGCCAAGTGCGTTAATATAGTCTTCTGTATGAAGCGATGTCCAAAGCTTCTCAGCACCGCGGCGCGCTAATGTATGTTCAATATCAATTGATCCGCGCAGGCGAATTACATCTTCTGCCGAATATGGACGTGTGATCCCTTTCCAACGCTCATCTAATTCCCAGCTTTCTTGTAATTTCTCGATTCTTTCGTTTTTCATTTGTTCCATCCCCTTTTCATTTTTTATAAAATTTCATAACCCGGTAATGTTAAAAATGGTACGAATTCATCATTTCGAACGAGATTTGTAAACAACGTTGTCGCCTCTTGGAATCTCCCTTTCTTAAAGGCTTCCTTACCAATCTCTCTTTCTATTTTTGCTAATTCTTCTTCTTTTAGCTCTTCCATTAATTCAAGCGTAATATTACGACCATCATTTAGTTTTCCACCTTCATGACGAATCCATTGCCATACTTGTGCTCTTGAAATTTCAGCAGTTGCCGCATCTTCCATTAAGTTATAAATGGGTGCTGCTCCCCGTCCGCTTAACCAAGATGCAATATATTGAATACCTACGCTAATATTCATGCGAAGGCCCTCTTCTGTAATCGTTCCCACCGGTACATCTAGTAAATCGTTTTCTGTTACACATATTTCTTCACGTTTTCTAAAAATTTGATTCGGTGTTTTCATAATGTGATTAAATACTTCCATTGCAACCGGTACAAGTCCAGGGTGGGCAACCCAAGTCCCGTCATGACCGTCTAAAGCTTCGCGCTCCTTATCAGCACGCACTTTTTCAAAAGCTGCTTCATTTGCTTCTGGATTATTTTTAATCGGAATTTGTGCCGCCATTCCTCCAATTGCTGGTGCATTACGGCGGTGACACGTTTGAATTACTTTCAAAGAATACGAACGCATAAATGGCGCTGTCATCGTGACTTGTGCTCTATCTGGTAGTAAGAATTTATTATGATTACGGAAACTCTTTAAAAAGCTAAAAATATAATCCCATCTTCCACAGTTTAAGCCAGCAGAATGATCTTTTAGCTCATACAAAATTTCATCCATTTCAAACGAAGCGTGAATCGTTTCCAGTAACACAGTTGCTTTAATCGTTCCATTTGGAATGCCGATATATTTTTGAGCAAATACGAATACATCATTCCATAATCTCGCTTCTAAATAACTTTCCATTTTCGGTAAGTAAAAGTATGGGCCGCTCCCTTTTGCTAAAAGAGCTTTCGCATTATGGAAAAAGTACAAGCCGAAATCTACTAAGCTACCCGACATATTTTTCCCATCAACTTGCATATGCTTTTCCTCTAAATGCCATCCTCTTGGACGTACAATGAGTACAGCTGTTTTCTCATTTAATCTATATTCTTTCCCTTTATCATTTTCATATGATATCGTTCCTTTTACTGCATCACGTAAATTTATTTGGCCTTCCACTGCATTTTCCCAAGTTGGTGAATTCGAATCTTCAAAATCCGCCATAAAAAGATGCGCTCCTGAATTTAAAGCGTTAATGACCATCTTTCTATCTACCGGTCCAGTAATCTCTACGCGGCGATCCTCTAAGTCTTTTGGCAGCTTGGCAATTGTCCAATCCGCTTCACGTATGTGTTTTGTTTCTTCTAGAAACTTCGGAAACTCCCCTGCATCAATTCTCTTTTGTTTTTCTACACGTTTTTGTAAAAGTTCTATGCGGCGCTCATTAAAATTCTCATGTAGTTCCTTCAAAAAACTAAGCACCTCAGGTGTCAATATTTCGTTGTACGCTGGTAACATTTCTCCCACGAGTGTAACCCGTGAAGTTTGCGTCGACATATTAGCATCCCCTTCTTAAACTGTTTTATAACAGATTTGATTTCATGTTTTATATTATATAACAAATCTTCAGAAAAGGAAGTTTTTTTGAAAATTCATTTCGCTTTTTTCAAAACGCCATGCTTTCGCGCTTTATTTCATACAAAAAAGGTCGCTGTTATACAACAACGACCTTTTTTGTATTATTTTTAAATTTCACTTTGACTAGTTAAACTTTATTACTGCCCTT
This sequence comes from Bacillus sp. TH13, assembly GCF_016651175.1. Lineage (NCBI taxonomy): Bacteria > Bacillati > Bacillota > Bacilli > Caryophanales > Bacillaceae > Bacillus > Bacillus sp. TH13. The sequence continues at coordinate 3,239,713 of NZ_JAEKEJ010000025.1, read as the reverse complement.
GTTCCATATCATGCAATATTGCTCTATGTAAAAACTGTGCGTATTGTTCTCTCGTTACCTTCATAGTCGGACCGAATTTACCTTCTCCGATTCCCATTGTAATACCATTTGTTTGTACTGCACTAATTGCATTCGTTGCCCATGAATTTGCTGAAACATCATTAAAGTTATGAGATCCCTTTGCCTGTAAGTCAAAAGCATTCGTAAGAACTTGTGCCATTTCCGCACGCGTTAACGTCGCCTTCGGTCTAAAGTTTCCATTCTCGTCTCCCTGGAAAATTCCCATTTCCGTTAAAGCCAATATCTCCTCGATAAAGCTTGTTGAATTTTCATCGATATCTCCATATGGGTTTTCATATTCATCTTGTTCTTCCATATCAAACACACGGTAAATTAAAGCTGCAACTTGCTCACGTGTTACATTATCCCCAAAACCGAATATTCCATCGCCATATCCCAAAATAATTTCTTGTTCCGCTAATTCATGAATCGCCTCATATGCCCAATGTCCTTTTGGTACATCTTTAAATACAATTGTATTTGTTTTTTGCAACGGTGCACTTTCCGCTTTTACATTGTTACTCTCTGCTGAGAATAACACCCCACCCATAATTGTTAATGCTGTAGCTGTTTTTAATAATTTTTTGCTCATTACATTTCCTCCCCAATATGTATATGTTTTTTCAAATATACATAACAAATAGTATAGTAACAATATATTTTCCGACACATTTCGTGACAGTTTTGTGAATCATATTACACATCATGTCTTTTTTATGGGGTTGATTATAAAGCTTATGTATAACATTAAAAATACACAAAAACGAATAATAATTCTTTGTTAAACAAACAAAAAAAGCACAAATATTTCTATTTGTGCTTTCATATTTCACTCTATCTCCAATCCTCTTTCAAATGATAATTAATAATCGCATTATTAATAAATTGAGCATATTGTTCTCTAGGTACAGGGCGATTTAACTCATACATGCCATTCCCAGTTCCTCTTACAACATTATTAGATTGTAGCGCACTAATTGCATCTTCTGCCCAGTGGCCTTTTGGAATATCTTTAAATGTATGTTTTTGTTTCGTTTCAAAAGTAAATGCTCGTTTTAAAATGGCAGCCATTTCCGCTCTAGAGACTGGTGCTTTCGGCCTAAAGTTCCCTTGCCCATCCCCTGTAAAAACACCACGTTTTGTTAACGCCAAAATTTCCTTTTTAAAAGTTGTTGTACTATCAGAAATATCTTTATACGGATTCGCTACTGATCCTTCTTCTTTCATTTCAAGTGTTCTGTAAATAATACCAGCTACTTGTTCACGTGTTGTAAGATCACCAACACCATACTTCCCGTTTCCATACCCTAATATAATTTTATGATATGCTAAATCCATAATAGCGTCATATGCCCAAAACCCGTATGGAACATCTTCAAACACAATCATTTGTGGATACTCTTCCGCTTTTACAGACGTCACACTTGTCCCTGCAAATATACCTCCTGCCATTGTCGCAATCATCATTACACCCAATATTTTTTTCTTCATCGTCCTCTCTCCCTATTTCATTCAAATAAAATGAACCTCATTGTTTCAGGAGTACTATTTTTTGGTGAATGTAAGATAAAATGCAAATCTTCTAGAAGAAATATTTCCACTACCTTTCTGCTTTATGCCTCCTTCTTTCTTTTTCAAAAAGGAAGTTGTCACATCTAAGGTGTTATATACTAAAACATTCTACAATCTCTTTATAAACTCCTTTTCACTTTACAACTTCCCTTTATTGGCGCGCGTAAAGGAGATGCCTAATGGAGGTTACTATATTCATGATTTATATTTCAGAGGTAGCATTCCTCTCCACTGATAACTCACCTTCTCTTCCCTTGCGAAAAGTTAGCGCCATCCCTACAAATATAAGGATAATCCCTACTACTTGCATACTAGTCAGTCTAAATCCGGTAAAGACAGTATCTAATAATATTGCAACAACAGGATCTAAAAACACTAATACAGAAATAATTCTCGTCGATAAATCTCTTAAACTGTCAAAAAATAAGTAATATACAAATCTAGTATGTATAGATCATCACCTTGAAAATGCCCGAAATCTAAGAATAGTAGTAATAAAAAAAGCATCCTTTTTTCTTAAAAGAGGATGCTTTTTTATATTTATTAACACTCAAATATGCTACTACTTTTGAAGAGTAAATTGGGCAACTATTTGTTTTAATTTTCCTGCTGCGTTATGCATATGTTCAATTGAAACCGAAATCTCTTGAACAGATTTTTCTTGCTGTTGAATAGACTCTTTTACCCTATCAGTTCGGTCAGATGATCTTTGGGAAATTTGAGCCATGTCTTCTGCAGAAGCCGAGATTTCCTCACTACTCGCTGCAATTTCATCTGTAGACATAGATACCGTTTGAATTTGCTCAGATACTTGCTGTACTTTTTCTGTAATTGTTCCAAATACTTTTTCTGTATGCATTACTACTTGTGTACCTGCCTGTACCTCATTATCTACTTTCCCCATCATATGTACCGTATGGTTCGTTGTTCCCATAACTTGAGTAATAAGATTCTCAATTTGTTTTGCAGAATCACTAGATTGTTCTGCTAATTTCCGCACTTCATCTGCAACAATTGCAAATCCTCTACCACTTTCTCCAGCACGTGCAGCCTCAATTGCGGCGTTTAATGCTAATAAGTTAATCTGAGAGGTAATACCTTGCATAACATCAATGATTTTAACAATTTCTTCTGATTGTTCTTTCATAGTCTCTACTTGTTTCACACCGCTATGTACCGAATTTTGGATTGTATCCATCTGTTGAATCATTTGTTTCATTAATTTATTACCATTCTCTGCATCTAATGCTGATTGAGCAGACAATTCATTTACAGAGGACGATGTATTGACTATACTCTGCATTCCTTGTGTCAACTCTTCCATCGCACCCGCAGTTTGTTCCATTGCTTGCATTTGACTCTCTGCACCATTTGCAACTTCTTCAATATCCATAGTGATTTTCTTCGCTGCACTACTAGATACTTCTGATGCAGATGCTACTCCGTCTGCATGTTGGAATAAAAGCTGAATATTATTCTCTACTTCCTGCATATTTGTTCTTAGCCCTGCAATCATCTCGTTAAAATTACTTACCAATACACCTAATTCATCCTTAGCATTATAATCACCATGTACAGTTAAATCTCCTTCTTTCGCTCTTTCCATCATACGACTAACCGTTTGTAACGGAGCAACTATAAGCCTACTAATAATATAACTTACTATACATATAACGATTGTAGTAACTACTACAAGAATGATAAAGGTAATAACGGATCGATCAATCATTTTTTGAGAATCTTTAAACACTTGATCAGCTAAGTTTGAAACATACGATTCTAGATCCACTGCATAACCAGCTAACTCTATTCCCTTCGGTTTTAATTCCTTCTGAAATTCATTTACCATTTGTGGCTCATTTGTTGCCTTCGCCTTTTCAAATAATTTTTTATATGTATCTTTATAACTTGGCAAAGATTTCTTCATCTTCTGAAACAGTTCATCCTCTTGCTTACTTAAATTAAAACCATCATCATATTCTTTTAATAAAGAATCATATTTTTTAAGATCCTTTTCAATATTATCAATTATTCCCTCTTTATTTGCCACTTCATTTTGTGATACCGTAATTAATTCTAATAAATTATATTCTAGTGAATTTTGTGTGCGAAGCATTCCTTCTAATAAAATTGCAGAATATTGATAATCATCTACTACAACCTCTGTATCGTGCTTAATCTTATTAATAGAATTAATTGCTACACTGCTCATAATTATCATACCTAAAACTGCTAATGAAATAAGCGATAATAATTTATATTTCACTTTTAAATTTTGTAAAAAATACATTTTTCCACCTTTATTCCTTTATATATAGATTTTTAGAATTTTATAGCTTATTATTTACAAAATCTCAATAAAAAGCAATGATAAATATTCCCAATATCAAACTTATATCTCTATAAAAAAAGAAGTAGCTATCATGCTACTCCTTTTTGCTTTGTTTCTCATATTGTTCAAACGTATGAATTCTTTCAAAAATTGGTGGGTGCGTGTATAAGAAAAACTTCACTAACGCAGGCGGATTTACTTGGCTTAGACTTGTTTTTGATAAATATTGAAAAGTTTTCACACCAGATTTCCCGTCCTTCGTCATATTTAAAGCATATTGATCTGCCGCTCTTTCTTCTATACGTGAAACATAGTTTGTTGCTGGTTGTGCTGCAAAAGAGAGTACAGAAGAAATTAAGAAAAATAAAGGTAAAATGGAGGAACATGCCACTTTTGAAATTTGCAATGTATCTCCCCATTTGCGAATACACATATTTATAATACGACTAATTAAAAACATACCTATAAACGATAGCAACACATAACTTGCAACGCCAAAGTATATATGCTTCATAACATAATGTCCCATTTCATGAGCCATGATAAATAATATCTCTTTATCTTTTAACTGCTTAAGCGTTGTATCCCACATTACAATACGGGCGTTAGGACCAATTCCTGTTACGTAAGCATTTAATGCATTCGTTTTTTCTGACATATTTACTTCATATACGTGTTTAGCAGGAATGTCAGCTTTGTCTGCTATCGCTAAAATTTTCGTTTCTAATTCTTTATTTTTCAGCGTTGAGAAGTCGTTATAAAGCGGATCAATAACGACAGGCTGTATGAATGTTAAAAAGATTGTAAATGGAACAGAGAGCGCCCACCCTGCTAGCCACCATCTCTTCGGAAATTTACGGATAAGCCATAATAGAACGGTAACTACGATTAACATAGTCGCATAACTTTCCCAAAAACCGATAACATGATCTTTTATCCAGCTTTGTGTACTTTGTGTTGAAATGCCGTAATCAACGGATACTTTCCGGCCAATCCATTGCATCGGTAAGGCAAGCACTGTTGTCAGTAATGATAAATAAAAGAAATAAATCGCAACTTGCAAGACACTTATTTTAGTCGTTTCCTTCGACCATTTCTCAAACTTTCTTGAAATACCTAGCACAAGTACAAATAATAAAATAATCCATTCAAGAGGCGTCGCTAAAAAGTATAGTAAATTTTTCACACGCGAATAATCTTGGCTTAGCGTAAGCTCTCTAGCACTCATAAACGTTTCTGGATCTGCACTTGTTCCTTTATACATGTCCGGAATAAGTTCATGATTCCATCCAAATAAATACCAATATATAAGTAACGCAAATCCAACGTACAAAAAAAGCGACCAACCAATAACCTTCCTCACGCTATTCCCTCCTCTATGCTGCCTGTCTATTATTATTGTAAGTTCGTACACGCTAAATTAGAACAAGCTTATTATGTGAATTGCTCTGGATCTTTTTATTTACATAAAAAAACTCTTCTACATAAGAAGAGTTTTACCTATCTTTAAACACTTTCTTCGGTTCATAATCCGGAAGCACTTACAAACCAACGCCTTTTACATATCATATATACTCATAGTCTTGAAAAAAGAGCGTCGTTATAATAAAGTGAAACTTTAATCAGTGGGGGTCTTACTGCCCGGCAAATAGCGGGATAATCGTAAAAAATCCGATTAAAACTAGTACGTACCCTACTTGCTTTTTAGATAACATAAAGAGCCTCTTTAAGGAAGTACATCTATTAATAAACTAAAATCTTGTAAAGAGAAAGAACTATATTTCATAATACCCTGTACAGCTAAAAGTAAAACAAGACCGATCACACACATATAGTTAACGCTTTCTTCATTCTTTTTTTCAGTAACCACTCCACCACTTATACATAAAATCCCTAGCAAATGGAGCGCTAAATACATGAAAAAATAAGCTTCCTCCCAGCGCAAAATAACATTCACTGTCGTTATTAACACTAGACTAAGCAAAATCAAATAAAAAAACTTATTTGATGATATCGTTTCATTCATATAATTTTATACATCCCTTTCAAATTTCGAATTAATGATGTTTCAAAGCTATAAAGTAAATGATTGTTTTCATACCATAAAACAAAAGGAAAGCCACCATTACTTTCTCGAATACTTTATGAATCCACATATACTTCTCTTCATTCTTTCTGAAGATGCGCTTCATCATTTCTTCTACAATTAGACCAAATATTAGTAAAACCCCGAACACAATAAGAAGAGAAATAATATTTTCTTTTAAATGAGTACTAGAAAATACGTAATACTCTGGAAACACAATCGTATCTACTACAGGTTGAAGCCAATGACAAACACTTCTATCACACATATCTGTAATAGACGTAGAATCTATAATGTCTTTTAATATTTTTTCAACCGTCTTCTTCATCTTATTTACTCCCGACTACATCTGAAAAGCTCTTTTTCTGCTCTGCATATATAACTGGCACTTCTTTACTCCAATATTTGCGATTAACAAATAAAAAGATAAGTACTAAGTTTAATCCTGTTATAAAAATAATAAATCCAGGAAAGAATGTCGTATAATTTGAGAAATCGGCAAAACTCATAATTTTTTCTCTACTTATTAGAAAAGACGCACCTATTACAAATGCATTGTTTAACATATGTATTGCAATTGGCATGAGTAAACTTTTCGTACGAATATATACGATTGACAATACGATGCTGAATATGGCTGCACCGAGGAAATCAACATGTAACAACGCAAACAATATTGCTACAACGATGGTCGCTATGCTCGTTCCCCATTTTGTTGCAAAACGTTGAAGTAAAAATCCGCGAAAAACAAATTCCCCGATAATTGGTGCGATGAATACGACCCTAATGACTTGAGATACATATCCCCCAGTACTATCTACAATTGGTTCATGCAGGGCGTTCATAATAAAGTCCGGTGTAATCCATGCAAAACTATACATATACAAAATAAGATACCCGTAACTAAACATGCATAACATAACGGTAATGTATAAAACTTGTACCAAGTTAAATGTTTCATTTTTATTAACAAATAATGAAAATGAAATGTGGTGCTTTTTATACTCATAAGAAATCCATACCATCGGAAGGATATAGAATATAAGGATATTTATAAAAGAAGAATTTTGTATATGAAATATACTTGTTAGCAAATCGCCACTACTTCTCGCTATTAAAATTAATAGTGCAAATACAATTAAAAAATATCTAGCTCGCATCACTTGAAACGGGTTCACACTCATCTCCTCCCCTATGTTACTTTTATCATATCATTTGATTCTTAATTTTTTGCGAAAGAAAACCTTAAAATTTCCTTAAAAATTCCATAAGTTACAAAATGATGATATGATATTCGAGAAAATTAGGAGGGATATTTATGTACCAAGCAAATATTTTACTCGTTGATGATGAAACAGCAATTTTACAATTACTAACTACCATTCTTGAAAAAGAAGGCTTTTCTCATATTACAACTGCAACATCAGCTGAAATAGCTTTATCTCTAACTAAGCAAAACCATTACGATTTAATTATTTTAGATGTAATGCTTCCTGGACAATCTGGTTTTGATATTTGTCCAATCATTCGCCAACAAACAGATTGTCCAATTTTCTTCCTCTCAGCAAAAGCATCTGATTTAGATAAAATATCCGGATTTTCATACGGTGCAGATGATTATATTACGAAACCATTTAATCCATTAGAAGTAGTAGCACGTATGAAAGCACAGCTTCGGAGACATATGAAACAAACCGTACCACACGAACAAAAATCACACTCAATTTCATTTGGAAGATTTGAAATTGATCAGCACTCTGCAGAACTGACAGTGGATGGTCACATTGTCGAATGTTCCGCTCAACTCTTTCAACTACTACTCTTCTTTTGCGAGAATCCAAACTACGTATTTTCGAAAGAGGAAATATACGAAAAAGTTTGGGGAGCACCTGCCTATAATGGCGATGACAACACTGTTATGGTCCACATTCGAAAACTACGTGAAAAAATTGAACACGATCCAAGTAAACCAGAATATATAAAAACTGTTCGCGGCCTTGGTTATAAGTTCGTTACAAAGTAGGGTGACGATATGAATTTTAATAAACGACTTATTATTCAATTTATCATGCAACACGTTTTTGTTTTAGTTACATTACTTATCGCTGTAGTTGCTGCTTTTACTTATTTAATTTTTCTTCTTACTAGTACTTTATACGAACCTAATATTCCAGATTCTGATAGTTTTACAATTTCAAGATACATCTCTTCAGAAAATGGGCATATTTCATTACAATCTGAAGTGCAAGATTTAATAAAGGAGAAAAATGATTGGCTCCAAGTTGTAGATGAAAACGGAAAAATCCTCTACCACTTTAATACACCAAATGATGTTCCGAATGCTTATACGAAGACATCTTTAGTCGCATATATACAACATCATATCGAAAGTAATTATAAATTTACATATTGGGAAATTGAATTAGAAGAAAAGAAAGTACTTGTTATTTATGGTGGTATGTTAAAAAGCAATGCTTTACTGACAGCAATTCAAAAGGAGCATTCCTCTTTAACGATGGATTCGTTCACATTAACAGATCAAGAAAAACAGTTACTGTCTAAAGAAAAAGCAGCAATTCAAATATTTAATCAAAATGGCGAAGAGGTTTTTTCCTATACAACCGGAAAGAAAAAAATATTTTCAGCAATACAAATCGCACTTAATGAAAAAGAACCTTGGAATCATAAAGAAAACACGTCTAGCTTTTACGATGCAAATAGTGGCAACCTTCTCGTTGTAACTGCAAAAAATGAGCACTACTATCCAGATGACGAAATTGAAGATGTATTTACTAAGAAGTTTCTCATCGGATGCGGATTAATCCTTCTTATCGTATTTGTTTATTTAGTCATTCTTTCTATTTGGTATGGTAATAAATTCGGGAAACCGCTATTACATGCGATGCGCTGGCTTAAAAATATCGCTGGTGGAAAGTATGAAGAACCTATTAGTAAAAAAGGAAAGCCTGTCAGGTTCCGGCGATCTGGTAAAGAAAAATGGTCATTCCGTTTGTTTAGAGATGTGACAAGTTCACTAGAACACCTTTCTACTACACTCAAGAAAAATGATGCGATGAGGCAAGTACTTCAGCAAACACGAGAAGAATGGATTACCGGTCTAACGCATGATTTAAAAACACCACTTAGCTCTATATATGGCTACGCATTATTACTAGAATCGAATCAATACAACTGGACCGATCGTGATATTCAACAATTTGGTAGTGTTATGAAAGAGAAATCTCAATATATGACTACATTAATTGATGATTTAAGCTTAACGTATCAATTAAAAAATAATAGCCTTCCTGCACAGCACGTAAACGTTGAAATCAATCAGTTCGTCCAAAAAGTATTATTGCAATTTATTAACAATCCAACACTTCAAAATCAAAATATTGAATTCGTACCGAGCTCAAATAAAATTCAATATTTCATTGAAGAAAAATGGTTCCAGCGTATTATCGAAAACTTACTAGTAAATGCTGTAAAACATAATAACGAAACAACTACTGTCATCGTAAAATTATCACAAAACGCTAATTCCTTTACACTCTCCATTTCAGATGACGGAAAAGGAATGGATGAAAAAACGAAAGAACTTCTATTTGAACGATATTACCGCGGAACAAACACAGAAGAAAGCAACATCGGAACTGGACTTGGCCTAGCCATTACAAAACAGCTCGTTCATGCTCATAACGGGACAATTTCCGTTGATAGTGCACTCGGAAAAGGAACGACGATTATTCTTGTGTTTCCGTTTCGTTCGTAGGAAAGACGCTATGTGGCGTCTTTTTTTCTTTTCTGGGAGAATTTTACGGTAATTGAAATTATGTGAATCGTTTTTTCGAGGTGTTTTAGCGGTATATGAAATTATATCGGCGCAACTCGAATTATATCAGCGATTTTCTAGATGTATCGACTTACCGACAAAAACCGACAATACTAACCTACTTCCTCTACTACTATACAAATTAAAAATAACCCTTCATAACTCACTATGAAAGGTCACTCCGTATTTCAGCTATTTCCCTACTAACACAAACACATTCTCATCAGGTGCTTCCATTACTGCAACATGTCCTGATTCTGTTGGAAATGGTTCGCGAATCCATTTTACATCTTTATTATCTTTTAAACTTTCATAAGTTTGTTGCACATCTTCTACTAATACTTCGACTTCCGTAAAATTAATATCCGGATGATTGCTTATTACTAACTCCGAACTTTTCTCATCTGGAAACTTCAATCCTATTAACGTCCAAATAACCCCTTCTTCTAGTTCTCTTTCTATCATCCAGTTTTGCTTCATTCCCATTTCTTTATAAAAAGAAACTGATCTTTCTATATCCTTCGTATGTATAGATACACATTCTAGTTTTTTGAACATTTTCCTATTTCCCCTTTATGAAAAAGCGAACCATCTCCCAATGATTCGCTCTTACCCTATTATTTTTTCTTCACCGGTATCCAAAGCTCTACTTGTGCAAACTCACTCTTATCTTCGTGGCAACGCTCATCGTACAGTTCAAACTCTGTAACTCCGCAATGTTCATATCCTGAATGCGGGAACCATTCTGAGAATACTGCATTCCACGTTTGGTGAATAGACGATACCATTTCTTCATGAGGAACTTTCGGCGTTGTAAATACTGCATATGTTGCTGCCGGGAAAGTACGCTTCGCAATTTCATTTGGTACATTTTCAAAGTCTGTAACTTCCATTCCGATAATGTAAGTGAAGTCCCCTGTTTCTAAATTAAAATCAGTACATAATCCAAGCTCTACCCATTGGCTCGTATCTTTACGATTCGGAATTGTTGTCCCAAGATCTTTTTGTAAATATTTTTGCCAAAATGCTGGAATGTCTTGATGGTTTTTCCCTTCTTTACTTGTCGTCTTCAATTCATAACCCGCCACTAAAAATTCTGGTTTATTTACAATACGATATTCCATTTGTATGCCCCCTAAATACGGATTTAATTTTCTTTGCTTTACATTCACTCGGTAATACATCGGTGTTTCGATTTCTTGTTTTCGATATTCACTCGGTGTCATTTGAAATAATTTTTTAAAGGCTCTCGTGAACGTTTCGTGAGATTGAAAGCCATGTTCAAACGCGATATCAATAACTTTTTCATCCGTATGAGAAAGTTGATAAGCTGCCCGGGCTAACCTCCTCTTTCGAACATACTCCATTACTGTATCACCTACTAATGCCTGAAATACACGATGAAAATGCGACTCAGAAAAACCTGCAATGCGAGCTAAATTACGCAGCGTTTGTTTTTCCATTACATCTTCCTCAATATAATCAATTGACCTTTGAATTTGTGTTTCATAGCTTTCCATCTCTGTTCACCCGCCTTATATGTATTATGATAAAAGAGAACGCAATCCAATTCTTGACGTTTTTTACTATAATTCCATAAAAAATTGTAACTTTTTTATATGTATTTCGTTGTTATGTATGAAGGGAGGGAAATGTAGTGAAACGCAAACAATCATTAGAAGAAATTTACTCAGAGCATATGCAAGATTTATTTCGCTATCTTCTCTCCCTAACCGGAGATTCCCACTATGCGGAAGATCTCATGCAAGAAACCTTTTACCGAATGCTCGTCCATATTGATTATTATAAAGGCGAAGAAATTAGGCCGTGGTTATTTACAATAGCCTACAACACCTTTATCGATTGGTATCGAAAAGAAAAGAAATATAAAACAACAGCACTTGCAGAATTCCATTTACCAAACGTACCAAGTACAAAACATGCATATTTCGTAAAACATGAGATTGCTAGTTGGTTAGACAGTTTATCTTCTCTTCCCCTTGAAAGACGAAATATGTTACTACTACGAGATTACTACGGATTCTCCTATAAGGAAATAGCAGAAATGACTGGTCTCTCATTAGCGAAAGTAAAAATTGAATTACACAAGGGACGAAAAGAAACGAAAAGCATAAAGGAGTGATAGGGATGGGTTGTACAGAGTTTAAAAAACTATGGGAGAAGTACGAAAACGGAACGCTCACGCATGATGAACAGGAAGAGTTAGAAAGTCATATTGAGACATGTGAAGAATGTGAAGCTTACTTAGATGAGTTGCTTTCGAAGAGTGAACCAATAAAGAAAAGGTTACCGCCACAAAATTTGAAAGTCCCGTTTCGGAGAATAAAGTGGAAACATCGCTTACAGACGCTTGGTTTCATCCTATCCATTTGTATCGTTATATATATAATCGGTGGAATATTATCTGCCTTTTATTTTCAATCTAATAACGATAAAAGGTTAGAAGAAATACGAAGTGTTCCCTCTCTTGCACTTGAAGCAACTATCCCAAATAGCCGCGTTATGGGGGACGGAACGAATGTAGAAGCCTTTTTCCGTACGAATAGCCACTTTAATGTAGTAAAAACGGTCGGTAAAAAAGAAATACCACTCGGTACATTAAAAACGAGTAGCTTCTTATCATCTGTAAATGTCCTAAATAACTCTTGGATGAATACATTCTATCAGCCAAAGCTCTTCTTTGTTCACCCAAAAACAGAACAGGGTGATTATTTAAAGGAATCTTCAAAAAAGGTATGGGATACACTTGCAAAAGTACATGAAGGGACCGTTGCAGAAATCGCAATTTCTTTTGACAAAGCTTACACTTTAAAGGAGCTAGAACCACTTTTATATAACGTATTTGAGGCACAAGAACCCCCTCCAACTCCTGTATGGTACGCTTTAGATACAGGACAAGAAAGAAAAAATGTAGATGACTATATCCTACATGGCGGAGAAGCTATAGGGTTTCCAGAACATGTAAGATTCCTCAATAATGAAACTGACGGGCAGAAAACGCAAGAAGACAAAGTAACCGAAATGATGCGCGTCCTTTCTATCCATAAAAAAACGGTAAGCAAAATAGCAGCGCTTTCTGAGAAAGAACTAAACTTAGATAAACGTTATCAATATGTAAAGGATAACGGTGTAAAAGTATACGGAATTGTTATTACCGGCCCATCGAAAGAGTTATTAAAATTACAAAACTCCCCGCACGTACGTTATGCGACTCTTGGAGATATTGAGATTTGGAATTGGTTTGATCATTAATAAAAAAGAAGTAGCGCTCTAAAAACGATGCGCTACTTCTTTTTTATTTCGAAATCAATTTCACATACATCCCTCTCACCGCTTTTTCATAAGCAATATCACTCATCTGTCTTATGTTTTCTGACACAACAGATGCTGGAATAACTTCATCTTCACGAAGTAACGGCGGATCAATAAGACGCACTTTATTTTTCTGATGTAAATCATAATCGTTTCTATCTTCTTTTACTTTTACATTTGGATGAACTTTGCTTAATAAAGCTTCTACTTCGGGGTCATTACATTGCTGCAATTTTGAAATAAGCTCATCATCTTCAAGAAGAAAATCATCTGCATGAATAATCCTTTTATGAAGAGCTACCTTTATCGTTTTCGCTAACATATCATTTCCGTAAATATTCATTGGTTCCATAAAGAAATCGATTACTTCTTTGTAATACGTTTCTGTAAACCATTCAACTATTTCGATACTTTGAAGAACCATTTTCCCCTCTACTTCGATGACATCCTCTAAAAAACTATGAACTTCTTCTAAAGAAATATACCCATATGTATACATATCTCGTAACGTATAATCCACTCGATCTGCGCATAATTCGGGCGCTGACCTTTCCAGTAACGTCCACTTCGAATCATCTAATAAAATATCTTCATAGTTATAACCATGCTTCACAAGGATCGCTGGAATTTCTGAATTTTTCACAACAGAGCTAAATATCTCTTCATGGTAACTTTCATCTTCATTATCAAAAACGTAATCAATTACGTGTGAAAAAGCAGTATGCGATACGTCATGCAGTAAACCAGCGATCTGTTCTTCTACTGAACCACCTAGTTTTTTAACTAATAACATAACACCAACTGAATGATCAAAGCGCGTTACATTCCATTTCTCGTTCATTAAGTAACTTGCGCCTGCTTGATGAATTCCCTTTAGTCTTTGCATAGGCTTACTTAAAATTAATTCTTCTAGCACTACATCCACTTCAAATTCTCCGTATAGTACATCTGATATGATCACTTACAATCCCCCTTTATTTTAATCGAGTCTTATAATCGTATCTCTTTTATGAAATTAGCACCAACATAAATATTTATTGTTATTTGTTTTTATTGAAAAAAATAGAGAGCCATCAGCTCTCTATTTCATAACCCCTATTCAAACGTAACTTCTACCTGCACAATCTCCGACCTACTTCCAAGTCTAAGCGGTGGTCCCCAAAATCCAAATCCAGAAGAAACAATTGCGTGGAACGCGCCTTTTTGTGCGTATCCCCAGTCTAGCTCGTACATTCTTCTCGTTACAATATGATTGGGCGCCATTTGTCCGCGGTGTGTATGACCGGATAATAATAAATCTACACCTGCCGCTGCTGCTTGTTTCAACTCAAATGGCTGGTGATCCATTGCGATAACAGGCATCGATTTATCTACCGTACTCATTAATTGTTCAAAGCTTTGACGATCTCGCTCTGTTTTATCTCTTCTTCCAACGAGATAAAAGTCATCTTCAATTGTAATTACTTCATCTAAAAGAATACGAATATCAATCTTATCCATCTCTTGTAAAAACTCTGGAACCGCTCTACCGTAGTATTCATGGTTCCCTAAAACACCATATACGCCTAATGGTGCTTTCATTTGTTTCATGATTGGTCCCATATTCTTTTGAATGAACACACCTGGATGATCATCGATAATATCACCTGGCAGTAAAATAATATCAGGTTCCATCTCATTTACATGACGAACAAGTCTTTTTAAATGCGAAACGCCAGACAGTTTACCGAAATGCATATCAGAAGCCATCGCAATGCGTAAACTTTTACGCCCCTCTACCTTTTTCGGTATGTGCACCTCGTACTTTCTTACTACCGGACTATACGCATTAAATACTCCATACGCAAAGATAAAGATAAATGCAGCTATCACAGCCGCCCCTGTCCAAATAATTGCCGCTTCTTTCTCTACTGAAAACTGTAAAAGAAAGACCATAATATTAGCTAATGGCAACAGCATAAGCGCATATTGTATGACCGCAAACCAAATCGAACCTATCGTTCGCAGAAATGGTAAAAACTTAAACACTTGCACGAGAATGTACGCATATGAAATAAATGCAACTATAAAAGCATAATATCCCCAAGATTCCCAGCCAAATACCGCATGAAGCCAAACCCATCCGTTCCAGCCGATGTAAAACATAAGTAGTGTGTATATAATTAATATGGTAAATATATTGAGATAACGAAGATTCTTCACAGCCAGCCTCCTTATTGCTTTCTTCTATTATAACTTGTTATGCACTTATAGCGTAAATATTAAGCACTTCGCTCATCATAGTAAAAACCTATAGTTGTTAGACTTGTATCTAACAACTATAGGCACCATTTATATCAACATTGTTTTTACAAATGCTCTTTATAAAAACTTGTTAATTTTTCAACTGCAATTCTTACTGGTTCTGGTTGGTCGTATAAATCGTAATGACTCGCACCTTCCACAACAAGTAAATCCTTTTTCTCTGAAGCTGCTTTCTCATAAAGCTCATGACCATCTTTATAAGAACCAAATGCACCTTGCTTACTGCCGACAATAATTTGCAGCGGCTGCGTTAATAACGTATCTGCTAAATGGAACGCATCAAAACCGATTACCGATCCCATACTCGTAAAGTTTAACTTATTTGGCGAGTTCAAACTTTGCCCTCGCGGCGTTGTGTAATACTCAACTGCTTCTACAATATCTATATCGGTCATACCCGCTGCTACTAACTCTTCCTGATTTTTAGGAATCCAATTTGTAATCATTTCCTCTGCTCCGCGTGCTTCAGCAGTACGTTGTTTACCAATTGCCTCTAACACACCAATCGGGTTAGACTCACGATTTAAACGACCGATATTTGCACCAACAACTGTACCAACCGCTTTAATGCGGCGCTCTGTCATCGCAGCATTTACCGCATAACCACCGCCTGCACAAACACCTAACACACCGATACGTTCTTCATCTATATAAGGAAGAGTAGTTAAATAATCTACTGCTGAGCGAATATCCTCAACTCGCGCAGCTGGCTCTTCAATATATCTCGGTGTACCTTCACTTTCACCTTGATATGACGCATCAAACGCAAGCGTGACATATCCTTGTTCCGCTAACTTCTCGGCATACAATCCTGCTGTTTGATCTTTACAGCTACTACCTGGATGCACACAAACAATCGCTGGATTTTGTTTCTTTTCCTCAGCACCTTCAGGAATGTTCAAAACACCTGCAACTTGTAAACCTCTTGCATAAAATCTTATATTTTCCTTCGTAACTGCCATATATAAAACCACCCTTATCTTATTATTAATTTTACACTTGTGAGAGTTATTACTCACGTGTATATTTATAATAAAATGAGTAGAACCTTGTTTCAATGACCACATTTACGCATTTGGGTGATAATACACACATAAAGAAATATGTGTATCAACAACGGAGGAACACGATATGGAGAAAATCGATAGAAGAATTATAAAATCACAAAACGCCATTCAATCGGCATTTATAGAAATGTTAATTACAGATGGATTTGATGAAATTACAGTTAAAAACATTACCGAAAAAGCAAACATCGGAAGAAAAACGTTTTACTTACACTATCTAGATAAGTACAATTTATTAGATAAAATTGTGGACGATCATTTAGACCAATTAAAAGAAATATGCTACGAGAAGCAAAACAAAGAATTTATAGAAGGAACAATCATATGGTTTGAATACTTCAAAGAACACAAACCATTTTTTGCGGCACTATTTAGAAGTAACAGCACCTTATCATTTCAAAAAAAATTACTAACTTTCATCATGGGTGAAATAGAGAAAAAATTAAATACAGACACATCAGTAAATAAAAACATCGATAAACATATCGTCTTAAAATTTTTAGGAACAGCTGTAATGGGCATTTTAGAGTCTTACGTGTTGGATGAAATTGATAGTGATGTTGCGTTTGTTGCGACGCAAGTTGGAGAATTGATTAGGAGGAATATATAAAATGAAACTTTAATCAGTGGGGATTTATTCATCCCCCACCTAACTTCTTTGCTTTCGATGCATTTTGAGGTGGGGGTCTTACTGCCCAGCAAATAGCGGGATAAAATAAAACCGCATCAATTTTCTTAATAAGGATTGATAAAATGCTATTATCTTTATCCTTCAAAACTCATCTATGCAATTATGCATAACCACCCATTCCGTTTTATTTTCATGTTACGATATAAATGTAATACGACATATATCGACAAAGATAAAAGGAAGTGATTGTATGAAACGTTCTAAAACATACTTAAAATATTTAGCATTATCCGCTGTTTTTGCTAGTAGTGCTATAACTCTTTCAACACCTGCTGCTTACGCTCAAACGACGTCACAAGTTGTAACAGATATCGGGCAAAATGCAAAAACACATACGAGCTATAATACATTTAATAATGATCAAGCTGATAATATGACAATGTCTTTAAAGGTAACTTTTATCGATGACCCAAGCGCTGATAAACAGATTGCCGTTATTAATACAACTGGTAGTTTTCTAAAAGCAAATCCTACTATAAGTGATGCACCTATTGATAACTACCCAATCCCTGGCGCTAGTGCAACATTACGTTATCCTTCACAATATGATGTTGCATTTAACCTTCAAGATAACAGCGCTCGTTTCTTTAACGTAGCACCTACAAATGCTGTAGAAGAAACGACTGTAACATCTAGCGTATCTTATCAACTTGGTGGCTCTGTTAAAGCTTCTGCAACGCCAAATGGACCTAGCGGTGAAGCAGGTGCAACTGGCCAAGTAACTTGGTCTGACTCTGTAAGCTATAAACAAACTAGTTATAAAACAAATTTAATTGACCAAACAAATAAAAACGTAAAATGGAACGTATTCTTTAACGGATATAACAATCAAAACTGGGGTATTTACACACGTGATTCCTACCATTCTTTATACGGAAACCAACTGTTTATGTACTCTCGCACATACCTATATGAATCTGATGCAAAAGGTAATTTAATACCGATGGATCAACTTCCCGCATTAACAAATAGTGGATTCTCTCCTGGTATGATTGCTGTTGTTATCTCTGAAAAAAATACAGATCAATCTAACTTACAGGTCGCTTATACAAAACACGCCGACGACTACCAACTTCGTCCAGGCTACACATTCGGAACTGCAAACTGGGTTGGAAACAACGTAAAAGACGTTGATCAAAAAACATTTAATAAATTGTTCACACTAGATTGGAAGAATAAGAAATTAGTAGAGAAAAAAATAAAGAAAACCGAACCGCCACTTAGATGACGGTTCGGTTTTTATTTAAATTACAAAATCCTCTGGAATAAACACTTTCACTTCTTTCGGCTGTACGTATACGAAATCACCCGCTTGAATGTTCAGCTGTTTGAACTGTTCTTTCGTAATTTCTGCTTCTAAATATTCATCTGTTTCGTCTCGTTTTAATTCTACATATACGACAGGTCCGACTGCGTGAGAATAAGATACTTTTGCCGGGATTGCATCTATGCTTTGTTTCGTACGAGAGATTGATAAGTCATGTGGCCTTACGTAGGCTATTCCGTCTACGTTGGAAACGTGCTTATGCTCTGGTGCTTCTAGTTCGATAGATCCTACATTTAGCTTTCCTTTATGAACGCGGCCGTGAAATAAATTTACATTTCCTAAAAAGTCATATACAAACGGACTTGCTGGGTTTTCATATACTTCTTCCGGTGTTCCCATTTGTTCAATGCAGCCCTCATTCATTACAACGATGCGGTCTGCAACGTCTAACGCTTCTTCTTGATCATGCGTTACGAATACGCTCGTAATTTGAAATTCGTCATGTAATTTTCGGAGCCATCTGCGTAATTCTTTTCTCACCTTTGCATCAAGTGCACCGAACGGTTCATCGAGTAATAAAATTTTCGGTTCGACTGCAAGTGCCCGTGCTAGTGCAATACGTTGACGTTGTCCACCAGATAATTGCGCTGGATAACGTTTAGCAAAGCCATCCATTTTTACGAGCTTTAATAATTCTGTTACCTTTTCTTCTATCGCTTCTGCTGACGGTCTTAAGCTTTTCTTTCTTACTTTTAAACCGAAAGCGACATTCTCAAATACATTCATATGCTTAAAGAGCGCATAGTGCTGGAAGACGAAACCGACTTGCCTGTTTTTCACGTGAATGTCTGTTAAATCTTCTCCATCAAATGAAACAGAGCCTCCATCCGCTTCTTCTAATCCTGCAATAATGCGTAATAACGTCGTTTTCCCAGAACCAGACGGGCCTAATAAGGCAACAAGTTCACCTTTTGGAATATCCAAATGAATGTCTGTTAGTGCTTGAAATGTACCATATTGCTTTGATACACCTTGAATTTGAATACTCACCGTAATCCCCCTTATTGTCGTTTTTCCATTCGCCATTCAATCCAGTTTTTTATAACGAGTGTAAACACTGCAATTAATGACATTAACGTCGCTACTGCAAATGCTGCTGAAAATTGATATTCATTGTACAAAATTTCAATATGGAGCGGCATCGTGTTCGTAATGCCACGCACGTGACCTGATACGACAGAAACGGCTCCAAACTCACCGATAGCACGGGCATTACATAGAATCATGCCGTATAAAAGACCCCACTTTATATTTGGAAGCGTAACGCGCCAAAACATTTTCCAGCCACTTGCGCCAAGTGATAAAGCTGCCTCTTCTTCACTTTTCCCTTGTGCCTGCATAACCGGAATTAATTCACGTGCAACGAACGGGAAGGTTACAAAGATTGTTGCGATAATAATGCCTGGTACAGAGAAAATGAGTTTCACTCCATGTTCAAGTAACCATTCGCCAAGAGCACCCCTCGGTGTGAAAAGTAAAACGAATACTAATCCTGCGATAACTGGTGACACAGCAAACGGCAGTTCAATAAGAGAGAGTAATACTTGTTTTCCTTTAAACTGAAACTTTGTAATAAGCCACGCGGCCGCTACCCCAAATATCGTATTAAGCGGCACAACGATTAACGCAACGAGAAGCGTTAATCTAATTGCTGAAAATGCTTCTTGATCTGTAATAGCGGCAATGTATACATCCATCCCTCTTTCAAAGGCTTTTAGAAAAATAGTTATGAGTGGCAGTAATAGAAAGAGAGATAAAAATAAAACTGTAATCGTAATTAATACGCCTGGTACAAGCTTAGATTCTTTTTTAGCTGATACGCTTTTTACTATTTTCTTTTCTAACAATGTTGGTTCCATTTTCTCTCCTCCTATTCACTTTTTAGTTCATGCCTTCTACTCCAGCTTTGAATCATATTAATAAGAAGAAGGAAAAGGAGGGAAATAATAAGCATCACGGTCGCTACAGCTGTTGCCCCCGCATAGTCATATTGTTCTAGTTTCGTCATAATCATCAGTGGTGCAATTTCTGTTTTCATCGGCATATTACCTGCGATGAAAACGACAGATCCGTTTACTATTTTCTTTTCTAACAATGTTGGTTCCATTTTCTCTCCTCCTATTCACTTTTTAGTTCATGCCTTCTACTCCAGCTTTGAATCATATTAATAAGAAGAAGGAAAAGGAGGGAAATAATAAGCATCACGGTCGCTACAGCTGTTGCCCCCGCATAGTCATATTGTTCTAGTTTCGTCATAATCATCAGTGGTGCAATTTCTGTTTTCATCGGCATATTACCTGCGATGAAAACGACAGATCCGTATTCTCCTAATGCTCTTGCAAATGCAAGTGAAAAACCGGCAAGAAGAGCGGGAAAGATTTCTGGTAAAATGATTTTCACAAATATTTGCAAGCGGGATGCACCTAAACTCGAAGCCGCCTCTTCTACTTCTTTATCAATATTTTGCAGCACTGGTTGCACCATTCGAACGACAAATGGTAAACCGATAAAAGTAAGCGCAACGATAATTCCGAGTGGTGTAAAAGCTACTTTTATATGAAACAGACTAAATATTTTCCCAATCCATCCATTTTCCGCATAAAGCGTTGTAAGTGTAATACCAGCTACAGCTGTCGGAAGTGCAAACGGTAAATCAATGAGTCCCTCTAATAGTCGTTTCCCTGGAAATTTGTAGCGTACGAGCACCCAAGCTATTAATAAACCGAAAATGGCATTTACAATAGCAGCTGCAAATGAAGTTGTAAAACTAACTTGATAGGAATGCAACACACGCTCGTTCGTTATAACCCCAGCGAACTTCTTCCAACCTAACTGTGAAGTTTGAATAAATACGATAGAAAGTGGTATAAGTACGAATAAACTCATGTACAACATTGTAAATCCAAGAGATAATCCAAACCCTGGTAAAACACGTTTCTTCCTCATCCTCTTTCACCTCATCCCCCTTTAGCAGCGTTCATTATTTTTGATAAATTTTATCGAATACGCCGCCGTCATTAAAGTGTTTCTCTTGTGCTTTTTTCCAACCACCAAATAGTTCATCTACTGTAAATAATTGAACTTTCGGAAATTGGGATGCATATTTTTCGGCTACTTTTTCATTACGCGGACGATAAAAGTTTTTCGCCGCAATTTCCTGTCCTTTTTCTGAGTACAAATATTCAAGATACCCTTCTGCTACTTTTTTCGTTCCTTTTTTATCAACGACTTTATCTACAACCGCTACTGGTGGTTCTGCAAGTACACTAATAGAAGGGGTTACAATTTCAAATTTATCTTTTCCAAGCTCTTTTTGAGATAATAACGCTTCATTTTCCCACGCGATTAATACGTCTCCAATTCCTTTTTCAACAAATGTTGTCGTTGCTCCGCGCGCTCCTGAATCTAATACTTCTACGTTTTTATAAATTTGGCTAACAAACTCTTTCGCCTTATCTTCACTATTATTATATTTTTTCAGTGCGTATCCCCACGCCGCTAAATAGTTCCAACGTGCCCCGCCTGATGTTTTCGGGTTTGGTGTAATGACAGACACACCTTTTTTCGTTAAATCATCCCAGTCTTTAATGCCTTTCGGGTTTCCTTTTCGAACAAGAAATACAATTGTTGACGTGTATGGAGTGGAATTATTCGCAAGTCGCTTCTGCCAATCTTCTGCTAGTTGTTTTTTCTTGCTAATGGCATCAATATCATAAGCAAGTGCTAGTGTAACAACGTCTGCTTCTAAACCATCAATAACAGATCGCGCCTGGCTTCCAGATCCCCCGTGTGATTGTTTTACATTTACTGTTTGCCCGTGCTTCTCTTTCCAATACTTCGCAAAATCTTTATTGAAATCTTGATATAACTCCCTCGTTGGATCATAAGAAACATTTAAAAGCTCAACTGTTTTTTTATCTCCACTTCCTTCAGAATTACTAGTGGATGTTGCCGAACCACACCCTGATAAAAGTACAACTGCTGATAATAAAACACCTGTACTTTTCATAAACGCTGTCTTGCCCCACTTTTTCATCGTTAAGCCCCCTTAGTTTATACAATAGAAAAAGGCACACAATATATTCACAAATGTGAACATTGTGCGCCTTCAGTTTATCTGATTAGCTTCTAATGTATTGTATTCGATTTCTTTTCATTTTAATTCTGTAATTCATATGTGTCAACTTGGAATTTGAATTTTCTTACTAAACTAAAATATTGGCATACTTTGAGCCCAATGATTTTTCAAATCAGCAAATTCTTTTGGTAACTTACTATTTTCATTCCATTCTAATTTATATGCATTTACTAACACCGTAGCCATTGATTCACGGTTCATTACTCCATTTGGATTAAACTTACCGTTCTTATCACTTTCAGAGTTCATTTCATCCATAATGTCATAAATAAAATATTGCACCCGCCGTAAGCGTTAATTCCTTCTGTTCTACGTATATCTCCTCCTTGTTGGTCATATGAAGGTTTAAATATATGGCACCACCACTTAATCAATACACAAAAAATGAGGCAACCACCTTCAAAGATGGTTGCCTCATTTTTACACTTGCATCGCTTTCTCTCTCAATGCTCTTCTTAACAACTTACCAGTCGTATTCTTCGGTAATTCTATTAAAAACTCAATGCTTTTCGGCACTTTATATTTCGCTAAATGTAACGTGCAGTAATGCATTAGCTCTTCTTCTGTTACGTTTGCTTGCTTCAAAACGACGTACGCTCGCACAGCTTCTCCTAAGTTTTCATCAGGAACACCGATTACGACAACTTCCGCTACTGATTCGTGCGTATATAATACTTCTTCTACTTCACGAGGGTATACGTTATAACCGCCAACTAAGACGATATCTTTTTTACGATCCACGATATAGAAGTAACCTTCTTCATCCATTTTCGCCAAGTCACCTGTATATAGCCAGCCGTCTTTCAATGTCGCAGCTGTATCTTCTGGTGCATTATAGTATCCTTTCATAACGTTAGGTCCGCGAACAATTAATTCACCGACTGCGCCGACAGGTACTTCTTCCCCAAGTTCATTTACAATTTTATTTTCTACATGCCAAATATTTGTGCCAATTGATCCTGGTTTACGAGGACGATCTAGCGGATTGAAACAAGTAACTGGTGATGCTTCTGATAAACCGTATCCTTCTGAAACAATAACGTTAAAACGTTTTTCAAAGTTTTGCAGAAGAGCAACAGGCATCGATGCACCACCGGAAATACAAAGGCGAAGCGTCTTCACATCTTCTGCACTTGCTTCTTCAAATAAATATAAATAATTGTACATCGTCGGTACGCCAGCAAAGATCGTTGGCTCGTACGTGCGACAAATACGGAATACTTCTTTCGGACTAAATTTCGGTAACATTAAAATCGTTGCCCCGTTCACAATCGGTGCATTTACCGCAACTGTTAAACAGAATACATGGAACATAGGCAGTGCCGCAACAACGCGGTCATCAGCCGTATATTGTAAATACGACGCCACATCGTTCGCATTACTATATAAATTTTTATGTGTTAACATAGCGCCTTTCGGTTTTCCAGTTGTGCCCGATGTGTATAGAATAACCGCTACATCTTCTTCATCTAGTTCAGGACCTTCGTAAGTTGTATCTCCAGTCCCCACAAAACTAGTAAACGTTTTCATTTTTTCGGTTTCTGTATGGTTAAAATCTGATGAGGTTTCGCATATGATGATGTTTTCTAATGAAGGAAGTCTTGTTGTAAGAGATTGTATAACAGGTAGAAGGACGTCGAGTACGATGATTGTTTTTACATCTCCATTTTGTAAAATATAATGCATTTCGTCTGCTGTATAAATTGGATTAACTGGAATAACAGTTGCTCCAGCTTTCATTGTTCCGTATAAACCGACCAAAAAATGTGGTGAGTTCCCAACAACTAATGCGACATTGTCCCCTTTTCCAATGCCCATTTCTGCTAAATTGCTAGAAAACCTTGTGACCATTTTGTTTAATTGGTCATATGAGACCGACTGATCCATAAATATATAAGCCGGTTTTTCCCCCTTCTTTTTTGCCGTTTCAGCCAAAGATTGAACGAGATTCACAAAAACCCCACCTTTATAAAATTTAGAATATTTAAAAATTCTAAATTAATTATATTAAAAGAAAATTAAAGTAGCAAGTGATATTCTATTAACTGCATATAGACAGATCACCTTCTCTTAGTTTACTTTGGAAAAATAAGGGGATTTTGTTTACAAGTAATTTATGAAACTAGACCAAAAATCATTTTAGGATAATATGCACTCATCTTTTCTCTAAGTTCATCAAGTTCTTCTTTATGTAACGTCGTATGCTCTCCAAACAAGTTAAGAGCATCCGCTCCCTCTTCATGAAAATAAACTGTAACATACAATGTCGGTAACTCTGTATTGTCTTCATCTATTGATAAGACGACATCTGGTGTTTTATTAACAGTGCTGAATGTTTCATTTCTTTTCCACTTCTTATTTTGAAACATGTCTTGTATATCATGTATCTTTCGTTTGTTATCTGTATGCGTAAAATATATAACATTATCCTCCGCTGGTTTTCCGATAGACAAAATTGTACGACTTGAGGGCGATTCACTGTTACACGCCGTCATTCCGACGACGAAGCTGAGTAATAATACAACGTACATTACCCTTTTCATATCAATCCGCCTCCTTTTGAATATATATATTCCTTTATAAGAGGCAGATGTCCTGTAATTTTATGTTTTGTGGTAAATGAAATTATATGAGCGATTTTTCAGTTATATCAGCGCAGCTCGATTTATATCGGCGATTTTCCAAATATATCAGCGCAACTCGGTTTATATCGGCGATTTTTCAAATATATCAGCGCAACTCAATTTATATCAGCGATTTTCCAGTTATATCGACTTACCGACAAAATCTGAAAATCTACACAAAAAGAAAGAGGCTGCCCGTGATGGCAGCCTCCCTCATTTTTAGAAGAATAAATGTAAGAAATCTTCAGTTGTAATGTTACCGAAGTAGCGTGCGATATCTACGCCTTCTAAAGCTGCAGTGAATGCATCTTTATCGAACTGAACGCCTGTTAGACGCTCTTCGATATCATGAACATCTAGTGAACCGAAGAAGTCGCCGTAAACTTTACATTCTGTTACTGTTCCTTTTTTCACTTCAAGACGAACGTCAACTTGTCCAACTGGGAAGCGGTGTGAATGTTGTAAGTTGAACTTCGGTGATTTTCCGTAGTTCCAGTCCCAATTTTGGTAGCGCTCTTCAGAAAGTTTGTGGATTTCTTTCCAATCTTCTTCTGTTAATTCGTACGTTGGAATTTCTGTTTCCCCTTCGAAAATTGTTTCTAGAAGAAGTTGTCTAAACTCTTCTGTCGTCATTTCTTCGTTTAGGAACTCTGTAATGTTCGCAACGCGGCTACGGATTGATTTAATACCTTTTGATTGAATCTTATCCATTTTTACTTTTAACGCTGATACGACGTGATCGATTTCAGAGTCAAATAGTAACGTACCGTGGCTGAACATACGACCTTTCGTTGAGAACTGCGCGTTACCTGAAATTTTTCTACCTTCAGCTAAAATGTCGTTACGACCACTTAGTTCTGCATTTACACCTAATTTACCAAGCGCTTTCGTTACAGGCTCTGTGAATTTTTTGAAATTGCTGAAACTGTCTCCATCATCTTTCGTAATAAAACTGAAGTTTAAGTTTCCTAAATCATGATATACTGCGCCTCCACCTGATAGACGACGAACGACATGAATACCTTTTTCTTTTACGTAATCTGCATTAATTTCTTCTACTGTGTTTTGGTTTTTACCAATGATAATCGAAGGCTCATTAATGTAAAACAGTAAATATGTTTCGTTAATATCTAAATTCTTCACACAATATTCTTCGATTGCTAAGTTTATTCTAGGATCTGTAATTCCTTTATTATCAATAAATAACATCGTATCACCTCATGAGTTCCATACGTAACCACTATGCGCTAGCGTAATATGGCCACTGAAAATTTGTTTTGCTTCTGTTACTAAATCAGATGGGTTGCCTGTATGTGGTAAGTGCGTTAATAAAAGTTCTTTTACATTCGCATCTTTCGCAATACTTGCTACTTCTGTACTATTCATATGCCCTGCTTTTGCAGCCTCTTGATGTGCATACATATTACACTCACAAATGAAAAGATCAGCATCTTTCGTGAATGGAATGAATTCAGGAATATAACTGGAATCAGCGCTGTATACTACAGCATCATCGCCAGCTGTAATACGCATCGCAAAGCATGTAACAGGATGAACAGTTTTTAAGAACGAAATCGAGAATGGTCCAACTTGAAGTGTTTCTTCTGGGTTGTACGCGATTCCTTTCGTATGTGGTTCATGTGTTAAAGAATGGAATCCATTCTCGTCAAACGTATGACCGTATATTGGTAATTCCGGTAGTTGCCTTGTTGTCGCACTCGTAATTAATCTCGCATATTGCAATACCCCAATGTCCGCAACATGATCGTGATGATAGTGTGACAGTACAACTGCATCTATATCAGATGGTGTTATATATTTTTGAAGCTGTGCTAGTACACCACTACCACAGTCTACAAGTAAACGAAAACCATCGTGTTCAAACAAATACCCCGACGTTGCTTCTCCCGCTTCTGGAAAGCCGCCCCAAAAGCCGACAACAGTCATTTTCATATGTATCCATCCTTTCTAAAACCGAGTAGGAATGCAGTTTTTCTCCGTACTTGAGAAAGTTTTTTACTTACATCCTACATTGTTAACTATAATCCATTTCCTAAACTTTTTCATTAATTTTCAATTTTGTTATAAAACAGTTGTTGACTTTTATTTTTTGTACTAATACAATGATAGTAAGAAATGGAAATGGAGGGATTGACATGATCGATCAACCAATGGAGTTTTTCAGAAATTTACCGACGAAAACTTGTGCGCACTGCGGGAAAGAAATTGATGAGCAACACGAAGCATACCATAACAAATGTGACGATTGCGTTCACGAAGAATAGTAGTTTGTGAACATAAAAAAACCTAGCAGACATAGTCTACTAGGCTAATAACATCTTATCCTTCATCGTTGAACCTTTCACCAAGAGCTCCAGTTCAAACTCATACAATTCTTTTTTTCGATAATTTTTCGTATGGATTTTATCCATCATCAGGTCGACAACTTTTCGGGCCATTTCATCAATTGGCTGTTCAATTGTCGTAATACCTGGTTCTGTAATCTGCGATAATATTTGATTATCAAAACCGATAACAGCGAGATCATCTGGAATGCTCCAGTTATGGTGCTTCGCCTCTGAGATAATTCCAGCTGCTACCTCATCGCCTCCTGCCAAAATCGCGGTAGGATTTTTTTTGTCCTTTAATACTTCATGGAATATTCGTTTTCCATCCTCCCAAGAGAAAGCGTTTTCAAGAAAATCAATCGCTTCTACTTGGCGGCTCTTCTCAGTTATTGCACGTAAAAAGCCCATTTTTCGCTGCTGGCTAACTAATTTGGTTTCGTTACCACGACAAAAAATAAGATTACGATACCCTTGATCTAACACATGCTTCGCAGCTATGTATGCTCCTTGCGCATGATCAAACTTCACTGTTGGAATATTTGCTTCCTCAATATATTCATTACATAACACGATTGGACCGTGCTGTAAGTATGGCTCTACATCTTCCCACGGATTTTCTAGTGAACATAGAATAATCCCATCTACTTGTTTCGTAGATAATAATTGTAAATACTCCATCTCTTTTTCCGGTAAATATCTTGTTTGACAAATAATCAGTTTATATTTATGTTCAGAAGCAGCAATCTCGATTGCTTCAATAAATCTACTGAAGAAAGGATTTGTAATCCTTGGAACTAGCACCGCAATTGTTTCCGTTTTTTGTTTACGAAGCCTTCTCGCCGCAGAATTAGGAACGAAGCCTAAATGCTTCATTGCTAATTGAACCCTTTTTTTCTTCTCATCTGAAACATATGGATGATTATTAATCACCCTAGAAACCGTTGTCCTTGATAACCCCGCTAATTTCGCCACGTCCTCTATAGTCGACACGAAATTCTCCCCCTTTGCATGAAAACGTTTTCTTAAATTGATTATATAGTATATTATTGGAAACTGCAATATCGGTTGTTATGATTTTACTATATTAATATTATACATAGAAAAAAGTCTGTTAATGCAGGGGCAATATACTACTTTTAGAAATTTACGTTATGTACATTCCTTTTCTTAATACCATATATCCTTTATTCAATATAAAACCCCATCAATACGTCATCTCCATATGATCCATCTTCATACTTTATTTGCTTTCGTTGTCTCCCTTCTTCTACAAAACCCATACGTTTGTACACTTTAATTGCCCGATCATTAACAGAAACTACACCTAAGCAAATTTTCTCTAAACCTTTCTGCCCTTTAGCCCAACTAATAAGAAATTCAATTAATTTCGTGCCGATGCCTTGATTACAATACGCCTCTTTAATCCCCATTCCCATTGTGCCTGCGTGTTGTAACCGTTCTAGTTCATATCGGTTGAAAAGTAAAAAGCCAACTACCTTCCTATCTACTTCATACACGATATAGAGATTACCTTTCTCATTGCTTTTCCGTATCTTTTCTCTTTCTGCATTACTATCATTCGGTAACTTCTTTGGGGATACTATGAAAAATTTTGTAGTAGTTTCCGATAATATAATTTCTTTTCTAATATTCATAATTGCTTCTGCATCAGTCTCTTTTACTAACCGTATCATTGAATCACCTCGTACTTTTTCTTTTTAAAAATAATATTAAAACTATAAAACGTCCAATATGCAATATTACATATTGAGAATCTTTTTACTCTCGATACAATATTCATAAATCAAAATAAAAGGAATGTATGGAATGAACCCAATCTTAACAGCTGCAAAACAACTATTACATAAAGAAGAAAAAATTTTATCTACTTTAAAATGTTCACTTACTGGCTATATGATTACGCATAAAGTCCCGTATCCTGGCATGTTACTTGCTACTAATAGAAGACTTCTCTTTTTTAGCCAATATAAAAACACATTCATTGCCGAATTTGATTATGAAAAAATTCTATCCATAGAAACGAAGAGAAGAATCTTTGACAAAAAAATAATATTTTATTATGAAGATGAATATATAACGCTTGGATACATTACAAGTTCGAATGTTGAAGCGTTCATAGACTTACTACAAAGAAACAGCAAGACTAGCACAGGCTTATAATCAGCGGGGATCCCCTCGCTGATTCATTATTTTAACTCCTCCCACTTCGTCCAAACTTCTCTCCCGTTTATACGGTACATATTATCCTCTCTATCCATAAACCTATGTACAATAAATTCACGTCTAATTGTACAAAAATCATCATGATATTGTTTTATAAATGTATTAATTTCTTTTTCTGTATATTGATTTTCAGCATTTAACTTGCTAACTAAATGCTCTATTAATACTAGTTTTTTCTTCTTTTGACCTGGAATCGATTTTAAACGATCCTCTTTATCGAAAAAGTTACGAATGGTCGTATCACGGAATTTCATTTCACTTTCAGTCATTTTGTTGTCCTCCATCGGTTTTTATGCTATAAAACTTTATTATTTGTCCTTACTATTCTTCTTCATTCTTTTACTTATAACATCCATAAAGTAATATCCGCTAATTAGCACATAGTAAACTAAAAGTATTCCTAGTGCATCTTTCATATTTATATATTTTTCTTTATGAAACAAGATAGGTGAAAGGGCGTAAACAAGAAAGATGATTAGCGGATTTAAGATAAAATAAAAAGTAAGATTTCCTTTCATTATATCAACTCCTCTATTCTATTTTTCTCTGTAAATTGTTGTAATTCCTTTTCTTTCGTCTCTATAGCTTTTAAAAAGGTTCATATATAAACTACAGAAAAGACCCCCTACATTAAAATAAAAAAGCACCAAAAAGGTGCTTTTATCTACGCTTCAACCGATTGATTTTCAGCAACATTTTTAAATTGTCGTTTGTGCATCAAAGTTAAGGAAGCGATTGTTCCAAGTGATAATACAACGATAAAGATCATGAGCATTCCTATGTTTTGCCACATGAAGTCAAAGTCTCCACTCGATACGACTGCTTTCAATCCTGATACAGAGTATGTCATCGGTAACCAAGCATTGAATGGTTGTAAAAACTTCGGAATCAACTCTAACGGGAATGTTCCAGCACTTGTTGTAAGCTGCATAATTAATGTGATGATGGCGATAAAACGGCCCGCATCACCGAATGCTGTTACTAAACATTGAATTAATGCAATAAACGCTAAACTTGTAACGATGCTAAAGAGTATGAAATACGGAATACTTTGTACTTCCACACCTAATCCGAATAGTAATATCACATCTGCTACTATCGCTTGAATAATACCGACTGATAGTAACACGCCAAACTTACTAATAAACCAACTAAATCCTGATTTCGGAACGCCAACTGTATCACGTAATGGATAAACAATTGATAATAATAATGCCCCAACAAATAAACCGAGTGATAAGAAGTACGGTGTAAACCCAGTTCCGTAGTTAGGAACTTCCGCCATTTTCTCCGTCTTCACTTTTACAGGACTTGCAAACATATCATACGTTTTATCTGTTCCTTTTACTTCACCAGTTTTTTCTGCTCCCTCGCCAAGTTTCTCAGCAAGTTCACCTGAACCATCGTTTACTTTTACAAGACCATCTGTTACTTTTCCAGATCCGTCTGCTAGTTTATTTACGCCGTCGATTAGCTGGGTTGAGCCTGTTGACATTTTATTTAGACCACCATTTAGAGTACCTAAGCCAGTTGTTACTTGATTAGATCCATCTGCTAATTGATTTACTCCACCTGCCATTTGGTTTGCTCCTACAGATAATGTTCCTAAACCGCCTGTTACTTGGCTTGAGCCATCTGCTAATTGATTTACTCCACCTGCCATTTGGTTTGCTCCTGCAGATAATGTTCCTAAACCGCCTGTTACTTGGCTTGAGCCATTTGCTAATTGATTTACACCACCTGCCATTTGATTTGCTCCTGCAGATAATTGACCTAATCCAGCTGTCACTTTTCCAGAGCCGCTTTGTAATTGCGCTACTCCATCAATTAATTGAACTGATCCATCTTTTAATTTATCAGCACCTATTTTTGCATTATCTAATCCCTCACCAAATCCATGAAACTTACTAACAAATTCATTTTGTGCGTTCGTTAGTTTCGCAATACCACCCGCTAGTATTTTCACCCCTGCTGGATTTGGTAATTCGTTTTGCAATCCATTTGTTTTTTGATTTATTTCACCTTTTAATTGTTTAACTTCTTCATTTAATTTATTTGTTCCACCTGCTACTCCGGTAGCCTTCTGCTGAACTGTCGCTGTACTTTTTACGGCACTTGTTATGAATGGTTGTAACTGCTCTTGATATTCTTTTGGTAAACTTTCAATTTGCTTTTGTAAATTCGCTACATCTTGCGTTGCAGTTTTGGCATCTCCTGCTGTTGATTGCGTGAGTTCATTTAACTGATTTACATTCGCCCCAGCTCCATCTATTTTTTCATTTACTGTATTCAATATAGAAGGAACTTTCGACTGCATTTCCTCTAAGTCCGCAGCAGACTTTTGTACGTTACTATTTAAATCTTGCAATCCCTTTTGGATCGCTTGAGAACCTTCCTCTAATTGACTTTGCCCTTCAACAAGTTTTCCCATACCATTTGATAGATCAGTTGTTCCTGTTTTTAATTCACCGGATTTACTTACTAATTTGTTCAAACCACCGGTCACTTTCTCAGATCCATCATGTAATTCACCAATTCCTTTTTGCATTTCACCCGTTTTGCTATTTAACGTATTTAAACCGTCTGTTACTTTTCCAGATCCATCTATTAATTTTCCGATACCTGTCTGCATCTCACCTGTTTTACTATTTAACGTATTTAAACCGTTCGTTACTTTTCCAGATCCGTCTACTAATTTCCCTATACCTATCTGCATTTCACCTGTTTTGCTATTTAGCGTATTTAAACCATTTGTTACTTTGCCTGACCCATCTACTAATTTATTAGATCCATCTGCTAATTTCTGAGCTCCATCCTTCATCTCTCCAGACTTCCCTTGAAGTGTATGAAGGCCATCCGTCACTTTACTTGAACCATCATGCAGCTCACTTGATCCGTCGTGTAGTTTATTTGCTCCTTCCGCCCCATCTGCTAATCCTTTTGAGACGTCTTGAATGGAATCAAACATTTTCTCTGCATATGTTTTCGTTAACGTACTTGCTACTTCACCTTTAATTTTTTCAATGGCTGTTCCTCCAATTTGTGAAGATAAGAAGTTTAAACTTTCGTTTGGAATGTACTCTAAGTTTAATGGCTTTGGATTGTCTTTTAGTAACGTTGTAGCGTTACTTGAGAAGTCATCTGGAATGCGCACTAACATGTAATACTTTCTACCTTCCATTCCTTTCTTTGCTTCTTTTTCACTTACGAACTCCCATTTAAAACTTTTATTATCTTTTAAATTATCAACGAGCCCTTTTCCGACCTCAATTGGTTTCCCATCAAATACTGCGCCTTTATCTAAATTGACTACTGCAACTGGTAAGTCATCTAACTGCTTATACGGATCCCAAAAGGCCCACAAAAACATCCCTGCATATAAAATCGGTACGAATAAGACCGCAATAATTGGAATTAATATTTTTTTATTTTTTATAATTTCCGTGAACTCTTTCCGAAGTAACTGATTCCCTTTCATAATTTCTCCCCTTTTATAAAATGACCAAAATGTTCATATAGTCATTTTTACCCAAACAAAAAGGCTATACTTGTTCATACATATGCCTTATCCCCGAATTTATTACTATGCAACTTTTTCTCATTATGATTATAATTTTTCTATACCCCTCCTTAACTTAAATATATGACCATATTGTTCATTCGGTCATTTTTTTATAAAATTAAAAGGATTATCTTAGTTTGACAATCCTTTTAGTAAATAAAGTTCAAATAACTCTGCAATTTTTTCTTTTTCTAGCGGTTCGTGATTTTTTTCCCAATCAAAAATAAGCGATACATATAGACGAAGCATAATAAATGCTGTAATTTCTGGATCACATTTGCTAATTTCACCTTTTTCAATCGCAATCTTTAAATACGATTGAATAACAGAAACGATTTCCACATCAACTTGTTGCATAACTTCTTGTACTTCTTTCGTTCCCATATCGCGCTCTTCTTGAATTAATTTAATCATGAGCTGATGTTCTTTTCTAAATTCCAAGATGCTATATAATGCTCTATGTACATTTTCAAAAAATGAAACATCTGAACGAATTGCACCTTCTGCAACTTGCTTCATTTCTGTAATTAAATTAGAAATAATTTCACCAAATAGCTCTTCTTTATTTTTGAAAAAAGTATAAATCGTTCCTTTTCCTACATTCGCTAACTTCGCTACTTGATCCATCGTTGTTGCTTTATAACCGAACGCTGAAAAAGACTTTGTTGCAGCTTCAATAATAGAACGTTTTCGATCTATCGCCACATTGTCACCTCCAAAAATGACCAATTGGATAATATAGTCAATCAGTACATCTTTGATATTACCACACGCTTACATTCTATACAAGTTCTCTTTTTATTATTTCCAGTATAAAAGATTTCAGTCAAGTTATATCATACTGTCCATAGTGTATCAAAAAGTATACTTGTATGGAAAGCTAGAATATATTCATAATAATTGCTGGCTAGATCCCACTAGAAATTTAATAAAATAGACAGTGTTCTTAAAACTAAAAGTTTAAGAACACTGTCTATTATTTTGACATAGAAAGTAATATTTTCTCCATTTCTTTCTTAGTTAGCTCATCATCGATTATCTCTTCGTATATCTTTGTATCTCTTGTAAAAATATCATTTACTATGACAATCTGATACTCACTATTCTTTCCTTGTTCTGGTACAAACATTTTGAGCCCTTTTAACTTACCCTCTCCATGAGAAGATTTATTATAGACCATTCCTTTCCCGTCTAAATTATAACTTTCTAGATTCTCTTCTCCAGGCATCATGTAGTGAAGTGGATCCTTATTACCACCTGCATAAATCCTTGATTGGTAAATTGTAAAACCATATTTTCCATTTGTATATTCTGATTTAATAACTAACTCTACATCTCTTCCAAAATATGAATCAGCCCATTCTCTTTTCAACTCATAACCTTCAAGCATATAAGACGGGTGCTTAATTTGAAATGGTACATGTTCGTTTGCTTCTTCTATAGTATATGTTAAAGACTTCTCCACCCTTTCCGAAAGTGGAACTAATTTCTTCTCAATACTAGCTAATCTTTCTTGATCAGCTTTATTCAAACGTTCACGTTTAAATTCCTTTGTATCTCTATCATAATTCTCAGGTACTTTTTTATTAACCATTGCTTTTTTATGAATTTCTTTAGCTTCTTTAAATAATTGAACATACTGCTCAAATTCTTCTTTTGTAAAATTCTTTTCTGCCAAATACAAAAAATCTGTATCCCTTTTATATGACTTTATTGACATACCCCATTCTCTACTTGCATTCTCTGGTGTACCTAATACTGTTTCTATCGCTTTTTCAAAAGCTGCTTTAGATTGCTTTTTTTCTATAACCTTTTCTTCCTGTCTTTCATCTCCCTCAGTTATCTTTGCATTTAATAAAAATCCGCCTGCTATAGCTGCTATAGCAATAATCCCAAGTAAAGAAAGACGATACGATTTCTTTTGAAACTTTTTAATCATAACGATTCTCCTTTTTAGTGTTCGTTTATTTCTACTTAAATTTGCTAGGCTTGGTACTTGATAGGAATAGTGTTCTAAAAGGGTAATAATTGTATGACCGTATGCAATTTGTTCCTCTTTATCTATAAAAGTAAGTGCATATGCATCACAGGCTAATTCTTGATCTTCTCGCATACAAAAATAGGCATACCGAAGAATCGGATTGAACCAATTTAATAGGATTAAACTGTACATAATCCAATTTACAGCTACGTCGTTTCTTTTAATATGAGCTAACTCATGGTAAAAGACATATCGTAATTGTTGCTCATTTAATACTTTCATATGTTTTTTTGATAGTAATACTTTTGGGCGGAAGAAACTAAACACAGTTGGGCTCGCAATCTTTCCCGCTAGACGTAACGAAACTGCCTTCTTCATTTTCATAGATTGCTTACAGCGATTAAACACTGTAGCGACCTGTTCATCCGTAATATCCGGTTGTTTCTTTATGTACGAATATAAACGTCTATTTGTAAGAAACGTTATGACTGCTAATACGATTACCCCAGCTAGCCAAACATACAAAGCAATTTTGTATAAAGAAAATGTAGTCTGTTTTTCCGA
This sequence comes from Bacillus sp. TH13, assembly GCF_016651175.1. Taxonomy (NCBI): domain Bacteria; kingdom Bacillati; phylum Bacillota; class Bacilli; order Caryophanales; family Bacillaceae; genus Bacillus; species Bacillus sp. TH13. The sequence goes on along the minus strand of NZ_JAEKEJ010000025.1, from coordinate 3,203,645 downwards.
ACTGACTTTTACTTCCGGTTCGCTAGTTTTTGTCACCATTTTAGAATTTGATTCCAATTCCACTTTTCGGTCGCTTTCTATGTTCACTATATTCTCAGTAGCCGGCATATTTTTTGGAATAACTTCCGATACGCTAGAACGATAGGAAAATAATGAATAAATACTATAAGAGCTATCCGGTGACCATGGTAAAAGGAGTCTTATCATTAATACAATCCACAGCATATATTGCCACCGGGGTGTTAATTTATTTCTAAATAGAACTTTTATACATAAAATAAATCCAACTAATATGCTAGCCATAAGTGACGTTTCTATAAGCCAATCAAAAAAATGAGGAAGGTATACATTTATAAGCGTGTTTATCATTTTTATCGATCCTTCCTCTTATTCTCCTCTGTCTTCTCATCTAAAATGCGTTTTAATTCATTAATATCTTCTGAAGTTAATTTCTCCTCTTTTAAGAAATTAACAAGTAATGGTTTAAAAGCTGCACCGCAAAAACGCTTTAGTAAAGATTTCGTTTCCACTTGCAAATAATTATCTTGTGATACTAACGGATAATAAGCATACATCCGCCCTTTATCTTGATGGTAAGAAACGGCTTCCTTTTGCACTAATCGATTAATTAATGTGCGGATTGTTTTCGGTTTCCAGTCCATTGCATCTTCCAGTTCTTCTATAATTTCATTCGCTGTTTGCGGAGAACTCGACCAAAGTACTTTCATAATTTCTAATTCCGCTTCAGATATTTTAGGTAATTGATTTGTCATCGTATGTTTCACTCCTAAGTATTACATTTGTAATCTATAATTAAGATTACAAATGTAATACTTAATTGTCAACCATATTTTAGAAAAATTAATTTCAGCTAAACCTTACTTCACAACAACAAAATTCCTCTTTTTCAAATAATCAAATAAAAAAACAAGAAAATCTTTACAATTAATAGTAATATAGAAAATAGACAAGTTTATCAAAACAGTGGAGGCTTTTTCAGTCATGATGCGTGCACTTCGTTTAAATATAAAGCAAGCTTTTTGTAATCGTGTTTCTTTAATTATTATGTTTAGTGGACTAGCTCTTATTTTTATTTACCATTATTATTATGTAATTCGTTACATTGGGGATGGAACGGATGCCTTTGTAACAACAGCTTTTAAATGGATTGGATTTCGCGACAATGAAATGGATGTTTATTTATTATTAATGCCCGTTATTGCTAGTTTCCCCTTTAGTACAAGTTACAATTCGGATAAATCAGATGGTTTTAAACCGTTTGTAAGTAAAGGGATTTCTTTGTTCCCTTATTCAGTAACGAAATATATCGTTACATTCTTTTGTGGCGGATTTCTTTATACATTTCCATTCATCTTATCGTTATTATTTTGCAAATTAACCATTCCAGATGGAGAACCGACGGCTGGTTCAGGCATTATAAATGATAATGGGATGTTTGCAAACTTATATTACGAATCTCCCCTCACTTACATTACTGTATATATCGGAATTAATTTTTTATTTGCAGGTTTAATGGCCCTTTTAGGACTTGCAGCATCTGCGTGGTCACAAAAGGACTATATGGCGATTCTTTTCCCATTTGCAGTTGCCTCCATTCCATACGTCCTGCTAAATACGATATTCCCTACAATAGGCGGAGCGCCTTTTCATTTATATGACCCAAAACAACCGTTACATGGCATGTCGCCGTATATTTTAACGATGCAATGCACTTTCTTCCTTCTCGTTAGCTTAATTATGTATATACAAGGAGTAAAACGTGATAGAAAAAAATATAGAAGAAGGTTGCAAAAAAGGGAGCGCTGTAGAAAAGCGTTTCAAACAATTTCAGACTAAATGATTAAACGAATAAGAGCGTAATTCCCTAAGTTAGCATAGAGAATTACGCTCTTATTATCATTACATATAATCATCCTCCACTTTACGGTGTACCTGCCAATCCCCATAAGATAACGAACACCGCAAAATAAATCGCTTTAATACCTATCACTGAACATAATAAAATAATTGCATATTTACTTAATTCTCTTCTTGCACCTATTAAAGTAAAAATAACCGCCAAGCTAAAAGTTATATAAGAAGCTGTTGTATTAATTAAGTTATACGTAATATCTAGATTACTTGTAAGTCCTGTTATATCAGCTACAAACTGAAGCATGACGATTGTACTAAAGAAAATTGCAAGCTGATTCATTAACTTTCCATTTATTCGTGCTTGCATCACTGCCCTCCCGACGACTGAATATTCTATTAATTTTATCATCAGATTACAAAAAAAGGAATCATCTCTTTATACTATTGATTCAGAAACAAAAAAGAACGCTTAGTCACCTAAGCGTTCCCCACTTTAAGAAGCCTTCTTCAAATCAATTTGAGCAAGTACTGGGTCGTGGTCACTTACACGTCCGTGCTCTTTCATTATGTTTGAGTTTAAGTGCACTGGATCTACAATTGTGTGCGGTGCGATGTTGTTTGTTACTAAAATATGATCTAACACTTGTGCATTTCCTTCGTGAATGTACGTGTAACGATTCTCTTTCGGCACTGTGTTTAACATATCTTTTAAGATTGTTCCCTCTAGTGTTTTTAATGGTTTAGAGAATTCGAAATCGTTCATATCACCTAACACAACAACTGGTGCATTCGTATTCTTTTTCTGAATTCCTTGCACAAAATGATTTACTTCTTGTGCTAACTGAATTCGTTTGTCTTCACTTTTTAATACGAGCGGTTGCACTTTTCCAAATGGCGTTGCATCTCCTAGTTTTGAGTTTAAGTGATTTGCAACGACAACAATGTTTTGTCCTTGGAACGTAAATTCTGCCGCTAACGGTTTACGTGTACTTTCAAATAATGGATTTTCGTCTCCAATACGAACAACATTTTTATCAAGTAACTTCGGTACCGTCGCTAATTTCACGCGTGATGGATTATAGAAGAAGCCGACGCGAATATTCGCTCCTGGTGCTCCTCCGTCTTGATTATTGTTTGGAGCGATTTCGACATACTCATACTTCGGTCCACGAATTTCTAGAACTGCATCAATGATACGTTTTGCGCTTAATGACGCATCTGTTGTACCGTCATTAATTGATCCGTTATTATCTTGCATTTCCTCTACACCGATAATATCTGGCATTTTTAAGTTGTATTTAATAGAATACGCTAACGCTTTTACCTTTTCATCTGTTGTTTCTTTTTTATTCGCTGAGAAGTTTTCAATGTTATATGTAGCAACCGTTAACTTATCAAGACGTGGCTGAATATTTGCCCCTACTTGCTTAAATACACCATCCAATACAGCTGGCAATTCTGTTATTGGCGAAATACGGAAAGAACCGTAATCATATCCTACTACCCCTATTATATCTCCAGTGAAAGTATCTCCTACTTTTGCTACATAATCGCGAGGTACTTTTACAGAAAGACGCTCTGGGTTTAATTGATTTTCATCTAATAGAGGTGTGCCATATTGTGTTACTATTTTATCTCCACCATTTTTTACTGTTACATATAAATTTCCGTTTTTCTGAGGTGCAATAATTTTTGGTGTTGGCATCGTAACACGCATACCTTCTATACTTTCATAGAAGTCGATTGCATCTTCATTTGGATCAAATAAACCAAATGCATCATTATCAATAATCTGGTCCGGGATTTTCACACCGTTTTCCCCAAGTACAATCGGTGCCGGCAAAGATTGATCTTTTGCGATTACAGCAACGCGACTCGCCTTAATTTCTGTCGTCGTTAAGTCTGTTTCAAATCGCTCTGCATATCCTGGTCCAACATATTCTTCTACTACTCCATCAACTTGAATAAGATCTCCTACTGCTACATTCGCATCTTTTTTATATACGTACATACCTTCTGAAGTAGCTGGATCATTATCCGGCTGATTATCTTCTATATAAAAGCCGTTTTTATCAAGCGCTGTGACAACGCCTTCCACATTGTTTACTTTCTTCCCGTTGTAAGAAGACATATGTGATTTCCCTTGAATGTCATGAATACGAACCGGTTCATTATTTACGATAATAAATGAAAATGTCGAAATTGCTGAAGAAGTAAGCCCTTCTTTTTCCGCGATTGCTTTCACTACACTATTTTCATTCACTACAATTTGTCCATTATAACGAACACTCTTATTAGTAGGATTAGAGCCATCTAACGTATAGTAGATTGTTGCGCCTTCTGTATTCGTCGTTAATGTTACCGCTGTTCCTCTAGCAACTTCTCCGCCGTTCGGTGAAGCTAATACATCGCTAACACGGTCTTGTCCTTCACCTTGAAACTTATAAGCTGTTACTGATTTTAGACCTGGGTTACTAAAATATAATTCAAGAGTCCCTGTTAAATTAACTTTCTTCCCGATATTTTCAGGATGATCTTTTACATTCACTGCCGTTCTCACATCACCTTTTGGCAACTGAACGGGCATGATTTTGTCTGGATTCGTTTCGTTTGGCGAATCTGCAATTGCTACGTTTGTATCATCAAACTTAGCTGGATCCTTCGTATATTTAGAAGAACTTTGCGTATATCCAACAATATATCCTTCTACTATCCCCTTCGTTTTCCCTTGCTGCTTAAATACTTGAATTGCTTTTTCTACTGACATAGAAGCAGTTTCTTCTGCTTGCGCTAAAGTTCCAGTAAATGAAAGCAATAGCAAGAATGATAAAAAGACACTTAACAATTTCTTCACAGCCATTTTCCTCTCTCTATTTCATATTTTCTCAGCATTTCTATCATAACAAATGATTCGTTATATAGAACTATATTTCGACAAATTTTACAAAAGATTTATTTAATTTACAAGCTTTCAAACTATAATACAAAATAATAATTTTACACCTTCTACAAATGCACTCTATAATGTTAGAGAGAGAAAACAGAAAATATCGACATTTAATTGGCATGTAAAATGGATTCATTTGAATAGGAGTGATTGGATGGAAGTACAAACAGAAACATACCGCGCAGCTATGAATGGAACATTAGAACGTCATTTTTCAGATATGATTGCCGTTATACCAACTAGAATTACAATTGAGCAGTTAAAACAGCGACTAGAAACTATCGCTACTAAAGTTGATGATTTAAAAATTGTTTATAGTGATAAGACAAGCCTTATTGTTGAATTACATATGGGTGAAACAGTCATACCGTATGAACTGCATATTGATGAACCGAACGATCCAGAAGGATATAAAATGTACAATAGACAAGATTCTACAATTGTAGATCGTAATTTTGAAGATGCGGCTTTCGGCACTGAAATTTTCACTCGTACGCTATTTGTAGGCGATGTACTGGACTGCTTTTTCCAGCAGTTACAGTTTTTATGGAATCTCGCCCCAGATTTGTTATTTGTAATCGATTCAAGTGCAGCAATGAAAGTGATATCTAGAAGCTATATTGAATATCACGTTGAAAATGAATTATTACCTGACATTCCTGACTTATACGTTATTCATTCCGTTTATGAAGACGATAAAGACGGTGAGCCTACGCAATATTGGTTTCATACACATGGTCTTTTAAGAGCAGGCGTAACTGAAATAGAGTTAATTATTCCAAATCGCATTTCTTCCTACTACGGCATTAGCGATCTCTTTCAAACATTTGCTAATAATGCCGTTGAGAATGGACAAGTCCCTATGAATGAGCCTATCGTTATCGCACATAGTCAGCAAGGTTCTATACATACAGTCGCTGTTCCGTGGGAAAAAGGATTATCTTATATAGGGCATAAAACGAGTATGGACCAATTATCTTCAATCGAGGATGAAGAAGTGAAACTACAACCAATAGATACACAAAATACATTCTTAGGCGGAATGGATGCCCGAGATGAATACCATCAATCTCCATCCGTTCTCTTATTCAAATTTAATACTTCAGAAAAATATATTGAAAGTTTTTTCAAAGAACACGAGGAAGCTACAGGGCTCATGTTCTATAAAACAAATAGTGAAACCAATCGTATGGCTTACAATGCGAAAAATACTTTCGGGTATTTCAGCAACATTTTTCACATTGAACAATCAAATGAAGATTTTCGTTTCCTTGCTAAGTTTGGTGTCTCCTACGAAGAAGGAAAAAGTGAACATATGTGGTTTGAAATGCAAAACATTACGGAAGATTTCATTCAAGGAATACTCATTAATGAACCATATTTTATAGAAGATATGAGTGAAGGAAATCGTTATCATTTAGATTTTGATAACTTAACAGAGTGGGTTATTTATGCAGGAGATGCCGTTATAAAGCCAAATAGCTTATATATGTTTATTGGCGAATAAGTATTTTATATAACAAACGAAATGCCTTCAATATGATTGAAGGCGTTTCTTATAGTTTATTGTGCGATTAATTCAGCATCTATTACTTTCTCCAAATGAGATAATACACGCTTTGCAGCTTCCTCACCTTGATTAATACAATCTGGAAGTCCAGCACCAGCATAGGAGCTACCTGCCAAGTATATACCAGGCAACTCTTTCTGCATAAATGTTGTGAGCTTTTTCATTCGCTCGTTATGGCCTACTGTATATTGAGGCATCGCTTCTTTCCAGCGGCTTACAATTGTAAACTCTGGATCCTCTGTAATATCCATCGTCTTTCTTAAATCTTCTAGTACGAGCTGAACGAGTTCTTCTTCAGTTTGTTCTACAACCGCTTCATCACCAGCACGTCCAACGTAACAGCGAAGGAGTGTTTTTCCTTCTGGCGTTGTATGTGGCCATTTTTTATGCGTCCACGTACATGCTGTAATCGTGTAATCGCTATTTCGTGATACGACAAATCCTGTACCATTAATATCGCGCTTGATTGCGGACTTTTGGAAAGCAAGTGCGACATTCGCAACGGATGTGGATGGAATATTACGGAAGAAACGAAACTGCTTGTACTGAGCAAACATGGACGGCAATACTTTATGCGAAGTTGCCACTACGATGGCGTCCGCTTCTATTTCTTTTCCGTTACTAAGAGTAATCGTATAACCATCACCCTGTTTTGCAACTTTTTCAATGCGAGTTCCCTTTATTATCGTACCTTCATGCATCTTTGCTTCGAGAGATTCTACGATAGATTCTAAACCTGTTTTCACTGTTTGGAAGATTCCTTTTTTCGGTTCAGCTTTCTCTTCTTTCGGAACGAGCGTACGCATACCGAGTGAAATACTGCGATGTTTCTGCTCAATCTGATACATTTGCGGGAATGTTGACATTAAGCTCATTTCATCAATATCCCCTGCATAAATACCCGATAGTAATGGTTCTATTAAGTTTTCAACCACTTCGTTTCCGAGACGGTGTCTGAAAAATTGACCGAGTGATTGATCAGATACTGGCTTTGACCTCGGCATTAATAGATCAAAACCAGCTCTTAGTTTACCAATTGGGGAGAACAGCCCGGAAAATAGAAACGGCGTAATTTGCGTTGGAATTCCCATCATTGATCCATTCGGCATTTTATGTAACCGATTGTTTACGAGGATAAATGATTGACCGGCCTGATTATTTACAAGTTCATCGCCAAGACCTAATTCTTTCACTAATCTAGCTGCACTTTCTTTTCGTGCTAAGAAAGAATCTGGCCCACGTTCAATTGTAAATCCATCTTTTCGAACGGTTTGAATTTTCCCGCCAAGTTTACCCGATGCTTCTATAAGTAATGTATCGATCGGCAAGTTTTTTTCATGAATATTTTTTTGTAAGTTATACATTGCTGTTAATCCAGTGATGCCTCCGCCGACGATCACAACTTTTTTCCTCAAGCAGGCTCCCCCTTTCTTCTTACAGTACAGATTCTTTTTTCTTTAATACAACATCTGTTAAGCAATCAATAAATGCGTCTGATGCATTTGGCATTTCTGGACGATAATATTTCGCGCCAATTTCATCCGTTACAACTTTACACTCAAAGTCATTGTCATATAAAACTTCTAAATGTTCAGCAACAAATCCAACTGGTGCATATACGAATGAAGTATAACCGTGCTTTTCATTTAGTTCCCTCGTTAAATCTTGTACATCTGGACCAATCCAAGGATCTGGTGTGTTTCCTGCACTTTGCCAGCCTACTGCATAGTTTGCTACTTCAGCTCCGCGCGCGATATAATCAGCTGTTTCACTTAATTGATCTGGATATGGATCGCCCATTGCAATAATTTTCTCTGGTAAGCTATGTGCAGATACGATTAATACTGCTTTTTCACGCTCTGCATCTGACATACCGTTATATATACCTTTCACTGCATCAACCCAGTACTGGATGAATTTCGGCTCTTTATACCAGCTATCAATGCCGTGAATTGTTAAGTTTCCAAGTTTCTCAGCTTCTTCTTGTGCTCGTCCAACGTATGATTTCACGCTAAACGTAGAATAGTGAGGTGCAAGAACAAGTGCGATTGCATCTTGTATTCCGTCGTTATGCATATCTTTCACCGCATCTTCAATAAACGGTTCAATATGTTTTAAACCAAGATACATATGGTACTCTACTTCATCTTGTACTTCATTTAAACGCTGTTCTAACTTCTTAGCTTGCTCTAATGTAATAGTAGCTAAAGGAGAAATACCACCAATTGCACGGTAACGCTCTGTTAAATCTTCCAGCATTTCAGGACTTGGCTTTCTTCCTCTACGAATATGTGTATAGTAACGTTCAATATCTTCTTCTTTATATGGCGTTCCGTATGCCATTACAAGCAAACCAATTTTCTTTTTCATACAGCAATTCTCCTTTACTTCGCTAACTGCCCTTTAGAGTATTCATGAATAAATGTAGTTAAACGTTTTAATGTATCCGGATTTACTTCTGGGAATACACCGTGACCTAAGTTAAAGATATAACCCGGCTGTTTCATCCCTTGATCTAAAATACCTTTTACATGTTCTTCAATAACAGACCATGGTGCAAGTAAGAACGAAGGGTCCATATTTCCTTGTACCGCCTTATGAACGCCGCGTGCACGTGCTTCTTCGATCGGTAAGCGCCAATCTAAGCCAACTACATCAAGCGGTAAGTCGTGCCATTCATTTACTAAGTGTGCAGCTCCTACGCCATGCATAATCATCGGTACACCCATCGTGCGAACTTCTGCAAAAATACGCTCCATTGCTGGTTTAATAAATACGCGGTAATCTGCTACGTTTACTGTTCCAACCCAAGAATCGAAAATTTGAACTGCTTTTGCTCCTGCGTTAATTTGCGCTTTTAAATATGTAATAACCATATCTGCTAGCTTATCCATTAATGCGAACCAAGCTTTCGGCTCTGCATACATAAACGCTTTCGTATTATGGTAGTTACGAGATGGACCACCTTCAATCATATAGCTCGCTAATGTAAATGGAGCTCCTGAAAAACCGATTAACGGTACGTCTAACATTTCTGTCGTTAATAAACGAATTGTATCTAGTATGTACGGTACGTCATCTTCTGGATTGATTTCCCCTAGTTTTTCTACGTCTTGTAAAGAACGGATTGGGTTATCGATAACTGGGCCAATACCAGATTTAATTTCTACATCCACACCAATTGCAGGTAGTGGTGACATAATATCTTTATAAAGAATTGCTGCGTCTACGTTATATTGATCAACCGGCAATTTTGTAACGTAAGCACATAACTCTGGATTGTGTGTAATTTCAAATAAAGAATACTTTTCTTTAATCTTTCTATATTCCGGCTGTGAACGACCTGCTTGACGCATATACCATGCTGGTACATAATCGGTACGTTCCCCCCTACATGCTTTTAAAAATGTCTCATTTATAGTTCTTACCAAGACCCTTGCTCCCTTCCTTACCAATGCTTCGAATACGTTCGATATTTATCTTTTTTTACTATACAGCTTGTAAAAACAAAATGCATAATATTATGTACGTTGTTCATTAAATTGACACAAACATTCGTAAAAACGCTTACTATTTTCACAACATTCTTATTATAACACAGAGAAAAACTATGGTTTAGCTACTTTTGACTTTTCTCCTTCACGATTCGTTTGTGTATTATATGGTACAACGTAAAAGCTCGGTTTTGAAAATATGTTAACGAACTTTTCCTCATATTCCCCAGCGCCATTTACAGTGCTAACATGCGTATGAATTCCGTTCTCCACTCTATAGATTCGGTACATAATTCTGTTATCTGGAAGTGGCGTCCAGCTTAATTTTGCTTTAAATAAACCGAAAGGGCTAAATGATAGTTTCATTTTTACATCTTCAATTTTGCGCAGCCGAATCGGAGCACCGATTGTTTCCACACCTTCAGGCTTCATAAACTTCTCTTTATGTTCTACATTAGCCTTCGTTAAAATTTTCTTAAACAATTTTGTTGCAGACGCACTTTCTCCTTGCAACTGATGCTCCTTATCCGTGCGGTCATAACCAATCCAAACAGCGCCTACTAATTTCGGTGTATAGCCGACGAACCACATATCTCTTGCTCCCTTATCGTCATTTGGCAATGAAGTTGTACCCGTTTTTCCAGCTAACGCACCGTTATATACACCAACTCTCGCTGTTCCTTCCTTCACAACTCCTTCTAACATTTTTGTCATATACCATGCTGTCTGCTTCGAGAAGATTTTCGTCTCTACTTTTGGAGATTCCCCAATGACTGCACCGTGTCTATTTAATACTTTATCAATAACGTACGGCTCGATAATATTTCCATTTGCTAAAAACGAACGATACATTTTTACAAGATCAAATGTTGAAACACCATTTTTCAATCCGCCAAGCGCTGTACTTAAACCAGCATCTGCAATATGGACATTTCCTTTTTCTAAATATTGCTTTCCTTCTTCTACCCCTAACTCATTTAATAAAGAAACTGCCGGTACGTTTGCCGACTCTAAAATCGCATCATACATCGTCATTTCTTTTGAATACTCATGATTATAATTTCGAGGTTCATACCCTTCAAAAGAATTTCTTTCATTCGTTAATAAAGAATACGGATTATACTTTTTCGTTTCTAGTGCTGGTGCATAAACGATAAGTGGTTTTAAAACAGATCCAGGCTGCCTTTTGGCAAAAACACGATTAAATCCTCTCGGGACGTACTTTCTTCCCCCAATCGCCGCTTTAATCCCTCCCGTACGATTATCCATTAATAAAAATGCACCTTGCGCCCCTTCTTCTTTCCCAGGAAAATTCCTTGCATCTTGAAACTGGTTATACGCTACCTTTTGAATTTTTTCATCCATAGGTACGACAAACGTATATCCTCCGCGAAGTACTTCTTGATGAGACAACCCGTATAAACGAGCGGCTTCATCTATGACCATATCAATATACGGCATATATGCAAGCTCATTCTCATCTAAGTTTTTATATAGAGCAATTATCTTCCCTTGATAACGAACGCTTTCTTCTGCAGTCAAATAGCCTTGTTTATGCATAAGTGACAACACGAGATCGCGGCGTTCCTTACTCTTCTCTGCAGAGTAGTACGGTGAATATCCGTTTGGTGACTTCGGAAGACCTGCAAGCATTGCCCCTTCCTCTACTGTTAAATCCTCAACATTTTTATTAAAATACAGCTTTGCTGCTGCTTGAATACCGTAAGCCCCATGACCAAAATAAATATGATTCATATACATTTCAAGAATTTGTTGCTTCGTATATTTTTGCTCTAATTGAAGAGAGATTGCGACTTCCTTCAATTTGCGCGTAAATGTTTTTTCACGAGTTAAAAAGACATTTTTAGCGAGTTGCTGCGTAATGGTACTACCGCCCTCTACCTTTTCTCCAGCTAACGTATCTTTATAAAGAGCACGGAATATAGACGGATAATCAATTCCTTGATGCTCATAAAAACGAGAATCTTCCACCGCAACAAACGCCTGCTGCACATACTTCGGAATTTGCTCGATCGGTACGAGCTCCCTATTTTCTACGTATAATTTCGTAATTTCTTTCCCTTTCTGGTCAACGATACGTGATGAAGAGTGGAAAACGAGCTGCTTTTCATCCATCATATAGCCACCAGCTAACACGATAAGTTTATAGAGTACAATCGCTACTACGAACGTTGCGACGCCACCTAATAAAGTCCACTTTACTTTCTTCATACATCGTCCTTCTTTCCAAATGATGGTACATTTATTATTTGAAAAAGAAGTATCTTTATGTATATAATCTTCGAAGTTTTTTAAGAGAGTTGATATAATAGAAACAAACTATTAAGGGGGCACTAAAATGAAGGCTATTATTTCATACGAAACACCTCTAGAACAAGCACATTTCACTGCAAAAAATGATGAGAAAAATATGTTTTATAAAGAAAATACAGAAGAATCTGTAGAAGGCTCACTTAAGTATGACGTACTAGATGCTGTCGGTGAATTTAAAGGACAACCTGGCTATATCGTTTGTAACAACATTTCTGTCACAGACGAAGGTCGCCCAGTATTCGAAAACCGGTTTAAAAACCGCGCAGGCCTTATTGAAAACGAACCAGGATTCCAAGCAATCCGTGTTCTACGCCCATTAAGTAACGATACATATGTCATCTTAACGATGTGGGAAACAGAGCAAAACTTTAAAGATTGGACAGAATCACGTTCATTCGAAAACGCTCATAAAAAACGCCCCACGCAAGCAGAAGGACAACCTCAGGCTCAAGCGCATCCACATGCAGAACAGCAAAAGAGTATTTTCTCTCGTCCTTCTTTTGTGACTACTTTTGATGTGTTAGTTTAATTAAAAAGTGATACAACACTGACAGTACGTGAAATTATATTAACGATTTTTCGAATATATCTATCATATCTTTGAATATATCAACGATTTTTTCAATTTATCTATCACATCTTGAAATATATCAACGATTCGACTAAAGATATCGATTTAATGACAAAAAGGAAACACCATTACACACCGGTGTTTCCTTTTTCTTTGTACCAATTATATATACGAAGTGAATCTTTTTTTCTCATATGCTTTACTTCATAACCGCGCCCGGCTACCGCTACAAGAGTTGTACATAATTCATCTTTTCTTTGAAAATACGATTGATCATAACCTACTACTTGAACATGTCTTCTTCGCATTATTCCTGTATATTTCGAAAAATTACGATATACAACCGTTAGTTGATTTTCTCTTAATTCATAACCGCCACTTTTATATCTAGCATACGCAAGTAACGAAAACACGATAAATAACGGTAAAATAACAAACAACGCAATATATTGTTTAAAATATATACTCACGCTGGCAATTAGAACTGTGAGTATGATACTTATTAACCAGCCCATAATGAAATAACGACGCAACGCTGTTTTTGGTAAGTGAACGATCTCCGCTTCGATTTCATAAGGTAACTCTAAATATGTGAGCAGATGCTGTACATCTTTTTTCTTCATAAATGGATGCAACATTACTTCGTTACTTGCTGCTCCAATACTTTGAATTGCTTCCACTTCAACAGCACAATAGCCAAACGGCTGGCGAAGCATACCTTCTTTTACAGTAATCGCTTGAATGCGGTGCAATTTTAAGACAAACTCTTTCTTTTCAAATAATCCTTGAACGATACGAATCTCTTCCCCTTTTCGCTCAATTTTAAAGTTTGCATATTTCAACACATATCCAGCCGTGGAAATAATCCACGAAATTGCCATTAAAATTAATGCAATTACAATTAGTTTATAAACACCGTTTCCCATCACATACGCTTCTACTTTACTTGTGAATCCTTCAGGAAGAACAAAATCAAACTTTGTGTAAAGAAGTACTAGTCCAGAGAACACTAGTCCGAACCGACCAGATGTAATCGCTGCGGCTAAAACCTCTTTCGCTGTTAACTGATAAACCGTCTTGCTTTCTTCCTCTTCTATTTCTTCTTTTACAGTAGTTTCTTTCTTATGTAATAAAGAGATTAAATGTTTTGCCTCGTCTTCTTTAATACCAGCCAACATCACTTCTGGTTCATTACCACCACCGGCTACTTCTATATTTAACTTCATAAGTCCGAGCATTTGATAAATGATGTTAGAAGACGTACTAATATTTTGTACACGCTCTTTATTTAAATAGCTTTCCTTCTTTACAAAAACACCGTGCTTTATATGTAAAATATTATTCTCAATCCAGTACACTTTAAAATACCATTTAATTGCTGAAAAAATAGCCATGATGAATAAAACAACCAGAAGGAAAAGATAAAATAAATACCAAGGTTCCACTTGTTCATCAGGTTTAAATAAAACAAGAATAATAAGTGGCAACAAACTCGCAACCCTAATACCTAACAATATCGTGATCGGATGTTGCCTCTTATACATCCTCATCACTCACTTTCGCAAGTTCTCCAATTTGTCTTTTCAGCTGTTCTGCTTCTTCTTTCGTTAAACCTGGGATACTATGAGAAGTTGCGGCTGTTGAAATGTGTAATTCTGCTAAATTATACTTTCTCATAATTGGCCCTTGCTCAATCGTTACGTGCTGCACACGGATCATCGGAATAAGTACGCGTTTTACAACGAACATTCCCTTTTGAATCTCAATCTCTTCTTCATTTAATCTGTAACTATAATAGCGCTGACGTAAATTTGGAAACACAAAATAATCAAGTGGAATAAACATAATGGCTCCTGTTACTAATAGTCCAAACAACCAGCCCCACCAGTTAAAGTTAATCATAAAAAAGAAATACGCAATTACGACTGTTAGTATAACTGCCGCCCCAATTAAAGCGTGAATCCTCCACACTTTCAGCATATTAGAATGAATCTCCCTTTCTAACGGCTGCATCTCATCACTCCAATTCTATGAATTTATTACTTATATATTATCAAAAAATAAGGTTTTATATACATTTTTGTAAATTTATAGTCAAATAAAAATAGTTGAATCAAAAGCATATTAAAGAAAAACATACCCAGTTTTGAAAATTATATATTATAAATATGAATTATATTGAACTAAAATAAACCTTACATGATTCATGCAAGGTTTATCGTTTTATACACAATATATTTCATCATTGTTGAGATATACTAGCATCGCTTTCAATTCGCTTTTCTTTTTGGCTCAGTTTTTTATCTTTAGATTTTTTTAATGTTAAAGTCATGCCAATAAAAATAAAAAGAATTCCTGTTATTTGCATTAAAGTTGGACGGAATCCAGTAAGTACAGTATCTAATAATATTGCCACTGCCGGATCTAAAAAAACTAATATTGAGATTGTTTTTGTAGATAAATGGCGTAAACTATCAAAAAACAGATAATACACTATCCCTGTGTGAATAAAACCAGTAGCTATAATATATGTCCAATTACTTTGAGTGAGGCCACTAAAAGCATCTAAATCTATAAATGGTATTAAAAGAAATATCCCCAAGAATGTTTGTAAAAATGTCATTGCATACGCACTCATTTTATTAATCCCTTTACCAAATAAAGTTGTAAATGCATAAAAGAGAGCTGCAAGAAATCCCCATATCATACCTGAAGACATTAATGAACCGAAAGAGAAGCTTCCATCGATACCAGCAATTAATAAAGCTCCTGCAAAACACACAATTATTGAAATAATAGATATTAATGTTAATTTTTCTTTAAAGACGATACTTCCAATTAACAGTACAATTACTGGTGCAAGATGATAAACTGAGATAGCAATTGTAACTGACATATTTTCAAAGGCTTTAAATAAGAAAACCCAATTAAATACTAAGAAAAAGCCACATATTAAAACTTGAATAACTTCTTTTCGTTCCCATTTATCTTGTTTATATTGCCCTGTAAGCAACCAGCATACACTTAAAAATATTGTCGCAAAAATACACCTTACAAACACTAATTCAAACGAAGGTAAGTTTGTTTGAACTGAAAAAAATCCAACTGATCCAAAGATAACCATTGATGCTATCATCTTTAAAGCCGGTACCGTTTTCTCTTGCTTAAAACTTTTTTGAAGCAAATTAATCCCCCTCCAATAAAAAATCGGTTTATAGTGAGAAAAACACCAGCCTTAAAAAAGGACAGGTGCTTTTCCTCAAAAACACTCAATTACAAGTTTTTCCCAGCGGTCCAACCACCATCAATTACAAAATTAGAACCAGTAATAAAGCGGGCCTGATCAGAAATCAAGTACTCAATACATGAAACAATATCCTGCGGCAACCCCCAAGTATCTAAAGATTGATTACTTTTTATCATAGACATCAAGGCTGTATTACTAAAGTATTCTTCTGTAAGTTCAGTTCTAATAACACCGGGAGAAATACTATTTACTCTTATATTTTGCTTCCCAAATTCCATAGCCATCTGTTTAGTCAATCCGATTAAGGCATGCTTTGATGCCACATAAGCAGCTCGCTCTGGTTCAGCCATTAATCCAGAAACCGATGCTATATTCACAATACAACCTTTTATTTTTGATTCACACCATCGCTTCGCTACTTCCCTAGAAAGGATAAATGGGGCTACTAAATTTACATCAATTACTTTTTTAAACATATCATCGGATAAATTTAAAACGGGTGTTATCTCTCGAATACCAGCAGCATTTATTAATATATCAGGAGAAAGGTTTTCTAAATCTAATTGAGTAAAAAGATTATGAATCGCTTCGCTATTACTTAAATCAATTTGCACTACTTTCAAAGGCATGTCTGTTTTCATATAATCTATTAAATTATTATTATTAATATCAAGCGCTATTACATGAAAGGATTTTTCTAAAAAGTATTTTATACAAGCATGACCTATACCACTATTGGCTCCAGAAATCATAATTATTTTATTCTCTCTCATTTTGTCTCCTTATAAGAAAATGTTACTAATAAAATATCACGAAAAGCCTCAGTACTACATTCTGTTCCAAGTGGCGTTACGGCATGGAAAACCTTTTGTCCAAATACTAAAGTTTCTAAAGGCTCCTTCAAACTTATAAACTGATTAATTTCCCTTGGAGAATTGGCTATTAAATTATCTCCGCCAATAGCTGTATTACTTAAATTCATAAGGTGTAAAAACACTACTGGTTCATCATCTTTATGTAACCAAATAGGTGAACTAAAAGATGGTCTTTCTTTAGTAGCTTTATATCTTACTTGATGTAAACCTATAATTAAATCTTTACTTGTATCTATTATATTTGTTTTAAATGCAAATTCAGTATCGAAACGCACGATATTTTGAATTAAAGGATTATATAAAAAACTATCATTTATGCTATGGAACTGTCTAACTTTACCGCCATCATCATAGTTATATTCTTTAGATTGGAAGTAATCATTACTATTATCTAAAATATAATCTGGTGAATCAACATACTTTATATACCTTGAATAAGATCTAGCACGGCATTCACCGTACGCATCATCTTCCAAATTATAATAATCTAACTGTGCTTGTGTTAATAAACGATGATTCTCTTCCTCTTGTAAAAAGATTTCATTTGAGATTTCAAGGAATCCTTTAGATTCAAATTCATGTACCTTTTCTTCTATGCTAAAGCCACTCATTTTACTAAGAACAAACGTCATTATAAAAACCTCCACACTATTGTATTTTTCTTTCTCACCCTATGTTAGAAATGCAATACGTAACCGAGATTCTTGCTTAATAAAATTAAAAATTATGATATTCAATTAATACACCAAATGAACTATATGTAATCCATTAAAACTATTTCTTAAGCAATATTATATATCCTTTTGATTATTTTTTCTAATTATCTGAAGATTTATCAATATTAGTCTTAATATTCTAAATTAAAGAAATGTATTTTTTGGAAAGAGAAAACTGCGAGTATTGCAATTATTTATGTATATAACTTTTTTTAAAATTATATTTTAAATATAGCTAGTTTTTTATAAATTTTTTGATATAATTACATACGGGAAACGGGAAGAATTTTGTCTTCCCATGTGTTTTTATTTGCATCTAGTTCTTTTGCTAGATGCTTTTTTTATGCTAAAAAAGGTATCCTCAAATACTTTGAGGATACCTTTTCACTTTTATTATCTCTGCTGTTTTCTACCTAATACGAATAATCCAAAACTCATCATTACAAGAAGTGCTCCCATATATGGTTCCACAGGCATTTTCTGCCCTGTCTTCGGTAATTCTTTTTCCGGTTTTTCTGAATTCGGTGTTCCAGGTTTCTCTGGATTTGGTGTTCCAGGTTTTTCTGGATTCGGTGTTCCAGGTTTTTCTGGATTCGGTGTTCCAGGTTTTTCTGGATTCGGTGTTCCAGGCTTTTCTGCATCTGGTGTTCCAGGTTTTTCTGGATCTGGTGTTCCAGGTTTCTCTGGATCTGGTTTTTCTGGACCTGGTGGTGCTAAATGATTCAATTTGTTTAATACTTCTAATTGAACTGCATTTATCATTCCATTTGTAATTTCAAATGGAATTGGATTAGTTAATTTTTCATATCCTTTTGGTGCTTCTACTTCTACTAGTGTGTAGTTACCTACAGATAGATCTGCGATTTTTGCCTTTCCATCTTTATCTGTTGTTACTTTCACTACTACTTTGCCCGCTTCATCATGAACTTCAAACACAGCTCCTGATAAGACTTCCTTGCTTTCAGCGGCCATTTTTGTAATCTCCACTGAACCTTTGTCTAACTTTTCATTCTCTACTTTCAATGATAAGACTTTTGTCATACCTTTTTTAATTTCGAATGATACTGGTTCCGTTAACTTCTTGTAACCTGGTAAGCTCTTCGTCTCTACTAATTTGTATTTTCCTACTGAAAGATCTGAAACTTTTGCTTTTCCTTCTTTATCTGTCGTTACTTCTGTTACTACTTTGCCTTGCTCATCTTGTACTTCGAAGACTACGCCTTCTAATACTTTTTGGCTATCTTTATCTACTTTTGTAATTTCTACATTTCCTACATCCACTAATTCATTTTCTACAGTCAATTGTAATGCTGTAACTCTACCTTTTTCAATTTCGAATGAAACTGGCTTTTCTAGTGGCTTGTATCCTGTCGGTGTTTCTACTTCTACTAACTCATACTTTCCAATAGATAAATCTGAAACGTTTGCTTTTCCTTCTTTATCCGTTGTTACTTTTGCAACTACTTTTCCTTTTGAGTCACGTACTTCAAATACAACATTTTCTAATGGAGCTTTACTGTCTTTATCTATTTTTGTGATTTCTACATTCCCCGTATCTACCATTTCATTTTCTACAGTGAACGTTAAAGATTTTGTCATACCTTTTGTAATTTCAAATGGTACAGGCTTTTCTAATTTTTTGTAGCCTGGTAAACTCTCTACTTCTACTAGCTTGTACTTTCCTACTGATAAATCTGAAACTGTTGCTTTTCCAGCTTTATCTGTCGTTACTTTCGTTACTACCTTGCCTTTGTCGTCTTGAACTTCAAAGACTACACCTGCTAACGGTGCCTTATTATCTTTATCTATTTTTGTAATTTCTACATTTCCCTTATCTACCATTTCATTTTCTATTTTTAATGATAGAACTTCTGTCATTCCTTTTTTGATTTCAAACGATACTGGTTCTGTTAATTGTTTGTAACCTGGTAAGCTTTCTTTCTCTACTAATTTGTACTTTCCTACAGATAAGTCTGAGATTTTTGCTTTACCATTTTTATCTGTTTTTACTTCCGTTACTACTTTGCCTTGCTCATCTTGTACTTCGAAGACTACGCCTTCTAATACTTTTTGACTATCTTTATCTACTTTTGTGATTTCTACTGAACCTTTGTCTAACTGTTCATTCTCTACTTTTAATGATAAGACTTCTGTCATACCCTTTTTAATTTCGAATGATACTGGCTCTGTTAGCTTTTTGTAGCCTGGTAAGCTTTCTGCTTCTACTAGTTTGTAATTTCCTACAGATAGATCTGAAATTTTCGCTTTTCCTTCTTTATCTGTTTTTACTTTCGCTACTACTTTTCCTTTTTCATCTTGCACTTCGAATGTTACGCCTTCTAATGCCTTCTGGCTGTCTTTGTCCACTTTTGTAATATCTACTGAACCTTTATCTAACTGTTCATTCTCTACTTTTAATGATAAAACTTCTGTCATACCTTTTTTAATTTCAAACGATACTGGTTTTGCTAATTTTTTATATCCTGGTAAGCTTTCTACCTCTACTAGCTTATATTTTCCTACTGATAACTCTGAAACGTTTGCTTTTCCATCTTTATCTGTCGTTACTTCTGTTACTACTTTATCTTTTTCATCTTGCACTTCGAATGTTACGCCCGCTAATACTGCGCCACTTTCTTTGTCTACTTTTGTAATCTCTACTGAACCTTTATCTAACAGTTCGTTCTCTACTTTCAGTGATAAGACTTTCGTCATACCTTTTTTGATTTCGAATGATACTGGTTCCGTTAATTTTTTGTAACCTGGTAAGCTCTTCGTCTCTACTAATTTGTACTTTCCTACAGATAAGTCTGAGATTTTTGCTTTACCATTTTTATCTGTTTTTACTTCCGTTACTACTTTGCCTTGCTCATCTTGTACTTCGAAGACTACGCCTTCTAATACTTTTTGACTATCTTTATCTACTTTTGTTACTTCCACATTTCCCTTGTCTAACATTTCGTTTTCTACTGTTAAAGCAAGAGATTTTGTCATGCCTTTTTCAATTTGGAAAGTAATCGGATCTACTAATTGTTTATACCCTTTTGGTGCCTTTACTTCTACTAACTTGTATGTGCCGACTGATAAATTAGTAACTTGTGCTTGTCCTTTTTTATCTGTCGTTATTTTAGCGACTACTTGTCCTGCTGCATCTTGAATCTCAAATACTGCATCAGCTAAAGCATCTTTATTTTCTTTATCTACTTTTGTAATTTCTACATTTCCTGTATCCACTAATTCATTTTCTACTGTTAGCTTTAGCGCTGTTACTCTACCCTTTTCAATTTCGAATGAAATTGGCTTTTCTAGTGGTTTGTATCCTGCCGGTGTTTCTACTTCCACCAACTCATACTTCCCAATAGGTAAATCTGAAACGTTTGCTTTTCCTTCTTTATCCGTCGTTACTTTCGCAACTACTTTTCCTTTTGAATCACGTACTTCAAATACAACATTTTCTAATGGAGCTTTACTATCTTTATCTATTTTTGTTATCTCTACATTCCCTGTATCCACCATTTCATTTTCTACTTTTAATGATAGAACCTCGGTCATGCCTTTTTTGATTTCAAATGATACTAGTTTTTCTAGCTTTTTATAACCAGGTAAACTTTCTACCTCTACTAATTCATACTTTCCTACAGGTAAATCTGAAACATTTGCTTTTCCATCTTTATCTGTCGTTACTTTTGTAACTTCATTACCCTTTTCATCTTGGACGATGAATGTTACTCCCGCTAACGGTGCTTTATTATCTTTATCTATCTTTGTTATCTCTACATTTCCCGTATCTAACATTTCATTTTCTATTTTTAATGATAGAACTTCAGTCATGCCTTTTTTGATTTCAAATAATACTGGATCTGTTAGTTTCTTATAGCCTGGTAAACTTTCTTTCTCTACTAATTTGTACTTTCCTACTGATAGATCTGAGATTTTTACTTTACCATCTTTATCTGTTTTTACTTCCTTTACTACTGTTCCAGCTTCATCTTGCACTTCAAAGACTACGCCTTTTAATGCTTTTTTGTTGTCTTTATCTACTTTTGTAATTTCTACTGAACCTTTATCTAACTGTTCATTTTCTACTTTCAATGATAGGACTGTTGTCATACCTTTTGTAATTTCGAATGATACTGGTTCTGTTAGCTTTTTGTAGCCAGGTAAGCTTTTCGTCTCTACTAATTTGTACTTTCCTACTGATAAATCTGAGATTTTTGCTTTACCATATTTATCTGTTTTTACTTCTGTTACTACTTTTCCTTGCTCATCTTGCACTTCGAAGACTACGCCTTCTAATACTTTTTGACTATCTTTATCTATTTTTGTAATTTCTACTGAGCCTTTGTCTAACTGCTCATTTTCTACTTTTATTGATAAAGCTTTTGTCATACCTTTTGTAATTTCAAATAATACTGGTTCTGTTAGATTTTTGTAACCTGGTAAGCTTTTCGTCTCTACTAATTTGTACTTTCCTACTGATAGATCTGAAACGTTTGCTTTTCCTTCTTTATCTGTTACTACTTTTCTTACTACGCCATCTTTCTCATCTTGGACTTCAAATTCGACACCGGCTAATACTGCCCCGTTTTCTTTGTCCACTTTTGTAATTTCTATATTACCTTTGTCTACCATTGCATTTTCCACTTGTATTGGGAATATGCCGTCCCCTGTTACATTTACTTCGAACTCTGTTTCTTTTAATTGGTAGCCTTCAGGTGCTTTTGTTTCTTTTAAAATATATTTTCCTGGTGCTAATGGTTTAGAGATTGCCTTACCATCTTTATCTGTAACAATATGTTCGACTACTACACCGTCTTTTACTATATCAAACTCTGCATTTGCTAATGGTTTTTCACCATTTTCCGAATCAATTTTCTTTACTTCAATTTGACCCTTTTGCATAGTGTTTTTAATTTCAATTGTTTTTGTTTCTCCAGCTTGAAGTGTAACCTCTACTGGGCTTGTTAATTTTTGATATCCTTCTGGCGCCACTGTTTCATAAACTTTATACGTCCCAGGAGCTAAAGTTTGAGGTACTGAAAAACCTTTTTCGTCCGTTTTCAGTGTTGCAACAACTTCATTTGCACTATTTCGAACTTCAAATTCTGCACCTTTTAACCCTTTATTCGGATTCTCAGAATCTGTTTTATGAATCAATACTGTACCATCTTTTGGAGCTTCAGGCGGTGTAATAGTTACTTCTTTTGATGTTAATGTTTTATCATCAAAATGCAATTCCGCTTTATTAGGAATCTTCTTATCTACGTAAGAAGATAAGTCTGCATTATTTTTAATTTTCGCCTTGATACTAAGATTAATTATCTGGTCTTCATATGACTTATAGTCAAAACTCTCACCAAACGTAAATGTTACTTCACTTCTTTGTTTATCTATATTTAACGTTCCTTTAGAAGTAATATCTTGGCCATTTTGATCATACACTTTTGCCTCTAATACTTCTAAAACATCTTCTAAATCATCACTAATTACCATAGATGTGTATTTAGGAGGATCGTTCGGTATATGTGTACCAACTTGGTATTGAATAACTTGATCCATTTGTGTTAACTGCTCATTCTCTACAAGCTTGCCATTCTCATCAACTATATTTTTTTCAATGCTAGGTGGATTATTGTCACCTGAACCGGATCCTCCCCCACCACTTACAAATACTTGTCCTACTTTTTCTTCAGTTTTAATATTTTTACCTTCTAATTTCACAGTATTTTTATGAGGCTTTGCAGCAGGATTAGTAATCTTTGTTTTATATCTTAAAATATAACCTTTTGAACTGTCTGGAAACTCAATTGTAAATCCAGTCTTCGTTGCATTTATTTTAATGTTAGATAAATCTGCTGGCTTAATATTTGTTGGTGCATAACCATCTTCAAATACAGCCTCTTCTAATACTACGCTGTCTGTAATTAACTCATGCCCAGGTCCTAATGTATCTGTTAATTTAAGATCTTGCATTTCTGTTCCAGTTGCATTTACATATACAAGCCAATCAGCAATCGAAGGATCTTCTTGATTATAAGAACCCCATTTCAATAGATTATCTGTATTGGGCTGTGGCTTCGGTCTCTCTGTCGTATTACTTACATTTACTTCTTTATTGACGATTTGACCATCAACGTTAAATTCTAATGGAATTTCTTTAACACCATCATATGCTTCTAGACCAAAGTAGAATTCTACGAATAAAGAACCTTTAATGTTATTCTTTCCTTCTACGTAATCACCCATAGTACACGTTAATAGACCCTTTTTCATCTCACATGTACCAACTGTTTTTCCTTCAGCATCTTTTAAAGGAAAACTCATATTCATAAGGTCTTTTCGAAACTCTTTTGGCATATCAATTGTGAATTGATCTCCACTTTTTATTTTTTCTTTAGCTGACCACTTCACTTCTACTTTCATACCATCTGAGGCTTGATACGGTTCAGATGTCGTGCCGTCAGTACGGGAAATATTAATTTCGTCCACTGGACTTTTCATCACAGCAGCTTGAATAACTGGAGCCCACACATTCAGCACTGAAAATAATACTAGAAAAACTAATGAAACCATTGAAATATGCCTTTTAGTACTTTTCATTTGCATAGTTCCCTCCTATTTTTTTATATTTATATAACAAAAAAGACCGTCCGGTTGCATCAAAAATGTGCAACCAGACGATCTTAGTAACCAATATGTATTACCGTAGACTCTAAGCTTTGCGGCCTATCCTTTCGAATAGTGTGCTAAAAATATCTTTTATTCTTTTTTTGTTTCATTTTCCTCTTAAACCAAATATTACTATACCGTCTGGACGGTTATAATTCAATACTCTATAAAATTGTTCTATTTTTCTAATAAAAAAAACAATTCACCACTACATTAAATAAGTAATGGTGAATTGTTTTCACATTATATAGTTCGTATATTCTATTTATATGAATTACCAATAAGAGCTTGAATCACTTTTTCTCTTAACTCGGGGCTTAGTCTGCCAACCCCTAAATATTCCGAATACCATAATCCATCTGCTGCTAATCTAATAATTGTTGCACAAACTGAATCTATCTCATCGTTTTCTATATTCTTTTGCAGTTGCTGAAATGATTGTTGTAATGGCTCAAGTAATTCAGGTTTTAACATGAATGCTGCCATCATACTACTAGACAACTCTTCTGTTCTTCTCTCATTACTTAATCTTTCCTCTACAAAAGAGCGAACCCATCTCCCTTTCTTCTCTGAGTCTTCCGCTACTTTATTGTAAATGGCCCCCTCATAATCCTCTACCCCTCTGACTATCATACCTTCTATTAAAGCTTCTTTATTTGAAAAGTGATACAATAATCCACCTTTACTTACACCCGCCTCTTTTGCCACTGCTTCTAAGGTTAATTTAGCAACCCCTTTACATTGCACAATTTGAGAAGCGGCCGCCAAAATCTTTTGCCGCGTTATGCTTATACTCATTCCTTTTTAAAACCCCATTTCTACTAAATTTATATAAATACGAATCTTATTTTTAATATTGTTGATTACTACTAAGTATTTTCTTTATACAACAAAAGCTTCATTAC
Source organism: Bacillus sp. TH13 (assembly GCF_016651175.1). Taxonomy (NCBI): domain Bacteria; kingdom Bacillati; phylum Bacillota; class Bacilli; order Caryophanales; family Bacillaceae; genus Bacillus; species Bacillus sp. TH13. The sequence goes on along the minus strand of NZ_JAEKEJ010000025.1, from coordinate 3,178,442 downwards.
CTTTGAATTTTTAGTTACTTATTCTATTTAAAATTTCCATATCATTCAATATGATAACATTAAATACACAAAGTTGACTATACATCTATACTTTTGTATTTATTCCTAATATATCCATTAGTGAAATTTACTTTATCCCGCAACATGGATAAGTATATTTCATTTATGTTACTCCTTTTATTTTTCCTAAAAATAATTTTACCTATTTTTTAGACAGAGTCCTCAAAAAAGAAAACCACCTCCCCCTAAAGAATATAGGGAACAGATGGTTTATATGTTTTATTAGAAGGTAGTGCCTTCTTTTTTATAATATTCTTTTGAAATCTCTTCATAAAATGCGGCTGATGTCGCGTAGAAATAAGGTGCTAACCATAAGAAACCGATTCCTACAGTAAGAATACTTAAAATGAACCAACCTAAGAAACTTAAGCATAGTAAAAAGTAATCCATTTTATGCCCGTTCATCATACGACGACTTTCAGTAATCGCTTGATTCGCTGTATATTCTGGATGATCATTCAAAATAAAATATGTCATAGAATAAGAAAATGATTTAATAATACCTGGAATAATAAGAAGTAATGTCCATAGAGTCAAGTATACATACATTAATAAATATGTTAAAAACGACTTCATCAACTTACTTCCATCGCTAAACCATCTAAATATATGACCAATGCGAGCATCAGTCCCACGAATTGCATTTAAAACAAGATAATAGGCACCTATTGTTAATGGACCTATAACAAGCATTACAATAATACTTACTGTAAGTGAATCACTTGCTTCTTCCCAACCCCAAAATATCGAGAAAATACCTGTTGTTAGCATTTCAACAGCTCCAATAAGGATTCCAATTAATAAGGTTGCCCCTACCGCTAATCCCCATCTTCCTTTTAATGCATCAAGTGCTTCTCTTTTCAACTGACTTATCATATATAACCTCCTAATATTATTTCCATTTTATTATACCATTTATATCAAAAATCCCACATATTTCCCTAAAACAGAAGCATATTACCTTTTTTCATGCGTATTGATACATGTGTGCTGTAGTTGTACTAATAAATGGATTAAACCACTCTTTTCCCTATAACAAAAAAGCTTGCCCTTCATAATAGGCAAGCTTTCTCTGGTTATTTCTCATTTATTTTCTTCTTATACCAAGCCTGCATTCTCTCCGCATCTTCTACTCTCGTATGCTCTATTTTATAACTAGATGATGCACTAGAAAACTTATACGTACATAAACCTGCCCGGCGCTGGAAATAGGATTGCGTTTTCTCCATTGATTGGACGTGTCTTCTTCTAATAAGTCCTGTATATTTTCCGACGCTACGATAGACAAGTGTAATTTGTTCTCCGTTAACACTGTAACCATTTGTTTTAAATGTTGCGTAGCCAAGTGTAAAGATAAAGATTGCAAGCGGTAGTAATGCCCACATGATGTAATACTTTTCAAAATATATGCTTATTCCAGTAAGCGGGATTGCGAACATAGCGAAAAAGATGAAACTATCAATAAGATAGCGGCGTAATGCTGCTTTTGGTAACGAAGTAATATTTGCATTCAGTTCGTATGGTAATTGTAAATGCGCGAGTAACTGTTGCACTCGATCTTTTCGAATGATAGGATGCAGTGTAACTTTTTCTTCTTTTCCCTCACTTTGAATGACTTCTACTTGCACAGCACAATAACCGAACGGTTGGCGTAAAATGCCTTCTTTTATCGTAATCCCTTGAATACGGTGTAGCTTTAGTACGAGTTCTTTTCTTTCCAGTAGCCCTTGGCAAATACGGACTTCATCATTTTTTCGATTTACTGTGAAGTTACCGTGTTTTAACGCGTAGCCAATTGTAGATATCATCCAAGAAACAACAAGTAAAACAGCTACCATATAAATCCAGCCATATATATCGTGGTCCATTACATATGACGTCACACTATTTTTTATCCATTTCGGAATATACTCATCTACTTGGTGATAAACGAAAAAGATTAAAGAGAATAATACTCCAAATTGACCAGATGTAACAGACGCTATTAAAATCTCTTTCCACGTTAACTTGTACTCTGTCGTTTGCTTTTCCTCTGTAACGATTGCTTTTTCTACTGTATTTTCTGCTGCTTCGTCTAACGTTTTTTCTGCTTTCACTTCTGGAGTTGGCTCATTTAGCAAAGTAATAAGCTCCGTCGCTTCTTCTACCGTAATTCCAGCTAAGCTAACTTCTGCTTCATCGCCTCCGCCAGCTGTTTCAATCTGAATTTTTTTCAAACCGAGTATTTGATATAGTACGTTAGAACTTGTATTAATCGTTTGAACACGTTCTTTATTTAAGTAGCTCTCCTTTTTCACGAAGAGACCTTTTTTCACATGTAATACGTTATTTTCAACCCAATATGTTGTGTAATACCATTTTTCAAACGCTGAAAAGACGGTGAGTAAACCGAATCCTGCGGGAATTAAATACCAAAACGGGAATTTTCCGTTTAAGCTAAACATAAAAATAATGAGTGGTATAAAATCTGTTATTTTTAATTCTAATAACATCGTGATTGGATGCTGCCTCTTATACATCCTCATCACTCACTTTCGCTAATTCTGCGATTTTCGTTTTCAACATTTCAGCTTCATACATCGTTAAACCTGGGATGCTATGAGAAGTTGCTGCTGTTGAAATGTGTAATTCTGCTAATCCGTATTTTCTCATAATTGGTCCTTGTTCAATCGTAACGTGCTGCACACGAATCATCGGTACTAATACACGCTTTACGACGAAAAGACCGTGCTGAATTTCAAGCTCTTCTTCATTTAGTTGGTAGCTGTAATAACGTTGACGTAGTTTCGGGAATAAGAAGTACGAAAATGGCGCGAACACAACTGTTAGCCCAATCATCACATACAAAATCCACGCCCACCAATCAAACTTTATCATGAGAAAAAGGTAAGCTAAAATGACGAGTATACCGATCCCTTCTTCAATTACAGCACGAACTTTCCACACCTTGACCATGTCAGGGTTAATTTCATTTTTCAATGGATCCATGTAACCACTCCAAATCTAGTAATCTAATATACGAATACTCTCAATCTATATTTTACATAACTTTACAGAAAATTAAAATTCAATCTTCTTTCCTCTCTGGAATAAAATATCCAAACCAAAGTAGCCAAATGAAACCGATTAACTTCATCCAACTTCCATCTGCTTGAAAAGCCTCTATCATACCTGGAATTTTATAAACTCCAATGAATCCAAGAAAACCGAGCCACCAGTTTTTTTGCATTTTCATTTTTACTCCTCCTTCATGACGCTTTTCACATTTCGAATCCAAATTTCTTTATATTTTAACTGAAATCCCATGAGCATATAATTGCTCATATTATCGATCACGAGCGCTAGCGTATGAGCATTTTCTTCCGTTGCATGTTGTGACACAACGCCCAGTCTCGCGCCTTTCTTCAATAAATCGTGGAAACCATGTAAGAAATCCTCTTGTATTTCAAATAATCGTTTCTGATACTTTTCATTTCGCGATGCAGTTACGATAAATTCATTGATAACGCGTAGTATTCCTTCTTGCCCTTCATACTCAGAAAGCATATGTAAACCATCTGCGATTAGCTTTTCTGCAAAGTTTTCTTTCGTATACTGCTCTTTATCGAAGTAATTTGCAAAATGATAATCAGAAAAAATCTCTTCAAATAAAAAATCAACTAACGCTTCTTTAGAAGAAAAATGATAATAAATAGCCGGTTTTGAAATACCTACCTCTTTCGCAATCATGGAAAGGCTCATCTTCTCAATGCCGTGCTCTGCCATGAGTTTAAATGATGCCTCTACAATGTTTTGTGATGTTTGTAAATTCTTTGTCATACTGTACCTCACTTATTTTTACTTACCGGTCGGTAAGCAAATTATAAAATGAAACTGAATAATTTGCAAGCTAATAAGAGTTTACACAGGAAGTTCTTGATAAAGTGAAACTTTAATCACCCTCCATAAACAGCGGGATAAAGGCGGCGATGAGGATGGTCACGATAATAAAAGCGGAGTTCCATCCATTATTGTACTCTTTATCATATTGATTGTAGTCGGAGTTGGCTATAGCGGAATTAACTTCTAAAAAAAGCATCCTAAATCACACATTTAGGATGCTTTTTTACTTTCTATTTAGCAATCGCATACGATAACAATTCATCGTCACTTCTCCAAGCCTTTGCAGCAATTGATAGTTCGCATACGCGCCGACCGGGGCACCGATTATGGGTACGAGCTGAAGCATTTTTGCTAAATCGATATAGTCTCGGTACTCTGTTTGGAACTTTTCCCAGTCCATATGATTTTCTTCTTCTGTATCCCATGTTTCGATTGCTTTCCATATTTCTTTTCGGTGGTCGTCACTTGAAAAGGCAAGCTGGAAAACGTGAAGGATAAAAAGGCGCTCTTCTTTGTCGCTCGTATCAAATCCGTACAATGTTGCTGCATCGAATAAAAATTTAATTTTAATGCCGAGTAAAAGCGGAAAGTCAGCAAGACCGAGGAGAATACCACCAGCTCCAGTCCCTGCTCCTTCTGCCGCTGCTATTTTTTTGTACTCATCCATTTTTTTACGAACTTCATCGTCACGTCTTTGCAGTGACCATGTCGTCTCTTTTAGCTTCGGCTTTATAAAGTTTGACCCGGCGCTAATTGTTTGTACCATCATCCGGATCGTCTCTGTTAGCACTTTTTGTACTTTCGCCGGAATGAGCTGTTGTACTTTCATCTGCACTTTCTTAGAGAACCGTGTCATCATAGAAGAATCTTTCATGAATGTAGCTTTCCACTGCTCCAGCTCTTTTATAACCTTTTCTTCATATGTAATCATAGGTTCATTCCCTTCAATTTAAACGCTCAATACGTTTCGCCCCGTATTGATAAACGAAACCGATACTAAATACTATGCTTACGACTAATAAAATTCCCGTCATCATGAAATCTTTCGTCGCAAAGGCGAATATAACTGTAAATACAATGCTGCCGATAATAAGGATTGCATTTAATAAGACAAGAAAATCTTTCTTCTTCTCTTCTCCCCTGACCGGATACAAATCAAGCCAAATCTTCATGCGGTGATGCTTCCATAAAGTTAATAGCTGATAGCCGATTAAGTATAGGAAGATAAAACTTACGATAAATCGCCCATATAAAAATGGAATGAAGTAAAGAATAACTCCTCCAAGAGCGAGCAAACGCACATATAATCCAAAATAGTTACCTGATCTTAAAAACGTTCTCGTATATAAGTATAAATATGTACGCTTTTCGCCGATTATCGACAGAATGAAATCCAGCCATTTTCGGCGAGATACTCTTTCTTTTAATGCTGGTACATCAACGAACATATTCGCAATTCGGTACAGCAGCATCATTTTCTTACCTTCTTCAGAAATTAAATACTCCCAGTTTAGCGGCTTTCCTTTTACCATTTGATGCATGATAGCAAGATATAACACCATGAGCAGAACGATTCCGCCAATGAAAAGAACTGAAGTACGTTCTACAAGGAAATATACAAATAAACCGTTTAGGATAAAACGAATAAACCAATCAGCCCTTTGTATATTTTGATCTGTTAAAAATGACTTTTCCCACGCTACAAATAAATTCCACGCTTTTACAATGACAAATGCGAGGACGATCCAAATGTATCCAGCACCTGTTTGCTTCATTTGTTGGAAGTATAACGGAGCAAGCGCAGCTGCTACGATTGCGATCATGTATAACTGAATCATAAATGTAAAAAGAAATGCCTTGGTGAAGTAAGGTTTTAACTTTTCTTCAACTGGCAGTAAGTAAACGAGATCCGCTTCTTTTAATAACGTTTGAATGGATCCAGCTGTTAACACGAGTCCAATTAATACTGCCATTACGAGCGCAGTTGGAAAGGAAGATGTTAACGTTTGTAACCATTGCTGGTAATAATACGCTCCCGCACCGATGATGAACACGAAAATAAATTTCAAATGATCATTAAATACGTATTTACTATATGTACGAACTTCTTTTAGAAAGTGACGAAATCGTTCTTTCCATAACGCTGTGCTATTCATAATCTTCTTCCTTTGTTAGCGCGATGTAAATATCATCTAACGTTGCACCTGGCATATTAAACTGTGATTGCAGTTCAGCTAATGTTCCCTTCGCTCTTACTTCACCTTGATGCAGAATAATGAACGAATCACAATAACGCTCTGCCGTCGCTAAAATATGTGTGCTCATTAAAATACCGGCTCCACTCTTTTTCATTTGATCCATCATTTGAAGAAGAGATTGAATTGCTAACGGATCTAATCCAACGAAAGGTTCGTCTACTATGTAAAGAGATGGCTCAACTAAAAACGCGCTCATAATCATTACTTTTTGTTTCATCCCTTTTGAGAAATGAGATGGAAACCATTTTAAACGATTTTTCATGCGAAATTCATGTAATAGTTGTCCTACACGTTCTTCATATTGTTTTTCATCGACGCCGTACGCCATCGCTGTTAATTTCAAATGCTCTTCTAACGTTAATTCATCATATAATACCGGCGTTTCTGGAATGAATGAAAAGCTAGAACGGTACGCTGTCATATCATCACGAATTGTTTTCCCATTAATTGTGACAGTTCCTTTTTTCGGTTCCATTAAACCGATAATATGTTTAATCGTCGTACTTTTACCAGCTCCATTTAAACCGATTAAGCCGACAAGTTCGCCTTTATTAACAGAGAACGAAACGTCTTTTAATACAGGTCGTTTCGTATATCCTCCTGTAACATTTTCTACACGCAATAACTCGCTCATACGACACCACTTTCTTCATTAGTATTCATTCTATATTCATCTTACCAAAAATTATGCTGTACTACATAGTATCCATGTACTCAAAAAAAAAATTTAAATTTATTAGCATATATTTTCCCGAAAGCGGACATCATAATTATTGAAGAAGGAACACATTGAAAAAGCAACCACCAATTGATGAGTACAACAACATAGTGAAGTCATCATGAAATGGGGTGTCCATGTTGGACAATGAAATTTACACATAACCAGATTATTTGTTTCATTTTCGAAACGGGGTGTCTCCGAAAGAGCATATACTGTTTTAAAAAATAAACAATTTCATTTTAAAAAAAGATTGCAATTCATTTCACTTGAAAATGGGGTGTCTACGGCAGAAACTTTAGCCGATTTACCGTGCATTTCTTAAATAAATGAGGTGTCTGCGAAACGTAAATTACGATAATGCTTTTTCAATCCCTCTTCAGAAAACAGGAAGCTGAGTCAGCTTCCTGTTTTTCGTGTTTGTTCTCTTATGTAATTATGGTAAAATACGGCTAAGGATATTTGAAAGGATGAGATCAATGAATCATACAGCAGACAATTGTATTTTTTGTAAAATCATTGACGGGCAAATCCCTTGCTCAAAAGTATACGAAGATGAACATGTGCTTGCATTTTTAGATATTAGTCAAGTAACAAAAGGACATACTCTTGTTATTCCGAAAGTTCACAAACAAGACATTTTTGCGTTAACGCCAGAAATCGCATCACACATTTTTTCTGTCGTTCCAAAAATCTCAAATGCGATTAAAGCAGAGTTTAATCCAGTTGGCTTTAACCTACTTAACAATAACGGTGAAAAAGCTGGACAAACTGTGTTCCACTTCCACCTTCATTTAATTCCACGCTACGGTGAAAAAGATGGTTTCGGTGCTGTTTGGAAATCACACCAAAATGAATACACTATGGAAAATTTACAAAACATCGCAAGTACAATTGCAAATAGTGTGAAATAATGACACTATAAGAAGGCGTAATACATAACAAGCCACTTCCCTGAAGTCATCAAATTCCGCATGGCTTGTTTCTTCACTTAAAATGCTCAGGGATGATTGTTTGTGCCTAGCACATATAAGAAAGATATGCATATTTTTTCACATCATGAATACGAACAAAAAATAAGGAGGTCTCCTTTTATGTCAAAAGCTAAATCCTTTATTACAGGTGTTATTTGCGGGGGAGCAGTTGCTGGACTAGCCGTTCTTTTCTCAACTCCTTCTTCTGGTAAAGACATGCGCGGCAAGTTAAAAGAAAAAGGAAATGATATTAAAAAGACTTTAGCTGATATTACAGCTGATACGAAATTATTAAAGCGTCAAATTGTTGAAACTGCTTCAGAAGGTAAAGAAGTGTTTCAAGAACTAAAAGATGACATGCAAGACACGCTTTCTAACTGGAAACAAGATATTTCTCAAAACAAGCGCCATATTGAGAAAGAAATTTTGGACATCCAAAAGTCAATTGAGAAACTGCAAGAAGCTGTTCCAGAAAAAGCGTAAACAAATTCCTGCTTAGTTTTTTGCATATAACAAATATTTTTTATATAAATTGACCTTGACACGGCATATCGTATAGATATGCCGTGTTTTTATGCATTTACAATATATGTTATCAATTAACATGTAAGGACAACGCATGTATTCACGACTCATAAAACGCTTCCATAGTTATGCATGATTTGTATAGAATGTCATTTTGTTAAAAAATTTTCACAATTCTTACAAAAAGACTTTATTAATTTTTATTTTACTGGCATAATAGATAGTAATGAAAAAGAATGTTAAAGTGGGTGAGTAAATGAAAAGTGGAGAAAAAGATTACTCGGTAAAAGAAGCGATGATTTTCAGCCAACGCATTGCTCAATTATCGAAAGCGTTATGGAAATGTGTAGAGAAAGATTGGCAGCAGTGGATTAAACCTTACGATTTAAATATTAATGAACATCATATTTTAACAATCGCTTATCATTTAAAAGGGGCTTCTATTTCTGAGATTGCTAAGTTTGGAGTTATGCACGTATCAACAGCGTTTAACTTCTCGAAAAAGCTGGAAGAACGCGGCTATCTTGTATTCTCAAAAAAGGAAGATGATAAACGAAATACGTACATTGAAATTACAGACAAAGGGGAAGAATTACTACTTCGCTTAATGGAAGAGTATGATCCTGAAAATAATTCAGTGTTTAATGGGGCTCTTGCACTTCGTAATTTTTATGGGAAGTTCCCAGAAAATATCGAACTGATTGCAATCCTGCGTAATATTTACGGACAAGACTTTATCGATATTTTTGAGAAATCATTAGAAGATATTGAAGAGAACTTTACAGAATCCGATCAAAAGTTAGTTAAGAAATAATCTATTTATTTTTTCGCAATCATGCTTAAGAATTCATTCATAAGCGGCTTAAATAAACCTTGTTTTGCTAGCGCTTCCGCAGTTTCGTGTACTTCGAGCTGATGTGGAAGCGCTTTTTCAAATTGATTTAACAGCGCATCGAACAAAAGAAGCCCTTCTGCTTTCTCCACTACATATTGCTCGTTCAGTTTTTCACAAAGATTTAGTATACGTTCAATATCTTTTTTACGAGCTTTTTTCTTTATGATCAAAGAATAAAATGGACACTTCTCTTCATCAATCATTTTAAATAGTAGGTCTACGTAGTATTCAGCTTGTTCTAATCTTCTAACAACGTCCATTTTCTCCCTCACTTTCTAACACAAAGTCTTCTATTTCTGAATTTTGTAACACGAACAAAATATCGTGTGATACAATATATGTATATGTATTTTAGCCAAAAGGAGGTCTCGCCTCATGACACTTATAACAGTTGTTTTTGTCGCATTCGCACTTCTTGTTATATTTTACACGAATTTCATGACACATACACTGTGTGAACGAAAACAAATAGCTGCGAGCCGCCAGCCCAGTGTCTTTCGGGTTATTAATGTATGTATAACAATTTTATTAATTTCTAGTTATATAGAAATTATATTTCATGGAAAGTGAGGAAGGAAAGCCCCTTCCTCATTTTTTTCCTCTATAAGCAAATTATACCTACTATAACCAATAAAATAAACAGTACAAGTAATAAAATAAGTTGAGAATTCATCCCCATCCCCTCCTCTATTCTGTATATGCGGCATACGCCCAATATGGCACACTTTCAAAATCTGACACGTACTGGTTAATTTTTCTTTATCAATATGAAAACGCGTCGAAATATGATATATTAAATTTTGTACATATTGCTTATACTATAGAACAAAACATTCATCAAAACTTTATCCTCAGCCACGGTAAGCCCTGTTAAGCGCGCTTTACCAATACAAAAAAGCAAAAGTATCAGTGAGACTTAATCGGGCTCTTATGAATTTAAAATTCATCGGTGTAGGATAAATTAAAAATACATAATAGTAGGAGTGTTTATCGAATGAAGAAAGCTATGCTTGCCTTAGCCGCAACAAGTGTAATCGCATTATCAGCATGTGGAACATCATCATCAGACAAAATCGTTACATCTAAAGCTGGTGACATTACAAAAGAAGAATTCTACGATCAAATGAAGACACAAGCTGGTAAACAAGTACTAAACAACATGGTTATGGAAAAAGTACTTATTAAAAACTACAAAGTTGAAGACAAAGATGTAGACAAAAAGTTCGATGAAATGAAAAAACAATACGGTGATCAATTCGATACACTAATGAAACAACAAGGTATTAAAGAAGAAACTATCAAAACTGGTGTGCGTGCTCAATTAGCTCAAGAAAAAGCGGTTGAACAATCGATTACTGATAAAGATGTAAAAGCAAAATTCGAGGATTATAAAAAAGAAATTAAAGCAAGTCATATCCTTGTAAAAGATGAAGAAACTGCTAAAAAAGTGAAAGATGAACTTGCTCAAGGTAAATCTTTCGAAGAATTAGCAAAACAATACTCTGAAGATACAGGTTCAAAAGAAAAAGGTGGCGACTTAGGATTCTTCGGACCAGGGAAAATGGTAAAAGAATTTGAAGAAGCAGCTCAAAAGTTGAAAAAAGATGAAGTAAGCGAACCTGTAAAAACACAATTCGGTTACCATATTATCAAAGTAACTGATAATCACGCAGATGCAACTTTCGATAAATCAAAAGCTGATATTAAAAAATCACTAGCTCAAGAAAAAACGCAAGATGCTCAATTTATGAATGACTTAATGATGAAAGAAATCAAAAAAGCTGACGTAAAAGTTGACGATAAAGATTTAAAAGATCTTTTCAAAGAGCAAAAAGCTGACGATAAAAAAGAAGAAAAGAAATAATGAAAAGCTCGGGCTTAGCCCGAGCTTTTTTTATGTCCCCTCTTCTCAGGGTAAATTGTGTACAGATTGGGTAAACGAAATTACATGATTGGCTCTTCGATGCTATAGAAAGGATAACGTTTTTTTATTTTATGGATAGTGTAAAATCTTAGTTAGTTTTACACTATCTTCGTTACCGAAAGTTTATTTTGTCATTCATTTAACTAAAACCATCTTTTATGCATTTCACTTAAAAACATTTCTGTGATTCTAACTCCTGAACTTCCCCCTATAATAGAGTCAATCCCACAATGCGGACAAACTGCTGTGTTATCATCATCCCACCACTCTGTAATTTTTTCTGGATTAAAAATTTCCAAACAATAAAAACAACCACATATAACATCCTTTTCTAAGCGCTTTCTATTACGAGAAGAAAAACGATGTGCTTCCTCAAAATATTTTTCCATCAGTATCCCCCTATTCCTAATTTTCTTCTATGCTCTACCTAGATCCCCCCCTGGCAAAATTGCAATTGTTTCTTAAAGAAAAACAAAAAACCCTCGATTCACGAAGCGTGGAACCGAGGGTTTATCTCATCATTATTGATTAAATTAAAAAACTATGTTAAATTAGTACAGAAACACGTTTTCATAAATGATAACAACGTATTTATCCGTATCTTAATTGTACAACAAAATCTTTCTTCAGTCAACCTCTATTTTTCACTTTTAAAGGAGTGCTTACGTATGAATAAAAAACTTGATTTAGAGCAAAAACGATTGGATACCGTAATCGAAACGATTACGCAGCAAATTGATAAGCTAGAAAACGAAACTGGCAGACGCCGGGCAGAAGTAATCAACATCCGTAAACACTTCTGGGATGACGTTAAAGTGAATACAGATACTTTTGACGATTACCTTGAAACAGTTATTAACTTAAGACAACAAGCTCAGTCACTAGCTGTCACACAAATTACCCATAAACACACCTTTAATCGACTTGCCGCATTAAGACGCATGCATAAAGCACCTTATTTTGGACGAATTGATTTCAAAGAAGAAGGAGAATCTGCTGCGGATCAAATTTATATCGGTGTTGCTACACTTACGGATGCTAGCGGAGAAAACTTTCTTATATATGACTGGCGCGCACCTATTTCGAGTGTATACTACGATTATCCACCAGGGCCAGCTGAATACAGTACACCAGGAGGCGTAATCCACGGTAATGTGGAGAAAAAATTACAATACATTATTCAAAATGGCGAGATTGATTCTATGTTCGATACGAGCCTTACAATTGGCGATGAAATCTTGCAACAAGCACTCGGAAAAGGTACGAACAAACATATGCAAAGTATCGTCGCTACGATTCAGCGTGAGCAAAATGAAATTATCCGTCACGATGAAGGCCGCCTCCTTATCGTTCAAGGAGCTGCTGGTAGTGGTAAAACATCTGCTGCCCTTCAGCGAATCGCCTACTTACTATATAAATATCGCGAATGGCTAAAAGCGGATCAAATTATTCTCTTCTCCCCTAACTCTATGTTCAATAGCTACGTTTCTAACGTACTACCTGAACTCGGTGAAGAAAATATGCAGCAAGTTACATTCCAAGAGTATTTAAATCATAGACTAAGTAAGTCATTTGATGTGGAAGACCCTTATGAGCAATTGGAATATATGTTAACTGAAACGAATAGCCCTACCTATAAAACGAGAAATACGAGCATCCGATTTAAAGCATCCACTCAATTTTTCGAGATGATTAGAGCGTACAGACAATCTCTTGAATCTTCAGGCATGCTATTTAGAGGAATGAAATTTAGAGGGAAACTAATCGCCTCAGCTAAAGAAATTACAGAGCAATTTTATAATACTGACTCCTCCCTCCGCTTCCATAGTCGAATTGAGAAGTTAACGGATTGGCTAAATAAGCAAATAGATGCACTTGAAAAAGCAGAACTGAAAAAGCCTTGGGTAGAAGAAGAAATTGAACTACTTAGTAAAGATGAATATCAAAAGGCTTATAAATACTTGCAGAAAAAAGGCGAGTTTGACGACAACTCCTTTAATGATTTTGAGAAAGAAACGAAAGTACTCGGACGTATGATTGTCCGTAAAAAATTGAAGCCTCTTCGTAAAGGCGTTCAAACATTGCGCTTTATCAATTTTACAGGCATATATAAACAACTTTTCACAGATGCATCATGGGTTACTGGAAAAAAACCGAAAGAATGGGATGACATTTGTTCATTAACAGTAAACATGCTTGATGAAGGAAAGTTATATTACGAGGATGCGACTCCATTTTTACTTTTAAAAGAATTAATTGAAGGCTTCCAAACGAATAGATCGATTAAACATGTACTCGTAGATGAAGCACAAGATTACTCTCCGTTCCAGTTCGAGTTTTTAAAACGTCTCTTCCCTGCCGCAAAAATGACGGTACTCGGGGACTTTAACCAAGCAATATTTGCCCATGCAAGTGAAACAGTTAATTTCAATACACTTACTAACTTATACGGACCAGATGAAACGAACGGTATTAACTTAACTCGTAGCTATCGCTCAACAAAACCGATTATTGAATTTACACGAAATCTCGTACCAGAAGGAAAAGACATTCACGCCTTTGAACGTGACGGCGAGAAACCTATAGTGACGAAAGTAGCTGATTACAGCGAACTTCATGAGCATATTACTGCCAAAGTTACCGAACTACAAAAACAAAATCACAATACGATTGCAATTATATGTAAATCTGCAGCTGAAAGCGCCGCTGCTTACGAAGGACTTAATCATATCGAGAATATTAAACTCGTGAAGAGTAACTCAGCCGAGTATGAGCAAGGCATCGTCGTGATTCCTGCTTATTTAGCGAAAGGTATCGAATTTGATGCTGTTATTATTTACGATGCTTCTGAAGCTGTGTACAGTGATGAAAGCGTACGTAGATTGTTCTACACTGCTTGTACGCGGGCGATGCATGAGTTGCAACTTTATAGCGTTGGCGAGGTTAGCCCTTTTATACTTGGGGCTGATTCGGATAGTTTTGAGCTTATAACGAAAACACCTTGATGATTCAAGGTGTTTTTCTCATTCTAAACGACATATCTTTACGACGATATACACTTAGCACGATTCCCATTATAAATGCGTGAAATAGAGTTGGTACTAATCCATAACTAATAAAAGGTAATGATATAGAAACGCGTGGTAATAATCCTAAAATCATGCCCACGTTATAAATGAAATGGAATACAAAAAGAGTTACTCCACCAACGAGTAGCAATTTACCATATCGATCGTTTATTTTATAAGATATGGTCATTATTCTTACTGCAAAAAGAGAAAGAATCAAGGCAAGAACTAGCGCAAGCACATATCCATAATAGTAAGTCAAACTTGCAAATACAAAATCAGTATGAGTAGCAGGGATAGACTTTATATTTCCATATGTACCAAACCAACCTGCCGATGCCATTGCCTCTTTTAAACGTAAATACCATTGATCATGCTCTGGGTTTAAAAACCCTAAAATTCTAGCTATCCGGTATTCTTTTACGGCAGACCAGGAAAATAAATCCCTAATAATAAAGAAACAAATCGGTAACATTGTAATGAGCCATGCCGTTTTCTTTCCTAGCCTACTCCACCAAAGCATAACAAATACCATCGTGATATAGATGAACAGTGGTAAAAGAGTTGATGTAGTTAGAAATAAATATAAAGAAAATAAATACAACATGAGAAGATGTATAAACTTTAATCTACTGTTATTGAAAAAAGAAGCCCAGGCTAGAAGGAAGAATGGTATTGTCATTAGACAGTCAATTATGATGGAACCAACTTTCATTAATGGCTCACCATTCAAAAAAGCAGTAGGAAAACACTTTATCATTAACAAGATAAGTACACCAATTGTATAAAACAGCCACCCGAGTCTCTCTAACTTCCGATAATCAAATAGCATCATCCCAATCGCTGTTGTAACACCGAGAATTACAAATATCACCTTATTCATTAATAAGTCAGCATGTCCAAGCGCTATAACTGGCAAAAACCCTAGCCCCATCGCAGCCACTAATAAACCAATTAAGAACCAATCAACCTTTGGCTTATGTAGTTTATTAAGTTCCTGGCCAAGCTTGATTGGACTTCCCATTTGTTCAACGGCCTTATCTTCAGCAACTTCCTCACTTAAGCCTTTCTCTATCCACATATTCTTCGTCTGTTTCAAGTGAAAGTCTAGTTCTGTTGCCACCAAGTCCTTTGCTTCTTTTGATTTAATATGGTTCGTAACTTCTTTTAAAAAACGCTCCCCTTTTTTGCTCAATTTTTTCTCACTCCTGTACTAATCCTTTTAATATAAATCGTGCCTTCGTAGCATTCTTCTCTGCCTTTCGCAGCATTTTATTTCCTTTATCATTTAATTGATAATATTTAGCTCCCGCGTGATCCCAGCTAGATTGGATAAAGCGATTTTGTTCTAGACGATGTAATAAAGTGTATAGAGACCCTTCACCACCTTCGAATTTTTGAATCCCTCTCCCTCTTAGCAACTGCATCAATTCATAACCCGTTTTTTCATTCATAAGAAGTTGTAACACCGCTAAAAGGATATCTTCTTCCTTTTCGGACGATTGCTTGATTTTTTCGCGCACCTGCTTCTGGTGCTGATCAGAAAAACTCAAATGTTTAAACGTTGTGTTCTCCATTGATTTTCGCAAGCCTTTTAATCGATCTTCCATTTAATTATCCCTCCAATCCTTTCTTCAAAAGTTCCTTCGCTTTTTTCAGTCTCGTTTTTATCGTATTTTCCTTTACGTCTATTACCATAGCAATCTCTTTAATTGATAATTCTTCATAATAAAATAGATAAATGACTTCTCGATATTTTATCGGTAAATTCATTACTGCAGAAGCCAACCTACTATCCTCAACATTTTGAATAACTGTTTGTTCGACACTTTCTTTTTGACTCTCCATATACGTAAAGTCATCCTCTGTAACGATAACTTTTTTGTTATACCAACTTTTTACATAGTCCTTACATTGATTGATCGCAATTCTCCATAACCACGTTTTCACATTCGATTTCCCTTTATATGTATGAAGAGATTTATAACATTTCACAAATATATCTTGCGTTACATCCTCCGCAACCTCTTTATTATTCACATATGAATACACAAGCTGTAGGACTTCTTGTCCATACTTGTTCATTATTTCATCGATAAGTTCCTCCTTATCTTCTATTTCAAACGCTTCTATCGTTAATTCATCCACATCATTTCCTCCTTCCCATATATTAGACGACGCACTGTATGGAAAAGTTTTATAAATACATAAAAAAATACGGATGGTAATGTCCATACCGTTTTTTTATGAATATTTATTTACTTCTTGTCCCCTGACACTAATGCTCTGCTTAAAAACAGGAATTTTCATCCATATGTCTTGTTCCCTATTTTAAAACATAATACAATTAAAATGTAACTTAATAAGCTATAACTAGTAGGTGTGGCAATCATCTCTTCCATTTTGAAAAAAGGGGGAGGTGATAATATGATCGCGATGTTTGTAATTAAATTAGTGTATGGTATCCTAACCGGAGCTGGCGTTGTCATCGGTAGAAGATACGTCGGTCCGTGGCTAATTTCTGTATACAAAAAAGCGAGAACCACCCTGCTTCGTGGAAAAGGTAAGGGCGGTTCTCGGCTAAAACGTTAATGTAATTGTCTTATAACCGCACCTACTACCACCACAATAGCAAGTTAGGTTACACAAGGCAGAAGTTTCTCAGGCTTCTGTCTTTTTTATTTTATGCAAAATTCACACTAAATACTCTATCATCATTGTAACACATTTTATTTATTTTTAGTCAAGAGAAAAAACACCTCCTGAATCCGCTTAATAAGTATAAAAATTCAAAAAAATCAAACTATCTATCCCCTTAAGTATATAGGGAATAGATGGTTTAGTTTTTTTAACATGTGTTCCATTTTCATAGCTCACTTCAAATCACTGTGATTTTCACTTTATTCTTCTAAATACCCAATCGCGGCTAGTGCCTGTAAGTATTCTTGAAACAAGGGGTTTTCAATATTGCATTCTTCTTTTTCTAAGCCCATAAGAACTGTAAGTTTATTGTACATCATCTCTGAATGACCTAATAAGTTGAAGTAATTAATGTATGTGCCATCCGCACTTGCTAAAAAGATAACAATTAATTTACCTTCTTGGATTTCTTTATTGAAAAGATCTTGCTCATCGAAATCTGTATTTTGTTCAGATTGATTAAGTTGTATCATTTCAGCAAAATCTTTTTTTTCCGCATCACTAAACAACCCCATCAAAACAGCCTTTTCCTCGATCTTATAACACTTTACTATTTCTTTAAATTCGATATTTGGATCTAGATAAATGGAACCAATTTTATTTTTTTTGATTTCTGTAGCTCTATACTCACTTTTCAAAATTGTATCAATTTCGTCTATCGAAAATTTATTTGGGATGTTTCTCATTTTGTATTTTTCATAAAGTTTATTTATCATACACTACTCCTTTTTAATAGAATGAATGACCACCTGTTCTATTATGGATATGGAAGTGGAAATAATAACCTTCAGCTGACGTTTTTCCTTTGTCACGCTCAGGGCCAATTGGTGTTCTCCCGTTTCCAGCGTCTTTTGCAACAGTTGCGGCTAAAGCATAAGATTTTGACCAAACATTATTATTCTTTTTATCACTTGATTTCATTCTTGAAACTGCAGTTGCTTTAGAGATTGGTCCGCCAATATATAAATCACCTTTTGTTAAAACAGCAGCATAGTGATCATATTTTTTCTTTCGTAATTCTGCAGCAACTTTCCCCACTACCGTATATGTAGCACCTGCAATAATTACAGCAGCACCAATCGCGATTAAATGCGAAACAAGCCCTTGACCAATTACGCCTGCAAGCGGTAATAAGAACACTATAGAAGCATGTGCTTCCATAGAATCTACTTCAAAAGATTCGTTTGTTTTTATATCGGTAAATGTCGCTTTAAACACTTCCTCAGTAGCCTCTTCAACGTCAACTCTATATTCTTTTTCAACTTCATTTCCGTTTGCATCTTTTTCCATTGATTTCACTGTAAATGTGTTATCTGTTTTATCCCAAGCCGCTGAAACTGTTGCATCACCTTCTACCGTTTCAACTTCTGTTTGTACTTCTACTTTCTCACTATTATTCTCAAGTACTTCAATATTCTCGTCTTGAACCCAATCTTCAGCTAAAACTTTACCATTTGGAATGATTCCAATGCTTAAAACAAAGATTAACATTAATGATACTATCTTTTTAATCATAATTCTCCACCCCTACTATAATTTTATAAATCCATTGCCAATTTGATTACTGCCACCAATGTCCACAGTATTTTTTTCTAAAATTTTATACACTTCTTTAGGGAACTTTACTTTGCTAGATGACAGTTTAAATGTTTCCTTATTCGCAAGAATTAAAGATACAATTCCTGTTACGTGAGCCGTTGCTAGAGATGTTCCATTTTCAATCGAATAACCATTAGAAGTTGTAGTGGTTATGACATTCACACCTGGGGCTGCAAAATCAATTTTCCCATTCCTTGCAGCAAAACTTGCAACTTTATAAGCGTGATTTACTGCTGTTACTGAAATAACATCTTTATAATTAGCTGGATATTCAACTTTTCCGCCATAATTATTACCTGCAGCTGCAATAACAATTATCCCTTTTTGAATCGCCTTCTCAATCACCCTCTCAAGTTCAGGATGGTTAGAAGACATACCAAAGCTAATGTTTAACACATCAACATTGTTTTCAACGGACCAATTAATACCTTGAACTAAATTATCAATCTTTCCTTTTCCATCATCATTAAGAACTTTAACATCATAGAGTTCCACTAGCGATGCTGCAACGCCAGTGATTCCAATTTTGTTATTATGTGCTGCGATAATACCCGCCACAGTCGTTCCATGGCCTAAAACATCAATTACTGGATGTTGCGGCTCAATTACATTGTATTCTTTAATTACAAGATTTTTTAAATCATCATGTTGTTTTTCTATTCCACTGTCTAATATCGCAACCTTAATCTTACTTTTAGATTCAAATTCATAATATTCAGAATTTAAATTCGAAAGTGCCCATGATCTTACTTGCTCCTTTTTGCTTTTTTCTAGTAAAGCAAGGTTGTCTGATTGATTTATTTTAACCAAACCCGTACGTTGAAAGAAAAAGAAATAGACAGCGCAAATTGCAAAAACACAAACTAAAAAAATCAAAGAATACAAAATTTTCTTCTTAATCACTATCCCCTCCTAACCTTAAATAAATCCTAATATACATATATAACCAAAACAATACTGTTTTTTACTATTTTTTCTTGTTATACTGATACTGAGTTTAGATAAACATTTCACTTAGTAACCTATTCACCAAATGAATTTAATTGAAATAAATGTAAAAAAATAAAATTATCACCAGAAAACCCATCTCTTGATTCACCAGCAAGAGATAGTCACACTCGAAACATCCCCCAATATATTCTCGTAGAGTAGAAAACTGAAACAGATTAAATTTCTTTAGGGCTGGCTTCGCCTCATCAAACCGTACGTGAAGTTTTTCCTCATACGGCTTTCCGATATTCTTCCTTCTTTAGCTTTCCGTTTATTCTAGCTTCCTACTTTCACGAGTATGTATGTTGTTTTCTTTATCAATTCCTTGATACGGCCATGTTTCTTTCTAACATTTCTTTTCTTATTCCAGAAAAGGTTCAACCGTTCTAGGACATACCAGTCTATTTTACATAGCCACCTCTGTCCAATTGAAGATACACTATAATAGTTCTTGAACCCTTGTAGAATTCTATTTAAACCTTTTACCATCTCTTCTAATTGTAAATACAGTTTGTTCCTCGGCTCTGTGTATCTTTTAATGCGTTCTCGCATTTTCTTCATGGCTTTCTGGCTCGGAATATATGCCATCACATACACTTTCTTCCCGCCTTTCACAGGTTTAGGGTATTTTCGATGGTGAAATCCTCGAAAATCAAATCCCTCGTTGCCATCCCACGTATTCACTAGCTTTGACTTTTCTGTATAGATTGTAAGTTCTAACTTATTCATAATGGATTGTAGTATCCGAATACTTTCTAGTGCTTGTTGTTTTGTTTGACATACGATGACAAAGTCATCGGCATATCGAATTAGTTCCCCCAAGTGTTTACACTTCTTTTCCCAAATGGTGTCCATATAGTTTAAATATATATTAGAAAGTAACGGAGATATCACGCCACCTTGTGGTGTACCTACTGTCGTTTCATGAAATTGCGCATATTCCATGATTCCCGCTTCCAGCCATTTTCTAATGAGTTTTAACACTCTTCGGTCACTGATGCTTCTTTCTACAAGCCTTATTAATTTATCATAATTAATGTTATCAAAGTATCCTTGATGTCTACGTCTACTATCCAATGAGATGTTTTACTCGCTTTCCGTATCTTCGATATCGCTTGATGCGCGTTTCGTTTCGGGCGAAATCCATACGAACAGTCTTGAAAATCAGCTTCAAAGATTGGTTCAATGACTAATTTTGTTGCCATTTGTACAACTCTATCTTTGATCGTAGGAATTCCAAGTGGTCTTTGTTTTCCATCCCCCTTTGGAATATAGGTTCTTCTCACAGCTTGTGGATGATATGACTTATTTTTGAGCTCCTTTTACAACTCATTTAGAAAGTTACGTTCTCCATATTGGTGCACAATTTCCTCAATTCTTTGTCCATCCACTCCTCCACTTCCTCTATTCCGTTTTACTCTTCACCATGCTTCAGCTAGTATACCAGGACGATAAATCTTATCATACAACGCATGAAATCTTCGGCTTGAATTTTCTTTGGCACAAAGATATAAAGTCTTCCAAAGTTCTTGAGCTTTTACATCGGTGTAGTTAGCTAGTTTTCCAGCATTCACTCACTCGTACCTCCTTCCAACTTATGAACAAAGTAGAGGTCCTTCCCTACATAACGTTGTGTTGTGGTTATAATATTCAGTACTATGACCTCCTCCGACTCCCTCTTTACAGTCCACCATTTCGCATATGCTTATAGGCTTTCTCTCTCCTTTCTGAAAGAAAGGGCAAAGGAGGGTCTCCCTAGTTCCAGACACTACTTTCTCAACATACCATCCTCCGTACCCCGAGGGATTCCTCGATGCTGTGTTTCCAAGTTCTTCACATCTTCCATGGTTTTCGCCTATATTCACCAGGCTCAGCTTCCCTTTGTCCTATTGCTAGGTTTCTTTTAACGAGGCGGGCAAGGTTCACTTTATGTTACGGTCTGCTGATTCGCTCGCACTTCTAAGTAGAAGTTACTTTGTCACAGGGCTTCAACCTTAGGATTTCTCCACCAGTTGCCTGTCAGCTACGAGGCGACTTGGCTCTTACCTAGGCTGGACTTTCACCAGGAAGCAGTGTCCAGCTTAGCTGGGCACGCAAAATAAAAAGACTCTCTCCATTAATGATAAGAGTCTTTTTAACGCCAAATACTCATAATTTATCCCCTATAATAAAAAAAGAATTGTGCATTTTTATACCTACACAATTCTTTCTTCCAAAAACATATCTATCTATTTTACGCTAACGCAGCTGCCTGTTCTTGTTGATCTACAGGAATTACAGCGTCTGTTAATGCTTTTTCTAGTTCAGCTGTATATTTCATTTGTTCTTCTTTGCTCCAGCCTAGTTTCGCAGCCATGTAGTTGATTACTGCTTCTTTCCACTCATATACCCAGTGGATGTTGAAGAATACAGCGCCTCTGCGGCGTACGAAGAAGTCAACTGGTTTTGCTGTCATTTCGTAATCCATTGCGTATACAAGTGGGATTAGAACGTCAAGCGGCATGTTGTATTCTTTCGCTTCGTCTTTATGTTTTTTCGCTAAGCCAAATAGTACATCAACGTTAGAGCCATAGAATTTCGCGAATTCTTCTGCTTGTGCTTTCGTTAAACCAGATTTCTTACCTTCGTCTGCTTTTTTCGCAACGAATGCTGGGAATCCGTGTGAACCATCTACATGTCCACCAGAGATTGGCATATGTTTCGTATCGCTCTTCGGATATGCGCTATGACCTTCTTTTTGTAGTAAGTTCGTTACGTAATCTACTACCATTTCAGCCATTTTGCGGTATCCTGTTAATTTACCACCTGCGATTGTAATTAAACCAGATTCAGAAGTCCAAATTTCATCTTTACGAGAAATTTCAGATGCATTCTTACCTTCTTCATAAATTAACGGACGTACACCAGCCCAGCTTGATTCAATGTCTTTCTCTGTAATTTTCACACTTGGGAACATGTAGTTAATCGCATTAATGATATATGTGCGATCTTCTGTTGTCATTTGTGGTACAGCTGCATCTTTATCATAGAACGTATCCGTTGTACCTACGTATGTTTTTCCGCCGCGAGGAATCGCGAACACCATACGTTTATCTGGTGTATCGAAGTAAATCGCTTGCCCTAGTGGGAAACGTTTTTGATCAATTACTAAGTGAACACCTTTTGATAACTGAAGTACTTTTCCTTTTTTCGAGTTATCTTTTTCACGAAGTGTATCTACCCAAGGACCAGCTGCGTTTACAATTTTCTTACCGTAAACTTCATATACTTCACCATCTAGTAAATCGATTACACGTACACCGCATACTTTTCCATCTTTATATAAGAAACTGTCTACTTTTGCGTAGTTAACAGCTTTCGCACCATGCTCAATTGCTTCTTTCATTACTTCAATTGTAAGACGCGCATCATCTGTACGATATTCTACGTAGTAACCGCCGCCTTTTAATCCTTCTTTTTTTACAAGAGGCTCTTTATTTAATGTTTCTTCACGGTTAAACATCTTTCTGCGCTCGCTTCGTTTTACACCTGCTAAGAAGTCGTATACACGAAGACCAATTGATGTACTAAATGATCCGAACGTACCGCCTGTATGGAACGGAAGTAACATCCACTCTGGTGTTGTTACATGGGGACCGTTCTCATATACGATCGCACGCTCTTTACCCACCTCTGCTACCATTTTCACTTCAAGTTGTTTTAAATAACGTAGACCACCGTGTACAAGCTTCGTTGAACGACTTGATGTACCTGCTGCAAAGTCCTGCATTTCAAACACAATTGTTGATAACCCGCGTGTTGCTCCATCTAATGCAATACCAGAACCAGTAATACCTCCACCAATTACGATCACATCTAACTCTTGTTTATTTACTCCGTTTAATACGTCTTTACGTTGTTTACTTGAAAATTTCATGGTAATTCCTCCCTTTGATAACGAAAAAAGAGACCACAAACTCCGCTATAGATTTCGCCTCTATAGCGCGTTGTGGTCTCTCCAAATCTCCTACCGAATTATTAACTTGTCACCATTATAACACTGTTTATGATTATTTGAAAGCTTTTGTTGCTTCAATTGCTTTTTTCCATCCAGCATATAGCTCTTCGCTTGTTTTCGCTTCCATCGTTGGTTCAAAGCGTTTGTCCATATGCCACTGTGATTTAATTTCATCTTGGTTTTTCCAATATCCAACCGCAAGACCAGCTAAGTATGCTGCACCTAAAGCTGTCGTTTCGTTGATCACCGGACGCTCTACAGGAACATCTAAAATATCACTTTGGAACTTCATTAAGAAGTTATTTTTAACTGCTCCGCCATCAACGCGTAATGTTTTCAGTTCAATACCTGAATCTGCTTCCATTGCGCATAATACATCTTTCGTTTGGTAAGCTAAAGATTCTAGCGTTGCACGAATGAAATGCTCTTTCGTCGTACCGCGTGTTACACCAAACATAGCGCCGCGTACTTCACTATCCCAGTAAGGTGTTCCTAGTCCAACGAATGCTGGTACAACGTATACACCGTCAGTTGATTCAACGCGAGAAGCATACACTTCACTCTCACTTGCATCTTTAAACATGCGCATTCCGTCGCGTAACCATTGAATTGCAGAACCTGCTACGAAAATACTTCCTTCTAATGCGTAGTTTACTTTACCATCTATTCCCCATGCAATTGTTGTTAATAGACCGTGCTCAGAAGCTACTGCTTTTTCACCTGTGTTCATTAGCATGAAGCAACCAGTTCCGTAAGTATTTTTCGCCATACCTTCACCGAAACAAGCTTGTCCAAATAATGCTGCTTGTTGGTCACCAGCTACACCTGCAATCGGTACATTTTGACCGAAGAAGTGGTAATCAATTGTTTCTCCATATATTTCAGATGATGGACGTACTTCTGGAAGCATACTCTTTGGTACTGTTAACATTTCTAGAAGCTCATCATCCCACTGTAAGTCGTGAATGTTAAACATTAACGTACGTGATGCGTTTGAGTAATCTGTTACGTGTGCTTTACCACCAGATAGTTTCCATACAAGCCATGAATCAATTGTTCCGAATAATAGATCGCCGTTTTCTGCTTTCTCTCTTGCACCTTCAACGTTATCTAGAATCCACTTTACTTTCGTACCAGAGAAGTATGCATCAATTAAAAGACCTGTTTTTTCGCGAACCATTTCGCTATAACCTTTTTCTTTTAACTCATCACAAATTTCAGCTGTTTGGCGAGATTGCCATACGATTGCGTTGTAAATTGGTTTACTAGTTGTTTTATCCCATACAACCGTTGTTTCACGTTGGTTCGTAATACCGATACCAGCGATTTGTTCTGGTTTTACATCTGCTTCGCTTAAGCAAGTTGCGATAACTGCTAAAATAGATCCCCAAATTTCTTGTGCATTATGCTCTACCCAGCCCGGCTTTGGAAAATGTTGTGTAAACTCTTTTTGAGCTGAATGAACAATTTCACCTTTTTTATTGAATAAAATTGCACGTGAGCTTGTTGTTCCTTGGTCTAATGAAAGAATATATTTTTTCATATCGGTTTCCCCCTTATGCTACTTTTCTACTATTTGTATTGCTTCCGCTTTTTTTACTTGTCATATAAGAGATTGCTAGTACAATCACAGTTGCGATAATCACATAAATAAGTGCTGAATTTTGTTTTCCTTCAAATACAACTTGATGGAATAAACCTGCAAGTGATCCACCTAAAATTGGACCTACTACTGGAATCCATGCATACTTCCAGTTTGAACCGCCTTTTCCTGCAATCGGAAGGAAGAAGTGTGCGATACGCGGACCTAAATCACGTGCTGGGTTAATTGCGTATCCTGTTGTCCCACCTAATGATAAACCAATACTTACAATTAAGAAACCTACGATAAATGGATTTAATCCATCTGCAAATTTATTTGCACCAATTGCTAATATACCAAATACTAAAACGAATGTTCCAATCATTTCACTTAAAAGGTTTGCAAATGTGTTCGGAATTGCTGGACCTGTTGCAAATACACCTAACTTTGTTCCTGGATCTTCTGTTTCTTTCCAGTGTGGTAAGTAATGTAAATATACGATAACTGCCCCGATAATTGCCCCAATCATTTGTGCTACGATATAACCTGGTACGTCACTCCATGGGAACGCTCCCTTAAATGCCAGTCCTATCGTTAAAGCTGGATTCAAATGTGCCCCACTAATTGATCCAACCGCATACGCTGCAACCGCTACTGCTAAGCCCCAGCCCATTGTAATAACAATCCAACCTGAATCTTTCGCAAACGATTTCTTTAAACTTACACCAGCACAAACGCCGCCACCAAGTACGATTAACAACGCAGTCCCTATTAACTCTCCTAAAAATGCTGACATAGTATCCCTCCACAATCAATTTAAACGCTTCCAAATGTGATAGAGGTAAAATGAATGGCCATTCGTTTTTGTCAAAAGAAAAAGACCCACAGCTTTGCACGCTTCTATATAAATTTATATAGAAACAATGAAATGTGGATCTCTTCTTTTCTCCGTCACGTTTATTAACTTGTCTATAATGTTAACCTCTTATGAAAGCGGTGTCAACAGAATTTTTTCACATTTTCGTCACTTTTTTTGGTAATGTTTCCATAGTTCGCGTTTTGACGTCGTAATCGCTGTCGCACCAGCGTTTAAAGCTCTTTCCACATCTTCTACAGTACGAATAAAACCACCTGCTAAAATCGGTACACCAGTACGCTCTTTCACTTCAGCGATAATATCCGTCATTGCTCCTGGAAGCACCTCAATATAATCCGGTTTCGTCTTATCTAAAAGATTGCAGCTCTTCTCCATCGCACTCGAATCGATTAAAAAGATGCGTTGTATTGCCACAACACCTTTTTGCTTCGCCTTCATAATAACGCTCGCCTTTGTCGAAAGTAACCCGTACGGTCTAAACTCCTGACATAAATATTCCGTCGCATGCCCATCACTCTGCAAGCCATGAATTAAATCCACATGTAAAAACACCTTTTTACAATATTGCTTCGCAAGTGATATAAC
This sequence comes from Bacillus sp. TH13, assembly GCF_016651175.1. NCBI lineage: Bacteria > Bacillati > Bacillota > Bacilli > Caryophanales > Bacillaceae > Bacillus > Bacillus sp. TH13. The sequence goes on along the minus strand of NZ_JAEKEJ010000025.1, from coordinate 3,151,808 downwards.
ACTCTTCAATTGGCCGACATGAATATCTAAAATAACGATATATTCATACGAACTATGTAATAGCTTTTCCAAATCTTTAATTTGCCTCACTGCCGGCAAAATCTTCTGTTCATGAAATTCCATTCTATATGTCCCGATACGATAAACTTAACTAAATCTATACAATTCAATCAAATTTACACAAGTTAGTGCTTCATCGTGTTCTCGCAACCCCGAAGGGACGAGGGGTATAACACTCCACACGAGGCAGTATCGTTACCTCCTATTATCAAGCATTTATTTTACCCATCTTGATAAATTTATCGCAGCATTTACATCCCTATCGTGATAGCTATTGCATGAAGCACAACACCACTCACGTATTTTTAAGCTCCACTGTCCTTCTGGTTGAACTGAATGGTCGTATTTTACGCCGCAATATGAGCAAATCTTGCTTGAAGCGAACCATTTATCAGCTTTTACATACTGAATGCCGTACTTCTCGCACTTGTATGACAAACATTGAAAGAAGAAGTGTAATTTTTGAAATGAAAATGCTTTCGATAGTTTTTTGTTTTTTAACAGGTTTGAAATAGATAAGTCTTCCACAACAATCCTCATTGGTTTGGTTTTCACCAATTTAGCTGTTGCTTGACGGATATGGTTATTTCGGATATTCATAATTTTCCTAGATAACCGCAGGTGCTCAGCTTTCGCTTTTTCATATCCAGCAGATTGAATTTTCACACCTTTTTTAAATCTCCTAGACATATCTCTTTGCGCTGACTTTTTCTTTTTCAAAAGTTTTTTAACCTTGGCGTCTTTGTTTATATTTCGTTCTTTCGTACCATTAGAAGCTACAAACAGCTCTTTTAAACCAACATCCACACCGATTGACTCATTGGTTAGTTCTTGTGATTCAAAGTCTTCTTGGAACCCCACACTAATCCACCAGTGACGACCATCAAAGGTAACTCTTGGATTGGATGGTTTTTTATTCCTTGGTAGTTGTTGGCTTGTTTTCACTTCTCCAATAGACTGAATATGAACGGCTTTCTTTCCTATAACCAGTCTTTCATAATTGGCATAAAATCCTTGGATCAAATCTTTTTTGGATTTATAAGAAGTGTGATAACCATTTTTGTACTTTTTGAACGAATGTTTTCTCGCCGTATCAAAATCTTTTGAAGCCTGTTTGGGCACTTGTGCATTAATGTCTTTTAACCACTCATATCTCTTTTGCTTCTTGATCTTTGTAAATCGTTTCTGTAAAGCTAACTGTGAAACAGATTTTCCAAATAGCTTATAGTATCTATCACTCATTCTTTTACAATAGTTATAAGCGAATCTTGCAGCTCCAGCATGGTTTCTAAGCACTTTTTCTTGTTCAAGCGTTGGAATTAGTCTGACTTTCTTCGCCAATATCATCAGAATGTAACTCCTTTAATGAAAGATTTGTTCTTCTGAATCGTAGCGTGTTCCACCAGCATTCTCCTGAGACTACTCGGATGCAAACCTGTTAATTCTGATACTTGACTAACTCGTAAAAATTTCATTATTATTCTTACCTCATTGAATCCGCCATAGCACATACGTTCGATATATTCAATGAGGTTTGATAGATTTAATTAAATGTATCTCGTTCAACTAAGGGCGCAATTCCTTAGCCAGTTCTCTTATGAACTTCTCATGTTTTCACATGAGCGCAGACTATATGTTTATCTAATTAAAGATAGAGGATTTTTCCACCACCATAGGCTTGTGATGTACTCTCGTCAGTTATACGAGATAGTCGTTGAACGTTCATCTTATCACTTTTGACTTAGATGATTCGAGGCGGAAGACCCATTGTTCTAGTGTTTAGGATTTAACCTTGCACCATCTGATTGATTTTTTCTGCTTTCGCGACATTCACGCTCGCCATTTCTAGCCACGTTGTAGTTCAATCAGCTTTAGGGATTGCCCGCAGTTAACCCTCACTACTAGCCAATCACTTGACTAGCAGGGCTTACTGATATATTTAATTAACTTTGGTTATAAATGGTTAAATAAATCGTAACAGTTAGTTACCCTTCCTATCTATCCTTTATAGTACACAATTTGAGTAGAAAGAACAGCTAGTGCAGAGAAATTATTTCCTCTATCTATATATTTTCTTCAACTTATCGGAACCTATACCACCTATAATCATGAATGCAAGGGGTAAAAGATTCATTACATATGGCGCATCTGCTACAATTGCAATACTTGCTCCAGCAAATTTATTTAGCATCCATACAACGATTTTTGCAATAAGTAAAAATACCCCTATCATAAATAAACTATCAAAAAACACCTTCCATTTTGGATATGCCAATTTCTTACTATCTTCAATTACTTTCTGCGTCAATTCTTCATCACTCCTTAGCAGTTCATCAATCGTAATATCGAACAAATCACTTAAATGAATAATAATTTCAATGCTCGGATAGTTCTTTCCCGTCTCCCATTTCGAAACAGATTGCCTACTTACATGAATTTTTTCAGCCAAATCATTTTGCGACCAATTTCTTTTTTCCCTTTCTTCTTTTAAACGCTCACTAAAAATCATACTGTGTTTATCACCTCTCTATGCCCATTATGCTCAAATAAATGATGAAGAGTAAAGCTAGTTATCGTTGCATCGCCTGTGCAACTTATGCGTTACAGCTTATAATAGTGCTATTTTATATGTATCTTCCCTATACTATGCTCCGATAATAATTTCCCGAACAATAATACAAAGAGCGGATACTAATAAAGTGAAACTTTAATCAGCCCTCACCAATCGTGCTTTTACGGACAGCCCGCCCCCCACCTAACTTCTTTGCTTCCGCTGAATTTTGAGGTGGGGTCTTACTGCCCAGCAAATAGCGGGATAAAGACTAGATTAGGCATAAAAAATACGCCATCCCTTCTTATCAGTCTCCAGAAAGAATAACGCAAATTTTCATTTTTACTCATCATTTTTCGGACTATATGAAAACCCTGGATATTTCACAACAGGCCACTTCTCCTTACGCAGAGAATCCATTACTTGCGGGCCAACATGTATATTACTCTCCACTATTTCTTTAGGAGTCAGTGCCATCCATTGATTTAACGATACATCTTCAAAACGATTGCTTCTGAACATCTCTAAAAACCATAATGTTTCGGTACCTGTATTTTGAATATAATGCCCCGTCGCAAACGGTACATATCCGACATCGCCAGCTCTATAATCAAATGTACGAGCGGTACCATTTCCAAGAAACACAGTCATTCTCGCTTCCCCTGTCAAATAATATTGCCATTCATCATTATTCGGGTGCCAATGAAGTTCTCTCATTCCACCAGGCTCAACCTCAACGAGCGCTGCTGCGATCGTTTTTGAAATAGAGAAATTTGTAGAATCTACAATTCGAACGCTACCACCAGGAGTCTTAATTGGCTTTTGTTTTAACAGTTCATGTTTAAATGTTAAAGGAACTTCCCCTTTCGGTGATTGAACTTCCTGACTTTCAAGCGAACCTGGCACCTCTCCTTGATAAATATAAACTTGACCTGAAGGGATAGAATGAAAAGCACTCTCAGGTACTCCAAAATTAGCCGACAACACTTCTTTTGGCGTATGCGCAAACCAATCAGAAATAGCTAAAGTAGATAAATCAGAAAAATGTCCATCATCGAAAACAAGTAGAAATTCACAATGTTCCAATCCTTGAATGGAATGCGGAATACCAGGCGGAAAATACCAAAGATCACCTGGTCCAACATCAGCAATAAAATTCCGTCCATTTTGATCAACAGCCGTTATGCGTGCCCGTCCTAAAAGCATATACGCCCATTCTGCTTCTTTATGCCAATGTAGTTCTCGTACTCCACCGGCCGTTAAACTCATATTTACTCCCGCAATCGACGTCGAAACCGGTAGTTCCCGAGCAGTAATCTCCCGAGACCACCCGCCTTGTTTCAAAATCATAGAAGTGTCCGAGAATGAAAACTTCAAGTTAGGAACTAACCCTGCATCCGTTATAGGCGGAACGAGCATATTCGGATTTTGAATATCCCGCATAACATTACGAGGTCCAGAATCAATCGCACCTGCTCCGTCGCTACGGATTGGTTGTGGCACATTCCCTCCCGCTTCATTAACAGTACGTTTCTTCATGATTACACTCCTTTTTCATCCAATTAGTAAGTAAAAAGCCTCCATCATAGTGTATGAATTGGGCTTTGGATGGTTACAGTTACTATGGTTTAAACCGTGAAAAAAACGCGTCTACTATTGTTATTTTTTATCGGAAATTCAATATTCCCCATCAAATCTTCTTGTTCATTTCTCAACTTATACTAGTATGCTTAGCGCTTAGGAAGACAAAAAAAATAAACTAGAACTAACAAAAAAACCCTGTAAATTTTATTACAGAGTTTTTCACCAATTATTTATTGTTTTACATATCGAATACGAACATTATCGTCCATTTGATAAATTTGTAATGTGTTTCCATAACTAATTCCTAACTCTTCACTTGCACCAACTGCACCCACAAGTACCCCTTAAAATAATTTATTCTTAGTTGGTTTTACTACCGATACTCTTCGCTGCCTCTTCAAACAGTTTCGAACCTTCTTGTGCTTTACTTAATGATTGATGCATTTTACTTTCGTCTTCTTGGTCCAATGCATCAAATAGAAGTTGAAAACAATCCGCATATAGTTCCATCGACTGCTTTATCTTCGCCTGTTCTCCCTGTAACTCAGGAGGCGCTTGTAGATTCTTCAGTTTCGTTGCAGTTGCCTTTGCTCCACCTAAACTCAGTTGCACTTCACTTTTCTTTTGTTTGTATGATTTTACGTCTGAATCTGCTATTCCTTCAATTAATTTCATTGTATCTTCAATTTGAGTAGCACTGTTTATAATATCTGCCTTGTACCTTTCAACATCTGAACCCGTTACCTTACCAGTTGAAGAAGTTGAATTATTTGAAGAAGAACTTGGTTGACTACTTGATGAGCTACTATTTGTACCTTCACCTTTCGCTACTGATAAGCTATCCTCTTTCTTGCTATCAGTTGACTTACTCTCTTTTTCAGAAGTCTTATTCTCTTTCTCTACCTTTTGCGTTTCTTCTTTCTTTGGTTCAGCTTTCTTACCATCAGTTTCAATTGTAATACAACCACTCAATAACATAACTGGTAACGCTAAACTTACTAATTTCTTTGCTTTCATGATTACTAATACCCCTTTATATGTAAAATTCAGTGCAAACAAGTTAATATACTTAACTAATAAATCCCCCGAATAATTTATTAGAATCTACTATCCATAGATTTCCTGTATATTCATAATCTTTCCATATATATTATTTTACAGAGAATTACATATTTGGTCAAAGGGATTTATGTAGTCTTCACAGGGAAATTTACTAAACGAAAAGAAATTTTAATCACAAAGAAAAGAAGCTAACAATAAATTGTTAACTTCTCAGCTTAAAGCAAAATAGTATCTTTCCTTATCTTCTAATATCTAGGTTGTGATTGAATATTTGTAAGATGAACATCAAACATATCAATGATTTCAAGAAATCTATCAGCTTCACGGAAAACATGGTCTGCTAATAATGGATGAATGATACTCTTTATTTTACATTGCTCAATTAAATCACGTGCTGTTTTCTTAAAATCCCGAAGAGATGCAACCGACACACGATTTCGATCTAAAAATTGATCTAAAAGAGGGGCTGTTTGGGATTGTGGTTTCATAGATTCTAAGTCAATTGCTTGATACATCAATTCATCAAAATCATTGCTAAAATTCCGTGCTGTATCTACAAGCTTTCTTTCCGATGGATCAAGAAGATGGCCAATAAATTTAGCATGGTCTGCCATAATCCTTAAAAAGAAAACATTTTCTTTAATAATAGCATCAGGAAGAGCATCTAATTTACCTTCATTTAATTGTATTAAACGTTTTCTAAAATAATCAGCTTCCCTACTTGTATGGTCAACTAAAAGTGGAAAGTTATTTTATCCTGGCAATTTACATGTGAGAATTAATCCTAAAATTTTTCGTTTAAATCCCCAAATATTAGTTGCGGCTTGTTGTACTTCTGCATTAAATCTTTTTATTTGCTCAGGATCTGTTTCATTTGTATAGGAATGCGCTATTTGTTCAAACAATCGATAAAATTGATTCGCCTCTTCGATTAGTTGAGTATCCTCGCATCTAAATCCTAAACGAAGAAAAAAAGAATGCTCCTTCATGATTCTAGACCAAAAACGAATTTCATTTAATGAACGTTCAACAAACATTACAGATGTAACACCTGTATCCGGATGTAATGAAGTTTCATGCCTATGCATTGTTAATCCCCCCCAGTAAGATCCCCACTAGTTCCATTCTTATGAGTAAAAAAATATATAAATACCATCAATAAAAGTTTATGATGACTCTCTTATACATGTAAAATTAAACTAATATAACCTTAGCTTGATGAACATATACTGCTCCCGCAGAAGAAAAAAAGCTACCACCTAGATGTAAAATCCTACTAGGTGGTAACCTTTCAAAAGTTCTATTAAAGCAATACCGAATCTTTATCACTATCCTGATTACGTTTCTCACGCTCTTCTTCTAAACGCTTCATATATACTTCGCCTTCTTTTTCGATAAACTCATTATCCATATCTTGCTCTTTTTTCGAAGTATATAAAACCATGTAGCCACTTAGTACAATCCCGACAATTACAAGATACACCCACCATGGTAAAGTTTCCAAATCACTTCATTCCTTTCCTTAGACAAGCCTTATTAGTTTCACTTTATGAGGAAAGAAGTGGATTTATGCTTAAAATTTTTATTGTGGATGCTTCGCGAAAAATGCTTGTACATATTCCATAAACTCAATTGGTTCCTGACGAAACGGTGCGTGGTATCCTTTTTCAATAATATGAAACGTACTATTTGCAAATAGCCCATGATACAGTTCACCATTTTTCCACGAAACACTCTTATCATGTCGTCCCCATATAATTAAAGTCGGTACCTTAATTTTATCAGCTTCCATCGCAATGCGGCGCTCTCGCATTTTCGTAAGCTGATCATAATGCTCTTTATCATCACGACTATTTTTCACTTCATTTTTATTATACTTCGCAATCTCAGTGACAGTTTGTAAGTCCGTCGATAGCGGTGGTACTTCATAACTTTCTTTTTGCTGGAAAGACTCTATCCCTGTAGCATCCGCCAAGATGAGATGCGTTACTGTATCCGGATATAAATACGCTAAATTAAGGGACATCTCTCCGCCCATCGAATGACCGAGCACCGCAAACTGATCGTATCCGAGCTTCTTCATTAACTTATAATATAAATTCACTTGCGCAGGAAACGAATACTGAAAATCAACTGGCTTAGAAGAGCGCCCAAATCCTAAAATATCAACTGCAATAATCGTATGATCTCGCGCTAGTTCCGGATAAATATCACTAAATCCATCAGAAGAACCACCAAACCCATGCAACATAAGTAAAGGAGGTTTTCCCTCACCAATTTGTTTAAAATAAATCGTCTGCCCATCAATTTGCGCTATACTCTCTTTCGTATTCAGCTTCATCATAACAGTATCTTTCACTTCTCCAACCTTCGCAATCGGCTTCTCAACGAAATTACAAACAATTAACAAAACGAGCACAATACCGCTAATTAAATAAAACTTAAACCGTTTCAAAGTTCCCGTCTCCTTTCTTGAGTTGCTATTTAAAGTTTTTACATTTTTTGGTTATTTTATGTTCTCTTTTTAATTGTAACTGTAACAGTTACAATTATACTAAAAAAATATAACTCATTTCTATTACTAATGGTTATTATGTAACTATTATAGTTACATATTTAAAGTAAGTCAATTCTTTTCTCTACATGACCTGAAAATAGAAAAAGGGACTTCATGTTGAAGTCCCTTTCTTTGTTATTATAGTTGGCTTACTCCGCCATCTCCTCTATTATCTGCTGGTGCTCCACCTGTGTCGCCTCTAGTATAGTCTGGTTTTGCTGGTGCACCTCCGTCGCCTTTATTGAAGCTAACATAGTCTGGTCTTGCTGGTGCTCCACCCGTATCTCCTCTATTGAAACCAGCATAATCTGGTTTTTCTGGCGCTCCGCCTGTATCTCCCTTATTAAAACTAACATAGTCTGGTCTTGCTGGCGCTCCACCTGTGTCTCCTCTATTTGAATATTGATTTTGGGATCCAGCAAAGAAATTCAATCCAATTGACAATGTCAATACTAAACCCGTAATGAACAAACTAGTCTTTTTCATTTATTTTAACGCTCCCCTTTTTAAAATTCTCTTTTGAGCTTGACTACTAATAAAAAAGTACTTACTAGCTTTTTCATGATTTTCTTCCTGATAAAACTTATTAGCTAATATTTCCATATATTCTTTAACACATTCTAAAAGAGAATGTTCTTCAAAATACAAAATCCCTTCTAAAGTTACTTTCTCTAATTGACTTGCACTGGATTTAATATTCAACTCTTTTAAAATTATAAATCGATATTGGAATTCTTTATTTTGTAATTCGTTGCAAATTCTTAAGCCTAATTCTATTAATTCATTAGCAGTTTCTACCCTACCTAATTTATAATTTTCTTCCGCTTCAGTAAAAATTGCTTTAAAATTTTTAGGCATTTTTTGAGTAACTTCACTTAAATGTCTAATCGCTAAATCAGATAAATCTTGACTGCCATATAGCCATCCTAAATTATTTCTAACCATTAAAATATACTTCTCATGCTTAGCTTGTTGGAAAACATTTAATGCATCATTAAAATTTTCCTCCGCTAATTCAAATTGTCTTAAGTCTATACAACATAAACCCAATATATTCTCACATAAAGCCAAATTAATCTCATATCCTGGTTGCTTCGTAAAATCTTCTTTTGCCTTTTTCAAATAATCAATCGCATTGATTTGTTGATAAGAATGATAATAGAAATTCCCCATCCGATAATTAAACTCCGCATGTTCTATCGGATCTGCAATATATTTCAATAACTTCTCAGCTTGCTCATACTGTTCTTTCGCTTCGTTATAATTTGAAATTAATGTGCAATGAAACCCTTTAAAAAAGTGATAATAATAAGCTAAAAAGCCCTCTGTTGGAATTTCGAAAGATTCCACTTTATCAAAACTATCTTCTCTAACTGAAATCCAATCAACTAATGCATCATATCTAAAATTCAACAACGCATGATAAAGCAATACATCCTGATCTACGTCCAACCCACTAATCTTACTTTCAATCTCCTCTTTCATTTCCGTAGCTTTCTCTATATTTTGCTGTAACATTACACGATACCAATCATCTAAAGAATGTTTCATTTGCTCCCGCGTTACTACATCTGCTCCCATACACTCGCATCCCCTTTTCTCCAAAATCACAAAATTAGGATTTTTATACAATTATCAAAATTGTATATTACCACTCCTTTTCTATGTATTGAAAAATAATTATTAGAAAATTCTATATTTTAATTAATTATACCAAAGTTTTCCTTTTTAATAACTTGAGAAACAATTGTCAGAAAACTTACTAGAATAAATAAAAAAGCAAGCAGTTCCAGCACTCCGCTAAAACTACTTGCTCTATTTTTACTCTTTAATAAATTCCTTCGTACTTCTCACTGTATCAATTGGACGAACTAATTTTTCAATTTCTTCACGTTTTGGCTCTAGGAATGGAGGTAAAGATAATTTTTCGCCAAGCGTTTCGTATGGCTCATCTCCCATAAATCCTGGTCCATCTGTTGCGAATTCAAATAAAATTTGTGGTGCAACTCTTGCATATAATGATTCGAAGAAGTGACGGTTTACATATCCAGATGAAGGAAGTCCTACGCTACTGATTCTCTCAATCCATTCTTCTAATACAGCGCGATCTTCTACGCGGAATGCCGCATGGTGCACTGTACCAAAACCTTGTTGTGCTTCAGGAAGAACTGTATTATGTTCTACAATAACAGATGCACCGTTTCCGCCTTTGTTCACTTCAAATAAATAGAATTCCCCTTCTTGCGCAACCTCTTTAAATAATAGAACTTTTTCTAACACTTCTTTGAAGAAGCTAAAGTTTGCAATACGGATAAATACAGGTCCTAAACCAGTGATTGCATATTCTAATGGTACTGGCCCGTTTTGCCACGGTGTACCTGATTCGATTCCTTTATCAAGTTCATCTGAGATTAATTGATATTGTTGGTCATCAAAGTCAACGAAAGAAAGAGTTTTCTTACCAAATTGCTCTTTAATTCCTGTATGTTCTACTTCAAGACGGTCAAAGCGTTTCACCCAATACTCTAATGCTGCATCAGTCGGAACACGGAATGAAGTTTTTGAAATTTCATTTGTACCGTGTACGCCTTTCGGAACACCTGGGAAATCAAAGAATGTCATATCTGTTCCTGCACTCCCTTTATCATCTGCAAAGAATAAATGATACGTTTGAATATCATCTTGGTTTACTGTTTTCTTAACTAAACGCATTCCTAAAACGTGAGTGAAAAACTCATAGTTCTTTTCTGCACTACTTGTAATCGCTGTAACGTGGTGAATTCCTTTTAATTGGTTCATTTTATATTCCTCCAATGTTTTTTAATTTATATTTTCTCTCCTATTACTTCTCTTCAATAGGTGCTAAATTCGCTTCAATCTCTGCACGCTGATCTTCTAAGAACGGTGGTAAATCAAGTTTTTCTCCTAAATGTTCCACATCTCCATCAACTGTAAATCCTGGTCCATCTGTCGCAATTTCAAAAAGGATTCCGTTTGATTCACGGAAATATAAGCTTTTAAAGTAGAAACGGTCGATGATTCCTGAAGACTGGAAGCCTCTTTGTTTCACCTGTTCTTCCCAATAGGCAAGCTCTGCATCGTTTTTCACGCGAATTGCTAAATGGTGAATGCTCCCTCGGCCCGGCTTTTCAGTAGGTCCATCTAAATATTTCACAACGATTTCTCCAAAAGCCTCTCCTTTAATGGATTGAAAAATTGCTTCCTCTTCGCTACGGCTAACCGCTGTATAACCGAACATCTCTGTAAGTGTACTCGACATTTTATCAAGTCTACGAACTGTCATTTCCACAGAAGCCATTCCTTGAATTTGATGCTTTGCAGGAACTTCTGATTTCTCCCAAGTTTCCCAGTGCTCTACTTTTTCTCCGTTTGAAACGAGTAGTACTAAGCGAAGACCTTCAGCATCCTCAAATTGTAAAGCAGGACGATTTGCATATGTTGTCATTTCACTATGTTTCACATCAAAATTCTCAAATCGTTCTTTCCAGTAATGTAAGCTTTCCTCTGAAGGAACGAGTAATCCAATTCGAGTAATCGCATTCGTACCGCGATATGTTCTTCCTACTAATGGAATTTCAAAAAATGATAATTCCGTACCTGGACTTCCTGTTTTATCTCCATAAAATAAGTGGTACATTGACGGATCATCTTGATTTACTGTCATTTTCACACGACGTAAGCCAAGCACGTTTTTATAAAAGTGATTATTTTCATTTGCATTTTTCGTAACCATTGAAATGTGATGATGCCCTTTAATTTTATACATTGGTTATTCCTCCGTTTCGTTTTACTAGTCAAGTGATAACTAAAAAAATAATATTTCCCACAACTAATATGGTTTTTAGCTTTTCAATTTATTCTTAATTATGTTTTTGTAAATTCATCTTAGTTTTTACTGTATAAGTTACTTTGTTTTTTAATCGAAAACAACTGAGTGTATGTTTTTCATATGACTCAATCGCTTTCGCTACTATCACTTTACACCTCAAGTGATAGAAAAGCAAGTGAAAAATCTCGAATTCAAGATTTTTCCGTTAAATAACATTTAGGGTGTAAAATCTGATTATTTATGTAATTGACATTCTATTAAAACGCTCATTTACAGAAGAACATTATTCAAGTGAAGCCCTCTATAATTCAATTACAACTCCTTGAAAGTTTATGATACTATCCTGATCACACTTTTTATATTTAATGTTTTAAGGAAAAAAGCTATACTATAAGCGAAACTAAAAATCAGAAAGGAAATACCAGAACATGGAAAATTATATGCTATTTATCCTTACAGCACTCCTTATTATAATGATGCCTGGTCCCGGTTTTGCTTTAGTTACAAAAAACACTATCTCTCATGGTAGAAATGGTGGGATAAAGACCGTCTTAGGAACGGTATCTGGAATGATGATTCATACAATAATGGCTACACTAGGACTCTCTGCTATCTTAATGAAATTTGCTATGCTATTTACATTAATAAAATATGCTGGGGCATTTTATTTAATTTATTTAGCTGTAAAGTCAATTAAAAGTGCCTTTTCTAAAAAAGAAGATATGTCAGGTTCAGTGGAAATAAACTCTAAGGATATTGGAACGGTTAAAAGTTTTAGACAAGGATTTACCACGGCAATCTTAAACCCAAAAACGGCTGTATTTTTCCTTAGTTTTCTACCCCAATTTATTGTGAGTAATCAAAGTCATTTCTTCCAATTTCTTTTGTTGGGATTCACATTTACGACTTTGACAGCAATATGGTATTTACTTTATATCTCTCTAATACGTCAATTAAGAACTTTTTTAAGAAAAGAAAAGGTGAACCGTACAATAGAGGGTATTACTGGCACAGTATTATTAGTATTTGGAGTTAGGCTATTTTTCCAAAAATAAATATGTAATAGAGAGAGTTTAAAACTTTCGGTTTTTCCAATAAATGAATCAATATAAAAAGTATGGCTTTCAAACAGTAAAAAAGTGAACAAACGGGTGTGTTTGTGGAATAAGCTTCAATAAAATAACCAAACTTTTTATAAAGAAGTGAATCGATTATATTAAAATTGATATAAAGGCGTTATCCTTTCCTATGATTTCTCAGAAAGAATAACGCCTTTTTCTTTTTAGAGGGTATTTTGTCTAGTTAGCTTGATAGCGATGTGGTTCTATCCCTTATAAAGTGAAACTTTAATCAGTGGGGGTTTTGTTCATCCCCCACTGATTATTAGTTGAACCAATCGGGCTTTTACGGACAGTTGATCCCCCACCTAACTTCTTTGCTTCCGCTGAATTTTGAGGTGGGGGTCTTACTGCCCGTTAATGCGGGATAAATGTTACAAAAACATTTATAATAGCTCTAACTTGCACAATGCTTCCCGTTAATATAATACGCTGATTCTGTGAAAACCGTAAATACAACCTCTACTTCTGGAAGTCCAAAATCCATTACATATGTAGTAATGGCCTTGGCAAATCGATCACGAATTTCCTGTCCACGCTCGAACCATTTCACTTCAATAAGAGGAAACGCTTCTATTTCTTCTCCATTGAATACAAACGTAGAACTTGGTAGTTCCAACGTAAAATTATCCGTACCACACTCACAAATCTCTGCGAGCTCTTCTACTAATGGCTTGCTTATGTGTTTTAATTGTTCAGTAGTAATTCCACGAAACACAACATGCGGCATGTGAATCCCTCCTTTAGATAGTTTTATATTTGCCCACATCATAGCACAATTCTCCCACCTTTTAACAAAAATAGATGCTAAACAAGTTTCAACTCTTATTTTTAGGCCTGTTATACAGGCTGAAGCGATTCTAAGTATCTGCCATATTAAAGTTGATATGCTCCCATTCTAGTGGTGAGATATGTTTTAATCGTTCTTCGTTAACCCCATGCGTACTTCTTAACTATTTCATTTAATTTTTAATAAAGAAAACAGCCTCACTAAGCTTTTAAAACTTAATGAGGCCACTTTATTCACACTTTTAATTATGGAACGTCGGTTTATAGAACGAACGATTATCAAGAGCAAAGACACGCTCAGTGTATTCACCTGGTTTTGTGCGTCCTAATGCACGGTCCATCATGTTCATTTTTGCATCTAAGTTATCGATGTAGTGCAGAATTTCTGCTTCTTTTACTAACGGTGGTTTTGGGCTACCCCATTCTGCTTTTCCGTGGTGAGAAAGGACGATGTGTTGAAGAATTAATACTTCTTCTGCATCGATGTTCAGCTCATCTGCTGCTTTACCAATTTCGTTCACCATGATAGAAATGTGGCCTAGTAAATTTCCTTCTAACGTATACGTTGTAGAAATTGGACCAGATAGTTCAATTACTTTACCAAGGTCATGTAAAATAACGCCTGCATATAGTAAGTCTTTATCTAATGATGGGTATAGATTTGAAATAGCTTTAGCTAAATCTAGCATCGATACGACGTGATAAGCTAGTCCAGATACGAACTCATGATGATTCTTTGTCGCTGCTGGATATTCTAAAAATTCGTTTTGATGCTTATTTAACAAATGTCTTGTTAGACGCTGAATGTTCGGATTTCTCATTTCAAATATGTATTGTGTAATTTTCTCAACCATATCTTCTTTTTTCACTGGTGCTTTTTCTACGAAATCCGAGATGTCTGTTACTTCATTTTCATTCGCAACACGGATTTGTTTCACACGTAATTGAATACGTCCTTTGTAGTTTAAAATATCACCAGCTACTTTAACGATTGTTTCTGCTACATATTGTTTCTCAACTTCTGGTGATACGTCCCATAGCTTCGCTTCAATATCTCCACTTGGATCTTGTAAGATTACTGTTAAAAATGGCTTTCCATTACTTGCTAGACCTTTTGTCGCTGTTTTAATTAACAAGAAAACATCGACTTGTTCACCAACTTCATATTCTGCAATTTTCTTTTTCATTCGAATTCCTCCACCAAATCAGTTACTTTTAGTATAGCATATTACAACTCATTTTCTTTACGCTTATGTGTTAATTTTATAATCTGTTTTTCTGTAAAATACGCGAGTAAATGCGCATGACATGTAAAGAAGATTACTTGTCTATCTTTCGCGACTTCCTTTATTAGTTCAATCGTTCGATCCGTCCTTACCGCATCAAAGTGCACGAAACTATCATCAATAATAAATGGATAATCGTGTTCAAATGTTTTCGCAAGTGCAAATCTCAGCGATAAATATAACTGCTCCGCTGTCGCTTGGCTTAGTTCATGACTGTAAAAACGCATACCGTCGTTACGCTCAACAATGAACGGTTCCGCCTCTGACGGTGAAAAGATTTTACTATATCGTCCGCCTGTTAAATAGACGAAATACTCTTCTGATTTTTGTAAAATACGAGGAAGATGTACTTCATGATAATATTGCTTCGTTTTCGTTAATACTGTCTTTGCGGCCGCATAAGCAGCCCACTTCTTCACTTGTTCACGCACTTGCGCTTTTTTCATTTCCCATTCATGCATTAAATCACCGTACGTACTACCTTCTTCTAAATTCGCAATTTCCATACGATGTTTCGCAATACGCTCTGTCAGTTCTTTCTCTTTCGTAAGACAATTTTGCGCAGCTGTCATTTCTTGCTTTAATTTTTCCTCATAACCGTCAGCCTCATAATGTTCAGCTAATGATAAGCTCGTTAAACGCTGTTCCAACAAATCAATTTGCGGTAATAAACGCCCTACTTGTTTCTCAGCATCTTCACGTTTTTCCGCCAGTTTACCTTCTTCTAAAAACATCTCTTCATCTGTAGCCTCTGCAATACTCCATAATGCATTTCGTTCTACTAACAGTTGTTTCAATTGCTCTTGCATGAACTCATATTCTTCTTGCCATTCCGCCAGTTTCTCTTTCAGCTGCTTACAAGTTTGTCTCTTCTCTTTCTCATTTTGCATAAGCCTTTGCGCCTCATACAACTTACTATACTCCGCACTACCGATAACAGTTTCTAGTTTCTGTTCAAAATGCGAAATTATTTCATATAATGAAGATTTTCGCGTGCCTTGCTTATCTAATTCACGATATAATTGCTGCATTTTTTCAATACGCTCAAACGCTGGCAATATGTGTGCATACGTATAAAATTCTGGGAACATATAGCGCGTTTTATATGCATCTACTTGTTCTCCCGCTTGGAACGTTTCTCTCTCCCATTCCTCATACGATGAAACGACTTTATCATAAGCTCGCTCCATTTGCTGTAATTTATAAGACTCACGCTCAAATAGCTTCCGAATCTCTTCATCTTTTTCTAACTGATAGCGCACAGACAGCGCTTCTTCACTTTGTCTCCCGCCAGCACTTTGCTGAAGAGTAAGAAGCTCTTCTTGTAATCCACTTGACGGATCTTTATATAAAACAAGGGCAAGAACAATCCCTACAAAAACAATAACACTAATAAATAAGAGCGGGCGGTTATCTATAAATAAGCTTGTGAATAAAACAAGCGTGTTAATAAGAAGTAACAGAAGACAAACTCTTTGCCACTTCTTTTTCTTTTGCATAGCCGCTCCTGCTTTTTCCTCATACTTACGCTTCATTCTCTCTGCACCCATACCGATAAACGCCGCGTCTTGGAACGATTTCTCTTTCTCAACTAACGTATCTCGCTCTTCAGCAACTAACATTTGTTTCTGAATCTGTCTTATATTTTCTTCTTGTTCTTCTAATTGCTCTTGCGCTACTTTAAAACGATCATCAAGCTGTGCTTTTTGCGTTTCTAATTCACGCGCTTTTTGTACGGTTTGCGTAATTAATTCCTTCGTCGCCAAACTCATGTCAAACGCAAGAACCGCTTCCTTTTCAAAAGTAGCACCAATTTGCTGTTCTAGTTCTGCAATTTCTTCTTTTATATTCGTAATACTCCCTGTCATATCACGCATTTCTTGGCACGCATTTTCATAAGACAAATGCTGCATACGAAGTTCTTCTACATAACTTTCTTTTTGTAAAAACTCTTCATCTATTTGAATCGAGGCAATTTCCGATTGCACCGTCTCTATTTTTTTGTGAAGCGAGTCAACTTGTAATTGGAGCGGCTCCATCTTCGCCTTAATTGCTTCATAGCGCGCCGTTCCGTTTACAGGAAACTGTCCGCTCTCATTTTCTAACACTTTCTCATGCGCACGCTTTTCAATAACGAGTGGCTCTAGCGCTGCTAATATTTCATAATCTTGCTTTCGTTTTTCTGCACTCTCTTTTTCCGCACGAACAGAAGCAAGTTTCTCTTCACTTTCTTTTAATTGCTCGACTTGTTTTTCATACGTGCCAATTTTCCCTTGCCACTCTTTCATCTTCTCTTCAAGTTTCTTCATCTCTTGCAGTGACACATTAATTTCCGGTTTACGCCCGCTCGGCTTAAAACGCTGATCCATTTCTTTTTCTAGCTTTTTATCTAGCTGCAATAACGCATCACTTCCGACTGCGCTTGCCGAAAACAAATAATTGCCAATATCCGCTTCGCCGAGCTGATGAATATTTTGAAGGCCATGCATATCAAATGAAAAGATGGATTCAAATAAACTTTCATTCATCCCGCTTAATATATCGTTTAAAATTTCTTCTCCGCCCATTTTCCCGTCTTCAAAATAAACGGTCACCTCGCCAGCTGCCGTCTTTGGCAATCGCTCAATTTTCAAACGACCGTACTGCTCTGTTTGCACAGTCATCGCACCGCCATACTTCCCGCCTTCTTTCGGCTCATAACGGCGCTGTCCTCTCGTCGGAAAACCGAATAAAATACTTTTCATAAACGAGCGAATTGTCGATTTTCCCGCTTCATTTTCACCGTATAACACCGTCAGCAAGGAAAGATCCATTTCCACATTTTCTAATTTTCCGTACCCATAAATATGGAGTTTTTCAATTCTCATTTTTTATCCCTCTCTTGCTGGAATAATTGTTCTAAAATAATATTTTCTGCTTCCTTCTGAATCTCTTTCTTCTCTTCTTCTGTAAAAAATTCAATACTATTACGCGCTACAGGAGATGTCCAAATAGTTCGCAATACTCCGTCCATATTGCTGAAAGCTTCTAACTCCTTTAGCACACTACCGACGAAATGATTTTCCGCTTTCAAACGTTCGATTTCCGCAAAAGAAACCGTCTCATTTTTCCACTTCATCGCATATACGAAATCTTTTCGCTCTTCTCCAGATGCTAAAATGTGAAAAATCTCTTCCACACGCTTTTCGTCACGTAAATAAGGAGAAAGTGAGCCCTGCCCTGTGAATACGACAGTTAAAAGCGTCCCTTCCTCTTCTTTTCGGCAATCATTCATCGTAGTTGACATGCTCGTCATAAGTTCATCAACAGTTTCAAGTCCATCAATACAAACTTCTATCTCATCCCATACAACATCTGCCGTATGGAAAAATGAACACTGCGTTCCTTGTTTCGTAAGTTCAATAAGGTACGCACCCTTCTCGCCTGTTTCCTTACGATGACGACCTTGTATATTACCTGGATAAATAATATACGGCTCTTCTAATAAAATTTCACGTTTATGTATATGACCAAGAGCCCAATAATCAAATTGCTTTTCTTTCAGCTCACGAATTTGAAACGGTGCATAGCGATTATGCTCTGCATCTCCTTCCACACTTCCGTGAAGCATGCCAATATGAAAAGGCGCATCACTCATTTTCGTATACTGCGCTGTCATATTATCCGTTACCGCTTGCTGCAAATAACTAAACCCGTAAATAGAAGCTAATAGCTCACCATTTTTATAAAATGATTTCTCTTCTACATAAGGCTCAGTAAATACATGAACATTTTCCGGAAACTCAATTGCTGCCCAGCTTCCCCCTAAATGATCATGGTTACCGTGAATAATAAAAACAGGGATATCGTACTGCGAAAGTCTCTTCATTTGCTCACGCACAAACACTTGCGCCCTCAAACTTCTCGTCTCCGCATCATACAAATCCCCAGCTAGTAATACGAAATCAACGCGCTCTTGAATCGCTTTATCAACAATACGCTCAAATGATTCAAACGTACTTTGCTTCATTCTCTCCCAAACAGACTGCGCAACATTCATCTCCATCCCTTTAAACGGACTATCCAAATGCAAATCAGCCGCATGTATAAACTTTACTTGTTTCACAAATAACGATCCTTTCTATCTTTCAAAAGTTTCATTTTATTAAAATTAACATCGCTGAAAACTAATAATCATCGAGAATAAAAATATTCTCGATGATTAAAGTTTCATTCTATTTTACCACGCAATGTCATATATTTCTTTGCATATTGTAGCATTTTATGTCAAAATAATTATAAGATTCTGATTTTAATTATTGGAGGGAATTTTCATGGGAGTATACGTTCTAACAGTCTTTGAAAAAGATGGTTCAAAAGCATTAGACGAATCATTCGAGGCGGCAACTGAAAAAGAAGCAAAAGCAAAAGGTGAATCTATCTTACAAGAAAAAGGATTGTATGAAAAAACACATCGCTGTACATCTACTGCAGGTAAGCTCGTTTTATTCCAGCGCTAAAAAAAAGAAGCGTCATCCGCTTCTTTTTCACTCTACTATATCTTCGTCACACCATGTAAACACCACATCTAGAATGCGATTACCGATACGTACGCGTTTATTCCATTTACCTGTTTGGATCTGATGTTGCAATTCAGCTTTCATCTTTTCCGTCCAGTCGTGAATCGTTTCACTACCGTCGTACGGATATACGCCTGGAAACTCTTCCTGCAGTAGATGCAAGCTCTCTGCATCAAAATGAAAATGGAAGAAGTAGTTTGCTGTAAGCGATGGTTCTTGCAATCGTAAAAAATGATCATCAATTTGCTTTCTATTTCTATAGAAAGTAAAGATATTCACTTTACCGCTCGTAATTTGGTCAATTTGAATTTCGTGCTTCTCTATAATCACGTCTTGCCCACCTCGTTGTATACTATCTTTAGTATATATGTCTTTTGCAACAAAGTTAACCATTTTCGCGCGAAATTCATTTCCTTCATTATAATTCCTGTGCCTCCAAGTATAATCAGGACAAATAAAAACAAAGTTGAAGGGGAGCGATCACATGTATTTCGGAAGCAAAGGTTGGTATGTAAAAGAACTTAAAAAATTAGGTATTCGTACTTACGAAGGTAAAAAACTAGAATCATATCGTACGCATGTGTTATCTAGTTTACTTGAGAGAATGAAGAAAGCTTCTGCTTAATAGAAAAACACCTCCCGAATTCGCATACTAAGTATGCAAATTCAATGGAGGTGTTTTTATCAGTTTTCATAAAAGATTTTTTGCTTCCGCTGGAACGGATACGTTTTAATCTCAGCTGTATCTAAATTTTCATGGAATAAATGAATGGCTATAATTTGTCTACAATCGTAAGTATGGTAATAATATGTTCCAGACTCCATACACATTGCACTTGTATAGATAGTATTATCTAATATACCGTCTTCTGTTATTACTGCCCCCTTAGGAACCTCACAATTTGATAAGATATGAAAAATAGCCGATATCCCCTCTTCTTCGTTCTCTATACCTTTAATGTTTTGTTTGCCATATGCTGCCCGCACGAATCTTGATGGCGGGGTGAAATCTCCAGGAAGTCCCATCGATCCGGAACCTTGGCCAAAAGCACTTAATGGTACGTCTCCCCACTCGGTTGGTGCAAATGGCTGCGATTTAAGTCCAATATATTGTCTTAAATTTTGTAAATGCCAATTAAACTCCGGGCTATTAGTCATCACTCCTAGTGGATTGTCATACATTTTTATTCCATCAGTTGTCGGCTCAAGTACAATACACTCTCCCCATTTATCTGCTAAAATCCAATGTAGTGGCGGAGTAATCCCTAAAACTGGTAATGGTACATCTATAAGGGAAATGTTATCAACAGATTTTTTTAACTCTTCAACAGAATTAAACTGCGTCAAGCTCCAAGCCACAAAATCAAATGGTGCTAAATTCGTTTTATGGTCATCTATGCTGTTACTATAAGTAGCGAATCCCGGGAAATAGAGAGTGGCACATGTCATACCAGCTTCATTTACTCCGTCCGCCATAATGACCCTTCCTTCATGATTAATTCCCATTCCGACAACAGCCTTTTTCGCTCGGATCGTTTCACCAGTTATATTGTTCCACTGATAACGCCGAGGAATGATTATTACTTCCTGATTCATATCTAATGTGAAATCCATTGTTCTCGCAAAAAGATGCTGGAAATTTTTTGTTTGTAACGTCAAACTAGTACACATGAAGAAATCCCCCCATTTTATAGTTATATACACATTTTATAAAATTCTGATAAATACGTAAATTAAAAACCCTATTTATCACGAACAAAATAACCACCCAAACCAAAAATGCTATAATAAACCCAATCAAACTAAGGGGGCAATTTACTTTGCTTGGAACATGCATTCAATTTCATAAGTTTGGCAATCCAAAAGACGTATTACAAGTTGAATATAAAAATATAGAACCATTAAAAGATAATGAAGTTTTGGTCCGTATGTTAGTTAGACCGATTAATCCATCTGACTTAATTCCCATAACCGGAGCGTACGCTCATAGAATTCCTTTACCTAACATAGTGTTGGTATTGTAGAAGATGTTGGCGCAGGCGTTACTCGAGACCTTATCGGTAAACGTGTTTTACCGTTACGCGGAGAAGGTACTTGGCAAGAGTATGTGAAGACGTCAGCTGATTTTGTAGTCCCTATCCCTGATTCCATCGATGATTTTACAGCGGCGCAAATGTATATTAACCCTCTTACGGCGTGGGTTACTTGTACAGAAACGTTAAACTTACAACGTAATGACGTTTTATTAGTGAATGCTTGTGGATCTGCTATTGGACATCTATTTGCGCAGTTATCACAAATTTTAAACTTCCGATTAATTGCCGTTACAAGAAATAACAAACATACAGAGGAATTACTGCGCCTTGGTGCTGCATATGTAATTGATACTTCCACTGCCCCGCTTTATGAAACTGTTACGGAATTAACAAACGGGCTCGGTGCGGATGCTGCAATTGATTCTATCGGGGGACCGGCTGGAAATGAATTAGCTTTCTCCTTACGTCCAAACGGGCACTTTTTAACGATCGGTCTTCTATCAGGAATACAAGTAAACTGGGCAGAAATTGTCACGAAAGCCAAAGTACACGCGAACATATTTCATTTACGACATTGGAATAAAGAAGTGTCACCATATAAATGGCAAGAAACGTTTCGTCAATTAATTCGCTTAGTAGAAAATAAGCAATTGTGTTTTATGACGGTACATTCCACGTATGACTTAGCAGATGTGAAAGCGGCAGTTGATGTTGTGCAGTCTGCTGAGAAAACGAAAGGGTAACTAACTGTTACGATTTATTTAACCAATTATAACGAAAGTTAATTAAATATATCAGTAAGCCCTGCTAGTCAAGTGATTGGCTAGTAGTGAGGGTTAACTGCGGGCAATCCCTAAAGCTGATTGAACTACAACGTGGCTAGAAATAGTGAGCGTGAATGTCGCGAAAGCAGAAAAAATCAATCAGATGGTGCAAGGTTAAATCCTAAACACTAGAACAATGGGTCTTCCGCCTCGAATCATCTAAGTCAAAAGTGATAAGATGAACGTTCAACGACTATCTCGTATAACTGACGAGAGTACATCACAAGCCTATGGTGGTGGAAAAATCCTCTATCTTTAATTAGATAAACATATAGTCTGCGCTCATGTGAAAACATGAGAAGTTCATAAGAGAACTGGCTAAGGAATTGCGCCCTTAGTTGAACGAGATACATTTAATTAAATCTATCAAACCTCATTGAATATATCGAACGTATGTGCTATGGCGGATTCAATGAGGTAAGAATAATAATGAAATTTTTACGAGTTAGTCAAGTATCAGAATTAACAGGTTTGCATCCGAGTAGTCTCAGGAGAATGCTGGTGGAACACGCTACGATTCAGAAGAACAAATCTTTCATTAAAGGAGTTACATTCTGATGATATTGGCGAAGAAAGTTAGACTGATTCCAACGCCTGAACAAGAACAAGTGCTAAAAAAACATGCCGGTGCTGCAAGATTCGCTTATAACTATTGTAAAAGAATGAGTGATAGATACTATAAGCTATTTGGAAAATCTGTTTCACAGTTAGCTTTACAGAAACGATTTACAAAGATCAAGAAGCGAAAGAGATATGAGTGGTTAAAAGACATTAATGCACAAGTTCCTAAACAGGCTTCAAAAGATTTTGATACGGCGAGAAAAAATTCGTTCAAAAAGTACAAAAATGGTTCTCACACTTCTTATAAATCCAAAAAAGATTTGATCCAAGGATTTTATGCCAATTATGAAAGACTGATTATAGGAAAAAAAGTCGTTCATATTCAGTCTATTGGAGAAGTGAAAACAAGCCAACAACTACCAAGAAATAAAAAACCATCCAATCCAAGAGTTACCTTTGATGGTCGTCACTGGTGGATTAGTGTGGGGTTCCAAGAAGACTTTGAATCACAAGAACTAACCAATGAGTCAATCGGTGTGGATGTTGGTTTAAAAGAGCTGTTTGTAGCTTCTAATGGTACGAAAGAACGAAATATAAACAAAGACGCCAAGGTTAAAAAACTTTTGAAAAAGAAAAAGTCAGCGCAAAGAGATATGTCTAGGAGATTTAAAAAAGGTGTGAAAATTCAATCTGCTGGATATGAAAAAGCGAAAGCTGAGCACCTGCGGTTATCTAGGAAAATTATGAATATCCGAAATAACCATATCCGTCAAGCAACAGCTAAATTGGTGAAAACCAAACCAATGAGGATTGTTGTGGAAGACTTATCTATCTCAAACCTGTTAAAAAACAAAAAACTATCGAAAGCATTTTCATTTCAAAAATTAAACTTCTTCTTTCAATGTTTGTCATACAAGTGCGAGAAGTACGGCATTCAGTATGTAAAAGCTGATAAATGGTTCGCTTCAAGCAAGATTTGCTCATGTTGCGGCGTTAAATACGACCATTCAGTTCAACCAGAAGGACAGTGGAGTTTAAAGATTCGTGAATGGCGTTGTGCTTCATGCAATAGCTATCACGATAGGGATGTAAATGCTGCGATAAATTTATCAAGATGGGTAAAATAAATGCTTGATAATAGGAGGTAACGATACTGCCTCGTGTGGAGTGTTATACCCCTCGTCCCTTCGGGGTTGCGAGAACACGATGAAGCACTAACTTGTGTAAATTTGATTGAATTGTATAGATTTAGTTAAGTTTATCGTATCGGAAAGTGTTTTTGACGAGTTATTAAATGCAAAAGAAGAAGTCTTTTGCATTTACCTTTTAAATAGACTAGATAGTACGTTTAGCAGTCTATAATTGTAATTTTTTGGTACAATTATATTGAAAGGTGAAAGGAGCTTCTAACATGTGGTTAATTTCGGAAATTTGGCCTGTTATACTAGTCGGGGGGATTGTAGTATTTGTAATAAAAAGATTGGAACATAAATATAAGCATGGCAAATTGGGTAAGAAAAAATCAAAAGAGGCTCAACTGTTATTAGATAGTTTAATACCTATAGGAATGCTTTTGGGCTGTATAATCGGTTTGATTTTCGGCATATTTTCCCCAGATTTCTCACTGCTTTCAATTAGTTTAGGATCCGGAATAGGCTATTTATTTGGTTTTTTTGCCTATGAATTTTATAGCAAGACAGGAAACAATTTTTGTTAATCCAAAAGGAATAAGCGGGACAGTACATAGTAATCATATAAAATATGTAACTGTCCTTTATTTTTGCATCAATGTTATCAATTTTTCTTCCACATCCTATACACCTTTTTTATTGATGTTTCTCTCCTCTTTCTTTCGCATATCCGCTTTTTTGTTCTTTTCGGCTCTATACCCAAAGTAAAGTATCGCACATGTAGTAATAGAACCTACAATGTATCCTAAAAAACCTCCTAACCAAAACATAAAAATTGCCCCCAATCCATTATAAATTTTATGTAGTAGACATCTGTAAAACGTTCTCGGTACCTCCGTTTTTTTATTACAGATTGGAAAATTCCCTTAACCATTCCATCTATGAACACTCTGTCTTCTCTATTTTGATTATTATCTATAAAGTTATTTATACCACTAATTCTTCCATTATCTCAAATAACAATTTTATTATAAAATTCGCACTTACGTTACATATATGTAGCATTACTGTTTCTTTTTCATTTAGCCCTTGAAACTGTTCTATAATTTGAACGAGTCCGCTCTTTTGTACGAAATACCATTTATGCTACTGGCACTTCTATTTTTCTAAGAAATACAATCCCATTCTTTTTACTTTTACAACTTAAAAACAAAAACCCCCCTCAAAGCATGAACTTCAAGGGGTGAGCCTGTTTTTTATTTACTTATATACGTACAGCTGTACCACTTACAGCAACCATTAACATTCCATCACGAACAACTTCGTAATCTACGTCAATACCAACGATAGCATTCGCACCTTTTTGTTTTGCAAGTTCTTTCATTTCATCCATTGCGATATCACGAGCTTCTTTAAGCTTACTTTCATAAGAACCAGCACGACCACCGACAACATCACGAACAGAAGCGAATAAATCGCGGACAATGTTTGCACCCATAATAGCTTCACCATTTACAATATCAATATACTCAATAATTTCTTTACCTTGAATTCCAGAAGTTGTTGTTACAATCATGACTGACACTCTCCTAATAAGTTGTAGTTTTGATAAGCTTTCTTATGACTTTATTATGACATGGAAAAAGTATCTAATCTATTGAATTACCTTACAGGAATGTGACAGTTTTGTAATAATAAAACGCGTATTTTGTTCCATTTTAATAAAGCGCTTTAATATTGGGATACATAAACGATTCTCTATTTTCTTTCCAATCCTTTTCTACTTCTTTAAAAGTTGGTCGCCCTAATTCTTCCTTGTTTCCCTGTTTATGAAACCATTTCTTTACATACTTCTCTCCATTTTTACTTTGAACTGTACAAAGGAAACTATTACTACTATCCTTTAATATTTTTACAATCACGAAAAGGCACCTCTTCCCTTTTAAATAACAGAATAGAACTTGATCTTTTACTATAAGCCCTTCCTCTCTTATAGTCATACGACTCCTCGGCCGCGCCAAAGTTGTAAGATCAAAAAAACGATATTCACTATGTTTAATATGTGACGTACATATTATTTAAAGAAATCAGAGTTATACGCATTGTGCTTATCAAATATTTTATAAATTTCTAACTTATCATCTAATGTTGCATCTACTAAAATTAATATATTTCCATCGTAAATATATTCTTCATACTTTTTAGCATGTTCTTCTGGAATTCCTAATCCTATAAATGCTCCTATTAAACTTCCAGCTCCTCCGCCAATACCAGCTCCACCAATAGCTGCTGCGATCGGTCCTGCTGCTACAATTGGACCCATTCCAGAAACGGCAAGTACACCAAGACCTGTTAATAAACCACCGAGCCCGCCTGCTACCCCTCCAGCTACAAGCCCTGTCGCTGAAAAGATATCTGCTTTATGTGCAGTTTCGCTATTCACTTTTTCACCCGATTTTTCTTCTAGATGTTCAATTTCCTTTTGATCTTTCGCAATAGCTGAAATGTTATCTGCTGAATATCCTTTATCATTTAATTCATTAATAACGAGTGCCGCATCATCAATTGTTCTAAAAACACCTACTATTTTTCTATCTACATTCATAACTATTAACCTCCTAAAGTTTTATATAATGTATTTTTATTTTTCTTCATTTCTGTATACACTAATTTTCTTATTAACATAACCATTTACGAAAAAAGCGAATAGTAAAAGCACTACAAGTGAACTACTTAACAAGTAAATTAAATCAAATGTAATATTAATCATCATTTCATTCATGTATACCAGGCTCCTTTTTATTTAAAGTAAAAGTATATTTTGATAGACTAATCTACTAAACATAGACATCTTACAATTCATCTTCAGTCAATCTCTTTGTAGTATATGTATACCCTTCCTAACCTTTTCTAAACGTAAAAAACTATAATTATATTTTTTCTTATTTATATGTTTAACATTTTTTAAAACGGGTATGTTTATATTGTTATGCTTACTATATGGAAAGGAATATTACGATGAACGCCATTCACTCTACTACTATTTCTTATAATGAAATACCTACAATAACGCAGATTCATCATTTTTATGCTTTAATGACAACATTTCAAACGAATGTATTTATAGGTAAACACGGAGCACTTACTTCTATTAAAAACTTAAGCACTCTAGTATCCTTTTTCCTTACTGTAAAAAAGAAAGATCTTATATTATTTATTTTTGAAGGAATAGATGCAAAAAGAGCTTTAAGAACACTCTTCCCTTCTTAGAATGTTTGTTACCCTCTATTCCCTCGTTTACTACCTTTCATATATGTTTTTATATTTCAAAATGATTTCCTCTATTAAAAAAGACCCCCTAATACAATAGGGGGATTTCTAGTTTAGCCTTATGAAAACTGATATAATATATATTACGTTTTTCATTCTTTAAAATAGAAAAGTTTTAATAACCTTGAAGGTAGGAATTTTTAATGAACTCGAAAGCAAAATTTAGTATTCGCTACAAAATTATGGCTGGTTATTTAGTTATCATTTTGTTCTTACTTGTTTCTTTCATTATGTTGAACAATGAGATTTCTAATTTACAAAAATCTCGTAATTTTATTATTGATCACGATTTTAAAGTTCTCAATTTAACAAATCAAGTGGAGAAAGATTTACTAATAATTGAAAATAAAGCGAAAGGGTTTATCATTTCTAATAATCCAAATTACGTACAATCTCTTAATTCTGCGGAAAAGGATTACGAAAAGCATTATCAAGATCTTTTCTCATTATTAGAGGATAACCCATCTCAGCAAGAAAAATTAAAACAGATTAACGAAAATATTATTAGTTGGATAAATAAAGAGATTCACCCGTTAATTGCAAATCATAATAGTAATAATGTACAAACAATCGACACGACTCAAATTCAGTCCTTACAGTCACAGGTAACTAACTTCCGTAGCACTGAGGAGCAATTAACGAAAAAAAGAGCAGCACAATTAGATACTGAAAATAATAAATTAGAGATTTGGTTATACAGTTTATTGTTCTTACTTTCTTGTATTTCTATTATCATTTCACTCTATATTTCGAATTCCATTACAAAAACGATTAAAAATGTAATTCAAGCTATTAAATCCATTTCTTCTAAAGAAAAAATCACGGAAAGAATTCATGTAAACACACGTGATGAAATAAAAGATCTTGCTCATACAACGAATCACCTACTAGACGAAATATCGAAAAGAGAGTGGTTACAAACGGAGCTTGCAGAATTAATTTTAATGTATCAAGGTGTATCTTCTATTGAGATGTTAGGTAAAAAAATTCTTAGTGGAATTATACAAAAAACGCAAACTTCTTGCGGTGCATTTTATGTACGTGAAGAATATGAAGAAACTGTCTACTATGTGAAAAAAGCTTCTTTCGCCGATCAAGGTGCTGATATTGGGAAACAATCCATTCAAATGGGTGAAGGTTTCATTGGACAGTCTGCCTTAGAAAAGAAAAGTTTTATTCTCAGGGATATACCCGAAGAGTTTCGTTATGTCACTAGCGGAGTATTAGAAATACGTCCTAAAAATCTATTAATCATCCCTATCTTATTTGAGGATGAAGTAATCGCAGTAATGGAGTTAGTAAGTGTAACTGAGATTTCAGATTTACATCAAGATTTAATTCAACAAACCGTTGATAATCTAGGTTTAACAATCCATAGTATTATGGGACGTATGCGAATTCAAACTCTTTTACATGAATCACAAGCAATGACAGAAGAGTTACAAGTTCAATCAGAAGAATTGCAAACGCAAGCGGAAGAACTACAAATGCAAGCAGAAGAATTACGAACAACGAATGAACAATTAGAGTCTAGAACTGAAGAGGCTGAGCAGAAGACAGCTGACTTACAAATTACTAAATCAGAATTAGAAGAAAAAGCAAGCGAGTTGTTACGCAGCTCAAAATACAAATCTGAGTTCCTAGCAAATATGTCACATGAATTACGCACACCGTTAAATAGTATTTTACTATTATCTGAAATGTTAAGAGAAAATCATGATAACAATTTATCCGACGATGAGATTGAATTAGCAACTGTCATTCATTCATCAGGGAAAGACTTACTTACTTTAATTAATGACATACTAGATTTATCTAAAGTAGAAGCAGGCAAACTAGACATCATTTTTGAAGCAACGAACATAAGTGACATGGCAGCCAATATGCATCAAAACTTTTTACATATAGCCGCACAAAAAAATGTCGAATTTACTATTGAAGACAGTGATACGATTCCTGATCTGTTTTATACAGATGCAAAACGGATTGAGCAAATTATTAAAAACTTATTATCCAATGCATTTAAATTCACGGAAAAAGGATCCGTTTCTTTACATTTCGATTCAATAGAAACAACCAATTTAAGTCATGATATGCAGTCTATAAGTAAAGATTGGATTACAATTTCAGTAAAAGATACTGGTATTGGTATCGCTAAAGAACAGCATCAACTTATTTTCGAAGCCTTTCAACAGGCAGATGGAGCAACGATTCGAAAGTATGGTGGTACAGGACTAGGTTTATCTATTTGTAAAGAGTTTGCTAGATTGTTAGGTGGTTGGATTACGTTAGAGAGTAATGTAGGAGAAGGTAGTACTTTCACGGTATATATTCCTAACCTTCCAAATGGATTACATGATATACAGTTATCCAATTTAGAAGTCGCAGCAACGATAGAAGATGTTATTCCTGCTGAAGTTGTGGAAGAAGCTATCGTTACTACCGAAACAAATAACGTCTTCCAAGAGAAAACCATTTTAATTGTCGATGATGATCATCGAAATATATTTGCGTTACAAAATGCATTAAAAAAACAAAATGCCAACATTATTACTGCCCAAAACGGCATAGAGTGTTTAGAAATAC
Organism: Bacillus sp. TH13; assembly: GCF_016651175.1. Classification (NCBI taxonomy): domain Bacteria; kingdom Bacillati; phylum Bacillota; class Bacilli; order Caryophanales; family Bacillaceae; genus Bacillus; species Bacillus sp. TH13. Next base: position 3,121,925 of record NZ_JAEKEJ010000025.1, on the reverse strand, counting down.
TAAAAAGCAATACAAATATTGACCTTATTTTAATGGATATTATGATGCCTAATATGGACGGTTATGAAACGATGGAAAATATCCGAATGAACTTAGGGTTAAATGAAATACCTATTATCGCATTAACTGCTAAAGCAATGCCAAATGATAAGGAAAAATGTTTATCTGCTGGCGCTTCAGATTATATAAGTAAACCATTAAATCTACATCAACTCTATTCGGTAATGAGTGTATGGTTAATAAAATAAGTGAGGTTTAGTTGGAGTGGAAAATAAGTATTATAATTTTGATCCATCAGTAGATACGGATGAGCGCACGAACTTAGAAATTGAATTACTATTGGAAGCGGTATTTAAACTATCAGGATTTGATTTTCGCCAATATGCTCGCACATCTATTTATAGAAGGATTTGTAATCGAATGCAGCTCTCTAATATCCCAACCATTTCAAAATTAATTGAAAAAGTAATTCACGAGGAAGGGATTTTAGAACAGTTATTAAATGATTTCTCGATTAATGTAACTGAGATGTTTCGTAACCCTGCCTTTTTTAAAGCGCTAAGAGAGCATGTTATTCCTGAATTGAAAAAGCAACCTGAAATTAGAATTTGGCATGCTGGATGCGCAACTGGTGAAGAAGTATTATCAATGTCCATCTTACTTCACGAAGAAGGATTAAGTGAAAAGTCGGTTATTTACGCAACAGATATGAATACAAATGTGTTAGAAAAAGCAAAACAAGCTATCCTCCCGTTAAATAAAATGCAAACTTATACGAAAAACTATTTACAAGCTGGCGGTACACAAGCATTTTCTAACTATTATTCAACAGATAATCGTTTCGCTTATTTTAATCCTTCACTGTTACAAAACATTATTTTTGCACAGCATAATTTAGTAACCGATCAATCTTTTAACGAGTTTCATATTATACTTTGTCGTAACGTTTTAATTTACTTTACAAGTAAACTTCAAAATCAAGTGCAGCAACTATTTTATGAAAGCTTAGGTCACAATGGTTTTCTATGTTTAGGAAATAAAGAAACTCTTCGTTTTTCAAATATAATGCCGCATTATACCCAATTTAATCCTAGCGAACAAATTTATCAAAAAATACAATAAAAAGCGTATGAAATCCTCTGTTTGGATTTCATACGCTTTTTATTTCGCATTCGTTTGTATCATAATTAGACACATATCATCTGATTGCGCTTTCTTTTGTTCTTCCTTGTAAAACCCTTCTATCTCGCCTTCTAAATCTCCCCATTTTCTTTCTGTAAAAGTACGTAATTTCTCTTCAGCCTCAAATTCATCATTTGCAATTGCTTCAAGAACACCATCTGTAAACAATACGATTTGAGCGTTCTTCTCAAAAGGTATAACTGTCTTTTCAACTTTTATTTCATCAAAAAATCCTACCGCACAACTCCCGCGATTTAGTTCAACCATATTTGTTTCATCAACTAAAACGTATCCAGAAGGATGCCCTGCATTTACATATTCAATCGTTCTCTTTTCTGTATCTACTACTAAATATATCGCTGTAAAATAATATGGAATATCGTCATTCTCATTATGTAAAAGAGTCATATATTTATTTAAGTCTTTAATGACAAGTTCTGGATCGATTAAAGATTTAATCGTTTCACGTAATACAGACGAAATAAACATACAAACTAATGAAGCAGATATACCATGTCCCATCACGTCTAATAATATAATACCGTAGCGGTTTTCATCGATTTTATACCAATAATACATATCTCCAGCTAATTTAAATGAAGGTAAGTAACTTGCTTCAATTTTTATATAATCTTCTCTTAATGGGCTACTTAATAAGTTTCTTTGTACTTGCGTAGCTAAATCTAGTTCATTCCGAAGATTTTCTTCTTGTTCTTTATGCCAATTTAATTCCGATTTCAAGCGTAACGCTACACGCATACGTGCTAATAGTTCAACTTTATTTATAGGTTTCGTAATATAATCCATTGCCCCCATATCAAGAGCTTCGGCCAACTTATTTGCATCCTCTAAAGCTGTAACAAAAATAATAGGAATATCTTTAAACTTCTCCTCTTTTTGTAATCGCCTACAAACTTCAAGTCCATCAATTTCAGGCATCATAATATCTAACAGTATTAAATCAATTTCATTATACCTGGAAGAATCTTCTCCAAATTGAATGTATTCGAAAAGCTCTTGTGCAGAATTCAGCGATACAAGATCCTGATATCCGGCTTGTTTTAAAATTTTTTCAATTACAAAGATGTTAACCGGATTATCATCGACAATTAAAATGGACACAAGTTATTTCCCCTTTTCTTATTTAAAATGTAAATCTATTATCATTTTCTATTTTTCTAGTATTGCATACTCAGTTACAAAATGAAAATTTCCTACTCTAACATAATTTTTATACAGCAAAAGAACAAACCCCCAGAAATGAGAGTTTGTTCTTTCACTCTATAAATTTCCACTATTAATTTAATACCATTGCTTTGTCATTTAAAAGACGATCTAATTCTTCCATATGATTTGTTTCATCTGCAATCATATCTTCTAACTTTACAACTAACTCTGTCATATTTAATTTCGCTGCCTGTTCTTTTCTCGTTTCATAACGCTTAATTGTTTCATATTCTGATTGTCTAGCGGATTCTAACATTTCTCTAACATCTTCTACTTGTTTCACTGGTAAAGGGATCGTAGTAGGTGTACCACCTAGTGTCTTAATTTTCTCCGCTAAATATAGAGCATGTCCTTGTTCATCACTAATTTCAGATTCAAAGAAAGGTTTTAACACTTGTCTATATATACCAGAAACTGTAGCTGCATTATGGTTATACATAATAATTGCTGAGTATTCTCCTGCTAAATCTTCATTCAATCCTTCGATTAGTTCTTTCACATCGTGTGACATTTTTATATCTCCTCCTATACTTAATAACTACCCCTTTTCTCATGTTTTAAACATAATTCTTTTAAATTTTTATGTATCTAAAAATGCGGCTTGCTTCAATTTACTTATCGCTTGTCTTTTAATACGAGAAACGTGCATTTGCGAAATACCTAACCGTTCCCCTGTATCTTTTTGATTTAAATTTTCTCCAAATATATAATGGATAACACTCTTTTCCGTATCATTTAATACGTTAAAAATATCCTCTAAAACGAGACGCCTTTCTGTCTCTTCATATCCTTGCTCTACTTCACCTACAGATTCAATCCTCGCTACCGAACTGCCATCAGATGAATTTTCAACTACATCATCTAAGGAAGATACGCGATAATTATTTTTCGCATCCATAATTTCTAGCACTTCCTCTTCGGATAGTCCTAAATGATCTGCAATCTCTATAATCTTCGGTGAACGCTGCAAACGATCTGTTAGCTCCTCTATCGCAAGTTTAATCTTCCCGCCTAAATCTTTAATTCGCCTTGGAACGTGAATACCCCAAGTTTTATCACGTAAATATTTCTTTATTTCGCCTACTATCGTAGGTATTGCAAACGGCTCAAAAGCATTCCCTATCGAATAATCATACCTTCTTATTGCACCTAAGAGCCCTAACATTCCTACTTGTATAATATCTTCATGCATCGGCCCACCTTTTGAATAGCGATATGCAATGGAGTATACAAGATTTTTATAGTGATTAACCAATCTTTCCTGTGCTTCATCACATTGGTTTTGTTGGAAGTCTACAATTAGTTTAATAACGTCTTCTTTAGTAAGATTTGTAGGTTGAGATTGGATTTCCATCATTCTCCACCTGCTCTCTTTGTATATATTTTGTCATTAAAACTGTCATGCCCTCATCATGCATAATTTGTATATCATCCATTAACGTATTGATTAAATATAAACCTAAACCATTTTCTGGCAAATGTTCTACTGGTTTATTAATATCATACGGACCAACTTTACTTTTTAAGCTATTAAAATCAAAGCTAACTCCATTATCCGCAGCCATAATTTCTAATCGATCTTCATATAAGCCAAAGACAATTGTAATTTCTCCAACGTCTTCTTTATATGCATGTTGTACAATGTTTGTACATGCTTCACTAATAGCAATTTTCATATCTTCTATATCGTCATAAGCAAAGCCCATTCGATTCGCAACACCAGCCATTGTTAAACGAATAATAGCCACATATTCTGCTTTTGCAGGAATTTTCATTTCTATCTTTTCAAATCTCTCCATCATCCCTAGTCACCTTCTTTCTACTTTTTCAAAATCGGAATTCAAATTTAATATTTCTGTTAGCCCTGTAATATCAAATAATCTTTTTAGCCTTTTAGACACACCAGTAAACTCTAGCTTCCCATCATTTTTCTTAACTGCTTTTAATAAAGCTATAAAAACTCCTAAGCCTGTACTATCCATATAATCTACGTTATGAAAATCTACTACAATATGAACCTCTTTTTCACTTGCAATAGGCATAATCTTATTTTTCAAATCTGATGCCGTATAGGCATCAATTTCACCATTAAGTTGTACCGTATAACCTAAATCATTTTGCAAAATATTTATTGCCAAATTCATCATTTCCGCCCCCTTATCTCAAACTACTACTATTTAATTACCCTTAAAAATTAGTTTTAAACATATTTTTTCATTTTAATTATAAAGTGAAACTTTAATCAGTGGGGGTTTTCTTCATCCCCCACTGATTATTAGTTGAACCAATCGGACTTTTATGGGCAGTTGATTCCCCACCTAAATTCTTTGCTTTCGCTGAATTTTGAGGTGGGGGTCTTACTGCCCATTAAAGCGGGATAAATAAATTTTCTACACCTTTCTCAGCTTAATACTAAAAAAATACTACCAAATGTTTAAACTTTATAAATTTGTGTATGTATAATGTATAAACATTATTTTTAGGGGGATCTATCTATGGAAGAGCACAACTTTAAAAAGGGAGATTTTGTTCAATTTTCTTATCGACACGATCATGCTACAAAATTAGTTGGTTCCATTATTAACATACTAACGAATACAATTGTAGTTGATATAGGTAATAACGAGAACTTATCTCATATAGAACCAAGGCAAGTCGTAAGGATAAATAATTGTGAAAAAGTAACGACGGTTTAATACATAATAGAAAGTGTAATTTCAATGAGTGGGGGTTCTTCATCCCCACTCTTTCCTATGCAGATTACATTAAAAAAGCATCCAAATTATTTTAATTGGATGCTTTTTTATGTATATTTATCACTCTTTTAACTTTATAGCTATATATAATAAACTTAAGATTACTATTCATTATCATACTTACGCTTTCCGTAGCATTCTAGAGAAGAATGTAACGATTAAAATAAAGACGATTGCACCTAATAACGCTGGAAGAACAAAAATGCCTCCCCATTCAGGACCCCAGTGACCAAATAACGCACTACCTACCCAAGATCCGATTAATCCAGCAATTACATTACCAACTATACCTAAAGGAAAGTCTTTTCCTGTAATCATTCCAGCTAACGCACCAATAAGTCCACCTACAATACACGTAATAATAAGTCCCACAATTAAACCTCCTATATTCGTTTTATATTGGATTCATCAAGCTTTGGTATGTAACCAAAGCTTGATGAAAATGTATTATTCTTTATTATCCAACTCATCGCTTATCTTTTGTTTCACTTTTCCGACTTTTTCTTTTATAGTTCCCTTCGTCTTCTCCCACTTCCCTTCATTTTTCAACTCTCTATCTTCTGTAACTTCACCAATTCCTTCTTTTATTTGTCCTTTTTTCTTTTCAACTTTACCCGTAATTTGTTCTTTTAGCCCGCTCTCACTCATATTTCCCATCTCCTTTTCGGAATAGATTTATAGATTTAAAGGATACAAATTTAAATAGAATACATGCATCTTCTTTCTTGTAACCATTCACCGACTCTTTCTAAATCCTTAACGAATAACAAGATTTTCCCTTCATCCAGCTTTTCTTCATAAAAGTTCGCTTCTTCCTCATTAAGCCCTAACTCCTGCATCTTATTTCTTAACTGATCTCCTGTTTTTTGAAAGACGTTAATAATGCTTGTCCCAAGTCCCTCCTCTTTTATCCCAATTGTATTCACGTCTGCATTGTCTGCAATTCTATCTGTCCTATCTTTCTCGTGTGTTAATACGTAAATATCTTTTTGTTCTATTCCTTTCTTCACGAGATCATTCGCTGCATTCATGACCTCTTTCTCCGTAATAAATTCATATACAAAAGGTTTACTATACTTCGTTTCCATCTTTAACTTCCTCCTTTAAAATGAATTATTTGTTATATTATATGTAGTACACCTATTTTCGAAATGTTAAACATAAAATTCAAAAAAAGTTATGTGAATTTTGATTTTAATAGAAAATAAACAACATCATTTACCACTTTAAAACATCTTCTACTTACAATAACCTCCTAAATTAACGGAAAATTGTTATAATTGAACGTAAGGAGGGATAATATGAAAAAAATCATATCTATATGCGCTCTAACCGCTCTATCTTTCACTTTAATAGGTTGTACAAGTACCTCGGTTACAGATAAATCTTCACAAGTTAAGCAAGAACATACACAAAATACCTTTCAATTAAACTCCGCAAATATTACAGACATTGAAATACTGAAAACAACAAATCATACTACTTCCAAATCTCAAACAGATAATGAAGAAATGATAAAATCTATCGTTTCAGCAGTTCAAAATGGAACACCTAAAACTATCACTTTAGATCAAAAAAAGAAACAATCTGTGCATTCTACTATAACCGTTACATATAAAGATGACGAAAAAGAAGAGTTTCTTGTTTGGGTTGATAATAAGGAACAAATTACAATTGCCAAAGATGAGAAGAAAGATAAAGTTGAAGGCGTGATCGTGAACATCAAAGACGCTAAAATGATGAAGGATTTCTTTTAAAATTCTAGTTAACGTAAAAAAAGAGTAGGATTACATCCTACTCTTTTTTTAATCATGCCCAATAAATAGACTTTTATAAGATCTACTTAAGGTCTAATTTTGCTAAATCATGTTGTAAAACATTATTTCCTTCTTGTGGGTTAAATACGATTGCACTAAGACCAAAAACATTCGTAACAACATCTCTATCTTTCGGACGAATGATTCTTACTTCATAAGCAAACAGTGCTGGAGGAAGAGCTGCTGAACGAAAAGTAACATATCGATTAGGTGGCAATGTTTGTGTTGAAGGGTCTATTAATGGTAACAATACCGGAGAACCAGATGACCAATCAAACATTTCAACAGTTACTCTACGAGTATCATCTGGATCAACATTCATAGCCTCAACAGTAAGAAACAACGTAGCGGAATGTCTACGTAATACACCCGTTGATAAAGTCTCATTGTGATGTTCACAACATTTTTTCGGAGGGTGACCATAGCCATAACTCATACCAATGCCCCCCTTTCATTTACAATTAAGGACAAGTATTCCTTATAATATATAATGTTAGTATTCTTTTAGTGAAAGGTATAAAAGCGGATTTCCATCTATATTTTTGGATATTTTATTTTTCATTTATTCGCTTTTAAAGAATAAAGTGAAACTTTAATCAGCCCTCACCAATCGGGGTCTGACTACCCAGCAAATAGCGGGATAAATCTATTTTGAAAAGGACCTGCTCCATTTATTCGTAAAAGCATAAAGTAAATGGAATCCGTTAAAAAACATGAGTGACCCCTTGGTTTTCCCTTCCTATTTAAAAGGAGGAACTGTTATGGGCTTTGGTGGTAGTTGTGGCGGCTGTGGCTTCGCTGGAGGATTTGCTTTATTAGTTGTATTGTTTATTTTATTAATCATCGTTGGAGCTGCTTGCTTCTGCTAAAAAACTATCGGAAAAGACACTCATGTGAGTGTCTTTTCTTTATATGTAAAAAAAGCCCGCCTATTTCCGTAGGCGGGCTTTATCTTTATTACACAATACGAAAGTATACTCTCTTTTTCACTAAAATTTTATGTAATTATACATATTCATGAAAATAGAAGACTTAAAATATGCCAAAATAAAGTGAAACTTTAATCAGTGGGGGTGTGTTCATCCCCCACTGATTATTAGCCCCCACCAATCGGGCTTTTACGGGCAGCCCGCCACCTAACTTCTTTGCTTACGCTGAATTTTGAGGTGGGGGTCTTACTGCCCGTTAATGCGGGATAAAAAATATAAAAAAATATCCAGAAAAACTGTCACAAAATCCGTTTTTCTGGTTTCTCTATAATACAGGTATCAAATTGAAAGTGAGGTTTAAACGAACATGTTAACCATAGAAAATGAAGAAAGTCATGCTTCTGATATGACCTTCGAAGATTTATTTAATCAGTACTATGCTTACGCTGTGAAACAAATCATCTGGATTGTTAAAAATCAATCTATCGCTGAAGAGTTAGCACAAGAAGTATTTTTACAATTATATCGTAGCGATTGGAAAGGAATTGAAAACATACCTGGATGGTTGATTAAATCTTCTACTTATGTAGCTTATAACCATTTTCGATCTGAAAAACGACAGCAAGCGAAGATTGATAAAGAAATACAATACCATGAAGTACAAAATGTTTCATCACTAGACGATGATTGGATAAGAAAAGAAGAAATTACAAAGGTCCAAACGATACTAAATAAAATGAATGATCGAGAACGAGCCCTTTTACTAATGAAATTCTCTGGTTTTCAATATAAAGAAATTGCAGAAATACTTCAAATTGAAATATCTTCTATTGGAACATTATTGGTCCGAGCCAAAATGAAATTTCGCAAGGTTTATAAACAAATGGAGGAGGCATAACAAATGAAATGTTATGATATCGGATTTATTCAAACATATATTGATGGAGAACTTTCTCATGATATAAGAAAGGAATTCACAAAGCACCTAGATACATGTGAAGCATGCCAAGATTTATTAGTAGAAATCAATAGATTAAATCAATGGGAAAACGTAATGCTAGATGAAGAATCTGCAAATTCACCACAAGAAATCAAAATTGATATAGAACAAGCATGGAAAACATTTGAAAATCGTTCCAAGTTAGACAATGTTTCTAATATAAATCACAAAAAACAACAAAAGAAGGGACTCTTTACAAACATGAGTAAAAAATCAAAACGTTTCATTTATACAGCAGTAGCTGCTACAGCACTTTTCACAACAGCAATGATTCCACAAGTACAAGTGGCGGCTACAAATGTTGCTTCATATTTTTCTGATGCAATTACAAATGATAAAGTTGTAAATGAAGGAATAGGAGATGAAAATGGTGTCATACAAGATATGATGAAGAATGGTAAATATATTCCTATTGATGAAAAAATTACAGATCAAGGTATTACTGTACATCTCAAAGAAGTATTTATCGCAGATGCACGTATATCAGTTCATTATAGAATGGAAAAAGCTGATGGTAATTTGGTACCATTTGAATTTGATACATCAGGATTAGATCTTGAAAGTGATGGTAAAATTAATGGGCAACAAGAGGAAAACCCTGAGATTAAAAATGACGGGAGACTATCATTTATCCATGATTCAGATGATCGTCTTCCTTTTGAACTTATGGCAGCAGGTAAAAAGTTAGATAAAATAGGCATTCGTGATAATGATAGACCTGAAGGTGTTTCTACATTTGTTATAACTACTGAAGAAAAAGACGTTTTTAAACAGCCTCTTACTTTAGACGTAAATATAACTAGAATTGGAAAAGTAATTGGTTCTTGGAAAGCTCAAATTCCAATTGATACTTCACATTTGAAAAATAATACGAATTAACATGAAAAGAAGAATAGAACAATATGTATCTAATTCTCAGTTTATATGTTTTCTTGTTTTCGTTACATTTATTTCTTATATAGTTTTTACTCTATCTTTTATTTATGATTTAAGTGTATAACCTTAAATCAATCATTTAAAACCATTACAAGAAAAAGTCCTCTAAAAAAGTAGGCAAATAAATAACCGGTTTCTTAACATATAAGGAATCGGTTATTTTGTGTTTAAAATGCGTCTAGACGTACAATTTGCTTTTTTTATAAAAAAGAAAAGATACCCTAAGGTGCCTTCCTCCGACTTGAGCTATGTTTAGTTGTTTTGTTTATTGAGAAATACAATGTTTTATTTATGCTGGTCTTCTATATTAGGTCCTTTTGCAATCCATGCAGCAATTAACAAAAGAACAATAGCGGTGAAAAAGTTGATGAGCATTTTTACTAAACTACGCATAGGTAGAAAAGCATATATACTTCTCTACCTATCTTAATGTTACTTGATAAGTACTTGTTTTAATTATATATACAAGGAAATTAAACCAGATATAACAATCAATGGAAGGATTACTGCAAGTTTATTTTGTAGAGGAACACGTTTGTCTGGGACTCCTGGATGGATAACAAAAGCAAGTAAAACAATCGCTCCAATAATACCTAAAAGTATATTAATGGTAATCATCCTCCTAAGAAATATTATCAAAATTATATCACATTTAAACACAAACAAAAGGAATTAATGTTAATAATTACTAAATTACCTATTTATACATTTAAAAAAAAACCCTCAAAGCGTTAGCTTTAAGGGGATCCATCCTATCATCTTCTCTCTTCATACAACCGATTTGCTTTATACGAGCAAACGAAAAACATACATGTCGAAACGGGGATAAATGTCAAAAAAAGTCCTCTCATTAATGCAAATGGCGTTTCAAATAAGAATGACCATAGAAATGATACACCTTGCTTATCCCATAACCCTGGCGTCAAGTATAGTTCTTTCGGATTTACAAATGCTCCTAAATTCATTGTATTACTATACATAAATAAAAATAATATCGGCAAATAACAGATTGCTAATTCTAAAAATGTTTTAGATAGACGTTTATACTTCCCTGCTCGTGACATTGGATCTGAAAAAATGTCATCTTCACTTTCTTCATCTACCTTTTTAAAATATTGCGTACCTGACCACCTATTACCGGCTATATGCTCCCACCCACTATCTTCAAATAGTGTGCAGTAATTAATAAAATCACTTTTTCTGCTAAATACTCTATGGTCTATTTTAATCGTCGCATCTTCGGGTTCTGTATATCTAAATGTATAACCAAATGTATTGCTTTCTAGTTGATAACCTTTCCAAGCCATCTCTTCTAACCATTTTTGCTCTTTCTCAAAGTCTAAAAAGAATTTCAATCTCCACATCATCGTTTCCCCCTAACTATACATGTAATAGGCTTTTTGTAACCTCAATAATGTGCTGCATTCTCATAAAATCTAAGTGCAATACTTCTTTCCCTCGTTCCGTAATGACATACACTTTTCTGCGTTTATCTTCACTTTTTACCGATTCTATTAATCCTTGTTTTAATAAATTTTCAATCGCACCATACAGTGTACCCGCTGCAATTTTCACTTGATGATTACTAAGTTCCTCTACCTTTTGCATAATTAAATAACCATGGGCTGGTTCTAATAAAGCTAAAAGTACGTAATACGTTGTTTCCGTTAATGGTAAATTTTTATCTCTATTCATAAAGACCTCCAATGTAACGATAAATATATAGCCAAACTATATAGTTCGACTGTATATGTCAAATGTAGGAATAACTTTATAATCCATAAAAAAAACGCTACCTTTTTAAAAGATAGCGTTTTTGTATTACCCTTGCTTATTCTTCGCCTTCATTTGCTCTTCATAAACAAACTTCGTGGTCATAAAGTCGTTAGAAAAATCTTTCAATGCATTCTTCATTACATTTAATTCTTCTTGTGATTTAATTTCAATACTGTTTAAGAAATCAAATGCTTTTGATTGTTCCTCCGCAACAAAGTTTTGTGTCATATAGTCATCTTGGAAGTCTTGCTTCGCCTTTTCCTTTACTTTATTCATTGCCTCTGTTTTGTTTATGCTTTTCATAGGGTTTTCGAATGATCCAGTAGGTTGTTCCGGTTTTGGCTCTTCTTTCTTTTCCGGCTGTTGCGCTGGTGCTGGTTGTTGTGGCTCTTGCTTTGGTTGTTCTTGTTGAACCGGCTACTGCGCTACTTGTTGCTCTTTTTTCGCTAACTCATCTTTTAACTTCTTCACTTGCGCATCAAGAGATTTTTTTTCAGTTTCTAATACACTCATATCAATTTTCAACTTTTGTGTTTCTTCAAAATGTTCATCCACTAATTTATTATATTCTTTCTCAGAGTACATTTTTTCACTGGTTGATGTCTTTTTCTCTTTCGTAACAACTACATTAATAATTACAAATAAGGCTACAATTCCTATTAACGCAGCAATAATCTTCTTTTTATTCATGATTAATCCTCCAAAATGTAAAATTTCAAAAATTATCATAACAGACCAATTCGCTTTCATTTGTCATATTTTGTCGAATTAATATAATAAAAAAAAGCATCTGAAACAGATGCTTTTTCTTCATTCTTAATACGTAAACGTAATTGTCACTAAAGAATACCCTTCTTTCGCATTATAAGGCTCCGCTTTATAAGAAACACGATTTGCCCCTTGCGGATAATCAATTTCGCCAATTACCTTTTTCACATCTTGCAGTGCACCATTCATTGATTGCTTGTACAGCACTTCAATTTTCTCTGGTTTTGCACTATAACGCTGCTGCATTTTATTTTTTAATTCGGTATAGTTATTTGCAATATATTCATTTCCTAAATAGTTTAGCTTTGTATCTTTTAATATTTGCTGATATGCAGGCGTTTTCTTACTACCTGCCGCAATTTTGTTTGTCAGTGTACTATAATAATTTGTTGTAGCTTGCGGATAGTCTCCGCGGTTCCACTCATGATTTCTTGAGATTTGTTCATCTGATAAATTGAAATACGAATACGTTACGCGGCCCTGCTCATCTGGAACCGGATCATCGAATGTTGTATCAAGGTGATACCATTTGTTTTCGATTTTCACTAAATTCCAAGCATGAGGTTGTCCGTCCCCAGTTCCTGTCACGAAATGATTTTCAATTCCTGCTTCTTTTAATAATTGATAGGTTAATAGTGCGTAACCTTGGCAAACCGCAGAACGATTTACAAGTGCTTCATATGCTGTGTAAGCTTTATAAGACGTATCATAAGAAACATGCTTTACTACGTAATCATGAATCGCCTTCACTTTTTCGTGATCATCCATTCCAACTTGAGTGATAGAAGAAACGATTGCTTTCGCTTGTTTCATGACATATTCCGTCTGTTCTTTCGTTTCACGATATGTAATCTTAAGCGTAAATGTATAATTTCCAGGTGATCCAGAAAGCCCATATGAAACATTCGATCTATTATTATTTGTATACTCATTTTTACTTGCCACTTCTTTATATGCGTTAAAAAGTGTATTCATCACTTCGTCTGTATTATTATTTTTCGTTTTATATGGCAGTGTAATATTTGTCTCGTATGTATTAATACGCTTTTGTACTTCCTCTTTAAACGCTGTTAATAATGCCGCATCTCCTGTATCTTTCACATCAGCATTTTTATACTTCAAAGTTTTATATAAAAACTGCGCATACTGTTCACGTGTTACTGTGCCATACGGTTCAAAATTCCCGTTCCCTGTGCCATCTGCGATTCCATTTGACTGCACCGCACTAATTGCATTTTCTGCCCAAAATGGATTTGGAACATCCTTAAAGGTATGTTTTTGTTTTGCCGCAAGATGGAAAGCATTCGTAAGAATTTGTGCCATTTCCGCACGATTCACAGAAGCTTTCGGTCTAAATTGGCCATTTTCATCACCTTTAAAAACTCCTAAATTCGTTAAAGTTAATACCTCTTCTGGGAACATTGTAGAACTTTGATTAATATCACCGTAAGGATTTTTAAACGTAGATCCATCCTTTAATACGTAACGAGTTCCATCATTACTAAACGAACCGCCTTGTTTATTCGGTACTAACACTCGATAAATTAAAGCTGCAACTTGCTCCCTTGTCGCAACATCTCCAAAACCAAATATCCCATTTCCATAACCGGAAATAATATTTTTACTCGCTAAATCTTTAATCGCAGGATATGACCAATGTGATGTCGGCACATCAGAAAAAACACCCACTTCAGCAGCTTTTACATCGCTGCCATTTGTATATAACAACGCACCACCAATAAGTGATAATGATGTAATTGATTTTAATAGTTTTGTATACATAATGTCTTCTCCCAATACGCTCTCTATTTTTGTTGGTTTATGTCGAAAAATCTAAAAATATGACAAAATATATTATACAATTAAAAGTTTTTAAGGGATATATTAAATTTTAAAATATGCAAAAATTCATATTGTTATAAGGATTCATAGTGATATTATGTTGTTTTACTTGCAAATATACAAATAAAAAAACGCTCATCTGAGCGTTTCATCTATATACCTAATAATTACTGTTTCTACACTTCGAACTCTTCTTCGGTAATAATCCTTTGATCTAACAACTCTTTATACTTCAATACTTCGTCAGCCCCACGGCTCTCCATGCGTATATTGTATAACACTTGTTGTATTAACCTTTGATTGGTCTGTTGAAACATTTCATCCATTTAGAAATAGTTCTATTGAATTTTTCACCACTAGCCATAAAAATATCTTATAATCTTTATATAATAAATTATTGTATTAGGAGTAGATAAAATGCCAGTTACACTCGAACTTATTCTTTTCATTCTTATAGCAATTAGTGCTGTTGGCTATTTAATAAAAGAATTTCAAAAAACTAGGAAACGAACACTGGGAATTTCACTAGAATTTTTAGTTCTTTTCTGGTCAATATGGAGAATATCAACTATCATAATCTAATTTATAAAACATGAATTCCTTCGAATGAAGTGAAACTTTAATCAGTGGGGTTTTATTCATCCTCTACTGATTATTAGTTAAACCAATCGGGCTTTTACGGGATAAATTTACCAGTATTTTTACCACAACATCCATGTTAAAATCCCTTGTGAGTACGACATAACTCGACCTTATGAAGCTCCGCAGCTCTTATCGCGGAGCTTTTTTTATTTAAATTAACGCTTTTGTTCACTTTTTTGATACATTTACGAAACATTCATATGTTACGTTATATAAGTCCTTTTTTAAATCATATTCATTCTAGAAAAAAGTCCTAGTCCCCCTAGGGCTTTTTGTATTCAAATAAAGAGTTTTATTGTTTCTCAATAACCGCAACTATTTAATGTAGTAAAATAATAATTGGATTGGCATCCAATACCATATTACGATGGATCAAATCGCAAGAAGGCACCTTAGGGTGTCTTTTTTAAAGAGAATCAGTTTAAAAACTAAAAATAAAAGAACCTCAATAAATGAGGTTCAAAAAATCTACTATTTTAAATTACCTTCGTAAAAAGCAACTCCATTTTGAACATGTTTTAAATACCACGTAATCGTCCCGCCACAAACATTTTCATTAAAACTATTAGCATATACTCCATTTGAGTAATAAAGAGTTCTTTTGAACTTACCGTTAGAATACTCATAAGGAATTGAGCATGTTGCTTGTTTCGGAGAGCTCACAGCTTTTTGCGTATCGAGCTGAAGCTGCCCCAATTCCTCCTGTTAATGCAATACCTGTTGCCAATGCTCCTACTACTAATTTCTTGAACATAATAAATCCCCCTTTAATAGTTTTTATAACTTACAACTTAAATGTATCACTTTTGTAATTTATGTAAATATCTTGAATATGTAGAAATATTTATTTAATTATTGGTAATATTAGGATTTCATTTTATCAAATGGAAAATAGAGGAATTGGAAAAGCATGTGAAAATACAGATAGGTTTATATTAAATGAACGTGGTTCAAGTCGACGAAAGGCACCTTTTGGTGTCTTTTTTGTACATAAAAAAATCTCACCATCTTATAGAAACAATAAGTCCTTTAAAACAATAATTGCAACTATATTAATTTTACATTACATTAAGGTTAGAGAATGTTCTTATATTAATAAAGTGCTAAATAGTAGGTGGAAAAATGGAATTTAACGATTTGGGTATTACCATTAAAGAACTTAGAATTAAAAAAATATATCACAATCCGAATTATGTCATGGAATATGTTCACAAAGTCAAATTAGCAAGATTGAAAAAGGTATGATTTATCCATCTAGTATATTGTTATATCAATTATCAGAAAGACTTGGTATTGATCCGAATAACATATTTGCACTAACTCAAAACAAAAGATTAAAATATGTAGAAAATGTAAAATACGTAATAAAAGATTGCTTAAAGCAAAAACAATATAAAGAACTTTATGAAATAGTAAAAAAAGAGAAAAACTTGAATAATTTTCAAACAAAAGATGAGAAACAATTTCTAATATGGCATGAAGCAATTGCTATATTTGTGGTGGATAAATCAATAAAAACTGCTTTAGATTTTTTAAATAATGCATTAAAACTGACTTTAACTAATTCTGATTTTTTATCAGAAAGAGAAATAGATATTATGCAAACAATGGCTATATTTTATGCGGAAAATAAAGAATATGAAAAAAGTATTAATATATTCAAAAGATGTTTAACTAATTTTAATAAGTTAGATTTTCCTAAAGATAAAGAAATTAAATTAAAACTCATGTTAAATTTAGCAAAATGTTTCGACTTCACATATCAATATGAAGAGGCAATAAAGTACATTGATAAGGGTATCAAATTAGCAATTAATCTAAATACTTTATACCTACTAGGTGAACTATTCTATTTAAAAGGTCAGTGTTTATTAAAAATGAAACAACATAATGTAGAAGATGTTATTTATAACTGGAAAAAAGCATTATTTATATTTGAACTAACAGAAAAAGAATATTATACAAAAATGCTACCAGATGAACTTATTGAAATACAAAATAAAAAACACTCATAATTTCGTAAAAACTACTTACAAAACCCACAGAAAAAATCCCTACAGCTTTTAAACTTAGATCGATAATATTAAAATTAATTTAAGTCGGCGGAAGGCACCTTTAGGTGTCTTTTCTTTATTTTTACAAGGAGCTGCTCAATTAATTTTTAAAAACATAATAGGGAATATTGTTTTATTTATCTCATTTTCATTCATGCTATATATAAAATTCGTTAATAAACCCACCTCAAATACTAGTTCCTTTTATAAGCCGTTTTTTTGATGTAGATGACATTATTCTCAATACAATAGAATGAATTATTGGAACATATTTAGCAATATATATCAAAAAACAATATTAAGAAAACCCCCTCCACCTTAAGGTAGAAGGGATCTTTTAATTTCTATTTCAAACTACCTAAAATTTCCGTAAAGATAACCCCAAGCGTATGTGCACCTGCATCTGGATATCCTAAACTTCTTTCACCAACTACCGCTCCTCTGCCGAATGATCTTTCAACGATAGATTATATGCCTTGAAGTGCTGTTTGCAACATTTCAATTCAGATATACGACAGTAAAGAATATATCATCACTGTGTCAGCAAGCAAAAGTGTATTCTGCATTTCTGAAAACAGTAGATGGCAGATTGTGACCTACTGAATCTGCTAAGAAAGAATATACAAGAACATCCTTAACATCCTCTTTATTTCCACTAATGATGACATCAAGAAAATCTTCTATTTGGAATTCTGGAGTAAATAACACAATCTTAGTTGTTCTGTTTGGTTCTAAAGAAACAAAAGTACGAGAGATTTCAACTAATTCATTTTGAGTTGGGAAAAAAGTGTTTCGACTTCTCTTAACAGTTACCGTTACATTACTAGTATGGCAACGTGAATCATTGTTTAGCATAATGTTGAGAGCAGTTGGAATAATCCCATTTTCAGAGACTGGAACTCGAAACACTCCAGTAGATTTATGGGCCATATAATCACATCCTTTCAAAATAAAATCTATTTACAATATATTAGATGCAAAAAACGTTCATTTTGATATGGACAAATTACATGATTAATATATCTATAATAACCCTCGGTATTACTAAGCCAATGTTTTAAAAGATTAACAAATATCGCGAGAACCAATCGAATGTATATTAAAAGTAAAAAGAATAAGTTGTTTAAAAGACCACCTATTTTGAGCCAATAATGAGACATTATGTTAATCTTATATGTATAGTTGCACAAAATTGAGAAACTTAAGGAGACAGATAAATTTTATGAGAAAATTATCTATATTACTTACTTTCATTCTAGTATTAGTCAGTGTTACGGCTGCTTGCACACAAGATAAAACAGATAGTGCCGTTGAAAATGTTCCAATAGAAGAACCAAGCGCAAAAAATGTAAATGAAGAATTAATAAACTTTGAAGAAAAGGAAGATATGAGCCGCTTGGAACAAGGTATTTTATTAGTTGGTGAGAGTGTTAAGGGAGGCTATTACTTGACCGCCGTTCAAAGTGCATATTTAAATGATAGCAACGATTCCATCATTGTTAATGTCTCTGTAAAAAATGTACGAGGTCAAACGATTGGACTATCAGAATTAAAATATAACTTAAAAGATGAAAAAGACGGAAAGGCCTATAAAGGAAAGGTACTTGATCAAAACCCTTCTGATATACAAGTTAAACCAAATGAAACGGTAGAATTGAAAATAGCTTTTGAAGTACCACGTACCGTAGATGAATATATGTTTTATATTGAAAGCTCTTTAGACCCTCTACAAATATACTGGAAAATTGATAAGCTGCAATCACAAAAAAACTAAGTCTAAAATACAATTTGATTGAAGAAATCTCTCAAATAAGCAAAAAGTACCGGAAAATTTGATATAGATACAAATGAATAATATATAAAGTGAAACTTTAATCAGTGGGGGTTTTGTTCATCCCCCACTGATTATTAGTTGAACCAATCGGGCGTTTACGGGCAGTTGATCCTCCACCTAACTTCTTTGCTTCCGCTGAATTTTGAGGTGTGGGTCTTACTGCCCGTTAATGCGGGATAAACATAAGACCATCGATTTAATGAATCGTTGGTCTTTTTCAAAAAATGCCCCATTAAAAACTAAGAGATAAAAAAAGAACTAATCTCTAGAAGAGATTAGCTCAATATATCCAAAGCTATTATGGTACATAGTTTTATGAGCAAACGTTATATAATGTTGTATGGGATACATAACCTGTCATCCCTTTATATGTAACTTTTAACCACTGTTTAGAATTACTGTAATGACCTTGAACATATTCACCAGTTACCCATGTTCCAGTAATTTTCGTACCATCATTAAATGTATGTAAGACAGGTGAATCGACAGTATAACCACTGCGCATCTTTGCACCATATACACCTACCGTACCTCCCTTTGCACAAGCTGCTACTACATTTTCATTTTCAGTAGCATTCGTAGCCGCGAAAGCAGAGCCGTTAAATGTAAATAAAGTAAATATAAAAGCTGTTAGTACTGTACAAATAGATAAGCGACGTAACAAAATAAATTCCCCCTTTTTTTATAATATATTTCTTCATAAATGATTATCTTAAATTTTCTAACTATTTTCAATATATGCATGTTGAGAAATATTAAGTGTCGCTTTGAAATAATGTTTTATCAAAAATAGTAACAAACTCATATTTTACAGAAAAAGAACCGAAAGAAGTCTTCTACATATCAACTATATAAAAATCCCTCCGCCTTAAAGCAGAGGGACTTTCCAATTTCTATCTCAAACTACCCGCAATCTCCGTAAAGATAACCCCAAGCGCATGTGCACCTGCATCTGGATATCCTAAACTTCTTTCGCCAACTGTACCAGCGCGGCCCATGCGAGCTACGATTTCTTTCGTATACTCTGCTCCTTTAACTGCTGCTTCTGCACCTTTTTCAAAGGCAGTTTTTACGTCTTCTTCGTTTGAAGCGCTAGCTAACCAAGAGTCTACACATGGAGCAAGTGCGTCAACAAGTGTTTTGTCACCAACTACTGCTCCTCTACCGAATGATCTTTCACCGATAGATTGTATACCGTGAAGTGCTGCCTGCAACACTTCAGCGAACTCTTTCACTGTTAACTCACGTTTTTCGCCCGCTGCTTTACTAGCTGCGCGGAATGCACCACCCCAAATTGGACCAGATGCGCCGCCGCAATGTTCCATAATAATCATCGAACAACCGTCAAGGAATGATCCGATCGTTACGTTTTCTTGTTCTACAATAGAATGCCACTCACGTTTTAATTGCTTAAATCCTTTTGCAACACTCATTCCGAAGTCGCCGTCGCCAGCATGCGTATCTAGCTCACAGAACGGTACTTCATTTTTAATAATAACGTCGCTCATTTTATCAACGAGATAAATCATGTTGTTTAATGTAATGACATTATCTTTTATAACAGCGTGCTCTTCCGCTGTTTCTATTTCAAAGGAAACTTCCTTCTCTTCTGTCTCTTCAAGCACATTTACGTACTCAACACTTTCAACTGGTCCATCTACTTTAAACGCTGGTGTATTACATTCTTTCGATAGTAATGTTTTTAGCTCATCATCTAATTTCATTACTGTTAAAGACATACCAGCCATATCGATACTCGTCATATAGTTACCGACAAATACTCTATTAATTTTAATGTTTCTAGCAGCTAGTTCTCGCGTCACTGCGTTGTTAAATAAGTAAAGTTCTTGCAGTGGTGTTCCGCCAAAACCGTTAACTAGAAGCGCAATTTCTTCGCCATCTTTTACTCCTAAATCTTTTACAAGATCATTTGTCATACGGTTCGCTAGTTCATCTGCTGACAACATTTTTTCACGTTTAATTCCTGGTTCGCCGTGAATACCTACGCCGTATTCCATTTCATCTTCCGCAAGTGTGAAAGTAGGTGATCCGCTCGCTGGAACTGTACAAGACGTTAATGCTAAACCAATTGTACGCACGTTAGCCGCTGCTTTTTCCGCTACAGCTTTCACCGCTCCTAAATCCATACCTGCTTCCGCTGCTGCGCCGGCAATTTTATGAACGAGAATAACGCCCGCAACGCCGCGGCGTCCTACTGTGTACAGGCTATCTTCTACCGCAATATCATCGTCCACTTTTACGTAATCTACTTCAATTCCATCTTCCGTCGCTAAATGAGCTCCGTTTTTGAAATTCATAATATCGCCGCTGTAATTTTTAATAATTAATAACGTACCTTTTTTACTCGCTGTTTCTTTAATTGCTTGATACACCTGAATTTGTGAAGGAGAAGCAAACACATCTCCGCACACTGCCGCATCTAACATTCCTTTTCCGACTACACCTGCATGCGCTGGCTCATGACCACTACCGCCGCCACTAATTAACGTTACTTTATTTTCGTTCATTTCTTTCTTCTTAATGACTTTATATTTTTTCAAAAGCTCAAGCTCTGGATGAGCCATAACCATTCCGTTACACATTTCCATTACTAATGTTTCTGGTTTGTTTATAATCTTTTTCATTGTGATTCTCCCTCAATTCCTTTAATATATTGTGATATATTTGAAATCTTCTTCTTACTACTCATGTTAAAATGAAAGCGTTTTATAGTAAACGGACAAAATGGACAATCTGTCTAAAGACACCGCTCTCATTTCTCGGTAGGATTTTCATATTAATAACATTCTAGGGATGATCCACATGACCTCTTCTATAATTTCTAAAAAGATAATCGCGAACTCATTGAAATATTTAATGGAAACAGAATCGTTTCATAAAATATCAGTGAGCGATATTATGTTACACTGTCAAATGCGTAGGCAAACTTTTTATTATCATTTTAAAGATAAATTTGAACTATTAAGCTGGATTTATAGAGAAGAAACGAAGGAAAACATTATCGACTTTCTCGACTATGAAACATGGGAAAATATTTTCGATTTATTATTTGATTACTTTTATGAAAATCAAAAATTTTACCGAAATGCTTTTAAAGTCATTGAGCAAAACTCGTTTAATCACTATTTATTTGAGCATACGAAAAACTTATATATGAAGATTATTGATGAACTATCCGTGAACTGTGGCTTAACTCTTTCTATTGAAACGAAAAATACGATTGCCTCCTTTTATAGTCACGGCTTCGTTGGAACGATAAAAGATTGGATTGAAAGCAAGTGCGAAGTAAATCCATCCATTATGTCTTCTCTCATGAAAAATATGATAAACAATCAATTACTACTATTACTTGAGCAATCAGCAAAGTAATTAAAGGGTGGCAAAAGCAATGAAAAAGATTATGAATGATGTACAAAATATCGTTCAAGATATGCTGCATGGCTTTTATTTTGAACATAACGACAAAGTAAATTACGACGAAACAAATAACATCATTTATGTAAAAGATATTGAAAAACTGAAGCAAAACGTTGTCCTTATAAGCGGCGGTGGTAGCGGACATGAACCAGCTGATATTGGCTATGTAGGAAAAGGAATGCTTACGGCGGCAGTAAATGGCTGTATTTTCACTCCGCCTACAGTGGAACAAATTGTAGCAGCAACTCGCCTCATACCAAAAGATAAAAGTATTTTATTCATCATCAAAAACTTTAAAGATGACGTAGCAAACTTTTTAGCAGCAGAACAAATCGCGAAAGCAGACGGAAGAAAAATTGACCACATCATCGTAAATGATGACGTTTCAATTGAAGATGATGCTTCTTTTAATAAAAGAAGACGCGGCGTCGCTGGTACTGTTTTTGTTCAAAAAATACTTGGTGCGGCCGCTCTCGAAGGTCACTCTTTAGAAGAATTAACAATGCTTGGGCAATCTGTCATTAAAAACTTACACACATTAGGAGTTGCCCTTTCACCTGCCAATGATCCCATGAAGGGGAAAGCTTCATTCACATTACACGACGACGAAGTTTTTTATGGCGTCGGTATCCACGGCGAAAAAGGTTACCGTAAAGAAGCACTATCCTCTTCTGAAATATTAGCGATTGAACTAATGAACAAACTAAAAAGCATTTACCGCTGGAGAAAAGGAGACAACTTCGCTATCCTTATTAATGGACTCGGCGCAACTCCATTAATGGAACAATACATTTTCGCAAATGACATTCGCCGTTTGTGTGAACTGGAAGGATTACATGTGGAGTTCGTAAAGGTTGGTACGCTGTTGACTTCTTTAGATATGAAGGGTGTTTCTCTCAGTTTGCTTAAGGTAGAGGATTTGGATTGGGTGAAGTGGTTGAAGGCGGATGTTAGAGTGGGTAATTGGTAAGTAAAAATTATGATGATAAAAGCCTTTAACTATAACAAGTTAAAGGCTTTTTACAAATTGAAATATCGCTCGAGCGTTCAAAAGAAATTCATACTCACCTCACTGAATGATTACAGGTCTTCCAAATAAAGCTGGATAATAAATGAACATCGCACCTACAAATGAACACACTAAACAAAAAACAGCCTCGTATTTTATGACTAGAGACGAGTTTGTATCAAGCTTTTTTTCCTCTCTTTTCAATATCAATTTAAATAACGCTGTATATAATACTTTATATAAGACATACCCAATAATTGCCCCAAGGGTATTCGTAAATAAATCATCAATATCTGTAATTCTATTATTTAGTAATTGATTTAACTCAATTGCCAATGAAAAAAAGAATCCCGCGCATACGGTGTTTTTTATCTTTCTAAACTGCGGCCAAATAGTCGGTAATAAAAAACCTAACGGCATAAACAGTACAATGTTCAAAAGATACGTAGTACTACCTACCGTATCAAATAGAGTCAAGTTGATTTGACTTACACGAATCCACATTTCATATCTACTTATATCCCATACAGTCGCGATTTGCGTCACCTTATACACTAGCGAAAGGTAGAATAGAAAAACATACACCCATAAAAAATGCCGAATAGATATATTGTTTTTCGCTTTAAAATAAAATCCAATTTGAAACACAATACAAAAAATTATAGTAAAAAAATACGTATACAAATAACTAATCAAAACTCCTGTATGCATGTAGAATCCCCTAACTTTACATTTTCATCTATGACTTTGTCTTTTTTAGTCTCCTTCATGATGTAAGTCATTTATAGGATAGGAAAAACTTTTAAAATAAAGAGTGGGATAAACATAAAATTTTTCTTAAATCTTCAGTTGGGTTTTATTATTACTCTTCTTAGGAATCCGCCATTGATAGCTAGGCAACAACATGCTTAAACCTAACAATACTATCATTTTTGCCTGTAATACTTTAACCGATGCAGCATATATAAACTCATGTGAATCGTTTGTTCAGTTAACACATGAAATTAAGAAATATATGACGTACTGTAATCACTCTTGCTATCAATAGAATTTAAAGAAAATGACTCCTGTTTGCATACAGAAATCATCTTTTTTAGGTTGCCTAACTTTTTTTAGAATGTCCTTTACAAAAGGTACAGATCAAGAGCACCCTGTTCCTATTCGAGGGGATCAACTATACCTTCTTCCCTTAAAATCACACAAACCCATTTACAAATCTATAAAAGTAGATATAATATCCTTATGGAACCTTTATTAATTTATAAAGCATTGTCAAATGAAACAAGATGTCAAATTTTATCATGGTTGAAAAATCCAGAAAACCATTTCGATGAAAAAGCTTATCTAGAGCAAGGCCTTAGTTTTCAAGTTGGAGTGTGCGTAGGAGATATCCAGCTTAAAACTGGCTTAGCCCAATCGGTTATTTCTAGTTATTTATTAACTATGAAAAAAGCAGGTTTACTACAATCTGACCGAATTGGAAAATGGACCTACTATCGCCGAAATGAAAAAACAATACGAGAGTTTTCTGAATACGTTCAAAACGAATTATAAAATGAAAGCAAATAATCAACCTACCAATTGATTATTTGCTTTCACACATTCTACTTTTATATAGCTGTCCAATACATTCTTTTTAAAACTTCGCTACCTATAAAAGTAAGAAACATAGAAAGGAGCATTTTTTTAACATATCATATCTAGTTATTTAGATATCTGTCTTTGTATTTAACATTACATAATTCTAATACTATTGACATCCAATCATGCTCATTTCTTTGTTAATAAATCGATTTTACTTTCAAAATAATAATAAGAATGGAGAGTTTTACAAATGAAAAAAGTAAGTCCTTTACTTATTCTTACACTAGCAATAGGGGTGTTTGGAATTATTACTACCGAGATGGGTATTGTCGGCGTATTACCACAAATCACTCAGAAATTTGGCATTTCAACTGCACAAGCAGGATTTTTAGTAAGTATATTCGCACTAGTCGTTGCTATTTCTGGTCCGTTTTTAATTCTGCTCATTTCTAGTATTAATCGCAAAATAATTTTATTAACAGTCATCTTTGTTTTTGTTATTTCAAATATAATCTACGCTTATACAACACAATTTGAAATCATGCTTGTTTTTCGTATTTTACCAGCAGCACTTCACCCACTCTTCTTTTCAATCGCTCTTGTAACAGCTGCTAAACTTGCCCCTCCTGAAAAGAGTGGTCAAGCGGTTACAAAAGTTTTCATGGGAATTACGGTTGGCTTTGCACTAGGTGTACCATTAACCTCTTACCTTGCAGATCAATTTTCATTAGAAATTGCTTTCTTATTCGGAGCGCTTATTAACGCCCTTGCATTCATTGGAATGCTAATCTCACTTCCTTCTATGCCCGTTAAAGAAAAAATGTCTTTCGGCAAACAAATTCGTATACTCGGCAAACCAGGATTATGGTTAAATATTTTAACCATCACATTCCTTTTTGCAGCTATGTTTTCCGTATACAGCTACTTCGCCGAGTACCTTGCAAAAGTAACTTCCATGAATGGATCTCTCATCAGTATCATGCTATTCATATTTGGTATAGTTATGATTTTAGGCAATCATTTATTTGGTAGTCTCTTGCAAAGAAGCATAGTAAATACAGTAATATCGTTCCCTATTTTATATTCTATTGTTTACACATTGGTTTATTATTTAGGTTCTTATCTTGTTCCAATGATTTTTATGGTATTCATTTGGGGAATCGTGCATGCTGGTGGATTAATTGTTGGTCAAACATGGTTAATAAGTGAAGCAAGAGAAGCACCCGAATTTGGTAATAGCCTATTCGTTTCATTCTCAAATCTCGGAATTACTCTAGGAACAACTATTGGAGGCTGGTTCATTTCAAACTTAGGTATTCATCAACTTATTTGGAGTGGATTTATATTTACACTACTTTCATTTCTATTAATTATAATAAAACTAAAATTTTTCACTTCTAATAACCTAGCTTCATTATCAAGCTAGTACATTTTCAATTCCAAATTGGATAAAAAACATTATAAAGTGAAACTTTAATCAGCTCTCACCACTTGGGCGTTTACAGGCAGCTCGGCAAATAGCGGGATAAATTCTATATAAAATACTGGTTATTCTTCTTATAAGATTTTATAAACTATAAAGTATGACACTTAGAGCCTATAGCTATAATTACAAGTTAAAGGCTTTTTATATAAAAACAGCTTTAAAAGGTGCTAATCTTATGGAACATCATCAAAATAGAATACTAAAAAAAGGCTCCATTGCTGGAGCACTCAAAAAATAATATAACTAAACGAATTAAAACAAGGAACAGACAATTAAAATATACAAATAAAACATAAATAAATCTATATATATGTAATATTACATATAAAAACCCTATTTATCGCTGTTATAATAAACTTACTCGATGATTGTTATATTATTCATAGGTTATACCTTCTTAACACCAATTTTACAAAGAAAAAAGGACATCTTAATTGATGTCTTTTTTCTTATATGATAACGACGCAATACAATTAAGATGATTCCAATCGAAAGAAGGCACCTTAAAGTGTTTTTTCTTCATTACACAATACGAAAGCATACTCTCTTTCGCCTTCCACTTTATGTAATTATACATATTAACAAAAAATACACTTAATGAATATTAAATATAGTAAAATATAAACTGTGGACACGTTCTATAAAGCAGATTCTTTTGATAGGCGTAACATATCAATCATTTTAGGGGATGTGGCGTTACTCCGATACTAATCTCAAATTTCTTGTATTTTATGAACTAACAATCTGGTGTATATAGATGATTCTGTTTTATAGGGTGTGTTTACATTTATAACAAAGGGGTAATACGGATAGATTCGTATTAAATGAAAATGGTTCAAGTCGAAGGAAGGCGCCTTAGGGTGTCTTTTCTTTACTCCTCCGCATCCCTCATACTGTAATACCCCAAATTAATAATAACCAAGAAATATCCCCCCATGATTCCAGCAGCAAATGTCCACATGAATTCATGGTGTTCTATTTCATACATAATAATCGCACCTAGTATTGCGGCTGCGAACCGATTTATCATTCCGAGCATCGGTGCTTTTTCTTTTTTTACAATACTATCTCCAAACTTTTCAATACGCCTTCCTAAAATCCAGGCGCAGTACATACTCACCAAAAGGCCAATGCTTATCCCGACAAACTGGGCTGAAAAAGGCGTCATCAACCATCCCAATAACATTACGCCTAGCAAACAATACATTTGTATGTTGAACGATCTTAATGCCGTACGAATCATGCTATTCTCCTTTATCTTTCTCATTGTAGTTCCGTATCATCAATCCAAGCTTTCAGGATCCAAGCTTTCAGCTATATGTTTTTTAAAATGGGGAAATTTGATTTTGCTCACCATTAAATAAGCGAGTACGCATGTACCAAACGCCACGGAAACTGGATTATTTAAAAAGCATAAAATAAGGAGACACATTGCCGCGAATGGAATCGGCATTCCGATAAATGTCGGAAGTTTGCTTTGCTGTATGTTAAATCTTGCAAGCCGAAGCATTCCGCAAATACTATAAGCAAGCGCACATATTATCCCGATAGACTGCAAATCTTTTAACGAGGCACTATATGCAAGAATAGACGGTGCCACCCCAAAAGTAACTAAATCCGCAAATGAATCTAACTCTCCGCCTATTTCCGAAACAGAATCCAATTTCCGAGCGACCATGCCATCAAACAGATCAAAGACCATACCTGTAATAATGAACATAACTGCACCATACATATCGTGAACGAAAACAGCGTGAATAGCCAAAAGTCCACACACAAAATTTGCTATCGTAATCATATTTGGTATGTAACTCATAACACGCTTCCCCTCCTTTCTACTAATTGTTTCATCTTGCTTCTTACTCATTACAATCAAGATCCTTCTGCTTTTCTTCCAATATCACTTTATTTATTTTCGTTAATGTATCGGTCATTTGCTCTAGGGCATTTATATCGATTTTAGAAAAGTATTTCTCAATTAATACATCATCTAACTCAGACAACCGCTCTATATACTTACTACCGTTTGGACCAAGTGTAAGGAAATACTCACGTTTATTATTAGGGTTTACTTGTTTTGAAATCATCTTCTGTTTCTCCAATTTCGATAAAACTTGGCTAACGGCACTTTTTGATATATTAAAAGTAGTCGCAATGTGATTTGCTGTCGTGTTTTCATTTAAATTAATATGAAATAGCATGCTCTCTTGCTGCCCAGTAAGACCGAACTCATCCTTTAAATCTTGAAATAGTAAAATATAGAGTTCCGTATAGGCTCGATTCATTTCATTAATTACTTCTTTATACGTTCTAGTCATAGCATCCTCCATGCTTTTATTTCATTTCACTTAATAGTTAAGTTTACTTAACTTAAATATATTATACCGTTATGTTCGTGTAAAGGGAAATATAACTCTACACTTTATCAGCTGTGCTTTAAATGTATGTAAAACTTTCTTTCTCTCTTCATAATCTTCTACATCAGCTTCTTCCCAAAGCCCACGATTTGCCCCTCGCTCGATTAATGCAAACCTCCCCTTTCTCCAGTTGTATTGCCGCAAGACCAATGTATAAGACATAGCATCTATATCAAGCTCATCTAAATACTCTTCTAAAACAAGCTTAGTTCCTTCATCTAAATACTTAACAAATAGTTATGAATCATCAAAATTAAAATCAACCAAATTCCATATAGACCCATTACTGGTTAAAATGTTATAATGGAGTTACCCTACATAGTTACTCATAGCCAGACTGAGGAACTAGCGTCTTATTAAGTAATGCGCATAACTAAAATAAAAAAGACACTTTTTAAAGTGTCTTTTTTATTTATATTCTATCCCTAGGAATTATCTCTTTTATAAACAGAATCTATCAAACAATAAAGGAGACTAACAGATGGAACATCCTGTTGCAAGAGAATTACGTTTTATACGGGTTTGTCTTATCATTTTGATTATTGTCATTGCATTCTGGGACCGGGAGAAAACTGTGGAAATTACTGATCACGGTAGCGATCCTATTTTAAACACCAGCAATATGACCCAAGTTGGTGAGAATACATTTGCATACAAAGATGAATCGAATCAAATTAAAATATTTAAGTTTAATCCAGATACAAATGAAATAAAATTAATAAAAGAGTTTTATGCTAACGAATATTAATGAAATGACATTGGACAAAAGGCACCTCAAGGTGTCTTTTTTATTTTCAAAAGGACCCGCTCATGTTTATACTTCAAAACATAAAGTAAATGGAATCCGTTAAAAAACACGAGTGACCCTTTGTTTTCCCCTCTTATTAAAGGAGGAACTATTATGGGATTTGGTGGTAGTTGCGGCGAAGGCTGCGGTTTTGCTGGAGGATTTGCACTATTAGTTGTATTGTTTATTTTATTAATCATCGTTGGAGCTTCTTGCTTCTGCTAAAAAACTATTGGAAAAGACACTCTTATATGGGTGTCTTTTCTTTGTAAACTAAAATGTATGTGAAATGAAAACATAGTAAGAATAGAATACTCACTTAAATTATTTTTCACTTCACAAACTACACCCAAAAAGTTGGATAATTTCTTTTACTACTCATATTATTAATGAATAAAGCAATAACTACAATAACAACGGAGCCAATTAAAACTGGTGTTACTAAATAACTCCAACTATTTGCCCCTAAAATAACGATAATCGGATCGGCGCCTGCTGGAGGGTGCGTCGTTCTCGTTAACATCATAACGGCTATTGCCATCCCCACCGCTAAAGCAATTGTCCAATATTCATTCCCAAACAAATGATATATTGATAGACCGATGAAAGTTGAAATCAAATGTCCTCCAATAATATTACGCGGCTGAGATAATGGCGCATTCCAAACTCCAAACGCCAATACACAACTCGCCCCAAATGGAGCCATTAATAATTCTGTAGAGGTTATGCTCGTTAAATATGTTAAGGTAAGAATTGTTAAAAATCCCCCTAGTAGTCCCGTTAAAGAGTCCTTTACATTTACTTGTAATGGGCTTCTTCCTTTCCCTTTCATTTTCGTAAAATATCGTACACTTATTGGTTGAGGATCTTTCTGCTTAGTTGCTGTTATATTATCCATCGTTCTCCTCCTTTATTTACCAACAATTATAACCTGACATAACTAACCTGTAAACATTAATTTTAAGGGTTAGTTCAAGAATACAAAAAAAGAATCAACTGTTATAAGTTGATTCCCTAAACTTCTTCACATTTTCGATTCTGGAATTTTGCTACCTTTTTCCGGTTCCCACATATTTTCATAGAACACCATTTTCGTTTTCCACTCTTATCTATAAATAATAAAACACAGTCAGGGTTTGAACACCTTTTAAGGAAAATAAGCTTATTTTCTACTATTAAAGTTAAAGCATCAAATGCAATTAACGATGTGAGTACATCCTCGATTTCTCCAACCGGGATAGGTACTAGCTGCTGTTCAATGATTTTATATGTAAACGGTGCTTTCTCAATTTGTTTTTCTAAATACGTAATAAAATCATTGGAAATTTCGTGCTGATCAGCAATTGCCTCAAACTGCTTTCTCATTATATTTCTTATTTCTAATATACTAGATGTAACCAGCTTCATTCGCTCTTGAATCCCTATAAATGTTTTTCCATTCAAAAAAGGAAGATTAACCTTTATTACATGTAACCATTCTAATACATCTTCATCTGTTATTAATAAATCATAACGTTGTCCACGCCTAACTAACTCTGTATTTACTAAATCTAATGAGAGATTTCCCGATATAAGCGGGAATTGTTTTGTTTCATGCATGTACTCATCACCTTCTCTTTAAATAATCATATTCCAAATTAATACAGAAGTACAACTTTTTTATAAAGTACAAAGTATGAAGATTAAAGCCTTTAGCCATAATTACGACTAGAGGCTTTTGTATATAAGTAAATGAAAAAGGAGCTAATTTTATGGAACATAATAAAAATGGAGTACTTGCTTTAATTGTTTTATTTTTAGGATTAGTGTTTTTTGTTAGTGGAATGGTTTATCATTTATGGGGCTCATTTTAATTTCAACTTTTAGACAGATAAATAATTCGAATCAGAGAAATGTACAACATTTTCCCTTTTCCTTCCAAAATCAATATAATAAGATATAAAATGTAATACATATAAAGACAAATATATATAGCACTCATTAAAAGTGCTTCTATTTTGGAAGGAAGAAACAAACGATGAACAAAAAGTTATTAACATCATTATTATGTAGCACATTCTTGTTTGGAGTATCAGCTTGCAGTTCACATGATACATCTGCGAAAAACGAGCAAAAGACTTCAAAAAAAACAGAGAATAACGAACTTAATCGCAAGAATCCGCAAAAAGAACTTCCTACCAATGTAGATTCCTCTGATGTATACATGTCAATGGGATCTGCCGAGTCATTAGATGTTCTAGGGACTGGAGAAGTTAAAGCACAAGGTGTCTTTAAAGTATTAGATATCGCAGTTTATAATCGCAAAGAAGAACCCATTACACTAGATATCAACAACTTTAAATTAATTGATGAATTCGGAAAAGAATATCACATTTCTAATGAACATCAATCCGTACTTAAAGCTGCAAATACCTCTACATTTAAATTTGGCATTGTTAACCCTGATGAACATTCGGAAGGAAACATTGTATTTGATGTACCGAAAAACACGCAAGGATTAACTTTAAAAATTAATAATGATAAGTTAGATAAAGAACTCCAATTAAAAGTGGAATAGGCCAAATAAATACGTCTCCCTTAACATTCTCTACTGACATAAAAAAGTACAGTCTTTTCTACAGCAGACTGTACTTTTTTACTTATCATTTCACATAACATTCCCTAATTTTTTTGACTAGATGCTCTCCAATCACGAAAAGATGTTGGGCGTCCAGAAAAAGCCCTTTGCTTTGTAACAGATGGTTTTTCTTCAGGAGTCATTGTTTTTTCTTTAAGAGTCGCTGGTTTTTCTTTAAGCGTCACTGATTTTTCTTCAAGAATAGTCACAGCTGTTTGCATTTTCTCTAACTGTTCTTTCAACAATTGTTGTTCAATCTTTAAATCCGTAAGTAAACGTAAAATCATCTCAGAATTAGCCATAAGATCCTCCTTCCCCCAATACACAGAATAAAATACAATATGTAGAAGACGAAATACCGGTGACAAAAATAAGGTCGTCAACTCTTTTTAACTTCCAAAATCCTTTTATTTTTTAAGGACCTGCTCCATTCATCCTTAAAAACATAAATTAAATTAAATCCATTAATAAATGGTCTTTATGGAAGGAGGAGTTAATATGGGATATGGCGGTAGTTGTGGTGGAGGCTGTGGTTTCGGCGGCGGATTTGCCTTACTTGTTGTGCTCTTCATCTTATTAATCATCGTTGGCGCTAGCTGTTGGGGCGGCGGATTCGGCTGCTAAGGAGAGGCACTCTTGAGAGTGTCTTTTTTTGATATGCGGCTCGTATACATATTGTTCAAATCTATATATTTTTTAAAAATATAGATTTAAAACATATTTCTCAATGAATAAAACAACTTAACATGGTAAAATAATATTTGGATGGGAGTCCAATATATTATTAAAATTAAGATGGTTCAAGTCGAAGGAAGGCACCTTAGGGTGTCTTTTCTTTTTTATAAATAATTATAAATTAAAATCGAAAAAGATGCTTACTACTTACAAGGAACATTTTGTTCAGTCCAACTATCCCCATATTTATTTGAAACTAATTACTATCATAAATATAAAGAAGTTATAGATAAAATAGTGAGGTAAATAAAGCAAAAAAATAATAAGCTGCCCATATGGACAGCTTATTTACATCATTACATTTCTATTATTTATCTTACCACCTGAACAGATGCTGGTTTCCACCCCTGATTTTCTACCCAATCAATATTAACCTTATATTTTTTATTATTTTGCTTATCTCGTACATTACCGTAGGCTTTATTATTACCATTATTCCCAATAAAATCGAAAATCAATTGGCTCTCTGGAACATCAACAGCATAAGAAATTGCTTTTTTCATCTCACTCCAATCTACTGTTCCTTCTTTAAATTTCATTTCAGGTTTTGCTCCTTGCTCGGTACCAATTGGCTTCCAAGAAGGATTAGTTTGAGAACCCTTTTCTTGAGATGCCGCTTTTTCTTCCTCATTATTTTCATTTCCGTTTGTTTTTACCGATTTTTCTGCTTTTGATTTCTCTTCTAGCTGTGCTGCTTCTTTATCTTCAGTTTTCTTCTCTTCTATCTTTGCTACCTCTTTATCTTCAGTTTTCTTCTCTTCTAGCTGTGCTGTTTCTTTATCTTCAGTTTTCTTCTCTTCTATCTTTGCTACCTCTTTATCTTCAGTTTTCTTCTCTTCTATCTTTGTTGCTTTCTTTTCTTGAGCAATTGCTTTCTTTGATGTATTAGAAGCAGTAAATAACTGGTATGTCACTATACCAACTGTCACTAATATTAAAGTAAATGCAATATTAAAAATTGCCTTTTGACGACGATTCTGTTGTTTTTCTTGAAATCTACTTACTTGTCCCATTCTTCAAACCTCCGCGTTTACTTTCTCCTCTACTCTTTATGTATTATCTCTATAATTTTCTTAATATTTTATTAAATAATAGAAATAAACTACACTTTCCTACAGGATCTCAGATCATAATAAAATTTATTTTTTTCAAGCATCTGACATATGTCATTCAAAATAGTTTAATACATTAAAAATTGATAAGCTTCCGCACTTAAGAAACCTTCAATTTTATTCAAAGGTGATTCCAATTATGTCCACATTAGATCTCCTGTAGAAAGCTTTTTAACAATTAAACCTCTTCTTCCCTTATTTATAATTTTTAAATTAAATTTCCCTCTATAGTATAATAAAGATGTTTCGTTTTCTAATGGGGTATGTCGTAAAATCAAAAGAGATTTTATCTCTTTTACCTTCTTTTCAGAGTAAATTTCACCACTAGGAAATTCTATTATTCCTAATGTAATCTTTAATTCGCTCTCATCGAAAGGCCACACCTTATTAAGTTCCCTTATCTTTTGTATAAAACTTCTTTTGGTTTGTCCTATATATAGCAATGTTACATTCTTAGCACATACTCTAGAGATTGCAAATATCCCCTTCTTAGAAGCTTCTTCCCTATTATAAAAATCATTTATACTATACATTCCATACCATTTAATATTTACTGTTTCTATGAATCTCACCTCATTTTTAGACAATATTATAATTTCTGAATGTTCAAATTATAATGGGCGCATAGTCCTGATTACTTGAATTATAAATTGTGCTTTTCAATAATACATTTTATTATTACTAATTTCAATAATACAAAAAAAATACAATATTATAGTTTAATTACAAAACTTTATAAAAAAACAAAGTGATGTCGTACCAAATATTATATTTTTTTCAATATCAGACTATCGTGAACAAAAGTTAGGGAGTTATGGAATAAAATATAATTTGTATGTACATACATTTCTTTAAAAGAAGTTTTGTAGTTTGCAACTGAATTAAAAAAACATAGATTTTTATGACTCTTTTTGAGGATATAGCAAAGTGGGATCTTTTATATGCACGTTACTATACCGAACTAAATTTCGGTATAGTATTTTTTTGCAACTCCTTGATTTTTCACCAAATACTTATAAAAATCAATAGTATGAAAATAAACTACTGGCTAAAAGTTTACTTTCGATAAAATAAAAAAGAAACTGCTCCATTCATTGTTAAAAACATAAGGTAAAGCGAGCCTGTTAAAATACATGAATGAACCTTAGTTTTATCCTCTTACCTAAAGGAGGAACTATTATGGGCTATGGTGGTAATTGCGGAGAAGGCTGTGGTTTTGCTGGCGGATTTGCTTTACTCGTTGTACTCTTTATACTATTAATCATTATCGGATGCAGTTGCTTCTGCTAAAAAACTATTAGAAAGGACACTCTTATATAAGTGTCTTTTCTTTATGAAAAATATCTAACTATCAACCTTTTCCTTATGATTTCTAACATCAACAAAGGGTGATACAAACTATTACATATGTTTGTACCACCCTTTATTGATGCGTTTAAACTTCACAGGTGTTGAAGCTTTAAACTTCTCCCTTTGTGCACCCATATTATTAGAACATCCTGTAATCTGTAGACAAAATGTAGCTAATAAAAACAATATTAATAATTTCTTCAATAAATCCTCCTACATACATAAAACACCATATGTTACAAAACAAACATAACATCAACTCTTTATAAAAACAACATAATCCTTGGTACTTAAGCTATCTCTTAACATAGGAGTACCACCACATATCCATCAAGCTAAGATTTTAAAATATCCCCTGCTTAAGGAATTTGTAAGTATCAAGTAAGAAAAACGAGAGCTTTGTTTCCTATAATCAAAATAGAAAGTGAAGGAAGGAAGATTATTTCTGGGATTAATATGCATGTGACAAGAGAAAAAATCTACGTTTTTTAGAATAATAATATTAGTATGTCCAAGTTTTGGAGATTACTTGCAAATATTTTGAAGTTTTCGCACTAAAATTCTAATTACTATACCTGTTTTTTACCATCACATATTGGAGGTTAAAACATGAATAAAAAAAAGAAAATAGAAAGATCTGCACTTACCTTTACCCTACTCTTTTCTTTAGGCGTTTCATCTTTCCCGCTTACAACAACTATTCACGCAGATACACACGAGGAACAATCTGCTGAAAAGAAACTAGTCTCTTTAACGGAGCGTACATCATTATTTTTTGAATATCTCCAGCAAGGTAAGTATGCAGAGGCACTACAGTTGACGTCTGCTGCTTTTCAATCCAAGTTTACAGCAACCACATTACAAAACTGGTGGACACAAAGTGGTTGGAGCGGGATAAAAAGCATGGGAATCCCCGTGATAAAAAAACGAAACTTGGTCCATCAGACGGTGGAAATTCCAGCAGCTACCGAAGGAACTACCATACCGCTACTCCTTAAATTCACACCTGGCGGGAAAGTAGATGAAATTGGAGAAAGGCCACCCGAGGAATCTTATACCATCCCGCATCCTAGCTATGATCAACCTGACTCCTATCAAGAACGTGAAATCGTCATTGGAAATTCTACCTATCCGTTACCAGCGACATTAACAGTTCCGAAACATAAGCGTGGTGAAAAACTGCCCGTAGTTGTTCTTGTTCATGGTGCTGGCATCCATGATCGCGATAGCACATATATGGGAACAAAAATCTTACGAGACATTGCGGTGGGCCTTTCATCCAACGGAATTGCAGTGTTGCGCTATGAAAAGCGCACCTTAGAACATGCATTAAAGATGAGTGCAGAACCTGTTACATTAGACCGTGATACTACAGATGATGCCATATATGCAGCAAAATCAGTAGCGCAGCAGGAAGGCATTGATCCAAATAATATTTTCATTCTTGGACATAGCCTAGGAGCTGGCACAATGCCACGTATACTGAACAAAGCGCCTTCCTCACTTGTCCGAGGAAGCATCTTACTCGCACCACCTGCACGCCCTTTGACTGACATTGCCATTGATCAGTATGAATACCTTGGGGCGTCAAAGGAAGAAATCACTGAACTAAAAAGACAGGTTGCTTTTATTCAGGATCCTACTTTCAATCCTGACCGTCCTCCAGCTGACTACAATTTTGGGTCACCTCATTTTATGTATGATGTTTCTAGGTGGCGTCCAGTTGAAGAGGCAAAATTACGAAAAGAGCCTTTACTCATTCTGCAAGGAGCACGCGATTACCAAGTAACAGTAAAAGATGAATATACAAAATGGCAAGAAGGACTTTCAAACCGCGGAAATGTTCAGTTCAAAAAATACCCGAAATTGAATCATTTCTTCATGGAAGGTGGCGGTGAATTAAGTCTTCCTAGTGAATACGAAATCCCTGCTAATGTTCCCGAGTACGTCATCCAGGACATTATTACATGGATCAACGAGACAAAAAAATAAGAAAACATCAAAATCCTTCATGCAATCATCATTGCGTGAAGGATTTTTGAAACTAGTGATTCAGACATATCTATTATAATTATATTTTTCTACGCACTAAATAAAAAGCTAAGGACCCCATAATGACAGGTGCAGCGAAGTCAAAGAAATGTGAAAAAGTAAAAGTAAAAAGAAAAAGAAATGGTATAAGTGTATAGATAAATGCTAGTCCTATAAATAAAGGAATTCCAAATTGAAACTCTCGACATCGTTTAATTTTCCTATATAAAACTTCCCCAAGTAAACAAGCTATGAGAGCTGGTATACTACCATAAGTGACGATAGTTTTTATGAATCCATGTAAAACGTCCGGGTGAATAAAGCTAGGATTAAAAATATATGAAATTAAGAACCATCCAAAAATAAAAGCAAACAGACTTGCAGCATAACTAACTACAAATTTTATCAAAGTAAGCAACGTAATCATCCCCATAATTTCCTAATATTATCTTCATTGTATCATTTTCTCTTAAAAAGATTCCAAAAGGGTATACTTGCCCTTCAGCTTTCTTTTTTAATGCTTGTTCAAGACGTATTTTTTGATGTTATTCTGTATAAAAAACTTCTGGGAGCAACCTGTTCTGTTGGCTTGATGAGCATGATATGCCGCTAATATTTCGAAAAAAATTACGCTAAACAAAAAACTATAACAAACTTTCCATATGGGCAACTAAATTACATCAAAAAAGACACCCTTAAGGTGCCTTTCTCCGACTGGATAACCACTTTAATTTTACAAATGTGTATTGGACTTCCATCCTCAACGAATGGAAAGTAGAGATGCTTCAATTATGTACCGATCTGGAGCGTCTCCTATATAGTCAAAAGGATAACAAGTTGTTAATGTTAATGTTGACTCACTTTTTTCTACAATAACTGTTCGATCTTCTGAATCTGTTATCCAATGCTTTTTAATTTCATATGTATATGTTTTATTTTCATATTCCACGATAAGTTGGTCATTTTCCTTTAATTGACCAAGCTCGGTAAAAACAGTATCTCTATGTCCACTTAAAACTGTATGACCATTTCCAGATGGTGTAGTAGTTAAGTCACTAACAAACATACCTACACCCTTTTTTAATACTTTATCATCAGCTCCCCAATATACAGAGTATTTCTTTTGTATTTTAGGGATAATTAAATATGCTACTTTATCTCCTAACTGATGGTTTACCTTTGAAGCAGGAATTTGTACAGGTTCTTCAGATTGTAATGAAGTGTCAATCTTTGTCTCTGTCTCTATCTCTGTTTGATTGATTTTTTGCGTTTCATTTTCTTTAGAAGGTGTGGAGGTCTCATATTGTTTAGCCTCGTTAGTTGTTAACGACTCTGCTGATTGTCTAGCACTATACCATTCTAGAAAATAATAGGAAAAGATAGTAAGTCCAATAACAGTTAAACATAAGCCTATCCATTGTTTTTTATTCACTTTTATCACTCCATTTGAAAACGACAGGATTTCTCCTGCCGTTTTAAGGAACTATTTTATGCGTTTGTCTTTTTACGACGGAACATTAATACAGAACCAGCTAATGCTAATCCTAAGCTTGCTAACATCATTGTAACACCGTTTGATGCTGTATTAGGTAATTTTTCACCTTGTTTTTTCGTTTCTTTTTTCACAACTGTATTAGTATTTTTCTTTGTTTCTTTTGCAGTTGTTTGAGGCTTAGTTTGTTCTTGTTTATTATTTGTTGTTTGGTTGTTTTGTTTTGAATTCTCTTGCTTAGTGTTTTCTTGTTTAACAGGTTCTTGTTTAGTGTTTTCCTGTTTAGTGTTTTCTTGTTTAGTGTTTTCTTGTTTAGGTTGTTCTTGAGGTTTAGTAGTTTCTTTATTTTCTGTTGTAGTATTTGTGCTCTTTGGATATTTATAATCTTCACATGGAATGCCGTCTTTATCATTATCTAAACGGTGTGGATCATTTCCAACACCATATCCATTTTGATCCCAGAATGCTTGAGCATCTTGTTGACTTTTAAAATGGCCACAGTTTTTTGTATCATTAGGACTCTTAGCTGCAAATGCAGAAGAACTGTACCCCACTGTTAATAGTGTTACCGCTGTTGCTGAAGCTAATAATTTTTTCATAAATTTCTTTATCCCCCTAAATGGTATGTATTTACATTGAAATATTTTACATTTAAAAAATTAAAAATACAATAATAATTTGTAGATAAATGTAAGATTTCTAGATAATAATACCAAACTATTAATTCGTATATTGTCATATTATGTCGAAAGAAAATAAAAAAAGAGCCAAGGCCCTCTTTAATAACTACTAATAACCATAGTCACTATCCTCACAGTAATATGAATTTGATTCATCATAACAAATATATGTTGTTTGTTGGATAAATAATGGACTCGGTGAAGCGTTAGCTGTAGTAGCATTTGAGACAGTAATACTTTGAAAACATCCTCAAGTAAGAAAGTTTTTGTATCTCTTGATGTTAATGTTGTTAGTGTAAAAACTCCCTTTAGATGTATACGGAGGTTTTTTAAATTTATATTTTATTAGATTCATAAACTTCTCATAAATTATAATACAAAATATAGAAATACAGTTATAATATACTATGTTCTTATATATTTTTGGGGAGGATTTATAGTGAATAAAGTATATGAATTTAAAAGTGCTGGAAAGTCTACAATTACTATTGATGGGAATTTTATCCGCATAAAAAGAAAAGGCTTTGTAAACCTTATGAATCATGGTTTAGATGGCGAAAAGACAATTGATATCAATACGTTAACTGGGGTACAAATGAAGCAGGCTGGATTTACTAGTGGATATATCCAATTTATTTTTATGGGGAGTAAAGAAAGCAAAGGTGGAGTATTTGCAGCTACAAAAGATGAAAATACAGTTATGTTTGTAAAAAAAGAGCAAAAAATGGCTGAAGAAATCAAAACATACATAGAAGGAATATTGTCAAATAAGGGGCAAACACAAGTGGCTGCAACTACAAGTGGTGCTGACGAAATATTAAAGTATAAAGAGTTGTTAGACCAAGGTATTATTACTGAAGAAGAATTCCAAGCGAAGAAAAAACAATTATTAGGTATATAGAGGGCACTCAGTTGAGTGCTTTTTTATTTTATGGATATCAACACATACACATCAAGCTAAAAATTCTTTGTGTTTTATACTAAGGAAATTTATTTTTATCATTTTGGTGAGGAACGTTTTCCTTAACCTGATAGCGATGGGGTGCCGCCAGCATTCCGAAAAAATCACGCTAAGCAAAAAATATAATAAGCTGTCGATATAGACAGCCCTTTACATAATTATCGTTATTGGAATCAAAATAAACTTACACATCCAAACTATTGATAATAGCTAATATTTGATGATCTGTCCATTTGCCATTAATCCTTATATTTTCTTTCGCTATACCTTCTTTTTTAAACCCCACTTTTTCTAATACACGAATAGATGCTATATTATCAAGCATCGCTCCTGCTTCAATTCTATGTAGCTTTAATTCCCTAAAAGCAAAATCTACAACAAGTTGAAGAGCCTCTGTTGTATAGCCCTTTGCATTATGCTCCTTATCTAAAGTAAATCCCGTATAACAGCTTTGGAGGTCCCCCCTAACAATTTGAGTTAATGAAATGTCTCCGATAAGCTTATCATTTTCTCTTAAAAAGATTCCAAAAGGGTATACTTGCCCTTCAGCTGTCTTTTTTAGAGCTTGTTCAAGACGTATTTTTTGATGTTCTTCTGTATAAAAAACTTCTGGGAGCAACGGGCAAACTCTTTGAAAAAATTCGCGATTTCTAATATGTAAGTTAGCTAACTCGTTAGCATCAGCAGTTTTATAAAGCCGAATATAAATGTGCTTCCCTACTAGTTTCATAACATCCCTCCAACATTTTTATATGTCTAATGAGGCAAAAGTATACCGTATACTTTATACAGTTGGCTATTGTCAGGAATCATTTTGCACGAAAGAAAAGACACTCTATATGAGTGTCTTTTCCAATAGTTTTTAGCAGAAGCAAGAAGCTCCAACGATGATTAATAAAATGAATAACACAACTAATAAAGCAAAGCCTCCAGAAAAGCCACAACCGCCACAACTACCACCATAACCCATAATAGTTCCTCCTTTAGATAAGAGGGGAAAACTAAGGTTCACTCATGTATTTTAATGGATTCGTTTCATCTTATGTTTTTCCGCATTGATTGAGCAGGTCCTTTCGAAAACTATTCACATATTAACTATATTTTTAAAAATAAATAATTCGACTATATCAATAGATAGATAAATTAATATAATGTATTAATCCTAAAAGAAGGGAGGAATAGCCATGCAATTAGTTTGTTTTAAAATAGTAAGTGGTCAGTATTTCTTGTTTGTAGAAGGTATTCAAATTCCTGTACCAATTCCAGCAGTTGCTGCAGCTTTATTAATTGGTTTAGGAGTAATTCCACTTTGTTCTTAATGTAAGGAATTCGGATCATTCCTATCTTTCAATTGGAAAAGCCTCAAGTATATGAATACTTGAGGCTTTCTTTATATCAAAGAAAAAACACCTTACAGCGCTTGAAGATCTCCTGATTTAACTAATGCGGCCGTTACATCATCACCGAAAG
Source organism: Bacillus sp. TH13 (assembly GCF_016651175.1). Taxonomy (NCBI): domain Bacteria; kingdom Bacillati; phylum Bacillota; class Bacilli; order Caryophanales; family Bacillaceae; genus Bacillus; species Bacillus sp. TH13. The sequence continues at coordinate 3,079,993 of NZ_JAEKEJ010000025.1, read as the reverse complement.
TATTGAGACAGAATACTTGCTCGTCTACCTTATCCATTACTGTAGCTTCACCTATCTCGCCACCTTGAAGTTTAATAAAATAGTTATGTTCTTCTAAAATTTTACTAAAATCTCTATTTGCCCATCTTTCAGTAATTGCTAATAGCTCTTCTTTATTCTTGAAATTGTTTCCGTTTAGAATGTTTCTTACTTTCTCTGCATTCTTTTTAGACATAGGAATTGCTCCCTTTCCTTCACACGCTTTTACTTTTTGATGAGTCATGCTATGCATAGCTGAAATAACTTCTTCTTCAGCAGAAGTTACTGTAATGTGAAGTTGTGCATTTGAACCTTTAACTTCTGCTTCATTCGACAGTATGTCTTCTTTATCAACCTCTGCAAAAACATGGTCCTCACTCCCAAGCGGGACTTCAGCAAACTGTAACATTCCATAAGTTATACCAGTTGCAAGTACTACTCCCCCTATAATAGATGCTAGCCAATACGTTAGCTTCTTGTCCATCTTCATTTCCCCTGTCTTCGTTTAAATATCTTAAATACAGAATACCATATTTAATTCCTTTTTATTGAAGAGTCTCTAATTTCTACTATTTAAAAATATTCTCATCGTTTAATGTAATACGATATAATCATTTTATAATACAAAAAACCCCATATTCTCATTCCCTATTTTTTTGGAGGTGATTGTCTTGAATAAAAACATCAATCTACTTCTTCAAATAATAATTGGAATTATAATCATGATTGCACCTATTCTCATAACAGGATCTATATACGATGTCACTAAATCATTTGGTGAACTATTAGTGGCAGAACTTATTATAAGAACACTTTCTCTCATTATTGGACTCTTAGTTATTAGTACGGCTTTGCATCGTTATTCTCAATAATTATTCATGCTCAAAAAGGATAAATATTGTACATACCAATTCTTATGTATTAAGACATCAAAAAAAGTGTTACGAAAAAAATATGAAAAAGACATCTTTCCCTAGAAAAGATGTCTTTTTTATATAAACCTTAATTTTCGTTCTGTAAAACGCCCTTTACTTCTACTCCCTTTTTCTCTTCTTTTAAGAATAGCGATACGATAAAAGCAACAACAATAAAGACTAACCCTAGTGTAAATGCACCTTGGAATCCTGAAGTTAAACCGTTTAACTTCTCTACTGAGTCCAGTGGGTTTGCGGAGCTTTCCATATACTTAGTTGTTCCTGAAGACATTTTCGAAATAAAGATAGCCGTACCAATTGCGCCAGCTACTTGTTGTAACGTATTAAACAGTGCCGTTCCGTGCGGATATAAATCTGGTGTTAATTGATTTAAACCGTATGTTTGTACTGTCATGACAAACATGAGTCCAACCATTAATACGCTATGCATGACAATAATTTGTACCATTGATGTATCAGGAGTAATGCCTTTAAATAAGAACATTGCAATTCCTACTAACACAATGCCGGGAACGATAATAACTTTCGGACTAAATTTATCAAATAGTTTACCTGCGATTGGTCCCATTATGGCGCTAATGATACTTCCTGGAAGCATGATGATTCCTGATTTAAAAGCTGTAACGAGTAAAACTGTTTGCAGGAACATCGGTAATAAAGTCATCGTTGAAAATAACGACATCATCACAATGACGATCAATCCAACTGATATTGTAAACATCGGAACTTTAAATGCTCGTAATTCTAAAATTGGATTCTCAATTTTCAATTGTCGAACGACAAAAATACATAATGAGATAAGCCCAACAATTAAAGTGCCATACACTTTCGCATCGGACCATCCTAAATCACCTGATGCACTAAAGCTATACACAAACCCGCCAAATCCTAACGTCGATAAAAGGATAGATGGATAATCTACTTTTGGCCTTGTTAACTCTGAAACATTTTGAATGTACTTCATCCCAATCATAATGGAAATGATCACGATCGGAATAACAATATAGAATAACCAGCGCCAATTGAGTGAGTCTACGATTACTCCAGATAATGTAGGACCAATTGCTGGAGCTGCCATCATGACAAGTGCGATTAATCCCATTGTGGCACCACGTTTTTCAGGCGGACAAATAAGTAAAATCGTATTCATTAATAACGGTGAGATTAACCCCGTCGCTACAGCTTGGACGATACGGCCGATTAATAAAACGGAAAATGTCGGTGCAAATCCCGCAATTAATGTACCGACTAAAAACGTTACCATAGCGATCAAAAACATTTGTCTCGTTGTGATCCATTGCTGAAGTAACGCTGTAATCGGGACTAAAACACCAACTACTAACATGTAAGCTGTAGACAGCCATTGAATCGTTGAAGCCGTTACGCCAAATTCTTTCATTAATACGGTTAACGCATTACCAAGTAACGTTTCGTTTAATAATGCAACCATTGCCCCTAAAAGTAATGCAATTAAAATCGGGGTATGTTTCATATTAGAAGTATCAACTTTGCCACTTGCAGGGCTCTTAGTTGTCATATTCATTTACAGATTCTCCTCCTGTTTCTTACTTAAAAAACTTTAAATACACCAGAACACATGTAATATAATATACATATGTAGATTAAAAAGGGAGAATCAATTTTCAGCCACTGTATATTTAATCTACAAAAAAGGAGAATTGTAGATGAATGATAATGAAAAACAACTTGATTTACGTATTAGACGTACACATAAATTACTATGGGATTCTTTATTCGAATTAATGACGCAATCAAAACAAAAATATAGTACGATCACGATTAACCAAATTTGTGACCGCGCGATGGTACACCGAACAACCTTTTATAAACACTTTGAAGATAAAGATGCTTTATTAGCCTTTGGATTTAAACGATACAGCAAGATGATTGCGGGAATACCGGTTTCAGATCGATTAAGCAAACCATTTCAAGTAATGGAGCAATTTCTACACCATGAAGAAATCGGTAAAATATTAGAGACGCAAATGTCTGATGAACAATTTATTAACCGGACACAGCAGTTAAGTCACGAAACGAGAAAACAAGAAATAGAAGCGTTACATCAACTGCGCAAAAATCATACGATGCCAAACGATTTAATCATTGAGTTTTATTCAGGGGCAATCACCTCATTAAGCGCATGGTGGTTTAAAAATGAAAGAAGCGTTTCTGCGGCTGAAATGGATAGGTATCTCCACCAACTTATTAATCGGGATATTTTTCAGTTTGAAGAGGAATAAGACTACACCTTTTCAATCATGCAATAAAGTGAAACTTTAATCAGTGGGGGGTTTTGTTCATCCCCCACTGATTATCAGCCCTCACCAATCGGACTTTTACGGACAGTTGATCCCCCACCTAACTTCTTTGCTTCCACTGAATTTTGAGGTGGGGGTCTTACTGCCCGTTAAAGCGGGATCAAATTGACCACAAAATAGGAATATGATATATTTTCCGTAGAATACTATATAAGTGTGACATCAAATAAAATGGCATATAATAAAAAGAAGAGATGCGCTAACATCTCTTCCCTAACTGCTACCGTATGGGTGGTAGTTATTATAAGCTATTTCTTTTTACGAAACCCACCCTTTTGCTTCCTACGGCGCGGAGTGGGTTTTTTGCTGTCCTTATCCAGAAGTTGCTTCCGCAAAAAATACGCTGAAACTTCACGCACAGTCGCTTTGACAAACTCTTTTACAAGGTCAAACAAAAAGTCCATATTATCACCTCCTTTCCTTCCAAATAGAAAGAAGGGATAACTACCCACCCTCACAATATGCAGTTGATTTTATTTTATCAAATGATTGTAAAGATATTATGTAAACAAAACAAATGAAATTTTACATAAAAAAAGCCCTCCAAACTGGGCTTTTTTTTATACATACTATTACTTCCCAATTGTTCTGAAAAAACCGTCGATAAATTTAAGTTACAAATATTCAGAATTAATATTAAAATAAACAATGGGGATAAGGGTATGGGATTATAAAGTGAAACTTTAATCAGTGGGGGTTTTGTTCATCCCCCACTGATTATTAGTTGAACCAATCGGGCATTTACGGGCAGTTGATCTCCCACCTAACTTCTTTGCTCCAGCCGAATTTTGAGGTGAGAATCTTACTGCCCACAAATAGCAGGATTAAATTTATACATAACGAGGGAATAGAAATGAAACTACAATTAAAAGCGGATTTAATGTTACTACTAGTTACATTTTTTTGGGGTGCATCCATCCTACTTACAAAACTTGGACTTGATGGCATAGAAGAATATAATTTAATCGCATTACGATTTATTATCGCTTTTCTTTTATCAGGTTTAATATTTTACAAACATTTATTTAAGATCGATTTTAAAACTGTAAAATATGCATTTATACTCGCTTCTGTCTTATTTATCGTTTACATTTTCGCGACTTTCGGTACAAAGTATACGAGTGTTTCTAATGCTGGTTTCCTACTATGTCTCACAGTCATTTTCATTCCGATATTATCAGCTATATTTTTAAAACACATTCCGGAAAAGAAAGTTATAGTAGGAATCATTTTAACGATAATAGGAATCGGCTTATTAACATTAACTAGCGAATTCAAGATCGGTAACGGCGATATATTTTGCATACTGTCTGCCCTATTTTATGCGATCCACGTCATCATTACTGGAAGCGTAACGAAACATGTGAATTCCATTGCACTTGGAGTCATACAACTAGGTTTCGTCGGCCTATTTAGTCTTATTTTCTCATTCATTATAGAAACACCAAAACTTCCTAGCACGATCGACTCATGGCTAATCATATTAGCTTTAAGCATATTTTGCACCGCAGTCGCATTCATCGTGCAAGTAATTGCCCAGCAATACACTACACCTACCCATACAGGTCTTATTTTTTCATTAGAACCTGTCTTTTCCGCAGGCTTTGCTTTTGTTTTCACAGGTGAAACGCTGACAGGAAAAGGATACTTAGGGGCTACCCTTATATTGTTGAGTGTGTTAATTGCTGAGTTAGATTTTAAGAGTTTGTTGAGGCCTAATTATAAGAAGAATATAGAGTAAACATTTCACTATGATCAATAAACATACCCCAGAAAAATATGAGTTTATATTATTTTCATTCTCTTCACTTAGATTTTCTTTTTAGATGCTATCTTCAAACAAGGTAGCATCTAAAAAATGTTAAAAGGAATCTCTCCTTAGTATCTTCTTATACTTGATGTAGTTTGCATACTTGACCTTTTCTACGTTCTTTAATTACTTACTGAATATAGTCATACAGATTTTTCGCTAACAATAAACAAGTTACTGTAATGAAAAGGGCACGAACATAACCACTTCCTTTTTTTATAGCGAATTTGGAGCCAACAATCCCTCCAGCAATTTGAGCAATCCCCATTATAAAACCATACGCATAGTTTACTTGCCCTACATACATAAACATCAATAATGCACCAACATTACTTCCTAAATTAAGAAGCTTCGCATTACCTGCTGCTTTTAAAAAGTCATACCCAATAAATAAAAGAGAAAACATTAAAAACGAACCTGTTCCAGGACCTAGAAATCCATCATAAAAACCAATAGCAAAAACAAAGAAAGTAAAAATAATGACGTGTCGACCAGACAATTTCTTATGAGTGGAAATACTACCCCAATCCTTTTTGAATATCGTATAAATAGCGACCGCACCAAGCATAATCAGCATCAATGGCTTCAGTATTTCTGGGTTCATTAAATGAACGGTCCATGCCCCTATTATGGAACCTATGAAAGTGAGTGGAACTAATTTAAACGCCGATTTCAAATCAAGATTACCAGAACGGTAAAACACAATATTACTAGTTGCACTTCCCATTGTCGATGCTAGTTTATTCGTAGCTACTGCACTTGCTGGATTCAGTCCTGTAAATAATAAAGCTGGTAAAGCAATGAGTCCACCACCACCTACAACTGAATCAATAAATGCAGCTACAAATCCAAAAACAATCAAAATCATCAATACAGATGGGTCTAAATAAAAATCCATACTATTAACCTCCCCTTTAGTCACTATTCGAATAGTAACTAATAATTTGCTAAATGTAAACAGTTATTGTAACGTTGAAATATAAAGTGAAACTTTAATCAGTGGGGGGTTTTGTTCATCCCCCACTGATTATTAGCCTTCACCAATCGGGCTTTTACGGGCAGCCCGCCCCCCACCTAACTTCTTTGCTTCCGCTGAATTTTGAGGTGAGGGTCTTACTGCCCGGCAAATAGCGGGATAAAAGCAAACATCGGAGGACGAAAAAAGTGGACTACATAGTGCAACAGCTTAAAAAAATTGGTTTCAATGAATATGAAGCTAAATCTTATGTATCTCTTGTTAAACAAGGGCCTGTCACAGCCTACCAAGTGAGTAAAGATTCGGGTGTCCCAAGAGCGCGAATTTACGAGATTTTAGGTAACCTTGTAGAAAAAGGAATTGTCATGAAGGAAGAAATAAATGACACCACTCGCTATTCACCTCTACCTGTTGAAATCTTTTTACAGAAGGCGCAATCAGAATGGCAGTCTACTTACGAAGGAATTAGTGATTCATTAAAAACACTAGAAACTTCCGAGGAAAAAACGGATAATCGAGTGATTACTTTAAAAGACAATAAAACAATCATTAGCTATTGTCAGGCATTAATAAAAAAAGCAGAACGACGTATTGTCATTTCAATGTGGGATGAGATGTATGAAGCGTTAAAAGAAGATCTATCTGAAGTAGCTGATAAAGTTACAATACAAGGTATTACCCTGCATGTTGAAAATCCCATTAAAAATCTAGAAGCCCATCGCATAACACCTTATACAGAAACCTTGTCTACAGAACATTGGTTTATTGTATCGATAGATTCTAAAGAGATGATTTATGGACCATCACTTGAAGAGCGTAATATTGCTTTTTATACAGATGACCCCGTTCATATATACTTACTAGAGGATTATGTATGGCACGATGTTTTAGTAAATCGACTTGTCCGACGTAGCCAAGATGATTTGCAGCAATGGATCACTGCAGAGAGAAAATCCTTCTTTATGGGGAAATAAGAAACATATTCAAGAGCAAATCAAAAAATTTGCGTATTAAACCTAACAACTTCTCCTTATAAAAATAGCCGACTATTACATAATAGTCGGCTATTTTTATATAAATTTATACAGACACTGCCATTTTCCCTTTGCGAAATATTCCCATTAAAATCCAGCGATTAATGAGATAAACGCTTCTCCCACTCTTTCACCTTTTCAATTGTTACATCTAATTTCTTAGCCACTTCCTCTATACTCATTCCTTTAAAGAGCATTCCAGCTGCCGAAAGTGCTTTATCAATTTCTTCTTGCTTCTCCTGTTCATATAAACGACCCACTTTTGTCATCCGTAACCACTCCTTTACTTTTTTCGCGTAGTCTTCATCAATAAATTTATCTGTAGCTACAAGAATTCCGGCAATAACTTGAATTTGTTCTTGCTCATCGGAGATACATTTTGCTACTTCTATCGTCTTCTCAATTAAAATTTGTCTTTTTTCCCTACTATGCATAAGTGGTACAAGTATTAATTTCATGGTTTCTTCATCCGTCAAAGATTTTCCTTCTTCCATTTTTTTAATAACCTTTTGAAGGATAGCATCACCATTATATTCGCTTAGTAAAACCGCTTTGGAATTTAAACGTATACTACATACATCTATTTCTTCTATTGGATTCATTACCTCACTTGTATAAATAACCACGATTCGAATATCCGGTAACTCTTTATTCTTATTATAATAACGATACATAATTTGATTTGCATAATCCATATACTTCAAATGGTTTTCAAGGAAACGGGTATTACTTTCATACTCTAACATTAAAATTGAACCATCTTCCATTTCAAATAAAGTATCTGAGCGCCTTTGATCTGCACGAACTCTCGAGAATTCATTTAATAACAGCTCTTTTATTTTTGGAAAGCCTTTTAATCCATATGCTTCAAGCCCTTTATCCCTATAACATTCACTTAAAAACTTCATAAGAATATCTTTATTATGATAAAAAATATCATTCCCTGCCAATAGCTAATCCCCCTTAACTATTAGTTACCATTTTCTTTATTATATAACTTATGAAATTAGCGTTACAACTTTGGTTCACATGTAGATACTATTTTCAAAACAACTTGCCCTTTCACTACTTTACCCCCTCCACGAACCGCCCAAATCCCTTCAAAAACCGCAGCTTAAAACTCCCCACAGGCCCATTCCGATGCTTCGCCACATGAATCTCCGTCATCTCTTTCTGCATCGTTTCCTTATCGTAATAATCCTCTCGATACATAAGCATAATGACATCCGCATCTTGCTCAATTTGGCCCGTCTCTCTTAAATCAGATAAAAGCGGACGCTTATCTTGCCGCGACTCTACAGAACGAGATAACTGTGATAACGCTACTACACAAACATTTAACTCACGTGCTAATAACTTAAGCTTACGAGAAATCTCACTAATTTCTTGAAATCGATTGCCCTTATGCTTCGGATCGCCCGTAATAAGCTGCAAGTAATCTACAATAATTAAAATCTTTTTATCACCGTGCTTCCTCTTTAACTTACGAGTTTGCATCCAAATATCTTGTACCGTAACGCCTGCATTATCGTAAATCTCAAATGGCAACTCACCAATCTCCGCAAACGCCTTACTTACCTTCTCCCAATCTTCCATCGCAAAACGATGCTTCGGATTTTTCAGCCTACCTCCTGACACTTCACCTATGCAAGATGCCATCCTTTTTAACAATTGCTTACTACTCATCTCTAACGAAAACAATCCAACCGCCACTCCAGACTTCGCCGCATGCAATCCAACATTTAGCGCAAACGCAGTCTTCCCCATAGAAGGGCGCGCACCAAGAACGACAAAATCACCTTCCTGCAATCCGCACGTCATTTTATTTAACGATGTATAACCAGTCTCAATACCTGTAATCTCTTTTACATCTTGATGAAGCTCTTCATATAAATCAACTAACGCATCCTTCAAATCAAACTCACATACACAATCCTTTTCCTCTAACTCACAAAGTGCTGTAATCGTCTCACCAATAATCTTCTCACTCTTCTCCGCAATAAGACGCTCTCCCATTTTGTGCCCAAGAACACCGGCCTGATACATTTTCCAGGCACCTCGAACAAGCCCCTCATAATAAGTAAAGTTGCTAGTAGTAGGCACACCATCCATTAATCCTATAAAATACTCCATTCCCCCGATCCCCTTCAAAAAATTCGGGTCCACTCTAGAAGTGAACGTCACAAGGTCAATCGGTTGCCCCTCTCCTTCCATTTTTCGCATTAACTGAAATATAGACTTATGTACTGGCATCGAAAAATACTGCTCTGTCAAACGGCACTCCTTAATAAGCTCTCCATCAAGTAATAGAGAACCTAACACTGTCTTTTCCGCCTCCACATTTTGAATACTCATGGACGCCACCCGCGCTCCGCTAAAAAGCGCTGCAACTCTTCCTCAGACGGCGCATTTTTCTCCCACTCCTCACACCTCGCCAAAAACTCCTCCGTCTCCCCCGTACTAACAGACGACTCCTTTTTCCGAAACTTAGCTGTATCCGCCTCAACTTCACACACTTTCGTAAATCCTTTCCCATGCCAACCTCTCAAAATCCCTTTCACATAAGCAACCGTCCGCTTATTATTCTCAAACGCAATTTGAAGAGCCTTCAGCACAAGCTCCTCTGACAAATCTTCCATCCACGCACTCAGTTCCTCTACAGTATGCGGAGACAAACTACCGAAATGTTGCTCATAAAAAGAAAACACACGACTTCCCGTTTCTTCCTCTACAACCTCTACAACCTCTTCTTCCTCTGTCTCCTCGAAAACCGGCTCAACATCATCCACAGCCAAATCACCAGGCATACCAAAATGTGCTAAAAGCATCGGAACACTTAGCTCCTCTTCTGCACACTTCTGAAGAAACATATGTACAAACTCCTTATTCTTCACACCCTTAAGCTCACGAAGAACGCACTTCTCCACATTCGTATTCGTCACCGGATTATAACGAAGCCAATTTAAAACGAATAACTCCCGCGTATCCGCATCATACAGAATCTTTCCATAATCAACAAAGCGCTGCACAAGCTTATCAACAGTCTCCCGATTATATCCCGTCTCCATCTCAGCTAACCGCTTCGGAAAAGGAAAAATCCCGCACTGCGTCGTCTTCGAACAAGTTAATAAGTAAATATAAAAATACCGCTCCTCCGGCGTCAAATCCAAAACAAAATCATCCTGCCAAAAATTCACCTGCACATTACGATACACCGCCATCCTAATTCCTCCCGTCTCCGTTCAAAATTAAAAGCCCCTTCATAATATATATGGGAGGTTGGTCGGGTTTTTGGCGTGTTATTTCAAAAATTTTTTCGACTCCTACTACGGTGTTTGTTGGTGTTTTTGTTTTGTTATGTTTTTTCTTAGTGATTTATTACTTGGTAGGGACTTGTAAGGGGCTTAGGAGGGGCTAGTTATCGGTTACTTCGATTAAAAATACTTGATCTGAGAAGCCGCCTCTTTCTTCTGCTTTCTTTTTCCGGATGTTGTTGATTTCTTCTAGTGTTGTGCCTTCGTGTTCGGCTAGGGCGTTTATTAGTTCTAGTAGGTCGGATAGTTCTTCGAGTTTATGTTCTTTTGTGTCTGCTTCTAGGTATTCGGTTAGTTCCTCTTCTGTTTTCTTGCAGATTTCTTTTATGTATTCGTCTTGGGGTAGGATTCTTGTTGTGGGTGTTTTTCCGTTGGATTTTATTATTTGTGGGATTTTGTTTCGGATTAGTTTGTTGTAAGTTGGCATGTGGTTTTCCTCCGTTTGGTTTTTCTTCTATTTTAAACTTCATAGAGTATGGGGGTTAAAATAGAAAAAAACTTTAAGGTAGACAGATTTTGATTTTTAATCTGTCTACCTTAAAGGGAACATATCATTTCTCCCGTACTCTTTTCCAATTATTACAACATAGAACCATACTAGTTAGTATCTACATTAAAAGATTCCATCATCTTTTGAAAACTACTTATCCTATCTCTATGTTTCACACTATTATTTTTGCGCTAAATTGACCACTTACTATCCAAAAATCAATAAGCTGGACCAATGACTTAGTTTGTTGTTCATTTAGTGGAACTCCCAACTCAAACTGTGTTTGCAATGCTCGTTCACTAAAATTTGCTGATCCCATATAGCCTTTTTCTTGATCTATTAATAATAACTTAGCATGGAACCATAACTTTTTCTCTTGTTTTTCTAAAGGTTCAAATATTCTCATCTGAATATTTTCGTGTAAAGACTGTTCTAATAAATATTCAAAAGCTTTTCTATTCATATCTAAATCATAATCATTTACTATCCAATCTATAGTAATACCGCTTTTGTTTTCGCTGAGCGCCTTTAGGCTTATCATCAATTGTTGTATACCTGCAACTGAATAGTATGGTGAAAAGAAGATTATTCTTTTATTTGCTGTTTGTATTAAATTTTGGATCCATGTATTTAAGTATTCGAAATGCTTCGAAATCCTTCTCGGAATCACAGGATTAATACCATGTGGAATAGTCCACAATAGTTGTTCATTCTCTGTTTCTAACGAATCATAATCAAAACTCCCTACTATTTCAGCTAATTCAAATATTCTTTGTAACTGGATATCATTAATAACAATGTATTTATTTTGACTTTGTTTTATCAATTCCATATCTTCTAATATCCTAAAAAGTGTATGTGCAATCCCTTCATCTATATGTTGTTTATTTAAGCTTATCCATTCTTTTAACGTAAAGCCATTTGGTTGAATACACTGTAAGTAACGAAAAATTCCAGCCCATTTAATTAATGCGCTATCTAACTTGTTTTTTTTAGTTAAATTTATAAGCCTTATCAAAATTTCCTTTCCCCTTCTTCATTACCTCGTCTAATTCTTTGGAAAAATAGCCAATTATAGGGGTTTCTCCAACATAACCACCTGTTAACAAATTTCTGCTTAAACCACGATTAAAGTGCTGACACGAAAACTTCAAGTATGAACATGCATGACAAGCACCGTGCTGTCCTTTACAAATCGGATCATATAAGCACGTTTGAGTTTTCTCATAAGTATTTCTAAGCCATCTTTCAAGATCATTTTCAAATGCAGCAATAAGTGCCCCCATTCCACCACCTTGTAACTTAGAAACATAAATTGTGCCTGCCAAAGCAGATGGGAAGATGTACTCAGACATACTATCTACATCTAAACCTATAATGGATTTCCCAGCATGCAACAACATATGTAACATTGTATGAACCAGTTGATATGTCATAATAGTCGCTAAAACCTTTTGATCATGCACATAGTCTTTTGGATCAAGCATTACCAAATCTTCCTTCTCCATTTTAGAAAGAAGTAAATAATTATATAGGATTGCATGTGCCTCTCTTTTACTGTTTGGAGACTCATTATTAAAGGTGATTAATTTATTTATCTCTAACCATCTTAAAATTCTTAATGGATCTAATTTAAAAATAATAGCTTCATTGTCATTTTTTAGAACAGGGATTACTGTATATCGCTTATTACTTATCTGCTTCCGGAATGGGTTTAAAATAGAGCGATTTCTATCAAAAGATTTACGTGTGTACCCTACCCCCATGGTAATAACCGGAAACTTTTCTAGTAATACTACTGATTCTAAACCAAGATTCTCAACTTCATTTTGTGCCCGTATATAGGAAGTTTCTTGCACTAAATCACTATTTATCCTTGCTTCTTCTAATTTAGCCTCGATAGTTTGCCCATCATTTTCATACCAAGAGAATAAAAACTCATGTAATAATCTGTCCTCTTCAACAGTTTCAATAGGGAATGTCTTTTGAAATATCTCCTCCACTTCTTTTGTTATATCTCCCTCTAAAAACTGTGCTCCCAAATCACTGTTTTTAATAGTTTTTAATAGTATCCTTCTTTCTTCTTCATTCTTTGCAGACTCTAATAGTATTTGCAATGTACTATTATTTTTTTCAATCTCGAAATTTTGTGCGTAGTTTCCCGTATTAATTGAATCCAGTTGTAATAAAGCTGCCATTTGGATCTGCGTAAAACTTTCATGCTCCTTTCGTTCTATTAGTGTTTGTTGTTCTAAATTAACCATAGATTTTAGTGCAGGATAATGAATATCGCCTTCTGATAGATGAGTTCCTCCCAAAAAACGTTTGTTATTTTGTATCATTTCCTCAGTTAAAGGAAGATTAGTACGCTTTGTCCCAAGGTCACCTAATGATATTTGCTTCTTATAGTTGTACCAGGTCGCTGTAGTAAAACGTCTAGTATCGCGCATACGAATTCCATCATATTTTTCGTGCCAGTTTTTAGCACCTTTATTAGTCTTAACATTAATAGATTGAAGATCTCCATTTAGATGAACAAGAGCGTATGGATATTGCTTAATAACATCTTTGCTACAAAATTGGCATCGTAATTCTGGATTTTTTCTAGAAAGGTCTTCAAGGTTAAAATATTGATGTACATTTCTACAAGAACGATTGTTACAGCGAAAAACTAACGGAAAGAGTGAAAATTCAATTTGATCGATCTCTCCAAAGAAATATAATTCATCCTGTTCGGGAAATAAATTGGTACTTAGTCCTGCATTTGTATTCCAATCATTAATATATCTTCTAACCGCTTCAAGAAGATGAGTTGTTTTTTCATTTAATTTATTTAATTCCATATCTGTTACCTGATACCACTTCTTATCCTCCATAAAAACCGATCCAGGGAGAAAACGGAATAGAACTTGACTTCTACCTCTTTTCAATTTCTTAACCATAATTACTTACCATTCCTTTCGCTATGAAGGAGTGCATACCTTAGAACAACATCTGTTTCTCTGCACGACTGTATTGTAATGCCCTCTTCTATGTCTCGAAAACTTGTGATAGGATTCAATGCCTGTTCATCCTTAAGGTTCAACGTTTTTGAACTTATATTTAAAAGATGTTCTTTTTCCTTATATATTCGTTCAATTGCTTCTTTGACTCTTTCCCTAGCTGTTAGTGAAAAATACTCATATCCTGCACCAAATATTCTCTCCAACTGCTCAATAATTTCCTGGCTAACTGAGTCCCCACTTGTAACTCTAGCCGCAACATACTCCTGAAATAAACCACAACTATAGATAGTATTATTTTGTTTTTGAGAATGTACGTTAAGTAACAGACTTGATAACAATCCTGGTAAAGTTCTTTCAATCGCCTTTAAAGATAAACGATTAATCGGAACAGGATCCACCAAACGATCCATAAAAATGTGATTTTGAATAAAAAATTGATACTGAGACCTTTCACGTAAGTCATTCGCCCTGAAGCTCACTAATACTAATCCTGCATGCGATCTAGCAGAACGGCTTGATGCTTGGATATACTCAGCTTGTTTTGAAGGCATACCTGCCATGAAAAAGTTGTTTATTCTTTCCAAATCCACTCCATGGCTAATTAGACTTGTAGCAATTAACAACTGCAATTTATCCTTATACTCTACCCCACTACCCTGTGACTCAATTTTATCAATGACATCAATAATTTTATCCATATCATTTTCACCAGTCAGCATTTCAGTTTGTATACCGAATTCTGGACCTGTAATTTCTTCCATACGCCTTGCTATGTCCGATCCCATAGTTTTTTGGTTTACATACACAGTAGACAAGTCATACCTTGATAGCAAATCCAAAAAGTCCTCTTCACACTCAATTCCCTCAAATCCAAATTGTTTAAAGATATAACTAGATTTATAATATAAATCTTTAATTTCTTTTTGATATAAATAAACCGCTCTTCCTATTATTTCCTCTTGAGAACGTGAATGCGGCAAGATCCCTAGATATAAACGTCTTTTAACATTTGGCGTACTTGTAGCATAAAAAGATTCACCTTTCTTAAATCCCATAGATGGATACTTTCTAGGCGCACGTAAATACAAATGATTAATATGATGTTCATATGATTCAATTGTAGCAGTGGCAGCAATAATTTTAGGTAAGTGCTCAGGCTTTCTCCCAAATGAACGAGAAAATTCATTTAATGCTCCCTCATAATGACCATTTAAAGCCCCTAATTCTTCTTTTAATAAGTGAAGTTCATCTTGAATGAACAAAGATGGGACTGGATCATAAAAACTATTTTTTATAGTCAATACATCTCTCTTATGCTTGGCCGTATTTTTTACTTTTTCGCTACAAGATTGATATTCATCGTAGGCTCCAACAATACATCTATCAGAATAAAAGCCATGTTTAGGGCATACTCCACCAATTTGTCCAAAAATATGCGAAAACTCCCTATATCTTCCCATAATAGCCAACTTATCAACAGTTCCACACAATACACTTGGAACAAATCTATATACTTCTGAATCAGTAATATATATCGGTACAACACCGTTTAATTCTTTACTCTTTACAACAAAACAATCGCTATTAGTACAACGATGTTCAAATCTCCATAAAGACTCGTTAAATTCAAGTGTAAGATTTTCGTTACATCTAGGGCACTTATGTAATAACATCTTCTTTTTTTTACTTATTTCATTTTCGAAATATTTCTTTCTCATACGGTCTTTTACAAAGTTATCGGTATTACCTCCCCCTGCAAAGAAACCTATTGAGAATGGTTTTCCTTTTTCTGGAATTTCATCACTTTTTTGTCTATATTCCTCTGCATATATTAACATCTTAGCAAGGCGATCTAATTGGTTCTTGGATAGCATCCGAAGAGGGAATCTAATCCATGAACTACATCCTCGTTTTTTTCCCCTTAACCGATCATAGAATAGTGCTGTAACCACTAAGCCCAGGTAAGCTTCCGTTTTACCTCCACCAGTTGGAAACCATAATACGTCTGCATATTTTGCAGATTGAGTAATTTCTTCTTTTTTACTATCAGTTTCAGCCATTTCACGAGCGTATAAGCTTGGTAAAATTCTTATAATGAATATTATTTGGAATAACCGCCAAGAAGTATACTTACCTTTTCCAGATTCCGCAAACACTTTATTCATTATATTAAATGCGGTCATTAACCTTGAATCCATATTTAATACATATATCCCTAATTCAAATGACTCAATTTCCGCCTCGAATTCCTTCATATCTTTGATACAACTAATAACTTCCTCTTCATTTATTAGTTGTTTATCTCCATCACCTTTATAGTCAATGAAAGTTTTCCACTTGCGTAAATACCCCTTCATTTCTAACACTACGCTTGAGAGCGTTTTATTTACCAATTCCGGTGTTGTAAGATCTCCAAAGGCAACTGACAGATCCTCCCTAGTTCTATAGTGTTCTTGAAAATAAGACGGGATGGTTTCTGTTGATAAAATTAATTCACTATCAGTATCCTCATACGCCCCTACACAATTAATACCTTTGACATTATAGCTTTTATCATATTTATAATCATCGCTAGCTCCATCAAAATAAAATGGTATATGGCTCCCCTGTTGAACTTTGACTTCAAAATAACAATCAAAAAACTGCGTTGAATGGCCTGTTGGCTTTTCGCCCATTTTTATATCAGGAACTTTCGTATCATTGATTAAGCTTATACTAATTTTTAATAAGTTCTTTCCTTCTTTATTTTTATAATAAACTGGATCAATGACTAGCTTTGCGTCCCAATCAGCTATATTAGCGTTTGGTTCCCTTATTTCTCGCAGCATATCTTTAAACTCTTCTTCTGTTTCGGGTTTCTTAATAATTGGTACAACACCTGTTTTTTCTATAACATTAGAATACACGGAAAATAAATCTTCTCTATCCAAAAGATGCATTATTTTTTCTTTTAAAATACCCTGTAGTGGGATATCCTGTTGATTTAATTCATTAACATCTATTTCAAAAGGCAAATCATTAAAGTGAACTTGTATTTGTTCATATTTCTCCAACAATTTAAGTCCTTTATTTTGTTCATCTGTCTTTTTATCATCAATATATTTAGTTGTATTACCTTCTATTTTCTCCTCAGTTATCCCCACTACTGTTTCTCCTAATAATTCAGTAGTATATTCATTATTAGCCAAATATTCAAATGACTCTTTTTGTTCTGAGAAAGCAGGGAAAAATCTTGGATATAAATTAAATTTCCCCGAAATTGTTCCTTTCACATTTACGTTATTTGGATCTATTAGAAATTCTAGCCCCATATTACAATTTTTTGTTAAGCTCTTAAACTGAGGCTGCGGGTCATTCTCCTCGTTCTCTTCAGTTAATTGGTTTATAAATTCAATATCTGGAAACAGAACACCTGAGAAAAAACGTCGAATAGGTTCTTCTCCAATTACGATTTTTTCTTTATTCCCCCGTAGACCGTCTTTCAAGACTTGCTCCATATGTTCAACAAATTTTATTTCATTATTAGTATTTTGCTGTTTACTGATACTCTGTCGTTTCCACATATTTAACTATTCCCCTTTCAATAAACAAATTATGGGTTTCATCTGAAATAATTTTTTCTACTATGCTTGGATGAACTAGATAATCCTGATTCGCATCCAAATATTTAATCTCAGAAAACTCTATAACATCCAGAATGTCTTTCATTGAAATACGCATACCTTTACCTAAGTCTATCCATCTTGATTCATCTAGCTCATATCCTTCTACTAAACCTGCAGCTTGCTCCGCAACAATTTTCCCTAAGGACTTTCCTAATTTAATATGAATCCCCCAAAGTTCCTTCATTGCTTTATAAATTGACCGAACCCTATCTTCATATTGCTTCTCTTCTAATATCCTTGCCACAGCTCTTACATTTGCATAATCTCGGACAAGAGAAACGTCCCCATTAATCCAGTTTGAAATTGTTATTGGAGATACGATTTTCCCACCATTATTATTAATAGCATTCAAAATTTTTTCATAGGATTCAGATTTATATCTACTATTATGATGATATTTACGCCACAATAAGTTTAACATATCTTTCCATTCACTTGCATTCGCTTCTATCCATTTCATAATTAACGCATTAGATGACATACTAAGAATAGTATTAAAAAGCTCTTTTCTCTGCTGTTTTTTTACCCTCACCCATATATCACCAGGCTTTATCTCTAAGGGGTTAATAGTTTTAACATCAGACTCATTGAATTTTTTAACTTTCACTGTACAATCGTTGGGGATAAATACATATTTTTCATTATTCTTATCCTCATTTAAACCACTTGATACTGTCAGCCTAACACATGTGAAATAGGTGTCCGAAGAATTACCAACAAGTTCATGACCAAAAGATGATTCATCGATAACATTTGTATTTAGTCCCCACTCGCCTTCAAATTCATCGAAATCATTTTCTTCTGCTAAAATTTTAATTAGAACATTATCTTTAAATAAATCATCAATTTCCGTTTTATTAGCTATATCAGATATGGCACTATTATTATCTACAAAGTTAATTACATGCTCATTCAAATTAATTTTCACTGGCGGTACCGTGTCCTCTTGAGCAAAGACTTCTATATTCGCCCCAAAAAGATTACGAAATGTGGTATCCAACCGTTGTGGATATAAATTACTTATCATTTTATTAATCTGGTATTTTATAAGTGGTAATTCCTTGAATCCCTCAATAATATGTATTTCTGTTTTTCTAGAAAAATAAGATGAGCTCATATATTTTTTGGCCCACGGATTAACCAAAATCACAAGATCTGGTTCGTTTGATCCATCTAAATATATTTCTTTCAACTGTTTTTTTGCCCAGTTTTCCTGTGTCATCACATTAACTTTCATTAAATCTTTTAAACTAAAGTTCAATGTAGCTCTAAGCCATACTTTAAGCTCTTCAGCAACAATCTTATCTGACACTATTATTAAGATATTACCCTTACTATTAATATGCGTATTTATAAGTTCCTTAACTATTTTCCCTCTAGGACTATCTCCCATTCCCATTAAAATATCATAAATTTCAATAACATCTTTTAACAGATGTGGCATCAGAGTATCGTAAATAAGTTTTTCTTCATAGCTATCACCCTGAATTTTAGAAACTGTTAATAATATCTCTTTAATTGTAGGCTTACCTTGCGACCACCTTGTTCTTTCATACCAATCTATAGGAATTGGTATTGATAGCATTTTCAAAAGTATATTCTGTACTTTTTTAAAACTAAGTACTTGTTCACCTGAGCCGGTATAACTTTTACCCAAAATATCTAATGCTTTACTGAAGCTTTGATGTAATGAACGTAAGCCTTTTATTTGTTGGATTGTTATTTCACGTTTCCATTCTTTAAGATACGGCACGGAAGACTGTAAACTCCAAACCGCTGTAACTGGATTGGGAATCAAATTCAAATCTAGATTAAATAAGCTATTAAATTTCTCAATTGTATACATATCTACTGGGACACAATTTTCCACTTTCGCTGCAATATTTAATGAGATTTCATCACCAGTAGGGGCGATTACGATTACATGTTTAGCATGTTTTTTTGCCCATTTTACTAGTTTCATCGCCCTACTTCTGTGTCGGAACGGTAATAAATCAATTACAATAACATCAGGGTTCATTTCTAAATCTTCTGGTAGAGAATGCCTATACGCCCTGAAAAGTGCTAGCCATGGCAATGTCCCATCATCCTTATTAATTCCATCCTTCTTCTTTTTTCCTTTATTATCATTAAAAGTGAAAGGTTTAAATTTTTCCGCTTCAACTGTATATATCTTTATATAATCACGTAAAAAGGTATTATCGATTGAAGTTCTCCAAATATGGGATAATAATTCAATGTTATCTGTTAAAATGAGTATCCCAGAATTCTCAGTAAATCTAACTCCTACTTCTGGAGCTAGACTGCCAACTACATGTTGTAATATTAAATGGTAAGAAAGTAAAAGAGGAAAACCATAAGAAAATGAAGGAATAGAATACAGAATGTCCCCTTTATTTGCTTCTACTTTAGATAAAGAGAACGCTTTCAACGATGTTGTTAAGATGATATTATCAATATCTGAAGGTTCAACTTTTTCTGTTTGGGTAGTGGATTCAAACGAATTTAATGATTCAAATAAACAATATTTTTGATGATTTAACATACCTCTCCCCAAGTCCAAACTAGATAAGCTTAAGAAATCTCCTAAAATCTCCCTCGTCGCATGTTCATAAACATTTATTGGTACCGGCATAATTTCTTTATATGCTCTCTTTTTCTGTGCATCTGTTAAACCACTCAATAGAAAATCCCCCATCTTATTGAAGTTATCTTAATATCATTGTAAATGAATTGATTTACTAAAAAAAGTAATCTCTCCTTAAAATAGAAAATTATTCCGGATAACAGTTTAAAAGGAAGTATTAAAAAAAGTATGTTATAATCTTATCAAGCTGAAAAATAAAAATAAGGATTGAGATACAATGACAAGATTTCCGTTTAATATCCCTAATAATGAGCCTGTATTTACCACTGAATATGGAAAAGCTTATTGTTCGGATTCTATAAAATTCATGGAGAATATTCCTGACAATTCAGTAGATTTAATTATGACTTCTCCCCCATTTGCATTATTACGAAAAAAAAAGTACGGCAATGAAGAGTCTAGTGATTATGTAAAATGGTTTATAGATAATTTCGCTTCAGAGTTTTGGAGAATTTTAAAGCCCACTGGTAGTCTTGTTATCGACATTGGAGGTACTTGGAATAAAGGGGAACCTACACGATCTTTATACCATTTTGAATTATTACTGCAATTATGTTCAAGTGATATTGGATTTCATTTAGCTCAAGAATTTTATTGGTATAATCCTTCCAAGCTCCCATCACCTATTCAATGGGTTAACATAAAACGAGTACGTGTTAAGGATTCTATAAATCCTGTATGGTGGCTATCTAAAACAAAAAATCCAAAAGCTAATAATCGAAATGTACTAACCCCATACAAAGCAAGTATGAAAAAGCTATTTACTAATGGATATAATGACGGTCCTAGACCATCAGGACATCACGTTTCTAAAAAATGGGGAACTGATAATGGTGGAGCAATTCCACCTAACCTTATTGGTTATGAAGAAGCATTCGATTATTTTAACGATAACTTATTAGAAATATCCAATACTCGTTCCAATGACAAATATCTAAATGCATGTAAAATTTTAGATAAGAAGCCTCACCCTGCTCGATTCCCAAAAGAACTACCTTCTTTCTTTGTTAATTTCCTTACAGATGAGGGAGATGTAATTTATGATCCTTTTGGTGGAAGCTGTGTTACCGGAGAAGTCGCAGAAAATTCAAAAAGAAATTGGATTACATCTGAAATCCTATCGGAATATGTAGAAACTTCCCGTTACCGCTTCGAAGAATTACCTTCCCTTAATAATGATACTAATGATTAGTAACTTATTAATACATACAAAAGGGATTTCTAAATTAATACGTTTAGAAATCCCTTTTGTTGTGAATATCCTCGGAAATATACCGTCAATCATTCAGATATATCCTTTTATTCGAAATAAAATAACTATTTTAACAAAAACTAAATGTAATTCACATAAACTCTCAATAATAATTCTAATTATTGATTAAGAAACACTAAATACTTGTTCGTATGATAGAATATATAATTATTTGTAGGAAGGTGAAAAATATGGCTCCTAAAGACCAACATTTAGCTCTTAGTTCCGGAATCGGCTTAGCAGGATTAGCTGTTTCAAATTTTTGGGACTATGGCACAGAGGCAGCTTGGGTCTTTAAAGATGAAATTATAGATAGTATTGTCAAACCCACCAAATTGACAGCAATACATCATTTTTTGTATTTTTTTCAAGATATTGAAAATGAATTGGACATGATTTGGAAAAATGCCGATGATATGAAATGGGTATATACTTTCATAGTAAGAACACTTCACGAAGTAAACTTACACCCCAATCTTACAGAACCAGATTTTGATTTATGCATTGATGACCATGGACATTTTAATTGTGCTTGTAACGATATTATCCATCAATGGATAGACTATGTTAATGACAATCAGGATAAAATAGATGATTTAATAGTACATTCAGCATTCCAATTTATTTTCCAAGATAGAAAATTCTTACATGATTTCCATTTAGAATTATCTAGGTTTATCGAAAAATATATGGATGATATTGAGAAAAAACATTCAGACTGTGTAACAAAAAAGAAACGAATAAAACGACAATATTTTCCTAAATGGCTAACATCAGCAGTATTTTATAGAGATAAAGGGACATGCGCTATTTGTCGATGTGACCTTTCTAATTTAGTAAGAACACAGAATACTATACATCTTGACCACATTATCCCGCTAGATGTATACGGTAGTAATGACGCTTCAAATTTCCAATTATTATGCGAAAGGTGCAACACTTCTAAAGGAGCAAGATCTACAACCACCAGCTTAGTAAGCACTCCTGTTTGGAATTTGTAAACATCGTACTAATTCACTAATAATGCTCTCTAATCATCGTCATGTCCTCTTTTTTCTAGTAAATAAGGCCATATCAAAAGCAAGCATCCTCCGATGCCATTTTGATACAGCCTTATTTACTACTGCTCTTTAATCATTTTAGGGTAATGCTGGTATTAAAAATTCAACCTACCTACAAAACATTACCTTCCTTTAAATAATCATAAAGCTTATTATCCACCGATTTCTCCATAATCATATTCATCGTAACAACCGGTTTTTTATCTTGCATTTCAGTTTGTTCTACACTTGCTTTATCAGGTCTCGCTTTTCCTAAATAGTAAAAGTCGGTTCCCTCGTCATCATCTTTTTTTACAAAAATATGGACATCAATATTATTTTCTTTAGCCTCAATAATCGTCTGAACTTCCTTTGACTTTAATGTTCTATTACTTCTTGTGTACCACTTAAGAACATCTTGATTAAGGAATTCATCACCGTAGTCCACACTGGATTCTACGGCATCATTTTTATGGTATGTGATAAATATTGGACAAGTATAGTACTTTGTCTTATAACCATACATAGTTGAGCTCTCATCATTATGCCAATTTAAAAGTTTACATACATCTTTTCTTGAGTATTTTTTATATATAGTCAGATTACTATCACACTCATAGTTTTTGCTCTTTTCTTTCGCGCTTTTAATGATGTCCATAACCATATACTTAAAGTATTCATTTTGTTCTAAACTTTTTCGAATAGAATCATTAAATATAAATATCTTCTCATCCTGCAACGTGAGAATTGGCTTTTCTCCATATTTTTTTTTGTTATTTTGTGAGAAAAACTCTAACTCAAAAATCCGTTGCACCGAAGTAATCGTATCATCATCTGTTAAGCAATTAGATTGTTCAAGTTGCTTTACATACTCATCTTTATCAACTTTTTCTTGCTTTAATAATAAGTCTAACAAGACGATTTCGTTTTTACGTTTTCCATTTAATACTTCCAATGAGAACATTGTTAAAACTTTGTTTTCGTACTCTGTTAATGCAGGGATATCCTCTTTCATTTTCAATAGAAACTGATAATAGTTTGAGTATCCTTCTACAAGTACAACTGGATCAATAGAATAGTTTACGATAAAGTCATATAGATATGGAATTCTACCTATTCTATTTTTTAACTCAGCAAAAGCTTCCTTTAATACTTTCATAGCTGTTAAATTGCTTTCGTTAATGGCTTTAAAGATCTGCTTTTTCGCTATCTCTTCAAAGTTAACTGTTGAAATACCTTTAATATAACTCGTATCATTTGTATACCTACGTATATTATCTTTATTTTGTGATTTATCTCCGGAAAGGGCAATCGGAATTAAATAGTTATTTTTATAGTTTCCAATAAAATCAATGATCGTAACAAAATCTTTCGAATCGTGTTTTCGAAGTCCACGCCCCAATTGCTGTATAAAGATAATACTCGATTGAGTTTGTCTCAACATAACAACTTGATTCACACTCGGAATATCAATTCCTTCATTAAATATATCTACCGTTAAAATATAATCAAGTACGCCATTTTCTAATTGATTCACGCGTAGTTCTCTTTCCTCTTGGGAATGATCTCCTGTTAATGCAAATGTGCGAAAACCTCTATTATTTAAGGCGTGTGATAATTGTTCTGCTTCATCTTTTCGGCTGCAAAACATTAGTCCTGTTACTTTCTTACCAGAAAAACCGTAATATTTTACTTTTTCAACTATATGATCCACCCGTTCTTCTGTAACAAGTTTAGATAAAACCGTAGTGTCATCTATCTTTTCACCATTATATTCAAAATCAGTTACTCCAAAATAATGGAAAGGACAAAGCATATCTTCTTCAAGTGCTTCTTGCAATCGAATTTCATAAGCAATATTGTAATCAAATAGCTCATAAATATTAAAATTATCTGTACGTTCAGGTGTAGCAGTCATTCCCATTAAAAATTTCGGTTTAAAATAATCAATAACTCTATGATAAGAACTAGCACCAGCTTTATGAACTTCATCTATTAAAATATAATCAAATAGCCCAGGATCAAATTGATGTAAATTTTCTTCCTTTGAAATAGTCTGGATTGTCGCAAATAAATATTTAGCATTTATTTGCTTATTTGATCCTGATAAAACTCCAAAGTCCTCATCGGCTCCACCAAGAACCTTTTGAAAATCTGATTTTGCTTTATTTAATATTTGCTCTCGGTGAACAATAAATAGCATCCGTTTAGGTGCAAAATTTCTAACATCAAATGCTGAAAGATATGTCTTACCCGTTCCAGTTGCAGAGATAACTAATCCTTTTTCTTTTCCAGCGTCTCGAATAGCTTGTATTTCTTGTAACGCAGCTTGTTGCATTTTATTTGGCGTAATTTTCAACGCTTCTTCAATTGCATTATGATATTGACCAGGTAATTCTATAACTCGATCTAGCAACTTATTTTCTGTAACTTGTTCATATATTGTTTCGTAATTTGCAATTAACTCTTCAGTTAATATTTGAGAATGCTCCCAGACTTCTTCAAATTGATTTTTAAAATGTTGAACAATCTCTCCATCTTCATGCGATGTTAACTTGACGTTCCATTCATAGTTTACCTTCAAAGCATGTGCAGTCAGATTTGAACTACCGACAATTAATGAACAATGTGTTTTATTATCAAATATGTACCCCTTTGAATGAAAACCAGATAAGTTTGTTAATCTTACTTCTACATTTTCAAGTTTCATTAACTCTCTAAACACTTTTGGTGTATTAAAATTTAAGAATGTAGATGTTAATATACGTCCTTTAACCCCTTTTTGTTTAAGATCAAGGAAATGTGACTTTAAAGTCGCTAGCCCACTTTCCGTAATAAAGGCCACCGAGAAAATAAAGGCTGTACTATTTTCAAGCTCTTCCAGCAATGAGCTTAAAACATTTTCATTTTTCTTCGTATTGTTTACTAATAATTTAGGCTTATATATTCCAGGATGATTATGTTTTTGATTAATAAATCCTTTATATAAAGACCCTTCTAACTTTTGAATGAAATTCTCCATATGATCACCATTTATGACAAATTTTTATACTAATTGTATTACTCACTGATTTAAAGTGCAAATTTATTACAATAAAAAAACTATCCGTATAAAACGAATAGTTTTTAATCAAATTACTTTACAATCGATTCTTTTGATAATTTCTCAATAGTTGGGATATCCGCAGGTGCCCATTCTAAAGCTGCTAGTTCATTTGGATATAACCATTTAATTGCTACGTGCTCAGTTAGAACCGGACTTCCTTCAACAAGTTTACAATAGAAAGTTTTCAAATGAACAATACCAAAATCATACTCATAGGCTGTATAATCAATTTGCTCACCAATCTGCACGCTACAATGCATTTCTTCATCAATTTCACGCTTTAACGCCTCTTGAGGTGTTTCTCCCTCTTCTATTTTCCCACCTGGAAATTCCCACATAAGAGGTAGCGATTTAGATGGTCCTCTTTGTGCACATAAAATTTTCTCATCTTGAACAATTACTGCTCCAACAACATAAATATTTTTCTTCATTATGTCCTCCTTAAATCTCACAGAAACTCTATACTTTATGTTTCCACACTTTATAGACTGAAAAATGCCTTTTATATCTTTTAACGACTAATATATTTTTAATCAGTAAGCTAGATTTTATCTATCCCTATCTAGCTCTTTTAATGTAATTAGCCTAACACTCTCATCTCTTTTATATTATATAGAAGTAACTACAAAAATAAAGCCTGATTGAACACTTCCCTTTTAAGCCTCTTTTTTCACCATTTCCTCGTACCTAAAATCACTCTCCTCCAAAAACCCCCTACTCTCCCCACTCCCCTTATAAAAACACTCCCAACCCCTCTCCCTCAAAATTCCCTTCCAACTATCACTCTCAACCATCCTCTTAATCACATCATCCCAATAAGCAACCTCTTCCTCCGTCATATCTTTTGGGCCCATAATTCCTTTCCAGTGCTGGAAGATGACGTTGATTCCTTGTTCTTTCCATGTTGGGATTTCGGGTAGGCGGTCTAAGCGTTTTGGTGCGGATACGGCTAGTATTTTTATTTTGCCGGCTTTGTATTGTTTTTCGGCTTCGGATAGGGTCATGGTTGCGGCGCTGATTTGTTTGTTCGTTAGGGCGTTTATGATTTTTTCTTTGTTTTCGTAGACGAAGAATTGTAGTTCGGCAGGGTTTATGCCGAAGGCTTTGCTTACTTGTACGAAGGATAGGTGATCGTCGTTTCCTAGGCCGGGTGCAACGCCGATTTTGAAGTTTTTCTTGTTTTGTTTTAGTTGTTCCATTAGTTCGTTTGCGTTTTCTATGTTTGATTCTTTTGATACGACAACGACTTCCCAGTCTGATGCGAGTGTTGCGAGCGGTGTGAAGTCTTTATATGTTAGTTTACTGTGGCCTAGTAGGTTGTTCGTTATGAGTAAGCTTGAGTTGATCGCCAGTACGTGACCGCCTTTTTGTTTCGTATATTTCCATCCGACGTCACCGCTGCCACCTACTTTGTTTGTGACTGTGATTGGTTTTGTGAAGATTTTTTCTTCTGTTAGCGTTTTTTGCATTGCCCGTGCTGTTAAGTCCCATCCTGCTCCTTGAACGTTTGGCGCAACGATTTCTACTTTGTCTATGTTTACTGTATTCGTTTGAGTTTTTTCCGAGGAACAACCAGCTATTACTCCTGTTATGATCCATATACATAGTAATAATCGTTTTTTCATAGTCCTC
This sequence comes from Bacillus sp. TH13, assembly GCF_016651175.1. NCBI lineage: Bacteria > Bacillati > Bacillota > Bacilli > Caryophanales > Bacillaceae > Bacillus > Bacillus sp. TH13. The sequence goes on along the minus strand of NZ_JAEKEJ010000025.1, from coordinate 3,052,730 downwards.
GTCCTATGCGATATTTTCTTTCTGGTCGTCCGATAATGCCGTATGTGTACTCTACTGTGCATTCGTTTGTCGCTACTAAGTATTCTAAATATCTTCTTGCGGTTGTTCTGGATGCCCCCATTTGTTCTCCCATTTCTTCTATTGTAATGCCCTCTTCGAATCCTTTTATAATTCCTTTCACTTTTTGCAATGTTAACGGATCGACACCTGTCGGTAAGTTTTTCATATCTTGTATTTGCGAAGTACCGAAGAAGTTATCGATAAGTGTTTGATTCACTTCATTGTTACTATGTAATAATTGCTTCTTTCTTTTATAGTCTTCAATTGTGCGAACAAATTTTTCTAACGTGACCGGTTTTATAAGGTAATTGCTTACTCCGTTTCGAATTGCTTTTTCTAGCATATAGTTTTCATTCGCCGCCGTTACCATAATGACGTCAACGCTTGGAAAGTCAGCATGAATTTGTGGTAATAAGTCAGTTCCGATTCCATCTGGTAAATAATTATCTAATAGAAGTAAATCAATTTCTTCCCTTTGTAGTAGTTCTATCGTTTCTTTCGCATTTAATGCTTTTCCGATTACTGTTACGCCCTTTATTTTTGATAAAAACTCTTCCTGAATTTGCGCGACGCGGAAATCATCTTCTGCAATTGCAACCTTCAACATATGTCCATCCCCCTGTTTGTCATGTACTTTCTTTCAATGTTTTCGGAAGGTAAATTGTAAAAATAGCTCCCCCATTTTTCTCGTTTTGAATTTCAATTGTTCCCTCTAGTAGATCTACCATTTCTTTCACGTTTGCTAGTCCGTAACCACGATTGTTTCCTTTCGTTGAAAATCCTTTTTGAAAAATGGTCGTTATTTTTTCTACCGGTATTCCTATCCCGCTATCTATCACTTCAAACACAATATCGTGTCCAATATCCGTAACAAAGAAGGAAACACTCTTTTCCTCTCGTTCATTCACCGCATCAAATGCATTGTCGATTATGTTTCCAAGAACCGTAATAAGATGCGAAACCTTTATATGGTCTGGTAACGGATGAAGCGCGCTGTCTCCTTCAATATGAAAATCGATTTTCTTCTCAGACGCTGTTCCAAGTTTTCCTAATAAAATAGCCTGTACTTTCGCATCATGAATTTGATGGAATAAAATATGGTTTTGGCTTTGATGAATGTTAGATTCTTGCTGGATAAATTCAATCGCTTCTTTGTAATGCCCTAACTGCAATAAACCCGATAACACAAAAAGCTTATTTGTAAATTCATGCGTTTGAGCACGCAAGTCCTCTGAATATTTTCTTACCTCAGATATTGTATTCACTAAGTTTTGCAGTTCTGTTTTATCTCTAAAACTACATACAACGCCTACCGTACTATTATTTTCGAGTATCGGTGTCATGTTTAAAATAAACACTTTATCTTGAAACGCGATTTCTTGATTGTTTTCTCGCACTCTTTCCATATTAAAATTCGGTAAAACTTTTGAAATGTGCTGCTGCATATAATCATCATTTACATGAAGCATTTCTTCTGCCGACGTGTTCATCATCGTAATAAAACCGTTTTGATCAATAGCTATAATTCCTTCTTTTATAGATAGTAGTATCGCGCTTCGTTCCCGGTATAACGCTGCGATTTCATTCGGCTCTAAACCGAGTGTATCTTTCCTGATGCTACGCGCTAAAAGGATTCCACCAACAATGCCGGCTAATAATACCGCTACGGAAAAGAGGATAATTTCTTTCGTTCTACTCAATATGTTAGATTCAATGCCTTTTATTAGAAACTCTACTGTCACAACACCTACTACTTGATCGTAATCTCCGTTATGAACAATAATGGGTGCTTTCGCCATTAAAGCTGGACCACTTTCACCATTTCCTTCGAGCGTATAATAGCCACCAAAAGTGAGTGCTTCATAGTTATATGGATTGTTACTCTTTGTTCCAATCAACTCAGAATTAGAATGGGAATACATAACCCCAGAGCGATCTTCTACAATGACATAATCTGCACCAGCTTGCTCACGAACTTGTTCCGCAATGGATTGAATCGTACTTTTATGCTCGTTATTTTGAAAAGCTTCTTTTATAGCAGGCATAAAAGAAAGCGACTTCGCTGTTTGCAGTGCTAACTGTTCCACTTGTCGCTTCGTATCAACGGACTGAATGTAAACAAAGATCCCCGCTAATAGGAGAACGATAAATAAAATTAACGCAATAATTAAGCTTACTATTTTCGTTTGCAATGACACTTTGCGTGATTTTTTCATGCTTCATATCCTTTGATAAAATATTCAAAACTATCAATCTCCTTTTTCTATTATTATGACAAAACTGAAAATGAAGCAACTATTAAAAATATCCATGTTCATAAAGTACAAAAAGAATAAAATTGTCATAATATTGAGATTTCATTTAAAGGACAGTACAATTCTTTTGCGATGAACACGCTTTCATAATTATCATTTTATTACTAAGCAAGAGGAGGAATTAGTATGGCTCAAGTAAAATCAAACCGAGTCGCCGGCAATATTTTCAAAGGTTCAGTTGGTAATTTAATTGAATGGTACGACTGGTACGTTTACTCTGCTTTCGCCGTTTATTTTTCAGCAGAGTTCTTTCCTAAAGGCGATCCAACGAGTCAGTTACTGAACACAGCCGCTATTTTCGCAGTTGGATTTTTAATGCGCCCTATCGGAAGTTTATTAATGGGCCGCTATGCGGATCGGCACGGACGCCGGGCAGCATTAACACTTTCGATTACAGTTATGGCGGGTGGTTCTTTAATTATTGCCTGTACACCGAGTTACGAAAGCATCGGTATTATGGCACCAATTATTTTAGTTCTTGCTCGTTTACTTCAAGGGTTGTCACTCGGCGGAGAGTACGGAACTTCCGCAACGTATTTATCTGAAATGGCTAGTAGTGGACGCCGTGGTTTTTATTCAAGTTTCCAATATGTAACGCTCGTTGCTGGACAGCTGGTTGCGTTAGGCGTTCAAATTGTTCTTCAGCAATTACTAAGCGAACCCGATATGAAAGCTTGGGGCTGGCGCATTCCATTCATTATTGGAGCGATGGGAGCAGTAGCTGTATTATGGCTTCGCCGTACGATGGATGAATCGGAGCAGTTCTCAAACATAAAATCACAAAAACGCGAAAGCGCAGGAACTGTTCGTGCACTTATGAAACACCCGAAAGCAGTATTAACAGTAGTCGGCCTAACATTAGGAGGCACTGTTGCATTTTATACGTACACAACATATTTACAAAAGTTCATGGTAAACACAGTCGGTCTTCCGAAAGAAGTTGTAAGCTGGATTAACTTTGTCGCACTACTTATTTTCGTCGTACTTCAACCAATTGCAGGGCTACTATCCGATAAAATCGGACGCCGCCCACTATTAATGGCATTCGGTATTCTCGGAACATTACTAACGTCACCAATCTTCTTCTTCATGGAAAAAACGACTGAACCAATCGTAGCATTTTTACTCATGATGGTCGGTCTCATCATCGTTACTGGTTACACTTCTATTAACGCAATTGTAAAAGCAGAACTCTTCCCGACCGAAATTCGCGCACTAGGCGTAGGTTTACCATATGCACTAACCGTTGCGATATTTGGTGGAACAGCTGAGTTCATCGCATTATGGCTAAAGAGTATCGGAATGGAATCACTATTCTATTTCTACGTAGCTGGATGTATCGCGATCAGCTTTATTACGTATTGGCGTATGGATGAGTCATCGAAGACTTCGCAGATTGAGGCGGAGCTTGGTGGTGGGGATAAACTAGCTAATAATAAATCTAGTTAAAATGATGTATTCTGTGTTCTTCGTTTATCTGAACTCGATGAATCTCTTTCTTGGCAGGGTAAAGATGTTGTTGGTGCTTTAGAGGTAAGATTAGGATTTACCATTGATGTAAAGGTAACTGTGAATGGAGCGCCACAATACAAAGTACATAATAGCAAGGATAAAAGATACTATGTATCAGCAATTGACGCCTATTTGTATGTAAAGTAAGAGGTATAAAAGGGCATCCACTTAAATGATACTTTTTAATTTAAATCAACAAAAGAGACCGCAAATGTTAGGTCTCTTTTGTTGATCATTCTCCATATGTAACTTTCTCTTCACTTACTCCAAGCTAGATAACATGGTTCATTGAAATATTCAATCTTAAAGAAGGCTTGTTCTTCAAAAAATTCATTTCTTGCCCTCAGAATCTAGCAAAGTAGCTATTCAATAAATTTTTTCTCTGAATCCAAAAATTTATAAAACCTATTTAACAAATCTTCCTTCGTAGTTGGGGTATCTTGGGGCATATAAGTAATAAAACTTGTCATATCTTCAGGATAATCATGTCTATCATAAAACTCTGCAATTCTATTTAATAGTTCATCCTCATCAGTAATCTTTTCTTTTAACTTAGATAAGTAAACGAATCTGAGTTTACTTATCTCATTCTGTAATTCTTTACTATTTTCTTCTAGATTAGGAAAGTGGAAATCTTTAATTTCAAACAAAATTTTATCTAAATCACTAGAATCTATTCCCCAAGCTAGTTCATTAACAAAAGCTTCATCATCACCGGCTTCCATTAGTTCCACCGCATAATCAGAAATGACATTCGGTTCGAAATATTTTTTATTTACACCGGTATAAATAGTTTTCCAATCATACTTAAGACCTTTGTTCTTAAAATCTATTAAATCCATATAATTCTCCTTTTACTTTTTGGGAACTTGATTTGGTTTCCCTGTAACAGTACCATTTTCAATAAATCTTCTATGACTTACATTTCCATTTGGTTCAACAATCCACTCAAAGACACCTTTTTTACCACCGTTGCTTCCTTCTATTTGGAAGAATATTCTACTAATACGATCTCCTCCTACTAATGGAAATTCATCAGCAAATCTTGAGTAATTATCAACAATATCAGAAAAGCCATGTTCCTTAGGGACATGAGGAAACTCTTTTACTATGATAGGCTTTCCTTTTTCATCTCTTCCCCAAATAAGTTTTACTTTATCAATCTTTTCTCCACTTCCAACTCGCTTTCCATCAATAACAGGTTCCTCTAATTCCTCAATTACTTTTGGATTATCTCCGCTGGTTTTATTGCTGGTATTATCCATCCCTTTAGTAGCATTTTCCTCTTTATTAAGTTTACCATTCTCTTTAACTTTATTAATACGCTCACCAGAAGATGGAGAAGACTCGAATTTTTGAAGAGTATCCTTAGCATTTTGAATCGATTTATCCCAAACCAATCCACCATGTACAACAACACCAACACCAGCCGCTGTAGCAACTGCATCTAATGGAAGAACAATTGGTGATGCTAACCCACCACTTCCTACTTCTGCGACAAGTGTTAAGAAATTAGCCCCACCTACTAAAGATGTAGCCATGTTGCAAGAAATTTCAAATCACAGCACAACACAAATCACACTAAAATACATTGGTATCAACAAAGAAAAAAAGATAATATTCTTGATACATTTCAAATTTAATTTATTTAGAATTACTATTTTTTAATTATATTTTCGAAAAAACGTTAGATTATACATTTTTTCTTTGTTATATTTAAAGAATAATTGGAGTATTAAAATCAACTGATAGAGGTGTTTGCGTGGAATTATTTGAGTATTATAAAAAAAGGGGAAGTTTAAGTGTTTAATTGGAACTGGGCTTTTTCTTTATGGATTAATTGGTATGTATAATACTTGGGGTAACATTAATTGGGGACCAGTAATCTTAATTATTATAGCTTCTCTTGTATTTTTTAGTATTGGATTTTGGCAATTAAGCAAAGGAAATTTACTAGAAAAAATATAGTTAAAAATGATTTAACATTTTGGGATATTGATACTTATGTTTTGTTAGAATTACCCAGCAATAATAAACATTTAGGTTTATATACTCCTGATGGAAGATATGTAGCAGGAACAAAGATGATTTCTTCAACATTACCTATTTTAAAAAATAAAGAAGTTTTTGGATTAGAAGCAAGTGATGGAGAAATTCTTGCATACTTTCATAGTGAAATTGAAAATTATGATTGGGCTATTTATGATTCAAATTATAATTGTGTAGGTATGTTTAAAGAAAATATGATACAAGGATTTGGAATGGTACGTGGTTCTTTAATAAATGAAAAAGAGATAAAACTTTCTGAGATAGAAGTTGAATTTGATTTTTTTGAAACATCTTTTCGTACAATAGATGATCGTATATTAATAAACTGTAAAAAAGGATATATGCCTTTAGAATGGAGTGAAAAATTCGGATTAAATGTACCTATTATTAAATTAGGTAATAATATTTCTAATGCTGAAAAGATATTTGGTTTAGGTATTCTTATTTATATTTTAGAAACTATTAAAGTAAGAAAAAGTAGGATTTTTAATGATTAGAATTAAATTATTATAAAATTTATTAAATGTTTTATTAAGAATCACCAAAAGTGAAAGTAGCTCTAAAATCAATTTTTATTGTATATTTTGGAGCTACTTTACGTTTACTTCTTAAAATTAATAAGCATGTATTACCAAAACCAACTAGAAATAGAATTGGCAAACAGGTAAAAATCAATTGCCATTTTTTATAGCTTTGTATGTATTTGAATTCCTTTTGCTTTCTCTTCTTTACCCTTCACACGTACAATTAAATCATATGATCCGGGTTTTGGCGCTTCAAAAGAAAGCAAACCTTCTTTTTGAGAAGTGACTTCTTCTTCATAAATGACCTTATCATCTTTTGTGACTTGCAATAAAATCGTACCTTCTTCAACTGCTGCCTCATAAGGAATTTCCACATTTCCTTTTTCAGCTTTAAGCGTTTGTAAATCGTAATACCCCTGCAAAGAACCAATTGTTAAAGTCGTTTCGCCATTTTTTTGAACCTTTGTGACTTTTGTTGCTGTATTACATGCGCTTAACAATACAACAAGAGTCAAAATGAGAAATGAACGAAGTAATTTCATAGAGAGTCCCCTTCCTTTAAATATATATGTCTTAACATTCATTCATTAACTATTTCAAAAACACTAACAGCTTAAAAAATCACCGTGTTTCTTCAACTTCTTTTTTAAATAATTTTTGAAACTCTAATTCTGTTTCATTAATAAAACCAAGATGTAAAACACTAGAAATATCTTCATGATTCAAAAAGAAATTATACTCCGAAGAAATATTACCATGAGGAAAATAACAACATACATAATCCCATGTTCTTTTTGTTTCAGAATCCATCTGTTTTCTTCCATAAATCATTAATGGATGTTCCCAATCTTTAAACATTACAACAGAACCTATTGGAAGTAATTCTAACTCTAAATTTTGTACCATCTTAGTTTCCCCTTCTTAAAATAGCCTTTTTTATAATGAAATAAGTAATAGAAAACAACAAACAAGTACCAATTGTACCAAAAACTGCAACCGAAATGTTACCTGCTAATGTTTCATTTGGATCCAATGCATTAGGTAAAATTGTACCAAAAATTGCAATACAAGCTAATATAATCATAAGATATTTAAAATTTTTCACTTTTTTATTCATACTAATTATCTCCTTTATTCCTTAACACTAACTTCTAAACCAAATCCCCATAAACCTACACCAGGACCAAATGGTGCATGGAATTTGAATCCGCTTTTTCCAGCTTCAAAAGATCCCCCGAGTGTTCCAAGCGATGCTGATCCCCCAATTTGTAACTTTTTATCCATAAATGGAATAGGAATTTTTATAGCACTCTCATATTTTACTAGAGTAGCTTCAGCTCCTATATGTAAGTTTCCATTTTCCACATGAGCACCTAACTCTGCAGTAGCAATCGCTACTTTAGCCTCAGCTCCTATTCCAAATCCTTTAATATTCTCTTGTTCTATTCCAGCTTGGGCTACTGTAAAACCAACCATAGGTCCATAGGTTTGTTCTCTCTTTTCTTTATCTTTTACATCAAATCTATCATAAGTACGAGAACTTACAAATGGCTCTGCTTCAAGTGTAAGACCTTTAATAAATATACCACCATATCCCTTTTCCTCAGTAAATGATTTTTCATACTTTTTACCATTTATTATACTACCAATTCCTTTTACAACTACTCCAGTAATTGTTGCTACTCCATTAGCTGTTTCCTCAGCTTTTTCCTTTACCTCTTTTGAATCCATCAAAAACCAATCATTTTTAACAGCTTCTTTTTCAATTTGAACAGCATGAACTTTATCTTCTGATTTTTTTTGAATAGCCACCGTCCATTCCATATTTAATTCTTTCACACTAAATATCCCTGTTAAAGCATTAAAACCTTTTCCACTTTGGACTTCCGCAAGACCTGCAGCAATACTCGCTGCTAATTGAATTGCTGTACTATAATTATTACTAGAGGTCTGATTGAATTGATACAAATGATCCAGCTTTTCTTGCAGTTTTTTCCTCATAACAATAAAAAGATTTACCATAGCATCCATACCCGGAATTGGCATAGCTTGATTGACAGCTTCCATACTTGTTTTCATTCGATCAATTTCTCGAATTTGTTCTAACACTTCTTGTTCAATAACATCAGTTGAAGCTACCTGTGATTGAAATTGACTTGGAAAGGCATTATTCTGACGGATTAGTTCTTCACATAAGTAAATAATTCCTTGTGCTAGAGGACGAAAAGTTTGTACAAAAAATGATTTTGCACTGCTATACGTTTGCCCTTGTAACACAGTATCAATTGCAAAAGCATCAATCGACTGAATCGCTTGTTCCATACCTTGAATGGTGGCCGTACATACAGCATTCATACTTTGAGTTTGGTTCTGTACTTCTCCCAAATACATATTTAAACTCATGAATTAGCCTCCTTTACTAATTGTTGTTGCTGATATGAAAGGGCGTTTTCTAAATTACTAAGATCTCGTTTCTCTTTAAACAATGTTTCTTTTTTGTTTTCCAATTCAAATGTTACTTTTCGTTCAATATGTTGTGCATCTTGATACGTATTCAAAAAAAACTGGGACATTTCTCTATCACCATGCCAAGTTCCTAAAATTCGTTCAAACAAACGACGATTTCGACTCCTACATTCATAAAAATCTGCTTCCGCTTGTTCCTGAGCTTGAATCGCGAATTGATTTCGGTCCTGTTCTTCAAATACATTTCGTAACTTTAGATTTAACTCTTTAATTTTATTTTCAATATCTCGACCCATCTTTTTCCTCCTACTATTTTACTTTACGTAGGTTGTCACATCAGCGAAAAGTATTGTGAAGTTCGTTATCCATTCTCTCAAATTCTTTAGCTACCGAATGAATATTATCAACCGCTTGCTGGAAGGCAGCGGAAAATTGTTTCGTCAAGTCTAAAACTTGCTGATTCGCTTCTTGTGATTTGAAATTAACAGACAACGTTGTACGCGCCGCCTTTGTTATAGAACGACTGGTTGCACTTTGAATCCTATCAGAGGCTGATCCCATTTTCGTAGCAATTTGCGTTGCTGTTTGTAAATTACTTTGAAATTGTCCCATTCTTTCAAACCCTTTCTATAAGTTTTCCAGACGCACCAAAGAAATCTCATTAAATATATATCCCTATCAATATCACTCGCTAGGCATGCAATCAAATGAGCCATACAATATAAGCTGTATGGCTCATTTGAAATACTTGTTATATAGAGTAAAACAATTTTTATTTCAAACCAAAATTACGTGATAATTCTTCATCATGAGAAGCAACAGCCTCTGCAGTTTTATTAAGCTGCATATTAATTTCTTGTAATAGCTGTGCAAAGTTTTGTACCTTTGGCTTTAATTGATTGAACTGTTGGTCAAAACCTTCAAAAGCACGACCTTCCCATTCTCCTCTTAATTCATTTTGTAAGTTTTGTAGTTGACTTAAAATGTCCTCAATTTGATTTGCACCTTGTCCATATCGAGCCGCTTTCGATTTAAGCTCCTCTGGTGACATACGAATTTGTCCAGCCATTTTCATTTCCCCTTTAATACATAATGAGCAAAATATATATTGGTTAATTTTACTAAACATATTATAATCTATTATTCTGAACTTTTAAACGTTTTATCTTTCTACTGAATATTAGAATATGAATATTCAATTCTAATCATTAAATATCCTACTTTTTCTTGCTTTACAAGATTTCATGAAAAAAAGACCACCAAAAGGCAGTCTCTCAAAATTCAACCCTATTCCTAATCCCGCACTCCACCGCATTCCCATACAAATACTTCGCAACGATAATATCTACTACAGCCAAACCAACTGATTTGAAAATAATAATCTCTTCATCATTTTCGCGTCCAGCTTTTCCCCTTATAATTTAACCAATTTCGGCGTGGAGATTGCTAGTTTTATCAAAATTTGAAGGTTACCTGTTTCTAGATCCTATTCAATTAAGCAATCCTACAAATGCCTCTTTTTCCTCATCTATAAAACCTTCAAATACAATTTCTTCAATAGCATCATGATTAAATAGAAATGTATAATCAGGATCAATATATTCTTCTGGATAAAAACAGCCAATATAGTCATACATTACAGGTTCTTCAACCATAAGTAGTTGTTTTCTCTCGTAAATTACAACCTTTTTTGTCCCTCCTATTTTTTCTATCCTTTAACCAACTATAAGAAGAATGCGATTATATACTTGAAATGCAACAAATTCTCTTTAAAAGCCTATACGTATTTTCCTTCCATCTTCTATATGCTTCCGTAAATAATAATACTTATGGAGTTCTATAATCATATAAAACAAACCAAACGAAAACACTGTGCATGCACACATAAATACAATTGCCCCCATCTGTTGTGTTGCAATGCTAAGAATTATATTAGCAATTAACTGCCCCGATCCCGCTGCAATAGCTGCTACTTTTACACCACCAGTTCCTTTCGATGATTTTGATTTTTTTCTTGGTTCCTGAAGTTTTTCAATATGATTTTTATAAAAATGATACAAAGCAAAACTATACAAACCAAATGAAAGAATACAATAGATAGGAGTTTGTAATTGTAACACTTCATAAGCATATTTTTGAGTTATAACTAATAATCCGACTGAACATATGGTGCCATATACTCCTCGAAATAGAGTGTATTGTAATTGTCGTTTCCGAGGATTGATAGCAATCCATATCGCCCACAAATTTAAAAAAACAACTGGAGGAGTTACTATATATACATAGAGTAATCGAAAAGGATTCGCAAACGCAGGCAAAAGAACAAACACGTCTGCCCCCAAAAGGACAAGAACAATTACGTGGACTCTTATTTCATTTACAGGATAAAGAGCCATATAATGTGCAAAAGCTTTCTTATTAAAATCTATACTTTTTTTCATGTTAATTAAACCACCCCGCTACTGTTCCAATCAGTAAAAGTTTCATAACTATTCATTCTCTCCCCCTAAATTTATCCATAATATTATGAGCAACTATATTCCATAGTAAAGAAAGTACGGTAACAAAAAGTACAGCTAAAGAAAAATAAATCCTATCCTTCCATGTATCATATACAATCATGCCTAGTACAATCATTATTAACGCACCAACACATATAACTATTTTTGAAAATTTTCGCATTCTATTATCTCGCTTCCTTCTCAAACTTAAATGAAACTCCTGCGGAATCTATAACCATACCCACCTATTACAATCTCACCTTTGGAACTTATATCATAATCACCTAATACAGGTATATAATTAGGTATCTTAATTTTAGTAATTTCCGCTTCATATGTTTGCAACACTATCAACGTTTCAAATGTCCTTTATACATTCCTTATTTAACCCCAAAACATTAAAATATGAATATTATAAAAATTAACTATCTACTTCCCATCAAAATTACGGTAATCCTATTAAGCCTGGGATTACTCCTTCTACCTTCGCCCATTCAAACGAGCACTCAACTAACATTTGATTCTTACACTTAATTTTTAATAAACCTTCTTCTTCTATCGTATTTATTTCAAAATAATCAATTATATTTTCTGTCCCTAAACCTTTTATTGTTAAATTATGAATAGCAAAGAAAGATATCTCTACATAAATTACATCCCACTTATCCCATCTTTTTGGCTTGTTTTCAACATTTTCCTTTGTCATCAATTGAATAACTAAAGTAGGACCATCTCTTTTAAGACGCACATCTAATAACTCTGATTCTTCAAACTTTGGTATTTTCCCAAAAATACTAATTAACGCTTGTGGATTTAAAAATTTAAATTGATCAATCATTTTTATACTTCCTATTTTTATTTCTCTTCTCAAAATAATAATGATCCTCCATACCATCTACCTGTCCTGTTCGTGTATTGTATTCAGGTCTTACATTATGATGCGGTGACTGATCTCCAATTCCACCTTCTCCAAACTTATGACCCTCTGAATGATCTTGAATTATAATTTTTTGACCTTTTACTTCATATGTTAATTCTCGAGTTATAATAGGCTGTTTATTATCATTTAATATCCTTTTACCATTACTATCTGTTAATGGTACCATTTTTTGACTAATCGGGTGTTGAAATCTAGGTATATTTAATTGTCTTTTAATTTCTTTTAAACTAGCTCCCCTAGATTCATGAGAATTTTCCCCCTCAATCTTCTTAACTTTGAGATAATATTAAAAAGACTTATGCGTAATTCACATAAGTCTTACTTTTGTTACTCATAATTAATTATTATTTGTCTTTGCAATCACATAAGCTAGAAAACACTTCTCAAAAGGACGAACCAATAATGCACACTCTACAAAATAGAATTGATATCCATTAAATATAATAGTCAGGATTTTCATCCATTTTAATTAAAAATTCTTCTAAAGAATCCGCTATTTTCTCATCTTCAGAGTAAATAGGACATTGACCTAATTCATTTTCCTCTTTAAATTTAATTGTTAAAAAGTTAAGTTCTGTTACTTCAAAAAACACTAATGAATCATCATCTACATCATCTAGGTTTGGATTATATTCATAAATATCTTGCCTTAAACGGAAATCTACAACTGAAATCGGGTCCATAAATCTGTTGAAAAACGTTCTTTTATCAGACTTTAAAAAACCATAACCTATTTCTTGATAAAAGCGTTTTAGTTCTTTTGGGAGTTCCATTTGTAATAAACTTTCTGCCTCATCTATCTCATCTTGATATATAGGATAGAAAATAGGTTTCTGTTTAGAACGGACACTTCTGTCTGCTACAACATATTCTTTCAAAAAATTAAACATAATTTTTACTACCTCCTATTAAAGAAGGGCTGTTTTCAATGCTTCCTCAAGCATTGTGTTGCAATCATTATATGTATTCATCACTGTACCAGATGGTTTATCAAGTTCTAAATAAGTACCATCAGATAAGTTTTTACAGAACCATGCTATATTTGAATCTCCAAGGAAAAGATACTCTTTTTGAAATTCATTTTCATACCAAATCTCATTGGTTTCTATAAGCCCGCAAATTGATTCGTCCCTTTCTGTATCCAACAAATAAGAGTCAACTCCATAAAGTACTTGCCCGTTAAAATCTAATCCATTTACAGTCTTAAGAAACTCCTCATATTCACTCGGGAGGTCAACATTAAAACTCTTTTTCATGCGTTCTCTTAATTTCTTAACTTCACTATCTGTTGCTGGTGTATTCAGTTTATCATTAAAATTTTTCTCTATTTTTTCAATTTCTAAAACCAGATTTTTCCACATATAAATTTCACCATTGCTTCAGCTTGAATCAGTTCAAAAATTTCTTTTTCATTTCCCTCATAATTGTTTAACATTCTTAGAATTTTTAAATCCTTTACATCCATGTCACTAACTCCTATCAATTATTTTAGGACTTTCTTTTACATGTTTGCTTCTGAATCCCATACCTCGATAAATTCAAAACCTTTTAAATCACTTTCTAACAATGTATTTCTAAATTCATCTGATACAAAAACGGAAGGAATATGTAATATTTCATTTAAGTAAACTTTAAATATTGTTTGGTTCTTAACCATATTAGGTAAGAATGCGTATTTTTTGAAATCTATTACTAAGCCAGAACGTAGTTTCTTTAGTATAGCTTTCTCATAGTCAATAGCATCTATTGCATTTAAAACGTTAATTATATAATACACTTCTCCCGTCACATCATGAATTAGGGGAAGAAATTCTACATTATCACCAAGTATAGACTCTAAAAATTTTTTAGCTTTCCCACTAACCATTGGTGTACCAACTTCTCCCCAAAAATGAGGCAAATCACTTTGATTTCCTTCTTCTACACATTTAATACGTATTTCTCCCCATGAATCAGATGCTTTTACTGCCGAGTCAATTTTTCCTTCAAAATACTTTTTAGAATCTTCTTCTAAGTTCAATAGTTGAAAGGATTCATAGTCATCAAATGAACTCTTTAATTCCCAAATTTTCATTTTTACTCTCCTTTGTTATTTTTCTATTATAAGATTACTCTTTCTTCGGTTTATTTAATTTTAATTCACCATTCAATAAACGTTCTCTTATATCATGTAAGGCGTCAACAGCATCTTCTTGAGTACCGCCCCGTTTCTTAACAAGACTTAATACTCTCTCTACTTCAAGTATATACTCTGAACTATGCTTCCCTATGTGTAAGACTTCAGTAGTCACGTATTTATTAACTTTATAAGGTAAAAATACTCCATTAGCCGCCGAATCATGGTCTATCCCAAATTCCTTTAATAATTTTTGTGCCTTTTCTGCCCTACTATCATTCCAAGGTGTTAGATGATGTGCTGCATTAGAATATGGGGGTGGTTCAATCCCTGCATCTTTTCCCCCATGCTCCAATCGTTTTTTCTGCGTTATGAATCCCTCCAAAACCAGGATGTAGTGGCAGCGGAACACCAACAGCTTGACCACCACCAATATGGTGATGGACTAATTTAGTTCCACGTAATCCGGTAAAATCATATTGTAGAAATTCCCCTCTAAATCATTAAGGATTTAGAGGGGAATTTCCTTATCACATAAGTAATATCATTTCTTATTAAATTTACTGTGTATCAGTTCAAAGAATTTATTTGCACCAAGTGAAATTGCGCCAATAATAAGAACACCAATAATAAAATAAATCTTTTTAAATAAGTTGTAAGGAGATAAAATAGCAACTACAAGAAGTATTATAATTGCAACGAATGTGACTAATTTCCCAACTTTAAATACTTGCATATCAGCTTTCCTCCTTCTGGATAAAAACAGCCAATATAGTCATACATCACAGGTTCTTTAACCATAAGTTTTTGTTTCCTTCCATAAATCACAATACTTAAAATTCAATAAACCCCTTTAAAAGGTTTCATGTGTTCTACCCCCATCTTCTATATGCTTCCTTAAATAATAGTACCTATGGAGTTCCATAATGAAATGAAACAAAATAAACGAAAGCATGGAGTATACACACATTAATACAATTGCTACCATCTTTTGTGTTGCAAAACCAAGACTGATATTAGCAATGAGTTGACCCAATCCTACAAAAGCCACTACTCCGAAACTAGAGTTTTTTTTCGATGATTTTGATTTTTTGATTGATTCCTGAAGTTTTTTAATATGATTTTTATAATAATAATACAAAGCAAAAATATACAAACCAACCGAAAAAATAAAATAGATAGGAGTTTGTAATCCTAACATTCCATATGCAAACTTTTGGGTTATAACTAATAATCCTACTGAACATACGATGCCAAATACCCCACGAAATAGAGTGTATTGTAATTGCCGCTTCCTAGGATTTATAACAATCCATATTGCCCATACATTTAAAAAAGCAACTGGTGGAACTATTATGTACATATATATCGGTTGAACAGGATTCGCAAAAGCAGGCAAAAGCACAAATATATCTGCTATCCCAATCACAAGAGTAATTATAGTCGATCTTATATCATTTACAGCATAAAGAGCCATATAATATTCAAAAGCTTTTTTATTAAAATCTGTATTTTTTTTCATGTTAATTAAACCACCCCGCTACTGTTGACCAAGCTTTTTTCGAACCCGTTTTCACCCTATCCTTAATACTATTATCTTCACCATCACCATCTAAATCAACATCCCATTTTACACCTTCTGTGAAATATTATTCCCTTCTCGAAAAGAAGATCAACCCATTAATAAAATCTAGGCTTATCAAAAATTTCAAAAAGCCAAAGATTTTGCTGGGATCGAATCTATTGGGACTCACACCATGTGCAAAACCTTCGGCTATTGGTTCTATAAACAAACAAAAGATTTCGCTATGTTGTAAGAAATACTCAATCATAGCACCTCATAAATTACACTTAAAATATATTGGTATCAATAAGGAAGAAAAAGATAATATCTGAGCTACATTTCAAATTTAAAAAATAAAAAGGGCATATCCCTTTCAGAATTGCCCTTTACCTTAAAAGTATATGTCAGCTTATTATTTATTTCTTTTCACAAAATGATGAATCCCTTCAAAGATTACTTCTTTTAAAGCTTCTGGATAATCCGAATAGCCTTCTTTTTCCATAATTATCTCCAACACTTCCCTTAAATTCCCATCAAGTATTATAGTAACTCCTGGCGTTAGTTCACCAGTTTCTTCATTTTTAAATGTTTCTTTTATCATAACTACTTTATTTTCTTCCATGACCTAATCCTCTCTAACTAAATAGTTTTTATTCTCATCTTCCCAATATCTATATTCATAGGGTACTTGTTCATCAAATCGCTGTAAATAACCTCTCCAGTTATTCGGAATATATTCTTCAAAAGATATTGATTCCGGATAATTAGAATAAAAAATTAAACGCTCAAAGTCTATTAGGAAACATGGATTATAATCATAATAGGCTTCTTCTCTATTAGTTCTTAGTTCCCTTAAAAATTCTAACCTAATATCTTCTGTAAATCTTTTATATTTTTCTATTCTTTCTAAAAAGTTAGCTATTGTAGTCTCATTTAAAATACTAATGCCTTTTCTTTCCTCTGGATATTCACTAGGAGAATATCCAGCTTGATTATAATCTAAATACCATAAATCCGATTCAGTTATATACCAATTGAGCTTATTTTTATATTTTACACCTACTATAATATTTTCGGCGTATAAAGGCTTAATCATTTAACACGCTCTCCTCTCTTACTTAATAAGTTTAGCATTCCGTCCGTATTCTACCAACCACCGACTAATGGGGTCAGGTAATTCGTATGCAACACCTTCAAATCCATATTTATCAAAAATACCCTTGTCAACAATCTTAGGAGCTGTTCTACCTTGGTTAAGTGGATTAGTTTTATAACCCTTCTGAGAAATCGCATTTTCTCTAATTAAACCATCTAAATACTGTGGTACATCAAATTCTACAATATATGAGTCTGCTCGTTTATTTTTGAAATATGTAGAGTGATCTTTTCCAGTAGATACATTTAAATTATGATCTGCCCTCCATTTACTATTTAAAGAGAGTGTACCATCATCATTAACTAAAATTAACTCTTTACTATCACCACCTTGAACCCTACGATAAGTAACGTTTTCTTCTCCTACACTAGTTCCGCTGACTTTCTTATTAACTTCACTTGTACCTTTAGCTGCATTTACTTTCTCAACAGGTACTTTTTTAGTTTTATTTACAACCTTAGTAGCGTCAGCAGTCATCTTTACACCCTTACCAACTTTCGAAATTTTTCCAATTGGGGTAAGACCAGCTACTACCATCCCACCAGCTAAAAATCGGTCCAAAGTAGACAGTTTTTCTCCAGATGATGGATCAACACCATCCCAAGCCCGACGAATATCATATTCACCACTTATTTCACCAGCTATATCCCTTGCTAGTTTTTTACCATCAAAACCTTTTTCTTCTGATTCCGATGAAAATCTACCATCAATTGCTCCTTCTTCAATTGTACCACTATTTAGAAGGTTATCAGTCTGACGATTTCTATCTTCTGTAATCTCCTGAATTGAAGTTGTCCATTCCATATTCAACCCTTGCGTACTAAATGTACCACTTGCAGGACTAAACCCTTTCCCACTTTGAACTTCCGCAAGACCTGCAGCAATACTAGCTGCTAATTGAAGGGCTGTACTATAATTATTACTAGAAGTCTGATTGAATTGATACAAATGATCCAGCTTTTCTTGCAGTTTTTTCCTCATCACAGTAAAAAGATTCGCCATAGCGTCCATACCTGGGATTGGCATAGCTTGACTGATGGCTTCCATACTTGCTTTCATTCGGTCAATTTCTCGAATTTGTTCTAATATTTCTTGTTCAATTACATCTGTGGAAGCGACTTGTGATTGAAATTGACTTGGAAAAGCATCGTTCTGGCGAATTAACTCTTCACACAGATAAATGATTCCTTGCGCTAAAGGACGAAAGGTTTGTACAAAAAATGATTTTGCACTGCTATACGTTTGCCCTTGTAACACAGTATCAATTGCAAAAGCATCAATCGAATGAATCGCTTGTTCCATACCTTGAATGGTCGCCGTACATACAGCATTCATGCTTTGAGTTTGGCTTTGTACTTCTCCGAAATACATATTTAAACTCATGCATTGACCTCCCTTGCTAATTTTTGTTGTTGATAGGAAAGGTCGTTTTCTAAATCACTAAGGTCTCGTCTTTCTTTAAGCAACGTTTCTTTTTTGTTTTCCAATTCAAATGTGACTTTTCTTTCAACATGTTGTGCATCTTGATATGTATTCATAAGAAACTGAGACATTTCTCTATCACCATGCCAAGTTCCTAAAATTCGATCAAACAAACGATGGCTTCGACCTCTCCATTCATAAAAATCCGCTTCCGCTTGTTCTTGAGCTTGAATCGCAGATTGATTTCGGTCTTGTTCTTCAAATACACTTCGTAACTTTTGATTTACTTGATTAATTTGTTTTTCAATATCTTGACTCATCTTTTTCCTCCTACTATTTTACTTTACGTAGGTTGTCACATTAGCGAAAAGTATTGTGGAGTTCGTTATCCATTCTCTCAAATTCATTAGATACCGAATGAATATTATCAACCGCTTGTTGAAAGGCAGCGGAAAATTGTTTCGTCAAGTCTAACATTTGTTGATTCGCTTCTTGTGCTTTGAAGTTAACAGATAGTGTTGTACGCGTCGCCTTTGTTATAGAACGATTTGTTGCACTTTGGATTATATTCGAAGCTGTTCTCATCTGCGTAGCAATTTGTTGTGCCGTTTGAAAATTACTTTGAAATTGTCCCATCACTCAAATCCTTTCTCTAATTTTCAGAACCTGCCAAAGAAATCCCAATAAATATATGAAAATTCCCTATCAATATCACTCTTTTTAAACGTGTGTCCAGCTAAGTTGGGCACGCAATCAAATGAGCCATACAATATAAGCTGTATGGCTCATTTGAAATACTTGTTATATAGAGTAAAACAATTTTTATTTCAAACCGAAATTACGTGATAATTCTTCATCATGAGAAGCAACAGCTTCTGCAGTTTTATTAAGCTGCATATTAATTTCTTGTAATAGCTGTGCAAAGTTTTGTACTTTTGGCTTTAATTGATTGAACTGTTGATCAAAACCTTCGAAAGCACGACCTTCCCATTCTCCTCTTAATTCATTTTGTAAGTTTTGTAGTTGACTTAAAATGTCCTCAATTTGATTTGCACCTTGTCCATATCGAGCCGCTTTCGATTTAAGCTCCTCTGGTGACATACGAATTTGTCCAGCCATTTTCATTTCCCCTTTAATACATAATGAGCAAAATATAAATTGGTTAATTTTACTAAATATATTATAAAGTATTATTTTGAACTTTAAAACATTTTATCTTTCTATTGAATATTAGAATATTAATATTCAACTTTTTCTTACTTTACAAGATTTTATGCAAAAAAGACCACCAAAAGGCAGTCCCTCAAAACTCAATCCCATCCCGCGCTCCACTACTTTCTCATACAAATAATTCGCAACGATAATATCTACTACAGCCAAACCAACTGATTTAAAAATAGTAATCTCTTCATCATTTTCGCGTCCGTTTTCCCCCGCTTAGGATTTGTCCAAGTTCGGCGTGGAGATTGCTAGTTTTATCGGAATTTGAAGATCACCTGTTTCTAGATTCTATTCAATTAAGCAATCCTACAAATGCCTCTTCTTCCTCATCTATAAAACCTACAAATATAATTTCTTCGATATCCTCATGATTAAATACAAATGTATACTCAGGATTAATATATCCTTCTGAATAAAAACAGCCAATATAGTCACACATCACAAGTTCTTTAATCCCAAGTTTTTGTTTTCTTCCATAGTTATTTATGTGAATTCAGCTCGTTTTTTTGTTTTGGGTGAAAAAAATTTTTAACTTGATGGCAATGTGGTGCTGCCCCTATTAGGCAAATTCGACAAAGAAAAGACACCCAAAGGTGCCTTCCTCCGACTTGAACCATCTTAATTTTATTGTGTTGTTATTATATAAGAAAAGAAGACATCGCTTAAGATGTCTTCTTTTACTTGTACACTTGGTGTTAAGAAGGTATTTATTGCTTAAAAACCATAAAAAAATATAACAATCATCGAGTAAACCTATTATAGCATCAATAAATAGAGTTTTTATATGAGTTTTTACATATATATAGATTTTTTTATGTTTTATCTATATAGTTAAATTGTCTGTTTCTTGTTTTAATTCGTTTGTTTATTTTGAGTGCTCCAGCAATGGAGCCTTTTTTTATGCAATAAAATATTTTCTTAGCATTACTTAGTTGATCTATATTAACTTTACCCTCTTAAATTATATCTATATTTTACCAAATAATTATATAGATAACCAGTTTTTTCTAATAATTTAGTGGGTTGATAATTTTAATGTTAGTTGTTAATACTTATAGGAAAATTCATCATGCAATGAAAATTGAGAAATCAAGAATTATAAAAAACTTATAGTATCTTTTGGAAGATTATATTTATAATTTGCATATTAATATGTTATAATTTAATTTCTAAAACTACCAAAAAAGGACTGCAAGTAATGGTGGTCTTTTTTATATTGGTGAGATTGTACTAGTATAATAAAATAGGATTAACTGTTTATTGTGAGTTTGATTGGTTATCCCTTCTTTCCATTTGGAAGGAAAGGGGGTAATATACCTATGGAGTTTTTGTTTGAGCTTCTAAAAGAATTTGTGAAAGCCATTGTACGTGAAGTGTCTGCGTATGTTTTTAGGAAACAAATTTTAGAAAAAGATAACAAAAAACCCACCCTTTTGCTTCCTCGTCGCCGTCGGAAGCAAAAGGGTGGGTTTCGTAAAAAATAAATGATCACGTTATATCCCTAATTGATTGTAAATTGATTTGAATACGTGAATTCACCACGATATTTAATTGCAGCGACATAAGTACCGCTTGTATAGCTATCTGTGATAGGGGTTTGCCAAATTTCTGTTCCAGGAATAAATTCTGGTTCTATTGTTTGGAATCGTTCTAGGGTACCATTTGTGTGGATTTTAAAAATTTTCATTTGCGCACCAAAATGTTCTCTACCAAAGTGCTGTGTTAAGTAAAATGTATCACCAGTTATTAAATTCCCAATCTTCCAATCTGGTTGATATGTACTTTCCTCTGAATTTTGTAAATCCACAATGGTTTTAAATCCCCAATCATCATTAAGTGGATCTGAGTAAGCTGCAGCTGCTTGTGAGGTAGGTTTACTCATTTCTATTGCAGTAAAACCGCTAAAAGTTAACGCCCCAATTAATGCTAATTTTCCTAACTTCATTATTGTTTCCCCCTATTAATTTTTATAATTTTCAAAACCGGAAATCATACACACATAATAATATAATCAACTGTATAATATTTCAAATAATTTCTGAAAAAAGTTATAAATACAAAAGAAAGATACCCTAAGGTGCCTTTTACGCTGTAACAAATTTAAATACATAGTACATAAAAAATAACAAAGATAGACTTGCTAATCTGCCAGCAGTTGATTCTTTCATAAATTTCATAAGTATCACTTTGACAATCAATGCTAAAAATAACGGTATAAACAGTACCATAGCAAGTTTGATAGCTAAGTCGTTTATAGTTGGATTAAACGCTTCAAAGTTAATAATGATATTCACTTATCCATCTTTTTATCTATTTATATTTATAATTAGATTTATATTGTTTTGACTAATATAGAGACGTTAATTTGAGAACCATTTATTTTTGGATTATAAGAGTACTCTCACATTTACGACAAGCGATCTTCTCTTCTTCAAAAATGAATAGATTCTCAGCATCACATTCTGGGCATACAACTGCAAATGGTGTTTTTATATTTTTATAGCATAGGAAAGAAAAGAATGCCATGATTAGAGCAGGTATAATAAGCATCATAATTAAGAATAGGCCCGCAAAAACGCCTGCAACTATGGAAAGTGGTTTCATTAGTTTTCTACCCACGGAGTTTACTTGATTATCCTTCTTACGAAAAGCAGTAACAATGTAAGTTTTGGTTTCTCTTAACGGCTCAAATGCATTTACCGTATTGTAATCTTGTTCATTCATAGTGGGATAGGAAGTGTTTGGTCCTTGATACCCTCGTTGTATATAATAGTTGTTTGACTCAGCTATTCGTGGTTTATACGAGATTCCAGTTCCAGGTATATAAGTTGTCGTTCTTGATTCAGGTGGAATGGAGTTCCCTCCCGTACCTGTGTATGTAAAGTTAATTTTCATACCCGGAGAAAACTGGATAATTCTACGAAATTTATAACCCATAATATTGTATCCTCTCTATCTAATTAATAGAATTCTTTGCTAATTACAACAAATTTACAGTTTCAAAATTAATATATTTAGTTATAATATATTAATTTAATATAAATATTTAAATTTAATAATTCAAGGCGTTTTATGAGTCCTTTTCTATAAAGAAAAGCCACCCACAGGTGCCTTCCTCCGACTTAAACCCTCTTAATTTTAATAATATGTATTGGACGCCAATCCAAATAGTATTTTACTACGTTAAGTTGTTTTGTTACTTGCTACACATATTTACTTTTTCTTGATACTTAATAATATGCTCTTTTGTTGCTGGATTCTGTTCGCCATTTTTTAATTGTTCAAGAACATTTTCCGCTTCATCACAACTCATTTTTTCTCGTTCTTTATCCTCAAATGATTGAGCTCTCCTTTTTGCATACTCTAAACTTTCTTGTTTCTCACGTGCTTCTTTCTCTGTCTTCTTTTGATTTACTTCTCTTTGTTTTTGCACTTGCGCTTCTTGCTGTTTATGGACTTGTTCCCGCTTTTGACGTTGTTGTTCTTGCTTCGCTTTTTCTTCAGCCTGTCGTTGTGCTTCAGCTTCTTGACGTTGCTGCTCTTCTTGCTTTGCTTTTTCTTCAGCCTGTCGTTGGGCCTCAGCTTCTTGACGTTGCTGCTCTTCTTGCTTTGCTTTTTCTTCTTCAGCCTGTCGTTGGGCCTTAGCTTCTTGACGTTGCTGCTCTTCTTGTTTTTCTTTTTCTTCGGCTTTCTGATCCTTATCAGCTTCTTTTTGTGATTTTTCTTCAACTTTAGAGTCATTAGAAGTACTTACTACTTTGTTAGTTGAGCATGCTGCTAATCCCATAATTAAAACGCAACTTGTGAGTGCGGTTAATAGTTTATTGTTCATAATATGTATCCCCCAGTATCTAAAATATAAGATTGCCTGAACTATCATAACAAACTATTAATCTGTATATTGTCATATTATGTCGAACACCAATAGAAAAGACACCAAAAGGTGCCTTTCTCCGACTTGAACCACTTTATTTTTAATAATATGTATTGGACTCCCATCCGAATATTGTTTTAACGTATTTATCCATATTTTGTTTGCGAAAAAATGAAAAGCATAATATCTTATTACTGCTTGTTCATAGCCTTTATCTGTTCTTCATAAACATATTTAGTAGTCATGAAGTCATTAGGGAAGTCATTGATCACTTTCTTCATAACATTTAGTTCTTCCTTAGATTTGAGTTCAATACCATTTATATAATCAAACGCCTTAGATTGTTCATCTGCTACGTAATTCTGTGTCATGTAATCATCTGGGAAGTCTTTCTTTGCTTTTTCTTTGACGGCATTCATAGCAGCTGTTTTATGGTAGCGATACATACAGCATTCATGCTTTGAGTTTGGTTTTGTACTTCTCCCAAATACATATTTAAACTCATGAATTGCCCTTCCTTCTTTATACAGTATTTTATAAGAAATTTATACCATGTTAAATTCCCAACTGTGCCAAATATTTTAATTTACTAAACACAATGAATTAATGAATTTCTTCTTTTAAAATAAAATTGTTAAACAAATGTTGAGAAATATCAAAATTTAATTTCCATTATATTCTATTCTTGCTATTATTTAATGTAAGACTATTCAGAAAAAGAAGGGATTATATGCGTGTTCCAGTGAAGGGGAATGAACAGATTTCAAAATTATTTAATGACTGGTATCAAGCTATACTACAACATCAAAATGTACAAGCAACAAACTTAAAACAAGAAGTTGAAGATAAGCTTTCCAGTATAAAAGAAGATAAAAATTTATTATTATACTATTCATTATTAGACTTTAGATATAAAGTACTAACCGATGGACTTAACATTACAAAAGATAGCTTTAATGAAATTAACTCCTTTGATATACCTGATAGTAGTTTTTTATCCTATTATTATCACTTCTTCCAAGCTATTCACAGCACAATTCTTGCAGATTATAATGAAGCAAAAGAATATTTTGAGAAGGCGAAAAAACTTTTAATGTACGCAATGGATGAAGTAGAAGAAGCTGAATTTAATTACCGTTTAGCTTCATTTTATTATCAAATCTATAAACCGCTTTTAGCTATTGATTACATACGAATAGCTAAAGATATTTTCTCTAAACACACAGACTATAAAATTAATGTAGCATTATGTGACAATGTTTTTGGATTAGCTTGTATAGATTTAAGGCAATTTGAACAAGCCGAAGAAAGTTTTAACACTGCCATAGATATTCTAAAAAGTAAAAATGAAAGAACATTGTTACTACGTGTTAGAAATAACATCGGACTATTATATGCAAATCAAAATCTATCCTCTTTAGCAATTCGTCACTTATCAGAGGTTACAGAAAATATACCAAATCACTTTAAAGCCCTATATTTACAAGCAGATGAAAATTTAAAATTAGGCGAAACCGCAGTAGCATCTCAACTCATCGAAAAAGGCTTAAACATTTGCAATGAATTAGCAAAGAAAGAATATCAATATCGCTTTAAGATCTTAGAAAAATTGAACAACACATCTAACACTACAGAATTAGAAGCTGTTGTATTAGCAGGAGTTTCATACTTTAAAAAGAAGAGTTATGGGATTGCATTGAAGAATATGCAGAACGATTGGCGAATAAATTTTATGCAGAGGAACATCATGCGAAGGCTAGTAAATATTTTTATATGAGTAATGAAGCAAAGAAAAAACTATTAGCTAAAGGGGCGTTAAAGTAATGAAAAAGTTTGGATTAACAATAGCAGGTTTAACGTTAGCTGGAATTATGACTTTTGGTATAAGTAACAACTTAGAATTTTCGGCATTAAACAAAGGTGACACACCTGCACCACAAAGACCTGATTTAGCATTTAGTGATGGGCATATTGGTACTTCTCCAGAATATACACATGGAGAAGGGTGGTCTTCATCTTACACACACGGGGAGCCTTGGGGTATAGCTGATGGTAATACTGGTGCACCTGCTTACGACCACGGAAGATCGCCTGCGCCAAAAGCTTAATTGTTTCATAAAGAAAGTCATACTACTTGTATGGCTTTTTCTTTATTTTAGTTACTTAAGCCCTACATTTTTATCTGATTTGCTTTTGCTGGTGTAGAAGAGGGAAAAGATATAGAAGCATAAAGTGAAACTTTAATCAGCCCTCACCAATTGGGCTTTTACGGGCAGCCCGCCCCCCTAACTTCTTTACTTTCGCTGAATTTTGAGGTGGGGATCTTACTGCCCGTTAATGCGGGATAAAAGAAAATCACCTGAAATGATGTGTACTCGAATAGTAGTACATAAAAAAATACAAATAACAATAAATTAAATCTCTTTAAAACAAAAAGGAGATGTCCCAGGCATGATACTAGGACATCTCCTTTACTTATCTAAATTTCTAAATTCTACAAAGCACTATCAATTAAACAATTATTAAATATATCTTCTATCTAAAACATCGTATTATCATTAGCTGCTTCACTTGGAATCTCTTGAATTACATCCCAGTGTTCGACAATCTTTCCATCCTTGATACGAAATATATCCACTATAGCAACTCCCTTATCTTGAGAATTAGTACGAGAATGTACATGAAGAGCAACTGTATCCCCTTCAGCTACTACACGTTTAATCTCTGCAGAGGAATTAGGATTTTTAACAAAATCCTCCTTAAAGAAATCCATGAAGGCTTTTCGTCCATCAGCAACAAAAGGATTATGTTGCTTATAATCTTCGCTAACATATTTAGGGATAATATCTATATTATGTTTGTTAAAAACTTCATTATAGAAATCAACTACCATCTTTTTATTCTTTTCATTTTCTTTCACTTCTTTTGATACAGAAGCAACATTCTCGCTCTTTATTGAGTTCCCTTTGTTATTACCGGTGGAAGCTTGATATACCAAAGTCGAAACTACTCCTAAAATAAATACAGAAATAATTGTTATGATTAAATTTTTCTCTAATTTCATATATCTCTACCTCTTCTACTTAAATAAGTTTTCTTCTATAAAAAGCTTGAAGAAGGAGAAACCTTCCCCAAAATGTAATGTCAGGGGTAATGTTAGGAATTTCATTTATCCTAACCTCCCCCTATACAAGGCATATCAGAAACGATTAACTCTAACTCAATACCTCATTAACAGTTGCACTGTCCACAATTTGAATAAACTTCTTAACCTTATCGTTCTCATCAAACTCATAAAGGTGACAAAAATCTGCTATGAACGATTTCCCTGTAGCTTTATATGTTCCACTATATTTTCCATAAACGATAACAGTATTGTTATTAAAAGTATAAACTTCATCTTTAGCGCTATAGTCATCCCATTCCGTGCCAAGACGTTCATGTACGTTTTTCACTACTTCATCTGGACCTATATAAGTACCTGCATATGGAAACCCAGCAGCTTCTGTCCAAGATACATTTTCACTTAAATACGTTTTGAACGCATCCAATTTCCCTTCGCCAGTTAACACATACGTTTCATGTAATAGTTTTTGATATTTATTCATATCATTAACCCCAAGGCATTTCTTTTGTTACAACTTTTGCGCTTAATTCTAATACACCTTTATTTGCATAGCCCGGATATGCTGCTTCAAGTTTCGCCACAAAATCTTTTGAAGTTCCACTTTCCTCAGAAGCTTGAACCGCAGTTCTTAGATAATCCATTGTCGCAGTAAGTGCTTGATTATTTAAGGATTTTTCGATTGATCCATGGCTAGGTACAATTATGTCAGCATGTAATGCTTGTAACACTTTCAAGTTCTCAATCCACGCCTCCATCGCCGCTTTTGAGCTAGTATCCGCTAAGAATACATGTATTTCGTTAAATACATCAATACCACCAATTAATACTTTCAGCTCTTTATTAAATAAGCTAGTTCTGTAATGATCTAAGCCTACTAGTTCAAATGTTAACCCCTGAAAATCAATTGTTTTTTCTTTAAACACTTGAGGTAATACCACGTTACTTGGTGCATTTTCTCCAAGGGCGTCTTTCCAAACTTTTAATTTCCCTAAGACAGAATGAACGATATGTTCAACAGTAGACTCTGTAGCATACGCTATAGCTTCTGGGTAAACGGCTTTAATGCTCTCTAATCCAAAGTAGTAGTCTGGATCCCCATGAATAATAAAGATTTTATCTAGAGATAAGTTGTTTTTTTTCAAATACTCTACAATTTCTTTCGAATCAGACTGCGTAAATTTTGAGTTTATTAAAAATGCATGTCCTGCTTTCTCAACTAATGTTGCTGTGACCATAAAGCTTTTTTCGTCCGAACTAAACACCGTTAATTTCACATCTTTTTGATTTGTATCGATTGTTTTAAACATAGTATGTTATTCTCCTTTTGTTAAAGTTATTAACTAATTATCATATTTTTATCTTGCTCCGATAAAATCTCCCACTCCCATTCATCTGAAAGTGTAATAGTATACCAGCGAATATTCCGGAGATGAATGTCAGGTGGCCTAAGATAACATGTTTGCTACTATATCCTAAATTTTCTTAATATAAATTTTTAAAACGCGCTTCAATTTTATCCGGCGTCATTACGCCACCACCAATAGGAATAATTTGATTATCCTTTTGTAAAAGTAAGGAAGGATAGCTATTAACACCAAGCTGTCGAACTTTATTGAAATCATTTTGGACATCTATTATTGTTTCTTGAGCGTTTAAACGTTCTAATACTTGTTCAGGGTCCAAACCATGCTCGATTGCAATCTTGCGATATGTTTCTGGATCACTCAGACTTTGGCCCTCATAATAAAACGCTTTTTGCATAGCCGAAGTGAATTCTAATAAACGGTCTGGCGCTAATGAGCGTAAAGCTGAAAAACCAATTGCAGCATCTTTCGAATTCATTTTAAAAGTCCCTTCCTCCACCAATTTTTGATAGGAAGGACCAAATTCAGCACCTGTAAGTTGATTAATTCTTTTATTTCCCTCTTCTATATATGAGAAGTTTTTCATTGGTAAATTATCTAAAAATAACCCTCCACATAAAACTGTTAACGGCATTTCAGTGTTTTTTTTGTAAAACCCTTTAATACTTTCTGAAAAGCCATAGCACCATCCACAATAAGCGTCCCATACGTAAATAAGGTTATCTTGTTTCGTCTCCATGTAAATCTCCTACCTTTATTTTTATTATCCAGCTCAACTAAATTTTTGATTTATATAAGTACATCTTTTTATACCTTGTTCTTTTTTAGATACCTTACTATATTTCCCCAAAACTAATATTTCCAAAGAAAGATCCACCAAGGTTTTTAACAAAAGATAACATTGCAACTTATTGCCCCGTAAAAGAAAATACTAAAGCTTAGAATATGCATTGATTTGAATGTGTTAGTAACTTTCTACACCGGGTGGCAACGTATGGACCACCATCCTTAATTAAATATATAAATCATATTTTTAGCAGATATTAGTTGTAACTAAATCGATTACATATTTATGTAACTATTTTAGTTACAACTAATATAGAAGTCAATTCTTTTTTTCGAAAACATTAAATTTCTACATTAATCTACAACCAATCCCACTCTTTAAAAAAATATATCAACGATTATTCGATTATATCGATCGTAACTCCGAATATATCAACGTTTCGACACAACATATCGATTTACCGACAAATTTCGAGCGCGTTATCTCCTAAACTAACAACCAATCCCACATCACGTTCACCTACAAAGAAAAAAAGCACCAGGTCCCCCCGATGCTTTCCCCCCTAAAACAAATGACAAGCCACCTGATGCCCCTTCGCAATCTCAACCATCTTCGGTACTTCTTGGGCACATTTTTCAGTAGCGAATTTGCAGCGCGTTCTGAATTTACAGCCGGATGGTGAGTTGAGTGGGCTTGGTACTTCTCCCTCTAGGATGATTCGTTCTTTGCCAGTGTTTGTTGGATCTGGTTCTGGCATAGATGAGAGTAGTGCTTGTGTGTATGGATGTGCCGGTTTTGTGTATAGGTCTTCACTATCGGCAATTTCTACTATGTTTCCTAAGTACATGACTCCGATTCGGTCTGATATGTGTCTTACCATGGATAGGTCATGTGCGATGAATAAGTATGTGACTCCTGTTTCTTCTTGGATGTCTTGCAGCATGTTTACGACTTGTGCTTGGACTGAGACATCGAGTGCTGAGATTGGTTCGTCACATAGGATAAAGTCTGGTTTTACAGATAGTGCACGCGCGATGCTAATGCGCTGGCGCTGGCCTCCGCTAAATTCGTGCGGGTAGCGATATAAGTGTTCTTCTTTTAATCCTACCTTTTTCAGAAGGTCTAAAATGATTTCTTTTTGTTCTTCTTTTTCGTAGGAACCGTGAATGTTCATCGGTTCGCTAATAATTTGGAATACGTTCATTGCCGGGTTTAATGATGCGTATGGATCTTGGAAAATGATTTGCATTCTTTTTCGATATTCTTTTAGTTCACTTTCCTTCAAACTTGCGATATCTTTTCCGTCGAATAAAACGTTACCTGAAGTGACGTCGTGTAAACGAATGATGCTTCTTCCTGTCGTTGATTTTCCGCAGCCAGATTCTCCTACTAATCCGAATGTTTCACCTTTTTTAATTGTGAAGCTTAAGTCATCAACTGCTTTTAACTGCTCTGTTTTTCTGCCGAATAGTCCTTTTTTAATAGGAAAATACTTTTTTAAGTTCCGAACTTCAATTAAGTTTTCTTCATGCATGGAAATCACCTACCGCCCTATCGTTTAACCAGCACATAGAACGTCTTTCGTTTCCGATTTCAAAATATGGCGGACGTTCTTTTTCACAAATGTCCATTTTATGTGGGCAACGCTCTGCGAATGGGCAACCTTGTGGCGGGTTTAATAAGTTTGGCGTTACACCTTGAATAGGAGCGAGTCTTTCTTTTACGCCGTTCGCTATTTTTGGCAAAGAGTTTAATAGCCCTTTCGTATATGGATGATTCGGCGATTGAAAAATATCAAATACAGGCCCTTCTTCCATAATAAGTCCGCCGTACATAACGATGACGCGCGTACAGTTTTGCGCAACAATTCCTAAGTCATGCGTAATAAGAAGTAACGCCAT
Organism: Bacillus sp. TH13; assembly: GCF_016651175.1. Classification (NCBI taxonomy): domain Bacteria; kingdom Bacillati; phylum Bacillota; class Bacilli; order Caryophanales; family Bacillaceae; genus Bacillus; species Bacillus sp. TH13. The sequence goes on along the minus strand of NZ_JAEKEJ010000025.1, from coordinate 3,021,831 downwards.
GTTCGTTTCGTTCTTTAAGTTTTTCATTAAATCTAGTATTTGCGCCTGTATTGTTACATCAAGTGCAGTCGTCGGTTCGTCAGCAATGAGAAGGTCTGGATTACAAGACATCGCCATTGCGATCATAACCCGCTGCTTCATACCACCGCTTAGTTCATGCGGATATTGTTTTACCCTTTCTTCTGGTGACGAAAGGCCGACTTGTTTTAACAAGTTGATCGCGATCTGCTCTGCTTCTTTCTTTTTCACTTTTTGATGACGTATTATTACTTCCGTCATTTGTTTCCCAATTTTTACGACTGGATTTAGCGCTGACATTGGGTCTTGAGAGATAAGTGAAATTTGATTTCCTCTAATAGAACGTAATTCTTTTTCAGATTTAGAAAGTATGTTTTCATTATGAAAAAGGATTTCCCCTTCTTTCACTTTTCCTGGCGACGTAACGAGAGACATAACGGACTTCGCCATTACACTCTTTCCGCTTCCAGATTCCCCAACGATACCGACTACTTCTCCTTTATTTAAGCGAAATGTAACGCCGCGAACCGCTTCAACTTCGCCACTTTCTATGAAAAAAGAAGTCTTTAAATTTTTCACTTCTAGTAGTTTTTCAGACACACTTCTCACTCCTTTCACTTAACACTTTAGTTTTCATGTCCGGCTCCTTTTGGTGCGAAAGCTTTCTTCAATGCTTCACCAATTACGTTAAAACTAAGTACCGTTAAAAGGATAAGGAATCCTGGGAAGAGTGTTAAATACCAAGCTTCACCTATATATCCTTGCGCATTGTTTAGCATGCTGCCCCAAGAAGAATCTGGTTCTCTAATACCTAAGCCTAGGAAACTAAGTGATGATTCCATTAAAATCGATGTCGCAATTGTTAATGTCGCGGCGATAATAATGGTTGATAAAATGTTCGGAATGATATGTCTTACAATAATCATAAGTGATTTTTGTCCTGATACTTTTGCATATAAAACGTACTCACGCTCTTTTACAGATAACGTTTCTGCCCTTACAATGCGGGCGGTGTCCATCCATGTTAGTAATCCGATAATAAGAACTAACGTCGTAATTCCTGGTTTTAAATAAGCATTTAATAGTAGCATTAAAAAGAATGATGGAATTGACATAAGCACTTCAACAACTCTCATTAAAAAGTTGTCTAGCTTTCCGCCAAAATATCCGCTAATTGTTCCAACTGCAGTACCGATTGTAATGGAAACAACCATCGCAAGGAAACCGACCGCAAGTGAAACTCGTCCGCCATATAACGCTCTCGTTAAGTAATCCCTTCCGTAATCATCCGTTCCGAAAGGATGACTCATACTTGGTTCTTGTAAGCGATCTGGAATTGACATTTTGCTAGGATCGTACGGCGATACAAATGCGAAAATTGATGCGACCGTTAAAACCGCAAGTATAATCACTCCCATTAGTACAAACTTATTTTTCGTAAAACTACTTTTTATCGTTTGAAATCTCCTATTATTCATTCCAAATCACCCCCTCATTCGAATGCGCGGATCTACTACGCCATATAAAATATCAGCAATTAAGTTACCGAGAATTAACATGAATGATGATAATAATGTAATTGCCATGATAATGGGATAATCAAATCTAAAAATAGCATTTACCCCAAGTGAACCAAGACCCGGCCATGAAAATACTGTTTCCGTAATAAATGCTCCGCCTACTAAACTTGGAATCGATAATCCGAAAATTGTAATGATTGGTATTAGTACATTTCGAAGTACGTGATTAAATAAAACCGTTTTCTTTGAAGCTCCGTACGCATATTGAATTTGTACATATTCTTCTTCTAATTGCTGAATCGTACTTGAACGAATATATCTCATATAAACAGATACGTTTTGGAACGCTAGCACCATGCAAGGTAAAATGCCGTGCTGGACAATATCCCAAACAGAATCTTGACCGACTGTACGCATACCCATACTCGGAAGAAGGTTCAATTTTAAAGAGAATAAGTAGACTAATAGTAGTGCAAACCAGAAAACCGGCATAGAAATACCAACGTATGAAATAAAGTTTACAATGCGGTCAAAGAACGAATTCTTTTTCACACCTGTAAATAGTCCAAGTGGTATTGCGATTACGAATGAAACGAGTAAAGATGATCCCATTAACCCAATTGTTGCGGGTAATCTTTCTGCGATAAGATCTAAAACAGGACGATGATTTTGAAGTGAGTAACCAAAGTTCCCTGTTAAAATGTTTTTTAACCATAAAAAATACTGCACGTAAATTGGTTGATCTAGTCCTAAACTTTTGCGAATACGCTCCACATCAATTGGACTCATATTTGGCGTTACAAAGTTTCGAACAGGATCGCCCGGTGCTAGTTTTATTAATAGAAAAGAAATAATAGAAATAACAAATAAAAGCGGAATTGCATTTAAAAGCCTCTTCGCAATTACTTTATACACAAACTTCCCCCTCAAGCTAAAGTGAAACTTTAATAAGTGGGGGGTGTCCATCCCCCACTTATTATTAGTTGAACCAATCGGGCTTTTACGGGCAGTTGATCTCCCATCTACTTCCTCGCATTCGTCAAATTTTGAGGTGGGAGCCTTACTGCCCGTTAAAGCGGGATAAAGAAGCTGATTTCCACCAGCTTCTTTATTGTTTCTTATTTCACTTCATAAATTTTAGATAGATCTTCAAACATTGTGACAGGAATTGCTTTCGCTTCTTTTAATCCATCAAACTTTTTATCTACTGCAATAACTGCTTTCGGATATGCAATTGGTAGATAAGGTACGTCTTCTCTAGCTGTCTCTTGAATTTTATGGTATAGCTCTGCACGTTTTGTTTTATCTGTTTCAACTGCAGCCTCTTCCCATAACTTATCGAAATCAGCGTTTTTATATCGTGCATAATTGTATTCAGCATTACTTAAGAATAAGCTCTTATATGAATCTGGCTCAGGTCCCATTATGTAACCACCAAACGTAATGTCATATTCTTTATTTTCTTTATCTAAGCCTTTTTCGCTTGCCGCACTAGCATCTAATGCATTTAGTTCAACTTCTAAGCCAACTTCTTTTAATTTTTGTTGTGTATATAACGCTAAGCTTTCCATAATTTTATTATTCGTTACATACATCACACGTACTTTTTCTTTATCTTTTACGCCAGCTTTTGCTAATAAATCTTTCGCTTCTTTTTTATCATACTTATAGTCTTTAATATCTTTCGCATAATACATAGCGTCTGGCGTTAAGATTGAATTTGCTGGTTCTGCAAATTCACCTGAAACGAATGCTGAGTTAATCATTTCTTTCTTATCTAACGCATGCGCAATTGCTTGGCGCACCTCTTTTTTCTTCATCAAATCTGTATTCATGTTATAAGATAAGTAGAATAATCTACCTTCAGGGAATGTCACCATTGAGAAGTTCCCAGTGCTATCTAATTTCTTAAAGTCTTGCGGCTCAATCATCTTCATGTTAATTTGACCATTTTGCAGTGAAACATTTGCTGTATTACGGTCTTTTACAACGCGGTATACGATAGAGTCTAATTTGGCTTTTCCACCTACATAATCATCAAATCGATCTAATGCAACGTACTCATCTGATTTATACTCTTTAAACTGAAACGGCCCTGATCCTACAGGCTGTAAGTTTTTCTTACTCTTCGCTAAATCTGCTTCCCCTTCAAATACATGTTTCGGAATTGGGAAGAAATCATTCATCACACCTTCGAAAGATGCGCTTACTTGTGGTAAAACGAATTGAGTTGTTAACTCATCTACCTTTTTCACCTCAAGCGGCTTTCCTTTAAAAATAAAGTTTTCACGACTTGAGCTATTTTGCTTCTCATCTAAAATAGATTGGAATGTAAATGCTATATCGTCTGATGTAATTTTCTTACCATCATGCCATTTTAAATTATCTTTTAGTTTCAATGTCCACGTTAATTGATCTTCTGAAGACGTAAAGCTCTCAGCAAGAACAAACTTTTTCTTACCGTCTTCCATATGATATAGCGGCGCATATAAAGCTTGCTGCACAGTTAATGACACACGATCATTCGCATAAAGCGGATTCATCGTATCTGGATTATCGCTAACACCAATCGTTAACGTTCCTCCATCTTTCGGAGTCCCTGATTTACTAGTACCCGCTTGCTTCGAAGAATCTTTTTCCCCAGAACAAGCCGCTAATGCAATAAGTAGTATTAGAACAAATGGTAATGCAAATAACTTCTGTTTCATCTTTCGGCCCCCTCGAACTGTTTATACCCATAAGAAAACTCGGAATTAATCCCGAGTTTTCTTATAAGTTTTAAATTACCACTACCTGTATGTAAAGTCAAACTTTTTCGTAAATGTGGAAAGTTTGAAATTTATTAATTCATTCTTGCCATAAAATATATTTATAAGGATGATAAAATAAAAAGACCACCAAAAGGTAGTCTCAAAACTCAATCTTATTCCCTCCCCCTTGCTCCACCGCTTTCTCATACAAATACTTCGCAACGATAATATCTACTACCGCTAAACCAACCGATTTGAAAATAGTAATCTCTTCATCATTTTCGCGTCCAGCTTTTTCTCCGCTTATAATTTGACCAAGTTCGGCGTGTATGTTGTTTGCTTTAAATAGACCTTCTTTTATCGGAATTTGGAGATCGCCTGTTTCATCTAGTGCTGCTTCTTTTGATTCAACTACTACTTTGTTTGCGTTAGCTATGGCGCTTGAAGGTAGTTCTTGCATGCTCGGTCTGAATGAGCCGACGGCGTTTACGTGGACGCCTTTTTGTAGTGTTTCTGAGAAGACTGGTGTGGATGCATTCGTAGTTGTGACGATAATGTCTGCTTCACGTATTGCTTCATTCAGATCCCTGTAAACGTAAGCAGGTTTGCCTAATTTCTCTTGCATGTATTGCGCAAATGCATACGCTTTTTCTTCTGTGCGATTGTATAAAATGACTTTTTCGATATCTCTAACCGCAAATATTGCTTCGGCAATTCCTTTCGCTTGTTCACCCGTGCCGATAATGCATAAAGTTTTTGCGTTATGACGAGCTAAATATTTTGTCGCTACTCCTGATAAGGCGCCTGTTCGGATCATCGTTAAGTACGATCCTTCTAGAAGTGCGAGCGGTTCTCCCGTTTGAAAGTCTGATAGCATCACAATCCCGTTGATCGTTTTCTTTCCTACCTGTTTGTTTTGCGGGACTACCGTTACTATTTTCACTCCAAGTGCCTCAAGCCCTTCCGCTACTGAAGGCATAATTAATGCCGTATTTCGCTCGTTCGCAAATGGTAATGAGCCCCTTATTGGTGTAATCGTTCTTTCTGCGGAAAATTCTTTTAAAGCAAGCGCCGCGTATTCAATAACTTCATTCATATTTACTAAGTTTCTTTGTTCGTTCGCGCTTATGACTAGCATATCTTTCCACCCCCTCCTCCTATCCTAACAAAAATCCTCGATTCAAATCATCTCTCGGGTCTACAACGAACTGATGAAATCCTGTAATAAAGGCATTCCCCGTTACTTTTGGAACGACAGCTTCATATGTATCTACTGCGGTTACCGACAATACTTCCCCCTCGAATTTCCCGTCAGTAATGCATTCATGGACGAAAATTTCTCCCTTTTGTAAAGCATCTTTTTCAAAAAGAGTTGCGATTCTTGCGGAAGTTCCTGTACCGCAAGGAGAACGATCTACTTGCCCATCAGCAAAGATTGTTACATTTCGTAAAGTTGCGTCTTCCCCTTTCGGTTCATCTGAGAAAATAACGCCGTATATCCCTTTTAATCCTTCTTCAAGTGGATGCTTCACTTCCATTTTGCTCTCGATGTAGTGCTTAATTTTACCGCCCCACGCTTGAATAGCAGATAAGTCTTTGAAATCGACTTTCAAGCCAAATTCTTTACAACCTACTACCGCATAAAAAGCTCCGCCAAACGCGATATCTACTTGAAATTCATAGTCATCTATTTTAATAGGAACGTCTTTTTTGTATACAAATGAAGGAACATTTTCAAATGATACGGACTCTACTTCGCTCCCATTATATTTTGCATACGCAATCACTTCTCCGGCAGGGCTGTCGATAATGAACTTTTGTTTCTCACCTGTCACTTCAAACATACCTGTTTCAATTCCAACTGTAATAACAGCGATAATGCCGTGACCACACATCGTACTCCAGCCTTCATTGTGCATAAATAAAACACCAAAATCAGCGTGAGTACTTGCTGGCGGTGTAATGATACAACCATACATTCCGTGATGCCCTCTCGGTTCATACATCAGAACTTCACGAAGGTAATCCAAATGTTCCATACAGTATGCGCGTCTTTCCAGCTGCGTTTCCCCTTTTATTTCTGGCACTCCGCCCGTAATAATTCGAAGCGGCTCCCCAGCTACGTGTGCATCAATGGTTGTATATATTTTAGTAACCTTCATTTCTATCTCTCCCCTATACGTTGATACTATTTCCAACGCAAGTACCATGCCAAATCGTATAGCATTACTTTTTTCAAATCCCCTCAGCAATGTGTATTCTTTTTTCAACAAATTCATATACAACTGTCTACTTTTTTATACATGGTGTGGATGTTACGTTATAAAACACCTCGATAACTTTGCAATTCCGCTCGTACACACATGCAGAATTCCTTTTATCATTATTATTTTCAATGTAAAGTTACTTCGCCCCCCAACATATACTGTTCAAAAACAAAAGGAAGTGATCCCATGTATTACGGAACAAAGGGCTGGTACGTAGCTGAACTAAAAAAATTAGGCGTACGCTATCACGAAGGACGAAAACTAGAAAGTTACCGCGGACACATATTACGCAATTTATTAATCGCACAACAAGAAAAATTAAAAGAACAGTAATAGACTCCTACCACAATATCAACTTATCTCCGCCTACAAACTGCCAATCAATCACACATCAAACTACACTAAAAAGGTCACCCAAACGGGTGACCTTCCTTTCTTATTCACAAACAAGAATTTGTCTAGTAAATGATCCTTTTCTTGTAATACAGCGATCTGTAATTTCAAATCCTGCTTCATGGATCATGTCGTCCATTGTCTCCATCGTTACAACGACTACCTTTTTAGCAATGCGGCGCGCACTTGAAAGAATGGAGAGCTGGTCTTCTGGTGTGGCATGCGTAAATAGGTCGTACGGCATATCGATAATGGCAACGTCGTAGTTCTCAGTAATTTCCTCGATTGGACCTTTTGTTACTGTTCCTTCAAATCCGAAATGTGCGATATTTTTTCTCGTTCCAAGAACTACAAGTGGATTTATATCTCTACCAACGATGTTAATCCCCATAGAAAGTGCTTCTACTACTACTGTTCCAATACCGCAGCACGGGTCAATTGCTCGTACTCCCTCTGGATTTGGTACAGCAATATTTGCAACTGATCTCGCAACACGTGTGCTAAGAGATGTCGAATAACTATGCGGTTTTTTTATGTGATGATACCAAACTGGTTCGCTTTCTACATAGTGCCCGAAGTACCAGCGTCCTCCTAGAGGAACAATCCCGAATACACGCTCTGGATTACGAACATCCGCTTCTCCTTCAATATGCATGCCGAGGTCTCGTTCAATAAGACGTCTTGCTCCATATTCAATTTTATTCTCTCCAACAAGGTCATTAATTTTAACGAAGATGACTTTGAACGTCGCTCCTGCCAAGTCAATTTGTTCCACTTGTTTCAAGATGCTTTCTAAGTCGTCCCCTTCATACATAACTTCAATTCGCTCTTTCATAAACGCACTTCTACTCGGGTCAATTTTGACATCACTTTTTAAAATATTAACGTGGGACTCCATTCCAAAGAACGAGCGCATTTCCAAGTAACATAAAGCACGCTCCTCCTCACGAAATGCATACGTATATATACAGGCAGGTGTTTTACTATGATTACTCAATCTATTATCATCCTCTATCGTTTTAAATTATTATGATTACAATTACTCAAATACTTTTTTATATATAAAATTAAATGATATCATATGTCGGAAATAAAGAGAAACGTTAATAAATAAAAGAGACTGCCAATGGCAATCTCTTTTTATTTATTAACGGAAAGAAGACACGTTGTTACCCATTTCTTCATAGTAATCTAAAATACCTTGATAAATAGCTTCCGCTGCACTTTGTCTCTGCGCTGGTGTAGCTATTTTATCTGCATCACTTTTATTATCTACAAATGCTAATTCTGCTAATACAGCTGGCATTGTATTTTCTCTAATTACGTATAAATCGCCTTTTTTCACACCACGATCTTTTGTTCCCAGTGCATCTACAAGACGCTCTTGAATTTTTTCTGCTAGTAAACGACTTTCTGATACGTTAGGATTTGTTCCTCTTGCTGTCGCTGATTCATAGTAGAACGTTTCTGTACCTTGTCCATTTTTACTTTCCGTACCATTACCATGGATACTTACAAAGATATCCCCATTATTTTTTTGAGCAAATTCTACACGTTTCTTTAAAGAATCAGAAGCACTTGTTCCTGGACGTGTATCATCTGTACGAGTGAATAACACAGTAAATGGTGTCTTTTTCTCAAATATTTTCTGTAATCGTAGTGATACATCTAATACAGTTTCACTTTCTTTCTCATAATAACCTGGATTACCTGAATCAACTCCGCCATGACCTGGATCAATGATAATCGCTTTTCCTTCTAAGAAGTTACCTTGCTTCACTGGATTTAATTGATTTTTATTAACCCATTGGAAACCAGCGCCCATGCGGATACGAATCCAGCTGCCGTTCTCTTCAATAACAGTTACTTGCTGTGCGTTATGTGTTCCCATTACTTTTGAAGAAGAAGAAGCCTCTGCATAAGTAGTGAATCCTTCATTAATAACTTCTGTTTTCTCTACTAGAGGTGTCCATTTATCACCGTTACTTGTTCCAATTTTGATCCATCCATCTCGTTCTTCTTTAATTTCGACCATTTGTGGATTATGCTGATTTGCACTAATCCCAGAACTTAATGATGGTGCGTGATATGTAATGAATTTTCTATCTATGTACATTTTCTTTGTTTCTACTGGACGATCACTATTCTTGCTAAATTTATCTGTTTGCGCAGTAAGCTGAGCTGCTTGTTCACGCGTAATAGAATCATTCGGTTTCCAGCCATTCTCTGTACCTAAAGAAAGTTTTAATTCTACTAAAATATTAACTTCTTCTTTACCCCAATGCTTCTCTAAATCAGCGAATTTTGTAGGAACTGGTCCTGTTACTTTGCTCTTCAAATTATACGCTCTTACAAGCATAGCTGCCATTTCAGCACGAGTTACTTTTCCTTCAGGATCAAATACTCCTGGTTCTCGCCCTTTAATAATATTCTCTTTTTCCATGGCTGCAATAAATGAAGCTGCCCAACTATTTTTTGCATCATTATAAGACGGCTTTGCATTTGGATCTACTTTAGCACCAATTGCTGTTGCGATAATCTTTGCTGCCTGGGCACGTGTTAAATTTCCGTATGGCATAAAGTTACCATCTGGCATACCGTTAATTACATTTCTCTCTACTAAATAATAAATTGCGTCTTTCGACCACGCACTATCTGAAACATCAGGAAATTTCTTCGTTTCTGCTAAACTACTAATTGGATGTGCTAGTAAATTTGCTGCTAATAAACCTGCGGCTATTGCTTTGTACTTCATGAAAAATAAATCTCCTCTCAAAACTTCATATTCATGCAACTTTTTCAATCAAGCTAACTAAAAAATATTAACTATTAATTAATTCCTTTCATAGTGTATAACATTATATATCTATAGTAAATACGTTTCCGGCCGTATAACAAAAATCGCATATATATAACTTATAATGAATGTATATAAAATAAAACTTTAATCAGCCCTCACCAATCGGGCTTTTACGGGATAAAAAAGCGATTAGGACATGTCTCCTAATCGCTTTGCCAAATAAAAAACTGATTAAAAATATTATTTTTAATTAGCTCTCTATTATCTATGAAATTATTCTTCAATTAAATTAGATATTACATATGCATACACTAATGCTTCTGTATGCGCAATAGAACTTTCATGTGTACGTTCAAATGCGTGAGAAGAATCAATACCCGCTCCAATTAACGCATGTTTCACGTCAAATCCCGCGTGAATCGCAGCTGATGCATCAGATCCGTAGTACGGATAAATATCTACTTTATATTCAATATGATTCTTTTTCGCAAGCTCTACTAAATGTTTACGTAAAGCGTAATGGTACGGGCCGCTAGAGTCTTTTGCACAAATAGATACTGTATATTCATCAGATGTTTGTCCATCACCTAACGCTCCCATATCAACTGCTAAGTATTCAACAGTTTCTTCTGGAATGTTAGAATTACCACCGTATCCAATCTCTTCATTATTAGAAATTAAGAAATGCGTCGTATATGGTAATGTTACGTTTTCATCTTGTAATCTTTTAATTAATTTTAATAAAATCGCAACACTTACTTTGTCATCTAAATGACGTGATTTTATGTATCCACTCTCTGTAATTTGAACGCGCGGATCAAATGAAACGAAGTCTCCTACTTCAATTCCTAATTCGCGTACTTCATCAGCTGAAAATACGCGCTCATCAATACGAACTTCAATATTTTTCTCATCGCGTTTTGCTTCACCTGCATCTTTATATACATGTACAGATGTTTGATGCATTAAAATCGTCCCTGTATACGTCTTGCCGCCTGACGTTTCAATTTCGCAATATTCTCCTTCTACAGAGTTCCAGCGAAATCCACCAATCATAGAAAGACTCAGGCGACCGTCAGGCTTAATTTCTTTCACCATCGCACCTAACGTATCAACGTGTGCCGTTAATAAGCGGTGCTGCGCATCATTCTTCCCTTTTACCGTTAAAATAAGAGCGCCTTTATTGTTACGTTTCGTTTCTACATTCCACTCACTTACATAGTTTTCAATAAAATTAATAATTTTTGCTGTATTTCCAGACGGACTCGGAATAGAGACAAGCCCCTTAATCAGTTCCATCGTTTCTTTCGTATGATGTGTCATTGTCGTTTCCTCCTCATTTTCTCTACTATTCAGTATACAAAATTCACCAGAAAACCTCTACTTATATAGCCTAATTTTCTAAATTGTAGTAAAATTCTTTTTAGTATACAAAAGGAGTCCTGAAATATGAATATATCAAAAAAATATATACACATTGCACTCATTTGGTTTTTAGCATCATTATTTTGTTTACAAGTTTCTTATGCCGTTCATACTACTACTTCTATTACAATCGGCTGGATATTAACAGCTATCTTCTTCATTATTAGCTTCATTGCAACAAAAAAGCATAGCGTTACTCATTAACGCTATGCTTTTCCTATAAAACTATTCTTCTGAAACATCTAATAAATAAATCCCTCTTTCAAATCCACCGCGCTCTACTTCTTTTTTCTTACGAAGGCGTTCCACATCTTCAATTGATGCACCTTCCGCACGTGCTAATGAAATGATTACTTCTAGTGCATCCGCAAGAGAATCTAGCGCATGTTCGCGTTCCTTCATAGAAGCAAATTCACGAATTTCTTCCGTTCCAATTTTCGCTAAAGCCTGTATGTATGCTTGACCTGTTAATTTTTGTGCTGTATACGTTTTTCCAGACATTAAAATCTTCTCTGGAACACGATCTCTTACTAACTTGTTATATGCTGACATCATTCATCCTCCTATATTTAATAACACCCGAGCTCTGCTTTATAGAACAACCATTTTTTCTTCACGCATGCACTTAACATATCAATTCCTGATCCATGTGCTCTTACATGCGGAAAGAAATAGTGCTCTGAGTCTTCTTCCTTACTGTATAAGGTTTGGTACTCATCTGGAATCGCTTCTTTTTTCACATCTTTTTCTTTCGTCACCCCGCCAGAAAACGCAACACTTGGATGTCCCTCAAAAAATAACGCAGTCCGAACTGCCAAAAATGGTGTACTATGCAAAGCATAATATGTAAGCAAAATAATAGTCATAATACCGATCATTCTCTTCATGTATTACTCCTTAAAAAAAGTGCTAACACAATTATACTAAAATGTGTTAGCACTTTCTCCCCTTTATCCCGAATTAACGAGCTAATAATCAGTGAGGAATGGACCACTTTATTCCCCTTTAAATGCTGGTAAACGTTTCTCTAAAAACGCAGCAATTCCTTCTTTATGATCCGCTGTTTGTCTCATTGCATATTGACCACGCTTTTCTAATTGCAATGTTTGCTCTAAATTAGAGCGATTTACTTCACATAAAATTTGCTTCGTTTGAATCATTGCTTTAATCGGTTTTTGTGACCATTCATTAATTTTTTGCTTCACAGCCGTTTGGAAATCTTCGCCGATTACTTCATCAATTAAGCCGATATCAAGCGCTTCTGTCGCTGATAATTTCTTACCTTCCCAAATAATTTGCTTCGTCATATTTTCACCAACGCGCTTTTGAAGGAAGAAATGACCGCCTCCATCTGGAATTAAAGCGATTCCAATAAAGTTCATTGCAATAACAGATGATATATCCGCCATTACATAATCAGCTGTTAACGCAATACTTAACCCAAGACCTGCAGTTGGTCCATGAATTGCACTAATAACAAGCTTCGGCATCGTATATAATGTCACGACAACTTCAGAAATGGTATTCATAATGCCATCAAACTTACTTTCATCATTACTTGAAAGCATCGATTTAATATCCCCACCCGCAGAAAAACCACGGCCGTTCCCGCATAACACAACAATATGCGCAGAACTTTCCGCTACTTCTTTCAACTTTTGTAATAACTCTTTTAATGTTGGCTCATCTAACGCATTTAACACCTCTGGGCGATTGACCATAACCGTTGCAACGTGGCCTTCATATTTCACAACGACAGATTCTGTTTTACTTGTTATTTCCATTATATATACCCCTCTTTTCTCCATAAAGATTATACTTATATAATTATAGAAAACCACTGAAAAATCCTTCTTTTTTCTCAATTTTCTGTCTAATAATCTCGCAATTTGTACATATACCGTATAAAACATACAATTCCGTTGAAAAATATAGAAATTAAAGTCGGTTTATCCATGCTTTTCATCTATTTACCATTACAATGAAATGGTGTATTCTTAAGTTTGATAAAAAAACAAATATTGAAATTCATTCGCCTTACTATGTAAAAAAGGCTTTATACCCATCTTTTGGGTGTTGTAATAAAGGAATGAAGAACTGGAGGAACATATGGTTACTAAGTTGAAACAAACGGATAACTACTTCCCACATTTCCTATTGCTATTCATTGTGTTTCAACCAATTTTAGATTTATTAACATCTTTTTCAATCTATATACTACACATGAGCGCAACAGTTGGAGTTGTAGTCCGTTTCGCCTTTATGCTTCTTGCATTAGGATACCTACTTCTTCATCACAAACAACAAGATGCGAAAAAGTACATCCTCTATTTATGTTTACTCGGAATCGCATTCGCAATCGGTCTTGTAAATAATATGATGGTTAAATCTCCAGTTTCATTTGGAGAAGAAGTTAAATTCATCTTAAAGAGCGTATATCCAATTGTGCTACTGTTTGGATATATTATCGCCTTTAAAGAACTAAGAAATAAAGAGTATGTATTCCATAAAATCATTACATATTTCTTATATGCAACTTTAATTTTAAGCATTACAATGATTGTCGCAATGCAAACTGGAACGGATTTCCCAAGCTATCCTCACTCAAAAATCGGTTCAAGAGGTTGGTTCTTCGCTGGAAATGATTTAAGTTCTCTTTTCGCCATTATGTTCCCAATCATTGTCTTATATTCGATTCATAAAACAACTTCTTTCTCGAAAATATATTACTGGATTCCAACAATACTTGCGATGTATGCAAGTATTATGGTGGGAACGAAAGTCGGATATGGCGCAATTGTTATTACATTAGGCGTAGCACTTTTCTTCTCATTCATTGAATATATGATAAATCGTAAAAAAGAAGAAAAAGGATTCACACATATTGTAAATACCGTTGTTGTCGCAGTTATACTAGGAGGTTTAATTGCTCTTACACCGCATACTCCTATCGCAAAAAATATGGGCATTCACATGCAAATATACGAATACAAAAAATCAGTACAAGAAGAGAAAGATCGAAAAGAAGGAAAAGTAATTAAAGAAGATCCAGAAGATGCAAAAAAACATGCAAAAGGTGAACTTACAGATTCTGAAGTAAAAAGTTTAATTTACAGTGATCGCGACAAATTCTTAAAAACATACAAACAATACTATAAAGACGCACCGCTTTCACAAAAACTATTCGGAATGGGTTACGCTGGTAACTACACAGATAAAATTAAATTAATTGAAATGGACTTCCATGACCTATTTTTCGCCTTTGGCATTGTCGGTTTCCTTATTTACCTACTACCACTTCTATACTTTGGTATTAAATTATTCATCCGCATGATCACAAACTTTAAGAAAATCATGAAAGTAAAGTATATGCTATTAGCGAGCACACTCATTCTATCACTTGGCATTGGCTTTATGTCTGGCCACGTATTAACAGCGCCAGCCGTTAGTATTTTCTTCGTTGTTATACTCGCTTATCTCATTGTTGATTTTGAAATTGAATAGAAAGAAGGTGCTACGAAATATCAGTAGCACCTTCTTTTTTATTTAATTAATGTTTTACATATTCTAAGCTTTCTTTTGCGATATACGCTTCAGTTACAGTAGGATTATCTGAAATAACTTTAATCCACGCTTTTCCATTTATTATTTCTTCACCAGTAACTGTGACAACTGCATTTGTATTTAAACGATACAGTCGCTCATTTGATATGCTAGGATTCTTTTTCACTTCCACGTTATTCATCACACGTGCAAGTTTGTACTTGTTGTATTCTTTTTTACCTAAATAAGAATCAAAACGGTTCATATGCCCCGCTACTTTTTTACCCCAGTTCGCATCAGATGCATATTTCGCATTTAAACCAGCAGCTTTATCACCTGTATATGTTGCTGTATAACGCCAATGTCCTGGATTTAAATATCCTTCATTCATGTATAATTTTGCTGCATGTTCAATACAATCTTCTTTTGAATTAAATGCTTCCCCGTTACCATATGGACTATCGTCTGTTGCTTTTAAACCAAATAAATTATTTTTATCTTTTGCAAGAGCGCTTGTTCCATAATAACTTTCATGAATTGCTAATGAATATAAGAATAATGCATTTACATTATACTTGCTTTCTACTTCTTTAAATTTCTTTCCTAAACCAATTAATGGAGAGTCTGGCTTAATCGATTTCACATAACTATCTAGTTGTTCAGCTGTATAATCTGTTTTCGAACGTAATGATAAATAATTGAAATATTGATAGAAAGTTTCGTCTCCAAATGTCTTTCCATCTACACTATACATTTGCTGTCCTTGCTTCATGAAAGAAGGTGCCACACCATATCTAAATTCTGTATATCCAGGTGAACTTGTATTATATGTATAATATTTATGGTATAAATATCCATCTGATTTCACATAATAAGACGACTGTTTCATTTCATTTGTAGGAATTAAAGTGATTTCATTCTTCTTCACATAACCTGTCAAACCAGAAAGTTGAACTTTCACACGATCTTCGCCAACTTCTAACACTTTCAATTCTGTTCCATACTGAATATACGTATATACTGTTGATAAATTCTCGTCATAAATATTAATGATGTTTTGCCCAGTTATTCTTTTCGCACTTGCAAAACCATCTTTAATCCATAAAAATTCGTTCTCGTATTTTACCGCATTCATACCTTTATTTTGAGCAGCCGTAACCGCTTCTTTATACGTATTATAGCGCTCTACTTCTTGCTCTGTTCCGTTTTCTCTTACATTTGTCACAACATATTTCTTAGTTTCTACAGGATTGCTATTTCCGTTTTTTTCAATCGTCTGAAGCATGCGATCCAACATAGCTGAAGCCATCCCTCTTGTAGCTGATAAATGTGGTCTAAATGTATTATCTTCTGGATACCCTTTAATAATTTGAGTAGCCACCATAACTTGCACATGCTCTTTATAGTTAATACTATCTTTATCAGTAAAGGTAAGCGGACTTACAGCTACTTTAATATTTTTATAGTCTAACGCTCGCTTTACCATTATCGACATTTCTTCACGTGTAATCACATCATTTGGTGAGAATGTCTCGTTCGTACGACCATTAATAATTTTCGCTCCATATGCTCTACTTACACCATCATATAAACCGTAAGTCTTCGGCACATCCTCGAAATTCGAATCAGCTTTCGGTAAATTTAAAGCCCTTGCTATGAATGTAGCAAACTCTGCTCTTGTTACTAATTTATCAGGCGCATATACATTGTCTCCATACCCCATTAAAACTCCTTTAGTAATAAGTGAACGCATATGCGTCTCAAACATATGTCCTGTAATATCATCATTTGCTGCATAACTTGAAATAGGAGTTAAAAGTAATGATCCCGTTAATGCCACTGCTGTTATACCTTTTGAAAAAGTCTTCAAGGTTATCCTCCTCGTAATCTACGAATTTATTATCACAAATTTGATTATATAATAATCACAATCATTTTAGCATAATAAATAGGAATTAAAATAAAACGTTTTTTAATTAGAATTTTCATTACATTCAAAACAAAACAAAAGACACTTTACTTTTTTAATAAAGTGCCTTTTTCCATATGATCAATGAGTTTCTTTGTTGCCTGTTTGCCTTGCAACCGAAGCTCATCTATTGTCAATTGTAACTCTTGCTGCACAGTTCCTTGTTGCATTAATTGCTTTTTCGCAATTTCATATAAATATTCAGCACTCCATTCGCCATCCACACTCCCTATAACTGGCTGATTCACTTGACTTAAAAACGAATCAATTTTCGGATCGTATGAAATCCCGACCATTGGAGTTTTGGCTACAGCAGAAAAAACAAGTGCATGAAGACGCATACCAATTAGTAATGAACATTGTGATAAAATGAATATTTTCTCGTCGATATCCATTTTATATGGAAGCATATACGTCTCTTCTCCCATTAAGTCTACTACTTCACGCGAAGCTTTTTGATCAAATGGCTCATGCATTGGAACAAATAAAATTTGGTATCCTTCTTGCTTTAATTTTTTTAATGCCGCAGCTAATTTTTTTATATAATCTTCTTTTGCATTCCAATAACGCACACTAACCGCGACTACTTTTCCATGTATCGAATGCTTTTGCAACCAATCCGATTGTTTTGTCCGTTTCCATGTTAAAACAGGGTCTGGAACAATTTCAATATCGTTTTTTATGCCAAGTTCTTTTAAATATAAAAACGAGTCCTCATCTCGAACTGATACATAGGAAGCTTTTGACAAGTTCCATTTTACTAATAGACGATTATATCCTTTTGTAATTGGACCTATTCCTTGTGAATAAATATAATATGGCTTTTTTAATAATCGAGCGAGTCCCATAATACCCGTATAATATAGAATACTCTTCGTACTTGTCTGATCTTGAAGAAGGCTCCCGCCACCGCTAATAACTCCATCACTGTTTTTGATTGCATGATAAACAGCTTTTATATTCCAGCGATCTACCGATTCTACACCATACCTTTCCTTTGTATATTTAGAATCATTTGATAGTACTACTAGTTCTATATCCGGGTTCTCTTTACTTAACGATTCAATAATTGATTGTAGAATCGCCTCGTCTCCAACATTATAAAAACCATAATATCCTGATAAGACTAAACGCACCCTAAATCTCCTCCAAAACTAGGTAACCGTTTATTTCATCTAACATAAACTGGTACCCATTCCTTACCTAAACACTTAATACCCTGCATAGTTTCCTCTTTATCAGCTCATATGAATTTTAATAAAAAATTAAATTTCTATATTTATCTTTTCAAAAATGGTATTTTTTTTATTGATATCCATTTTAATTTCAAAGCACATACACCATACAAAATGGCTGTAATACTTAATGCTATACCACTGAATAATAACGTCATAATTCTTGAAGATGTAACATCTATCACATTACATAGTTCATACAATCCTAGTCCGAAAATACATGCTATTGCTAGCACACCGAAAAAGCTTTTGAAATGAATAGAATAGGCAATATAGCTTCGAATATACAAATGATTTACAATACAAATCAATACGTAAGTAATTAATGTACTATACGCCGCTCCATCTATGCCAAACTTCTGCACTAACATAATGTTTAACACGACTTTCACACAACTCGCGCCAATAACAATCCATGCAGCTTGTGCAGAACGATTAATCCCCTGTAAAACACCTATTGATAATACCATAACCGCAGTAAAATACGAACTGCCAATCATAACTGTTAACATACTACTGCCTTTTACGTCTGTGAACAATCCGACATTTAACGGTACTGTTAATGCCATCAACCATATTGTTAATGGTGCTGTCAAAACATGCGCTAGTCGATTTGTATTTTGAATTGTTATTTTCGCCAAATTTATATCTCTTTTGGCCAATGCGGAAGTTAAGAGTGGTATTAACGGAAATACAATTGCACTTGCAAAAATAACAATTATTTGCGTGAATGCAAAACCGCGACTGTATATTCCAAATTGTTCTTGAATTTCTGTTGATGATCCTTGTAATACATGCGGTATTGTAAGCGAGTCTACTAAATTTAAAAGTGGCATTGATAAAGCTCCGATAGCGATTGGGATCGATACCCGCAATATCTTTTTGCCGTTTTCTCTTAAATCTCGGAGCGAATAGGAATTGCTTTTATTGTAGTATGGACTTCTATTATATTTTATACGCAAATATATAAGCGAACTAATGACTCCAAGAAAAGAGCCAACCATTGCACCACTAGTAATAACAGTATTGCTCTTATCCCACGATACTAGTATGTAAGCAATTATTAACATAAAAAACACACGTACAAATTGCTCAATGACTTGTGATACCCCTGTTGGTTTCATATCACCGAAACCTTGAAAATATCCTCTATACACCGCCATGTATGGCGCAATGAGTAATGCTAATGAAGTAATAAGCAACGGCATTCTAGTTTCTTGTCCACCGAGCATATTTGCAATTTCAATAGAAAATAATACAATGACTAAACAACCGAAAACGCCAAATGCTATCCCTATAATTGACGCTGATTTAAATAATTTCGCAATTTCCTTTTGCTTATTTTTTTCGTTCAACTCTGCAATTAGTTTCGAAATTGCAAGTGGAACTCCGGCTACCGATAGTGTAAGAGCAATCATATATACAGGAAAAACAAGGCGGAAAATACCGAGCACTTCATCTCCTGCAATATTTTGTAATGGAATTTGAAAAAAACTACCAAGCAATTTCGACAAAAAAGTTGTAATGGTTAAAATTGCTGCTCCTTTTACAAATGTTTTATTCATATTTTTTCTCTTTTCTTTTATACATATACTCTCAAACATATTGTTTTAAACGATAGGGATTCACTTTATCCCATTGGTTATCATAACAAATTTATTATAGGTTGAATACTTGGTTTTTTTTTCAAAATAGAAAAGAGAACCCATTTAAGCCTGTCTCTTCACAATATTTTTTCTAATTCCTTCCATTATATATGTACACACTATAACTGTTTCTGTTACGCCAAAAGAGCCCTTCCTCTCTATCACTGCGATACATATTACTAAAAACATTATAAGAATATCCCACAACTCTACATTATAATTTATGTAAGATTGTGAGATATTCTAATTACCATCTAAACACTTAAGATTTTCAATTGCTCTTTCTGTTCATCGCTTGCCATTACTACGATTGTTTTTTCAATACTCGGATGTACTTGCTCAAGCTTTACACTTGCTCCTACTTTACTTGATTGCTCAACAAAATTTAATAATGCCATAGCTCCTGATACATCCATATAGCGCACATCTTTCATACGTAAAACAACCGGTGACTTCACATCTTGTAAAGTAGAGAAAATACGATCTACTGATAGGAAAGAGAGCGGTCCTTGAATTGTGTACGTTTCTTCTTTTTCTTTTACGATAGAAGTTTTACGTTCTTTACATTTCACCATATATATGATGAACGAAAGAATAATACCGAATGCAACAGCAATCATTAAATCGAACTTCACCGTTACAATCATCGTTACGAGCATAACAACGACATCACCTTTAGGAGCGACATGCATCTTTTTCATGCTTCCCCAATCGAACATTCCAATACCAGTTAAAATTAAAATACCTGATAATACAGCAAGTGGAATATATTGTACGACCGAACCAAGACCCATAATAAAAATAAATAAGATAACACTATGCATACATGCCGAAAGTGCCGTTTTACCGCCACTTCTTATATTAACGATAGACCTTACAGTCGCACCTGCACCTGCTAATCCGCCAAACAATCCGCTCATCATATTACCGATACCTTGTCCGACCAGTTCTTTATTACTTTTATGACGTGTACCTGTCACATTATCCATTACGACCGATGTTAACAACGAGTCAATCGATCCTAATAAAGCAATACTAAGCGCTGGCAAAATAAGTGCTGGCAAAATAAGTGCTGCTATTCCTGTTCCACTTAAAGATGGAATATGAAGCGTAGGCATCGCTTCTGGAATGGTTCCAATCTTTTCAATTACTTTATTTAGTGAAAGATTTCCGATAATCGGTAACTTTACTGTAAGTCCTTCGAGTAGAGAAGAAAATAAAGGAAGCAAAGCTGTCACACCGACTAGTGCTACTAAACTAGACGGAATCGCCTTAATCCATTTACCAGAAACAATCATTACAATAATCGTTAACACAACAAGTAAAAAACTATTTTGTACGTGCTTTATTTCGCCTAAAATAATGATTAATGCAATACCATTCATAAATCCCGAAACGACAGGATACGGAATATATCGAACGTAAGAACCGAGCTTACATACACCGAATAAAATTTGAAATAACCCTGCCATCATAAAGGCAATAAAACTTGCCTCTAACCCGTGCGTCGCAATAACTCCTGTTGCAATAACGGTAATTGGTCCAGTTGGCCCCGTTACTTGCCCAGGTGTCCCGCCAAATAACGCTGCGAATAAACCTGCAAAAATTGCACCATACAATCCAACAAGCGCTCCCTCAGACGTTCCTGTCGCGGCAATACCAAATGCAATCGCAAGTGGCAACGCAACAATCGCAACAGTAAATCCTGCTAAACATTCCTTTGCTATTTTTTGAAACATAAAAAAACCACCTTTGTATAAAGTCCATGTTCCATTGTACACCTAAAAAGATACATTCGTTAGCTCACTTTTTACATTCTCGTGACGTAAACGGATTTAATGAAAAGTTTCTCCCTTATCTTTGGAAACAATTGCAACTATGCTATAATGAACAAATTAAATCTTTTACTATATACTTGGAGGCACTATGCTAACTTTTGAACAAAAATTATCGATTATTGAATCTTTCCCAGAACTAGAAAGAAAGAACGTATCATTAAAACGTGTAAACTTCCACTTTGAAGAAAGTCGTTTAGATAAAAAGAACGTTGTATTTCATTTACACCCAAATGGAAATGGATTTGTGTATGCAAGCGGTATTAAAGGTTACAAAACGGATGATAAAGGTATGGTTAACATCCGTGAGTTTTCAGCAGAAGAATTACGTTCAGTAATTGAGAAATCAATTGACCTTCTATCACAAGAAGAAGTAGTAGCACCTGTAGAACCTGCGAAAGAAGAAGAATGGCAGAACGAAGATGGTCATATTCTTACTCTTATTTCAGAGGATGACATGTGGAACGTGTACGCTGGTGTAAACTTAGACGGTACATTCAACTCTTATCCAGAAGCTGCGGAATACCTTGATGAAGAAGGCTTTTCACGCAAATAAAAATAGAAAGTGGGTATCCCCCACTTTCTATTTTTTTGTCCCTTTCAACGACTCCCTCAGCACAAACTTCTGCAACTTCCCGCTCGCATTACGCGGAAGTTCATCTACAAATAAATAATGACGCGGACGCTTATAATCTGCTAATTCGTCACTTTCTTTGCAATACGTTTCTAAATCTGCTTCTGTTATTGTTTCATCTTTCTTCACAATAACTGCCACCACACGCTCTCCCCATAATTCATCTGGCTCACCAAGTACCGCCACATCTAATATACCAGGATGACTATGAAGGAAATCTTCAATTTCACGAGGGTAAATATTTACACCACCGCTAATTACCATATCATCAACGCGATCTGCAACGAATAAATAACCATCTTTATCGAAGTATCCTAAATCACCAGAATGATACCATCCTTTATACATCGATTTTTTATTTGCCTCTTCGCGATTATGATAGCCAGACATCATAGTTGGGCCACGTAAAATAATTTCTCCCACCTCATAAGGAGGTAATACATCATCTGGTTCTGCTGGTGCCTCCTCGTTCGGTTTCACAATACGAACTTCATGGCTAAAGCATGGCGTGCCTGCTGAACCAGCTTTCGTAATTTGATCCTCCTCTACGAGAAACGCAACAACTGGTCCCATTTCTGTCATTCCGTATATTTGAACAAGGTCAATATAAAGACGTTCTTTACATTCCTTCACTAATGCCGGCGCCATTGCCGCTCCGCCATATATACCAATTTTCATTGAAGTTAAATCATACTGAGTTAAATCTTTTTGCAACAACATATTCCACATCGTCGGTGCTGCAAAGAACGTCGTAATCTTTTCTTCTTGAATCGTATGTAATACTGTTTCTGTATCAAAATGATGCAAAATGACATTCTTCCCGCCAACTTGAATGCGTGGTATGATTCCGGCATTTAATTCACCACAGTGATATAAAGGCGCAACAACAAGCCCCACACTATCTCTATTATATTTTAGGAAATACGTACAAATCATACTATGCTCAGTCATTTCACGATGACGATGTAACACACCTTTCGGATGACCTGTCGTACCGCTCGTATAAAGCATAGAACAAAAGTCCATTTCATCAATTTCGATATTTACTTTCTCAGAAGATGCTGCATTCACTTTTTCATGGTAGGAACTTGCATAGGAAGGTTTATCGTTTTCTATAGACCAAAAAGATGTATTTGGAAAATCTCGTTCAATGATAGCAACAGTTGACTCAACTGCTTTTTCAAAGACAACGACTTTCGAGGATGCGTCCTGAAGAATATAAGATACTTCTTTCGCCTTTAAACGAAAGTTAATCGGGTTAAAAATCGCACCAATTTTCGCACAAGCTAAGTAAACGTTTACAAATTCATGGCAGTTATATAAGTAAACAGATACCGTATCTCCCTTTCTTACTCCGTCTTCTAATAAAGCGTGTGCCGTTTTATTTATTTGTTCGTCCCACTGTTTATATGTCCAGCGAATATTTTTTTCAGGTTCCACTAACGCCTCTTTATTCGGATACTTACCAACAGATAAATCAAAAATTCTCCCTATCGTCATGTACATGCCAACAATTTCCCCCTTTTCTCTTTCATAAATCTATCATTTCGTCCATAAGTAGACATTGTCCTTCAATGTTTTGACTAATTTTTCTGATTATTATTGACATAGTTTTACAACACGTGCAAACCATTGGTACATGAAATTATATTGGCGATTTTTCGAATATATCGAACGCAATTCAATTTATAGCAGCGATTTTTCGAATATATCGCCTTACCGACAAAAGCTGACAATATAAAAAAGAGAGTGTTCCGATTTGGAACACTCTCCTTCTTATACAAATAGCTCTTCTAAAATTTTCAGTTTATCTTCTGTATATTTTACAAAGCCATCGTTATATGATTTTGGATCTTTCGGATTTGCGAAGTGCGTAATTGCCCCCGTCTTCGGATGAACAAATTTACTTGATGCACCGCAACCAAGTCCGATAATTGATTGTACTTCTTCCATAATGACAATGTTGTAAATACTTTCTTGCGTCGGCATTGCATAGCCAACGTTCTCTAAGTTACCTAAAATATTCTTTTGACGATATAGGTAGTATGGTACGTAATTATGCTTTTGCGTCCACTCTTCTGCTTCGTGCATCATCGCTGTAATCTCTTCGCGACCTGCTACTTTATATTTACGTTTGTTTTGTGTCATTTCAGAAGCACGTTTAAATGATAACGTATGAACTGTTAATGATTCTGGCATTAACTTTTCTGTTTCATCTAACGTATGCTTGAAGATATCTAACCCTTCACCAGGAAGACCAATAATTAAGTCCATATTAATATTGTTCATTCCCATTTCACGAGCTAAATGGTATTTCTCAATTGTTTCTTCTACAGTATGGTGACGTCCAATTGCTTTTAGTGTCTCTTGATGATATGACTGCGGATTAATACTAATACGGTCAATGTTCCATTTATTTAACACTTCTAGCTTTGCTGGCGTGATTGTATCTGGACGACCTGCCTCAACTGTTACTTCACGTACATTTTTCACGTCTGGGAACGCTTCGTACATTTCTTCATACAGCATATCCATCTCTTCTGCTGTAATACTTGTAGGTGTACCGCCGCCATAATAAATCGTCGTAACTTTCACACCTTTTTCTTTTAAAAACTTACCAATTTCACGAACTTCATAATGTAAACCACCTAAGAACGAATCAACAGATCCTTGGCGTCCATTAATCGCATAAGCCGGGAATGTACAGTATGCACATTTCGTTGGGCAGAACGGAATACCGATATAAATACTTACTTCTTCTTTCAAACGGTATAAATCCGGAACAACTGCTAATTGGCAATCAACAATGCGCTGAAGAAGTTCAATTTTCTCTTCATGAATTAAATAACTTTCACGAAGTTCTTGATGCGCTTCTTCTTTTGACATACCATTTTGAAGCATTTTATGAAGAAGTTTCGTCGGACGTACTCCCGTTAAAATACCCCAGCTTTGTTCAAGTCCAGTTAACTGCTGAAGAACAGAAAGATATACATAAGAAACAACGTGCTTCACTTGCTTCATACGCTCTTTTTCATCTGTGAAAGCAGATAAATCTTTCGAGAATGTTTCTTCATACACATTTCCTGTGCTAACATCCGTTAATCGAGCGGATGCTTTCACATTATCCTCAATGTGTATATCAACGATCAGATTCGCTTCCTCTTGTTCAAATCCAATCGTACTATCTTCAAAAAATAAGCCGCCAATATTTTGTAGCGGACGTAAAAAACGATCATCTTGTAACGTTTTAATTGAAATTAACACATTATCACCTTTTCATTTGCAAACTCTCTTTAGTTTACTTGAAGGGCGTTTACAGGTCAATACAGAAGGTTTTACCTGTTTCTCTTACAGTTTTTCAAATAATTCTTTTTATGAATATCGCTCATGTATATAGACATCGTGATTTTCTCTTGTTAAAATTTATTAGTACAAAAAATCGTTACATAGCGAAAATACAATATATAAAGGAGGAATGTTAACACTAGATTCCATAATCTAATGTGTTAAAAAAAATATGAAAAAGAAATTTTATAGTGTTTTAACTCTCTCTCTTGCATTACAAACTGTTCTTGCACCTACTTATTCATTTGCAGAGAGTGCTGAAAAATCCGCTGAAGTATATACGGAAGATCAAGTTTTTAAAAGTATTAAAGAGCATGTTAATGAGCATAGTACTCATGAAGAAGATATAGAGGTTACTGGCCAATTCCTACTATACACTTCAAAAAAACATTCATTATATACCGCGAATGATTTAAAAAACAAATCGAATATCGAGATTACAGAACAAGTTGTAACGGCGACAAAGAAAAAAGGAAATGCTTACTACATAACGACGCCAACTGGCGCTGGATGGATAGATAACAATGATAATAGCTTAGAAGTCCAAGAGATTCATAAACTATCTAATCAAAAATTAATCGTAAAAGAGGAAGCTTCCATACATGCCCTTCCGTTCCAATCGTTTAAAGAAGAAGGGAAACTGCAGCCACAAGTCATTACTCCTACTGAACAAGCTGGAAATTGGTTTAAAGTCCAAATAAATGAAACAGCAAAATGGATTTATGCACCTTCTTCTACATTTGAAGGTACAAAAGCTTCATTATTAAAAAACAGTCGTTCTGCTAAAAATAGTTTATTGAGAGCGCCAGAAGCTCTACAAACAAACAATATTTATGGCGTTACATTTAAAGAAATGATTGTCCCAAAAGGAAATGACGATATTCGCCCTGGCTACCCGATGGTGCCTAAATATATTACGATTCACGAAACGGCTAATACAGCGAAAGGTGCTAATGCTCTAAATCATGCAAAATTCTTAGATAATCAAGCACGCGGAACAGCTGATCGCGCCGCATCTTGGCATTTCACAGTAGATGATAAAGAAATTTATCAACATCTTCCAGTAAATGAAGTTGGATGGCATGCTGGAAATAAAACTGGAAACTATGAATCTATCGGAATTGAAATTGCCGTTAATCAAGATGGAAACTATGAAAAAGCGGTAGAAAATGCCCGTAAATTGGCAGCTTATTTAATGAACGACTTAAATATTTCTCTAGATAAGGTCCAAAAACATCAATTTTGGTCAGGAAAAAACTGCCCTGCGTTTATGATTCAACGCGGACAATGGAATGCTTTCTTAAAAGGAACTGAAACATACTATAAAGAAAACCAAAAAGATCCAGTAACTGATGACATTACAGGTGGATGGTATGAACAAGACATTCGTCAATTAGCAGCTAGAGGCATTATGCAAGGAGAAGGGAACGGCAAGTACTTCCCAGAACGTCTTGTAACGCGTGCTGAATTTGCTACATTAATTACTCGTGCTTTACAATTACCAAGTGGAAATGCTAATTTCACAGACTTAGAACAAGTACACCCATCTTTAAGAGACGGTATTAATCGTGCAGCAAGCGCAGGCATAATCCGCGGACGTGGTGATAATACATTTGATCCAAATACTACAATTACACGCGAAGAAGCTGTTATTATGATTGATCGTTCTCTAAAACACGCTGGTATTTTTGCAAAACAAGTTGAACTACCATTCGTAGACCAAAACTTAATTTACGCTAAAGAAGAAGTACAAAGAGTGTATGGATTTGGAATTGTAAAAGGTAATGAATTTAATCAATTCGTACCAAAAGGACCATCACAACGTGCACACGCAGCTGCATTTATAAACAGAATGCTTAGCGTAATTGAAGCTTAAAATATTTATCATTTATATAGATATTTTCATTTCATCTGTATTCACTTAAAAAGGCATCAGAGATTATACAATCTCTGATGCCTTTTTTACATCTTTTAACTATTTTTAGCCATGAATCTTAAACGTATTCCTAGTAGCAGAAGCATAAAACCGATGAATGGAACGTAATTCGTATTGTGTCCTGTAGCTGGAAGTTGTTGATTATTAGAAGAACCTTGTCCTTTTTCTGGTAAATTAGGTTTTTCTACTCCTTCACCTGGTTTTTCTGTTCCTTCACCCGGCTTCTCTGTTCCTTCACCTGGTTTTTCTGTTCCTTCACCTGGCTTTCCTGTTCCCTCACCTGGCTTCTCTGTTCCTTCACCTGGCTTTTCTGTTCCTTCACCCGGTTTTTCTGTTCCTTCACCTGGCTTTTCTGTTCCTTCACCTGGCTTTTCTGTTCCTTCACCTGGCTTTTCTGTTCCTTCACCTGGCTTTTCTGTTCCTTCACCTGGCTTTTCTGTTCCTTCACCTGGTTTTTCTGTTCCTTCACCTGGTTTTTCCGGACCTTTTTCTGTATCTTTTTTATTTGTAATTTGAAGTTTTACAAATTCAATTTTTTCATTAGAAATCGTAAATTTCATTTCCTTATCGGATAAAGTATATCCTTCTGGCGCTTGGATTTCTTTTAAAGTGTAATCTCCTGGTTCTAACTTCTTAGAAGTCGCTTTACCGCTCTTATTTGTTGTTAATGTGTCGATTTTTGTTCCGTCTTTCCAAATTTCAAACACTGCGCCTGCTAATATTTTATTTGTATTATTAGCGTCTACCTTTGTAATTTCTAATTGACCTGTAATTTCTTCTTTCACTTTTTCATTCATAACTTCTTGTTTTACTACTTCATTTGCTACAACATTTACTTCTACTGTCACTTCTAGCGCTTTATAACCTTCCGGCGCTTTCGTTTCCTCTAACGTGTACTTTCCTGGCACTAAGCTTTCGAATTTCACAACACCGTCTTTATTCGTAGTTTTCGCTTCTCCAACTACTTGACCAGCTTCGTTTTTCAGTTTAAATTCTGCGCCTTCTAGAACTTTCCCACTCTCTGCATCCTTTTTGATTACTTGTAAGCTTCCTAGTTCTTTTGCGTTTTCTATTTGTACTTCTACTACTTTATTTGCTTCCACAACGACTTCAATTTCTTCTTTTAACAATTTATATCCTTGTGGTGCTTTAATTTCTTTTAATGTGTACTTTCCTGGCTCTAATTTCTGAGAAATTACTTTACCTGCTTTATCTGTTCGTAATGTATCTACTTTCTTGCGGTCTTTATACACTTCGAATTCTGCATCTGATAATACTTTCGTTTTATCTTCCGCATCTACTTTTACGATTTCGAATTGACCAAGGCTCTTACCGTTCGTTACTTTTACATCAATAACTTTTTCACCGTCAACTGTTACATGAATTATTTGTTTTGTTAACTCATAACCTTCTGGTGCTTTTGTTTCTTCTAACGTATATTCACCTGGCACAAGTCCGTCTACTTTAACCGTTCCAGACTTATCTGTTGTAATTCCTTCTTTTACAACATTTCCTTTCGCATCTTTCAATGTAAATTCTGCTCCTGCTAAGCGTTTCGTTTGATCTTTATCATCCATTTTAATAATTTGTAGAGAACCTAAGATTTTTTCGTTTTCTGCCACTACTTTTACTACTTCTTTCTCGTTTTGAATTGTTACTTTCCATTCTTTACTTGAAAGCTTGTAGCCCGCTGGTGCTTTCGTTTCTTTCACTGTGTATTCACCTAGCGGTAATTTCGGTGACATCACTTTTCCACTCTCATCTGTTTTCAGTTCCGCTACCTTTTTACCATCTTTATACACTTCGAATTCTGCACCTGATAACAATTTCGTTTTATCATTCGCATCTACTTTCACAATTTCAAATTGACCTGTTACTTTTTCATTCGTAACCTCTTGTTTTACTACTTCGTTCGCTACAACGTTTACGTCCACTGTTACTTCTAACGCCTTATAACCTTCTGGCGCTTTCGTTTCTTCCAACGTATACTTTCCTGGCACTAAGTTTTCGAATGTTACAACACCAGCTTTATTTGTTGTTTTCGCCTCTCCAACTACTTGACCAATTTCGTTCTTCAGTCTAAATTGCGCGCCTTCTAGAACTTTCCCACTCTCTGCATCCTTTTTGATTACTTGTAAGCTTCCTAGTTCTTTCGCATTTTCTACTTGTACTTCTACTACTTTGTTTGCTTCCACAACGACTTCAATTTCTTCTTTTAACAACTTATATCCTTGTGGTGCTTTCGTTTCTTTTAATGTGTACTTTCCTGGCTCTAATTTCTGAGAAACTACTTTACCAGTTTTATCTGTTCGTAACGTATCTACTTTTTTACCATCTTTATACACTTCGAATTCTGCATCTGATAATACTTTCGTTTTGTCTTCCGCATCTACTTTCACAATTTCAAATTGACCTGTTACTTTTTCGGGGATCTTTTTATTCACCACATCTACAGTCACTACTTTATTAGCCTCTACATCAACAGATACTGAACTAGATGATAATTCATATCCTTTCGGTGCTGCTACTTCTTTTAATGTATAGCTTCCAACTGGAAGTTGTTTCGATAAGGCTTCACCTTTATCATCTGTAACAATTGTCTCCACAACTTTCCCATCTTTATCGATAACATCAAATTTTGCACCTGGTAGAAGTTGACCAGATTCACTATCTTTTTTCAATAATTTAAATTGGCCATTCTCTACTTTTTTCGTATTCTTCATAACAAGTTCAATTACGTTTGTATTATCAATTGTTACTTTGACTGGTGTATCAACTTTTATATATCCTTCTGGTGCATTTATTTCTTTTACAAAATAGTCACCAAGTGGTAAATCTTTAACTTCCGCAATACCCTTTTCGTTTGTTGTAACAGTAGCCACAACGTTATTATCTTTGTCTATAACATCAAATTTTGCGTCTTTTAAAACAATGTTTTCATCGTTTTCATCAACTTTTTTAATTTGTAAATGTCCTTTTTCAGCTGCTGGTTTATTCCACTTTGGCCAGTTAAATTTAAAGTTATGAACCTCAAAACCATCTCTTTGGTGTAATCCTCCAACATAGGCTTGTCCATTAATAGAACCACCTTTTGTTTCTACAACTGCATTAGGTGCAAACACACTACCTACTACACCATAACCTTTAGTTGTTATCTTTGTAGCATTAGGAAATACCCAAATTACCTTACTAGCTAACTCAGTAAAAGATGAATTAGGATCGTATGCTTGAGATGTATTAATTAAATCCGTTGCCATCCCAGTATTTCTTGTATCATACAAAATTGCACCGCCACCAAAACTCACTTCTTCTGCATCTGAATAAATAACAATAAAGTCTTTATTCTCTACATTCGGAAGAAAAACGTCTTTTACATCAAATGCTTTCTTTCCAGTTTGGCCTGAAGAGACATAAATATTAGGGTTGTTTACATCTTCACCGATTCCAAAGCTCATATTAAGTTTTGGCTTATCAGTGTGTAGTTTACTTGCATCCCCAATTACACCATCAACGTCTTTTCTAAATTCTTTAAACTTAGCATCAATCTCCGCTTGCTCTTTATAAGAGATACGGTCATATGATGTTTTCATTGCGCCATCTGGGTCACCGTCTTTTGTCATCGCCACTGTTCCATCTTGAATAATTACTTGTCCTGCTCCCGCTTTCGTAAATTGACCGCCTAGTAATAATGATGGATATCCTTCATCTACCCAAGTTGCTCCAGCTAAGTTATTTGCTCCAGTTGCAGCCGCTACGACTGTATAACTTGATGCGTTCATATTTTTCTGAACAGCCATCGCACCTTCAATATCCGCACTCGTTGCACTATGATCTCCAAAAATGATGGCGTTGTAATAAGATACATCACCTAAACCTTTTAATTCTGTTGTAGCTGCCTCTGCTTTAAATGGTAAATGGATTAAAAAATTCATACATATTAGTAATACAACTATTAAACTACTACTTAACTTTTTAACTTTTTGATTAAATGATTTCCTCAAGAAATTCATTCCTCCTTTTAAACTTCCTAAAACCACAAAAAGAAGTACATATCATATGTACCAAACCTTACTCACATTAACTTAAAATAATCCATTTAAATAAAACAAAGAAACACTACAACTACTTAATAAAATTGCTACAATTCATTTTTGAAATAATACGTGAACTAAAGTATCATGCGGAAATACTTTTACGTATGGGAGCCCAATAAAATTAATCTGAAGAATATTTCATGTGGTGTAACTGTTTTGGCAACATCATCCACTTTACATTAGTTTTCTGGAGGATTCAAGTGAATTGTATGAATCCCATACACAATTCACAATTTAAAACGTTTTCATTCCTTTTAATAAGCTCAATAAAAAAACGTAGCCACAAAGCTACGTTTTCCCTTCATTGTTTCGGTGTATTTTTATGATTCTTCAAAAACGGAAGCGGGAATTGCTTACGGAAATGCTCTTTAATCATATACTCTACACCGTTCTCACTATTTGAACGTGTGATCCAATCTGCTGCTTGCTTTAATTCTACAGGTGCGTTCCCCATCGCTACCCCAAGTCCCACGTTTTCAATAACCTCTAAATCTTCCATACTATCTCCAATCGCAACCATCTCATTTAGCGAAATATTTAAATGCTCTCCAAGCAATTGTAATCCGCGTAACTTCGATACATTTTGTGGCAAGATTTCTATTCGTTTTAAATCACATTCAACATACTCAATATCTTGGAACGCTTTTCTTAATGTATTTAGTCCGCGTTCTTTTTCACCTTTACTTTGGAAAATAACATCAATTTTTGGCGCCGCTACCGGATGGTCACGAAGCGCGTCACCTAACGAATCTACAAATTGAACTGGATAAAATAACGGATCTGCGCTTGATAATACAGTGCGCGCAATTAAGTTTGGTGTATTTCTCTCACGATTTCCTATCGAAAACCGTTCATGAGAAATACGTACGTTACAATCAAAGTGCTCTAACACTTGCACAATGTTAAAAGTCTTCTCTTCAGATAATCTCCTTTGAACGTACGGCTTATCTAAAGTTGCTGAAACGAAAGCACCACCATGTGTCACTAATATAGAATCTAATTTTAACGCCTTTGCTACTTTATGAGCGGATTGAAAATTACGACTCGTAAATAACGTAACGTATACATCTTTTCTTTTCACAAATTCAATTGTTTCTCTTAACCCTTTTGCAATTTTTCCATTGTTGTATAGTAGTGTCCCATCTATATTAAGAGCTAGTAAGCGATAAATCATGTCGCACTCCCCCTCTTCGCTGTTGTACTCTATCCATAATTTATGAAATAAATGTAGCAAATAGAACGAGTTAGAATTACTACTGAAAATTTGGTTTACTATATACATATACACTTAGCAAAGGAGATAGTACAATGCAGGCACCACCTTCCTTTTATGAAGGCGATACGTTAGAAGTCGCAAAAAAATTACTCGGACAAAAACTTGTTCATATTGTAGACGGAATAAAGCGAAGCGGAATCATTGTAGAAGTAGAAGCATATAAAGGCCCAGATGATAAGGCCGCACATAGTTACGGAGGCAGACGGACAGATCGCACAGAAGTTATGTTTGGTGCACCAGGGCATGCTTACGTATATTTAATTTACGGTATGCATCATTGCTTTAACGTTATTACAGCGTCAGTTGGCACCCCACAAGGTGTTCTCATTCGAGCACTTGAACCAGTAGACGGTATTGAAGAAATAAAACTAGCGCGCTTCAATAAAACAGACATTACAAAAGTGCAATATAAAAACTTAACAAACGGTCCTGGCAAACTATGCCGTGCACTTGGCATCACTTTAAAAGAACGCGGCGTATCGTTACAAAGTGATACGTTACATATTGAATTAGTTCCAAAAGAAGAACACATGTCATCACAATATAAAGTAACGGCGGGGCCCCGTATTAACATCGACTATGCAGAAGAAGCTGTTCATTATCCGTGGCGATTTTATTATGAGGGGCATCCGTTTGTTTCAAAGAAGTAAGCGATATCAACGATTTTTCGAATATATCTATCGTAACTTACAATATATCAACGGTTCGACAAGAAATATCGATTTATCGCCAAATAATAACATTACGAATAAAAGAAGACTGTTCCAAAATGGAACAGTCTTTCCTTCTTACTCTGCACCTTCCGCAGTTGCAATATTATCCTCTAAATTTTCTCTTGATAATTCAGCCGCCATAAAATCAGCTGTTTCTGGAAGTGCTAAATGCATATGAGCTTTTTGACAAATTTGGATCGTACAGTTTTCTATAACATAGTCGAAAACATGTCCGCCCCCGCTTCTTTCATCATCAATGTAATGTAAGTGGAATCCAGCTACCCCAATACCTTGCGCATAATCTGGTGTCCAAAATCCAGCAAGCGTACCTTCTGTATTTTCAAATGAAAAGATTGGTTGTGATTTCGTCACTTCAACGAGCGGTGTATACGGTTTTTCTTGTCTTGGAACAGTTCTCGTCCTTACTTCACGGAACGTACCGTCCATTCGAATACCGTAAAATAAGTTTTTACTTGGCATTAATTCATGTAATAACGCTTCAACTTCTTCACGATTCATCGGATGCTCTACCGTATAACTCATTTCTTTTTCAAAAAACGTTACAGTCGCAAATGGCGTTGTTTCTTCTGGCTCTACTTTTTCTGCTGAACCGTCTGAACGTAAATGATAAAATTCATTATCAAATGCAATCATTTCACCATCTAATTGATCAAATGTGCCGATGCCGAAATCACCATGTTTTTTCAAATCTTCAAAGCTAATCACACCATCATATATACCATCTAATAGCGCAAGCATTGTAGATGTTTGATATACTTCATTACTCGTTTTCGTTTTTTTTGCATCAATATCAATTAATTGCGCAACAGTCATCTCAAATCTGCCTCCATTAGTTTAATTGGTTTGGTAATAATTTTTCGCTTAATTTAATGTTGTCGCGATAGTCAATTGGAATATCAATAATGACAGGACCATCTGCTGCTAATGCTTCTTTTAATACCCCTTCTAATTCATCAGGTGTGTTAACACGAAGACCTAACGCCCCAAAACTTTCCGCATATTTCACAAGATCAACATCGCCAAACTCTGTAGCTGATGTTCTGCCGTATTTCATCATTTGTTGGAATGCAACCATATCATATGTGCCGTCTCTCCAAACAAGATGTACGATCGGAGAATTTAAACGTACTGCCGTTTCTAACTCCATCGCTGAGAATAAGAAACCACCGTCACCTGATACGGAAACTACTTTTTTACCTGGTTCTACTAAAGTAGCTGCGATTGCCCAAGGAAGTGCAACACCTAGCGTTTGCATACCGTTACTAAATAATAGTCTACGTGGTTCATAAGAACGGAAACATCTCGCCATCCAAATAGAATGGGAACCGATGTCACACGTAACAGTTGTATCATCACTAATTAAAGAACGAAGTGTGCGAATGACTTGAAGCGGATGCGTAACACCTTCAGAAGCACGGTTTGGAACTTCTGCTTGTTCTGATAATTTCGCGCGTAATCGTTCTAACACTGCTTCTGATTTCGTACTTAATACAAGTTTCGGTAATTTTTCTGCGATGCTATTTACAGTTAAGGCAATATCGCCAATTAATTCACGCTCTGGTTGATAGTCATGGTCGATATCCGCTTGATGATCATCAAGATGAATAATCGTTCTGTCTCCAAGTTTATTCCAGAATTTCGGATCATACTCAATTGGGTCATAACCGATAGAAATAACAAGATCCGCTTCTTCTAGTAAAATATCACCTGGTTGGTTACGGAATAATCCAACGCGGCCGAAGAAATGATCTTCTAGTTCACGCGAAATTGCACCAGCTGCTTGATACGTTTCAACGACAGGAAGTTCTGTATCTGCAATTAATTTACGAACGGCTTTCGTCACTTCATTTGTGCTCGCTCTCATACCGAGTAAAATAACTGGTAATTTCGCTGATTTTATTTTTTCTACTACATATGTAACATCATGTGTGGGAGCGATTCCAAGCTGTGGCTTAGAAAGCGCACCGATAGACTCTACATTCGTTTCCGCAGTCATAACATCTTGCGGAAGACTTACTAAAGTTGCTCCCGGATTTGTGGAGGTAGCACTTCGAAATGCATTTGATAGTGCTTCTGGTACATTATCCGGATGCTCTACTTCTACGCTATATTTTGTGATTGGTTCGAATAGTGCAGCATTATCCATAGATTGATGCGTACGTTTTAATCGATCCGTACGCGGTACTGCACCAGCTAAAGCAACAACGGGATCACTCTCCGCATTCGCAGTAACAAGACCTGTCGCTAAATTTGATGTCCCTGGTCCTGAAGTTACAAGACATACGCCCGGTTTCCCTGTTAATCTACCAATAGCAGCTGCCATAAATGCTGCATTTTGTTCATGACGACAAACGATTAACTCTGGTCCTCTTTCTTGCAATACATCAAATACAGAGTCAATCTTTGCTCCTGGAATACCGAAAACATGTGTAACACCTTGTTTAATTAAACAATCAACAACAAGATCTGCTCCTTTTGTTTTTGTCTTCACGTCGTTTGCTTTTACACCTGTACTCAAACTAATCATCCCTTTATTTCATAATGTGTGTAATAAAGACTTTAATTTCACCTAGTTAATTAATGTGGTGAAGTATCGTTATCATTATATTACAAATGCATTATTTTTCCAACAATATGAATTTGAAATTATTTTGACAACATCCAAAGAATACGCTTACAACCTTTTGTTTATCTTAAAATAACATTTTTATATCTCTCCTAAAAATGTACAAAAATACTTCCATCCATTCACATTATTAACAATTTTACAGTACCTTGCAAAGAATAATAGTAAGTGATATATTTGTAAATAATGGAACACCCATTATTTGGAATGTCATTTACAATTAGTATATCCCCCTTCAAAAGGAAGATACAGATTGTGCTGTTTAGAAAAAAGATAGGATTCTCAGCTGTAATTCATCATTTTATAAAGGAAAGTGATTGTTATGAACAAAAGTGAATTTTTAAAGCAACTTAGTTCTTCCCTATGGAATATGTCTAATTCAGAAAAGGAGGATATTATCTCGGAGTACGAAACTCATTTTATTAGTGGTAAACAAGATGGAATATCTGAAGAGGAAATTTCTAAAAAGCTAGGAAACCCTAAAGCTATCGCTAAAGAACTTAATGTTTCATATGCAATAAGCAATGCTGACAATAGGCGCAGCCTAAAAAATATTATGACAGCACTGTTTTCTGTTATGAGCTTAAGTGTTTTAAACTTTATATTTATCATTATCGCATTTTTCGTATTACTCTTTCTATTACCGCTTCTTCTAGCACTTATAATTGCTACACCATTATTAATTATTTCACCTATCTTATTAATAGGATTAGGATTCTTTAAAGGGTTTCATCAAATCAGTTATTCCGATGTTTATAATGTATTTATAGCTTTTTGCATCGGCTTACTAATATCCGTCATATCTTATCAATTAATAAAACATATATACTCACTTTTAGTTAAGTATTTAAAATGGAATTTAGCTATTTTACAAAGATACTAATGAATATAAAAGGAGATTAATATGAAAAAGTATATTTTATATCCACTCATGTTACTTACAATGTTATTTCTATCAGCTTGTTCAAACAGTGTACAACCTAAGGAAGAAAACGATGTACAATCTATTAAAGATGTTGCTATTAAAGTTCCAGAAAATATATTTAGTTCCTCAAAGAAAAATGAAAATATTAGTGAAGACGAAATGAAACAAAATATAAAAAGTTATTTAAATTATAGCGGAGAGTTAGACGAAAACATCGTTCCACTTTCATCCACTACATCCGATGAAAATATCACTGAATCTGACCGAGAAAAATTACAAAAACTAATAGAGTTAGCGAAACAAAATGATACAAACTTCCATAATTTTATTAGTAACAATACAATCCCTGATGATTACAAAAAGCCTTCAAAAGAAATATATGAATTTATTTCATCATCTACAGCACTTTCAGTAGAACTAGATCAAGAATTAGACAAACTCGCTCAAGATGGTAACTTATTCAAAACTGATTTTTCTTTTACAAAGCGCTTTGAGAAAATAAATGGGAGGAAACAAAAAGAGATTGAAAAGTTTTTGAACGAAAAAAATATTAAAACCTCAATTAACAGCAATAAAAAAAATTAGATGTATTACATACCCCTTTCAAAATAAGCAATAAGAAATGGCTATTTTGAAAGGGAGTTTTTGTGGTATAACTATTAAATTCCCTAAACAAAAAAGACGCTCCTAAACTAGGAGCGTCTTCCACTATTACGCTTGTTGTTGCACGCTATATAATTCTTCAAGTGGCTTCATGATAATTTTGTTAACGTCACCGATTACAACGTTTAGACGTTGCTCAGTTTCCATTAATTTTGTAATTTTAGCATCTTGTTGAATGCGAGCTACAACTTCTTGCGCTTGTTGATTGTCTTCTTCAGTGATTTCTTGGCCTTGCATCATTTTTTGTTGTAGGCTAAGTTGCATTGTACGGAACTCATCGAATAAGTTCTTTGAAGCTGTGTCAGCTTGAACGGCTGCGTAGCTCTCTTTTAACGTTTTGAAGTCATCGTTTTCAGCGATTGCTTTTTGTAATTCATATGCAACATCATGAATGTTCTTTGTCATTTTATTTTTCCTCCTTTAGAAGGCTAGCGCTTTTCACTCGCACTGCCTTTTCAGTGCATTTACATACGCACCTCTTCTTACCATATCAAACTATGCAAGAGATGTGAAGAAATTTCACTTTTATTTCTATGTACTCACCTTATTATCTAAGAAACAATAGTAACAATCCTTGCACGAGACCAATCATTCCGCCTAATAACGCTCCTAAATACGTAATCATTTTCAATTCGTTTTTCGTAATAGACAGCACTAAGTCTTCTAATCTTTCTGTTGAGAATGTAGACACTTCTTGCTGGACAATTTCCGCAAGGTGTAGATTGTTTAGTATACTCTCTACGTTTTCTGTTCCCCACTTTAAGCCTTCCGTTACTGCGCTTGGAACCAATTTTTCAATGATTGTTTCTCGAACTGGTTCACATACTTGCTGAACAGATTGATTTAAAAACTTACTCACTGTTTCCTCTACTTTAACTGCTGACAGCACGGAGCTTACAATCATTTCTTTCTCTACAAACGCTTCTAATTCTTTTACATCTCTTCCTTTTAACTTTTCCCACTCTTTTTGCAGTACATCAGTTAAAAGCTGCTTTGTACCATCTTGACCTAAAAATTTAATAACTTCTGGCTGCACACGATCCACTACACTTACATTTCCTAAAAACATTCCGACTAAGTTAAGTAGCGTTCCGCGAGAAGCAAAGAAATCATCAACCATTTTTGAAAGACGACCTTTCCCTTCTTCACTTTCAAAAAAGCTAATTCCTCGCTCTAAAATAAACGCCGAGACATTCGGAATCGCATTCTCTACTTTTTCATTTACAGAATGAGGTAAAACCTGTTCCCATGTATATGTATAATACTCTGCTAAAAATGCATGAATTTTTTCTGTAATTACATGTTCGATTTTTCGAGTCGCTTCTTCTTCTACATGCGCTACATTCCATTCTTCTAACATATGTCGCAGTGATTGTTCATTCGTAATTACTTTATCCACTTCCACTTGCGCCCAGTGGATTAAACCTTTTTGAAACTCTTCATTTGTTAGCTTTTTTCCGATTCCTTCTGGTGTTAACAAATGTTCTACAACCATTTTCCCTAATTGAACAGCAAGTTCATCACGACGCTTCGGAATTAATCCTGGTGTAAATGGAACTTGAAACTTTCCGATATAAATAGGACGATGAGGACGAAATAACATTTTTATCGCTAAATGATTCGTGTATCCCCCAATAATTGCTCCGAGTCCTGTCGTCGTTAACATATTTAACCATATATTCATTACAATCAACCTTTCACTTCTCCAAAACTATAGCATATCATCATACGGACAAAAGTATAATGGTA
The DNA here is from genome assembly GCF_016651175.1 of Bacillus sp. TH13. NCBI lineage: Bacteria > Bacillati > Bacillota > Bacilli > Caryophanales > Bacillaceae > Bacillus > Bacillus sp. TH13. Next base: position 2,982,448 of record NZ_JAEKEJ010000025.1, on the reverse strand, counting down.
TAAAAACGTATTTGCAATATATAGCTTCGCCTATTATGCAAATAGTAGTAAAGGAGTGATTTCGTTGGTTCTCGGTCTTTTAGCTTCTAAACTTCATTATGAGCAAACATATTACACCGAAATCGCTAAACGCGCTCGGCTTTATCATAATGTCGTTGCCCAGTTTACGCCATTTTGTATTGATCCTAAAACAGACCTTGTTTCTGGTCTTATTTACGATACAGATACAGGAAAATGGAAAGAGCAAACATTCCCTATTCCTTCTTATATATATGATCGTTATTCTTTTCACGAGGAAACAGACTCTGAAAAAGCAACATCAATTATTCACTCTTTGCACAATCGTCCTTCCACTACCTTTTTAAATAACACACTTATTAATTTAAGTGAACTACATGATTTATTTCTCACTAATAAGAAACTGTCTCCTTATATACCAAAATTTGAAATTGCAACGATACAAAACATTTTCAAACTGTTGTTAAAAACTAAAGATATTATTATACGCCCCACTAATATACATTCTAAGGATAACTTATATCGAATTGCTTACAAAAATAAAACGTTTCATATCGATACAGTAAATGAAAAATATCATACTTCTATTCCACTCAAACGGACAGACGAATTTATATCTTGGTACAAATCTAACATACCCTCATCACGTTACATAGCGCACACTATGCTACAACCACCAAATCAACTAACATATCCACTCCATATTCGAACCATTTTGCAAAAAAACAAAGAACAAACTTGGAATGTTATCGGTCAATTTATACAAAAAAGTTCATTTCCTAATCAGCTTTTACCCTCAGCAACAGACGATGATTCATTACATTCATTTTCAAAAATTAAATACGTACTATCTAGTACGGGTGTGCAACTATTGCACGACGCTTTACACGACATTATAAATGAAGTAGTCCAAACACTAGATCAGTCTTATTCTTCGTTATTTGAACTAGAACTTTCCACAATTATGGATCAAAAAGGTGCAATCTGGCTTATGTATGTCAACACAATCCCTCCTTACGAACAATACATTCGTCATAGTGATTCATTAGCTGAAAAGATATTTCACGGACCACTTAAATTCAGTCGCTTTACACCATAATGAAAGGAGGTAAACCTATTTTGAAAGAACATATATATACATTAAACATTTCAGATGAAAATCCAAATAGCATTACTTTACCTTACGTTTTTTCTATTACGCCGCCTATTACATCCCTCTCCTTCGGTATACGTCACATTGCAAGTGAAGAGGTGAAAATTCATTATTCCTTTACTCGCGAAATTATTATCGGGAAACATATTGCCGAAAAACTTTTACTACCTCAATCAACCACTATTCATGCATTCACACAAAACCAAACAATTATTTTCGGACCATTAATCGGCATTTTTACAACTGGCTTTAACGATGATTCTTCTAACCCTTTAGGAAATCGTTCAATTGCCCTCAGTGAGTTGTTAACACCACCATTTTCATTACGACCGTTCGTATTCGTCTTTGGCGTTCAACATATAAACTGGGAAGAAGAAACGATTGAAGGATATTTCTTTCAAGAGAAACAATGGATAAAGAAAAAGGTTCCTTTACCAAATGTCATTTACGATCGATTACCAAATCGACAAGCAGAAAATTACAAACCAATTGTCAGAGCAAAAAGAAAGTTAGAACATGACTACTCCATTCCATGGTTTAACCCAGGTTTTTTCAATAAATGGGAAGTTCATCAACTTCTTATGAAAGATGAATCAATTAGACCCTTCTTACCAAACACAGAAGCATTTCAGCATTTTGAACAAGTAGAGCGGTTTCTTGGCACGTATAAATCTGTGTACATGAAACCAATACACGGAAGCTTTGGTAGAAATATTCATCAAATATTTTATTCTCAAACAGAAAATTGCTACTACTGTCGTTATCGCGAAAATGAAGAAAATAAACTGAGAAAGTATCAATCATTAGAAACGCTTCTAAACCACGTATTAAAAGGACATGATTTAAAAAAGTTTATCGTGCAGCAAGGTATTTCGTTACTTCGCTTCGATGGGCAACCTGTTGATTTCCGCATTCATACAAATAAAAATCATTTCGGTAATTGGATAGTTAGTGCAATCGTCGCCAAAATCGCTGGCAAAGGCAGTTTAACAACGCACGTAAATAGCGGCGGTGATACAAAATTACTGCAAGAGCTTTTCCCAGATTCAACGAAACAAGTTCAAATTGAAAACAAATTAAAACATACTGCCTTACAAATAAGTTACGCGCTCGATGAACAAGTAACCGGAAATATTGGAGAAATCGGTTTTGATGTCGGTTTAGACACAAAGGAAAATCCGTGGCTCTTTGAAGCCAACTCTAAACCTGGGCGAACTGTATTCCAAGATGAAAAGTTAAAAGAGCAAAGTGAAATGACGCGCCAGTTATTTTACGAATATGCCGTCTACTTAACTGAACATTCTTTACGCGATACAAAAGAAAAAATGTCTCAAATAAAATCCAAGACTTCAACAAATACCGAACATATCCCTTCTCCTATGATTCACTCACAAATACAAAAACAAAAACTTCCACCTAGATAATAAGGTGGAAGTTTTCTATTTACACAAGTTTTACTACAACCTCTGTTTCCACGTTACATACTCCGCAATAAAAAATATGATTGCAATATTCATTTGAATTATTATGCGTTAAACCATCTACTGCACTTAATAATTCTTGATCCATATAGGCACTATAATCGTCTATGTAATCTACAGACTTCCCATAATCTTGGAGTATACTTTGGCAATTTTGACAAGAATATGTTTGTGATTCTAATGCGTTGCATAGCGGGCAAATCCCCATCATGATTCCTCCATACGTTATCGTTTAAAGCCTCTCTTTTTTAGATTGAAGAGAGCACCTACCCATGCATAGGAGCGGTCACTCCATCCCTACTTAAAAATAGAACTATGAAGTTGCTACCGATTTCATTTCAATAAATCATAAATAAGAAGCTAATGATTAGCCTACAAGTAGCAGGCTACAATGAGAAAATTATATTTAATATCCTCCTTAGTTTGGCCTGTTTTCTTAAAAATACAACGATTACTCTTATTTCATAATTTACGAAATCAATAAGTTTTTTTGACAAAATTTACAAATTATTATTTTGTATATCTTTCTAGGTAACATCCATACTATGAGTACAAACTTAATTACCGATGGATTAGCGCCAACCGGGGCGATAATCTGGTTCAACTCCAGCTAGTCCAACCAAAAAAACTTTTATAACTCTAAGGAGGATATATTCCTATGGCAAACCAAAATTCTTCAAATCAATTAGTAGTACCAGGTGCAACAGCTGCAATCGATCAAATGAAGTACGAAATCGCTCAAGAATTTGGTGTACAATTAGGAGCAGATTCTACGGCTCGCGCTAACGGTTCAGTTGGTGGAGAAATTACAAAACGTCTAGTTGCAATGGCTGAGCAAAGCCTTGGCGGATTCCACAAATAAATATAAATGGCAAAAAGGTCTCAGGGCATATACCCTGAGACCTTTCTTAATTTACTGCAACATTTGTAAAAACTTTTTCGTGCGTTCTTCTTTTGGATTTGTAAATACATCTTCTGGTGTACCTTGTTCGACAACGACACCACCATCCATGAAAATAACACGGTTCGCAATTTGATGTGCAAAACGCATTTCGTGCGTTACAATAACCATCGTCATGCCTTCTTTAGCAAGTTCTTTCATTACTTTTAAAACCTCTTGAACGAGTTCAGGATCAAGCGCTGAAGTCGGCTCATCAAATAATAACACTTCTGGCTCCATCGCAAGCGCGCGCGCAATTCCAACGCGCTGTTGTTGACCACCTGATAATTGAAATGGATATAAATCCACTTTATCTGCTAAACCAACTTTTTCAAGGAAGTAGTTTGCTTTTTTCTTTGCTTCTTCTTTCCCTACTTTTTTCACTGTAATGAGCCCTTCCATTACATTTTGAAGTGCTGTTAAATGAGGGAATAAGTTATGGTGCTGGAATACCATACCTGTTTGTGTACGAAGATTTACAATATCTTTCTTCGATACTTTTTGAGCAAAATTAAGCTCTTTATTGCCGATGCGAATGCTACCGGCGTTTGGTGTTTCTAGTACGTTAAGACAACGTAAGAATGTCGTTTTACCAGATCCAGACGGTCCAATAATAACAACAACCTCGCCTTTCTCAACTGTTAAATCTATATGCTTTAGTACGGTATTATCTCCGAAACTTTTTTGTAAGTGCTGAATTGAAATCATAAAAACAAAAACTCCTTTTGTAAAAGGATTATTTTAATGTGTAGCGTTCTGAACGCTTCTCTAACATCTGTTGTACGATTGATAATAAGAAACAAATAACCCAATAAATAAGACCTGCTTCAAAATAAACAATTAAAAACTCGTAGTTCATCGCCGCAATTTCCTGCGCTTTTCGGAACATTTCTGTTACTAAAATTAATGATGCTAATGAAGTATCCTTCACTAAGCTAATAAATGTATTCGAAAGCGGTGGAATTGATACACGCGTTGCTTGTGGTAAAATAACACGTTTTAATGCTTGTGGATATGTCATCCCAATTGTGTAAGCTGCTTCCCACTGCCCTTTCGGAATGGAAAGGATAGAAGCACGAATAATTTCAGATGCATATGCACCGACATTTAATGAAAATCCAACAACTGCTGCTGTATATGGCTCAACTTCAATATTAAGAGTTGGAAGACCATAGAAAATAATAAATAACTGTACAAGAAGTGGCGTTCCGCGAATGATAGATACATAGATACGAGCAATCCATTGTAAAATACGACTACCAGAAATACGTGCGAGCGCCGTTAACGTTGCCAGTATAATCCCGATAATAAATGTAATAAGCGTTAATGGAATTGTCGTAAAAACAGCTTCCTTCAGCATAGGCATGAAGGAAGACTGCATAATATCTATCCAAGTAGACAATCGATCTGAAACCAATGCACTACTTAGATACATTTTCACCGAACCATTTTTTCGTTATTTTGTCATACGTACCGTCTTTTTTCATATCTTCTAACGCTTTATCTACTTCTTGTACAAGCTTAGTGCTACCTTTACGGAATAAGAATCCACTTTCTGAAGCTTCTTTTTCAGTATCTACAATTTTAATTTTCGCATCTTTTTTCGTTTCTAAGTAGTTTAGTACTGATAACTTATCATTGATTGTGAAATCAACGCGTCCTGAAGCTAATAATTCTGCTGCCTGGCTAAATCCTTCTACACCAATAATTTCCGCACCATTTTTCTTAGCGATATCTGCATAGTTACTCGTTAAAGATTGTGCTCCTTTTAGTCCTTTTACATCAGCAAATGTAGCAGGCTTATCTTTATCTTTTGCAATAACTAATGCCGCTGAAGATGAAACGTATGGCTTAGAGAAATCGTATTTCTTTTGACGATCTTCACGAATACCAACTTCGTTTGCAACCATATCGAAACGTTTTGCATCTAGGCCAGCCAGTAAGCTATCCCATTGTGTTTCTTTAAATACAGGTTTTACACCTAAACGTTTTGCAACTTCTTCTGCTAATTCAACATCAAATCCAGTTAATTTATTGCTTGAATCGTGGAACGTAAATGGTGGGTATGTACCTTCTGTACCAATTACAAGTTCACCGCTTTGTTTAATCTTTTGTAAAGCGTCTTGACTAGCTGTATCTTTTTTCTCTTCTTTACCGCAGCCGGCTACAATCCCGATCGCTAAAGTAGTTACTGCAAGCACTGAAAATAATTTCTTCATGATAGTAATCCTCCAAGTATTCTGATAGGAATTTAAAAACTATATTGATTGTATGCAATCTTGAACAATTTTTCAATGAAAATGTTCTTATTTAGTTTATCCTTTTTCTTCATAATCAAACAAAAGGGAAAAATAACGCTACATACAAAAAATAAGTAACATTTTTTAATATAGCATTTATAAAGAAAAAGGTAAAACAATACTTCTTATTTAACTGTCGTAATTTGCTAAAGAGTCGACATGTTCATCAATAAAAAGAACTTGTGAAAATCACAAGTTCTCCTCCATATCTGTTAAGCACTCTGATTGCCTTCCATTTGCGTTTTATACATATCGTAATAACGCCCGCGCTTTTTCATGAGTTCATCATGAGAGCCTTTTTCTAAAATGGTTCCTCTATCAAGCACAATAATTTGATCTGCGCTTTTAATTGTTGAAAGTCGGTGAGCAATAATAAATGTCGTTCTTCCTTTTTTCACAACTTCTAGTGCTTGTTGAATCATCGCCTCTGTTTCTGTATCAATACTAGACGTTGCTTCATCTAAAATTAAGATAGCTGGATCAAAAGCAAGCGCCCTAGCAAACGAAATAAGCTGACGTTCTCCAGTGGAAAGCGTACTTCCCTTTTCTGTAATTTCTTCATTTATATTGTTTGCAAATCTTTCAGCACCAACATCACGTAGCGCCTTTACAATGCGCTCTTTTGAAATTTTTTCATTTTCTAAACTTACATTGGAAGCCACCGTCCCGCTAAAAAGAAACGGGTCTTGCAGTACGATTCCCATATGCTCACGAGTTGCTTGTTTCGGCATTTCTTTTACATCGTGACCATCAATCGTAAGTTTTCCTTTTTCAAACTCATAAAATTGAAAGAGTACATTCATGATAGAACTTTTTCCTGATCCAGTATGACCGACAAGTGCCACTGTCTCACCTTGTTTTGCTTCAAAAGAAATATTTTTTAACACTTCATCTTTTCCATTATAAGAAAATGATACATTATCAAATTTTACATTTCCTTTTAAACGAGGCATACGTTCTTCTTCTACCGCTTCTCCTTTTTCCTCTAACAATTCAAATACACGTTCTGATGCAACGCGCGCTTGCTCTAAGTTTGCAAGCTGGTTCACCATATTCGTAATTGGCGAGAATAATCGTGTTAAATAATCGACGAACGCATACAGTACCCCAAGTGAAATAATACCTGTAGCACTTAATGACGCACCGCCGAAATACCAGATTACTCCTGTGAAAGCGATATTTCTTAATACGGCTACTAAGTTATGCGAAGTCGCTGCATTTAAATTTAAAATTTTATTTTGATACTTAAAATAATCGCCATTTAATTCTTCAAACTCTTTTTTCGTTTCACGCTCTTGACGGAACGCTTGAATAATTGGCATCCCTTGAATGGATTCATTCACTGTTCCATTAATATCAGATAAACGAGAGCGCATTTTATGATTGTATACAGACGCATATTTTCTATAAAGAATCGCCCAAACAATTAAAATTGGGATAATTAATAAACATAATGAAGCGAGCTTCACATCTAATAAAAATAGCGCAGCGAATATCCCAATAATATAGATGATACTAGAAACGAATGTTGCCAGCACCGTTACATATAAATCACGAATGGCTTCTGTATCATTCGTCACACGCGAAACAATTTTCCCCGCCGGTAAATGATCAAAGTACCGAATTGGCAACGTTTGAATATGAGAAAAAACATCTTCCCTCATAATTTGAATAATTTTGTTCGCTGCCTTCTGCAAGAAGAACTGCTTTCCGTATGCAAATAATGATACGACTACTAATAAAGCGAAATAGCCACCACCAAGTAATAATAGACGGTTTATTTCTGGTTTATAAAACGCAAACACTTCTTCTTTCGTTAATGCCTTCGCTTTATACACTTGCACCGCCTTACCATTTTGAACGGTAATCATATCACCTTTTACAGTACGTGACCCTTCAATATTCACTTTATTCGGTACAAAATAATATTGAAAACCGACTTGCATCACACGTACTTCTTTACCTTTTGTCTCGCCTTGTTCAAAGCGATCACTTCGCTTATAAAAAGCGCCATTATATGAAACAGCTTCTTCACTCTTTTCTGTTTCATACCAAGGTTTCTCTATCCCGACGATATGATCATCAATCATCGTTTTAGCGACGAAAGGACCAGCAAGCTCTGCAATGACGAAAATAAATAACATTAACATCGCTGCAAAAATCGTTCCTTTCACTTTCATCGCATATTGAAATAATCGTTTTGAAACGCTCATATTTTCACCCCACTATCCGCACTTTCACTTTCACCTTGTTGTCTTTCAAACTGCTCAGCATACCAGCCTCCGCTCTGGATAAGCTGAGCATGTGTACCTTCTTCCATTACTTGCCCCTCATCCATAACGAGAATCCAATCCGCATGTTGTACGGCAGATAAACGGTGCGTCGTAATAATCGTCGTCTTTCCGCTTCTTTCTGTTCTTATATTTTCAATAATCGCTGCTTCCGTACGAGCATCAACAGCTGATAAAGAATCGTCCAAAATTAAAATTTCTGGATTTTGAATAACAGCTCGTGCAATCGAGATCCTTTGTTTTTGCCCTCCTGATAAAGAAACACCTTTCTCTCCAACGAGCGTTTCTAACCCTTCTGGTAAAAACTCTAAATCCTTTGTAAACGCCGCAATTTCAATTGCTTTCTCAAGTTCTTCTTCAGTCGCTTCCCTATTTCCGAATAAAATATTTTCTCTCGCTGTTTTTGAGAACAAAATATGTTCCTGAGGTACATACCCAATCCATCCGAGTACATTTTCATTCGTTATTTTATCTAATGTCACATCAGAGACCGCAATATCCCCATCTCCAAGCGGATATTGGCGAAGAAGCTGACGTACAAGCGTCGTTTTTCCGCTTCCTGTTTTTCCGACAACCCCTAGCGTTTCTCCTTGCTTTAATGTGAAAGAAACCTTCTTTAAATTTTCTTCAGTTGATGAAGGGTATGAGAAAGACACCTCATCAAACTGAATATAATCCGGCTCTTGCACAAGCTTTGGATGTTTTGGATTCTTTACATCTGGCTCATACGCTAACGTTTCATTCACACGGTCAAGCGAAGCATTTCCTCTTTGCATAACATTGATTAATTCACCAATTGCAAACATCGGCCAAATCATCATTCCTAAATACACGTTAAAAGAAACGAGTTCGCCAAGCGTCACCTTTGATTGGAACACAAGGTATGCGCCATACACTAAACCGATTAAATAACTAAGACCGACAAGCATTTTCACAGTTGGTTGGAATAATGCATCAATTCTCGCTACCTTCATATTTTTTTCGTAGACGTCATCTCCTAAACGATGAAATCTTTCCTGATCTGCATTCTCTTGTACATATGCACGAATAACGCGCACACCAGCTATTGACTCAAGTACTTTATCGTTCATATCACCAAACGCATCTTGCGCAACTGTAAATCTTTCATGCAGTTTTTTTCCATATATATTCATCGCATACGCCATAATTGGAAGCGGGATAAGCGCTGCAAATGTAAGCTCCCAACTAATTGTAAATCCCATCATAAAGACAATCGTAAGCATGTATAAACTAGAATCTACAAGCGTTAATATACCAAAACCAGCTGTCATAGCGATTGCTTTTAAATCATTCGTTGCTCTCGCCATTAAGTCGCCAGTACGATTTTTTTGATAAAACGTCGGTGTCATCTTAAGTAAATGCCCCATAAATTTAGAGCGCATCGTTTTCTCAAGTACAAATGCACCGCCAAACAATTGATGTTGCCACACGAAAGTAAGGCCATACCCAACGATCGTAACCCCTATTAAAATAAGAATAGACTGTATAATTGCTTCGTTCGATAACGTTCCTGTTTTGATATTATCTATCGTAACCCCTAACACTTTCGGGGGAATAACTTCAACTATATTTACAATTAAAAGAGCTCCAATGGCGATACTATATCTCTTCCAATGCTCCCTAAAAAACCATTTTAACTTTAGTAATACTGATAACAATGTAACCTCTCCCTTCTCGTTCTCTTTTAACTCTCACTTCTTTATCCACTATCCAAACCCATCACATTTACATTTCGTAACCCATACAATCTCATCACATTTTTCCACCTTCCAAAATTTCCATCGTAACCATACAAGGAAAAATAAACAAAAAAAAGCATACCGCCGCTTGACGATATGCACAAAAATGCATAAAAAGCGTACGTTACGATATACGCAACGTACGCTTCTTATAAGACAGAGAATGCCTTATATATCCGCACGGGTTGCGTAATGATATGAATGTTTTCTGCCATTTAACAGAGCTAAGCCCATTACATTTACGATTACAATCATTACGCACACCCCTTTCATTTATTTTCCATTTATAATCTTACAACTTTATTGAGTATTCTGTCAATTATTTTTTTACACATAATATAAAATACACGACAATCATAAAAAATGAAGAGGATTCATGATACGATAAATCAATTTGAAATAAGAGAATATTCCGTAAGAAAGGGCATACAAAATAAAAAAATAATAAGAAATCGTTTTCACAAACATTTCATTTGAAAAATGTTATCAAACCCCCTACAATCACCTTATACTCACTCTTACAAGTTGCTATTTTAGGAGGACTAATCATGACAACTAGCAATACTTACAAATTTTATTTAAACGGAGAATGGAGAGAAAGCTCTTCAGGAGAAACAATCGAAATTCCATCTCCATATTTACACAAAGTAATTGGACAAGTACAAGCAATTACTCGCGGAGAAGTAGATGAAGCAATTGCATCTGCAAAAGAAGCTCAAAAATCATGGGCTGAAGCTTCCCTACAAGATCGCGCAAAATACTTATATAAATGGGCTGATGAGCTCGTAAATATGCAGGATGAAATTGCCGATATCATTATGAAAGAAGTCGGTAAAGGCTATAAAGATGCGAAGAAAGAAGTTGTTCGTACAGCTGACTTCATTCGTTATACTATCGAAGAAGCTCTACATATGCACGGAGAAAGCATGATGGGCGATAGCTTCCCTGGCGGAACGAAATCTAAACTTGCGATTATCCAACGCGCACCACTTGGTGTTGTATTAGCAATCGCACCATTTAACTACCCAGTAAACTTATCTGCTGCAAAACTTGCACCAGCATTAATTATGGGTAACGCTGTTATTTTCAAACCAGCAACTCAAGGTGCAATTAGTGGTATTAAAATGGTTGAAGCACTTCATAAAGCTGGCCTTCCAAAAGGTCTTGTAAACGTAGCTACAGGACGCGGTTCTGTAATTGGTGACTACTTAGTAGAGCACGAAGGCATCAATATGGTATCGTTCACAGGTGGTACAAACACAGGTAAACATTTAGCGAAAAAAGCTGCAATGATTCCACTTGTATTAGAACTTGGTGGTAAAGACCCTGGTATCGTTCGTGAAGATGCTGACTTACAAGATGCTGCAAACCATATCGTAAGCGGTGCATTCTCTTACTCTGGTCAACGTTGTACAGCTATTAAACGTGTACTTGTACACGAAAACGTAGCGGACGAGCTTGTTGACTTAGTAAAAGCACAAGTAGCTGAACTATCAGTTGGATCTCCAGAACAAGACAGCACAATCGTTCCATTAATCGACGACAAGTCTGCTGACTTCGTTCAAGGTTTAGTTGACGACGCTGTAGAAAAAGGTGCAACAATCGTTATTGGTAACAAACGTGAGCGTAACTTAATTTACCCAACATTAATCGACCACGTAACAGAAGAAATGAAAGTTGCTTGGGAAGAGCCATTCGGCCCAATCCTTCCAATCATCCGTGTTTCTTCAGATGAGCAAGCAATTGAGATTGCTAACAAATCAGAGTTCGGTCTGCAAGCAAGTGTCTTCACAAAAGACATTAACAAAGCATTTGCAATTGCTAACAAAATCGAAACTGGTTCTGTTCAAATTAACGGACGCACAGAGCGCGGCCCTGACCACTTCCCATTCATTGGTGTAAAAGGTTCAGGTATGGGCGCACAAGGTATTCGTAAGAGCCTTGAGTCTATGACACGTGAAAAAGTAACAGTATTAAACTTAGTTTAATTTTATATGTAGAAGCTGATCTAGTTTTAGATCAGCTTCTTTTTATATCAAATAATTATTCATCCCTAATCACAAACTCTTCTCTATAATCTGATTATTACTATATCCATTGACGTATAAAAATTCATTTGTTACTCTTAAAGACGTTAATTTAATATTTAAATCCTCATTCGTATCTCGGTGAGGTAGAGGTTGCAATCATTAAGAGTATCATTTCAGGAGATGTAGTGGCATTGATGAAGGAATGAGAAAGGAATGGTTGCCGAAGTAAGTCGTGTCCACCATGCACACTTGCTGGGTCTGCATTTAATAAGTGCAGAACTGTCACAAACGTTTCGTTTGTGGAGAGCTATCGAGAGGTATGTCGTGGGTTTCTTATAAGATAGAAAGCATGTAGCGGCAGATTACGTGCTTTTTTTGTTTTGTTTGGGACTTCTCTTCCTGACTCAGGAAGACATACATATCTCCTCGCTTGACTTGGTTATACTAACTTTGGAGGTATTTTCTATGCAACAAAAAAAATGGGGCTTTTGGGTACTAACAGCTTTCGTTGTCGGTAACATGGTTGGCGCTGGTATTTTCATGGTGCCAAGTACGTTGGCACAAACAGCAAGCCCACTCGGTGTCACTTTAGCTTGGTTAACTACAGGGTTTGGTGTTTTAATGCTAGCTCTTGTTTTCGGTAATTTAGCAATTCGTCGTCCTGATTTAACGACAGGACCACAAAGTCATGCATATGCTTTATTCTCAACACCAAAAAAGAAAAAAATGGCTGGCTTCAGTATGGTATGGGGATATTGGGTTGCAAACTGGGCAAGTAACGTTGCCATCATTACATCATTTGCGGGATATTTATCACTCTTCTTCCCAATTATGAAAGATACACGACTACTATTTTCAATCGGTTCGTTTAACATAGAAGTCGGGAAACTAATTACATTTACTATTTGTTCTATCTTACTTTGGGGAACTCATATTATATTAACAAACGGTGTAAGTGGAGCTGGAAAACTAAACTTCTTAGCAACAACAACGAAAGTAACTGGATTCCTTTTATTCATCGTCGTTACGTTATTTGCATTCGAAGCTTCTAAGTTTGGACAATGGTACACACCGATGATCGATAAATCAGGTGTATCACACGGCCTTCTTTCACAAGTAAACTTAGCTGCTCTTACAACACTTTGGGCATTTATCGGAATTGAATCAGCTGTTCTTTTATCAAACCGTGCTGTTTCTCCAAAAACGGTAAAACGTGCAACAGTTGCGGGATTACTTATTACAGTTGCAATTTACTTAGGAATTACAATTTTAACAATGGGTGTACTTCATGTTGATAAATTACAAGCTTCGGAACGTCCATTAGCAGATGCGCTAAACGCTGCAATGGGTCATGGAGGCGGGAAATTGATGGCATTACTTGCTCTTACTTCCCTGTTCGGTTCTATCTTAGGCTGGATTTTATTAAGCTCAGAAGTACCATATCAAGCAGCAAAAGAAGGTTTCTTCCCTTCCTTCTTCACAAAAACAAATAAAAAAGGAAGTCCAATTTACTCATTACGATTAACAAACATTATGTCGCAAGTGTTCTTATTCTCAACATTATCAGGAACAATTGCGGAAGCTTATACATTCGTTATTACCGTATCAACACTAGCCTACCTCATTCCATATCTCGTTTCACCAATCTTCCAGTTAAAACTAGTCGCTACTGGTGAAACATATAAAAATGAAATGCGGGCAAGAATTACAGATGGTATAGTCGCAGTAATCGCACTCTGCTACGCACTATGGGTTATTAAAACCGGCGCATCCGATATAAAAACGTTCCTTCTCGGAATTGGTTTATTCGTAATCGGATTTGCTTTCTATCCATTAATGAATCGTGATCAGAAAAAAAATAACGAAAAGAAAAACGGGCAAGTTGCATAACGCAATTTGCTCGTTTTTTCTTTTGTAAAACATATATAATAGAACAAAGAGGTGAAAAACATGTCAATCGAATCGCTATGGAGCAGTCGCTTCCAACAACATATTCAAAATATCATTACATACTTTGCACGTATGATTAACGGTTTACTATATAGCTTCATCTTTATTTCATGCGTTGGTGCATATTATTATGCCCAGTTTCTAAAAGCATCTCCTTCTAAAGGAATATCTTTACTACTCATAACGATTGTACTTACATTCATTATAACGAGATGCCCTATCCGTACATTTATTCAAAAACCTGATGCTGTCTATTTACTTGCATTAGAAGAGAAACTAACATCCTATTTCAAAAAATCTCTTCTATACAATTACATCATTCAGCTTTTTCCATTATTATTTACTTTCCTTATTCTCGTACCACTTGCTATGCAATCATTGCAATTAACTGTACCTTTTTTATGTACAATCTTTATCGTGTTAATGATTACGAAAGCTTGGAACATGTACATACATTGGATCTGGCGTGATAGTCACGAAAAAAACATATGGCTGATCATTCGTATTACTTGTAACGCCTTAAACATTTACATGCTGTTTTATTCCGCGAATGTTCTCATATTGGGTGGATTACTCTTATTACTTGCTTTCTTGCTTATATACACGAAAAAACAGCCTACAAAACGAATACCGTGGGATTACATAATCGAGCAAGAAGAAAAAATGAACGTTCGTTTTTATCAATTCGCTAGCATCTTCACCGATGTTCCGCAACTGAATAAACAAGTAAATAAAAGAAAATGGCTTACAAATTGGATTGAACCTTTATTACATAAAAAACGAGCAACTTTCTTCTATTTACATACACTCGCATTTTTACGTGGGAATGATTATTTCGGTATATATATTCGCTTAGGATTGATCGATGCCTTCGCCTTATATTTTATACCAAACATATACGTAAAAGGCGCTATCGCTTATATCGTTCTATATATGATCTCTATGCAGCTTCGTTCACTATGGAAATATTTTTCGGGAAATATTATTGTAGCATTGTATCCAATCCATATTGAAAAACGAATGAATCAATTCCTTCGCTTAATCTTTATATTGTTAAGCATTCAACTCATTGTATTTTCAATTGTTATACTCCTTGCTACAGGACAATTTTTACATAGCCTTATCATTATGATTATCGGGTTACTCTGGATCAAATTTATTATTGTACCAAAAACGAAGCAACGCGTTTCTTCGTTTTAACGAAACGAATTGCCTTAAAAGCCAAGGAGAAAATGAACTGCACCCCAATTGTTAGACTGTGTCTAACAATTGGGATGCAGTTCAAAATAAATTATCTCCTTGGCTTTTTTATTTTTCTTCCTCAAACAAGAATCACTGAAACAACCGATATTTTATGATTTTTACATACAAAAACGATAATACATGTTTACATCCTAATAAAAAGGGTATGTATTAAATTAACAGGGCAAAGGAACTGGAGGGAATGAAAAAATACGAATTAAAGTTTCACTTTATAAAAGGCATTGCTCAAGGATGATTCTGGAACCGATACTATAATGTAAGGAGCTGACTGCAATGAGTAAAAAAATTGCTATTTTAATAACGGATTATTTCGAGGACACAGAATACACAGAGCCGGTAGAAGCTTTTAATCAAAAGGGATATGAATTAACAACCATCGAAATGGAAAAAGGTAAAACGGTACACGGTAAGCAAGGAAAAAGTGAAATCGTGATTGATAAAAGTATTGATGATGTTTCTCCAGAGAACTTTGATGCCCTCTTCATACCGGGTGGATTTTCCCCGGATATACTTCGTGCAGATGAGCGTTTTGTACGCTTTAGTAAAGCATTTATGGATGCGGAAAAACCCGTTTTCGCTATTTGTCACGGCCCCCAACTACTCATTACTGCACAAGCACTTGAAGGACGTGATGTAACTGGATATAAATCTATTGAAGTCGATTTAAAAAACGCTGGCGGAAACTTTCACGACAAAGAAGTAGTCGTATGCCAAAATCAGTTAGTCACAAGTAGACAACCGAAGGACATCCCAGCTTTTATTGAAGAATCGTTACGTATATTAGGATAGTTATTATAGGTTAACCAAAGTAGCTAAATGACTACTTTGGTTAACCTTTTTATTTGTATGAAAAGCCAAAAAAACTCATTTTCAATGATTTTGTGAGACGCCCTCTTTTCTCGTCCCAAAATTTCTTATCACTTTTCATAAACAGTTCTCATATAGTGAAAATGACTATATAATTCCTATCCATAAGTTAAATAATGATTTCGCACATATATAAATACACAAGATGGGAGCCTTATTTATGAATAACAATCCACCTTCAACGCCCCAAGACAACTCCGAAAACAATAGCCGTGACATTACACTGCAAACATTAAGAGTCATCGGACTCGTCGTCCTTATTAGTGGTTATATCCTCGTCGCTCTCTCTGAAGTAGGTGAGCTGAAAGTCTTATTAACAAATCCAAATAGCAATCCTGATTTAGCTGAAGTTGATCCGTTCTAAAAATTATATAAAAAGCGAGTCCCAGTATAACTGGTTCGCTTTTATATAGTTTCATCCAATTTGAGAAACATTTCTCTCATCCTCATACTTCTCCTTCCCTATCGCTTTCATAAATAGTAAAATACTGCTCATACCAACGATAAAGTACAGAGCACTCATGCCCCAAGATGCAATAAATGAACCTAGCATAACACCTAATGCCCCGTTCATTTTTGCCACTTGAAAGACCATTCCGTTAATCGCCATATAAGAACCTCTCGCCTCATTTGGCACCATATCTGCCATAATAGATTGACGCACTGGCACATACATCATCTCGCCTACCGTTTGGAAAAGCCCTGCAATTAATAAAATCCATAAACTATTGCTCGTTCCGAGTATTGTAAAGCCAATCGTGTAAATGAATAAGCCTACATATAAGATTCTCAAATCGTTAAAGCTTTTCAGCAATTTAATAAGAAGTGCTGAACATAACACAACTAAAATTGTATTCTCTGCTGATATCCAGCTCAGCATTCGAATACCCGTTAAATCAAACGTAAAACCATTACCGAAGAAAAATTGTACTGTTTCAAATTCCTTCTGCAAACGGACTCCTAGATAATTATTAATTTGAAACTCTAAAGACAATGTACATATACTTGCTGCACAAAAAATTAAAAACGCTTTATCTTTCATTACAACTTTATAACTATCCGCCATATCTTTTAATACATTTTTCTTCTCTACTGTTTTTCTAGCTACATACACCTCTTCCATATATACTGCCATTACATATAGAGTAATAATAGCAACAAGAGTTAATACGATAAACAATTGTAATCTATAGTTTTCAAATAGTAATCCACCAAATATCGCTCCGATTGCAATGGATAAGTTAATAGCCCAGTAGTTTATGCTGTACATCACTTTTCGATTTTCAGGTGTACTCACATCAATTAACATCGCCTCTGTCGCAGGATTCATAAGTCCAGACCCTAAACTATTCACTAACATAAACACAAATGTTAGCCATGGTGAGTCAACGTAATCCGAATTCGCAACTCCCATACAAGCAATGGAAATGACTTGTATACTTTGACCGATAATCATAACCTTTTTACGCCCAAGCCGATCCCCAACATATCCACCGTATAAACCAATTACTAATGAAGCTATGACATTAATAAGTAGTAAAGCACCAGCAATCACACTACCTAACTTTATTGAAAAATAAATCGCCATAAATGGAAAAATCATCGTGGACACAGTACGTGTTAAAAACGAAGTTATAATTCTAATTTTTATATTTCGATGCATACTCCAGAATCCCATTGTTTCCCCTCCTTATGCTTACTTATTTTACTTTGAAAAAAAGGAAGAAAAAGGTTAGAATATTCTAAAGAGTTTCCCCTTTTATAATAGAAGGAAGTGTATATATGAAAATTATGGACTATTACATTAGGCTAAGACTACATGCACAAGATCAACAACATATGCGAAATAGCTTACAAGAATTAGCGGCTGTTTTATATTGCAGTACGAAAAACGTAAAGATTTTATTAAAGAAAATGAGCGAGGAGCAATTAATTAGCTGGACTCCAGGGCGAGGCCGCGGAAATAAAACGGAAATTCTATTTATACATAATTTCGTAGAAGCGATTGAGTCCTATACAGATGAACTGTTAGCGCAAGAAAAATTAAAAGATATCTTTCTTCTTTAAAAAGAACCCCTACCCCCTGCACTTCAAAAAAAGATAGAAAATAAACTACATCATCATTTTGGATACGAACCTTCAAATGATATGTACGACGTATTAAAGATTCCTATATCGAGAAAGATATTCCCATTAGATCCGGCTTTTGTGGCTGTAACTACAGAGAGCCATCTTACGAGTCAAATTTTTGATACGTTAGTCGTCTATAACGATGTTACTGAAAAAATGGAGCCTCACATTGCGCATACGTGGGAATTAAGTGCAGATGGACTTACGTGGACCTTTTATTTACGAAAAGATATATATTTTCATAACGAAACAATTTTAACTTCTAAAGATGTACAATTTTCATTTGAAAGACTAAGGCAAGTTCAATCCCCTTTCGAATGGTTAACAGAAGAAATTATTCAAATTGAAACACCATCACCACTGCAAATTCGATTCCATTTAGCAAAACCAAATTTATTTTTCTTACACTATGTAAGTTCCATGCAGCTCGCTATTTTACCGCGTGATACGAGTATTCAAAATCATCATTATATAGGTACTGGACCTTTCAAGCTTGCTCATTACTCTGAAGATAATATCGTACTCGAAGCGTTCACCCATTATTTTAAAGAGCGCGCGTTATTAGACCGTATTGAATTTTGGGGTATTCCTGACCATGTGCAAATAGATGCTGATTATGAACTACCAAACGAAGAAGAAAATGAAAGGTACGACATACTAGTAGAAGAAATAGGCTGCATTTATGCTGGCTTTAACTTTACAAAACCTGGTCCCCACCACGACATTTACTTCCGAAAAGCTTGGAGAGAAATATATGATGTTGAAATGATACTTCGTAACATAGAGGGTAGACGAACAATTGCTGCATCAAGCTTCTTCCCTGAAAGAAGTCGCCAAGCTTCTAAAAGATCTTACTCTTTAGAAAAAGCGAAAGAGTATTTAAAAAAGAGCACCTATAATGGAGAAACGATACATATTTACTTCTTCGCATTTAAAGATAGTGCAAATGATGCATATTTCCTAAAAGAACAATGTGAAAGTTTAGGTATACAAGTAGCGCTTCACCCATTTCCCGTTTCAGATTATATGGATCGCTCTATTGATAAACATGCCGATATTATTTTCATGGGAGAAGTGTTTGCTGCCAATCATGAAATTGCATTCTTAAATGTATTTAAAAATAAAAGTTGCTTCGTAAATCGGTTCATGGACCCGCACTACGAAAAACAAATTAATTGTTTACTTGATACATTTTTATTAGAAGAAAATAAAGAGAAACGCTATGAGCTCATGTATAAGATCGAAGAATTTTTACAAACAGAACACATCATTTTATTTAACTATCACGTTTTAAAAAGAAAAACATATCCTTCTTCTTTAAAAAACGTAACAATTGATTCATTTGGTTGGGCAGATTTTGCGAAGTTATGGATACAACCATCCACTTATTAAAGTGTGAGTTTTTATAAAAAGAGAAGGTACTACCTCCTTAGTAGTACCTTCTTCACATACAAATATAAACTACTATTTAATTACTCCATCTAAATGATCTTTCAAGTTCAATAAATATTGCTCTATATCCGGATTCTTCACCACATCATAACAAGCAAAACTCTTTAACGGACTCATACCGAGAAACTTCTGCACGCGGTGTAAATGACTAAGCGTTGATTCTAAACTTTCTCCTTCAAAGAACTTCGTCTTATCTCCAAATGCTTTTTCAGGTGCATTCCAAGTTGTAGAGAACATATACTCTTTCTCTTTTAATAAACCACCTGTTCCATATTCATCTGCACCTTTAAAGAACAAACCGTATTCATATACTTCATCCATGTACGTTTTAAATAATCCTGGAACGCTAAACCAATAAATTGGTGTTTGATAAATTACAACATCGGCCCATAAAAATTTATCTTGTTCTTCTTTCATATTGTAACCATCTTGAATCGTTGTTGTTTTCACATGATGATTCTCTCCTAATACAGTAACCATATAATCAACTAACGTTCTATTTAATCGTCCTTCCTTTGTACCGTATTTTTCATGTCCATTTATAATGAATATATTTTTCATCGCTTTTCTCTCCCTTATTTTATTCCTCGGCTATTAACCCAAGTTGCTGTTTCAGCGTAAGATTATCTTCTAAATGCCAATCTTCGGTTATTTTTCCGTCTTTCACATGTAAAATATCAATGGCAAAAAAATTGATTTTCTTCCCATTATGCGTTCCTGTAAAAGAAAGACGGGCTGTTACTTTATCACCAACAACTAATAAGTCTTCAATCTCACAATGTATATCAGGAACGACTTTATGAAAATTTTGCGCTGCAAACTTTAATCCTTCAACACCTTGTGGACGGCCTTTTGGTAACGTATTATCGAAGAAACTTTCGGTAACAGTCTGCGGAATAAGTTCCTCCTTACCTGTATTCCAAAATGCATAAAAACGCTGCGCTGCATGAACCATTTCTGTCGCTTTCTCTTTACTTAGTGAAGAATCAATTGTCATTGCTTTTGGCTTTGGCATTTCTTTTAATAACTGGACTTCAGTTTTTTCCTCCACACCACATGCTACAAGTACAATACAAACAACAAACAAACTAAGAAATCTAAACAACTTTTTTATCCCCATGAAAATCACCTCCTCTTCATCTAAACCCTTTGTATTTCGTATTGCTATTGTATATTCACTATCTTCCTTTATGGAAGTAGTGATATTTTTTTCATATAGTTACTAAAAGTATAGTTTTGTGGTACTATAAAGCAAATTCATTCAAAAAATTTTATGGAGGCTTGTTCCATGAACAATATAGATCCAGTTGAATTAACGAAAGGTTTACCTGGCATACCTTGTCCTATCGCTAAAACGCTTGATGTAATTAGTACAAAATGGACGTTTCTAATCATTCGTGATCTTCTTATCGAAGGAACATTACGCTTTAGTGATTTACAAAAATCAATGGATGGTATTAGTCCAAAAACATTATCGCTTCGACTAAAAGAATTAGAATCTCAAGGCATTATAACGAGAAAAGTATATCCAGAAGTTCCACCTCGTGTAGAGTACACATTAACAGATAAAGGAAAGCAATTAGAGGGGATTTTTATTGAACTAAAACGGTTTGGATTAAGTTTATAAAATGAAACTTTAATCAGGATAAAACAAAAACCCCTTACCGTCGTGAAGTGAACCCGAATAGTGGTACATGAAAAAACACCTCCTGAATTCGCATACTAAGTATGCAAATTCATTGGAGGTGTTTTTCGTTTGAAGACAAGAGTTCATTACCCAGAAGAAACAAAGTGGAAAGTCATTGAAATGAAGAAAGACGGTTATTCAAATCGTGCAATTATGGAGAAACTCGGAATTAAAAATGTTTCCCAAATTAAGACATGGATGAAATGGTATCGTACAGATCAAACGTATCGTTTTCAACAACCTGTAGGAAAACAATATTCTTATGGAAAAGGACCAAAAGAGCTCAGTGAATTAGAACAGCTACGTTTAGAAAATAAACATCTAAAAACAAAATTACTTGTATGGGGAAAGTATCTGGAAATCGAAAGGGGCTGAAACCAGAAACTGTAGTTACTTTATGGAGAAATGTACAAACAAAAATAACGGTAAAAGACTTGTGTAACGTATTAGAATTACCCCGTTCTACATTTTATCGTTGGTTACAACGAACGGAAGATCTGAAAGATGATATAGAAGAAAGAGTAAAGGACGTCTGTCTTAGGCATAAATTCCGGTATGGATATCGAAGAGTGACCGCTACTCTTCGAAAAATGGGACTGTGTGTCAATCATAAAAAAGTATTACGAATCATGAGACAAAATCATATTCTTTCAAAAGTGCGTCGGAAGAAAAAGAAATATATCAATGGTGCGGAACCAATGGTAGCCCCTCATCGATTGGAGCGCCAATTCGATGCATCCAAACCAAATGAAAAGTGGTTTACGGATGTGACGTATCTCTTATTTGGAGAGCGTACCTTGTATTTATCAACGATCATGGATGCCTTTAATCGTGAAATTATTAGTTGTGTCATCAGCGAATCACAAACACTGACATTAGCGATGAAAACATTGAAACAAGCAATGAGAGGGCGAAAAGTAAAAGATGTCCTTCTTCACTCGGATCAAGGAAGTATTTATACAGCAAAAGAATTTCAAGCGTATGCCAAAGAAAACGGCATGATCACCAGCATGTCCCGGAGAGGAAATTGCCATGATAATGCCGTCATGGAAAGCTTCTTTGGTCATTTAAAAAGTGAAGCTTTCTATTCACAAAAGATAACAAAAGTATCCAACACAACTGTGCGAAAGATTGTGCTAGAATACATTCATTACTACAATTGTGTGCGAATTCAAGAAAAATTAAACCACCTATCCCCTAAAGAATTTAGGGAACAAGTGGTTTAGGTGTTTTGATTGGTGTCCCGTTTTCGGGGTTCACTTCATCGTAAGGGGTTTTATTACTTAGCAAAACTCTCAGCCAACTGTTTCTCTCTCCACATAAATGTAATGCCGAGACCAACTATTAAAACGACTCCTGAAAATGCATATGGATAATGAATATTCATATCAAATAATATTCCGCCCATCGCTGGTCCTGCGATATTTCCTAAACTCGTATAAGTCGAGTTCATACCAGCAACGAATCCTTGCTCTTTTCCAGCTGCTTTTGATAAAAACGTCGTTAAAGCTGGACGAAGTAAATCAAATGCTAAGAAAATGAAGCAAGTAACGAGAAGTACAATCCAATAATTAAAGACTACAGTTGAGACGAATGCTAATACTGCACCTACAATTAAACATATTTGAATTAACACTTTCTCACCGAACATGTCTACCAATTTGCCAAACATAAATACTTGCACAACTACCCCAAAGATTGAACTAATTGTAATAATTGCTGCGATATCTTTCGGCGAGAAGCCAAATTTATGATCAGAGAACAAGCTAAACACTGTTTCATACGCTGATAATCCGAATGCGAGTACAAATACGATAATGAATGCAATTGCATACATTGGATGTAATGATTTCTTTAAATCACCAATAAAACTTGATTCCTTCGTATTAGAAGAAATCTCTGCAAGTGCTTCTTTCGTTAACGGTTCTTTTAAAATAAAGATCGAAATCACACATGCTATAAAAGCAATTACTGCTGCAACGAAAAACGGCACACGTATACCGTATTCTGCAATAAATCCGCCGATTCCAGGACCTATAATGAATCCAGTACTAATAGCCGCAGATAAGTATCCCATCGCCTTTGGACGTTCCTGAATAGATGTAATATCCGCAACATATGCCGTAACACCAGGCATAATAAAAGCAGCACTAATTCCGCCTAATACCCTTGCTACATAAAGCATCCATACATCTTTTCCTAATCCAAAAAGAAGCTCTGAAACACCAAAAATAAATAATCCAATGATTATCATTTTCTTTCTACCGTAAAGATCAACCCACCGGCCTGTAATAGGTGAAGTAATGAGCTGTGCCATTGCAAACACTGCAACGAGATATCCCATCGTCTTCCCTGTTAAACCCATATCATTCATAAAGGACGGCATAACCGGAATGATTAATCCAATCCCTAAAAAAGCGATAAATATATTACTCAAAAGAATGACCAATACCATCTTTTGTTCTTTTATCGGTTTCTTCACTTTTTAACACCTCTTCCCGTAAGTTCCTCTCAAAAAATAATGCCCAAGAAGCTTTTTCTCTATCCTTCTATTTGTGGGCTAGTCATGAGTAGAGATGCCCCCTACTCGTTAGAATTTCACACTATCCTTCCACACATACATACGCATTAGGTGAATGACTATCATTCAGTTTTCCTCAAAAATGAACCTACCTTTTCAGACAGGTTCATCTCACTATTTCTTTATATGTAGTGCATGTGTTAAAAAATCTAGTACTTCTGCCTTTTGTAGCTCGACTTGCTCATCATCTTTATGATCATATAGATACACTTGTTCCGCTGCTGATTCAACTAGAGCGATAAATAACTTCGCTGTTCGCTCTGCGTGAACCGAATCACGAATTTCACCAGCTTCTTTTGCCTCATTTAAAAATTCACTTAGCCACATATAAAGGGGCTCATACACAGCTTCCCATTCTTTTATATGTTCTGTAGATGCAAGACCAGCATACATTAAAGCTTGTATTTCACGATATTCAGCTATAAAGTGAAACACCGCATCTATTACTTGCGTCACTTTACTTGAGAAAGGCGCATCGTTTTGCACTTTTTCTTTCACTGCAAGTATCATCTTTTCAACCATCACTTCTGCTATTGCAGGCATAACAGATAACTTAGAAGGAAAATATAAATAGAAAGTTCCTTGCGCAATGCCAGCTAATTTCACGATATCAGAAATCTTCGTTTTTTCGACGCCCTTTTCCTGAAACACTTCAATAGCTGCATAGACAATTTTCTCTTTTTTATTCATCATCTAAACCCTTTCACACGCATATTGAATGACTGTCACTCATTTTATAAGATAATCGATTGTACTGTCAATGATAGTGAACTCTAAGAGGAAATCATTTTTTTATAATAAAATCTCCTAATAAACAATTAGGAGATAAAAATACAATATACCTTTAAGAAAGTGCCTTTAATCCTGTCACTCCACATACAATAAGAAACACACTAATGATACGCGCTTTACTTTTCGACTCACCAAACAAGAACATGTTTAACAAAACTGCACCTGCTGTTCCGATACCAATCCAAACCGCATATGCGACACTTACTTGTAAAAATAAGAAGGAAGTATACAAAAATGCGAAGGATGTAGCAAACCCACCTATATAAATCGCACCATTGGCTAATGTCTTATCTTTACTATACATTTTAAGTCCTATCACACCGACTATTTCACTAATTGCAGCACAACATACGAAAAACCAACCCATTTTTAAGCAGCTCCTTCCACAGTTTCTTCTTTATTGTCAGCTAACTTTAAACCGATAACGCCGGCTACTACCATAAGAATGAAGAATAGTTTGCCTGCGCTGAAACTTCCACCGAAAAGAAATACATCCATTAAGAAAGTACCTACCGTACCAGCTCCAGCGAAAACAGCATATACAGTTCCTGTTGCAAGATGTTCACACGCTTTAGAAAGGAAGTGAAAATCAACAGCGATAACTCCTAAAATAATAATCCAATGCCACCAAGTATTAGCCGTATTAAAACCAAACACCCAAAAAATTTCAAAGATACATGTTAATATGACATATAACCAAGCTCTATTTTTCATACCTCTCACCTCTTATGACTGACTATCAGTCATTTTTATTTTAAAAAAATATACTCTTTCATCAATACTATATTAACCACTATCATCCTCATTTACCATTGTATTTGTTCCATTTCTAAGCTAACTGCATTCTGTCACATAAAAATGACTGAATGTCATTCATAAATATTGTACACGAATATTTTATAAACTGTCAATGATGAAAGATTATTTAAATTATCGTTCATCCGATTGTATATTTCTCAATAATCTGTCAATAATATTAGTAACATAATATTTTCTCCACTCCCCCTTGGAGAGATCCCTTTAATAGAGCAGTTAGCTTTTGCTAGCTGCTCTTTTTAATTTGTCCGCACACGATGATGAAATACTCATAGATCAAATCTATTTTTCATCACATAACAACATCTATTTATTTTCCAATGAGCACTTGTATGCACTAATTTTATTTTCGAGCATCTTCTCTGTAACTTCTAAGTTTTCTCTTTGAATCTGAATAGACTTCTTATGATCTTCTAGGAGCTGTAAACGCGCTTCGGTTGTATGCTCCCCTTCTGTATATAATCTAGCGTATTCTCTTATTTTCGCTATTGGCATTTGCGTTTGTTTTAATTTCATTACAAACTGCAACCACTTTATATGTGACTCTTCGTAAAGTCGATTTCCATTTGTATCGCGATTTGCCATTAATATATTTTCTTTTTCATAATAACGTAGTGTATATGTGCTCACTCCTAATAATTTTGCTACCTCGCTAATTGTGTACATACTAAAACCCCCTCCGCATGCCATTTATCCTCATACATTTTACGATCTTATCAAATTTATAAAAACCATTTGACTTAGAGTATACTCTAACAAATACAATCTAACCATAAATTAATTTGAACTTAGGAGGATTTTATATGAAATACACTGTTATTACTGGTGCAAGTTCCGGAATTGGTTATGAAGCAGCTTTAACATTTGCATCTCGCGGAAAAAATTTAGTACTTGTAGCTCGAAGACAAGAAGAATTAAACGGATTAAAATTGAAAATTAACGAAATGTATCCCGAGTTGGATGTTATCATTCGAAGAACTGATTTATCTGTCACTGAAGATGTTTATAAACTTTATGAAAGCCTACAAGCTTTTCAAATTGAAACATGGATTAACAATGCTGGTTTTGGTAATTTCGCCTCAATTGCTGAACAAAATTTAAATAAAATAGAGACTATGCTGCATGTCAATATAGAAGCACTAACAATACTCTCTTCCCTTTTCGTTCGAGATTATTCAATGGTTGATGGAACACAGCTTATTAACGTTTCATCGGGCGGCGGATACACGATTGTTGCTAATGCTGTTACGTATTGCGCTACAAAATTCTATGTAAGTGCATTTACAGAAGGGCTGTCTCACGAACTGAAGGAACAAGGCGCAAAACTGCAAGCAAAGGTTTTAGCTCCTGCTGCAACTGAAACAGAATTTGCGAAACGTTCATTTGATATTGATGAATTCCAATACGATAATGTTGTACCAAAATTCCACACTGCAAAACAAATGGCACAATTTATGCTCGATCTTTATGATAATGATAAAGTTGTAGGAATTGTCGACGGTTTAACGTATAACTATGAACTTAAAGATCCACTTTATAATTTTGCCGTGAGACAAACGAATTCAAATGCTTGATAACATCTCCATTTCTTATGAAATATATGTTCCCGCTATATATGTAAATAATAGTGGGAACTTGTTCTCTATAAATTTTTCACCCAACATACCGAACCATCGCCACTTCATCACAATAATCCACCTTTGGGCAATGTCTACAATCAATCCATACTTTCTCTGGCAACGCTTCTTTATTTACAAAATCAAATCCACACTTTTGAAAAAATACTGTTTCATATGTTAAGGAAATTACTCTTTTTACATTTATTTTCGTAGCTTCCTCCATTACATGATTTACGAGCATACGCCCTATCCCTTTCCCTGCATATGTATGCGAAACTACTAACGATCGTATCTCTGCAAGATCTTCCCCTAATACATGCAATCCAGCAACTCCAACAATTCTCTCATCTTCTTTCATAACATATAAACATTGCAAATATTGATAAAGAGACAAAAGAGAACGCGGTAAAACAACTCCCTCTTTTGCATAAATCTCAATAAGACTATAAATTTCTTTCACATCACTCGTAACTGCATTAAAGATTTTCATATTACATCCCCTTGCTCCCGATATTAATATTTATAACTTCGAATGAATTTTAATACATAATTCCATATAATAATACAGCTCTCTTTTCTCCTCGTCAATCACTTTATACAAACAAAAAACCAAGCAATCTAATCGATGCTCGGTTCCTCATTTCGTATCGGTAATACCGTCGAATATTTAATTTCACGAAGTGCTAAACTTGTCTGTATCCTTGTAATACCAAGCTTATTCAACTTTCTAATAAACTGCTCCAGTTCTTTACGATCACGATTTGCAACCTTTAATAAATAATCGTACTCTCCTGTTAAACAGTGACATTCTAACACTTCTGGCATTGATTCTAATTCTTTCTCCAACACTTCCAACTTGTCAAATTGATGAATATTCGTACTCATAAAAATAAAACATAATAAATCAAACCCAAGCTTTTCTTGATTTAAAATCGCAACTTGCTTATCGATGAAACCTTCCCCATCTAATCTTTTTATTCTTGCATGCATCGCAGCCGGTGATAAATTAACGCGACGTGCCAGTTCTGCATTACTTACTTGTGACTCCTTCTGCAATATATCTAAAATTTGTACATCCAAATCATCCAACACTTTAATAACAGACGACTCCATTACAATTCCCCCTTTTTTCTTACCGATGATTATTCGAAAAAACACCTTATAATTCATATAAAATTGAATATTTTTTCGTAAATACTATTTACAACTAAACATTTTATCGAGTTTTTATCATTATACAAAAGAATATATTACATAATAAAGAAAAATGCTAAAATTATTTACAATTCGTATTGATTACAAAAAAGGGGATTTTAGTATGCCTTATTTTTATGTCTTTTTACTATTACTAACGAGCTTATTATGGGGAGGAAATTTTGTCGTTGGGAAATCACTCGTCGATCATGCATCACCGATGACACTGACAAATTTAAGATGGATGATTGCGATTGTTTGTTTATTACCAATGGTATGGTTTAAAGAAAA
This sequence comes from Bacillus sp. TH13, assembly GCF_016651175.1. Taxonomy (NCBI): domain Bacteria; kingdom Bacillati; phylum Bacillota; class Bacilli; order Caryophanales; family Bacillaceae; genus Bacillus; species Bacillus sp. TH13. The sequence goes on along the minus strand of NZ_JAEKEJ010000025.1, from coordinate 2,953,833 downwards.
GAAAATCCTTCCACCACGTACCGCAATAATTCCGTTAATATTGATGGGAATTTCAGGGGTCGCTCTTTTTAACATTTTTCAATTTTTAGCATTAGAAAAAACATCCGCTACGAATGTAGGTCTTATCTCTACGTTGAACGCAATTTCAATCACATTATTTTCAGTATTATTTCTAAAAGAAAAAGTAAATACACTTCAAATCCTATCCATGATTCTTTCATTCTTCGGGGTTATCCTCGTCCTATTAAAAGGTGATTTCTCACTTTTATTTTCACTACATTTTAATAGCGGTGATTTATGGATGATTGCAGCAGTTTGTATTTGGGGAATCTATTCTGTTTGTAGTAAATGGGCAACAAAAACAACTACACCACTTATGGCAACGTTGTACTCTGGTATTTTCGGCGTTATTTTATTACTACCGTTTAACATAGGTAGCTTCACTGTTTCAAATATAAATACTTCTTTCATCACATCACTTTTATATACTGGGCTTATTTCGACAGTTCTTTGTATGGTATTTTGGAATCTTGGCGTACAAAAATTAGGCGCAACTACATCAGGTATTTTTCTAAACTTCAATCCAATTTTCACAGCCATTCTAGCATTCATATTTCTCGGAGAAGAATTAACGTGGATACAAATTTTAGGGACAATTGTCGTTGTAACAGGATGTTATTTATTTTCTCATTTCAAAACTGTTGCCGTTCAGCCTGTTAGACCTTTAATGCGAAAACATTCTTAATGAAAAAACATCGTCATCTGGGTTGGCGATGTTTTTATTTACTCTTCATTTCTTTTATATACTGCTTTTCCTCTTCTGGCGATAAACGTTCCGTCGCCTTGCCAGTATCTCCACCTTGAAGGCTCCATAAAAAGTTGTGCTCCTCAACGGTTTGAGAAAAATCTCCTTTTTCCCATCTATTTATAATAGAAAATAACTTCATTTTATATTGAAAGCCTGTACTATTTTCAATATCTCTTTTTACATTAGAAATTTCCTTTTTTGTCATCTCTACAAATCCCCATTTTTCAGAGGATTTTACCTTTTGGTGCACCATTTTATGCATAGTAGAAATAATTTCACCTTCACTAATTTGCGAAGCTTCTTCTGCGGCTTTTTTCTCTTTTTCGTTTGCCGCTCGCTCGGTTTGAATATTTTTATTTTCTTTTTCCACATATGCAAGCAATTTCTTTCCGCCAACTATAGAAGAGAAAATTACCATAATGGTAATACATATACCTACAATCCATTTAAAAAGCATTAGCTCTTCATTGCTTCCTTAACAATATAACTATCTACATATTGCTTAAACTTCACGATTTTTCCGTTCTCAAGTTGCCATACATGAACAAATTCTGCTTCAAATGATTTTCCTGTTTCTTTATAAACTCCAGAATACATACCTTCAGCAATAATTACATCTTTTCCGTTTACTTCATGATATGTATTTACACTTGCTTTATAATCATCCCATTCTGATCCTAAACGGCTAAACACATTTTCCATTATAGCTTCTACACCTTTATATGTTCCGCCATACGGGAAACCTTCTGCCTCTGTCCATTCCACTTTTTCAGAGAAGGCTTCTGCTAAATGCTGTGCATTCGAAGAAGCTGATCCTTCATACGTGCTTTGAATAATTTCTAAATTTGATTTAGGCATATTACTTCCTCCCGTTTATTTATTTCTACACAAGACGTAACCAACATAGTTACATCTTGTGTAAAAAAATATTTAAATTGTTTTACTCTTAATCTATTTGTTGTAATTATTATAGTTACAATTATTCTTCAAGTCAACAATTTATAAATAAAATTTACTTCGTTTTCATTACTTTCTCTTTTAAGAAACGATCTACATATCCTTCTGCTTTTACTACGAATAAATACGCACCCATTGATAATAATGCAAGATCTAATTCATATCCCGGATTCTTTCCATCTCCTAATAAACCTGCTGCTCCATTTACCTTTACGATAGCTCCAGCTAAAATAAGAGCGAATAACAATCCTACATATCGGACACCTAAACCGATAATTAATAATATACCACCAACTAATTCAACTGTTGCTACGCCGTATGCAAGGCCACCTGGTAAACCGATGCTTGTAAACCATCCTGCTACGTTATCGATACCTGATTGAAACTTTGCTAAACCGTGTGCAAAGAACGTAACTCCTAACACGATACGAATAATTAAATTCCCAATATATTGATTCATTTTGAACTCTCCTTTTTGTTTTGTTATGGTGAACTTTTATTTACAAGTCAAAACAATACGGTATTTTATTTCATTCGTCAAATACTTTTTTAAAGGAAACAAAAAACATTATCCGTTTTACGGATAATGTTTTCCTACAAAATAGCGCTAATTCAAGCTTTTATTCTATCACATAGAAAAAGTTGAAACATTTTTCCAACGCCAATATAAGGCAGTAAAGAAACGTCCTCTTCCATAACCATTCCAACAACATTCACTTTCTCATCTACAGGTAAATCATGTGTAGCAACTTGTATCTCGCCTGCATATCTACCGTACAATTCATTATCAATTGTAATGCTGCCTTTCTTTCTTACAATTGTATGCATCGGCTGTAAAACCACTCTATTTCTTTCCCTTGATTCTACAGATCGAATAACATCACGAGCCGGATCTAGTCTATTTGTATGCACTTGCTCCACCACTTTTAATACTTCTTTATCAGTTATAAATGATTTGTAACGCAATGGAATAATCCCTCTACTCGCACTAGCTACTTCTTGCATACTTTCCAAACTTGCGCTTATATCTCCAATCAATACTTTATCAACACCACAATCTTGAACAAGTTCTAAGTACGCTTCAAGCGGGCGCATATGGCGATGTTTTTCTAACGTTGGCAACCCTTCATGTAACGGACCACGTTTTTCCGCATCTCCTGGAATAAATGCCATCGTTTTTATTCCGCACTCCTGTAAATATTGATTTTGCTTTTGTAAGAAGGACTTTGCTAGTCCTGTCTCTGGACGTGGGTAAAAATTATGCCATGCTTCTACATTCTCTACTCTTATATGTTCTGCAAGTAATTCTTTCCAAAATGGCTTTATAATCGTACTCGCATTTAAAGCTACTTTCATCTTATGAGATACGCTTGCAATTTCTTTTGGCGCAATGCCGTAATCCATTCTTAAACCGGTAATGCCCCAGTCCAATAGTTCTTCCACATTTTCATATGTTAGCCCTAAATGGTGTAACGATTTTGGAGAAACATCAATCATTAACTCCATTTCATGTGCAAGAGCTTGTTTCCCTAATATTTGAATTAACTCTTTATACGTATTTGGATCATCTTCTGGAATGTGCAGTGATGTAAAAATAGATGTAAACCCATTTTCCTTCGCTACTTTTAGCCACTCTTCTTGTTTCTCTACTCGTTCTTTTGAAAGATAAATGGAAACTCCGATCATATAAATCTCCCTTTCTATTAATAGAAAAAGAGAAAGGAACCCCTTTCTCTATATGTTTTCTGCCATTTCTTCTTTAAATCCGAAGAAGTACGTAAAGATAAATCCAAAAGCATATGCAATTACTAAACCTAAGAAATATAGTAAATATTTATTGTCAGCAATTAACGGAATTAAAGATAGCCCTGATACGCCAATTCCAAGAGAAGCTGTTTGCATAACTGCTTGGAATGCACCACCGACAGCCGCTCCTAAACAAGCAGTAATAAATGGTTTCCCAAGTGGTAATGTCACCCCGTATAATAACGGCTCACCAATTCCTAAAAAGCCAACTGGCAATCCACCTTTAATTACATTTCGAAGTCGCTTGTTTTTTGTTTTCACATAAATCGCAATTGCTGCGCCCACTTGTCCAGCACCAGCCATTGCGAGTACTGGCAATAAAGGTGTTACGTGTGTTTGATTAATGAATTCCATATGAATTGGTGTTAAACCGTGATGCAATCCGACCATAACGAGAGGTAAAAATGTTCCGGCAAGTACTGCGCCAGCAAATGCTCCGCCAATATTTAAAATAGCATTAATTCCGCTCGTAATACCATCTGATAAGAAACCTGCTAATGGCTGAATGGCTAACATCGTTACGATACTTACAACTAATACAGTAATGAGTGGTGTCACGATAATATCAACTGCATTCGGCACTGCTTTTCGAACTTGTCTTTCCACTACAACCATAAGCCATGCTGCAAAAATAACTGCGAATAATCCGCCCCGTCCGGGCACTAATGCTTCACCAAACAATTTTACGTTTGCCATCGCCGGGTTAAAAATTAAAATACCAGCAATTGCCCCAAGAACCGGTGTCCCGCCGAACTCTTTCGCTGTATTCCAACCAACTAAAATTCCTAAGAATGTAAAGATACCGCCGCCAATGAGTAGTAACATTTGTAACCACGTTGCATTTGGATCAGCACCAGCGTTTTTCGCAAAGTTAGCAACCCCGTTTATAATTCCTGACGCAACAAGTCCTGGAATTAACGGAATGAAAATACTTCCTATTTTTCGTAAAAAGTTTTTCACCGGTGTATTATTTTTCTTCTTAATCTCTGATTTCATCTCTTGTCCAATATCTTCAAGGTGATGATCTGCTACCTCACCAATTCGTAGCCCTGTCAAACCTTCCATTTCAGCTGCTACTTTATTTACTGTTCCGGGACCAACGACAACTTGAAGCGTCTCATCTTCAATCACACCCATAACGCCTTCAACTTTTTTTAAAAGGTCCATATTTACTTTACTTTCATCATGAAGCGTTAATCGTAGTCTCGTCATACAATGAGCAATACTACGAATGTTTTTTATTCCTCCAAGTTGCTCCGAAATTTCCTTGGCCATTCTCTCTTCTTTCTTCATAATAGAATCCCCCCTCCCTATTATTTTATAGTGCTTTCTTCACAAACCCTTTTGCGTATTTTAGTTTCTCCAGTGCTTCCCCATACTCACACTGCAACAACACCATAACAATCGCAGCTTTTACGTTACGTTCTGCCTTTTCATAATACTCTCCCGCTACTTCATAACTAGCGCCTGTTGCTTCCACAATAATGCGTTTTGATCGTTCTACTAACTTTTCATTTGTAGATTGAACATCTACCATTAAGTTTTTATATACTTTCCCAACACCAATCATAGAAGCTGTTGAAATCATATTAAGTACTAATTTTTGCGCTGTACCAGCCTTTAAACGCGTTGATCCTGTTAATATTTCTGCACCTGTCTCTACTTCCACGTTTAACTTTGCATATTTACTTATTTCAGCATTTTTATTACAAGAAATACTCGCTGTACTCGCTCCTACGCTCTGTGCGTATTTCAAGCCACCAATTACGTAAGGAGTTCTGCCACTTGCAGCAATTCCAATCACTGTGTCTTTCTCATTTAATCCAATACTTTTTAAATCTTCTTCTGCTAACTCTTCGCGATCTTCGGCACCTTCCACCGCTTTAGTAAACGCTTTCAATCCACCTGCTATAAATCCTTGCACCATTTTATCATCCGTGCCAAATGTCGGCGGACATTCCACTGCATCTAGAATACCTAAACGACCACTCGTACCAGCACCAATGTAAATTAAGCGTCCCTCTTCTTCAAAAGATTTAATAACAGTCTGTACAACCTTTTCAATTTGTTCTATCTCTTTTTCAACTGCTAACGCAACAGTTCGATCTTCTTCATTCATACTTTGCAACACTTCTTTTATGCTCATTTCATCCAGATTCATTGTTTTCTCATTACGATGTTCTGTCGATAAATTTTCTAACATATTTCCACCCTCTTTGAAATTATATTTCACACTTTTATTATAACTTCAAGAAACTAAAAATCAATAACTCTTTCTTATTTTATGAAATAAAATTTCACAACATGACATATTTGTGTCAAAGATAATAAAAAAGATGAGTCTCCTCACCTTTTCTTCTACTTTAACTTCCGTAACCGCAACGCTTCTTCTCGCGTCTCCATAAATTGATCCAATACTTTATTGCCAATTCGGTTGAAAGTAATCACATATAAAGCATCAATCATATTCAGTTGCGTCATTCTCGACGCAATACTTGCAATACGATGATCTTGTTCTACATCTGGCATACAAAGACGAATGTCCGCTTCTTTATATAAGGGGGATGATTGATCTAGCTTCGTAATTCCAATAACAGTTGCACCTTGTCTCTTTGCATACTGCGCCATTTCAAGCACATCTCTCGTTCGACCAGATGTTGAAATCGCAACAAATATATCGCCTTCTTTTAAATTTGTCACAAGCGGCAACATCATATGAAAATCAGATAGCATCATCGCTGTAAATCCGAGCCGCGTAAATTTATAAGCCCCGTCCATTGCTGGCGTAGCTGATCCGCCTACTCCGTAAAATATAATTTTATCCGCATTGACAATACGATCTGCAGCTTTCTCAAGTTCCTTCTTATCTATCGCAGTAACACTCGCCTCAATCGCAGCTTTATTCACATAAGTGACTTTATTAAACAAATCGTACGGGCCATCTTCCGTATTCATCACTGAAAAATCGTTAATATTATAATCAGCAATCGTTAATTCACGAACGAGTGCTATTTTAAATGCTTTAAAGCTCCCAATCCCAATCGACTTACAAAAGCGAACGACACTCGCTTCACTTGCGCCTGCATTCGTTGACACTTCTTTCGTCGTTAAATTCGGTACAATCTCTGCATTCTCCATTATGTACATGGCAACCTTCTTCTCAGCTGGTGAAAATTGATCCATATTACTTTCAATTTTAAATAGTAATGTTGAAGCTTTCACTATTTAACCTCCACTTCTTACGGTTGCGTTCACTTATTTTCTCTTACTTCAAGAAGGTAAAAACCATCATCGCCAGGAGGATGAAACACATTTACAATGCGATTCCCTTTTTGATAAACAGTTCTTTCTCCTTCTGTCCACTTCTCTTTCCAACCGTTCATCCAAATCGCAACATCAGGTAAAAAAGCAGTATATTTCAGCTTCTGATCGTACTCACCATCTGCTTCTTCCGAAAAAATAGAAACCGGAAAATCTTTCACTTTTGATTCTTTCCATGCAGTAAATGGTATACATACTGCAATAAGTACAATTACACCGATAACCTTCTCCTTCGTAATCTTCACACTTCCCTCTCCTTGTCATATCACATACATAGATTTTACCATAATTACAAACCCTTCATGCTATATGATCGTTGCTTTTAGGAATAAAAAAAGAGCTTACCTACATCAGATAAGCCCTTCCTCTCTATACAAAATATTTCTTCAAAAGTGGCGGTGTAATAATCGTCGTCAATATAACAACAATAACAATCGCTGTGAAATTTTCTTTCGCTAATAAATTCGCCGTAAGTCCATTTGCTGCGATGATAAGCGCTACTTCACCACGTGATACCATCCCCGCACCAATACTAATAGAAGATTGGAGATTAAATCCTGTCAGTCTCGCTCCTAAACCTGATCCGATTAACTTTGTGAAAATTGCAATGAGAGTCATAATAATAATGAACCAAAGCTGGCTTCCAATGCCTTGAAATGTAATTTCCATTCCGATACTTACGAAGAATACTGGAACAAATATTGCATAAGCAATCGGTTCAATTTTATGTTCCACCTCATGCTTATACTCTGTTTGAGAAATAGCAATTCCTGCTGCAAATGCTCCAATAATGCCTGCAATCCCCATCATTTCACTGTAATAAGAAAAAGAGAAGCAAATAATAAGAGCCGCGCTAATTAACGCTTCTGTTACACGAAGCGGGACAAGCATTTTCATAATCCAAGGAACGACTTTCCAAGCAATAAAAACAATACTTACAAAGAAAATAATTTTCTTTGCAATGACAAGTGTTATATTAACATCTTGTGTTCCTAAAAAACTCATTACAAATGCCAATAAAATAACGACAATGACATCATCAAATACGGCAGCACCTAAAATTGTTGTACTTTCTCTCGTATTCATTTTTCCTAGATCACGTAGCGTCTGCACCGTAATACTAACCGATGTTGCGCAAAGTAATAACCCTAAAAAAATGGCATGGGACTGCATTAATCCAAACAGCAATCCTGTTACATAACCACCGATGAAAGGAAAAATAATTCCACCAGCCGCTACTGCAAATGACGATTTCAAATTCCGATTTAACTCTTCTAAATCTGTTTCAAGTCCCGCCATAAACATAAGTAACAAAACACCAATCTCACTCAATTCATCAATCAGTTCAGAACTATTAATAATACCTAATACAGCCGGACCGATAATAATACCGACAATTAACTTACCAAGTACAGAAGGCTGACCAAGTCTTACACTAATGTCACCAGCTAATTTCGTACAAAGTAAAATGACGACAAGTTCAAAATAAAATAACATAGCATCTGCTCCTACTTTAACTTTAATCAGTGGGTCGTTAACCCCCGTCCATTTCTGCAAGTAGTTTCCCCTATTGATCCGCATTTTATTTGTCATATTTTTATTTGACAAAATATTCTGAATTATATTAAGATTAATCCAGCAATTTTAAAAACTACATACCATAACTGCACCTCCACTTCCTTACTTACTCTTTTTTAACGGGCTCATACTATAGTCGTAGTTATGGAAATGAAAAAACGGGGGGAGAGTCCAAAGTGAAGTCATTATTACGAAAAAAAGCGCTTAGTACTGAATCACCAAAGCAGCTAGATAGAACATTAACTGCACTCGATTTAACGTTTCTAGGAATCGGCGCCGTAATTGGGACAGGGATTTTTGTATTAACAGGTATTGTTGCAGCAAAACATTCTGGTCCTGGTATTATGCTATCATTTCTTATTGCTGCATTTACTTGTGCTTGTGTAGCCTTTTGTTATGCTGAATTTGCTTCTTCTATTCCTGTCTCAGGAAGTGTGTATACTTACGCATACATGACAGTCGGAGAAGTCGTCGCCTTCATCGTCGGCTGGTGTTTAATGCTCGAATATTTACTTGCCGTTGCAGCAGTAGCTGTCGGTTGGTCTGGTTATTTACAATCTTTACTACAAGGATTTAACATCCATCTTCCCGCCATAATCGCCTCGGCCCCTGGCGTAGGAAAAGGTGGTCTCATTGATTTACCAGCTGTCTGCATTTTACTTCTTATTACTGGCCTTTTAAGTTTTGGTATACGCGAAAGCGCACGCATTAATAATATTATGGTTCTTATCAAGTTAGCCGTTATTATCGCCTTTATCGTAGCAGGTGCAAAATATGTAAAACCTGAAAATTGGACACCGTTCATCCCATTCGGATACGACGGTATTATTACTGGGGCTGCCACTGTGTTCTTCGCCTTCTTAGGATTTGATGCAATTGCAACCGCTGCAGAAGAAACGAAAAAACCGCAGCGTGACTTACCAATTGGTATTATCGGTTCTCTTCTTATTTGTACTGTTTTATATATGATTGTATCTTTCGTTTTAACAGGTATGGTTCCTTATACGCAATTAGACGTTTCTGATCCAGTTGCATTTGCATTGCATTTCGTTGGTGAGGATACAATTGCAGGACTACTCGCTGTTGGAGCGATGACTGGAATGACAACCGTTCTCTTAGTCGTTATGTATGGACAAGTTCGCGTTTCGTATGCAATGAGCCGTGATGGTCTACTTCCAAAAGCGTTAGCACGTGTAAATAAAAGAGTAAAAATCCCTTTATTAAATACGTGGATTACTGGCGTTGTTGCTGCTTTATTAGCAGGACTTTTAGATTTACATTTGCTAGCGAATTTAGTAAACATCGGCACGTTAACAGCCTTTACATTCGTTTGCTGCGCAGTACTTATTTTACGAAAAACACACCCTGATTTAAAACGTGGATTCCGTACACCTTTCGTACCTGTATTACCAGTTGTCGCGATTCTTTGCTGCTTATATTTAATGATCAATTTGTCTAAAACAACATGGATTAGCTTTGCAGTTTGGCTTATAGTCGGCTTATGCTTCTATTTCTTCTACTCTAGGAAACATAGTCATTTAGCTATTGAAAAAACAAATGATGAAAAGAAAAAAGCATAACAAAATAGCTCGCCGATAAAACGGCGAGCTACCTTCATATCTTATTATTTTTTTTCGTCAACGATTGTAAAATGATGAATATGCCAATGCAAGCTGTAAACCATGCCCAATTTCCTATTGGTGTCGAGTATTTAACCATTCCAATACCTACAAGCAATAGGAAAATAATCACCTGATATATGAGCTTCCACTTTTGCATATATTCCCTCCTTTACTTCGTTCCCTTCTTTTTATTCTTCCAGGCATTCAAACTATCAAAGAAAAAGTTAATAAATAACGTTCCTAGTCCTGCTAATAAAAAAGTCATTAAAAATAAAACCCAAATACTTTTCTCTTTTAAGAAATAATATCCTACAAGGAGCACAACCGCGATCCATACATATTCAAGAATCCTTTTTAGCTTTTTCTGTTCCAAATTATTCGCTCCTTCATTCTATGCTACTTTTAGTATAACAAAAAAGAAGCCTATCATGATAAGCTTCTTTTCTTCTCTCTTATTTGTTCATACTTTTGTCAACGAGTGAAATCGCATACTCTAATGTACGATTCATCGTTTCTACCTGTGCATCTTTTACTTCCACATCTTTTAATACAGCTTCTGCAACTGTAATTTTTTGTTGCAATGATTTCACTGAACCATCTGTTACATTTACAGCTTGCGCTTTCTTCACTACTGCTTTTGCAGATTCAATATTGATCTGTAATTTTTCTTTCGGTGTTTTTGGTTGTTCTTCTGCCACTTTTGATTGTACAAATGTTACATTAGCTGTTTTTAATTCGTTATACGTTTGAATAATTTGTTCCCCAGTACTTCCTACATTTTCGAACGCTTGCTTTGCAATGTTATAGCTTTTCTCTAGTTCTTGAAATGCTTCCTTTGAATATTGACCTGGCTTATCACCAAATTCATACGTACCAGCTAACACTTCTTTTACTTTTCCAAGCTCTTCAAATAACGCAGTTACTTGCTCTAACTTCGTACGGTTAGAAAACTCATTGTACGCTGCTAATACTTCTGAAGAACTTAACGCTTTACTATATAATTTCGCAAGCGCAATTTGTCCGTTTAACGGAATACCACCATTTCCGTTACTATCAGGATCCGCTCCAAGTGCAAATGGTACGTTTGGATGATACACTTTCCCAGTAGCTGGCTGGCTATTTACTTTTTTACCATCTACGTAAATTGCCACTTCACTTCCGTTATATGTTCCTGTTAAGTGATACGTTTTATTTGCTGCTAATTTCGTTCCAACACGTTTATAGCTACCACCAATATGAGCCCACAGTTCTACAGTTCCATCGCCTGTAGATTCAAAACCAATTCCACCGCTCTCTGTATTTTGCAAAATACCTTGGCCACGGATTTGATTCATTGAAAATACCGTTTCTAGCGTAAATGTATTTGCTACTTTCTCTTTTTGTGCTGCTGAAAATGGAAGGTATCCAAATGTATTAGATTGTCCGTTTAACTTCATAACATTCTTTTTCAATGCTTTATCATATTCAATAGTCACATTGCCCTTCACATCACCTTTTGTACCAAATGGTGAATTGTCTTTAAATGTACCATCTGCAAAGTTTACATCAAAAACATCAGCTTTTGGTACTTTCACATTCGGGTCAATATTATCTTTTTTCGTAGTAATTTCCGCAGTTAACGGCTGCGCGGTTTCATTGCCAAATGAATCAATCGCAAAGACTTCAAGTGTATATGTTTTCCCGCCATCTAATCCTGCAAGCGTAAACGTAAGATCTTTCGGCACTGGATCACGATAAAACTCTGAGAATGCTAACAATTTATTTTTTATTTCACCCGTTTGCTTATCTCTAGCCTGTACACGGTAAGAGTGAACAAGAAGGTTGTCCAATGCTTGCGGGAATGTTACTGTTGCCGCATTTTCTGTTACATTTGATACAGCAAGCTTTGCATCCTTAGCAAAGTAAGGCTTTTCTTTATCACGATCTTCTACATGTGTAAATGTTTCTTTCTTTGCTGGTAATTTAATTTTCCATGGCTCGCCTGTCCAAGAATTCGTATGGAAATCTCGTCGATTAATCGTTACTTCTTTATCGTCTACTTCTACTAATAAACCTTGGCTTAATGCACGCGATTCTGAAGGAGTATTCCCTTGCACTTTGCCACCCTCTACCTCCATATAGCTTACAGAAGAGGTACCAACAGATGTAAAGTCCTTTTGATGAATCGATCTTGGATCATCTAATGGATAATGTGAATGACCTGAAAACGTAATGACTTGCGGATATTCTTTTAATACTGCATTAATTTTTGCACTATCCTTTGTTCCCCATTCTTGGCTACCGTACACTGTATCTTTAATATGTTGATGTAAAAATACAAAAATCGGTTTTTCTGGATCATCTTTTTGCGCCTTTGCCATTTCTTCTTTTAACCAATTAATTTGTTTGTCCGAATAATACCCATGTGTCGTTTCATTTTCTGGAGACATTACGATAAAATGATACCCTTTTACCACTTTATGATAATAAATTGATTCCATTCCTGTTTTTTCTAAGAAACGCTTCTGCGCTCCTTCTACAGATAAACCGTTCCAATAATCATGATTACCAAGAGAATTCATTCGTACTGCATCTTTATTTGCATTTTCGTTATATACTTGCATGAAACGATCATATTGCTGCACAGACCCTGAATCAGTAAAATCTCCCACAATTACGAACGCATCTTGCTTTGGTGCAAGCGTATTGAACTGTTCAATCGCTCTTTTCCAGCGAAACATATCATCTGTTCCACTATTTTTAATATGAACATCACTTACAACTGGGAAAACTATTTTCTTCTCATTTGGTGCCTTTTCTTGCTTTTTCTCTTCCGCTTTGACTGATGTACTCCACGGAAATGATACAAATGCTAATACAAAAACCATCAATAATCCAATAAGACCTTTTACTTTTCGTAAAGCAATTCTTTCCACGTGAATCCTCCTCATAATAATTGATTCATTACAAGGGCTATTTTATCTAATACATGTTAATGTCGTTTAAATAACAAATGAACTTTATTAGATTTTTGTAAATATACAGTTAATTAGAAATTAAGTCCAACATTCCTCGTACTATTGTATACAACCACCTTTTGTCTAAAAGAGTCTGATCATTCTTTTCCTATGACTATTCACATATAATCTTTTCTATAACACTAATGATAAGTTAAGGTTTAAGCCTATTAGACAATTTTAATTTTTAATATTCCCTTCTTTTTTTAACACATCGGCCATGCTTTTACATTTAATAGTAGTAAAAGACAACTTAAAAGGAGGGGTTGTATTGAAGAATAAAAAAAATATCGGCTGTTTCGCTCCTTTATCTATTATTTGTCCAGACCCTTGTCCACCGCCCCCTCCTCCAAATCCAAATTGCGAGCGAGTAACAAATGAATTTGCAGGGAATTTCCTTATAACTAATAACACCATTCCTTCTACCAAAGATGCATCACAATCAATGATACTGTGGCAAAGTGATGGGATACTACTTATATCAGGTACTGTCTCAGTTTACAATAGTACTAGCAGCACAGAAGCAATTACAATTCAGATCGTTGGAGCCGTAACCAATATTTTCACTGTGTTTCCTGGTAATACAATATCGTACACAGGAAAAGACTTACAATCGGTCAGTATTATCAATATAACAAGTAATCCTTCACTATATTTAGAAGGCAAGTACTGTTGTGAATTTACATGTTGCTTATAGAATACCAATTTCATTACTTTCTCAAAAAAAAGCATACCGTTCACGGTATGCTTTTTATGAGATTGGATAACGTACTGTAATACAAAACTCACCTTGATTAACAGTCGTTCCTGTCGTAGTAATTCGGACAGTAGTAAAATATCGGACAGTGAAAGTACCACTACTTTGTGGTTGTACAGTAATTGTATCAACTACTGTTGCCCCTACTAAAAAATCAACTGTAATCGGGTTGGCTCCCACATCGTATTTCACGTAACCTGAACCATATACTTCTTGCGTGATATTATTTGTATATACAATTTGAGTACCAGCACCTGTAATAGACCAGTCTGTACATACTTGGTCTTGCACAAGTGTTTTATTAGAACAACAAGACAAACTGGAACTTCTCATTCCCATTTTGAACCTCTCCTATTCTGCTATGAAAGTGGATAACGTGTTGTAATACAAAATTCTCCCTGATACGTTCCAGCAGGTGTTGCAGGTAACACAACTTGTATACTATCAAAGCGGCGATACGTAAAAGCAATACTCGTTCCTGGGTTTAATGTTTGTGTATCAATTGTACCCCCAGCAGAATCAAGTACCTCTACAGTAATTGGGCCTGGTCCAACATCATATTTAACAAAACCAGTACCAACTACGTTTTGGTTAATATTATTTGTATAGAGAACATTATCAATTGCTGTTGCAACTACAGTAGCAGACCACGGACTACACACTTTATCTTGCACATAATTTTTATCTGGACAACAAGTTAATGCTGACCCTGAGCACTCACAAGACATAGTTGTTTCCCCTCTCTCTTTTATATTCCCTATATGTGTATGTCCCTCAGAGTCTTTTGCCTGTACTATTCATCTATTTTCAAAAAATATTCAAATGACTAGATAGATTCCGTTTTATTTCTTTTCTTCATATATTTATAGACAAAGATACTAGCAACGATAAGAATAACGCCTCCTAATATCGGTAGCATATATTGCCCAACAACATCCGCTGCCTTTTCCCAATGCGGACCTAATTTCATTCCAAAATAAACATACAAAGTCGTTAACGGGAACATTGCTACAAATGTATATATACTAAATTTCCATATGTTCATTTTCGCCATACCACATGGAACAGAAATAAGCGTTCGAACTCCTGGCACAAAGCGTCCAACAAATGCTACAACCGGTCCATATTTCTCAAAGAAATCATCTGCTTTTTGAATTTGTTCTTCTTTAATGAAGAAGTATTTCCCGTATTTTATTAATAGAGGACGACCGCCGTAATAACCGAGTGCATATAACGTTAAAGGTCCTGTCGTTCCGCCGAGGGTTCCGGCTAGTACAGCAAGCCAAAAATTCATATCTCCCTCGTACACCCAATAACCAACCATGGGCAAAACTACTTCTGCTGGAATAAATTCAAACGTTAATGCTAACACAACTCCAAAATAAGAAAACTGCTTTAAAAACTCGATTATATCTAAAATAATTTGCTCCATATTTTTAACTCCTATCCTACGTTTACGTTATGCTTTTCTTGTAATTGAACTGGCGCCATTTTTACAATTCGGTTCAAAATAAATAACACAATTCCAATATCATCTAAAATACCGATAAACGGTAAGAAGTCTGGAATTAAATCGAGCGGCATCGCAACATAACCAACTAAAAACGCAATAGATAAAATTTTCTTCTTTATTGAAACCTCTTTTGAAGTGAAAAAGTCAAATAGGAATGGAACAAATCGGCGAACATGAAATACAACTCTTAATCTACTAATAAGTTTTTTCATTTTTATATCTCCTCTCTTTGTATACAAAAAGGACCCTACCAAACATGGTAAGGGTCCTAAAAAAGACAATAAGGGGCCTTTACCATTGCTGGTAAAGGTCTCACTAACAACGAAACGTTGCCAATAAAGCCGAGGGTTTCTCCCTGTAATGACGACTTTACTGTAATAAGTTACTCCCCTTTATAGACAATTTTATACACTCACATTAAAATATTTCGAAGGGCTTGTCAATATATTTTATATCTCAGGCTCTCCCGCTTACTCTTCACTAAAAAAGCAAATAAACGTATAGGAAATTTCTTACTATCTCATAATATACATAATCATTTTTAAGGAAAGGAGAGACTTCATTTGCATACCGTATGGAAAGGTGCACTCTCACTTGGATTATTAAATATAGGAATTAAACTATATAGTGCTGTAGAAGAAAACGATATAAAATTTTTAAGTCTTCATAAAGAATGCTTAACACCTATTAAATATAAAAAATTTGCTCCTGATTGTACGGATGAAGAAATTGATGATAAAGATATTGTAAAAGCCTATGAATACGCACCTCATAAGTACATTATTATAGATGAAAAAGAATTAGCTGAGTTGCAAAAAGCTCACGAACCAAGATCTATTCGTATTATATCTTTTGTCCAAAATAACGAAATTGATTCTGTTCTCTACGATCGTTCTTATTTTATAGGCCCTACCTCAGGACATGAAAAATCGTATTTATTATTAAAAGAAGCACTTGAACGTACGAATAAACTTGGTCTTATCCATATTTCCATTAGAAAAAAACAACATTTAGCTATTATCCGTAACTTTGAAGATGGGCTTATATTACAAACTATTCACTACCCTAATGAAATTCGCGATATAACAAATACACCTAACTTACCAAGTAATGAAAATTATCCGATTCAAAAACAAGAACTCACAGCAGCAATCAATTTAATCCACCATCTTACAAATCCTTTTGAACAAGAAATGTATACAGATGAGTATAAAGAAGCACTTACCGAACTAATCGAAAACAAAATTGAACAACAGGAAAAAACCGAAACAATCTCTCCTGCTCCAAATATCATCAATATTATGGAGACATTACAGGCAAGTATTGAACAAGCAAAAATAAAAAGAGAAAATAAAAAAGAAAAAGAGGCCAAATAAAATTGACCTCTTTTTTCTTTAAAGCGGATTACACTTTGGCATCTCAAGTCCAGATGATTGTGCTAATTTTAATAAGTAATAACATTCTTCTCTTGCCATATGATCTGCCATTCTAGCAGATAATGCACTTAATATTTCATTCGATAACTCCAGCTCTTCAACCTCATGGAGAAAATGCGAAAATAATTTTAACTCAAGTGAAACATCTTTTGTAAACTTCTTTAATGCAGGAAAATGATGAAGCTCTGTCCGTAAGTACCCCGTCATCTCAACTGCCTTTAAGTAAAATTGTTCAAAATGCTTCGTGAATCCTTCACTTTTCTCTTTTAATCTTTTTTCAACAAGATCTAGTCCACCAGAAATAGATCCTGCATGACCAGCCGCATCTGTTAACCAAACGAGGTGATAATGTAATTCATGAAAAACAGGCGGAACTTCTCCTTTCTTTAAAAATTCTAACACTGTTATATACTCTTCTACTTCGTTTACCATATGATTGATGAAAGTTGGCGTAAAATGAATAGTGATTTTTCCCTCGAGTTGTTTCTGTATAATACTTAATTTAAACATTCTTATTTCCTTTGCGGCTCGTTCTGCCTCTTTTGAAAATGTAATGAGATTCACATTATGTACTTTATTTAAAAGATTCGTAAATGTTTCAAGAAAATAAGCGGCCTTCTTTATATCCTCTTTTTCCTTCGGAGCTAATGCATCAAGTAAAAATTGCGAATGATCAGTAAGCACCTTTAGCCAAAATTGATGCTCAAACAACGCACTTTCTTCATAATTTCTCTCCACTAAATCCCCTCCTTTTATTCGGCCTTCTCTATCACTTGAAGTTTATATCCATCTGGGTCTTGTACTACAATACTCTTCTCACTTTTGTTTTCCGTATATAAAATTTCATAAAACGCTAGCTTCTTTTTTAACTTCTCTATGTTAGAAATCGAAAATGTTAAACCATCGCATGAATTCGTAACACTCTTCTCTCTTCCTCCTAACATGCGATTCATAACAAAACTAATTCTCGTTGAATCGGCATCATACCAAACACCTGTAATATCTAATTGTGGTCTTTCTGAACTAGGTGTTATTCCTAAAATTCCTTCGTAAAAATACAGAGTTTCCTTTAAGTTCTTTACTTCTAACACAATTAAATTTTTTACATTCTCCACATTCATTCCCCCTGCACTTATTACTTTTTTATATGTGTCATAAAGGCCTATTATGTCTGAATACAATACGTAGTAATGAACATTTAAGGAGGTTTATTCGTGAATAAATATATGAGATCATTCGTGCCCTATCATAGTCCTCTCGATCCTTGTCCTCCTATCGGAAAAAAATATTATTCTACTCCTCCTAATTTATTTTTAGGCTTTCAACCGCCAAACTTACCGCAATTCACGCCAAAAGAAGCACTACAAAAAGGGACTTTATGGCCTGTTTTTTATGACTATTATGAAAATCCTTATAAAAAAGGGCGGTGACTACTGACGTGACTCAATCGCTACCAGAAGAATACTATCAGCTTTTACTGGAGCTTCAAGAACTGGACTTTGTACTAGTTGAACTCACTCTTTATTTAGATACACATCCAGATGACACCGCTGCGATTAATCAATTTAATGATTTTTCCTATAAACGGAGAGTATTAAAACAAAAGATGGAAGAAAAATACGGACCACTCCAACAGTTTGGAAACAGCTATTCTAATGCCCCTTGGGAATGGAGCAAAGGTCCTTGGCCATGGCAAATATAAAGGAGAGAAACTATGTGGATTTATGAAAAGAAATTACAATACCCAGTTAAAGTGGGAACTTGCAATCCAGCACTTGCAAAATTATTAATTGAGCAATACGGCGGTGCAGATGGCGAGTTAGCTGCTGCACTACGGTACTTAAATCAACGTTATACAATTCCTGATAAAGTCATTGGCCTACTTACTGATATTGGCACAGAAGAATTTGCTCACCTTGAAATGATTGCTACGATGGTTTATAAGCTGACGAAAGATGCGACCCCTGAACAAATGAAAGCTGCTGGTCTTGACCCTCATTACGCTGATCATGACAGTGCTCTTCATTACCATAACGCTGCTGGTGTTCCATTTACTGCAACCTATATACAGGCTAAAGGTGATCCAATTGCCGATCTATACGAGGATATTGCAGCTGAAGAAAAAGCACGCGCAACATATCAATGGCTCATTAACTTATCAGATGATCCAGATATAAATGACAGCCTACGCTTTTTACGTGAACGAGAAATTGTCCATTCACAACGTTTCCGAGAAGCAGTTGAAATTTTAAAAGAAGAACGCGATAAAAAAATATTTTTTTAAAACACGTATCCTAGCGATATGTGTTTTTTTGCGTTAAAAGTTAAATCCTTCCTATTAAACATATAAATAGTATATTTATTCGATTTAATGCATTATTTTTTAATATTTTCAAAATTCCCTATTGCTTTCTAGTCATCAGACCTTTAAAATAATAACAGTTACTCGACAAATTATTTGAATTTTCGACAAAAAATACTCATTAGGAGGATTTTCTTTATATGCGTACAACTTTAAAACCAGCGCAAATACTTTCGATTAGTTTATTACTATTCGCAGTTTTCTTCGGTGCTGGTAATATGATTTTCCCGCCCCTTCTTGGTCTTTCTTCCGGAGAAAATATGTGGGTTTCCATTACAGGATTTATTATTACAGACGTCGGTTTATCTTTACTTGCTATCGTTGCTGTTGCCCTTGCTGGTGGTAGTTTTAACACTTTAGCGAGCCGTGTTCACCCAAAATTCGCAGCAGTATTCGCTATCATTATTTATCTTTCAATCGGCCCACTATTTGTTATTCCACGAACTGGATCTGTATCTTATGAGATCGGGATTGCACCACTTTTCCCAGATCAATGGTATTCTATGTTAGTTTTTAGTGCGATTTTCTTTACAGTCGTTTACTTCTTATCATTAAATCCATCCAAGCTAGTAGATCATATCGGTAAAATATTAACACCAATTTTACTTGTAATTATTGCAATTATGGCAACAAAAGCGATTCTTTCACCAGGAACGTTTGCAGAGCCTATCGGTGACTATAAAGACATCCCGTTTTTCAAAGGATTTCTTGAAGGATTTTTAACGTTAGATGCAATTGGCGCTCTCGTACTATCAACAATTGTTGTAAATGCAATTCGTCAAAACGGTATACAAGAGAAGAAATCTATCGCGAAATATACAATCATTTGCGGAAGCATTGCTGCTCTATTCTTAACAATTGTTTACTTCTTACTCGGTTATATCGGCGCTTCAAACGGCAACTTAGGGCAATTCGAAAACGGTGGTCAACTATTAGCTACTGTTATGTATCAATTCTTTGGGACAAGCGGTAATGTTTTATTAAGTATCGCCATTATCTTCGCTTGTTTAACGACGGCAATTGGTGTTGTAAGTGCATTTGCAAATTACTTCACAACAGTGCTAACAAATGTTTCATACAAAAAGCTTGTGCTATACGTTTGTATCTTTAGCTTCGTTATTTCAAACTTAGGATTAAGCTTATTAATTAAAATCACATTACCTGTATTAATTATTTTGTACCCAATTACAATCATTTTAGTTTTCGTATCATTTATCGACAAATATACGAAACGTAAACCTTCTGTCTACATCGGAGCGATGATCGCAGCATTTATTATTAGCTGTATTCATGCACTTGATAATGTGGAAATGATACCAAGTTTTATCGCTAATATCGTACACACCATTCCTTTTTATAACTTAGGAATTGGCTGGATCATTCCAGCCATAATCGGTGGTATAATTGGATACTTTATTCCGCAAACAGAAGCTGCAGGTGAAGTTTCTACAAAATAAAGAAAAGAAGCAAGCATGAAATCCATGCTTGCTTCTTTTTTTCGCTTCACATCGTATGTTTAAAAGTAAATAACTCTTCTTTTGACTGCACAGCAGATTGTTCCTCTTCTATATCAGCCTTCTTTATCTCTCCGCCTAACCTTACTTTCATCATTGCCTCTTCTATACTTTTTACGATCATATTTCCTGAAAAAATGGTAAGTCCAAAAAATGTAATGGGAACGAGCGGGATCCACGGATTCACTGTTAATGATCTAAAATAGACTCCAATTAAGCCTGACCATTCATGTGTGTATGATTCTATTTCTTCTATCGGTCCTAAAAACTGAACTGTTCCGCCAAAGAATATTTCTAGTAACCCTAAGTGCAGTAAAATAGTAAGAGTTTGCGTAAACTGCTGAAAAAATACAAGTATAAACGTCATATAGAGATGCGGGAAAATATGCTTTATAACAATATGCCTTCTCGATCCACCTAATATGCACGCAGCTTCAATAAATTCTTCGGTTCTCAACTTACGGACTTCCTTCGCAACATACAGTGCAATAACTGGCATCACAAGCATTACAAGTAATAAAACTTGAAACGAAGCCCTTTCAAAAAAGGTTGTTGTTTCCTCTCCACTCCCAAATGCATTTGCAAAGTGAAGAAAAAAGTACGCAATCATAACTGTTGGAATAACTGTAAAACTATCAAAGAAAGCCTCAATTTTTGAAAACCCTCTTTTTACATATGTTCCAAGCACAACACCAAAAAACACACCTATCACCATTCTAAGTGCCGCAATTAAAATAGATATACCAATCGTCCACTTCGCACCTTCAATGACTAAATGTAACAGGTCGTATCCTTTCCGGTCTGTCCCGAGTAAAAATTGTGATGAAGGTGAAAACGGTGGCACTTGTGGATTTTCATCCGCATCATATTGCAATGTAACTTGCCTAATGTGTCCATCATTCCATAACGTATTTCCGATGCTCAAAAGAACTAATAGGAGAAGAAACCCAATGCTTATCCAAAATCTTTTATCACGTTTTATATACGTCCACATATTATAATCTCTCCTTCATCGCAGCCGGAATGAGATAATGAAACAATTTAAATAAAATAAAAACCGGAATATAAATAAGCAGTACACTAACGATGAAAACCTCCACCCTAATACCCTCGTACGATTTTAAAAACATGAAAATACCACCCGTATTAAAAATCCATTCTATAATATATAAATTAGATAACATAAAAAAGATATTCGTTTTCGCAAAGAATAGTGTACTAAGCAACACATTTCGTAAAATATGACGATTTAAAATATGAAAGCGCCCCAGCCCTTTCGCCTTAGCAAATAGTACATAATCTTTTTCTAGTTCATTTTCAAAACGAAGCACTACCATTTTTACAAACATAATCGTAGTCGGGATGCTCAAACACAATATTGGCAACCCTCTAATCGACTCGCCTCCAATTGACGCAATTTGAAAAGGTAAAAAACCTGTTTGTTTAAAAAACCATACAACTAAAATTTGTGATACTAAAATAAGAAGAATATCTGGAATGGATTCTAGGAAGATAAGAAATGATTTAATTCGATGTTGTATACGCGGTGAACTACTCATAATTACATAAACGATACAAAATGCTACAAATAATGAAATGAAAAAAGCAGCCAAAAAAATAATAATCGTTTCTTTATAATGGACGAACAACTGTGGAAATAAAAATTTACCTCTCACATATTGCAAATTGGAAATATCCATTAAGTTCACAAACACTTCTTTTAAACTCTGTATGTACTTTGATACATCCACCTTAAATCCATAAAATAATTTCGGCAAAGCCCCTAAAATAATAATCCCCAAAATCGAAATAAGAAATTGAATCGTCACTTCCATTCCATTCAAAAATACCTTTTTGACCATTTTCGCCCTTCTCTCTCTATAATTTACCCCTTAATTCTATTCTTAATTTTCTGAATTGTAAATATTCAATAGATAAAAAATCGCTAGGTTATGACCCTAACGATTCTTTGTGTAACTGTTTTTCTCTTTTCACAAATGGCATATACAAAATAAAACATCCAATAAGTGCAGCTATCTCTAATGAAATAATATAGTAAGGATGCGGTCCTAACATATCGAGTAATGAAGCTGTTTCTGGCTTATGAGCTAAAAACATATAATTACCACCTGTTTTGTAATTTACAAACGAAACAATCGGAATCAATATGTTTAAAAATATCATCGTACGTTTAATAGATTGTAATGTAGGACGATACCCTTCTACCCAAGTCATAAAGAGCGGTGTCCAAATGAGCAATACATGTGCGATGAAATATTCAATGAAACGAAAATGTGGAAAAGTATACTGCAAGTTCGGCGTTAAAATGGCTTGTGATGCACCAATAATTCCTGTAAAAAATACAATCTCATATATGCGGTAACTTTTCGTTACAATCATAATCGACGCTAATAATAAACTAATCGTACATAACTCAAACGGTAATGAAGTGCCTAGCTCAAAAATCCCTGCTTTCCATTCCCACATATAGAGCCCAATTTCACTCCCTATAAATAGAAATGCAATCGCATATCGAACCGTTATATTCCACTCACTTTGACGCAATAAATCTTGGTATTGATACAGAAAAAATATCCCCACCAACATAATAAATAATATAAGGACGTGTTGTCTTGAGTATGGAATAAACGATTTTAATGGATGCGCACTAAAATAAGCTTCCATCTTCCTTCCTCCTCTCCTTCATACAATATTATTGTAAGAAAGAAACAATGAGTCAATTCATTTGCTTATACTAGGACAACCTCTACCTTACATTTACATATTCATACCTTACAAAACTGTAAGGTTATTGTAAGCTAAAACGATTTGTCAGATTCTTCTCCTCTTCTATACTTAATGTAGATACTAAAACGAACGAAAAGGTGATAAATAGATGAAAAAGAAAAATAAAGTGTTAATTACTAGTGTAGTAGCAATTGGAATTGCAGCTGGATCATACTTTGCATTTGCTGGTGGTGGCGGTTCAGAAGTAGCAATGGCATATAGCGGATATAAAGTAACTGAAAAACAAATCCAAAACGCGCAAAAATTTGGTGGCGAAGTTATTCCAAACGGAATTGAAACTATTTCATTCGATCCAACAAAAGGAACATATGAATTAGCTGTAAAAAAAGGCGATGAAGTGAAAAAAGGTCAGCTTCTGTTTAAATACAATGACCCTACTGCTAAACAAGGTGTAACAGAAGCAGAAATGCAAAAGAAAATCGCACAAAAAGAAGTAACGTTGTTCCAAAAACAAATTGATGCAGCGAAACAAAAATTACAAAAAGATAAAAATGCAGGCCTTCCTGCTGAAGCATTAAAAGCATCAGAAGTTGAAGTTGGGCAATTAGAATCACAACTTGAAATGAAAAAGTTTGAAGTTGAAAAAGCTGATGAAATGATTAAAGCAGCAAAAGAAAAAGTAAACACACTTTCTGTAACAAGTCCTGCTGATGGCGTAATTGATGATATCGTGAAAACTGCTGACGAAAAAACAGGTATGAGCGGAATTACTCTTCGTCACGCTGGTCAATTTAAGGTAAAAGGTCAACTTTCTGAATATGAGCTTGCTAGTATGAAAGTTGGGCAAGAAGTAACTGTTTCATCAAAAACTGTCGCTGGTAAGACTTGGACAGGAAAAGTAACAGAAATCGGTTCTACACCATTAAAGAGCATGGATGAAAATAAAACTGTTTCTAACTATCAATTCACTGTCACTTTAGATAATAGTGACGAACTACAAAACGGCTTCCACGTTTACGTAACAAGTAAATCTGGCGAAGCAACTGGTACAATTGTTCCGAAAAGCAGTATCGTGAAAAAAGGTGACAAAAATGTTGTCTTCGTTGTAAAAGACGGTAAAGCGAAAGAACAAGCAGTTACTGTTGAATTCGAGACTGATAGCGAAGCAAAAGTTTCTGGAGTGAAAAAAGGAGAGGAAATTATCTCTAAACCTGAAAAAGACTTAAAAGATGGTATGGAGGTTGTCGCCCAGTGATTAACTTAAAAGGCATCACGAAATCCTTCCAAAATGGTGCAGAATCCGTTCAAATATTACACGGAATTGACGTAACACTGAACCAAGGAGAATTCACTTCTATTATGGGACCTTCTGGTTCTGGTAAATCAACATTAATGAACATTATCGGTTGCTTAGATAAACCGACGACAGGTACGTACGAACTAGCTGGACAAAACATTTCAAACATGTCTGAAACAGAACTTGCACATGTTCGTAATAAAGAAATCGGATTCGTATTCCAAAACTTCATGTTATTACCGAGACTTACAGCACTTCAAAATGTAGAGCTACCTCTTATTTACGCTGGAGTCGATAAAAAGGAAAGACGTGAGCGCTCATTAGCTGCTTTAACAAAAGTCGGTTTAGCTGATCGCGCTACTCACTTACCGAATGAATTATCAGGTGGACAAAAGCAGCGTGTCGCTGTTGCACGCGCAATCGTAAATAACCCAAAATTCATTTTAGCCGATGAACCGACGGGAGCACTTGATACGAAAACAAGTACACAAATTATGGATCTCTTTTACGAATTAAATAAACAAGGCTCAACAATCATTATGATTACCCATGACCGTGAAATCGGGGAAGCTGCAGCACGTCAAATTGTAATTCGTGACGGAAATATCGTCCAAGATTGGAGAGGTTAATTTTGAATACGAGTGAAAATATACGCATGGCCCTTTCCTCTATCTTTGCTCATAAAATGCGTTCCATCTTAACGATGTTAGGTATTATTATCGGTATTAGTGCCATTATTACTATCATTTCAATGGGTGATGGTACAAACGCAAAGTTTAAAAAAGAATTAGGCCAAGGAAAAGATAACGAAGTAACGATTTACTACAACAATCCTGATTACGGAACGGATAGTGCCAAAATCACACCTGATATGCTAAAACGTCTACAAACTATACCAGGCGTAAAAGATGTGTATCCAGACGTAAGTATGAAAGTAAAAGCATCTGCTGGTTCAAAAGATGTAAATCTTGATTTAAAAGGTGGAACAGGCGCCTTTATGACAGATTCGAAAATAAAATTAGTTCACGGTCGTGAATTAAATGACAGTGAACTAAACCAAGCAATCCCTGCTGTTATATTAAATGAAGAAGCTTTCAACAAATTATTTAATAGTGGTTGGGAATCAAATCAATACACGGATATAAAAGGAAAGCCGTATAAAATAGTCGGTGTATACGAAACGAAAAACGACTTTGGAATGCCTATGCCTGAAGGTTATACATCACTTGAAAATGCACCTGTAATTTCAGGAGTAAATGAGTATGACTCCGTAAGATTAACAATGACCTCTCCGACAGAACGTAAAAGTGTAGAAAAACAAGCCGTTTCTGTCTTAAACGAACTGAAAGCTCCTAAATTTGAGCACAAATTCGAAGCACAAGACTTAGGTGAATTTACGAAACAACTAGACGAATCAATCGGTATGATGAAAATGGTATTCGGTGGTATTGCTGCTATCTCCTTACTTGTTGGTGGTATCGGTGTAATGAACATCATGCTCGTATCTGTAACAGAACGTACACGTGAGATTGGTATTCGTAAAGCTCTTGGTGCAACACGTGGTAAAGTATTAACACAATTCTTAATCGAATCTTGTATTTTAACAGGACTTGGTGGTTTCATCGGATTCATGCTCGGTATTTTCTTCGCTTGGATCGTCTCAATCTTTGCTGGATGGCCACTCGTTGTCTCAAAAGAACTTGGACTTCTTGCAGTAGGTATTTCAATGCTGATCGGTATTGCATTCGGACTACTACCAGCTAACAAAGCTGCAAAACTTGATCCAATTGAATGTTTACGATATGAATAAACAAAAACGTAGGAGTTTACACTCCTGCGTTTTTTATTTACCTATTAAATCGAGTTTCTTCTATTATATATGTTTCACGTTACAACTATCATTCTATTACTCTTCATTATTTATAGGTACTAAGGCTATTATCTAATCCTATTATTGCAAAAATACTATGTAACAGACGAAAATCAAGGCGTAATTTTTTCCATACTTCGACTGATTTTGTAACAATTATATCGATATTTCATTAAATTTCACCTCATTTATATCTTTTTACGTCTAAAAAGATTATTATTTCATAACTATTTTTCATTTAAACAGTAAAACGCACTACTTTTGTAACATTATAGATATCTTCAAGAAACATTGCTGTAACATTATTAATGTTACAGCAATTGAAATACTACTCATTTTGTGTTCCATATGCCCTAATACGCCAAAAAACAACAAGGAAGCGCTATCAGGATATTTATGGAATTGTTACAGAATATTAATGCCCCGTTACGAAAGCTTTGTAATTTTATGTTTTTCGCAAATAAGAAAATAATGGTTGCTATAATGAGGTCAACGAAAACAAATGCAATGGAGGCTATTATGAAAAAATTTATGGGTATAGCAACAGCAGCGGTTTTTGGTCTTGGGATTTTCACAACATCTGCTAAAGCAGAAACGATCGTAACGACTGACGTACTAAACGTACGAGAAAACCCAACTACTGAATCAAAAGTTGTAGGAAAATTATTAGATGGATATAAAGTAAATGTTTTACATACAGAAAATGGTTGGTCAAAAGTTCAATTGAATAGCGGTAAAGAAGCTTTCATAAGCGCTGACTATACAAAAGACACTTACTACGTAACAGCAAACGTATTAAACGTACGTGCTGGAGCAAACACAGACTCAGAGATTCTTGGTAAGTTGAAAAAAGATGATGTAATCGAAACAACACACCAAGTACAAAATGATTGGATTCAATTTGAATATAACGGAAAAACAGCTTATGTTCATGTTCCTTACTTAACAGGTAAAGCACCAGTTAAAGTTCAACCAGTAGTTAAAGTTGAAAAAACAACTACAGTTCAAGATACAGCTAAAGTTCGTGAAGCAGTTAAAGCTCAGGAAGTAGCTGAAACTCAAGCAAAAGCTAAAGCAGTGGAAGCAACTAAAGCTCGCGAAGCAGCTGAAGCTCAAGCAGAAGTTAAAGCTCAAGAAGCGGCTAAAGCTCGTGAAGCAGCTAAGGCTCAAGAAGCAGCTAAAGCTCAGGCAGATGCTGAAGCTCAAGCAGAAGTTAAAGCTCAAGAGGCGGCTAAAGCTCGTGAAGCAGCTAAAGCTCAAGCAGATGCTGAAGCTCAAGCAGCGGCTAAGGCTCAAGAAGCAGCTAAAGCTCGTGAAGCGGCTAAAGCTCAAGAGGCAGCTGAAGCTCGTGAAGCAGCTAAGGCTCAAGAAGCAGTTGAAGCTCGTGAAGCGGCTAAGGCTCAAGAAGCAGCTAAAGCTCGTGAAGCGGCTAAAACTCAAAAACCAGCTACACAACAACCTGTTGCAAAAGAAACTGAAACTAGTGCACCATCATCTTCTCGTGAGTTACGTGTTGTAGCAACAGCTTATACAGCAGATCCACTTGAAAATGGTTATAAAGCAGGCGACCAAGTAAAATCAGCTTTAGGCCACAACTTAACAGCTAATCCAAACATGAAACTAATTGCAGTTGATCCAAGTGTCATTCCATTAGGTTCAAAAGTATGGGTTGAAGGTTACGGAGTAGCAATCGCTGGTGATACTGGTGGAGCTATTAAAGGTAATAAAATCGACGTTTTAATGCCAGATAAAGGTTCATCAAGTAGCTGGGGACGTAAAACAGTTACAGTTAAAGTATTAAACTAGTCAGTAAAAAAGAGTCAGTCTCATCGTGAAGTGCACCCCAATTGTTAGACACAGCCTAACAATTGGAGGTGCATTTTTTATGGCTAAATTTTCTTCAAAAGAAAAAATCCAAGCGGTGAAACGATATTTAGATGGTACAGAAAGTGGAAAAACAATTGCTAAATCTATAGGAGTTAACCCTAGCGTACTTCGTGAGTGGATTAGACGATATGAGTCTTCAGGTGAAAAGGCCTTTGAAAAGTGCTATACATTCTACCCAGCCCAGTATAAACTAGATGTACTTTATTATATGAATGAACACGGGACATCTATCAGAGAAACAGCGGCACTTTTCAATATACCGTCTTATGAAACACTTCGGAAATGGAAAATAGCTTATGAAACAGGAGGATTGGATGCCCTACAATCAAAGAAAAAGGGGCGTCCAACCATGAAAGATAAAAAAATAAAACCAGTAGATGAAGGATCAATCGAAGCCTTACAAGCGGAAAATGAGCGTTTACGTATGGAAAATGCATATTTAAAAAAGTTGAATGCCTTAGTTCAAAACAAAGAAAAATCACCAAACAAGACAAAGCGCAAGTAATCTACGAGTTAAGGCATGAATTTCCTATCAAGGAGTTACTTCAACTCGCAAACATTCCACGTAGTACGTACTATTACTGGATGAAACGTTTTAATCGTCCTGATCCAAATGCGGAGGTAAAAGAACGGATTCAAGCTATTTATAATGAACACGATGGGTGTTATGGTTATCGTCGTATTCGTGATGAACTTATGAATCGTGGACACAAAGTAAATCATAAAAAAGTGTATCGCCTTATGAAAGAATTAGGGTTAAAATGTCTGGTTCGTATGAAAAAATATCGCTCTTACAAAGGGACAGTTGGGAAAATTGCGCCAAATATTTTAAATCGCAACTTCCAAGCTGAAAAACCAAATGAAAAGTGGGTTACAGATATTACGGAGTTTAAGTTATTTGGGGAGAAGTTATACCTATTACCAATGTTGGATTTATTTAATGGTGAAATTATCACGTATACAATTGGTTCAAGACCGACCTATTCCCTTGTTTCAGCGATGTTGGAACAAGCTCTTTATTGTGTAACCGATCCGGATAAACTCCTCATTCACTCTGATCAAGGTTGGCACTATCAAATGAAACAATACCGTCATTCTCTTAAGAATTGTGGCATAACTCAAAGTATGTCTCGCAAAGGAAACTGTTATGACAATGCCGTTATTGAAAATTTCTTCGGTATCATGAAATCGGAATTTCTATATCGAAAAGAATTTGAAAGTATAACACATTTCAAACAAGAATTAGCAAAGTATATAGAATACTATAATCATAAAAGAATTAAGGCAAAATTAAAGGGTATGAGCCCAGTACAATACCGGGCTCATACCCTAGAGGCTGCCTAATGAAACGACCTGTCTAACTTTCGGGGGTCACTTCATCGTTGAGGCTGGCTCTTTTTTTACTCTATTAAACTACTGAAAAATGACATAGTAAATGAAATTATATCAACGATTTTTCAAATATATCTATCGTAACCTACAATATATCAACGATTTTTCGAATATATCTATCGTAACTTATAATATATCAACGATTCGACAAGAGATATCGATTTACCGACAAATTTTGACGTTAAAAGTACTTTAATATTAAAAAGGCGGTCCAAAATTTGGAACGCCCCCTATCTTCCCTATTCCACACAAGTAAACTGCGTCCAAGCTCCTACATAATTTAGTAAGAATAACTCCTCTTCCGCAATTGTACCGACGATATTTTTCCGTTCATCTATCGGCATTTCTTTTAAAATGATTTGCAGTTCACCTTTATACTTTCCGAATGAGTTATTACCAATTACAACTTGCCCTCTTTCCTGCAGCACACTTTCACGCACTGGGAAGTCATAGTCTTTGTACTTTTTACGTACTTCTGTAGAACGTACCATATACTCTGTTATGTCGCCGCGTCTTACGTGTAATTCTTGCAGCGTCGCTCTCTTCTCTACTTCAGTCGCTTCGTCTACAAAGTGCACTTTTAGCTGTAACATGTAGCGATTTAAGTTTCCTAGTTTCTCTAACTCTTCCTCACTCGCATAAGCATTTCCGATAATGACATCATCGATTAGCCCTGTTGCCCATAAATGCTTCGCTTGTACTTCAATTGGTAAATTACGATGCTCTTCTAACGTACATAATCCGTCGTTAATATCCCATGGACCGATGTTTGCGGCATGTGATGTAATAAAGGCTGCACTGCGAATACCATGCTTTTTAAAGCGTTCACTGCAGCGAATGAAATAATCATACGGAAGACCAGTGAATTTTTGCGGATAAAAATTATGGCAACCAATTAAAGCTGATTTATTTGCTTGATGCGAAAGAATATTTTCTAAGTACGCAATATCGTTACTTACATTTAACTCAATTTGTAAACCGTACGGATTATTCGTCATTTTCGCTTCCGTTAACCCGTCAAAGCCTACATCTAAACGAATACCGTCTGCGCCTAACTCTGCGAAGAATGATAGATCGCTATAACTAATACCAAGCTGATCAAACACAGCCGGAGCTACATCTAAAATAACTTCCATATTGTTATCTTTTGCGTGATTAATAATCTCTTTAAATTCAGCTACAATTTCTTCTTTCGGACGATTCACAGATAACAAACAAGTAAATATTCTTGAAAAACCGTGTCGTGCCGCTACGGAAATATAAGCCATATCTTTTTCTTTCGTTGAATGTTCTGGATAAAGTGAAATCCCTAATTTACGCTCCATGCTTTTGCATCTCCTTCACACGTTGTATTAATGCCATGCTCGTAAATCTATATTTTGCAGATAAACACGTTGCACATAAAATTGTCGGTACAATAATTACGTACGGTGATTGCAATCCTAACATTACATATGCACCCATTGAACAACCGATTAATAAAACTGATACTAGTAGTAACACTAATAAAGATTTACTTTGTACCCATTTCGAATAATGGGCAATACACTGTCCGATCACGAATGTAATTAAGATGATAATTGCTCCGAGCATTCTGTTTTCTCCTCTCCTGCTAATTGTTGTTTCTCATACATTTTGAAGAATGGATAGTAAATAACGAATGAGATCGCAAAGTTAACAAGTACAAGTACACCAGCCATAATTGTCCAGTCCGTGCTAATAATCGCTGCAATTGGTGCTAACATCGTAAATGGCAGTTTCGCCATCATGAGTGGAATCATACCTGAAACAACTGCGAAATATGATACTGTCGTTGTCACTAGCGGTGTAATAACGAACGGAATAATTAAGATTGGGTTCATTACAATCGGAGCCCCGAAAATAATTGGCTCGTTAATATTGAATAAACCTGGTACGAATGATAATCTACCTAACTCTTTTAGGAACTTAGATTTAGAGAACATAAACATAATTACTAAAGCTAACGTTGATCCTGATCCGCCAATCCATACGAACCATTGAATGAATTGCTCTGTAAATAAGTTTGGTAACTGATGTGCATTTCCTGTAGCCGTGAACACTTCCATATTTTCAAGAATTGCTGAATCCCACATCGGACGAATGATTGGTCCTAAAATCGCCGGTCCATGTATACCAAATGACCAGAAGAACACGATTAAGAATACTGTTAATAAACCACCGAATAAGTTATTTCCTACTAGTACTGATTTTAATGGTGCGATTAAGTATGTAATTGTTGTATTTACATCGAATTTCAAACCGTAGCGAATGCCCCAGAATAAAAGAATAACTACTAATGTTGGAATTAATGCTGCAAACGAATTTGAAACTGCTGGTGGTACACTGTCTGGTAATTTTATTGAGATATTATGCTTAATCATAAAATGATAAATTTCTACTGCAATTAATGCTGTAACAATTGCGCCGAATAAAGACGTTGCACTTAATGTTCCTACTGAAATATATCGACCTGCATCAATAACACCTGGTACAGCTTTCGTAATTTGAATTGGTTCAACTGATGCTAGTAAAAAGGCGAGTACAGATAGTAGCCCTGCACTTAATTGATTGAGCTGATAAAAGTTCGCGAGCGAAGCCCCTACACCAAACGCTGCGTATAAGGCCATTAGTCCTACTGTAAATCGGAATGGAATATCTAAAATATGGCGAAACGGTGCAATCCATTCCATATATGCATCAATTGGTAAATTTAAAAAGATAACGAAAAATGACCCGACGATCGTTAACGGTAATGTAGAAATAACCCCATTTCGAATTGCCAATAAATGTCGTTGTCCTGCAATCTTTTGCGTTGTTGGCATAATCTTTTGTTCCATAAAACTCATAAACCCATTCATCAATAGCCCTCCTCTTTCTCTCTACTATAAAAGAATGAAATAAACTTTATAACATTATAATGTTTATATTTAAAAAGATATAATTATACTAAGACTAATTGTTCTGCTTGCTTCAGTACTTTCAAACCATCACACATGCCATAATCTCGTTGGTCTATAATTGCAACTGGTATGTTGTATGAGTTTGCAAGAAACTCTACAGCTGGAAATAAATATTTCACTTG
Organism: Bacillus sp. TH13; assembly: GCF_016651175.1. Taxonomy (NCBI): domain Bacteria; kingdom Bacillati; phylum Bacillota; class Bacilli; order Caryophanales; family Bacillaceae; genus Bacillus; species Bacillus sp. TH13. The sequence continues at coordinate 2,920,866 of NZ_JAEKEJ010000025.1, read as the reverse complement.
TGGACCAATTAAAACGACATCAGCTTCCTTAATTTCAAGTTTCACGAGTTCTGAATCAACCGCCTTAATTTTATAATTCTTCCCCTGTTTCTTTGCCTCTTCTTGCATTTTTCTTACGACCATACTCGTTGACATACCTGCTGCACAACATAATAAAATATACATCTTATACTGTCACTTTCTCTTCCACTCGTTTATGAAGAGTAATAAATTCTTCAGCTAGTTCTTTCACTGTAATTGCATTCATTAAATGATCTTGTGCGTGCACTAACAGTAAACTGATTTCTGCATGATTTCCTCTTGCCTCTTCTTGAATTAAATCCGTTTGAATACGATGAGCTGCTGAAATTTCTTCACTAGCAAGTTCCATCTTTTCACCCGCATTCTCAAAATCTCCTTGTCTTGCAAAAGCGATTGCTTCAAGCGCCGCGCTTCTCGCGTTGCCACCATGTAAAATTAACGCAAATGGAGTTTGCATATCAGTCATTTTAAATTCCCCCAAGCTATATGTTTTCTATATTTTTATCTTATTATGAAAACGCATACAATTAAACATAAAAAACTTCCGTTATGTAACGGAAGTTTTTATATACTTTTTCAAAATGATAATAAAATCTCTTGAAAATCTTCAATCACCTCGGTCTGAGTTAGCTTCTCTATCACACTTTGACTAGACATAATATCATATAAAAAATCATAAAGCCTTTGCAAATCTTCATTATTATTGCGCTTTACACTAAATAAAATAATTACTTGTACTTTTTTATCTCCCCAATCAACAGCCTTTTCAAGTGTGCAAAACATCAAAAAAGTTTCCTCACTTAATAACTGCATCGGATGCGGGATTGCAACTGAATTCCCAACCGCTGTCGGAGACGTATTTTCTCTTTCCATAACAGAAGCATAAAAGTTTTCTTGTACATAATGTTTCTCAGCAGCTTTCTCACATAAAAACTGAATAACATCCTCTTTCGTAGAAGCACTATGATTTAAGAAAATTAAATCTTCCTTAATATAAGGCTGCACACTCGTATTCACATGCGTAAACAACCGCTGACCAATCAATTTAATCTCTTTATCATCAAATATTGAATTCACTTTTATAACTGGCACAGGCAAACCACTCGGTATATGAATCGTACTAATAATACAATCTATTTTTTCTTTATAAATATCTTCTACTTTCAATTGATAATAACCTGTAATACCTACAATCTCTAATTTATCTCGGAACTGTGATAAAATTTTATATTTCAATAGTTGTGCACTTCCTTGACCAGTCGCACAAACTAATAAAAATCTTTTCTTTTGATTCTGCTCCTGCAAACGGCTCATCGCTCCGCCGAAGTGAATAGCAATATAACCAATTTCACTTTCAGGGATCGATTCACCCGTATATTCACCAATGATATCTCCAACAAGAACCGCAATTTCAAAAGCATACGGATAATTCTTTTTCACTTCTGCCAAAAGAGGATTTCTCGTATTTAACTTATACTTCAAACGATTTAATAACGTTTTTAAATGAATACCAAATCCAAGTAATAATTCTTCATCATAATAAAAAATAAGATTCCGTTCTTCCGCTACTTTAAAAAGAATATGTTGCATAAATGCATATATATCTTTTCCTAATAGCTCTTCTACATTTTCATAGCGATCTCTCGTTGTAACAGCAGTACTTAATAAATGCATCGTCACATATAATACTTCTTCTTCTGGAAATAAAAATTTTAACTCTTTCTCTAAATCTCCTAAAATCTGCTTCGCAATTGTATATTCTTTCTTTATTATAAGTTCTGATTGCTCCGCATGCAGTTCTTTCATATAATGTTGACTTTGACAACGCTTTAATGCGATTGCAATATGAATGACTAAATTATCAATTTCTATATCAGATAAATATATTGTTCCACCTTCAATATACTTTAATATAATTGAACGAATGAGTGATATATGAGGTAGCGATAAATATGTCTCCGTCTGCTCAAATTGCTCATGAAACGGAGTATGGCCATAACGCGGTAAACCATATTGTGATAAACAAGAACGAATATTAAATTCCTCTCCAACAATACGTATACCATAATACGGTCTCTTCTCAATTTGTAATTTATAGCGGCCACATATATCTGTAACATCTTTCATAATTAAATTGACCGTTGATTTGCTCACATAAATCTCTTCTGCTAATTCTGAAAGCTTCACATATCCCTCTGTCGTTAAAACACGCTGCAGAATATACGCTATTCTTTCTTCATAAGAAGTTGGGATCTTTTCCGTCTGTTTTTGAAATAGGCTCACACAAAAGTCTTCAAATTTCTTCGTTTGTATAATTTCTAATTCGTACCCAGTCCCTCTTTGCGATTCGATTTTCGCTCCGTTTTCTTCCAATATATCATTTAATAATTTTATATCCTTTTGAATCGTCTTCGTCGATACATGTAAACGGCCCGCTAAAAAAGCTCGATTTAACATCGATTTCTCTTCTAAAAACTCCTCTAAAATAGAAATTAATCGCTGATGCACCTTTGTCATAGCTCTTCCTCTCGCTCTTTATATATAAAGGGGGAAAAGCTGCTGAAATCAGTAGTTTTTCCCCTTTATATTCCCTCTATTTCTTTAACGTGAATCCAAATTTATCCCATGCTTGTAAATAGTCTAGTAAGAAAATCTCTTCTTCTACAATTCGACCAACTACATTTGTTTTTCCTGTATTCACCATATCTTTTAATGCAATTTGTAATTCGCCTTTATACTGGCCATATTGTTCATTATCAATTAATAAATCTCCACGCTTAATTTCACGCGTATTATGAGGTTTAAACTCTTCTTTTTTATATTTCACACGACTTTGTGTAGAACGAATCATATATTCAGATACATCTCCGCGATAAAAATGTGGTTCGTCTAATACGATAATTCTTTCTAGTTCTGTCGTTGTATCATATATTTCTATATCAAATGTTTGTTTCTCTTTATTTAATGCACCTAGTGCTTGTAATTCTTCTTCTGATGCATATGCGTTTGCAATAATAACATCATCAATTAATTCCGTCGCGAATAAATGCTTTGCCTGTGTTGTCATCGGTAATTCACGATGCTGCTCTAACGTACATAATCCTTCTGTTACTGGCCAAGGTCCATATGTTGCATCAAATGATGAAATAAAAGCAGCCGTTCTCATACCGTAATCTTTAAATTGTTTCGAGCATTTAATAAAATGATCGTATGATAATCCTGAATAACGATGCGGATAAAAATTATGGCAACCAATTAAATTTTCGCGATTTGGTCTATGGCTCATAATGTTATCTACATACTTCGTACCATTGCTCATATTAATCTCAATTTTCAAACCATATGGATTATAAGTCATAATTGATTCTTCTAATCCTGAGAAACCGACATCTAAACGAATACCGTACGCACCTAATTCATGGAAGAATGATAAATCATTATACGAAATACCTAATTGTTCAAAAACAGACGGACTAATATCAACTAATACCTGAAACCCTAATGCATTCGCATGAGAAATCGTTTCTTTAAATTCTTCTATAATTTTCTCTTTTTCTCCATCCACAGACAATAAACATGTGAACACACGTGTAAATCCATATTTACTTGCTAATGTTAAATACTCCTTATCTTTCTCTACTGTTGAATGTTCTGGATAAATAGAAATACCTAATCGTCTCATATGTACACGCCTCTTTCTTCATCATATTGTAAACCTTTTCAAATATATGTAGTGAAAAAGTATATCTCCCCTTCTTGTTCACTACTCTTTTGAATCCGCTTTCTTTAAAGAAAAAACAATTTCTATCATTCTTAACACCTACAAGTCTATACATCTATACTTTACATCTTTTTTTCATAGTTGTGTAGCTTTTACACAAATTTGTCAGTTTTTCGCCTTAAAAATTGTTATCCGTTTTCAAGACACCTTCCTTGACTGTTGCATTGGCCAATACATATACTCGAAAGAAAAGAGATACAGTGAAACTTTAATCAGTGAGGGGGGTGTTCATCCCCCACTGATTATTAGTTGAACCAATCGGGCATTTACGGGCAGTTGATCTCCCACCTAACTTCTTTGCTCCAGTCCGATTTTGAGGTGGGAGTTTTACTGCCCGTTAATAGCGGGAAAATTTTATATAGGGGATGAATATATGGGAGAAGCAATACTCGTAAAACGAGAACCGTTATGGACAAAAGAGTTTGTTGCTTTAATTTTTGCAAACTTATGTATGTTTTTAGGGTTTCAAATGTTAATTCCAACCTTACCTGTTTATGTGAAAGAAATTGGTGGCACAAGTTCCAATATCGGATTGGTTGTCGGCATGTTTACCGTTGCGGCACTTTTTGTTAGACCGCTAACTGGGAACGCCTTGCAAAAATTTAATAAAAAAATCATCTTAATGATCGGTACTGCTATTTGTTTACTCGCTATGGGCAGTTACCTTTTCGCCTCAACAATCTTTCTCTTGCTTGCTGTTCGTATTTTACACGGAGCTGGTTTCGGTATTACAACGACTACATATGGAACTGTCGTTTCTGATTTAATTCCCTCAGCTCGCCGCGGAGAAGGCATGGGATATTTTGGTCTTTCTGGAACAATCGCAATGGCCCTCGGTCCACTTATCGGACTATGGCTTATGCAAACATATAACTTCACAATTCTTTTTTTATGTGCATTATCGTGCACAATTGTTTCATTAATATTAACGAAACTACTTCAAATCCAAAAAACGAAACAGCCTCCACAACAATCATCTAGTTCTTTTCTCGATGGATTTATTGAGCGTAAAGCTTTACTTCCTTCATTATTAATATTATGTATTACATTAATGTACGGAGGAATCGGAAGTTTTATAACACTATTTGCTACAGAAGTCGGCATAGCTGATATTAGTCTCTTCTTTTTATGTAACGCACTAGCAATCGCTGTAACTCGTCCATTCTCTGGAAAGCTATATGATGCGAAAGGCCATACATTCGTCATCATTCCGGGAGTTATTATAACGTTTACAGGCATTATTTTATTGTCGTATACGACGACAATTCCGAGCTTAATTATTGCTGCAGCATGTTACGGAAGTGGTTTTGGAGCGATCCAACCTGCACTACAAGCATGGATGATTGACCGCGTAGCACCGCATCGACGCGGCGTAGCAACAGCTACATTCTTCTCCGCATTTGACCTTGGAATCGGCGCTGGAGCGATTATATTTGGATTTATGGCTCATTTTACAAACTATGCAACTGTATATCGTTACTCCTCTCTATTACTTATTGCTTTTCTCTTCATTTACATTACAAGCATAAGAAAACAAAAGTATGGCGATAAAAACACGGAAAAAGCTGCTGGATAATTCAGTGGCTTTTTTATCGTGTAAAAAAAATTGTTTTCCCTCGTTTTACCGTTATAAAACTACATGCATTTTCCTACATATTTTTTTAACTTTCATCAAAAAATATACGATGAACTCGCAGACACTTTCCTTGATATTCAACTGAACAATACTATTCTAAAAAGTATGATTTCTTTACAAAATTAAGTTTTATACAAGATGAAAACCAATAAAATACAGCTGTTTCTTTAAGGTATTGTAAACTTTTCTACCCTTTGTAAATTTAGTGTAAATTTTACTAGCAAACCGTTTACAGTGAATCAAGGTTCAGTTAATAATTACATCGTACATGAAATTTAAGGAGTGGAATGCGTGGAATATAATGTTCAAGATATGATCTTCCAGTTCATTGGTGGATTAGGTATTTTCTTATTCGGGATTAAATACATGGGCGATGGACTGCAACAAGCAGCTGGAGATCGTCTTCGCGATATTCTAGATCGTTTTACAACAAACCCACTCATGGGTGTACTAGCAGGTATGTTAGTTACGGTATTAATCCAATCAAGCTCAGGAACAACCGCTTTAACAGTCGGACTTGTAAGTGCAGGATTTATGACATTAAGACAAGCAATTGGTGTTATTATGGGTGCAAACATCGGTACGACAGTTACTGCATTTATTATCGGAATTAAAATCGGAGAATACGCTCTCCCAATTATGGCAGTTGGAGCTATCTTATTATTCTTCTTTAAAAATAAAAAAGTACATTCTTTAGGTCAAGTTATATTCGGCTTTGGTATGTTATTCTTCGGTTTGGAATTAATGAGCGCAGGTATGAAACCTCTTCGCTCCTTAGAATCATTCCAAGAATTAACGGTTAGTATGAGTGATAACCCAATTTTAGGAGTTGTTGTCGGTACAGTCTTCACTTTAATTGTACAAAGCTCAAGCGCAACAATCGGTATTTTGCAAGAATTATTCGGTCAAGGTGCAATTGATTTACAAGCTGCCCTTCCTGTATTATTCGGTGATAACATCGGTACAACAATTACAGCTGTATTAGCAGCAATCGGTACTTCTATTGCCGCAAGACGTGCAGCATTAGTTCACGTTATCTTTAATATCGTCGGTACAATTATATTTACGATTTTATTAGTACCATTTACAAGCTTAATTCAATATTTCCAAACATCATTAAACTTAAATCCAGAAATGACAATTGCATTTGCACACGGAACATTTAACGTAACAAATGCAGTTATTCAATTCCCATTCATCGCTGTATTAGCATGGATTGTAACAAAACTTATTCGCGGCGAAGACTCTGCTATTGATTTCAAACCGCAACATTTAAACCCAATCTTTATTGAGCAATCTCCAGCTATCGCTTTAACAGAAGCTCAAAAAGAAATTATCCGTATGGCTGAGTTTTCATTACATGGATTAAAAGAAGCAAACCAATTTTTAAATACACAAGACAAAAAACACGCTGACATGGCTACTCAATTAGAAGGAGCTATTAACAATTTAGATAAAAAAATTACCGAGTATTTAGTTCTACTATCTGAAAAGCCGCTTTCACCTACGGATTCTGAAAAACATTCCGTTTTAGCAGGTGTTGTTGGAGATATTGAACGTGTTGGTGATCATGTAGAAAATCTTGTAGAACTTGTAGATTTCCAAATTTCAAATCGTGTTTCACTATCAGACGAAGCATTAGGTGAATTAAACGAAATGCTGGAATTAACGATTTCAACACTGCAAGACTCAGTTGAAGCTTTAACAAACTTCGATACTGAACTAGCTCAAACTGTTATTGCAAAAGAACGCAAAATCGACCAAATGGAACGTGTTCTTCGTAAACGTCACGTATTACGTCTAAACGAGCGTAGCTGTTCAGGTGATGCAAGTGTCATCTTCGTCGATATGGTAAGTAACTTAGAACGCATTGGCGATCACGCTGTAAATATTGCTGACGGTGTTTTAGGTGAACAAGGAAAAATCACTTTAAAACAATCATTATAATGAAGAAAAGAGACGCTACATTAAGCGTCTCTTTTTTCACTTTATTTTAACAACTATTCTTCCTTTTAACTTTCCTTGCAATATAAGTACAAACTTCTCATCTAATTCTTCTAATGTACATTCTTCTGTATAAGACGCTAACTTTGAATTTTCCCACTCATCCGCTAACAATGTCCACACATCTCTTCTCACATCTACTGGACATTGCACTGAATCTACCCCTAAAAGGCTTATGCCTCGTAAAATAAACGGATATACCGTTGTTTGTAGTTCCTGGCCTGCCACATTACCGCATGTCGTTACACAACCACCATACTTTACTGTTTTTAAAGCTGTTTCTAACATACGTCCACCTACAGTATCGATAACTCCGGCGTATATCCCTTTTAACATCGGTCTTCCTGATTCATCATTCAATTCCGCGCGATGAATCACTTTTTTCGCTCCTAGACGTAGTAGCATATCTTCCTCTTCCATTTTTCCTGTCGCTCCTACTACGTTAAACCCTAACTTACTTAATATACTAACAGCTACACTGCCTACGCCGCCTGTAGCACCCGTTACTAAAACATCTCCCATACTAGGCTTGATTCCTACTCCAATAAGCTTATATACCGACAAAGCAGCAGTAAAACCTGCTGTCCCATACATCATACTTTCCTTTAATGACATTCCCTCTGGTAAAGGGACAATCCAAGATGCCGGCACGCGAATATATTCTCCGAAACCACCAGAAGTATTCATCCCTAAATCATATCCCGTTACAATGACTTGATCTCCTACCTTAATAGTAGCATCTTCACTACTCACAACTTCCCCTGCTGCATCAATTCCTGGCGTATGAGGATATGTTCTCGTAACACCTTTATTACCAGTAGCTGAAAGCGCATCTTTATAATTTAATGAAGAATAATGAACCTGTATTAATACGTCCCCCTCAGGCAAACTATTTACTTCTCTCTCGACAACGTTTCTTACAAACTGCTTATTTTCTGTTTCGTTCACAACGATTGCTCGGAATGATGTATGATTCATTATGTCCTCTCCTTTATCCGTCAAATTCTTCTTTATTATATAGAAGAAACAAGTAAACCTACTCATTTCTTCTTGGCTATATTTCAACAAATCTTACTTCCCTATCACTTTCTCATAATATATGTTTTCATTTCTACTAAAAGCCCTTATACTTATTCTACATCTAAAAAAGAATATATAGAAAATCTGACTTTTTATAAATAAATTGAATTTTTACGAAATGTAAATGATTTGTAATGTTTTTTTTCGCTAAATTTCATTATAATAAGTGGATATGAGTGTCGTATTTCAATCCAAATGAAGGAGTACAGGAAATGGAGCAAAACCCATCTTTGCAAGAAAATACACGCAGTAACCCGAAAAAAAACAAGAAAAAAATAAAAATTATTATAAGCGCTATACTATTCGTTCTATTAATAGGCGGCGGTTATACTTGGTTTTTAGTAAATAAAGCATCTTCTGCTGTTCGAAATGCCGCACACGATTTAGCACGCGGTGATAAATCAGATTTACGAGATAAAGCTGTAAAACCTATTACAAATAACGTCTCTGTTTTAATAATGGGTGTTGATGAAAGCGATGTCCGAGGAAAAGAATATGGGGAAGCTATAAGAACAGATGCGCTTTTACTTGCAACATTTAATAAAGATAGCAAAACTGTTAAACTATTAAGTATCCCACGTGACACATATACTTATATTCCAATAGAAAAGAAAAAAGATAAAATTACACACGCTCATGCATTCGGTTCTGCTAAAAACGGGAAAAATGGTGGACCACAAGCAAGCATTGATGCAGTTGAAAAATTAATGAATGTTCCTGTCGATTATTTTGTGAAATTTAACTTTAAATCATTTATAAAAATCGTCGATGACTTGGGCGGTGTTGAAGTTGATGTACCAGTTGAATTTACTGAGCAAGATAGCAATGATAATGCTGAGGCAATTCACCTAGAAAAAGGTGTTCAAAAGTTAAATGGCGAAGAAGCTCTTGCTCTTGCTAGAACAAGACACATCGATAGTGATGCAATGCGTGGACAACGTCAACAACTCGTTATCGAAGCTATTTTAAAGAAACTAACAAATGCTGGTTCTGTAACAAAAGTTGGCAACATCATTGATGATATTAACGGACAATTCGTTACAAACTTAACGTTTGATGATATGCTTTCATTCTATAAGTACGGATCGGATTCGGAAATTGAGAAATTACAAATCCAAGGTGATGATTGCTATATGGCAAAAGGTGACGATACTTGTAGCAAATCTGCTGGTGGTGGTCGAACTTACTACTACAATCCAGATAAAAAAGAATTAGCTAATGTTACAAATGAACTTCGTACTCATCTTGGGCTACCTGCATATACAAAGTCTGACTCAGACTCTGATTCGAAAAAGACAAAAGAATCTAAGTCTGAAAATTCAAGTGAACGCGGATCAAGTAACAATGAAGTGAAAAATAAGAACAAAAATAGCAGTGAAGATACAGAAACATCGTCTAACGACAATGAATAGTAAAGAAGCCGTACTCTATGGAGGTAGAGTACGGCTTCTTTTTATTTCTTCAGAATCAAAAATCAGAACTTTCTAACTATCTTTTTTAATATTTTTAAATTATAATAAATAGTAGCAATCTATTCCAATTATCAGGGGGCTCATACATATGAAAGCTGCAGTAAAACATAACATCTCAGATTTTAAAGACTACTTAAAATCCAACGATATATACATGGAAGAAAATATAGATGAAAATGATGGCTCTGTTCATTTTTCAGTAGGATTAGAGACAGAAGCTGGCGCAAAAATTCAACTTATCGCCGCTTTCCAAAACGAACATCCTACGGTGGATATATACTGCTTCAATGTTGCTCACGTGCCTGATGCAACATCAACAAATGATATTTTACATGTCATCAATGAATTAAACACATCTTATCGCTTTGCAAAATTCACATTAAACAAGCAAAACGCAATTGATATTTCAGCATCTCTTGCATTCTCAGAACCAAACTTTAATCCAGCACTTGTCTTTGAACATACGAGAATGCTATATAAATTAGCAAATGACGAATATAAAAACTTAATGAAAGTTATTTGGGCATAAAGTAAAACTATAATCCGTGAGGTTTACGGGCAATAAATAAAAGGATGGGCTGTAAGCAGCACCATCCTTTTATTTTGATATCATATCGATCCACATCTTAACAGCAGTGCCGACAATTAAAATCGATAACATATATTGTAGTACTTTTTGATTTATCCTCTTCCCAACTCGCACTCCAAGCGGCGCAGCAAAGATACTTGCAACCGCAATAATAAGGGCTGGAATTACAACTACTTGCCCAGTTATCACTTTTCCAGTCGTAATCCCTACTGAGGAAATAAACGTAATAGCAATAGAAGTTGCTATCGTCATGCGCAGTGGTAATTTTAAAATAACTAGCATAATAGGAACTAGAAGAAATGCACCGCCAGCCCCAATAATACCGGAAACACCTCCTACAATAAACGCTAACACACTTGCTAACCATTTATTATAATTAACTGCTCCGCTATTATTTTTCTTCGGTACAAACATCATCATAGCTGCAATGGTCGCTAATACTGTATAAACAACATTTACAGCATGTTCATTTAGTAGATTTGCACTAAAACTTCCTATAAAACTTCCTATTAATATACTAGCTCCCATATACACAACTAATGTTTTATCCATATCATTACTTTTCCGATAGACCCATGCCCCTGCAAAAGTTGCAAAGAATACTTGCACCGCTGTAATACCACTCACTTCGTGTGATGTATATCCCGCAAATCCTAGCAATGCCGGAATGTATAAGATCATCGGATAATTAATAATCGCACCGCCAATTCCAACCATTCCTGATATAAACGATCCTATAAACCCAATTATAAAAAGTAATACGACTAAACTCACCTTATATCCCCCGCCTTCTAAAAAGAAGGTGATTTAAATGAATAAGTTCACATTCCCGTCCGAAGCATCTGCTAAATATGCCCCTACACCTGCAAACTCTACCCCTTCCATAATCTCTTCCTCTTTTAACCCTAATAAATCTACTGTCATTTGACAAGCTACAAGTTTAATCCCCTGTTCTTTCGCCAAATCTATTAAATCTGGTAAAGGCATCGCATTATGTTTTTTCATAATACCTTTAATCATCTTTGGTCCCATACCTGCAAAATTCATTTTTGATAATCCCATCTTATCAGCACCGCGCGGCATCATTTTTCCAAGCACTTTTTCTATAAATGTTTTCTTTACATTCACATGTTCATCTTTCCTTAAAGCATTTAATCCCCAAAAAGTATGAAAAATAGTCACCTCTTGATCATACGCCGCTGCACCATTTGCAATAATATAAGTAGCCATCGCTTTATCATAATCTCCGCTAAATAAAACGATTGTTGTCTTATTCTGTTGTTCCATGTTGTTCTCCCTCCAATTACCTATAGGGGTATTTATTTGTTTATAAAAAGCTGAAATCATTTACCCCATTCTTATACGACTTTACCTTCCCACGCTAACATACCACCTACCATATTGATTGCTTGAAAACCGTAGCTCTCTAAAAACTGAACTGCTCTTGCACTTCTTCCGCCAGAGCGACAAACGATAATATACTCTTTGTTTTTATCCAACTCATGCATTCGAAACTCTAGTAATCCTAACCTAATAGGAATCACTCCTGGCATTTTTCCTTCCGCCACTTCTTCTACTTCACGAACATCAATTACATGTAACTCTTCATTTCGTAACAATCTTTCCTCTACTTCTTTCGCTGTTATTTCTTTCATTTTTCTATTCCTTCCTTACAAAGCGTTCATACCACCTGAAACATTCATAACGTGCTGAAACCCTAATTTCTTTAATACCTTTGCTGCTTGCTTACTTCTCATCCCGCTCTGACAAATAACGATTACTTCCTTATTTTTATCTAATTGATTTGCTTTACTAGCTAACTCATTTAACGGGATATTCTGAAATCCTTTCATATGATTTCCTCTATATTCACCTACTGTACGAACATCGATAAGTTGTTTCTCCTTTTTTTCCACTATATTCTTTAATTCTTTTCCACTGATATTTTGCACACCTTTCACTGGTAAAAATCGTGAAATAACAAACCATGCAGCAAGTACAATGAAAAGCGTACTTACTATTGTGTTCATATAACCACCCTCTCTGCATTTATAACAATATTTTTTCCTACGCCTTCTTAATCCAAAACTTCAGCACATCAGCTTCTTCTACATGCTTTACGATGTCATGACCAATTTTATTTGCCCACGCTGGAATATCCTTAATTGACCCTTTATCCGTTACATGTATTTCTAACACTTCTCCAGTGTGTAAAGCATCCATTGCTCTCTTTGTTCTTACAATTGGCATTGGACATGCTAAACCCTTCGCATCTAATACTTGTTTTATATTCATCATCAATTCCTCCAATTTGTTATTTTTATAATGACTCATGCACTGCACAACGATTTGGACCAATCTCCATTTCACGCTCTTCTTCCACACTCGGATGAATTTTCCCCATATTCGTTTGACGAATTTCTTCATATGCATTTGGTTGTGGCGGTAAGTTTTCTGTCACAGTTTTACGAAACTCTACTTCATCAGCAATATTTAACCCTACATTCTCTTTAAATAGATCTTGTAAGCTCGCACTCACAATGCCTCTTTCATCCATTTCACTTATTTTTGAATAATGAGCTGGTAAAACAATTAAATCTTGAGACAGTTCCTTATAAAATGTATATAACGTATTTCTTAAATCACTCACCCAATCTTCAGCCTTACCAGCAAGATCAGGACGCCCGATTGAATCTACAAATAAAATATCGCCTGATAATAAATAAGAATCATCTACAATGAATGACGTACTTCCAATCGTATGCCCTGGTGAGTATAACGCGTCAATTTCAATTTTTGTACCCCCCACCGTAATAACAGATCCTTCTACAAGCGGTTCATATGAGAAAGCGACTTCCTCGGCATCTTTTGGCGGTAACCAATACGTACCACCTACCTTTTCAGCTAACTTACGTCCACCAGAAATATGGTCTGCATGTAAATGTGTATCCATTACATTCGTAATCGTAACGCCATGCTCTTTCGCAAACTCCTCATATGCTTCAACCGTTCTTACTGCATCAATAACTGCTGCTTCACCGTTTGAAACGACCATATAAGATAAACAGCCTTTTCCTAGGCGGTTAAACTGATACATACTTCCGCCATTTTTTAAATCTCCAACTTTTATAGGCTTTACATATTCACTCCAAGCCTTCATACCACCAGCTAAATAATAAATATTTTCTAATCCCGCCTCTGTTAATTGCTCTGCCACAAATATAGAAGACCCTTCTTTTGCACATACTACTAAAACATCTTTATCTTTAGGTAATTCACTTACAATATGATCTACACCATCTAACAAGTCAAAATAAGGTTCATTAATAGAAGAAACTTGTTTCCCTTCAATTTTCCAATCTTCATAATCCGCCTCATTACGAACATCTAAAATGAATAACTCTCCGAATAAAACTTTCTCTGCCACATCTTTTGCTTGTAACGGTTTAACATTCATTTCATTACCCCCATAGGTATATTTTTATTCAAAAAAATTTACTTCTCTATATTCCCTTGCCACTCTACCATACCTGGAATGACATTTTTCACATTTAAATAACCTTTCTCATTCAACATTTGGCAAGCTACATCACTACGGTTACCCGTTCGACAAATAACATAAATTTGCTTCGTCTCATCTAACACTGCGCTGTCTAATTCACCTAATGGTACCGAAATGGCGGATGGAATATGGCCAAAAGCAAATTCCGCTGCTTCGCGAACATCTAATACAATGCTCTCTTCTCCATGAGACAATATAGACTGTAATTCTGCATTCGTAATTGTATGAGGATATTTCACAATTTCATTCACTTCATGCTCGTTTGCTCTCCTAACATAATGCACCAATACATCACCCTCGTGTTTCGTCCCGATATATTGATGTCCTACTTTACTCGTCCAACTTTTTATATCTACCGTAGATCCTTTATCTGTTGCCTTAACTTCAATCACCTGCCCTGGTGCTAATCCTTCTATCGCCTTCTTCGTTTTCACAATAGGCATCGGACAAGCCAAACCTTTACAATCTAAACTCATATCCACTTTTATACTCATAATCGATTCCTCCACAATTTATATGCATATACCTGTAGGGGTATATTAAAATGTTTTTGAAAATCTGTCAACACTTACGTTTGACAGATTATCGGCTTTTTACAAGTAATTGAACAGCTTCTTTAATTAACTCTTCATTTGAACCATTGCCACTTTCAAACTGTTCACGTAAACAATGCTCTAAATTCGTTCCAACAACGAGTCCAATTGTACGATCAAGGGCAGAACGAGATGCCGTTAACTGTATAATAACTTCTCGGCAATCTTTTCCTTCTTCCATCATACGAAGCACACCACGAACTTGACCTTCAATGCGTTTCAATCTATTTTTCATATCTTGATTATATTCCACTGTAGACCACCTCCGTATTTATAACTATATTATACATTACTTTGTAACTTTGTATAACATCATATACCCTAAAGGGTATGTCGTAAAGTTTTTAATTTTTAGCCTAAATTTTATACTTACTTCACACTTTTTCTAAATCATATAAAAATAGGCCGAATCAACCATATAATTGGTTTCGGCCTATTTTTATTAATTTACGTTAATCATTATTAATTCAACTACATTTCTATCATTAATCACAATCTCTTTTTTCTCATTATTCGGCAGTAAAATTATATACTTTCCTTTTCTAGGAGTCTTCCAAATCAATTTTCCTTCCTGATTAGTTTTCCCTATCGAAATCACGATTTCTTTACTAGGCTGAGGTGATTCATCTTTTATAAGCATAATTTCAAAGTCTTTTATCTGTTGTTTCTCTTTATTTTGAACACAGAAAGTTATAGGATTAACAACTTTACTAACATTCTCCTCGTTATTTGCTATATAACTAGACATCATGATTATGACCAATATGCAATACAAAATCCAAATAGAATTACTATATTTATTCAGACCATTTTTTAATATTATTAAACACATTGTCTGTTATCCGATTTCCAGAATTCTTATTTTTATTTCCTCTTGTATGAATAGCTATTATTTTGATACCTGTATCAAAATAATGGTATACAGGTGATCCACTTTGCCCCTCATAAGTATCAATCTTATATGTTAAAATTCTAGGGTTAACGCCTTCAATTGGACCATAGTCTCTCCACATTGTGTAACGTTCATTTCCTACCTTATCAGCTGGATATCCAGGAATCACCGCAAGTAAACCTTTTGGTGAATCTACATAGGTAGTTCTATATCCCAACCAACCTGTATAATCTCCAGGAGACCCATTTAATTTAATCGCTCCATAATCATAATTTGAATTTTCATTATCAGTCCATCCACTTACCGAGTAAAGTTTTGTTCCTTTATATGGTAAATACGGTACTTGTCCTCCATTACGTCCTGGAGTTACAATAACATTTGTCGCCCATCCACCAATTTCTTTATTGTAAATACAATGTCCAGCTGTCAGCACTGTATCTTTACTAATTAGTGCCCCTGTACATCCATAAATTTCTCCGCTATTATACTGAGTTGCTATATGGACTATGGCGCTATACGGATATGAAGTTGTATCATTAACCCGTATTCGATCATCTATTCCTATAACAGAATAGGTAAGAATGTTAGGTGAATAATTTAACTTTGTATTTTCTAAAAAGGCTCCCCAATCTTCCCTATTATGTTTACGCCCTTCAAATGAAGGTGAAACAAGATCTTCTCCCCTTCGATCATTACTATACAAAGATTGTTCTTGAAAAAGTACACGTTCTCCCTCATTTGAAACTGATGTCCACGGTACATCTTCTGCATACACCTTCTGATTCACAAAAAATACTATACAAAAAAAGATAAAAAGAACACCAAAACTATAAAGAGCCAACCTACATCTTATAGAAATAAAGCTATCCAACATAACTTACCTCCTATACAAATGATAGCGAACAATTGAAGATCCCTTTATAAATTCTAGTTTTTCTTTTTTTAGAAGTCAATGTAAATAACAATGATTATCATTATTATTTACGTTGACTTAACAAAATCAAACAATGAGTCATATTCTTTACTCTGCGTTCAAAAATCTGTCTCATTAAATCTTAATTTTATTACATAAACCCATAACCTTCTTCACAATTAGCTCCGCAGTATTTTCCTCCGGTGGCATCAATAAATTCGTAACAGGCCCATATACAACAGGGTTTAGCTCTACTTCGTATCCACCATATGTAAACTCTTCCCTTGTCGGTAAATAACCAATATATCCATTCGTATATCCACCAAGAAAAACTATTTCATTTTGAAGACTCTCTTTCATTTCTAACGCAGTCTCTGAAAAAGGTTCCATCGGTATACCAGAGAACATACCATCATTAACTTGAAACAGTTGAACTTCTAAATCAATACGTAACTGCCGAATACCTTGCTTATATTTCTCTAGAATGATAGTAAGCCATTCATCTGTATTCACACCCCACTGCCTCTTCGCCAATTGAGCCATGCTTCGTATCTCATTCATTTCAGGAATATCTTTCAACTTCATTTGTATCGTACTCGAAATTGTTCTTAAATTTACAATTGGGCTATATACAACTGTTGGCAACATCGTTAATACATGTCCACTAAGTGTATAAGCCATTTTCTTTAATGCTTCTCTTGAACCACGATACTTCGCATTTACATTACCAGCAGCTCCTTGCACAATAATAACAGGACAGTTTACAATCTTTTCAAGAATCTCTCTCGTCATTCCCGGATAATCCGCTGACAATACATCGCTATCACCTTTTAAAACATTCGGATGCGCCGTACAAAATACTACAATCCCAGATAGCCCCTTCGTTTCAGCATTTCTTATTGCTAGCATACCAATTCGTTTATCTACAACACCCTCTATATTTGTTCCCATCTTTGCTCTTCCATCAGATGTTCTCTCTCTTCGGTTGACCCCAATATCACCTGTCGTAACACCCCAGCCAACTTCACATAGCTTCAAGTTGTTATTCGCAGTAACCGCACCTTGCACTACATTATTTACTAAAATCGTTTTATATGACTTTACTAAAGGTTGCTCACCGACTGTTTCTGGACCAGAATGTGTATGTGTATAAACAACTGTTATTCGCTCAAATGGCACATGAAGCGTACTCGCTACTCGCTCACGAATAATATTCGTATCTTCTACTAACATCCCAATATTATCAATACTTATAAACACAGTTTTCATTTCATCTTTTTCAAATACAAAAACTGTCCCATAAATATGCTCTTCAATATTATTTATTCCTGTCTCTCTGTAATATCCGACAAAATCAATACCTACAGGAGGCGTAATATCCATCTTGCATACCCCTATTTTGCTCATTTGAATCGCTCCATTTCTCTATGTAACTCCCTTTTTTCAAGAATAGCATATTTAACCTTGTTCCAAATAAAAAGAACGGACATAGAATTCTACGTCCGTTCTTTTCATCACACATACTTCCGATGCACCATCTTCCCATCATAAGAGAACACAACGCCCTTACTCTCCACAATTGACTCCATATGCACCGTCCTTCCCCATAACTGATGAATGTATGGCAGTACTTTTTCTAAGTATTTTAAATCGAGCTCAATTCCTTCATAACTATGTTTAATGTACAACTCTCCGTTCTTTAAGTAGTCACCATCTTCTACTACTAAGTACGGGAAGCCACCATTTGTACGCATATTTACAAGCTGATCACGTACATGTTCCCACTCTTTATCTATTACTTTATATTCTTTTCCTTGGCGCTGGAATAAGTACATATCTTCTCTCATTACGAGATCTTTGTTTAAGTAGTTCCTTAAGAATGATACATCCCATTCGATCTCGCGTACTTCAAAGATTTTGTCACGGCCAGATCCTGGTTTTACACCGCGTCGTTTCATTTCTTCTGTCGGGTTATTGTAGCGCTCCTCTATATCTTCAAACATTTTAATACCGAGGTAGTATGGGTTAATACTTGTTTTAGATGGTTGAACTACACCTGCATTAAGCTTTGCGAATTCAATCGCTTCAGAAGATGTTAAGTCCATTTCACGGAGTATGCGTTGATGCCAGTATGATGCCCAGCCTTCATTCATAATTTTTGTTTCAAGCTGCGGCCAGAAATATAGCATTTCCTCGCGCATCATCGTTAATATGTCTCGCTGCCAATCTTCTAGCTCACGGCTATATTCTTCAATGAAGAGGAGTAAATCTTTCTCTGGTTGCGGCGGAATTTTCTTCTTTTTATGCATATTAGGTCGTTCTCTCTTTTTGTTTCGATCATCTAAATTCCATAAGTCATCGTACTGTGATATCTTTTTCTTTTCTACATCCTCTTCTAAATCTTCAATACTCCACGCAAGTTTTGGACGCATAATCGATGGGTCAATATGCTCTTGAATGGCAAGTACGGCATCTAAAAATGTTTCTACCTCTTCCTTTCCATACTTATGCTCATATGCTTTAACACGGTCCGCTGTTGCCGCCATACTTTCTACCATATCTCGCTTCGTATTTGAAAAACGAATATTATTTTTGAAAAAGTCACAGTGTGCTAAAACGTGCGCTACAATTAATTTGTTTTGAATTAAAGAGTTCGTATCTAATAAAAAGGCGTAACATGGATCAGAGTTAATAACGAGTTCGTATATTTTACTAAGACCTAAATCGTATTGTAATTTCATTCTGAAAAACTGTTTTCCAAAACTCCAATGTGAAAACCGCGTCGGCATCCCATATGCACCAAATGTATAAATAATTTCCGCTGGACATATTTCATAACGCATCGGATAAAAATCAAGCCCAAATCCAGTCGCAATTTCCGTAATTTCCGCAATCGCATATTGCAGTGCTTTATCGTCACTTGCTCTCATTATTTTCCCTCCTTACACTTTCCCTTAAGAAAGTGTATGATGGAGAACAAGCTTTCATGAGGATTGATTGCATAATAAAAAGACACCCCCGCAAAAACGAGAATGTCTTATCTATTAACCTTCAATAATCTCCATCTTCTCCGTAATCGGAGTACGAGCTTTTCCTTCTGGTGCTTTATCGAAATAGCCAAGGTGAAGAATTCCAACGATACGTTGACCTCTTGTTAAACCAAGTCCTTCTATAAATAATGGATTATAGTTTAATCCGCCTGATTTCCAAACACAACCTAATCCACGTTCCCAAGCAAGAAGCTGAAAGTTTTGCATAAATGCACATGTTGCAGCGTAATCTTCGTCACGTTGAATTTGACGTGGGTCTTCATTCATGTAAACAACGATTTGTGCAGGCGTGCTTAAGAAACGATCTGATAAAATTTTACCGCGTTTCGCTCTTTCTTCTTCTGTGAAAGAGTTTAATACTGCGTCTACTAATTTCTTGCGGCCGTCCCCAATGTATAATTTACAATTCCATGGCTCACGGTGTTTATGATTTGGTGCCCATGTTGCATCGTTTAATAGTTCAATTAATAAATCTTTTTCTACTGCTTTATCTGTAAATGTACGTACAGAACGCCTTTCTTTAATCACATTAGCGATGGAAGTATATGTAGTCATATTTATCTCTCCCTTATTTTTATCTATATGTATAAGTTTATTGTTAGTATTGATATTGATTTTCAATTTCGATTATACCTTAGTTTTTTACTATTAATCAATGTTTTATGTTGGAAAACTTCTAAAAACGTCATTTCATGCTGTGAATAAAAAAACTTAACTTGTTCACAAGTATTTCACATTTTATGGAAATGATATGTGTACAGTTTTCCACATTATCCATCTAGGAGGAGTTTACATGTACAAAAAAATCGTAGTAAGTATGACTATGGCAGCATTATTATGCGGGATATCCACCTTCCCTACTTCCGCTGCCACGCCAAAAGAAGTAACAATGCATCACCATAAACCAATTTCAGAAGAAGAAATGCAATCGCTAGAAAAACTTGGCTACAACAAACATGAAATTTGGAGAGCTGCTCACATTGCAAGAATTAGTAAAAAAGAAATAAAAGATGTTTTATCTTACTATAAGCAAAATAAATCTTGGGAGAAAACAGCCGAGCATTTCGGTGTAGATCCAAGTAAGCTGAAAAAGCATCATATGAGTAAAGAAACAAAGCAAGCACTGCTACAACAGTTAGCAACTATGCAAAAATCCACACCGGAGCAGCTAAAACAAAAAATGAAAGAATATAACATCAAATTGCGTCATCTTACTGTGTTAACAATCATCTCTCAAAAGAGTAATACCCCTCTTGATGATGTATTAAAAATGAAAAAAGACGGAATGGACATGAAACAAATCGCCGAAAAATTAAATGTAAAAAGAGAAGATATAAGAGCGGAAATGATGAAATTAGTGAAGTCTATTAAAGAAACGAAAACAAATTAACACGCCACAAAGGAAGAGGTATTCACTACTCTTCCTTTTCTTTATAAACTTTCAACTTTGAAGTATAAATTCCCGTCTTTCCCAAAAACTAACACAAGTAAATGACGTATGTTAGGGGTGAGAAAATGTTCGGTTTATCATCTAAGAAATCAAAAAAGACTAATACAAAAACACTTTGTTCTATTCCAGAATTTATACAAACCATGAAAGAATCAAGCGATTTTGTCTCTTATAACATACTTAAAGATGAAACGTTGTGCCTGTTTTATTATAAATCTGTCGTGGAAGCACTTATTATTAAACAATTCATTTTAACTCCTATAAAAAAGGAATCGGAACAAATCCAAAACATCTCTGATTTATGTAATATCATCTCTATTGAAGACATTATTACCTCCCCTTCTATTGATAATATTCGTGAAAAATTATTAGGTGGATATATTTTAATACGCTTAAAAAACAATTCGAATCCTGATCAATATGCTTTAATTCGTGCCGAAAGTACTGTTTTAGGAAAACGATTATATAACGATACAGAAAATGAGTATAGCGTAATCGGGCCTAAAATCGGTTTCGTTGAAAACCTTGATACAAATATCCACTTATTACGCCGAAATATCGTAACGGAGCAACTCATTTTTAAAGAAGTTACCGTCGGATCTATATCAAAAACGAAAGTAGCAGTTGCTTATATAGAAGGAATTACAAATGAACAATTTGTCAACACCGCACTTCAACGGCTAGAAGACATTGACTTTGATGTCCCATTTGATTCAACTATGATTGAGCAATTTATTAGTGATAATAGCAATTCACCTTTTCCTGTTCTATTACCTACAGAACGATTAGATCGAGCTGTATTTGCATTAATTAACGGGGAAGTTTTAATCTTAACAGATGGCTCTCCATATGCTTTATCAGGACCAACAACGTTACTGGATTTTTTCATTTCACCAGAAGATTATTATTTACCGTGGATGATTGGATCGTTCTTTCGTATTATTCGTTTTTTCGGAGCTATATTTTCTCTTTTTTCCTCCGCTATTTATACAGCGGCTTTAACATATCATTATCAAATGATTCCTGCCGATTTACTAGGTCCTATTATTTTCTCGAGAGCTAACGTACCTTTCCCTCCTATTCTAGAAGCACTCTTTTTAGAAATTACAATTGAATTGCTTCGTGAAGCAGGAGCGCGTTTACCGACAAAAGTCGGACAAACGATTGGGATTGTTGGGGGGATTGTAATTGGCCAAGCATCTGTTGAAGCGGCTTTGACAAGTACAATTTTATTAATTGCAGTTGCTTTATCCGCTCTTGCATCATTCACAACACCAACCGTAAAGATGTCTTCTACTATTCGATTATTACGCTTTCCGCTTATTCTTTTAGCCGGTGCGTTCGGAGGATTAGGCCTTATTGTCGGATTTGTATTTATTTTAGCTCATTTAATTAAATTAAAATCACTTGGATCACCTTATTTATTACCTTTATATCCATTTCGTGGTTTAGGTACAGCAGAAGGTTTTCTTCGATTACCATTTAGTCAAACGGCACAAAGACCTTCTTTTCTTAGACCAAAATCAAAATGGCGCTATAATCCAAACAAATCGAAGCAAAAACGTGATGGTGAGAATGAATGAAAAAAGTTTTATTGCACCTTATCATTATCTTCTTCGTTTTACAAACTGGCTGTACACAAACGTATATAGTGGATGCACAGCGTATTATTCATATTGCTGGATTTGACATCACAAAAAACAAAAGATTCCAAGGAACTATTCTATTCCCAGAGTACACACATGGTGTAAAGTCTAAGCCAGAGACTCAAACAACATCTGCCCGTTCACTTGAAACAATTGCTTCACGATTGAATGCGAAATCTCCTCACAATGTTGTTGTAGGTCAAATGCGTGTTGTCCTATTTGGAAAGGCTCTAGGAGAACGCGGAATGGGAGAAATTATTACTAACTTACAACGTGACCCAAATATCGGGCGTGATGTACAACTAGCAATTGTAGATGGATCGGCTGAAGAGCTTTTAAATTACGGAAAAAAAAATGGGTCTTTATATATTGCTGATTTACTCGAGCAAAATATAAGAAATGAGAACATTCCACAAACTGAATTAAACATTTTTTTATATAATTATTACTCTTCTGTATGTGATGCCTATGTTCCTTATATTAAAATGGACGATAATCATTCTGTCGCTGTCAAAGGACTTGCCTTTTTAAAAGGCGATAAAGTCGTCATGTATACGGATAAAAGACATTCTGTTTTAGCAAAATTACTTATTAACCCTACGAAAAATGGACGTTACGAAGCAGCGATAACAAAGGATAAACATAAAGGTATGGTTGTTATACAAAACTTAGCTGGGGAAAATAAGTATGATATAGATCAAACTGGCGACATACCAAAAGTAAAAATCCATTTAAAATTAAATGGATTAATTAAAAACTCTCCTAATTGGATTGATCTAAGAAAAAAACAAATATCAACTATATAAAAAAACAAATTGAACGAAATGTCGAAAAAGACTGTGAAGATTTAATAAAACAATTTCAAGAAAAGGAAATTGATCCTTTAGGAATACGAGATGAAATTAGAAGCCATACGAGAAAATGGAATATAAAACAAATTCGAAATATGTATAAAAATGTAGCGGTGGATATAAATTTAGATCTTAATATTGTACAATCTGGAATCGGAGAATAGTGAGGTGAAATAAGCAATGAATACAATGAATAAAACAAAGACAGTCTCTCCATATTTTGCATTTATTTTATTGCATTCTCTCCAGATTGGTATAGGAATTCTCGGATATCAACGTGTAATTTTAAAAAACGCTGGTTATGATGCCTGGATTTCTCTTATTATTGCGGGAATTACAACTCATATTGTGCTGTTTTGTATGTTAAAAATGCTTGAAAAAGACGGAGATTTAATTAGCATTCATACAACAACCTTTGGAAAGTGGTTTGGCTCTATATTTTCTGTAATTTTCACTCTTTATTGCTTATTATTTTGCCTTACTGTTCTTCGTACATATATGGAAGTGATACAAGTTTGGATTTTCCCTACCATTAAGTTATGGAAACTTACGCTTATGTTTTTATTAGTCACTTACTACATTATAAAAGGTGGCTTCCGTTCTGTGACAGGGATATGTTTTTGGGGTATTGTTCTTCCTATTTTCGTTGTATTCTTTTTAATCTATCCAATGAAATATGCTCATTTCCGTAATATTTTACCTATTTTTACACATTCACCTTTTGACATGCTTATATCTGCAAAACAATCCGCATTGGAATTTCTGGGGTTTGAAACAATTCTTATCTTTTATCCCTTTATTGAAAAAGGAAAATCTTTAAAGCGATGGGCCCATGCTGGAATTGCTTTTAGCACCTTAATTTATGTAGTTTTAGCTATCGTATCTTTTATGTATTACAGCGAGGGACAATTAAACCGTACTATTTGGCCTACTTTAACGATGTTAAAAATAATTAAAGTTCCTTTTATCCAGCGCTTTGAATATATTATTATTTTCGTTTGGTTTTTAATTATTTTACCAAACCTCTGCTTAACCATTTGGTCATCATGTCAAACGATGAAGCGTTCCTTTCATATTTCATTTAAATTTACATTACCGTTTTTTATTTTCATCATATTTTCAGCTTCTCTACTTTTCACAAACCGTGAAAGTATCAACACATTAAATACCGTACTATCTCAAGCGGGTTTATATATTGTATACGCTTATATCCCTATTTTATTTTTATTTCATTCACTACGATGGCACTTCAAAAATCGTTCAAAAAAAACTTCTCCCTAGGTGTCCCTTAGTCTGATACAATTTGATTAATACATTTGTAAAGGGGACAAGCGAATGAAAAAGTATGTATTTTCTTTACTTGCAGTACTAAGCTTAATTCTTGCTGGATGCGGAAGTACTGGTACAAATGACCAAAAATCTTCTGAATCAAAAAAAGAAGAACATGACCACGCATCGCACACTCAGCAAGCTGACATTCAAGAGAAAACAAAAGGAGTCGACACACTTCCGACCTTCCTAGATAAGCTTGATCCACAAATGAAAGATATCTACACCGTCGCTGGACAAAATGCAGAGCTATTAGATTGGATTCCATGCTATTGTGGTTGCGGTGAAAGTGTAGGACATAAAAATAATAAAAACTGCTTTATTCGTGAAATTAAAAAGAATGGTGAAGTTGTTTGGGACTCCCATGCAACGACTTGCGTCAATTGCCTAGAAATCGCAGTTGAATCTGCTTCCATGAAACAAAAAGGAAAATCAACGCTTGAAATTCGTAACTATATCGATAATAAATACAAAGAAGGCTATGGCAAACCAACACCTACGCCAATGCCAAAAGCTTAAAAAACGAGGAAACTCCTCGTTTTTTCTTTTCATTCACTTTTTTTCTTAACAAATTCTTTCAAGTGTATTTCTCCTTACTTATCACACACTATATATAACTCTCGGTAAGGAGGGTACACAGTGCAAACATATAACGACTATGATAAAGCTCTCTATTACACGTATTGCTGTAATTGGGATAAATTACTCGTTCTCATGGTTCAAACGAACGATCAATTATTTTCTAAGCGTATTGAGCATTTTTTACACGCTTATCAATACAGTAAAGAACTCCCAGAAGTTGATAAACAATTGCAGCTCCTATTTCAATATATTGACCACGCATCCCAAAAGTCGCATGTAGAAGAAGTAGAACAAATTCAAATGTAAACTATAGCGCTATTCTCTTCCGGAGAATGGCGCTTTTTTAAAATATTTATATCAATAAAAGTTTCTCCTTATAAAACTTTTATTGATAAACATATTTTTCTTTCTTTTCCATACCACTTCATACTATAATTTAGTATGTAACTATTATAAGAGAGGTATAAAATATGGGACGAGAAAAAAAGCAAGAATATGCTTTACTTACCGCATGGGGAGCTTCTTTTATTGCTACACTAGGAAGTCTGTACTTTTCCGAAATCATGAAATTTGAGCCTTGTGTTCTTTGTTGGTATCAACGTATTTTTATGTATCCATTCGTTTTATGGCTCGGTATCGCTGTGGCAAAGAAAGACTATCGCATCGCAAATTATTCTTTACCAATCGCAACTATTGGTGCTTGTATTTCTTTATATCACTATGCAATTCAAAAAGTCGCAGCATTTTCAGCCGCTGGGGCAGCTTGTGGACGTGTACCATGTACGGGAGAATACATAAACTGGTTCGGCTTTGTGACAATCCCGTTTTTAGCACTTATCGGCTTTATTACAATCGCTGTTTGTAGCTTTATTGTCATCAAAAACAAATAAGGAGATGAAAGAATGAAAAAAATGCTTATATTTGGTGGTATTATTATCGCCTTGTTTGCGGCAATTTTCGCTGTAACACAAATGGAAGAAAAAAACGCTTCAACTAGCCAGAAAATTGATAATCCTGCTGAAAGTAAGACAAACGGTCCTGACTACTACACAAATAAAATTTCTCTTTCAGATCTTCAAAAGAACTTAAAAGAGAAAAAAGAAGAAACAGTATACTTTTATCAAACATCTTGCGTTCATTGCCAAAAATTATCTCCTGTCCTAGTGCCAATGGCTAAAGACTTAAACGTTGATATGAAAGTTATGGATATTGAAAAATTAGATGCTCCTTGGGATGAATATAAAATTCAAGGAACACCAACAATCATTCATTTTAAAGATGGCAAAGAAGTGAGCCGTATTAGCGGTGAACAGCCGAAAGATAAATTAAAAGAATGGCTTGAGCAAACGAAAAAGTAACGAGAAAAGGAAACTCCTTCTACACATGAAATGGGTGTAAAATCCCACACTAATGTATAAGGAGGGGGTTTTATGCCAGAAGTAAGATGTTCTGTTTCCAACTGTTCTTTTTGGGGACAAGGTAACTTTTGTCAAGCAAGTGCGATCGTCGTTCAGCCTGATGCAGATGAAACTGGTCAAACTGAAAATGATTCATATACAGCTGCTGTTTTAACAAACGAGACGCTAGAAAGTTCTGTAGCAACGAGTGTAGAGACTTGTTGTCATACATTTAAGCCTAAATATTAAACATAAAAAGCATACGATTCATCGTATGCTTTTTTACATCCCTCTCCAAAAATCATGCATAATAAAAAAATACAAAATAACGAGAACGGCCGTCCCGCATAGGGTAATGCGCCGATATATACTCTTCTCTCCTTCCCTCGCTTTCACAAACGCCCAAATAAATCCGAAGAATAATATTAAATCAACATATGGAACATAAAAAGAAAAGACGAGAAACGCATATAAATACACGATAAATAAACAGGTCGTTACTAAGAAAACTTTAAACGCAAATTCACTTTTCATAATATAACCGCCCCCTATCTGTACTGTATTATATTCAGCAAAATACAATAGTTGCAGTTAAACTCCAAGTATAAATAAGCTACCGTCTATAATACGGTAGCCATTACGGAACATTGTATTTCCGTTTATATATATTACTTAAAATCGAAGAAGGAATTTGCTCGTAACGAATTTTCTCTCCTGTTTCATCTATAATATACGAATTGTTTCCTATATAATATATTCCATCTTTTCGTTTTGAGTACACTGGATATCTTTCATTTGGCAATACCGTTTTCACTTTCGTTAACTGTCCATTTGGCTCTTGCCAATATATATCCGCGCGGTCTACTAACGTAAGTAGTCCAATTTGTTCTTCTTCTATTTTTCGACCATTCCAGCTCACAACGCGATAACCAAGCTTATTCGCTTCATATTCGGGGCTCGTATGAAAACGAGAAATGATTACTTTTGTTTGCAATTGGACTCGATCATATAACCATTGTATATCCCTGTCATGCATGCGAATACACCCATTTGATTCCCTACTTCCAATCGTCCATTCCCGATTTGTCCCATGAATCGCATATTCATTCTTATCCAGCCCAAGCCATCTCGTACCAAGAGGGTTATTTGGTGCACCCCCAGCTATTTTTTTTCGATGGTATTCTTTATTTTTATATTTAGTTATAATACAAAAATTACCTTCAGGCGTAGGCGTACGATCTCTTCCAGTTGTTACGGGGAATGTTTTTGTATAATTTCCATTTTCAAAAAAAGACAACTGGTTTGTCGTAAGATTCACTAATATTAAATGATCTGTATCAGCAAAAGCACTAACCGGTAGGATGAAAAATAATAGTATGACGAAACATAACTTTTTCATCTATATCCCCCCTAGCGCTCACTATAATAAGTGGAATTAACTTTACTTTGCTCTTATAAATGAAAACTATCCATTTACAATAACGCCCCCATTTACATGTATCATTTGCCCAGTAACATAGGATGAATCCTCAGACGCTAAGTATACGTATGCTGGCGCTAATTCATATGGTTGACCAGGTCTTTGCATCGGAACATTGCTCCCGAACTGAGAGACTTTCTTCTCATCAAAGCTCGATGGAATAAGCGGTGTCCAAATCGGCCCCGGCGCAACACCATTTACACGAATCCCTTTTTGCACTACCGATTGAGAAAGTGATCTTGTAAAAGCTACGATTGCTCCTTTCGTTGCGGAATAATCAATTAACGTTTCATTTCCTTCATATGCAACGATAGATGCCGTATTTATAATGACATCCCCTTTCTTCAAATGAGAAAGGGCTGCTTTCGTAACGTGAAAATAAGAAAAAATATTAATACGAAATGTTTTTTCTAGCTGTTCTGCTGTAATATACTCTAGCCCTTGCTGCGGATATTGCTGTGCAACGTTATTTACTAAAATATTTAAACTACCTAACTGCCGGGCGGTCTCTTCCACAATATCTTTACAATGCTGTTCATTACTCAAATCCCCCGGCAACAACACACACTTTACACCTTCTTTTTCAACACGTTGTTTCGTCTCATTTGCATCTTCTTCCTCATCTAAATAAGCAATCGCAATATTTGCTCCCTCTTTTGCAAAAGCGATGGAAACTGCTCGTCCAATTCCGCTATCTCCTCCCGTAATTAACACATTCTTTCCTTTTAATTTTTCACTTCCTTTATAATTTGGATCTTCAAACTGCGGAAGGGGGCTCATTAATGATTCAATACCAGGCTGCTTATTTTGATGTTGCGCAGGCATTGTTATAAAGTTTTTTTGCTGTGGCATAGCTACTTTCAACTCCTTTTTCTTAGCATGTGCACAATAAAAAGCTGAAATTCACACATTGGTTTACGATTAATATTCGAATTTAAGACACAAAATATGAATTGTTATAAACTTTTTATGCAAAACTATTGCAAAATAGTTAAAAAACGAATATTATATATAACTGTTGTGAAAATTATTCGTAAACAGAAAGGATGTTTATATGTTTAACCTTTCAAAACATAAAACTTCTATTAAAACTGAAATTATGGCAGGTATTATTACCTTCTTAACAATGGCATATATCATTGTCGTAAACCCTGTTATCCTTGGAGATGCAGGTGTTCCATTTGAACAAGCATTTACAGCAACAATTATTGCTGCTGTTGTCGGAACATTATTTATGGCAATCTTTACAAACTTACCAATCGCAATCGCGCCAGGTATGGGATTAAATGCTTACTTCTCTTACTCTGTTGTAAAAGCGCATGAAGGCATGACTTTCGCAATTGCATTCTCTGCTGTATTCGTAGCAGGTATGATTTTAATTTTGCTATCATTTACATCTTTCCGTACAAAATTAATGGAAGCAATTCCTGAAAACTTAAAACATGCAATTACTGCTGGTATCGGGCTATTTATCGCCTTTATCGGCTTACGTTTAACAGGTATCGTTACAAAAAATGATGCAAACTTAGTTGGACTTGGTGATCTTCACTCTCCTCCAGTTCTACTAGCATTAGCTGGACTTGGAATTACTATTATCCTTATGTCTTTAAATGTAAATGGCGCACTATTTATCGGCATGCTATTAACTGGTATTATCGCTTTCTTCACAGGACAATTAACATTCTCAAACGGTGTTACATCAATGCCTGGATTACCAGAAGGAATTATCGTTTCAAATCCAATTACTGCTGTATCTGACGTAATTAACTACGGATTATACGGCGTTGTATTCTCATTCTTCCTTGTTACACTATTCGATACAACAGGTACATTACTTGGCGTTGCACAACAAGGTGGATTTATGAAAGACGGAAAGCTTCCAAAAGCAGGACGAGCTCTTCTATCTGACTCATTCTCAGCAACAATTGGTTCTATGTTCGGAACAACACCATCAACAGCTTACATTGAATCATCTGCTGGTGTTGCAGCTGGTGGTCGTACTGGTTTAACAACTGTTACAGTAGCTGTTCTATTCGCGCTAGCAGCATTCTTCGGACCATTAGTAAGTGCTGTTTCTGGTGTATCAGCTATTACTGCACCATCATTAATTATCGTTGGTAGTCTTATGATGGGCTCTGTTCGCCACATCGATTGGGACGCATTTGATGAAGCATTCCCAGCATTCTTAGTAATCTTAAGCATGCCACTTACATCAAGTATCGCAACAGGTATCGCACTTGGATTTATTTCCTACCCACTTATGAAAGTGGCAAAAGGTAAATTCCGTTCTGTTCACCCACTTGTATATGTATTCGGAATCTTGTTCGCTTATCAATTGGTATTCTTACCACATTAAAATCCCTCATAAAGAGGGATTTTTTTATACATAAAAAAGTAGCGCATCGAAATTCGATGCGCTACTTTTCTTTTACAACAATTATTCAAACTATAAAGGCATCTCCAAAATATGAAGGTGCTTATAACCTTTTAATACTTCTCTTCTACCTGTAATTCTTTACTGCACTTTTGAATGAAAACCGATAAAATAACCATTACTATGCCCACACTAAAACCAATAAGTTGATCTAATAGCATTTCATCATGAATAAACCAGCGAAGTAAAAATACACCACCAAAAATAAGCAACATAGTAAATCCAGTATGTCTAAGCCCTTTATATACATTTTCCATATGTATCACCTCTCCACATACTTTTATCCATATTATACCACACACCCATCAAGCAAACGTATCGTCCTCTGGCAGTATGCAGCTACCTTTTGGTCATGTGTAACAACTAGCACCGTTTTCCCTTGTTTATTAATTTCTTTTAAAATACTCATGATTTTTTCTCCGTTTTCTTGATCGAGAGCACCAGTCGGTTCATCCGCGAGTATAATTTTTGTGTCTTGTGCTAAAGCCCTTGCTATCGCCGTTCTTTGCTGCTCTCCTCCAGATAATTCGTGGGGATATTTGTTAATATGCCTCTCCAGCCCTACCATCTCAAGCATTTCTTTTGATATTTGTATACGTTTCTTATGAGCAATTTTTCTATATATAAGCGGGAGCATTACATTTTCAATAATTGTATAATCATCTAGTAGCGAAAAGTTCTGAAACACAAATCCAACTTCCTTATTTCTATACTTATGATAGTTTGACTTTAATGTACTCGTATCCATGCCATCTAAAAAATACTTTCCAGTAGAAGGGCTATCAATTAAGCCAATAATATTAAGTAAGGTTGATTTCCCTGAACCAGATGGTCCCATAATGGCTATCATTTCTCCTTTTTCTATTGTAAGATTAATATCTTTTAAAGCACTAAAATTACTCTTTCCGTATCCCTTAGCCACATTTGCGAGCTGAATCATCTATAACACCTCTTTCATATATGTATTTTTTATTTTTAGTACATTGAAATAAATGATTGCATATATAACGAGGATCATTACAAGTGATAAAGCAACTATAACAACCAATGATTCTATAGAGACTTTTAACGTTCCAAAGAAAGATAATATACTATTTTCTAGCCCTTTCTGAATTTCAATTACTCCGCTATTCTCCCATTGAAAATACATAATTCCTATACATATAGATAAAACGAATAACAACATATACTCAATAACAAACGGAAGACATAGTTGAAAAGTACTTGCTCCTAATGCTGATTTAATAGAAATATTTTTACGTTCCATATAAAGCGTGGCCATTGATGTTAATAAAATAGATATAAATGAAAAAGATAAGACTGTACCGCTTAATAATAAGGGATATGACATATTATCAATGCCTTGCTTTTCATTTTCTAATAATCTATCCGGATTTGTAACATAATACGAATACCCCTTACCTTCTGTTACCTTTAATACTTTCTTTTGAAATTCATTCATATTTATCTTCTCATTTGTTTCTATAATTAACCCATTGTATAAAAGGTCTACACTATAGAACTCTATTTCTTCTGTTCCAATTGGTAAAATCGCCATGTCATCTAATAATGTAATACGATTATCCGATATTTCACCGCTTCGAGGATATGTAAATGCTGAATTTTTTTCTAAAAAGCCAATTACTTTTAGTTTCATTTTTCCAGATGGTATGATATCACCAATAGATGCCTTTCCTTTATAATTAGCCCCTAATATAACAGGTCTACTATCAAATACTGATTTATGAAATTCCGATTCCTCAAAATATCTTCCTTGCGAAAGACGTATATGAAAATATTTATTAATATCTTTATCCACAAGCAAAGTTTTTATCGTTTTATTTTCTTTATTTAAGGTAAATGAATATGTAAGAAACAAATAATTTGTTATATTTGTAATCGGTATCGTATTAGATAATCCTCTCATGAAATGTTGATAGTCATCTTTTGCTTTTTCTTTGCTAAACAACGTTATATTTTGTGTTGCATACAGCTCGTAGAAATTTTTATTAGTCGATAAATTATTTGCTACCGTCATCATTTTTCGATATCCCGAAAGATTACTAACAAATTCTATTGCTGAAGAAAATGCAATAATTAAAGAAATTACTATAATCAAACTTGGTAACAACCGTTTTTTCACAGACCGTATAGACTCAAATATAAAAAACATGACGACCTCCTACGTTCTTAAATGATTTCCGGGATATATATTTATAACGTGCTTGATTGGAATTACAGTAACAAAAAATGTAAGAAAAATTATAAAAACAACATTACATATCAATACATATAGTGTTAACGGTTTTACTAAGTATGTCTGAAAATACGTATGAATTGTTCCCGAAAATATTTCTAGCGTAATAAAAACTAAGAACATCGCTGCTAGAGAAATAAACAAAATTTGAATATATAGTTCGCAGTAAATAGATATATTAGAAGCACCTACTGCCTTTTTTAATGAAATCTCTCTTTCTTTTTTATAAATCCAAAATAAAACCGCAGAAATGCCAGAAACAATTGCAACAAGAATGAATTTATAATAATACTTATTTGCTGGATCTATATGTGTCACATGTAGTTCCTGAAGATCTCGTTCATTCAGTATTTGAACATCTCCCGAAAGCACTTCTTTACTCCTATCCATAAACTTTTTTATTTCGTTATGAATAGATGATGTAGGATTAACAACTGTTAATTGTAATTGTTTACTCGCGATAATACCTTTTTTAGATATAGTAGGTAAGTTTTGAAGTGGAACGTATATGCCTGCTACACCGACGTCACTGTCTTTTCTCGATATAGTTCCTATTTTTTTATATGTATCATCAAATTCATATAATTCCTCTACATTCGTTTGATCGCCAACAACCATATCGTTTACATTTTCACGATAAAAATATTGTCCCTCAGAAATATATGGCTTCCAATAATAATCATCTTTTAAGTTCACAGCTATGATCTTTGTTGCCCCTGAACTATTTAATGCTTTTAAATGCTCTACGTAAATATCACTTTTCACAAAAGTATCTTGTATGAAAGGAATTATTTCTTCCAATTCAGTTGCATTCGCTATCGGAACAGTTAAAACTTGATTCTTCTCTGGAAAACCGATTTGAAAAGCAGATATAAAGTTTCGTTTAGACTCTGTTAAAAGTGCGGCTATTGATATAGAAAGAAAAGAAATAAAAAATGACATAAGGAGAATTAAGAAAAACAGTTTATTGCTTTTTATATTTTTAAAAGCTAGGTACATGTCTGTGCTCCTTTTAAATAAGAAGGAGATGATGAACATCCCCTTCTCCTTATCCAAATATTTATAAAGACAACTGTTTAATGCTTTTTACCACTGTAATCGTAAGTTACCATTACTATCAAAAGTACCTTTGTGTGTATCTTCTTGATAGTCATTATCCTCATTCGCATAATGCTCCGAGTATACTCCTTTTGCACCAAAGCCGTTAAACGCATCGTTACTCACAGTAGCATTTAATGCCCTTCCCGATTCATAAGGTCCTAATTTATCCGAGGCACTTTCAATATATGTATAACTTCCATTTGAATTAATAAAAGAAATCGTTACAGAACAATGGGATGCATTTTGATTCGTAGTAGTTTGAGCTCTATAAGATAGCAGATTATCGTTTTTATGAACGCTTAACGTTGAGTAGAAGGCACTAGTTGAGATTGCTGTTGCTAATAACACGAATGTTGTTATTGTAAAAACTTTTCCCTTCATAACAATCACCTCTTAAATAAATAATTCAATAGTGCTACATCGTCATAGTATCTTTCAATCGCATGTTCCTCAATAAGAAAACTATATGTTTTACAAACTCTTAAAAAGCTTAAACATTTATACATTTTTTAAAAACAATATAAAAAGACTGCAGAGAACTCCATCTCCACAGCCTAATTATTATTTTTGCAAAAACGCCTGCAAATCTGCAAATTGTCTCTTTGCATCTTCATAGCCTTGCTCGTATAAATTTTGTAGTTTTGCTGTATCTTTTTCCATACGATCTACTTGAAGCGGCACTTCTGGGCGAATAACAAATAAATTACCAGCTTGCTCTTCTTTTTCAATATAGTGTAGTGTTTCATTATACACTTCATAACGATTGAGCATCGTGTTAACAAGATTCGGATATTTTTTATAAGCTTTTCCTGCAATCCATCCGAATTTTGATTTTTTCTTCGCGTAACCATGATTTCTCGTTAAAATAACGACTGATTTTTCAAATCCATCTTCCTGTGCTTTACGAACTGGAATTGGATCAGAAATCCCACCATCTAATAACTGCTTACCACGATAATTTACTACCGGTGCAATGAAAGGCAATGAACTAGACGCTTGTAATAAATTTAGCGCATCATCATTCGTTCCTTCTTTTTCAAAATAAACTGATTGTCCTGTTTCACAATCCGTCGTTCCTACAAGGAAACGCTCTGGGCTATTAAAGTATGTTTCAAAATCAAACGGTACATGCTTTTCTGGAATTTCATGAAAAATGAAATCCATATCAAATAGTTGACGTTTTCTCCATAAGTTTTTATACGATAAATATTTCGGATGTGATGCATAATCAATATTGACCGTTTTATTTCTATTTCTTTGTCTGGAAAGATACGACGCTGCATGACAAGCACCAGCTGATACACCAATTACATATGGAAAATATAAATCTTGTTCCATAAAGTATTCTAATATCCCGCCCGTATATACACCACGCATACCGCCGCCTTCTAATACTAACCCCGTACTTTCAAGCATGTTACTCTCTCCTCTATATATATTGACTCTTTAATTATTCACCATGTTAAGTATCTTTTTCTATTATATATGAGTTCTTTCAGAAATTATATTGAAAAGACTTGAGAAAAAGGAGTTTTTTCTTCCAATTATATTTCCAAATAATCGGAGACATCCTTTATAAACCTTTGAATAAAGTCTTGCTCTTCTTTCGTATATCCATCTAAAAGTAACAACCACTTTTCTTCAGCTTGCTTATGCAATTTTTCATGAGCTATATATATTTCATTTCCACTTTCCGTTAAGCGGAAGAAGATTTCTTTTTGATTATCTAACATTTGCATCTTCTCAACGAATTGCTTTTGAAACAACTTTGTACAAATTTTAGAGATTGCTCCCTTCGTCATGCCCATTTCTGTCGTAATTGCCGTTACATTCATCAAACCATTTTTTCCGATACATTCGATTACATGTAACTCAGATAATGACATGCCACTTACACCTGTCTCACGAAGAAATTTCTCGTTTTGTCGTTTTAAATGTTCTTCTTTTTTATGCAAAAGTGTACGAATGTCCGAAAGTATTTCCATTTGTTTCGTTGCATGATCCAATCCGTTCGCCCCCTAAGTTTCCAAAGAAACAATTTAACTATATATCATTTTAAAATTATTTTTTCATATTTACAAGTGAGAAAAACATGTTAAAATAAATTTAGTTTCCAAGGAAACTAAATTACAAGGAGGTTAACATGATGAAAAAATCTAAACTAAATTTCATTTTATATGTTATCTGTATTAGTGCCTTACTTGGTTCCTTCGCTCAAAATATTTATACACCTATCTTACCGATGATTCAAAATTCATTTCATACTTCTCTTTATCTTGTAAATGTAACAGTTTCACTTTTCACATTCGTTCTTGCGATTATGCAGCTCATATATGGACCTTTAATTGATACAAAAGGGAGAAAATCTGTCCTTATCCCTAGTTTAGTCATTAGTACAATTGGTTCAATCGGATGTGCTTTTTCGGCGAACATTTATTTATTTCTATTTTTTAGAGCTGTTCAAGCTATAGGAATAGCGGCTATACCTGTAGTTTCAGCAACGATTATCGGCGATTTATTTGAGGGAAAAGAACGAGGTAAAGCGATGAGCCTATACCAAATGTTACTTGCCCTCGCACCTGCAATGGCCCCTTTCATAGGTGGTTATCTCGGCAGTATAAATGGTCACTTATCTGTATTTCTCTTTTTATCTATACTTGGCATTATCTTATTAATTATAAACATTTCACTACTTCCAGAAACAAAGCCAAATGTAATTAAGCAGTCTAAAGCACGAAAGAATTACTCTCTTATCTTAAAAAATAAAACTGGATTTTCTATTACTCTTATTGGCTTCATTCAATTTTGTATTTACTTTTGCTTCCTCGTTTTTTTACCGAGCATTTTAACAAATTCATTTCACTTAACTGCAAGTGAAATTGGTCTTATGTTTGTACCAATGTCTCTTTCTATTATGCTAGGGAGTTATTGCTACAAGTTTTTGCAAAAACGCCTCACAACAAAGCAAGCTTTATTTATTACGAGTTTCTTCAATATTATATGTGTCGTTTTATTCTCTTTCACATATAGCATCAATATCCCATTCATCATTATCGCTACATCTTTGTACGGTTTTAGTATGGGACTTTCTATGCCAACTCACACTACTTTATTAACAGCAGAATTCGTACAAGAGCGCGCAACAGCTATCGGTATGTACAACTTCATCCGCTATATTGGTATGGGCACAGGGCCACTTATAGGTGGATTTCTTTTATTTAACCAAAATCACTTTTGGATTTTCTTCCTAGGCGCAATTATATTTTTACTTGTAATCTTATATGCAATGAAAATGCTACGCTTTCATGCTGTACAAAAAGTAAAATAGAGCCCCCCAAAAAGGTCGGCTCTATTTTATCCTCTTTGATCCGCAACAATATGAATATCAATATACTTTGTTTGTCTCATAATTTCATTTACAATAGAGCCTTTTCGTATTTCTTCCCATCTTGTTCTTGCCGATTGTCCAAGTAAAATTTGCGTCACCTGTAATCTTTTTGCCACTTCAATAATAACATCTGCTGGCTTTCTTCCCTTTGCTTCTTCTAATATAAAACTTGCATCAAATTGATTCGTTAGCAACTTCCACTCTTCAATCGTCTGCTTTTTTCCAGCTGAAATAGAATCTATATTTTCCCTCTCAACGTTTAATACGTACAATTCAGCATTTAACCGATCAGCCATGCGCCATCCCCGTCGTATTAATTTCTCCGCTGTTGAACTGTATTGTACACAAACGAGAATTTTTTCTTTTACACCAATCGGTTCTATTACTGTTTGGCTAATTTTCTCGTCCATATCATCAGCAACTTCTCGAAGTGATAATTCCCTAAGTGCTCCTAAATTATTAAGTGTAAAGAAGTTTTGTAAACTTTGCTGAATTTTTTCTTCTTTATATATCTTTCCGTCTATTAGTCTCTTCCTTAATACCTCGGGCGTTGCATCAACAAGCTGAATTTCATTTGCCTTTTGTAAAATAAAATCTGGAATTCGTTCTCTTACTTTTACATTCGTAATTTGAGCTACAATATCATGAACACTTTCTAAATGTTGAATATTAAAAGCTGATAATACCGATATACCAGCCTCTAACAATTCCTGCACATCCATATAACGTTTTTTATGCTTAGAACCAGGAACATTACTATGTGCGAGTTCATCCACTACAACTACTTGCGGTGCGCGTTTTTTTATTCCTTCCACATCAAGCTCATAAAATACCTTTCCTTTATACTGTATTTCTTTCAAAGGAAATTTTTCTAAATCAGCAATTGCTTCTTCCGTCTCTTTTCTTCCGTGCGTTTCAATTAAACCAATTACAATATCAATTCCATCTTTTTTCATCTCTCTTGCATCAAAGAGCATTTTATAACTTTTTCCTACGCCTGGAGCTGCCCCTACATATAGCTTTAACTTCCCGCGGTTTTGCTGACGAATATATTCTAAATATTCCTCTGGCGTTCGCCTTTGAAACGTCGGTTTATAGTCATCTGCATACAAAACATTCACAACCTTTCTTTCGAAACAACGCTACCTCAATCCATTAGATTGAGGTAGCACTGTTACTATTTCAGTAGTTTCTGTAATTCTAAATTTAGCTTTAAAACGTTCACGCGATCTTCTCCTAATAAACCAAGTGCTGCACCTTCTGTTTGATCTTTAATCAACTGATCCAGCGTTTCTTTCGGGATTCTCGTTAATTTCGAGATGCGCTCTACCTGTACGGACGCCGCCTTCGGACTAATATCAGGATCTAGCCCTGAACCTGAATTCGTTACTAAATCGATCGGCACTTCTGTAACTGGAACAGTTGGATTTTGTTTCTTCCACTCTTCAATACTTTTCTCTACACGTTTTGCTAAATCTGGATTAGATGGTGCATAGTTATTTGAACCAGATGCTTCAGCCTTATATTCAATACTAGAAACACGCCCTTGAAAATAACTTGGATCCGTGAAGTTTTGCCCGATTAATTTAGAACCAATCACTTCATTTTTATCATTATATATTAGACTTCCATCCGCATTATCCTTCATCACTGCTTGTGCAATACCAGTAACAATAAGTGGGTATACAAGTCCACACAACACTAGAAATGTAAAAGTAATACGAATAATTGGTGATAGTATACTTTGTTTCTTCTCCATCTTTTTCCCCTCTTCCTTATATGAACAAGCCGACAATCATATCAATTACCTTAATTCCAATGAACGGAACGATAACTCCACCAAGCCCATAAATAAGTAAGTTTCGGCTAAGCAATGCATTAGAACTCATCGGTTTATATGCGATACCTTTCATCGCTAACGGAATGAGTAATGGAATAATAACAGCGTTAAATATTAATGCTGATAAAATCGCTGACAGTGGTGATGTTAACTTCATTATGTTCAATGCTTCCATTTGCGGAATTGCAAGTGTAAACATCGCTGGAATAATCGCAAAGTATTTCGCTATATCATTCGCAATACTAAATGTCGTTAACGCACCACGCGTCATTAACAATTGCTTACCAATTCCTACAACCTCAATAATTTTTGTCGGATTCGAGTCTAAATCAATCATGTTCGCCGCTTCTTTCGCTGCTGTCGTACCACTATTCATCGCTAATCCAACGTCAGCCTGTGCTAATGCTGGAGCATCATTTGTACCATCACCTGTCATCGCTACAAGTTTCCCTTTATCTTGCTCTGCTTTAATAACAGCAATTTTATCTTCTGGTTTACACTCGGCAACGAATTCATCTACCCCTGCTTCTTTTGCAATCGTTGCTGCTGTTAACGGATTATCACCTGTACACATAACCGTTTTAATCCCCATTTGGCGTAACTGTTCAAAACGCTCACGCATACCCGGTTTTACTGTATCTTTTAAATAAATTAAACCGTAAATACGATTATCTACTGCAACTACAAGTGGTGTTCCACCCTCTTTTGAAATTAAGTCTGCTTTTTGATTTACATCTTTCGGAATTGTTCCGCCTTGTGACCCAACCCATTCAATAACGGCACCTACAGCACCTTTTCTCACTTTCGTTCCGTCTTGTAAATCAACACCACTCATTCTCGTTTCTGCTTTAAACGGAACAAACTCACCTTGTTCTGCAAGTTCTCTATTATATGATATAGATTTTCCCTGCACATACTCGATAACAGATCGACCTTCTGGTGTTTCATCTAAAACAGAACTAATAGCAGCCCACTTTCCAACTTGCTCAATCGTTTCATTTCCTACAGGCAATAATGTATGAGCCATCCGGTTCCCAAAAGTAATTGTACCTGTTTTATCTAAAATAATTGTATTAATATCGCCCGCAGCTTCTACTGCTTTCCCTGACATCGCTAACACGTTAAATTTTGTCACCCGGTCCATCCCAGCAATACCAATCGCTGATAGCAAACCACCAATTGTCGTTGGAATTAAACATACTAACAATGCTACGAGTACAGCTGTATCAATTTGAAAACCTAAATAATTTGTAAAAATCGGCAACGTCACAACGACAATCAAGAAAATAAGAGTTAAACTCGTTAATACTGTATTTAAAGCAATCTCATTCGGCGTTTTTTGACGAGCAGCTCCTTCTACTAAAGAAATCATTTTGTCGATAAATGATTCACCAGGATTACTCGTAATGACAATTGTAATTTCATCACTTACCACCATCGTTCCACCTGTTACGGAACAAAAATCACCGCCTGCTTCTTTTATAACAGGAGCTGATTCCCCTGTAATTGCAGATTCATCTACAGACGCTAATCCTTTAATAACTTCACCATCATTCGGAATCATTTCTCCTTGTTTTACGATAACAACGTCACCTTTTCTAAGATCAGTTGCTGAAACTTGGACAATGTCTCCATTTTCTTTTACAAC
Source organism: Bacillus sp. TH13 (assembly GCF_016651175.1). Classification (NCBI taxonomy): domain Bacteria; kingdom Bacillati; phylum Bacillota; class Bacilli; order Caryophanales; family Bacillaceae; genus Bacillus; species Bacillus sp. TH13. The sequence goes on along the minus strand of NZ_JAEKEJ010000025.1, from coordinate 2,879,870 downwards.
ATTTGCAAACACATCTTTCTTCGACTGCTTTAAAGAATCGGCTTGCGCTTTACCACGACCTTCTGCTAATGCTTCTGCAAAATTTGCAAATAAAACTGTAAATAATAGAATAAGAGAAACTGTTATATTAAACCATCCTGGTATACTACTAGAACTGCTTGGAATAAAAGATAAAATGAACGTAATGATAAACCCAATTTCCACAACGAACATAATCGGATTCTTTATCATGACTTTCGGATTCAATTTCGCAACGGATTGTTTCATCGCATGTGTTACGATATCACGATCCATCGTTTTTGCTTGTCTAACTTCATCTTCTACAGCATGTATTTGTGACTTATTTAATTGTTTTTCTTTTACTACTACCGGTCTCATCATTTACCCTCCATTACTTCAATGTAAGAAATTCTGCAATTGGTCCAAGTACTAACATCGGGAAGAATGTTAATGCACCGACAATTACAATTGTTCCGATGAAGATGCCACCAAATAAACTATTATCTGTACGGAACGTTCCGACTGTTTCTGGCACTACCGCTTTTTCTTTCAGCGAAGCTGCCACAGCTAACATCGTAATTAAACTGAAGTAGCGTCCTAAAAACATAACTAAACCAGTCGTAATATTCCAAAACGGTGTATTATCTCCTAATCCTTCAAATCCAGATCCGTTATTCGCAGCTGACGATGTATATTCATATACAACTTGCGTTAAACCGTGGAAACCGGAATGAGAAATAGCATCCGTCCCTAAATTTGTTGAAAGAGCTAATGCCGAAAATCCTAAAATGAGCAATGGATGAAATAAAATCGTGACCGCAATTAATTTCATTTCCTTACCTTCAATCTTTTTACCTAAAAACTCTGGTGTCCGTCCAACCATTAACCCAGATATAAACACTGCAATAATTGCATACATAATAATGTTTACAAAACCTGCTCCAACGCCGCCATACACTGTATTTAACATCATATTTACAAGTGGAACTAGACCGCCAATTGGTGTTAATGTATCATGCATCGTATTAACAGCGCCTGTTTCAGCAGCTGTCGTTACCGTTGCGTATAGTGAAGAAAGTACTGTTCCAAATCGTACTTCCTTCCCTTCTGTACTCCCTTGTACATGTTCGATACCCATTCCATTTAATGCCGGATTCCCGTTTAGTTCAGATGTCGTAATTGTTATAAACCCTAGTAAAAATACCATAAATAGTGACACGAAAAGGATGCGACCTTGTTTTTTATTTCCTACCATTCGTCCGTACGTAAACGGAAGTGCTGTTGGTAATAACATCATAAGCATCATTTGCAAAATATTACTCATTTGTCCTGGATTTTCGAAAGGATGCGTAGAGTTTGCTCCGAAAAATCCACCGCCGTTATTTCCAAGTTCCTTAATGGAAACGAATGATGCAACAGGTCCACGTAAAATACTTTGCTTTGCACCTTCAATCGTTTGTGCTGTAACCGCCCCATCTAACGTTTGTGGTACGCCAAGTGCGACAAAAACTAGTGCTGCAATAAATGCGATAGGAAGAAACACTCTCGTTAACGCTCTCGTAAAATCAACGAAAAAGTTACCAAGTTCTTTTCCAGCAAGTCCTCTTATAAAAGCCATAACGAGCGCTAATGTCGTTGCTGGTGCCGCAAACATTAAAAATGTAATCCCGATCAATTGTGATAAATAGGATAAACCATTTTCACCGCTATAATGCTGTAAGTTTGTATCAGCCATAAAACTAATCGCTGTATTAAAAGCGAGCGTAGGCTCCATCCCTTCAATATGCGCTGGATTTAGCGGCAACACACCTTGTAATCTGAAAATGAAATATACAACAACAATCATAAATCCGTTGAGTAAAACTAATGATAATGCGTACTGTTTCCACGTTTGATTGTATTCTTTTACACCCGTAATTTTAAAAATAAGTTTTTCAAAAGGCCCGAATACTTTATCTAGCGTTTTGCTACCTTGAAAAGCTTTTTCTAAATAAATCCCCGTTGGCTTTGCTACTAAAATAAACAAGAGCATTGTAATAATGACTGCAACCCAAATCATAATGAATGATTCCCCCTAATTAAAACTTCTCTGGATTTAATAATGCATACACTAAATACACTGTAATTGCTGCGACAATAACCGATAAGACAATCATCATGATTGTTTTCCTTCTTTCACAACTTTATCTGACCAACTTGCAAGACTTGCCATCGATGCAACTAATAAAATAAAAATCCCGACCATTACAACATCTAACATAGCTATCCCTCACTTCTTTTGTTAAAATTTACCATTTAAATATTAAAAAAGAACACTGAGCTCTACTCAGTGTTCAAAAATGAACAACAAAAAGTAAACCTCCTCTCTAAACGCTTACGAGGTTAGCTGTCGGATTCGGGCCTAAAGAGTAGCCCTACTTTCAAAACTGAAAGATTCACCCCAAGTGACGATGCACAAAATTGGTTCCCCCGCTCCATTTCTGGAACTCAGCGATTTTAGGTTTTTTTGGAAATTTTATGAATGATTTATGAGAGTAAATATACTCCTCTATATTTCACTTGTAAAGGGGTAAATTACTGAAAATAATAATATTTACATTCATTTAAACGCTTACATTGAAGATTATTACTATTATTTCATCTATTTTCTTTATTTCTCTTCTTTTTTCTTAAAAATGACCTTTTAAATATGAAATAAAAAGAGCGAATGACATGAAGTGCATAGCTTGTCGCACTCAGCATTCGCTCTTTTTTATTCAACCTTTATTCTCCTCGTAAAAATGCACGTAAATTTCTCCCGCGAATATAAACTTGTGTCAATTCTGCATGTAGCTGCTCATACTCGGTAATATCCATCTCTAAATACAAAGCATCTTTTGATGGTAATATAATATATGGCCCTGGAAAAAGGGGATCGATCTGAACCAATTCTTGAACTCGCTCTACCGATACTGCCCAACGATTTGCTATATCTCCAAGTAATAATACCTTCATCATTTCTTCCCCCGCCCTATTCAAAAAATAAAAAAGAAATATTATCACAATTTGTAAACACGACAAACTTAGCTCCAATTGTTTCATAGAGCCTCGCTGGATATCGTTTATTCCTTGTAACAACAGTAATAGGTGCTTGAAAAGAAAAGCGAATGTGTTCTGTGAAAAAACTAACGATTGGAAGCTCATCCCCTAGTAAAATCACCTTCTTAATACACTCACAAATACTAGTAAAGTCCTGCTCCTTACTGCAGCTATAAGTCCAATCAAACCCACAATTCCTAACTTCAGCCGCTATCTCTTCATTTGCTGTACAAATAATTAACTCATGTTGAAATGATACTAGCTCTCTTAAACTCTTTATCTTGTTCTCTTCTCCAACACAAATAAGTGTTAGTTCCATGTACCTCATCCTCCTTAGTATAAAAGAAATCAAGCATAGATTGATATTCCCCTATACTAATCAGATCGATGAAGTGATGTATCCATCATGGCACCGTCCTCTCTCAAGACGCTTACGAAGTTAGCTGTCGGATTCGGACTTTGAGAGTAGCCCTACTTTCAAAATTGAAAGATTCACCCCTAGTGCCGACGCACAAATTGGTTCCCCCGCTCCATATAATTGGACTCAGCGTTTACAAAAAATATATTCTGGCTGATATATTACTCCTGTATTTTGAAAAAGTAAACAGAAAAAAAGCCAGTTATCAAACTGACTTTTTACTCACCTATGCGCGCGTTTTATTCAACTTATATGCAAAATGATTCGTCGGCCCATGGCCACTACCAATATTCAATGGCTCTTCAATTGCTATACTAATAAATCGTTTTGCTTCTTGAACAGCATCTTCAATTGAGTATCCTTTCGCAAGTCCTGCTGTAACCGCTGAAGCAAATGTACACCCACTTCCGTGCGTTTGCTTTGAAGGAATTCGCTCGCTTCTAAACTCAATAAATTTTTCTCCATCAAAGAGGAAATCAATTACTTCATTACCTTGATATTCTGCATGTCCGCCCTTCATAAGCACATATTTAGCACCTAATTCGTGCAATACTTTTGCAGCTTCCTTACTATCTTCAACGTTATGAATCTCCATCCCAGTTAACACTTCTGCTTCTGGGACATTCGGTGTTATAACAGTTGCTACTGGTAATAAATATTCTTTTAATGCTTGAACTGCTTCTTGCTGTAATAATGATGCACCGCCTTTTGCAATCATAACGGGATCTAGCACAATATTATTCCAGCCAAACTTTTTAATTTGTTCTGCAACAATTTGAATTATTTCACTACTAAATAACATTCCTAGTTTCACTGCATCTGGTGTTAAATCCGTACCAATTGAATTCAGCTGTTCTGTAACACCTTCTAACGGAACAGGATATACCCCTTGAACGCCAAGCGTGTTTTGAGCAGTAATTGCCGTAATAGCCGTCATTCCGTATACACCAAGCTCTTGGAATGTTTTTAAATCTGCCTGAATTCCAGCACCGCCGCCGCTATCAGACCCTGCAATTGTTAAAGCTTTATTTACTTTCATCCCACTCATCCTTTTCTATCCAAAATAACGATGATAAACTGTTTTTGCTTCACTTATATCTTTCGTTCCATGTACAAGTACGCGACCATCTTTGAAGGCAACTAATCTCTTCTCTTCCACAGAAAATGATAATAAATATGGATTTACATTTAAATCATTCACACGATCATTCAGCAGCTCTTTGTATCGTTCAAAATTCATTTCCTCTTTATGAGGTGGTCTAATTTGAACTGTATTTCGCCCGCATAAAACTGCTGTTTTTGATGTGTTCTCTTTATTTAAATACGGATATAATGCATTCTCTCCGCATGAAGGACAATTATGCTGGCGAAGCTTTTGCACATTCATACATGAATACTCATTCTTCCACATATCAAACGATACAAGTCCATCTCGAAGTGATTCGTAATCTTCTACTAACAGTTTAAGAGCTTCCGTTACTTGATGAGAAACGACGAGAGATACAGCAGGCGATATAATGCCAGCTGTATCACATGTCGCTCCGCCAAGCGGAATCGATTGTAATAAACAAGATAAACATGGCGTTTTACTAGGAAGGATTGTGTAAGAAAGGCCGTAACTCCCTACACATGCTCCGTAAATCCATGGAATAGAATATTTTTGTGCTATATCATTCACAATGAAGCGCGTTTCGAAATTATCAGTTGCATCAATCATTACATTAACGTTTGTAACAAGCTCTTCTAATTCCTCAGCTGTTACATCTTGAACGAGCGCTTCTACTCTTACTTCACTATTAATCTCTTCTAGACGCTTCTTTGCTGCTACAGCCTTCGGAAGATTATTTTCCACATCACTCTCTGCATACAATTGTTGCCTTTGTAAATTACTCCAATCGACATAATCACGGTCAACAATTGTTACTGTGCCAACACCTGCTCTTACAAACATTTCTGCATTTGCACTACCTAGTGCGCCCGCGCCGATAATAAGCACATGCTTTTCTCTTATCTTTTGCTGGCCTTCTTCCCCAATCGGAGAAAATAATTCTTGGCGAGAATATCGATTATTCAACTACGCTCATTCCTTCTAAAGGACTACTTGCCGTTGCACAACGTTTACGTGCAATACGACCTGCTTCAAAGCCTAAACGTCCTGCCTCAATACTTAATTTCATTGCTTGTGCCATCTTAATAGGATCTTTTGCTCCTGACACAGCCGTATTTAATAACACACCATCCGCTCCTAATTCCATTGCAAATGCCGCATCAGCTGGGCTACCAATACCGGCATCAACGATAACTGGTACTGTCGCTTGTTCAATAATGAAGCTCAAATTTAATGGATTTACAATACCAAGTCCTGATCCGATTGGAGATGCTCCTGGCATAATCGCATGCACGCCAAGTTCTTGTAATTTACGTGCTAATACAACATCATCAGATGTATACGGAAGTACGATAAATCCTTCTTCCAGTAACATTTCAGATGCCTTTAACGTTTCTACCGGATCCGGTAATAACGTTCTATCATCACCAATAACTTCTACCTTTATCATGTCACAAAGCCCAGAAGCTTTTGCTAATTTTGCAATACGAACAGCCTCTTCAGCGTTTTTTGCCCCTGCTGTATTTGGTAATAACGTATATTTTTTCACATCAAGTTTCTCTAATAAATTAGGTTGCTTTGCATCAAAGATATCCATACGACGTACTGCAAACGTTAAAATTTCAGCTTCAGAAACGTCAATTGCTTTTTGTTGTACGTCAAAATCAGGGAATTTACCTGTTCCTAATAAAAGTCTAGAATGAAATGAAAATGGCCCAATGTTTAACATAATCAACCGCCTCCTACGAAAGTTACAATCTCAATTTGGTCTCCATCAAAAACAGATGTATCTGTATGATCATCTTTTTGTAAAATATCTTTATTACGCTCTACTACAACAATTCTGTTATCTAGCTCTAAATGTGTAAGTAGCTCAGCTACTGTTTTTACACTCGCTGGCACTTCAATTTGGTTACCATTAATTTTTAATTTCAAACTTCCATCCCCTTTCTAAACTCTTCTAGAAAGCAATGAATCTAGTAAATGATTCTCTTGCTTTCCTTCTATTAAATCGGCCATATATTGGCCAGAAATAGGACTTAATAAAATACCGTTTCGATAATGGCCCGTGCAAGCATAGAAACCTTTTATTTCTTCATGCTCTCCCATATAAGGAGCTTCATGATTCGATTGTGGTCTTAACCCTGCCCACGTGCTTTCCCATTCTGCTCCTTTTAAAGCTGGCAATATTGTATAAGCCCGCTCTAATATAGAAGTAATACTTTCTGGCTGTACAGTTTTATTGAACGTATGAGGCTTCATTGTTGCCCCAATTACGTAACGTCCACCGCGCTTTGGAGCAATATAAAATCTTTCTTGAAAAATAGGTGCTTTTAAAAGTTGTTTTCTACTTCTTACTGCAACCACTTCTCCTTTAACTGGATATGTACCCCAATCGCGGTGAAAATAACTTAGTAACTTCGTGCTCCATGAACCACCAGCAATAACAACTTTCTCGCATGCAATCATACCTTCACTTGTAACAATTCCGGTCACTTTATTATTTTCAATACGAATATCAAACACTTCTGTCTGTTCATATATATCCGCACCGGAAGTTGCCGCAGAATGTGCGAATGCTTTCGTAAGCTCTGGTGCAATAACGTGACCATCTTTCGGATAATATACTGCTCCTATAATGGATTCAGATAGGTACGGCTCTTTTTCCCGCAAATGGTTCCCCGTTAGAAAATAGGAATCTTCACCTGTTTTTTGCTGCCAATCCATAATGTGAAGAATTCTTTTCTTCTCATCTTCATTTTGAGCAATACGATAAATTCCTTTTTCTTCATATCCAATATCAATACCCGTCTTTTCACGTAAAACTGTTGCAAGTTGTGGAAATATAGCTCGGCTTTCTCTAGCAAGTTCAAATAGCGGATCATACGCATCCCATTCTGCTTGAACACCAAGTAAACCAGCAGCTGCTTTCGAAGCTTCCGATGCAATTCTTTGCTTCTCGACAATCGCTACTTTATGTCCTCTTTCTGCTAGAAAATGTGCAACTGAACTACCAATTACACCACCACCAATAATCGCTACATCATACTTCTCACACATGTTTTTCCGCCCACTTTCTTATTGATTCCTTATAAGATTTCGCTTTGCTATATGGGTTACTACTACTTATAATTCCGGACATAACTGCTATACCGCTTACACCGTTAGTAAGAACATCCATTGTGTTTTCTGGAGTAATTCCTCCAATTGCTGTAATCGGTATAGATAAACACCTTGAAATGTCTGCGATTTCTTCAAGCCCTCTCGCTGGCACACCTTTTTTACATTCTGTCGGAAATACATGGCCATAAACGAGTGAATCCGCTCCATTTTTAAATGCTACAATCGCTTCATCTAGCGAATGCACAGAATAACCGACATGCAAATACGAAAACTTTTCTTTCACTGACTTTACATCTGTGCTTCGATATCCTAGTTGAACACGAGGAATATTTAATAAAATGGCGATATCAATTCGATCGTTTATAACAATTTTAGAAGCTGGAAATCCCTCCATTAAAAGACCTTCTACCCCTTCATATAATTCCTTCGTACTCTTCTCACGCTCACGAATATGCAAATAATCAATCTCACTCTCAATCTGCATCGCTACATTCACTAACTCTTCGAATGACATATGGCCATTTGAGATTACGTGGAGCTCATTTTTCATATTCATTCGCCTACTTTAAAATATTTTCGAATAGCTCATCGGCCGGAACGATTTCTTTCGCCATTCCTTTGTCCTTCAGCCATTTATTTTGTTTCTCCCAAGACTCTTTTGAATCTGATAAGAATGGCTCATCTTTCGTTTCCATCTTCTCTAATAAAATTTTCATACTTTCCTTTTCAACTTCCGGCACAAGTGGGAAGTTTTCTTTTTCTTGATGATTTAATAAAATATTCAATGCTTCATCTGGGTTTTTCTTCATGAAATCATAGCCTTTTTTCGTACCACGTAAGAAAGCTTGCAACGCTTCTTTATCTTTTTTCAACGTTTTATCACCCGTTACAAACACAAGCTCATGATAATTTGGTACTCCGTAATCAGCTGGATTAAAGTACGCTGGTTCATGGCCTTCATGACGCATAACAGGTACTTCATGGTTAATGTACGCCCCTGTTACAGCATCTACTTTCTTCGTAATTAATGCTGGTACTAAATCAAATCCAACATCAACTACTTTCACTGTATCAGGATTACCACCAGCTTCTTTTACCATCGTTTTTAAATACATCTCACTTAAAGGTGTTCCAGAGTATCCTACTGTTTTTCCTTCTAAATCTTTCGGTGATTGAATGCCTGCTGATTTCAGTGATACAACATGATTTAATGGTGAACGTACGACAGCCCCAATTGATTTCACTGGAATTTGCTCATTCGCTCTCGCCATAACAACATCTGGCTGATAGTACAAGCCAACTGTCACCTTCCCTGCTGCTGCCAGTGTTAATGGATCAGTCGGATTAGAAGGGAATTTAATATTTACCTTTACACCTTCTTCTTTAAAGTATCCTTTTTCAATTGCTGCATAGATAAAGCTATGTACCGCATTTGGATACCAATCTAACATGACTGTTATTTCTTTCTCTTTTTTACTTTTGTCTGATGCTGAATTACTCGAACATCCTGCAATCATTGCAATTAATAATGTAAACACAAAGATGCGCTTTAAAAATTTCATGAATGCTTCCTCCAACTAATGAATTTCTTTTCTAATATGGAAATAAGTACGACGAAGAAAATAGCTAATAATGATAACAATACAATGGGTGCAAATACGCCAGCTCCATCTAACTGCGTCATCATTCTCTTACTGAAATACCCAAGCCCAGCTTGTGCACCGAGCCATTCTCCAATTGCTGCTCCGATAACACTAAGCGGAACTGCAATTTTTAAAGCTGAGAAAAAATAAGGAAGAGCAGACGGCAACTTTAATTTAAGAAAAATATCTCTTTTTGTTGCTCCATATGTAACTAAGAGCTCCTCCCATTCTTTTTTTGTACTACGCAGTCCATCATACGTATTGACCGCAATTGGGAAAAACGTAATTAAAACTGTGACAACAACCTTACTCCAAATTGTGTATCCAAACCATAAAACAAATAGCGGAGCAAGCGCAGTAATCGGAATCGTTTGTGAAGCAACTAATAATGGATAAAATGCTCTCTCCATCCATGTACTCGCATTCATTAACATCGCTAGCCCTACACCTAATACGATAGAGATAACAACACCTATTAAAACGACGTATAGCGTTGCAGGTAAATGAACTGTAAATAATATGTCTTTTAGTTTCCATATCTTCATTACAATCGCAGACGGTGACGGTAAAATGTACATCTCATCTACAATTCTTGCTCCTATTTCCCACACAGCAAGTAAAATACTAGAAAGTGTAATAGCAGGAACTAATTCTTTCAATTGGTTCATCACACAAGTACCTGCCTTTGTAACATACTAAGAAGCTCATCTTTCAGCGCTAATATTTCCGGTTTATATAAATCTTTTCGTGTTCTGTTATGATCAAGCGGTACAATCCGCTCAGTCAAAGTCGTTATCGGCTGCTGTTCCACTACTAAAACTCGGTTCGAAAGAAATAACGCTTCTTCAACATCATGAGTAATGAATAAAATTGTTTTTTCCCACTCTTGCCATTGTTCAAACAACCATTCTTGCAAAGAGGCCTTCGTTAAAGCATCTAACGCGCTAAACGGTTCATCTAATAACAATATCTCCCCGCCCGTTAATAAAGTTCGGATAAAAGATACGCGTTGCCTCATACCACCAGATAAATCTTTCGGATGTTTTGTCTCATATCCTTGTAAACCAAATTTATGTAACAGTTCCTTTGCCTTTACTTGTGCTTCGTTCTTCTGTACACCTTGGCACTCTAGCGGCAACGCGGCATTCTCAATAATTGTTCTCCACGGCAAAAGCATATCTTTTTGCGGCATATACCCTACAGGATGGTGCTTCGTTTCTGTCAGTTCTATCTGTCCAGTACTTACCTTCTCTAGACCTGTAATAAGGCGAAATAAAGTACTTTTCCCACATCCACTCGGTCCGATAATACTTACAAACTCTTTCTCGTGTATAGAAGCATTTAATTCATGGATGATTGGCTTCTCATCATAATGAAAAGAAACATTATGAAACTGTAGTATGTTCTTGCTCCTCAAATCCCCACATCTCCTTACGATAGGACATATCCCAGAATAAATATTCAAATCGACTGGAATATAGGAAAATCTCCTCTAATCGGTCTAGTTCCTTCTCAGACTTTCCAACTGCCATTTCATTTAATAAATCTATTAACCAAATACAAAGGTTACCATATTCTTCAGAACTATATCCTTGAATCCACTCACCAAAGAACTCATGATCTCTTGCCCCAGGAATATCATTTAAACGCTTTCCAATTTCCCAGTAACTCCACATACATGGAAGAAGCGCTGCTATTAATTCCGCAAGTGTGCCATTTTGAGATACAGACATCATGTAATTTGTATAAGCTAAATTTTTAGCAGATGGTTTCGCAGACTCTATCTCCTCTATAGAAATTCCAAGCCTTTTTGCATATTGTTTATGAATTGTCATTTCGCCATTTAATATTCCATCAATTTGTTCAGCAAACTTTCCCATTACTTGTGGATTCGTTGCTTTTACAACACCAATCGCATATAACTTTGCATAATCTAGCAGATATAAATAATCTTGAATAATATAATACTGGAATTTATCTTTTTCTAACGTGCCATCTCCCATACCCACTACAAACGGATGATTATGACTCATCTCCCAAACCGGTTGCACAGTTTCTAATAATCTATCGCAAAATTTCATTTCTCTATCCCCTTTCAATATATGTATCTAAATAAAAAAACACTTCTATATATAAGAAGTGGTTACAGCAAATAAAATTATACATTTATTCGATGTTCCACTTCCCTTCGCTAGTATTACCTAGATCAGGTGTTGTAAGGGTTAAGGATTATTCCTCTCTCAGCAAATCAAGCACCCCTAGTGGTTTCAATATGAAATTTTCAAATAAAAAGCCCCGTTTCTATACGCAAAGAAACGGGGACTCATTGTTAGTGTCCGAATTGCTTCCCTACGCTAGCATAATCTAGATCAGGTAATAAAAAGGATCAAAGGCTTACGGCCTACTCTCAGCTGGCAACACCAGCTCTCCTAGCAAACTATAAAATTATCACTGTCAGTATAACACCCTAATAAGACATCATCAACTGTTTTAATTTTCTTAATTATCAACAAAATATCTAAATTATACAATACATTCATTCTATTTTAGAATATAAAACCCTAATTAATCGTATAAAAAGGAATCATTATCCTCAAAAAATTTATTTTTATATTGATTTCATATTACATTTATGTGAATACACCCACTATATTATATCTTTATACTATAATAAAATTACAACTATACAACTAGAGGAGGTCTCTATTCCATGAATATGAAAGCTACTGCTTTAACAGCAACTACTGTAGCGATTGCTTCTTTACTTCCTTCTATGGGTGAAACAAATGTACAAAAAGCAAACGCTGAACAATTATCTAATATTAAAACTGGGTATGTCAAAGTTGATCAAGTAGCATTGCATACAGAAGATAATGTAAAAAGCACATCAATTGATACAATTCGCTTTAATACAAAAGTGAACATCCTTGAAACAACTAATGTTTGGTATAAAGTATCTGTTCATAATAAAGTAGGTTATGTACAAAAAGATGCTATTTTACTAAAAAACAAACTTCAATCTAATGATCAATACATCGTTAATGCTAATGCATTAAACGTTCGCTCTGAACCTAATTTAGAATCTTCTATTTTAGATGTATTACCAAATGGCAAGTTTATTACCGTTCAAGAAGATCAAGGCGAATGGTATAAAATATCACATAATGGCCAAACAGGTTACGTACAAAAAACATTCATCTCTAATGGTTCACAACCCTTAGTAAAAGGAATCACCGTTCAAAATAATACAAAATATACTGTTGCAACATCTAATCTAAATGTACGTAGCAACGCTAGTACAAGTAGCGCTCTACTCGGTTCATTACAAAACGGTACACAAGTACAAGTAGTAGAAACTGTAGGAACTTGGTATAAAATTCGTTTTGGCACAGGATACGGATATGTAGCAAAACACTATGTAGTACAAAATCAACCACAAGCTAAAACAGATCAGCCTTCATCAATTCCAGCTGCTTTCAAATTCCCCGCTCAAGGAAGAATTAGCTCAACCTTTGATATACGCTGGGAACAAATGCATTATGGTATAGATATTGCCGCTCCAGGAAACGTCTCTATCCAAGCTGCTGCTGCAGGTAAAGTTGTGAAATCTTATTATTCAGCTAGCTATGGCAATGTTGTTTTCATTGCGCATCAAATCAATGGGAAATTATATACAACTGTTTATGCTCATATGAAGGATCGCACTGTACAAGCTGGTGATCAAGTACAAACTGGACAATTAATAGGTCATATGGGAAACACAGGTCATTCATACGGGCAACATCTTCATTTTGAATTACATAATGGAGAATGGAATTTTGAAAAAACAAATGCAGTAAATCCACTGCCATATTTAGTTAGGTAAATTGTATGCCACGCAATATACCTCTTATAATTGAATACGTAGCCTTTTTAGGTTTAATCTGTTGTTTAATCATTTACAATACAAACATTGTATTTTTATCTATTATTATTGCTTTTGTTGCATTAGAAATTATGATGGAATCATTTCAAGTGCAACTAAAACAAAAAATTGCCCATATTTATAATGCTATTTTTCTTTTGAGTGCTCTCATAACAAATATAATTAGTAATGGCTTTTATTTATCTACTGTATTTCCAGTATTCTTTATGGCTGTTTTATTATTTGTAGCTAGATATATTAATGTCCCTTATAAACAAAAACAAGAACAAGAAGCTTAGAAAGAGGGGACACTGTGTACCAATCTTTCAAAGATACTCCAATAAAATACATATTGAATTTGTATAAGAAAGCCAATACTTTTTTTGGTATACAAGGAAGTTATACTGCACAACTTCTCCTATATGGAATGTTATTTCTTGTCTTAATCACTTTCTCCTTGTTTTACTAACAAAAAAGGATCTCACATAAACTGGAGATCCTTTTTAATTTATATTAATTTTTCATATCGAAAATATTGTTTATCCACAAGCATATTTTTCATAAATAAAGCTCAGATTATATTTTTTCTCTAAGCTCATTCGTTGTTCGTCATCGCACCAATAGAAAAGAATATCATGAATCGTTGCGTAACGCTTATTTTTAAGAAATAGCCTAAAGAATGATGGTAAACAATCATGTAATTGTATAAATATATAATTGCGTAGTGTTTCTTCTTTATATTCAATGCCCTTACAAATATACAGTAATTCCTCACAATAATATGCATGTTGTGGAACTTGTATCATTTCGAAAAATGGTACATAAGATAGTAGCTTGCCAATAAAATGACCGTATCGATCCATTACTCCTAGCGTCATATGCTCCATCATTTCTTTCATCACATATAAATAATCATCTACATGAGTTGTCTTTAACGGGTCTAAGCGATCGGAAATTTGAGATAATACAGCTCTTTGACATGCTAAAACTGCCTGACTAGGTCCATAATATGATAGGAAATCTGTACACTTACGATATTTACGTAATAAATCATGTGTATATAAATCATATACGAAAGTATTACAATACATTGCTAAACTCATCATATCACTATTTAATTGCTCTTTTGATAATGATTTTGCTCTCTTGCACATATAAAAGAATGTAAATTCCAATACTTCTTTATGAGATAATAAATGTTTACACTCTGTTATACATTTCTCATTAAATTTAACTCTATCCCAAATTTCAATATCCCTATCTATCAACTCACCGATACGATATTTAATAATTAAATAGTTTAAAGCAACTGATTGCGTCAAAAGATCCCATGTTTCATATTCCAATGAAGTATGAACAAACTCAGCTAATCCTTGCGCTATCATAAAAGTATTTGCCTCTTCATACCAACCAATCTCTTGGCATAAGCGAAGAATACGCACTAAAGTTGGAATTTCATCTTTATGAAACTGCGGTAAATTCTTTACTTTATTCATGCCATATACGATAAATGCCGCTAAATTTTCTTCTTTATAAAATTCTTTCTCTTTCCATACTAATATAGTTCGTTCTTTCCCCTCACCTTTTGGGTGGCAAGGTACAAGCAAAGAAAATAATTCAGCGAAATTATTTGGTTCTATATATGTATCTGTAACCAAATTCCAATTTGGATCGCCCTGTACAGCCTTCATATAATTCCCCTTCCCTTTTCATCTATGTAGGAAATATTAATTTATTATCGTACTATTAAAAATTAATATTGTTATATTCGAAATCTATCATAATACTTATATCTATCAGTATATCATCTTTTCTCTTATTAAAAATTAAGAATAACAAATTTTAAAAAACTGTCGAAAGTATTCACCATATACTTATTATATAATGCCTCAGATACATCACGCTAACATATTAGTTTAATCCATATATACTAGAATAATGCATCTGAACTTTATATATAATTTAGCTCTTTATGAGTGATCATTAAAATCTTGGTTAATTAAATTTTCGATTTATTCCGTATGCTCTGAGATTTCGCTCAAGGCAAATCCAGCTTGATCATCTGCCGATTCCCTTATAGCTAAATCTCCTAGTGCTAACATGCCAATAAGCTGACCACTATCAACTACTGGTAACCGTCTAATTTGATACTGTGCCATTAGCTCTGTAGCTTTTTCAATAGAATCATTTGGAGAAACTGAGATAATATTTGTTGTCATTACATTTGTAATTTTATTAGATCCAGGATGTTTTTCAGCAATCCCTCGAACAACTAAATCTCGATCAGTAACAAGCCCAACAACTTGCTCATTTTCAACAACAGGAATTAATCCAACCGATTCTTCCTTCATTTTTACAGCTGCCTCATATACATTGTCTAGCGGTGTACAATGTACAATACGGGTACTCATTAAGTCTCTAACTCGTGTCATTATTTATTTCCTCCTTTTTATACATACCATAGCTTTTCCAAAATTCCTTTATTTATTTCTGGAAAGTAACATTATAAAAAGGATCAACAAAATAAAAAAGAGCCAGCATAATGCTGACTCTTTTTTGTATGACCCGTACGGGATTCGAACCCGTGTTACCGCCGTGAAAGGGCGGTGTCTTAACCACTTGACCAACGGGCCATGGCTCCGCAGGTAGGACTCGAACCTACGACCGATCGGTTAACAGCCGATAGCTCTACCACTGAGCTACTGCGGAATAATATATGGTGGGCCTAAATGGACTCGAACCATCGACCTCACGCTTATCAGGCGTGCGCTCTAACCAGCTGAGCTATAGGCCCATATACTTTACAGGGGCAGTAGGAATCGAACCCACACTGGAGGTTTTGGAGACCTCAGTTCTACCTTTAAACTATGCCCCTAAATGATGCCGGCTAGAGGACTTGAACCCCCAACCTACTGATTACAAGTCAGTTGCTCTACCAATTGAGCTAAGCCGGCATAAAAAAAAATGGTGGCTCGGGACGGAATCGAACCGCCGACACGAGGATTTTCAGTCCTCTGCTCTACCGACTGAGCTACCGAGCCAACATAAATGGCGGTCCCGACCGGGGTCGAACCGGCGATCTCCTGCGTGACAGGCAGGCATGTTAACCACTACACCACGGGACCATTTGGTTGCGGGGACAGGATTTGAACCTGCGACCTTCGGGTTATGAGCCCGACGAGCTACCGTACTGCTCCACCCCGCGACAATATTAAATTAAAAAAATGGAGGAGGTAGAGGGATTCGAACCCCCGCGCGACTCTCGCCGCCTGTCGGTTTTCAAGACCGATCCCTTCAGCCGAACTTGGGTATACCTCCATGAAGGAAAAAATAAATATATTATTTTTATATGTCTAAACCATTTAAAAAGAAAATGGAGGAGGTAGAGGGATTCGAACCCCCGCGCGATTCTCACCGCCTGTCGGTTTTCAAGACCGATCCCTTCAGCCGAACTTGGGTATACCTCCGAGACATATATTAAATAAAGTGGAGCCTAGCGGGATCGAACCGCTGACCTCCTGCGTGCAAGGCAGGCGCTCTCCCAGCTGAGCTAAGGCCCCATGTTTTTTGGAATATCGGGAAGACAGGATTTGAACCTGCGACCCCCTGGTCCCAAACCAGGTGCTCTACCAAGCTGAGCCACTTCCCGTTAATAAAAGCGCGCCCGAGAGGAGTCGAACCCCTAACCTCTTGATCCGTAGTCAAACGCTCTATCCAATTGAGCTACGGGCGCATATGGTGCCGAGGGCGGGGGTCGAACCCGCACGGTGGTCACCCACCGCAGGATTTTAAGTCCTGTGCGTCTGCCTGTTCCGCCACCCCGGCATGTCATATTGAAAATTGGAGCGGAAGACGGGATTCGAACCCGCGACCCCAACCTTGGCAAGGTTGTATTCTACCACTGAACTACTTCCGCAAGACATGTATGAGTTATTTTATTAAAAGTGCGGGTGAAGGGAGTCGAACCCCCACGCCAAAGGCGCTAGATCCTAAGTCTAGTGCGTCTGCCAATTCCGCCACACCCGCATATTTCATTGAAAATGGTGAGCCATGAAGGATTCGAACCTTCGACCCTCTGATTAAAAGTCAGATGCTCTACCAACTGAGCTAATGGCTCTTAATGGCTGGGCTAGCTGGATTCGAACCAGCGCATGACGGAGTCAAAGTCCGTTGCCTTACCGCTTGGCTATAGCCCAATAATTAAGAATGGTGGAGGGGGGCAGATTCGAACTGCCGAACCCGAAGGAGCGGATTTACAGTCCGCCGCGTTTAGCCACTTCGCTACCCCTCCGACATATATGGTGGAGGATGACGGGATCGAACCGCCGACCCCCTGCTTGTAAGGCAGGTGCTCTCCCAGCTGAGCTAATCCTCCATTTTGCCTGGCAACGTCCTACTCTCACAGGGACAAGGTCCCAACTACCATCGGCGCTAGAGAGCTTAACTTCCGTGTTCGGTATGGGAACGGGTGTGACCTCTCTGCCATCATTACCAGACTGTATTCATTTAAGACAAGAATCATTTTAACTTATTTACTTTTGAAAGTCAACAAGTTTTTTATATTCTTTCAAAACTAGATAACATTGCTTCATATTATATGGTTAAGTCCTCGATCTATTAGTATTCGTCAGCTCCACATGTCACCATGCTTCCACCTCGAACCTATCAACCTGATCATCTTTCAGGGATCTTACTAGCTTACGCTATGGGAAATCTCATCTTGAGGGGGGCTTCATGCTTAGATGCTTTCAGCACTTATCCCTTCCGCACATAGCTACCCAGCTATGCCCTTGGCAGAACAACTGGTACACCAGCGGTGCGTCCATCCCGGTCCTCTCGT
>NZ_JAEKEJ010000025.1:2641756-2856756 GCF_016651175.1 Bacillus sp. TH13 | reverse complement strand
TATAAATAAAGCAATGGAGGAATTATTTTATGGACAGGTTAACAAAGTTTTCATTAAAAAACCGCTCCGCCATTATCATCATGGTTTTTCTCATTTCCATACTCGGTGTTTATTCCGGCTCTAAATTACCTATGGAATTTTTGCCAAGTATCGATAATCCAGCAATCACCGTCACAACCTTATCTCAGGGACTTGACGCCGAAACGATGACAAAGGACGTAACTGACCCTCTCGAAAAACAATTTCGTAATTTGGAACATATCGATACCATCACTTCTTCTACGCACGAAGGATTATCACGCATCGACATTGCGTATACGTCCAAAGCAAATATGAAAGATGCAGCACGCGAAGTCGAAAAAGCCATCAATGCAATTAAATTACCTAAAGATGTAACCAAGCCCGTAGTTAGTCAATTAAACACTTCTATGATTCCACTCGCCCAAATTACTATCCAGAAACAAAACGGTTTTTCAAAAGCCGATGAAAAACAAATCGAAAAAGAAATCGTACCACAACTTGAAAGTATTGATGGTGTTGCCAATGTTATGTTTTTCGGAAAATCAACCTCTGAATTATCTATCGTACTTGACCCGAATCTATTAAAAAACAAAAACGTAACATCACAGCAGGTACTCACTGTTTTACAAGGAAAAGAAACTTCTACTCCAGCTGGAGCAATTACTGTTAATCAGGAAGAATACAACCTTCGCGTCATTGGGGACATAAAAAATACAAATGACATTAAGAATATCACTGTAGCACCTCAAGTGAAATTACAAGACATTGCTCAAATTGAACTCAAACAACACTACGATACAATTTCACATATAAACGGAGAAGAAGGCACAGGATTAATCATCATGAAAGAACCAAGTAAAAATGCAGTTGCAATCGGAAAAGAGATTGATAACAAAGTTAAAGAGATAAATAAGCAATATAAAGATCAATTTTCTATTAAACTTTTAGCCTCAACCCATGAACAAGTTGAAAATGCTGTTACTAGCATGGGAAAAGAAGTAATACTTGGAGCAATCGCTGCAACTCTAATTATCTTAATCTTTTTACGTAACTTCCGAACAACACTCATCGCTGTTGTCAGTATTCCATTATCTATTTTCTTAACACTCTTTTTACTACATCAATCTAACATCACACTTAACATTTTAACCCTTGGTGGTTTAGCTGTTGCGGTTGGACGTCTCGTCGATGATAGTATCGTTGTCATCGAGAATATTTTCCGCCGTTTACAAAAAGATTCTTTCTCTAAAGATATTATTCTCGATGCAACGAAAGAAGTCGCCGTCGCAATTACTTCTTCTACTTTAACAACGGTCGCTGTTTTTTTACCTATCGGCCTCGTATCAGGAGCAATCGGAAAATTAATGTTACCTATGGTATTAGCAGTTGTATATTCTATTCTATCGTCCTTAATCGTTGCACTAACAGTTGTTCCACTTATGGCTTTTTTACTACTCAAAAAAACAAAGCATCGAAAACCAAGTTCTTCACCAAGATATGTCGCTACGTTAAAGTGGGCTCTTTCTCATAAATTCCTTATTCTACTTACTGCCTTTTTATTATTTGTAGGATCAATCGCAGCCTATATATTACTACCGAAAGCAAACATAAAATCGGAAGACGACACAATGTTATCTATTAACATGACATTTCCAGCCGATTATAATACTGAAGCTCAAAAACAAAAAGCATTTGATTTCGAAAAGAAACTACTTTCTAATTCAGATGTAACAGACGTTATTTTACGAATGGGATCTAGCGCAGAAGATGCACAATGGGGGCAAACAACTAAAAATAACCTTGCCAGTATATTTGTAGTCTTTAAAAAAGGTTCTGATATCGATCAATATATTAAAGAGTTAAAAAAAGAAAATAAAACTTTCGAGCCTGCTGAACTGGATTATATAAAAACAAGTTATTCAAGCTCTGGCGGCGAAAACAATTTGCAATTTAACATAACAGCTACTAACGAAGCGAATTTAAAAGAGACGGCTACTATCGTCGAAACAAAACTAAAAAGCATGGATAATCTTTCTAAAGTAAAAACGAATTTAGAAGACTCTAAGAAAGAATGGCAAATTCATATTGATCAAACAAAGGCTGAACAACTAGGCTTAACACCAGAAATAGCTGCGCAACAAGTAGCATTCCTTATGAAGAGATCGCCTATTGGCGAAATTACAATTAATAATGAAAAAACTACTATTATGATAGAACACAAAAAGGAAAACATGAATAAACAAGACGATATTTTAAACACAAACATACTATCACCTATTAATGGACCAATTCCTTTAAAAGACATCGCAACTATTTCAGAAAAACAAACACAAACAGAAATTTTCCATAAAGACGGAAAAGAAACAATTCAAATTACCGCCGAAGCTTCAAATGAAGATTTAAGTAAAGTAAACATAGAAGTAAATAAAGCGATAAATGACTTAGATTTACCTAGCGGTGCAAAAGTAAATATCGCAGGAGCTACTGAATCTATGCAAGAGAATTTTACAGATCTATTCAAAATTATGGGGATTGCAATCGGGATTGTATATTTAATTATGGTTATCACCTTCGGGCAAGCACGCGCTCCTTTTGCAATCTTATTCTCCCTGCCATTAGCTGCTGTCGGTGGTATTTTAGGATTAATCATTTCACGAACACCTGTTGATGTAAATTCCTTAATCGGTGCATTAATGTTAATCGGGATTGTCGTTACAAACGCTATTGTATTAATAGAAAGAGTTCAACAAAATCGGGAACACGGACTGGAAACGAGAGAAGCCTTACTTGAAGCAGGTTCTACTAGACTACGTCCAATTATTATGACGGCTATAACAACAATCGTCGCTATGCTACCACTCTTATTCGGTCAATCGCAAGCAGGAAGTATGGTATCAAAAAGTTTAGCCGTAGTTGTCATCGGTGGTTTAGCAGTCTCAACTGTTCTTACATTAGTAGTCGTTCCAGTTATGTATGAACTATTAGATAAAATCGGGAGAAAAAGGCGCTCCCGTAGAAAAATAAGCACTTCTACAGAAACACCCGATATTTAAAACCAAAAGGCGTTATCTTCACGAATGAAGATAACGCCTTTTCTCTATCTACTCATATAATCTATCATGTTTTCCGCATACCGCTCTAGAGGTTCACTAGAATCTACAATAAGATATTCACTATTTAAAGGTTTCTTACTACCATTTAACCACTTTTTAAAACCTACTTCCGATTCCACTTTTTCAATTTGACTGATCATACGCTTACGTGTTTGCAGTCTCACATTAATCTCTTCCATATCATTAAGATAACACTCAATATATTTATATTTCACACCATGTTTATTTGATAATTTAATCCCTTTTTCAACCATTCCCTCATATAAACATGGACTATCCAATATAACACTATGCCCTTGTTCTAAATAAGAATCAATCAATGCCCATTCGGCATCATATGCAAGTCCACCAACAATCGTTGATTCAATACCTTTCACTTCTAGTGATTTTAACAATGCTGATTTCAAAACGTCATGATCTACAATTATAGCACCTGTTAACTTCGCTATATACTTAGAAACTGTGGATTTTCCCGCCCCTGGAAAACCTGACATTTGCAGAAAAAACAAATTAAATCCACTCCCTCATTTTCACCTCTTTATCCATATAACGAATTACAAATTCAACAATCGCTACGCCTTTTCCTTCTATATTAAAACGCAAAAAGAACCCTCTACTTATAAATAGAGAGTTCTCCTTTGTAACTTATGCCGCTTTTATCTTCTTCGTCGTTTTACTTTTTCTTTTCGTTCCTGTAAAGCGCTTATGCAATACAGATGCTATCAAGCGTGAAATGACATTGAATAGTAATACCATAATAATTAATACAGCTGCAGATTTTGTCGCAATCAACTTCGCATCTGGAATAAACCCTTCAGAATTTAACTTCCAAATATGAACTGCTAACGTTTCAGCTGGTCTAAACGGATTTAAAGGATGCGCAGGACTCGAGAAGTCCGCTGCTGAATTTAAAATCGGGGATGTTAAACCCGCTGTGTAAATTAATGCTGCCGCTTCCCCAAATATACGCCCCGCCGCTAAAATAATCCCTGTAATAATTTGCGGTAATGACGATGGGATAATAATACGAACGATCGTTTGCCACTTTGTTGCACCTAATCCAAGACTTGCCTCTTTTATATTATGAGGCACTTCTGAAATAGCATTTTCACAAACACGTGTTAAACCTGGTAAGTTTAAAATAGTTAAAGCAAGAGCACCACCCATTACTGTGTATCCCCAGCCTGTCATTGTAACGAACACTAACAAACCAAATAAACCAACAACAATAGATGGTAAAGACGCCATTGTCTCAATGCATAAACGAACAAAATTTAAAAAGCGCCCTTGTTTTGCATACTCTGCTAAATATATTCCAGCACCTAGTCCAAGAGGAATAGATATAATAAGCGTTATAACAAGCATGTAGAAGGAATTGAATAACTGCGGACCAATCCCACCACCAGCTCTTGTATTACTTGGTTCTCCAAACAAGAAATTAGGATCCCAAAAACCCCATCCCTTTTGTAAAATTTCAAACACTAAGAACACTAGCATAGCTACGACCAAAGCAGCAACCGCATAAAAGATACCCGTCCAAACTTTATTTACCGTTCTTGCATTCATTATTATCGCTCACCTCTTTGCCCAATCGCTCGAATTACTAAAATAAACAGGAATGAAATAACAAGTAAAATCATCGCTAAAGTCCATAGCGCATTATTCCAAGCAGTTCCGTTCAATGTATTTGTCATGTCCATTGTCAAAATACCAGTTAACGTTGCTGTCGGACTATATATTCCTTCTGGTAATTTAATCGTATTCCCAATTACCATTTGAACGGCTAGCGCTTCACCAAAAGCTCGTGCTAAACCTAAAACAACACCTGTTAAAATTCCTTTTTTCGCAGCAGGAACAATCACTCGGCTAATTGCTTGCCATTTCGTTGATCCTAGGCCATAAGAAGCTTCTAAATAATCAAATGGAACAGAGCGTATTGCATCAGAAGCGATACTAGCAATAGTAGGTAAAATCATAATACTTAATACAACGATACCCGCAATTAAACTAAAGCCCACTCCCCCGAACGAATCACGTAATAGCGGAACTAAAATCGTAACCCCTAATAATCCGTATACTACTGACGGAATACCGACTAATAATTCTAAAACAGGCTTCAATACTTTATTTCCAAACTTCGGCGAAATTAAATTCATGAATATAGCCAGAGCTATAGCAATTGGCGCACTAATAATAACCGCACCTAACGAAACCACTGTTGAACCTACAATAAAAATTAAAGCCCCAAAAGATCCTTGATCAGCATTTGGATTCCATTTTGTCGATGTTAACATCTCAGTAAACGAGATGCCACTTTGTGTAAAAGATTGAATTCCTTTACCACAAATAAACGCAATAATAGCTAATGTAATTAAAACAATAAAAATACCACAAAACGTAACAAGTGATCTTCCTATATATTCACTTTTCACGTAATTAATTTGTTTTTTCCCCTTCATCACAGGACAGACCCCACTTCACAGATTGAAATGAACAGGACTGGCCTTGCAGCCAGCCCCATAAATTTGATTACTTATTTAATTTAGACATTGGAATGTAGCCCATATCTTCTACTTGCTTTTCAAAGTCTTTACCTTTTACATAATCGATGTAAGCTTTTGTTGCTTCTTTCGCTTCACCTTTTGTTACCATATACTCGTAAGACCAGAATGGATATTTACCAGACGCAATGTTTTCAACTTTTGGATCAGCACCATCAATTTTCACTGTTTGCAGTGCACCTTTTTTATCGCCCACCATGTAAGACATTGCTAAATAGCTTACTGAACCTGGAGTAGAATTGATAGCTTGCTCTACTGCACCGTTAGAATCTTGTGTTGTTCCAGTTCCATCATTGATTTTCGCGTCTTTCATAATTGTTTTTTCGAATGTAGCACGTGTACCAGATGAAGCTGGACGATTAATTACGTTGATTTTTTCATCTTTTCCGCCTACTTCTTTCCAGTTTGTTACTTTTCCAGTGAAGATATCTTGTACTTGTTGCACTGTTAAGTTATCAACTTTTACATCTTTATTTACAACAAGAGCGAATGCAATACCCGCTACCTTGTTATCTACTAATTCTTTCGCCTTTTCAGCATCTTTTATTTTATCTCCGGACGGAACATCTGAATTACCAATTTGTACTGCACCAGATGCTACTTGGTTAATCCCAGTTCCACTACCGCCACCTTGAACTTGAATAGAAACTTTTGAATTTTTCTCCATGAATTTCTTTCCAGCTTCCTCCGCAAGAGGTAGAAGAGCTGTAGAACCAGCTGCTGCAATCGTACCCGATAATTCTTGTTTTGTATTATCGCTTCCTTTAGCAGTTTCTTTACTAGTTGTATCTTCTGCTTTTCCACACCCAACTAATGCTCCTGCTACCACTAAAGCTGCTAAAGAGAATTTAATACCTTTTTTCATAACCATGTCTTGTACCCCCATTTGGATTATCACTTTTCGAATTCATTTTCTTTCGAACACAAATTCATTGTAGGACAACAATATTATGTGAGTGTTAAGCAATTTTTAATTTTAAGTAAATGACGATAATAACCCTTAAAATCTATGAATCCCAACATTTGCAGTTAAAGAATCCAACAAAAACCACACTAACTATGCTGCAATGTAAATTTATTCTTAACAATGTAAATTCAATGTAAATGTTTTTCTCTCTTTTTCCTTTTTAGTTAAAGTTATATTTACAATTCCGCTGTATTTTATAACTTTTACACGCCTAATTTATGCACATAAAAAAGAATTTCAGTAATATTTTTTAGTACAACTAAATAAATTGGAACAATTCTAAAATTAAATGAATATTTTTAAAGTACTAATTGACAGCATCATCCAATGTAGTCTACTATATTACTAACAAAAAGTTTACCTAAGGAAACTTTTTAAACTAAAACTAACAATATAGAGAAGAGGTAACTTTTATGGTATCGGCTAATACTAAACCCCTTTCCGATTTTAAAACAGGGGAATTTGTACAAATTGAGAAGATACAATTAGAAGGAACTATGAAACGACGTTTATTAGATTTAGGATTTATCCCTGGGGCAACGATTAAAGTATTGCAACGCAGTCCACTTGGAGATCCGGTCGCCTATCAAGTGAGCAACACAACTATTGCACTGCGAAAAGAAGAAAGTTCCCTTATTTTCGGGGTATTAATAGGAGATGATTTCAGATGAGCAAACATCGTATTGCTTTAGCTGGCAACCCGAATACCGGGAAAAGTACATTATTTAATACTTTGACAGGTTTAAAACAACATACTGGAAATTGGACGGGAAAAACTGTTTTAAAAGCTGAAGGAGAATATGAACATAACGGAAGTACTTATACATTAATAGATTTACCTGGAACTTACTCACTATACTCAAATTCTGCGGACGAAGAAGTGGCGAGGGATTATATTATATTTGAAAAACCAGAAGTAACTGTAGTTGTCATAGACGCAACTGCTATGGAAAGAAATTTAAATTTAGCACTCCAAGTGATGGAAATGACAAACAATGTAGTCATTTGCATTAACTTAATTGATGAAGCCGAGAAAAAAGGTATTGTTATTGATGAAAAAAAATTAGCAAAATCACTTGGTGTACCTGTAGTTAAAATTTCAGCACGTAACCGAGTAGGCATTGGTCATTTACTAAATGTTATTGCAAAAGTAGCAAATAAAAAACTAATTCCAACACCAATTAAAATTACTTACAGCGAAAAAATCGAAAATATGATTCAGGAATTAGAACCACAAATTTATAAAGTGTTCGGTGATACGTATCCAGCACGTTGGATTGCGTTACGTATATTGGATGGAGATAAAAATTTCTTAACTACACTTCAAAAACACCATAATGAACCACTTGTAAGGGAGGTCGTAATTAATGGAATCTCACTCAGCCAGTAAAGCTCTTCCATTAGACTATATTATTCAACATGCACAAACACTTTCAAAAGAAGATATACGAGATGATATAGTCGGAGATATTTATCGAACATCTGCAAGCATATGTAAAGAATCCGTTCAATATACAAATACTGATAAATTATATCGTTCCGAAAAACTAGATAAAATTTTCACATCTCCAATCTGGGGATTCCCAATTATGCTCGGTATTTTATCTATTATTTTTTATCTTACAATCGCAGGCGCTAACGTACCATCTGATATGATTGCCGAATTCTTCGGATGGGCCGAAGGATATTTAACATCTTGGTTCCAAGCAGTGCATGCACCTGAATGGTTACATGGCATTTTAATACTTGGTTTATTCCGTGGTATCGGTGCTGTTATTAGCGTTATGTTACCACCTATGGCAATCTTTTTCCCTATGTTCGCGCTATTAGAAAACTATGGATACTTACCACGTGTCGCGTTTAATATGGACCGCTTATTCAAACGATCCGGCGCACACGGGAAACAATCTTTAACAATGGCAATGGGATTTGGTTGTAATGCAGCAGCCATTATGTCAACACGTATCATTGAATCACCACGTGAACGCATGCTAGCAATTTTAACGAACAACTTCGTTCCTTGTAACGGTCGCTGGCCTATGTTAATTTTAATGGCTTCACTATTTATGGCTGCTGGTTATACAGGCAGTATGCAAACATTGGTTACTGCTGGCGTTGTAGTTGGAATGGTTGTAATTGGTGTTATTATGACATTAACTGTTTCTTGGGTACTATCAAAAACAGCTTTAAAAGGCGTCCCAACTCACTACACACTTGAGTTACCTCCGTACCGTAAGCCAAAGGTTTGGAATACAATTGTACGTGCAACACTCGATAAATCAGTTTATGTTTTAAAACGAGCTGTAGTTGTTGCTGCCCCTGCGGCTGCATTAACTTGGTTACTTGCTAACATTTTTATCGGTGACACAAGTCTACTTATGTATTTTGTAAACTTCCTAGATCCATTTGCTAAAATGTTAGGACTTGACGGCTTTATTCTAGCTGCGTTCATTCTTGGACTACCAGCGAATGAAATTGTTATCCCGATTTTATTAATGTCTTACTTATCAACCGGAGCTTTAACTGAAATAGATGATTTTAATCAAATTAAAAATCTATTCTTAGAAAATGGTTGGACTTGGTTAACGGCGTTAAACACAATGTTGTTCTCACTTCTTCATTTCCCATGCGGAACGACACTGGTTAACATATATAAAGAAACAAAAAGTGCAAAATGGACATTCTTATCGTTTGCAATCCCTACCGTTATCGCCATTGTTGTTACATTCCTCTCTACACAATTGGTACATTGGTTAGGGCTTGTATAAAACAAAGCATACATAGAAGGCATCCCCCTTCACATATGCTTTGCCCGAAAGAAACCTGAAAATCATTCAGGTTTCTTTTTTTGTACATCAGTATTCCACGGCTGCGCTCCATACGTTGTGAGTTTTTTATGAATGAAATATATAGCCCCCGGCAGCACCGCCATTAATATCGTGCAACTAATTCCTAATCCAGTAAACAACTTTCATCACCTTATTTCACTCTTTTCGGTAAAGCTGAACCTGAATGTTCAATTGTTGGATGAACGTGAACAGTAATTTCAGCATTACTAAAGTAATTTTCGCCTTGATCCCAATTCTTACTTATTTTTGTCCATTCTTTATAATTATGTCTCTTATACACTTCCCCTAACTCTAATACATCTACCTTATATTTTTTTTGAACAAGCTTAATCGACTTTTGAATACGCTCCTCCATTTCTTCCGATATATCCTTCTCTAAACGTTTTTCATTCAAAACCTTTTTATGATCACTAAAGTGCAACTCAGCTATTGTACCTTCCAGAAATAAATGAATATTAAATTTCGGTTTTGTAGCATTCGTTGTGGATACTTTAATTTTTCGACGTAACTTATGAATTTCATATGTAATAAGTTGATTCTTTTTACGGATGGTAAAAAAACCTCCAATTTTTTTACCTATTATATAATTCATTCCTAACGTTTGTTCTCCACTCAAACGCCCCACGCACTTATTATCTTTCCCGCGAAACAATGCTGCACCGTTCATTTGTACCCCTTGTTTTGTTAGTTCAAGAATAGGTAATACAAAACTTCGGTTAGAGATCATCTTTTCCTGTACCTCACCAATTCTTGCAGCCTCAATCATTTGGGCATTTTTCGGAGGGTGTTCAGCTAACATATCAATATACTGCGCCGGTAAATTTTCAGGCTTGGCACTTTGTTTTAAAATAGCTTCTGCATTTTTCTTAGAAACGAACAAACGGATATTTCTTCTCATCTCATGATCGCGAATATACACATCTAACGTATTTTGTAAAATGTATGGATGTGAAAGTAATTCTTCAGAGAAAATAATCACTTGTATATGAGGGAAAAATAATGTACGACTAATTTTTTTAGCGATTATTCTTATTTGTTCAAACACACTATCTGCTTTCGCACTAACATTAATATAATTTTCGCCATCTCCATCACCTTGTCCACCTTGCTGCGCTAACTTACTAGGAAGTACCATTTGATACGTCCCTTTCATAATTGGATTCGCTTTCTTCTCCTTCACGATATCATAAGCCGCTCCTACTACAAATCCTCTTTCTTCTATCTCTTCTAACTCAGAACACCCACTCATAAATCCAGTTAAAGTCATAACCATTATAATTTTAAGAAGGTGTTTCATTTCCACCATTCCTTCTTTTTATTTTATATACAATTAAAACGAGCAAAGGCGCTAACACAACAAACCCCATATCTATCCAAGCTAAATAAGTCCCATAACTCGATAAAGCATTCAAACTACTAGGTATCATATTCGCCATAAAAATAATAGGGGCACTTACGAAAATAAAAATATGTTTCTTCACTTTCGGAAACATAGCACAAAACAATAAAGATGCGACGTCATAATACATTGCTGTAGTGTTATAAATAGTAATAATCCAAGTCGTAAAAAAAATCGCATCAAACCTTTCTAAAAACCCTCCGCCAATTTCAATTTCTTTCCCTAATTCAATTGTTGGATATGTCAATCCACGTGTGGTCATATACGTAAAAACACTAATACAAGTTACATAAATTAAAATGTATGACAACACGTTTACCATCACCGCTTTCGCGACTGCCATTGGCGCTTTTTTCGCTGACTTATCATTCAGCAACACCGCATAAAATAAAGCTACTTCAAATCCAATAAACGTAAAAATAGAATTTTTAACTCCAACAGCATATTGACTTACTTTCGTTTGAAAAGCTGGTAGTAAATTATTTATTTCCATTAAATTTATATTCAATAAAGAAAGAAGTACTATCGCAATTAAAACAATAGGTAAGAATAAAACATTTAACCTTAATAAGGCTGCTCTTGATCCTGCTATTCCATAAATAACAACTAGTAAGAAGAAGAAAGACAGTAGTTGTATTGGTGTATCACTAAATAAATACGTTTGAGAAATAATTGAAATCATTCGCGATTCATATGCTGTCAAAGCAGCAAACGTTAATACTAAAATACTACTAATTGTGTATGCAACAGGCTTCGTCAAATGCGCACTCGTATATTGAACAAAATTTTGTTTCGGAAATAAGATTGCCACCCTCGTCACAAACCAACCTAAAACTGTACAGATCAATCCACCCAAAAGCAAAATAATCCAACCGTCCGAAAATAAAGTTTGGTTAGCAATATCTCTTGGCATAGACAATGCTCCTATACCAATAATGGTCGATGATACCGCAAACCCAATTTCCCGAGATCCAATCTCTTCATCGCCATACTCAAATGGTTTCAATTATTTTCGCTCCTTTGGACGTATTGTAGAATCTTTTGTTTGTAAGTACTCTGGTCTATCTTTCAACATCGATTTTGGCATGCGAATAAATTCTTCTTTCCAATCTTTATAAAATGCAGGAGCAATTGGAGTTGTATACGGTATACCAACGCTTGTTAAATTTGTAATATGAATAGCAAGTGCGATCAGAGCTAGAATAATCCCATACAAACCAAAAGCCGTTGCAGCTAATACAAAGACGAAAAGTAAAATTCGGAACGTAATTGTAATGCTATATACAGGAAGCGAAAACGTAGCAATCGCAGTAACTGCAATAATAATAACTAAAAATGGATTTACAATCCCTGCATTTACCGCAGCTTCTCCAATTACAAGACCTCCTACAATCCCTATCGTTTGTCCCATCGGTTTCGGCAATCGGATTCCAGCTTCTCGTATTAATTCCATAGTCAAGGCCATCATTAACGTTTCAATATACGCTGGAAACGGAACACCTTCCCTAGCACCTGCAATTGAATAAGCCAGTTTAGAAGGAATAAGCCCTTGATGGTAAGATACAAGTGCTACATACATAGCTGGTAACAAAACCGCAATTATACCTGAACCCATACGTAAAAATCGTAATAACGTTCCAATCACCCAGCGCTCGTAATGATCTTCTACAGATTGAAAAATATCAACAAATACGAGTGGCGCAATAAGAGCAAATGGGGATCCGTCTACCAAAATGGCTGCCTTTCCTTTCGCTAATGAGGCTATAATATTATCAGGCCTCTCTGTATTCAAAAACTGTGGAAATGGGGATAAATTATTATCCTGAATTAATTGTTCAATCGTACCTGTTTCCAAAACGACATCTGTCACTATTGATTGAAGACGGCGATCTAACTCTTTTACAATGTGAGGATTAATAATATCTTCTATATATACTAGGGTTACTTCTTTCTGCGATCGCTTCCCCATAATATAAGATTGGAACCTCAACTTTGGATCACGTAAACTACGTCGGATTAACATTTTATTCACATTAATATCTTCATTTAATCCAACTCTCGGTCCGCGTATTAAATCTTCTGTCACTGGTGGTTCTAAACTTCTCTTCTCCCAAGCCCTACTATTAATAACGATAGCAGTTTGAATATTATCAATTAATATAACTGTATCTCCCGCTAAAATCGCATTCATAATGTCTGGAAACTTCGTCTTTACACCCACTTCTGCGATAGAAATAAAGCGATCCAATAACGTTTGAACAACGGCTTCCTCACTTGGAATTTCTTCGTATTGCAGCGTACGAACGACATATTTATAAACATTATCCTTGTCTGTTAATCCACATAAAAACACAACCGCACAACGTGTAAACCTCCCAGCAAGAGCAACTTCTCTAATTGTTAAATCATTAGGTGAACCTAACTCATCCCTAATTTCTTTCATGACTTCAAATAAGTTACCTTCAAGCTCTAACAATTTCCCCACCTAACTTCCTTTTCAACAAGTTTTTAGTTAGATTCCGCTAATAGAAGAAAATATATACAAAAAAGAGCTATCTCTTTTCAAAGATAGCTCTAATAAACGAATTACTTTTCTACTATTATGCTGTTTTTCTTTATAGATACACTTTTTGTAAATCCACTAACTACAAACATCACAATCATATTAATTAACAATGCGACTATACCTACATTTAAATCTTTTATAGACTGCGGAAAACTCGGAAACATCGTAGCTATATTAGAGCCCGATAAAGTGATATATGCAACAACTAATAACCCCATTCCCATTCCTGCAATCGCTCCTTGCTTCGTAATAACCTGGCGTGGAAACAAACTACAAACAAGTGCAGGGAAAAGTTGTGTAACGATACTGTATCCCATTAACAGAAGGGCTCCTATTGTTTCTCCTCCTTTAAATGTAAATAAAACTGCTACGAGCGTTACTACAGGTACAAATAACTTTGCAGCTTTAGCAACTTGTCTATCTGAAGCAGATGGAACCATCGTTCGATAAATATTTTTCGCTAACAGTGTAGAAGCCGCCATAACAAGCATAGAGCCTGGAACTAACGCCGTTAATACTCCCGCACTACCAATAATTCCAATAAACCAAGGATCAAAAGTTTGTAAAGCAAGACGGAATAACGAAAGATCCACATCCGCTCCCTTTAACCCAGGAACTTGCAATATAGCAGCAAACCCTGCAAAAAATACGAAAAGTAACACTAAAGAATACAATGGCATAATTGCTGCATTTTTACGAAATACTTTTTCATTTTTTGCAGAAAAAGCAGAAGCAAATGTATGAGGCCACATATAAAAACCTAGGGCCGTTAATATAATAGTAGAAACAAACCAAGAAATACTCATTCCTTCTTCAGGTAAAGATAAAAATCCCGGCTTCGCTGCTTCTACAGCCTCAAACATCGGCTGAAATCCTCCATAATAATGATACGGTAAATATATACCTAAAAACATAACGATAAACAGTATCATAATATCCTTCAAAGCAGCCGTCCAAGCCGAACCGTGTATACCTGAAACCATTACATATATAGTTATAACAATAGCACCGATCCATACTGCAACAACAGGTGACACCCTTCCGTAAGAAGCTTCTGAAACGATAATTCCCAGTCCCTTTAACTGTAAAACAAGATATGGGATGATGGAAACAACACCAACAACTGAAACAATAAGTCCAAGCGCTTTACTTCTATATTTCTTCGCAAAAAAATCCGACTGCGAAACAAGGTTATGCTCTTTCGCATACTTCCAAATTGGTGGTAATAAAAAATACGATAAAAGATAAGCTAAAGCACCATATCCCAAAATATAAAAGGTAGGTGCTCCTTTACTATACGCCCAGCCGCTTCCCCCTAAAAATGTAAACGTCGTATAAATTTCACCTGCCATCAGGAGAAAAACAAAAATAGTGCCAAATCCTCTCCCCCCAACTGACCATTGCTCTAAATTCATATCTTTTCCATGTTGTGCCCGAATCCCTAAAAATAGTGCGAGAAACAAAAATAAAATAATGATAAGTAATGCAGTCATTTTACATCCTCCTTATTAGCAGGATCAAACGCGTACACGAGCCCCATACAAAGAGATGTAATAAACACTGATAATAATACCCAAAATAATAAAAATGGCATCCCTAATACGTAAGGAGTAACTGAATTCGCAAATATTGGCCCGACTACTAAACAAAGAACTGGAATTAGCGCTAGGATGTGTATTTTCTTCATCTCATTCTCCTTTACTTATAAAATTCATAATGGCTGATACAAAGACTTCCACTCCAATCGGTAATGCATCTTCATCAATTGTAAAACGAGGATGATGATGAGGATATATAATACCTTTCTCTTTATTTCCCGCTCCGATAAAAAAGAATGTCCCTGGTGCCTTTTGTAAAAACGCTGAAAAATCTTCTCCAGCCATCGTCGGCTGCAAACGAATAACTCTATCTCTTCCATAAAGTTGTAATGCCGTTTGTTCAATAAGCTCTGTAACTTCATAATTATTTACAACTGGTCGATATCCATATTCATAAGAAAACGTATATTTCGCTCCATAAGATTCCGTAATATGCTTCACAATCCGCTCAATTTTCTTCTCTGTTTCACCTCGTAACTCATGTCTTAAACTTCTCACTGTCCCTTCAATCTCCGCTTGCTCTGGTATTACATTATGAGTTGTCCCCGCATGAAATTGCGTAACGGATATTACGAGAGAATCTAATGGATTCGTGAGGCGAGATACAATTTGCTGAAGTTGCGAAACGACTTGTGTTCCGATTGCGATACTATCCACCGTTTCATGAGGGATTCCAGCATGTCCACCTTTTCCCTCTATCCTAATTTTAAAAACATCCGGCGCAGCCATTGCAGGACCATAAATAACGCCTATTTTTCCAACCTCTAACGACGCCCAAAGGTGAGCACCAATGATATAATCCACACCTTCCATTACACCTGCCGCAATCATCTCCTCTGCACCACCAGGAAAATTTTCTTCAGCATGTTGGAATAGAAAACGAATCTCCCCTTTAATCTTCTCTCTTGCTTCTACTAACTTATGTACAACCCCAAGTAATATCGCTATATGTCCATCATGACCACACGCATGCATCACACCTTTATATGTAGAAATAAAATCAAACTCATTTTCTTCATGAATAGGAAGAGCATCCATATCGGCTCGAACCGCAACTGTTTTGCCCGGCTGTTTACCTACTAACTTTGCCATCACACTATATTTAGTCGGCCGTGACACTTCTAAATATGGAAATTTCCGAAGTATATCGAACACAAACTGCGATGTTTTTTCTTCTTGAAAAGATAACTCTGGATACTTATGAAAATGCCTTCTCCACTCAACTAACTGATTTTTTGACAAAACAAGTTCCTTTGCAACATCCATAACCCTTCACTCCTTCTTCACCAAGTTAAATGTTATTATAACGTGAATTGTTAAAATTTAAAAGAATCTTCTGAATTTTCAATTACGATAAACCAAAAAGAAAAAGCCATCCACAAGATGACTTTTTCTTTATTATAAAATAGTAATCGCTTGTTTTCCCATTTGCTCCCAAGCTTTCTCAAATTCTGCTCGTGGAACAGCCAAACGTGGATTATTTTTCAGAGGATCATTTACATATACAAAGTTTTGATCATATCCAATTACTACTGCACTATGCTCATAATATGTAATTTTCACTTCGCCTGAACTCGTATTCCATGTTTCAAAACTACTTTCAGCTAGCGGCTTAAACGTCGTATTAATAATGACCCATACCGGAGAGCCAGAACTAATTACTTTATATATATCTTGCATGTCTCTACCTGTTAAATTAATTACTTTTTCAGGAACATATTTTTCTGCTAAATCAAAGATTGGTTTATTGTATACACCATATCCAGGCTCTGCCTTTGTATAAATATTTCCTACAAATCCCTCGTAAGGATTTCCACGCAAACCATTTTGTTCAAATGGAACACGATGAATTTCGCTAGCAAGTTGCATCTTATCTACTTGTACACCTTTATATTGCAGCAACATAGCTAAACTTGTCACTTCACATCCTCGAGGTAATTCTGGTAATTGCTTAATAAACGGAACATCTTCAATCATAGCTGCTTCTTTCATTTCAGATAGAAACTCTAAGCGTAGAACTTGCGCCTTTTGCATGATTTTATCTTTCCCTATAAAAAATGCAGCAGCAAGTATAATACCAAAAACAAAAAGATATTTTAACTTTTTCATTATAAACAAAACTCCATTAATTATTATTTTACAGACACAACTCTTATCATTGTACCCTTCTTCTTACTAGTTTGCTAGAAAGATCATGTGAATTATCGCTCATAGAATTAATTGTAAAAATTCTAATTATTTTTAATAAAAAGAAAAATAATTATACATTTCCAGAATATTTTGCTAAAATCAAAATTGTTAACATGGTGAAGATATCACCATGTTAACAAACATTCTTAGAGTATTTAGTCATAGTTCGTTTTTTACATGCTCCATTCATTTCATAGCAAATAAACCGAGTGTGTGTTGCATCCCCCACTAATGATTAAAAACTCAGAATAAAACGAAGTTCACACATTCAAGAAGATACGGGGTGAGGGGCATATGAATCAACAAATTGAACAAACAAATTTAAAACGAACAATGAAAAGTAGACACCTATTTATGATTGCACTCGGTGGTGTTATCGGAACCGGGCTATTTATGGGATCTGGTCAAATCGTCCATAATGCCGGACCTGGTGGCGCTATTCTTGCATTTTTAGTCGGTGGATTTGTTATGTATTTAACGATGTTATGTCTTGGTGAATTATCTGTTGCTATGCCAGAAGCAGGTTCATTCCAAAGCTATGCAAGCAAATTCATTTCACCTGGTTTTGGATTTGTTGTCGGTTGGATGTATTGGTTAAATTGGGCTGTTACAGTCGGTGTAGAGTTAACAACTGTAAGTATTTTAATGAAACGCTGGTTTCCAAACGTTTCTTCATGGATTTGGTGCGTTACATTTGCAGCAGCGCTCTTCCTCGTAAACGCTTTATCAGCAAAAGCATATGCAGAAGCAGAGTTTTGGTTCGCAAGTGTAAAAGTCGCAACAATCGTTATTTTCATCGTACTTGGTGGCGCTGTTATGTTCGGTCTACTAGACTTTAATGGAAAGCCAGCTCCGATGCTTCATAATTTCACTGAAAATGGCGGGCTATTTCCAAACGGTGCATTAGCTGTTCTCCTTACGATGATTACAGTAAATTACTCCTTCCAAGGAACAGAATTAATCGGAATCGCTTCAGGAGAAAGTGAAAATCCTGAAAAAACAATTCCAAAAGCGATCAAAAATACAATTTGGCGAACTCTCTTCTTCTTCGTCTTAGCGATATCAGTTGTTGTAGGTTTACTCCCATGGCAAGAGGCTAATCTAGTCGAAAGTCCCTTTGTACTTGTATTTGATGTAGCCGGTGTCCCATATGCAGCAGACATTATGAACTTTGTTATTATTACAGCTGTATTATCCGTTGCTAACTCTGGTCTATACGCAAATTCTCGTATGCTGTGGGCGATGGCAAAACAAGGAATGGCAAGTCCAGCATTTACGAAATTAACTAAAAAAGGTGTACCGCTAAATGCATTAATTTTCAGTCTAATTTTTGCTAGCCTTTCCTTATTAACAAGTGTATTTGCGGCAGATACTGTCTTTCTAGTTTTAACATCTATTGCAGCAATGGCTGCCGTTGTCGTTTGGATGTCAATCGCCGCTTCACAGTTTTTCTTTCGTAGAAATTTCGTGAAAAATGGCGGCGACATAAATGATTTAAAATATCGTACACCGCTCTATCCGCTAGTTCCAATCGTAGCGTTCTCACTCAATTTTATTACATTTGTTAGTTTGGCTTTCATTCCAGATCAAAGAATTGCTCTTTATTGTGGCATTCCATTTATGATTGTTTGTTACATCTTATACCAAGTTAAATATAAAAAAGTTGTCACACTTGAACAGCCACGAACTATCACACGAGAAATAAACTAAATATACAAAATATTCAGCTATCTTCCTTATAATAAGATAGCTTTTTTCTATTTCTTGGATATCCTGGTATAACTTTATTTATCTTAAAATTTTCACAATCACGTTTTTCTCTGGAAAATAGTTTACAATGTAATCAAGTTACAAATGATATTCACCTTAAAAAGTGTGCATTTGTGTCTATTTTTTAACAATATATCAAAAACTATTGCCTTCTATAAATTAATAGGTTTATATTGTTTTATTGGCATAGTTTCAATCCAAGGAGAAAGGAGATTTTCAATCGTGCAACTAAAGAAAGCGTTTTGGAAGTTGGCTTCGCTTCTTCCGTTATCATTACTTCTGTTCCTCGGTGGCTGTGATAAAAAACTCGCAGTATTAAATCCGCAAGGACCTGTTGCAAAAGCACAGTATGATTTAATTGTTTGGTCATTCTTGCTTATGTCATTAATTATCGCAATTGTATTCATTCTGTTTACAGTCATCTTGATTCGTTATCGTGAAAAACCAGAGAATATGGACTATGAGCCACCTGAACAACACGGTAACACATTACTAGAAATTATTTGGACGCTTGTTCCTGTTATTATCGTTATCGCATTATCGATTCCAACAGTAAAAGCAACTTATGCTTCGGAAGAGGTTCCGAAAGAGTCCAAACATATTAAACCAGTTGAAATTTATGTTACATCTGCAAACTGGAAATGGTTATTCAGTTACCCAGAGGAAAAAATTGAAACCGTTAACTATTTAAATATCCCAGCTGGTGTACCAATTCAATTCAAACTGACTTCTGTCGGCCCAATGAATGCTTTCTGGGTACCAGAACTTGGTGGTATGAAGTACACAATGGATGGCATGATTATGGATCTTTATTTACAAGCTGATAAGCCAGGTTCTTACCTAGGCCGTAGTGCGAACTTCTCTGGTGAAGGATTCACACACATGGAGTTCGAAGTTGAAGCAAAAACTAAAGAGAAATATGACAAGTGGGTTAAAGAAGTACAAGAAAAGGCTGATAAGTTAACCGAAGAGAAGTACAACGAAATTATTAAACCTGGTGTAGTTGGACGCATGACGTTCTCTAGTCACCACTTAAGTTATGTAGATCCAAAATCACTTGAATATTGTGATTACAACTACTACAAAAACAAAAAATAATAGCTATTATTCCAACAGATTGGAGTGAACACAGTGAAGCTTGATGAATTCTTTGTCACAGGTGACCCGATTATTTACGGTGCAGACGCTTCTATCGTTCTTGTGACATTAGCAATCATTTTCGTACTAACAAAGTATAAAAAATGGAAATGGCTTTGGGACGAATGGTTAACAACTGTTGACCATAAAAAAATCGGAGCCATGTATATTATTTCTGCGGTTATCATGTTATTCCGCGGTGGTATGGATGGTTTAATGATCCGTGCACAATTAACATTCCCAGAAACAACTTATTTAAACGCTGAACACTATAACGGGATCTTTACAACGCATGGTACAGTAATGATTCTTTTCATGGCAATGCCATTCGTTATGGGATTAATGAACCTTGTAGTACCATTACAAATTGGTGCTCGTGACGTTGCATATCCGTTCTTAAATGCTTTAAGTTTCTGGTTATTCTTTGTCGGAGCAATGTTATTCAACATCGCTTTCGTAATCGGTGGTTCTCCAGACGCTGGGTGGACTTCTTACTTCCCAATGGCAGGTACAGAGTTTACTTCGGGCGTAGGAAATAACTACTACGCAATTGCATTACAGATTTCAGGTCTCGGTACGCTAATGACCGGTATTAACTTCCTTGTTACTATCTTAAAAATGCGTACACCTGGTATGACTTTAATGAGAATGCCAATGTTTACTTGGTCAATCTTAATTACAACAATTATCATTATTTTCGCTTTCCCAGTATTAACAGTTGCTCTTGCATTAATGACATTTGACCGTCTATTCGATGCTCACTTCTTTACGATGGCGAGCGGCGGTATGCCGATGTTATGGGCTAACCTGTTCTGGGTATGGGGTCACCCTGAAGTATATATCGTTATTTTACCGGCATTCGGTATTTTCTCTGAAATCATTAGTACATTCTCACGTAAGCGTCTATTCGGTTACAGTGCGATGGTATACTCAATGGTTGCAATTTCTTTACTAAGTTTCGTCGTATGGCTTCACCACTTCTTCACGATGGGTGCAGGTCCAGCGGTTAACTCATTCTTCTCGATTTCGACAATGGCGATTTCGATTCCAACCGGGGTTAAGATCTTTAACTGGTTGTTTACACTGTATAAAGGACGTATTCGTTTTACAGTTCCAATGCTTTGGTCATTGGCATTTATTCCAAACTTCGTAGTCGGTGGGGTTACAGGGGTTATGCTTGGAATGGCAGCAGCTGATTATCAATACCATAACAGCTACTTCCTAATTGCTCACTTCCACTACGTATTAATCGCAGGTACAGTATTCGCTATGCTTGCTGGATTCACATTCTGGTATCCAAAAATGACTGGTCATATGTTAAATGAACGCCTAGGTAAATGGACATTCTGGATCTTTATGAGCGGATTTAACATCTGTTTCTTCCCAATGTACTTCTTAGGTTTAGACGGTATGACTCGTCGTATGTACACTTACTCTGAAAGTCTTGGATGGGGATGGCTAAACCAAATCGCATCTGTTGGTGCGGTAATGATGGGTATTGGCTTCCTACTTCTTTGCTACAACGTAATTTGGAGTGCACGTCATGGTGAACGTGACACAACTGGAGATCCATGGGATGGTCGTACACTTGAATGGGCAACTCAATCTCCTGTACAACATTACAACTTCGCGAAGCTTCCTGAAATTAAAGAAGCTGATGCTTTCTGGTACATGAAAAAACGCGGAGAAACAGTTACACCAGCAGCAGAAGATATCAAACCAATTCACATGCCAAGTAACTCTGGTGTGCCTATTATTGCGTCTTTATTCTTCGGTCTTGCAGGTTTCGCATTAGTATTTAGCTGGTTCTGGCTTGCAGCAATCGGTGGTATTGGTATTTTAGCTTGCTTAATCTATCGTTCATTCGATTATGACGATGGTTACTACGTAAGTGTTGATGAAATTAAAGAAACAGAACATATAGCATGAGAGGTGAAATGACATGGCGGCTTTAGATAAAAGCTTACCTTTGGAATATCAATCCGAACAAAGCAGATTGAATATCCTAGGATTCTGGATTTTTCTTGGGGCTGAAATTATGCTGTTCGCAACACTTTTCGCCTCTTATCTAGTCCTTGCTGGTCGTACGGCAGATGGCCCAACTCCAGCGCAACTGTTTGAACTTAAAACGCTTTTAATTCAAACATTACTACTTTTAACAAGTAGTTTCACATGTGGTATCGTAATTCACGAAATGCGTAAGCACAACCAAAAAGCAATGCTTGGATGGTTCATCCTTACATTACTTTTAGGTGCAGGTTTCCTATTCTTTGAAATCGAAGAGTTCATTATGTACATCGGTGAAGGCGCAACAATTCAAACAAGTGCTTTCCTATCTGCATTCTTCGTTCTTCTTGGAACCCACGGAGCCCACGTAACAGGCGGTATCATTTGGGCAACTTGTGTTATTATCCAAATTTTAAAACGAGGTTTAACACCAGTTACAGCTCGTAAAGTATTCATTATCAGCTTATACTGGCATTTCCTTGATCTAGTTTGGGTCTTTATTTACACACTAGTTTACTTGAACGGGATGGTGGCGTAAATGGCTCAAAACAACAATCAAGCAAACGGGCATGCGCATAGCGGATTCCCTTGGTCACACGTTTTCGGATTTATTTTATCGCTTGCATTAACGTTTCTAGCGTTATACGTGGCACTTTACACAACATTGCCACTTTCAACAGTCTTAACAACTATTATCATAATGGCTGTTGCGCAAGCATTATTACAATTAATTATGTTCATGCATTTAAAAGAAGGAGAAGGAAGAGTTCAAATTCTTACAATGATATACAGTTTCTTCGTTGCAACTGCAACAGTTGGTTTAACTGTATGGATCTTCTTCTCAATGTAATGTACATGAGAAAGACTGCTGAGATTCCTCAGCAGTCTTTTTTTATTCTCTCCCCTATTACATCCACATTACGGAATTAACAACAGAATCATGAAAAATATACTTATTATGACAAATGTTAAGAAAAGTCTTTCTTTATGAAATCGAATCCATATGCGTTGCTTTTCTACCTATTATATGGCTAAATAGGTACTATATTTATTTGAAGGGAGAGAACGCAATGGAACATCATACTTCTGTTCTATCACTTATGGTTGTCGTTGCAATCGCGTTTTTCGTTCCCCTTTTGTTACAACGCTTTAAATTAAAAGCACTTCCTGTTGTCGTTGCAGAAATTATTGCAGGAATCTTTGTAGGTAAAAGTGGGTTTAATATTATTGAGCCAGATATGTGGCTTCAAGTTTTATCAACATTAGGATTTATCTTCCTCATGTTCTTAAGCGGTTTAGAAATTGATTTTTCTATCTTTAAACAAAAAGGGAAAAAAAATACGACAAACGAACCAAATACATTTCAAGCAGCAAGCATTATCTTCCTATTTATTTTCATCTTATCTTATGCCCTATCATTACTATTCGTATGGCTAGGATTTGTAGATAATGCAATGTTCATGACTTTAATTATTTCAACTATTTCTTTAGGTGTTGTTGTACCAACATTAAAAGAGAACAACCTAGGAAAAACTGCAATCGGACAAATCATTTTATTAGTTGCTGTTATTGCAGACTTAGTTACAATGATTTTACTCGCTGTTTTCGTCGGATTAAATTCCGAAAGCGGCCAAAGTATGTGGCTCTTACTTCTTCTATTCGGTGCCGGTATTATCATTTACTTTATTGCAAAACGCTTTAAAAACATTCCATACTTAGATAGCCTAAAGGCTGGTAGTGTACAAATTGATACACGAGCTGTTTTTGCACTCATTTTAATATTAGTAGGGTTATCCGAATCTGTTGGAGCAGAAAATATTTTAGGTGCCTTCTTAGCAGGTGTACTTGTATCGTTATTATCACCAAATGAAGATATGGTTGAAAAACTTGATTCCATCGGCTATGGTTTCTTCATCCCTATTTTCTTCGTAATGGTTGGTGTAAATCTAGAGGTATGGTCTATTTTCAAAGAACCTTCTAGCATGCTAATGATCCCAATCTTAATTGTAGGACTCTTTATTTCAAAACTCTTACCATCACTCGTCTTAAGAAAATGGTATCCACATAATATCGTACTTGGAAGTGCAATTTTATTAACATCGACACTTTCTTTAGTTATTGCGGCTGCACAAATTGGTGAAAAACTGGGAATTATCAGTCCAAGTTTATCTGCCTCTCTTATTTTAAGCGCAGTTATTACTTGTATTTTTGCACCTATATTGTTTAAAAAAATGTTCCCAAAAGTAGAAACACCAAAACCAAAAGTAGCTATTATTGGCGCGAGCAGAATTACCCTTCCGTTATCACTAGATTTAAAACGAGAAGATTATGATGTAACACTTTATATGATGCGTCAAAATAAAATAAATGATGAGGAAGCGAAATCACATGACTTCCCTATCGTAAAATTAGATGACATCACAATTGCATCATTAA
Organism: Bacillus sp. TH13; assembly: GCF_016651175.1. Lineage (NCBI taxonomy): Bacteria > Bacillati > Bacillota > Bacilli > Caryophanales > Bacillaceae > Bacillus > Bacillus sp. TH13. The sequence continues at coordinate 2,832,142 of NZ_JAEKEJ010000025.1, read as the reverse complement.
CTGAACAAACAGCATTTAACGCAGACCGCGTTGTTGTTGCAACAAGCGATGATGAACAAAACTTATTATTGGCAGAACATGCAAAAGAGCTAGGTGTTGAACATGTTATTGCAAGTGTAGAAGATCCACTTCTACAAGAAAAAGCAACGCAAGAACATATCGCTGTATTCTCAACAATTAACTCTACACGTATTTTATTACGTGCACTTATTGATAAACCGAGTCTCGTTCGCTTAATTACAACAGCAAACGAAACAGTACGCGAAGTTGAACTGCGCAGCAATAAATATAACGGCATTGCACTTCGCCGCCTCCCGTTTTTAGGTGATGTACTTGTCATTCAAATCTACCGCGGTAATAAAGCATTAATACCACATGGTGATACAAGACTACAACACGGTGATACATTACTTGTAACAGGTTCGAAAGAACATATCGATACACTAAAAAACATATTAGAGTAAAAAAAATGCCCCCCACATAATTGAGGGGCATTTTTTAATTTTCATATGGTAAAATGTTACTATCACATATTATGAGGATGGATTACATTATGTCTATTGTAACTTTAGCTCTCTTATTATTAGCAGAAGTACTCGTCGCCATTATTCTCATCGGTGTTAGCATTGAAATTTGCAGCTATGGTTGGAAAAAATCAAATGGAGTTAAATACTCATGCCTTTTTCTTTCACTCCTTCTCGGAACCGCTAGTATACTCGGCCTTCTCGCTGCACCTGCATACTTCTTTATACAACTTATAGAAAAGGGTTTATAAGAAAGGATGATAATATGATTACTGTGCAGTATATTGATGCATCCGAGACACACTTATTACGCCAAGCGGTGTTGCGTCCCAATCAGTCCCTAGCAGACTGTAAATACTCTTCTGACTACGAAAAAGACACATTCCACTTAGGTGCCTTTATAAACGATGAGTTAATTAGCATCGCTTCCTTCTCAAAAGAAACATATCCTGATTTACAAAATGGTATCCATTATAGACTACGAGGAATGGCAACATTACCTAACTTTCGGAACAAAAGAGCTGGAAGCTCCTTAATTCAGAAGGCAGAACAAATTTTAAAAGAACGGAAAGCAAACATCCTATGGTGTAATGGCCGTATTACTGTAACTGACTATTACAAGCGATTAGACTTTCAGGAGCATGGTGAAATCTTTGAAATTGAACCGATTGGCCTTCATAAAGTTTTGTATAAAAAGATATAAGAAAAGCTTTCCTCAATACAGGAAAGCTTTTCTTATATTTCAATCTTCACTTTTTATCTTTTTCATATATATGTAGATAAATAAACTAGGAACTAAAAAACAAGCAACCATAATAAGTACTGTTATACTTATTTCTTTTATCGAGATATCTGGTGTTACAATGATACAAACAGCTAATATCCCAATAATAATACCTACTGGAATTAATAATAATTTCATGAAATAGCTACGTGATACTCCGCCTGTGTGCTCATACACTTCCACTGAATTTTTCAGATTTAAAAAGTTAATAATTATTATCCCGCCCATAAATACCATTAATAAATCTGAAACACTTTCATATCCTGCCCCTTGCAAGACATAGCGGTAAAAGACGATAGCTAGTATGACGATATTTTGTAAGATGAAAGCTAATCTAATATGTTTTAACCCTTCAATCATTAAACGTTCATCTTTCACGATTTTCATCCTATCACTCCTTTTCCTCCCAAAACAAATCATTCAACGTTTTATCTACTGCATAACAAATTTTCAAACATAAATCTAAAGATGGATTGTATTTCCCCTTCTCAATTAAACTAATCGTTTGTCGTGTAACGCCTACTTTTTCTGCTAATTGTTGCTGTGTTAAATCTAACTGAACACGCGCGACTTTTATTTTACTTACAGCCATTCATGTTCCTCCTCTACCTTTATTGTAACATATATATTCCATTAAGTAATTTATATTTTACAAAACCAATTAAATTTTCACCTTATTCCAATTGGTGCGGGCTAATACACAGTGGGGATCCCCCCTACTGCCTATAGTTTCACTTTATTATACACAAAAAGGGAGCCTCCCATAAGAAGGCCCTCTCATATATCTATATTATAAGAATAAATGACATCCAAATAAGAATGCAAATAAGTATAGTAATGGATGTACTTCCATCCCTTTACCCTTCACAATTTTCAAGACTGGATATACTAAAAATCCAATTGCGATTCCATTTGCAATACTAGATGTTAACGGAATACCTATAAAAATCAAAAATGCTGGTAACGCATCTTCAAATTCATTCCAATTAATATCTCGAATACTCTGTGCCATTAAACTACCTACTATAATTAATGAAGGAGCTGTAATAGCGGCTACACTTGATAAAGAAGCAATAACAGGACTGAAAAATGCCGTTATAATTGTTAGACCAACAACTACAATCCCTGTTAATCCAGTTTTACCACCTGCAGCAATACCTGCTGACGATTCAATCGTCGCTGCTGTTGGGCTTGTTCCAAAGATAGAACCAGTAGTCCCACCAATTGCATCTGCAATAAACGCTTTACCAAAACGCTTCTCTGTATTGTCTGTAATTAAACCTGCTTGTTTAATTAAACCAAGTAATGCACCTGTTGTATCAAATAACAGTACAAGTAAAAATGAAAATACAACACCATATAATCCATATTCAATGACATCTGAAAAGGCGTTGATTGGATTTGAAACGATAATCCCCTCTGGTAAATGAGGCATCGCCACAATTTTATCAGCAAACTTCAATTGCCCTGTAAAGAAGGCGATAATTCCTGTCACAATCATACTAATAAATAATGCACCACTCACACGTAATGCCATTAATACCGCCGCTAATATTAAACCAATTAAAGTTAAAATAACAGCTGGAGAATGAAAATCACCAATCGTAACTAAATTAGACGGATGATCCACGATAATTCCAGAAAGACGCAATCCAATAAAAGCAATAAATAGTCCAATTCCACCTGCAATTGCATGCTTTAAACTATCAGGAATTGCTAAAATTAACTTTTGCCTAAACGAAGTAAAAGATAATAAAAGAAAAATAATTCCCGTTACAAATACAGCTGAAAAGGCAACTACATATGTAATCCCTTCTGCCTTCTGTACAACAGAATAAGCAAAATATGCATTCATTCCCATAGCTGGAGCAATAACAATCGGGTAATTCGCAAAAATCGCCATACCTACTGTTCCAACAACGGTTGCAATAATTGTTGCTGTAAACGCTTGGTCAAATGGTACACCTGCATCAGATAATATCTTTGGATTGATGACAAGAATATACGCAAATGTAAAAAAAGTTGTGATGCCAGCTAAAAACTCTTGCTTCACAGAAGTGTTATATTTTTGTAATTGAAACATGCTTATGTACCCTTCCTACACCTGAATTATTATCACACATTCTTTTTCTTACTAGTATGTGAGAAAATATAATACTTAATCTTAACAATCAATAAAAAGAAGAGTCAATATATTCCCTAATAGTTCGAATTTTAAGTTTAAGTCTGACAAGTACAGATGTAGTACAGATGTAGTACAGTTCATTATGATTATTTTTGTAGCATAACAGATAGAAATGTTTTATAATTTGAAATAGTTAAATATTTAGTAAACGCATTCAAATATCGTTCACTCTACAAGGGGGAGTCTTCTTATGCAGCACACAAACAAATCTGGAACTTTAAATCGTGGTTTAAAAGAACGACATATTACTTTAATGTCACTGGGCTCAGCTATTGGCGTTGGGCTATTTTTAGGATCCGCTTCCGCCATTAAACTAGCAGGTCCTTCTATTTTACTAGGCTATATGATTGCCGGTCTCGTGATTTTTTTCATTATGCGAGCGCTTGGGGAAATGGCAATTGAACAACCTGTTGCTGGTTCTTTTAGTAAATATGCATATGATTATATTGGACCACTCGCTGGCTATATTACTGGTTGGAATTACTGGTTCTTATGGGTTGTTACTTGTATGGCTGAAATTACAGCAGCTGGTATTTACATGCAGTACTGGTTCCCAGATATCCCGCGCTGGACTTGGGCGTTACTTGCTCTATTGTTAATGAGCGCTTTTAATTTCTTATCGGTAAAAGTATTTGGAGAACTTGAGTTTTGGTTTGCTCTCATTAAAATTGTCACAATTATCTGTATGATAGTAGTCGGAGCTGGTATTATTTTATTCGGATTCGGAAACGGTGGTATCGCTACTGGTATTTCAAACCTTTGGTCACATGGTGGCTGGTTCCCAAATGGATTTTCTGGATTACTACTCTCCATGCAGATGGTACTATTCGCTTATTTAGGCGTTGAATTAATCGGTGTTACAGCTGGCGAGGCTCAAAATCCGAAGAAAACACTCGCAAAGGCAATTGATAACGTATTTTGGAGAATTCTACTCTTTTACGTTGGGGCATTATTCGTTATGATGGCAATTTATCCATGGAACGAACTTGGTGAGAAAGGCAGTCCATTCGTATTAACATTCCAGCAAATTGGTATCGCAAAAGCAGCAGGTATTATTAACTTTGTCGTATTAACAGCAGCTCTTTCTTCTTGTAACGGTGGTTTATTTAGTACAGGCCGTATGCTATATACATTAGCTCAGCAGAAAAAAGCTCCTGAAAGATTTGGTCGTTTAAATAAAAATGGCATTCCAAGCCAAGGAATTGTAGCAACTGCTATCGTTTTACTCATTGGTGTTATATTAAACTATCTCGTACCTGCAAAGGTATTTACATGGCTTACTAGCATTTCAACTTTCGGCGCCATTTGGACTTGGGGAATTATATTAGTCGCTCAAATTAAATTCCGTAAAAGCTTGCCTACTCAAAATAAACAAAAGTTATCGTATAAAATGCCTTTATACCCATTAAGCTCATATTTCTCACTCGTTTTCCTTGTATTAGTATTAGGTATAATGGCTTATTCAGAAGATACACGAATTGCATTGATTGTCGGCCCAATTTGGCTTATCGGCTTAGCAATCGTATATTACATGAAAGGGTTTCATAAGATTGATGAAACACCTAACTCAAAAATTAGTTAAGCAAAACATCCCTTCCCTATTACTTGGAAGGGATGTTTTTATATCTATATAAATATTTCTCAACATAATTCACGGTATTTTTACAATCTTTTAATATTTTTTATGTTTTCCGTCTTTATTTTTACAGAAAAATAAATTACATTATTAAAGCACATATATTTATTATTAGGGGGATTCTTCTATGAAGAATAAAAAATGGATTACATTTTCTTTAGCAACAGCAATTACACTAAGTATAGGGACCTTGTTCATACCGTCTACTTATGCCGAAAGCTCTGTAGACCCAGCTCCTGAAATTGCTGCAAAAGTTGTAAATCAAAACAATGGGAAGAAAGTATTATTTGATAATACACACGGTCAAACTGCTGGGACAGCTGACTGGGTTATTGACGGCGGCTTTTCTGACTTCGGAAACGGCATTGCAAAAAACGGATATCACGTAAAAGAACTTCGCAAATCAACACCTATTACGTACGAAGACTTAAATGGCTACAATGTATTTATCGTTCCAGAAGCTAATATTCCTTACAAAAAATCTGAGCAGGACGCTATGTTACAATATGTAAAAAATGGTGGTAGTATCTTCTTTATTGCTGATCATTACAATGCAGATCGTAATAAAAATCGCTGGGACTCTTCTGAAGTATTTAATGGATATAGACGCGGCGCTTGGGATAATCCAGCAAAAGGAATGTCTAATGAAGAAGCAAATTCACAAGCTATGCAAGGAGTAGAAAGCTCTGATTGGCTCTCTGACAACTTCGGTATTCGCTTCCGCTACAATGCACTTGGTGATGTTTCAGCGAAAACAATTGTATCGCCTGAACAATCTTTCGGAATTACAAAAGGTGTTTCGTCTGTAGCAATGCATGCTGGTTCTACTCTGGCAATTACAAATCCAAAACTAGCAAAAGGACTTGTTTACCTTCCAGAAAATCCATCAAAATGGAATAACGCTGTTGATAGTGGCGTTTATAATGGCGGTGGTATTGCAGAAGGCCCATATGCTGCAATTGCAAAAGTAGGACTTGGAAAAGCTGCCTTTATTGGTGACTCTTCTCCTGTTGAAGATGCTACGCCAAAGTACGTTCGTGAAGATTCTGGCCAAACAAAGAAAACTTACGATGGTTATAAAGAAGAAAACGATGCGATTTTATTAGAAAACATCGTAAATTGGTTATCAAATAAAGAGACATTTACAAGTTTAGATCAAGTAAATGGTTTACAACTTGATTCACCTACAGCTCTACAAACATTTGAAAAGCCAAGCTTATCAACAGAACCACAACCTGAACCTTGGAGTGCACCAAATGCAGGTTATCAATGGTTTAATACAAATACTTTTAAACCAGGTTCATACGGTTATAACGGTGCGGTAACAACAAGCGACTACGTCGTTACACACCCTAGCATTCTACCAAACAATGAAATTTTCCAAATGAAGATTCAAGTAAACAACTTACTACCTAATACAACATATAACAACTATTCTTTAGGTATCTTCACTACTGGAGGAACACAAGTGGCTAAAGTACAAAATGCAAACGGCACTTGGCCATCTGCTTTTGGATATAGTAGTGCATTCTCTTTCACAACAAACAGCTTAGGCTCTGCTGAGAAAGTTGTAAATGTACAGATTGATTCAAATACAACTGGACAAGCAACGCTTCGTCTACGCCAAAATACAACAACGAAATATAATGAAACTGTAACAATTAATAAGAAATAATAAAAAAGGCAATCCATACATGGATTGCCTTCTTCTCACTTCTCTTCCTTCGAGAAAAACATTCTTGAAATAACGATACCTATACTACCGACGATTAGGAATAACACTGCCCTAATCATCATCGATACCTCTGGTAAGTCAAGTAAGAATAACTTCCCTACAGTTACGACTAAAACGACTAAACCAGCATATAATATTTCATTCATATTTCTATTTCTTCCAAACCAAACCGCAAATAATGCATATACCATCCATAATAACGATACTGATACACTAATTACGCTTCCATCTGTAGATAAAACTTCACCGATTCTCGTAATTGTAATAAATACAATTATCATAAACCAATAGAGCACTATAGAATACATATATTTGCCGAAGCTCGCTAACACTTCTTTCGCGTGTCTCATGCAATAATAGAATGTTCCTATTAAAATAAGATGAGCAACAAAGCCTGCCGAAATAAATTGATCAAACGGGCTAAAAATAGTCTGTATCATTCCAATTGCGTAAACCGTCGCACTAACATACAATTTTATCTGTTGTTTTCCTTTAATAGAAGTAACCATACCGAGGAAACCTTGTAACAATAGTACGATCGCTGCATTCACTAAACTATACTCATATAAAATTGCTAAACTAAATGCTCCCATTGCAAAACCAAATAAGAGATTTGTAAATGTAGAATGTCTATTTTTCCTATATTCAAATACGAACATAGCGGCATGCACGAGTGCACTAATAATTAATCCCCATGTTGTAAAATCAGGTATTTTTGAAATAGCTAGTATAAAGAACACTGCATTCGCACTAAATATCGCCAAACGTGGTTCTAGTATAAAACTTCTCTCCGTAAACATATGCCAAAATAATAGTAAATGAATCAAACCATATACAATCGTTAACTGTATTTGCAAGTTCTCTACTAACATTGACATAACAGCAAAGAAAACGAAAAGGACAATGGCAGCAACAGCGTAAGAAATCATATATAAGTATTTATAACGATTTTTCAACGCATACCATAATAAACTAAGTGTTAATACTGTCTCATATCCAAAGAAAATATAAGGATTAGGAGTCGTACTATTTAACAAGAATGGTACGAAGAACGCTCCGACCGCTACGAAAATAGTGAGATATTCCGATTGATATCTTTTCGCTAAATAAATACCTAAAATAACCCATGCAATATTACAGAGAAACGCGACACTTGCCGGAATAAATCCATATAAATAATGTGCTGCAAACGTTGTTAGAACAATCCCGGTAATACTTCCTCCAGCTAATACTAATCCTAACGCTTGCCGCTCTCTTTTAATTTGAATATCTCCTATATAATACAACCCGATAGATAATGCGATACCAAACACAATTCGTATCGCTGGTGTTAATAAACCAGCATCTACCCCTGCTTTAAATAACCAGATCACTCCAAGCAACATAATACCGACAAATACACGTGGTAACCACGTTTGACAAAACTTAATAATATTAAATGGCTCTGATTTAAAAGCAGATATATCTACTTGTTTTACCTCACGTTCTTGCAAAGACTCTTTTATCTTAACTATTTCTTCTTTTGGCTTTTCCTCCATTACCGTTTCAATATATTCTTTCTTATCCTTACTAACATGTTGCTGAGCGTTTTCTACTTCTATTTCCCTTTGCTTCACCTTTAATTCAGCAAGTGCTTCTTGAATCGTTTCAATTGCCGTTTCGAGTGCTTCTATTTTCTTATCCAAATCCTTCTTCATATGCTACCCCCTCATTCGTAACTTTCATTAAACCTATATATTACCAATTATCTTTATCATACTCTTAGTCTATTCATTTTCAATAGTATTTTTCCAAAAAAAGAAAGGTGTCTTCCCAAAATAGGAAAACACCTTTTTACTCATTTATTCTTATTTAAAGCAATGCTAACGATGAAACCAAGACACATGCCTACAATAGCTGGAACAATCCATCCAACACCTTCTGTATAAAACGGAATGTATTTTAATACCGACGTCCACTGATTCATCATTACATTTTTATTGAAAATATCGATTGCACTAAATATTGCTACAATCCAAACAGTTACTGCATATACGTATGCATACTTCCCAATATAATTATGGAATAACCCTAGAATAATAAGCGTTAATGCAATTGGATAAATAAATCCAAGAGTTGGTACTGATACTTTTAAAATTTGCGTTAATCCTAAATTAGCTAAGATCATACTAACAACGCTTACTATAAATGCCCACACTTTATAAGATACTTTCGGAAATGCACTCGCAAAAAATTGACTACAAGACGTAACAAGTCCAATTGAAACACATAAACATGCGATAGTAAAAATAAGACCTAATAAAACGACTCCGCCCTGCCCAAATAATGTAGTCATAACTTGCGCTAACACGTTCGCCCCATTATCAAATGTACCTAACGAACCGCTAATTGAACCAACATATCCAAGGATGACATAAATAATAGATAATAATAGTCCTGCACCAATTCCAGCAATACTCATATATTTCGCTAAACCTTTATCATCTTCAACACCTTTTGCACGAAGAGCATTTGCAATAACAATCCCAAAAATTAAAGCGGCTAGCGCATCCATCGTTAAATATCCATCTAAAAAGCCTTGGAACATAGGAGCTTGTCCATAGTTTCCAGCAGCCTCTTTCACACTGCCAACTGATGTAAATATACTCTTTATAAAAATAAGGGCAATCATACCTAATAATAACGGTGTTAAAACTTTTCCGAACAACCCCATTAATTTAGACGGTGATAAACTTAACCAGTACACAATACTAAAGAAAATAACCGTGTAACATAATAAAACTACACTTCCCGACTCTGTGAAGAACTGACCTGGTCCCATTTCAAAAGCTAAACTTCCTGCACGTGGTATACCAAGACCTGGTCCAATAAATAAATACACGATACATAGGAAAATAATGGAAAATGAAGAATGAACCCTACCCGCTAACGTTTGAAAGCTTCCCGCTTTCGCAATAGCGATAACACCCAATATAGGAAGACCTGTTGCTGATATAATAAATCCTATTAATGAAATCCACACATGTTCTCCTGCTTCATACCCAAGGAAAGGTGGGAATATAAGATTCCCCGCTCCAAAGAACATCGAGAATAACATAAGGCTAATCAGTAAAATTTCTTTTTTCTGTAACAATTTCATTTGTTTCTCCTTCTTTAATTTCATCTTTTATGAAATCAATTTCACATATAAAAAAGTGCAATAATCCGCTTCCTAACAAAGAAAACATAGTCCATAGTCTAACATAAAAGAAACACCCATTCTATAGCTATCCCTCTTTTCCAATTTCTTCTGAAAAATCAACCTTTATTGACTTATAATAGTTAATAAGGTAAAATATTAAATGTACAAAATTATTAACTTTGTTTTTGTTTGTGTCAGGAGGAAAATAACATGGAATCAACGATACAACTAGAAAGAGAACAACAAAGAAAAAAGAAACATCCTCCAGGTTTATACTTACTCTTCTTTACAGAAATGTGGGAAAGATTTAGTTACTATGGATTACGAGGATTATTAACATTATATTTAACGACAGCTTTAGTAAGCGGTGGTCTTGGGTTTAGTCCCGCATGGGCACTCTCTATTTACGGATTTTATACTGGAGCCTGTTATTTCACACCAATGATTGGTGGATACTTAACAGACCGTTTTCTAGGTAGAAGAAAAGCGATCACAATTGGTGGTATAACAATGGCAATCGGTAACCTTACACTATTTGCCTTGCAAAACCAATTAGGCCTATACCTCGGATTAGCGCTTATTATTATCGGTAACGGATTCTTCAAACCGAACATCTCTACACTGGTTGGAGAATTATACGAAGAGAACGATCCAAAACGTGATAGTGCATTTACCATTTTCTATATGGGTATTAACGTCGGATCATTTTTAGCTCCACTCGTTTGCGGATTTTTATCAGAAAATTTATTCAAAACAACAGTTGATGGCGTTGTACATTACGGATTCCGTTACGGTTTCTTAGCCGCTTCAATCGGAATGATTATTGGACAAATTTTATTTACAACATTATCAAATCGCTTCCTTGGTGATATCGGTAAAAAACCAACTCGCGATTTACAAACAACAGATGGACAACCATCAGTAGGAGATACACCGTTAACAAAAAAAGAAAAACAGCGTACCGCAGTTATCGTCATTTTAACATGCTTCGTTGTCTTCTTCTGGGCTGGCTTTGAACAAGCTGGTAGCTCGTTAACATTATATACAAACAAATTTGTAGACCGCTCTGTGTTCGGATGGGAAGTTCCAACATCTTGGTTCCAATCGGTCAATCCATTATTTATTATTTTACTTGCTCCAGTCATTTCTGCATTATGGGCAAAACTTGCAACTCGCAAGCGCGGTGATTTAAAAATCCCAACTAAAATGGGACTTGGTATGATCTTGCTTGGTATCGGTTATATCATTCTCGTTATCGCTACATTAAAAACAGGTAGTGATGAACATAACATTACAGAAAAAGCAAACTTACTATTTATCGTCTTTACGTATCTTTTCCATACGTTAGGTGAGCTATTCTTATCACCTGTCGGACTATCGATGGTTAGTGCGCTTGCTCCGGTAAAATTAGCATCTTTACTAATGGGTGTATGGCTAGCAAGTTCAGGTATCGCCAACATTTTAGGCGGACAACTTGCAAGCTTCACAACCTCACTTGGATACGCTGAAGTATTCACTGTTATTGGCGCTGTGGCAATTGTATTAGGTTGTGTTTTATTATTAATTTCTAAGAAATTAGTGAAATGGATGGATTAAAAAAGATGAGGAATTTCTCCTCATCTTTTTTTATGCCGTTTTACCTTTTTCTATTGCTTGTTCGTACAGCTCTTTATGTTCTTTATATTCACTTGGTACGAAACTCTTATAGAAGAATGAGAACCAGCTGTCTCCCTTTTTATACCCTTCTTCTCGAATTTCCGCTGCTTTTTTATTCGATTTAAATCCTTCAGTAAACCATTTCTTTAACAATTCATTTCTTTCATACTTAGCAGGAACTTTTAAATCATAGTTTTCAAATGCATACTTATAGCCAGCCTTTTCTACTGCCTTTTTTGTAGACTTATAGCCTTTTTCATACGCTGTTTCATATGCCTTCACGTATACTTCTTTCTCTCTATTTCCAGGATTCTTTTCAGCTAGTTCTTTCCCTGTCTTTTCCCCTAACTCAGCTTGCTCTTTTTCAATTTTTTCTGTTCTTTCTTTATTCCCTACTTTGAATCCGTCTGCAAAGTTTACCTTAAACTCTGGAGCAACTTGACTATCGTCCATCGTCTCTTGTGCTAAACCTTGTTCTTTTCCTTTTTCAAAATGCGTTTTCTTCTGCTCTTCTAAAGACCATGCGGCTGCATAAGTCGCTTTAAACGCTTGTTTATATGCATCAGATTTTCCAGCTACGTGCACTTCTGCATCATTTTTTCCTGCTTTAAAATCAGTTTCTCCATTCTTTTGACCTTCAAGTTGACCTTTTTCCATATCAGCTTGGTGCTGCGCTTCCTCTTGCTTACGTGCCTCTTCAGCTTTTCTTTGTTCTTCGGCTACACGTTGTCTCTCTTCTTCAGCTTTACGCTGTGCTTCTGCATTACGTTGTTTTTCAGCCTCAGCGTTGCGCTGTGCTTCTGCAGCACGTTGTTTTTCAGCCTGAGTATTGCGCTGTGCTTCTCCTTGTCTCTCAGCTTCTACAGCACTATTATTATTCTGGCTAGGAGCTGGGCTCGTTGCACCACTACTAGAAGCTGGTTTATTGTGATAATGATATTCCCCGTACTGTAATCCCCATTTCTCACAATTTGTACGACACGTATGTCCGCCATTAGCATCTGTACGCCCTGGATGCGCATAAGCTGAAATTGGAGCTACCAATAACGCTATACTCGTTGTTAAAAGAAGCTTCTTCACCTGTTGTCTCACTCTTGTTCCTCCCAAAATATAGAATTCTAACTTTATTATACATAAATAGAAGAATATTTAAATACAAACCAAAATATTCTATTATTTCTCAACATTAGTAAAAAAGAAGGTGAACTCTTTAAAGAGTTCACCTTCTTTTTTACTTCTTCGCCTTCGTTCCTACTAAATCACCAGCAACAACATAACGCTTAGAATTATCCTTTACAGATACACATGTAATAAGCGTTATCTCATCTTTCCCATGATCCTCTACAACTTCCCACTTATCAGGAGTTACTTCAGATACACCAGTAACCGCATACTCATATTCATTTTCATTGTCATACAAATAAATTTTATCGCCTTTTTTCAAAGAAGCTATATCACTAAATAAAACACCTTTTTTAGACATATTATGTCCTGCTAATGCGTAATTTCCTTTTCCCATAACTTGATTTTCTTTTACTGTCGCTGCACCTGATAATAAGTTTTTTTCAGTAGAAGCTTTTAAAACAGGCAGTTCTACTGAAACACTTGGAATCGAAATACGACCAATTACTTGTTTCTTATCTAATGATGCATTCGCTACTTCCGCCAAGTCTGGTTGATTAATTTTGGAAGCATCTACAAATTCCGTCTCATGCTTTTCATAATCCATCTTTTGAACAGCCTGCACATTTTCAGTCTGTTTCTTTTCAGCCTGATATCCATCATAAAATGGCTTTCCAATTAATACGCCACCTACAACAAATAGCAGAATTGCTACTATACTATAAATTCTTTGCTTATTCATACACAGTTCCTTTCCCTTACAAAATCTTACTCTATATAAAATGATAAAATAATATCGCTATATGTACAAGTATTAGCTGAAAAGAAACCTTCTTGCCGGTGCAAGAAGGTTTCTTTTTAAGCTAATTTATTTCTGTATAGTGATACGTGAAAGATCGTCATCTGAATAAAGAAGATACTAAATGCAATATATATCGGATATGCAGGAACATATAGAATAACAATTGGAGAAAGAGTTAAAAAACCAACTGCACAAGGCAACACATACCATAATGACATAAATGTAGTACGACAAGCCTTTTCTGTAATTGCCTTTTCACGCTCATCTTCTTGAGGAAATAATAGTGGAAACATCCAATACGAGAGCTCTTTATATTTTTTCTTTTGAATTTTATAAATAACAGTCGATACAATACCAAATGTTAAAAGTAACCCGAACGGTATTAAACTTATTGAAACTTCGAATGGTACTCTCTTCGTTTGAATAAAATTAGCGACTTCAATAGTAAAATAATATAACTCAATAAAAGCCCAACCTGCTAATACCATTAAAAGTACATTTAGCATATAGGAAAATACGAGTCTATTCATCCTCTTCCCCCTCCTTATTTAAAACAAACACTTCTTCCATCTTTAACTGGAACACATCACAAATCGTAAGTGCTAATAACAATGAAGGAACGTAATCCCCTTTTTCAATTGCAGCAATTGTTTGTCTCGTTACTCCAACCTTTTCTGCTAATACACTTTGCGTAAAATTAAAACGAGCTCTTAATTCTTTTACTCTGTTTAAAATGGTCAAATTTACCACCTCTCACCATTATTGTATGCTACCCTTAACAAAATGTAAACTCAACTTAACATTAATATTATAAAAAAATCCAACTCTACGTATTGTAAAGTTGGATTACTTGTTAGTTTAAAATTGTAACTTTAACTGTTCTTCTGCCCCAGCTACTTGATGAACCTTTATCTGGCATTAAAACATCAATTCTATGCCCTTTAATAGCCCCACCAGTATCGGCTGCAATTGCTACTCCATAACCTTCAACATTTACAGTCTTACCTAATGGAATAACATTTGGATCTACAGCAATTAATTTCATTCCTGGGTTTGCAGTTAGATTATAACCTTTACCACCTGGTCCCCATGCAGAAAATACTTGTTGACCTGGCGCATAACCATTTTCCCCTGGATCAGCTGTATAAGCTGTAGCTTCTACATAAATTTCTTTCCCACCAGCAGTTGGCTTATAAGGTGGTTCAGGTTGTGCAGGTTCTACCTTCGAATTATTATTAACAACTGGTTCAGCTGGTTTACTAGCTTTTTCTTGCTTTTGCTTTTCAGCAATTTCCGCTTGTGCTTTCGCTAAAGCTTCTTGCTCAGCCTTTGCAGCCGCTTCTGCTTTTGCACGCTCTTCCGCTGCGATTCTTGCTGCTTCTTGCTCACGAGCAATCGTTTCTTGTACTGCCTTCATATTTGACTCAATTTTAGCTTTCTCTTCCGCAGCTAAATTAAGTTGACTTGCAACCTGATTATATTTAGCTTGAACTACTTGTAAGTTATCTTGACGTTTTTTCAAGTTATCTTGCAGTTCAGCTTGTGCTTTTGCTAATTTTTGTTTGTCTACTACTAAAGATGCTTCTTTTTCGTCAATTGTTTTCTTATCTTCTTCAATTTGACGAAGATCTTGTTCTTGTAGACGTAAAATTTCTTTATCAGCTTCTAGAATAGTAGAAACTGCATTCATACGTTGTAAGAAGTCTGCAAAGTTTTTTGACTCTACCACAACTTCTACTACTAAACTTGTATTTGAACTGTTTTGAACAGAAACCATACGTTTTCTCATAATATCTTTACGAGCAAGGACTTTATCCTCTAAAACGACAATTTCTTGCTTTTTTTGCTCAATCTGCTTATGTGTTTCATCGATTTTACGTTGAATAGCAGCTTGATCCTCTTTATTTTTTGCAATTGTATTATTTAAATTATGTAGTTCGTTTTCGATACCTTTAATTTCTTTACTAACAGCTTGCTTCTCTTGCTCTTTCTTTTGCATTTCTGCATCGTTTTGTTGCAATTGCTGTTGCATGTTGTTAAGTTTCTCGTCGTTTGACTCTGCTTTTACAGCGACTGTACTAGAAAGAACGATAATTCCTGCTAATACTAGACTACTGATTCGCTTAAAATAGTTCATAATCCGACTCCCTTCTTATACAGTTATACATGATTTATTTTACAGTTTGTTTACAAAACGATTAAATACAGTTTATTTTTCGTGACGAAAAAACGAGAATTATGAATAAAATGTAATAGATTCTTAAATATTTAAAAATTCCTATATTTAAAAAATACAAAAGATGCTAAAATCCAAATATAGAGAAAATATAACTTTTGAAGGCGGTTGAAATAAATATATGTTTACTCAAAAGAAATCACTCCAACATACAATTGCTCAATTAGAAGAGCGTATACAAGAATTAGAAGCAGAATTGAAACAAAAAGATATTGAAAAACAAGAGACTATTTCTACTATCCACGATCGTGTACAAAGCGTTGTACAAGAGCATCAACTTGTAAATAACCAACACAATACACTCCAAAATTTAGTTCAACAATTAAGTTCATGTTTCGAAAATGTTTCAACACGTACGACACATTCCAATGAGTTAAATAATGAAATGTTGCAAAAGGAACAAAGCTTAATTCAGTCTATTTCAGAAATTATTGACTGCTCTAATGAAGGAAAAGAATCCGTTCACCGCTTACTTATTGTAATTAATAAATTAGGTGAACAATCTCAACGCACGTCTAATAGTATGAATCATCTAAGCGAACGCTCAAAAGAAATCGAGCAAATTGTAGAAGTCATTCAAAACATTGCAGCACAAACAAATTTACTTGCTTTAAATGCGAGTATTGAAGCCGCACGTGCTGGAGAGCACGGTAAAGGATTCGCTGTCGTTGCCAATGAAGTAAGAAAACTAGCGGAAAGTACAGCAGAAAGCACAAAAAACATCGGCAACTTAACGAAAAAAATTCAAGAAGAAATTGAAAAAGCATACGATAATACAAAAGATAATTTACATTTAGTCGATGAAGGTGTAGAAATGAGCGCCGATACAAACGCTAGAATTGAAAATATTTTAGTTATGATTCAAACGTTACAAAATGGCGCTACAAATGTTATTAAGGCTATTGAAAACCAAAAGTCTTGTAATGATGACATATTACGAGAATTCGCTAACACACAACAAATGTTCCAAAAATTAAATACTACTATTATGAATCATATTCATGATGCTGAAAAAGTCGATGTTCAATTGTCTAAAAGTCTTCAAGAAACAGTAACTTCTTAATTAAAAATAAAAATCCCTTATACTGCTATAAGGGATTTTTATTTTATTTCGAATATTTATTTCTTTTCAATATTCATCCATATCTTTGTTATAATGGAAAAGTTGTTTCTTTCAACTAATAAACAAGGAGGTTATTATGGAACAATTTTACTACGTTTTAAAATATTTAATTCTCGGTCTGTTCCAAGGACTAACAGAACCAATTCCGATTTCTTCAAGTGGTCACCTCGTTTTAGCACAACATTTGCTAGGACTAAAAATAGAAGGATTTAGCTTCGAACTACTTGTTAATTCAGCTTCATTATTAGCTGTATTACTTATTTATAGAAATGATTTAATTCGTCTAACGAAGAATGGTCTCTCTTATATATTTACAAGAGCAGAAGACGCAAAATCAGATTTCTTCTTTATTATTTATCTTGTTATTGCAACCATTCCAGCAGGTGTTATTGGTGTTTTATTTAAAGATTACATCGATCAGTACTTAAAAGGTGTGAAGATGGTTGGGATTTCTCTTCTTATTACTGCTGTCGGCCTTTGGATTATTAGAAATTTACGCGGTCGTAAAAATGATGGCGACCTTTCTATGAAAGATGCAATCATCGTCGGATTAGCACAAGCTTGCGCACTGATTCCCGGAATAAGCCGATCTGGTGCCACAATCGTAGCAGCAATGTTACTTGGGATGAAGCAAGAAACAGCTCTTCGCTTCTCATTCTTACTATACATTCCTGTTAGCTTAGGTGGCTTATTGTTAAGCATTACAGACATTGCAAATGATCCAAATCTAGACACATTATTCGTACCATATGTCGTTGCATTCATCGCAACATTTATCATGACGTATATTTCACTAAAATGGTTTATGAACATTATGGCAAAAGGAAATTTAAAATATTTCTCTTTCTATTGTATTATCGTAGGTGTACTTACTCTTATTTTCTTATAAAATGAAACTTACAAATTGAAAGCGAGTCATTCTATTACACTAGATGACTCGCTTTTTTATACCTTTATTAAGTTAAAATCTATCATTTACTTTGAATTTTCTGAATAGTATGATATCATTTAAGTTCACTATTATAGTAATTCTATCTTTCCTACTATTATCGTAAAAGAGGTGTTTATATGTTTATAGTTACTAAACTCATTCACATGAAGTACGAATATAAAAATGAGCTACTTTATGGGCTTAAACAATATTATCCTTCCCCCGGAACGAACGGTTGTATTAACATAGAGTTTTCACCTGTTCATCATACAAATGATAAGGCAGAATATATGATTCGTATGTTATGGAAAACACAACAAGATTACCATACATGGCTTTCTCAAAGAGAAAACAATGAAACTTTGAAGCAAAAAATACAAGGCTATATCCTTTCTTCCAAATCAAATGCTACCTATGTGCATTAACCCTTCTTTTTTTATTCCTTACGAGGGGGAAAATGATAAAGTGAAACTTTAATCAGCCCTCGTCAATCGGGCTGTTCACAAATAACAAGATAAGGACCCTCTTACTTTTCATACTGTAAGAGGGCTTCTCTTATGCATACACTTTCTTTTCTTGACAATACAAACGAATAACATGTTTATTTTGTTGAAATACATCATGCGTCAGACGAATAATAATAAAGTTTCTTTTTGTTTGATCATCATGAACAAAAATCTGTTCTCCCTCCTGAAAACGCCATGCACTTTCAAAAGTCGTAATATGATCCCCACTTACAGAAAAAAGTTCATATCGCATCTCTTGTACCCTCTCTCAACTTACATAATCATAATATCCTTATATTAAATTTATTATAACTTAATTCCTATAAAATTAGTAATTATTTCTATTTCGAAAGATTTTAACTTTGTATTTAAATATTTTTAGCGCTATAATGATAAACGAATTTTTATTGAAAGGAGTTTCACTTTGACTGCATATTTATTTCCAGTAAAAACAGCATTTATTTTATTTCCCTTTTTAGCAATGTTTCTTTTAATCCCTTTTCTAATATTTAATTATCGAAAATACGGTTATTTAAATAAATGGCGCTCATTTATTTTATACTCATTATTACTTTACTTATTAAATGCCTATTTTCTTGTTATTTTGCCGTTGCCACAAACGTTTGATACTTGTAGCCTACAATCGGCTATTACACAACACATGCAACTCTCACCATTTTATTTCATACAAGAGATTAGTAGTCATACATCGGCAGTTTTAACGAAACCGGCTACTTATTTCTACTTATTAAAAGAGTCTGCTTTTTTACAAGTTGCATTTAATGTCCTATTAACTGTTCCATTCGGTATTTACTTACGTTATTATTTCCGACGTAGTTTCTTACAAACAATTTGCATTTCCTTTTTCTTTTCACTATTTTTCGAGCTAACACAAGTGACTGGATTATACGGTATATACAATTGTGCATACCGATTATTCGATATCGATGATTTGTTTTTAAATACATTAGGTGGCGTAATTGGTTTTATCATTGCACCAATATTTACGTACTTCCTTCCGAAGACAAACGAGTTAGATAGTCATATTGATTTAGAAACGAAACCAGTCGGATTTATTCGTCGCCTTATCGCGATGCAAATTGATTGGATCTTCTTATCTATCGTTGTACCTGTCGTTAAAAACAAAGGAAATTCTTTCTTCGTTTCTAATATGCAATCTTACACCAATATGTATGAACTCATTTTCATTACGTGTTCAATCCTTATTTATTTTATTGTTTTTCCATACTTTACGAATGGAAAAACAATTGGGAAAGCATTGCTTCGCATTCATTTGAAAGGAAAATCAGATCGTATTACATTAAAAGAACTATTTATTCGCTACGGTATATTTTATTTTGCGTTAGGCGGAATCAATTATATTCTTTCTAGTAGCTCTATGTTAAATCATACAGAACCTTTAGTATTACTCGTTACATTGTTATTCCTATTTATCATTAACGGCCTATTCATTATTCATGTTTTACTGCATGTATTTAGCCGTGATAAACTACTATTTTATGAACATATTAGTCATACAAGAAATGCAATTACACTAAAAAAAGCTGACAAATAATTATTTGTCAGCTTTTTCATATACATAATGTGAAACTTTAATCAGCCCTTCCCAAACGGGCGGTTATCTCCCAGCGAATTTTGAGACGTGAGTGTTACTGCCCGACAAATAGCGGGATAAAGTGAAACTTTAATCAGTGGGGGTTTTCTTCATCCCCCACTGATTATTAGTTGAACCAATCGGGCTTTTACGGGCAGCCCGACCCCCACCTAACTTCTTTGCTTCCACTGAATTTTGAGGTGGGGGTCTTACTGCCCGGCAAATAGCGGGATAAATAACTTTTCTGCATAAGGATTAAAAAACATTCCAAGTTCATCTAGAGACTTCCTCGCCTGTAAAAACGAATGAAACTCTGGATATATATCTTGTAATTGCTCATACGATAATGTATGCATTTTCCCCCAATGCGGACGCCCTTCATACTTCAGAAAAATTTTTTCCACTTCGCCAAAGTAAGCAGCATATTTCATACCTTTATACATATGAACAGCGATATACGCTGAATCTCTTCCATAGGCTGGACTAAGCCAGATATCATCACCTTTCACATAGCGGCATTCGATCGGGAAGTGCACCTTATACTTTTTCTTTTCAATAAGATTTGAGATTTCTTCTACAACCGTCCTCATATACTTTGAAGGAATGCTATACTCCATTTCATAAAATGGTACCGTACGTGATGTAGCAAATACTTCATAGCTCGGGCCAATTATTTTTGTGTTTGGTACAGCCTTAGCTGATAATCGGCTCACTCCTTTACTTATAGACGGAAACCATTTACACCCTTTAGATAGCAAAGAGAACATCCTATTTTCAAGTAACTCCACCTTTAGTTTATGCCATTTCAAATCACTGCCTTGATTCGTTGTTTCGTTCGTAAGTTTTACTTGTACTTCATCAGAATAAGGAAAAACGAAAAATTCAAAGTGACGATGCTTCTTATATTCTTCTAGTTTGTTCATTACAGTAGATAATGACTGTTTTTCACTTTCATAAACGAGTGAATACGCTGGAATAACCTTCAATTTTATCTTTACAATGATACCTAACATTCCAAGTGACAACTGAAACGCTCTCCAATATTCCACATTCACAGTTTCCGAACAAACTATACTCTCACCTGTAGATAAAACTGCGGTAATCTCTATAACTTGTGTTGATAAACTCCCAAAGGTAACACCCGTCCCATGAGTTCCCGTACTAATCGCTCCTGCAATAGATTGTGAATCAATATCCCCTAAATTTTCTTGCGCATAACCTTTTTCCTCAAGTAACTTTCCTAAATCATATAACTTTGTTCCTGCCCACACTTCAGCGACCATCTTCTCTTCATCAATATTCACAATGCCCTTCAATTCATCTAAAGAAACTAAAACTTCTTCGGTTTGCACAAGGGGTGTAAACGAGTGTCCTGAACCAACAACACGAATTTTCCGCCCCTTTTTTCGTGCAAGCCCCACTACTTCTACTACATCTTGTATACTTTCTGGATACATCGTATAATGCGGCGTTCCTTCTACATTCCCTGTCCAATTCCTCCACTTTTGCCCCTTTATAGAAAACATTGGCCATCCCCCCGATATGTTGAATACTCCCCAACAATCTCTCCTTTTTTAACACGATACAAAAAAGGAAAGCGCTCACATAATTCACCAGCCTTACTATGACGAAACAAAATGGACTCTCCTATATCCACTCGTTCCTCGCCGCTATAAAAAATTGGCGTTTGTACCTCGCCAGCACCTTCTAAAGCTAATAGTTTTGCACCCTTCGGTCTCCAAACTTCAGGCTCTTTATCTTTTCCAACTGCTCCTGAAGCAATATATCCACCACCTAGGCAAGTGTAAATAAACGGGACTGGTTTACGCACAACTGGTAAGGCAAATCCGACCGCTGGATGAAATTTCACCTCTTTATAATAATCAAACAGCTTCGGAGAATAAAAAGCAGAACCTATTGTAATCTCTGAAACTGAATTATCTTTCTCTGTTGTTTTTATGCTTCCTGTTCCCCCTCCATTTACAAACCTTAGCTCAATACCAAGGTTTTGTATTGCTTTTACAATATGTTCTCTTCTTTCTTTAACTTCTAACACTGATTTCTTCTTTAAATACGAAATCACTTTACTTTTCAGCCATTGATTCGGTATATGATCGCCCACCCCAGCAATTTGAGCTTCATAACCCATCACACCATCTAACATTAAATATGATGACCTTCTCACCTTTTCTACTACTTTCAACGCATCCTGCACATTTTTTACTGGGGATCTTTGTACACCAAAATGAAATTTTAAAAAACGACTACTCATATCAATATCCAAACAAACACGAAAACATCCTTTAGATTTCTCAGCAATTTTTTCTAAATACACAATATGCTCTTCACAATCCACCATACAAGTTATAATGAAACCTTTCTTTGTTAGCAAACTAATTTCATACAAAGCTCTTTCATCATAAGCAGGATATCCGAGCAATAAATCATTAAATCCTTGTTCTATTAAAAATAAAATCTCTCTAGGTGAAAAGCACATAATACCTTGAAATCGATCATTTGCAGCTAAAATCTTTTGCATAATCGGAACAGAACGTAACGATTTACTCGCTATACGAATCTTCTTATTTCCACTTAACTCTATAATCGATTGAATATTTCTATCTAAAGCCACTTCATCCAAAAATGCACACGGTAATGGAACTTCTTTAAAAATTCCTCGATCCACATTTTTCTCTCCTCTTCTCAATATGTCTTATACATATTGGAAAGAAAGTATGATTTTCCTGTTTGCAAATAAAAAAAGTTTCTTCTTTACGAAGAAACTTTTTGAAACTACTTCATAGAAATAGTCGCCTCTACTGGATAATGATCAGAGTAATCATTATACGTATATTTTTGGAACCACGATGTAACAGTCCATTGTGGAGATTTCGGCTGTAACACCTTATTCTCTATATACGATGGGTTCGCATGGTCTTTGCTTGCAATAATATAATCTAAATATTCGGCAGGACTATCAGGGAAATTATATTTTGCAATACTGTTTGTCGTTGCATCCCAAGTCGCTGTATGTCCAGTATAAGATGGTACAGAAGCGTTCAATGTTTTAAACATAGATGCATACTCTGAATCATTATTGTTCTCTGCATTTATCTTATTTACGTTCATATCACCACCAATTAACACATACTCATTATTTGGTATATTTTTATTTTTAATAAAATCTTGAATTTCTTTTAATTGGTCTGTACGTACAGATGCAGGTGAAGTTTTTCCGCACATACTATCTTCCGCTTGCAAATGCGTACCAATTACATGAACAAAGCGATCATTTTTCTTAATTTTCGTGTATACAAATCCTTTATTCGATAAATTATCTGGCCCGCATCCTTTTGCAAATACATATTGAATCTTTTCAGCGATTGGCCATTTGCTCACAATGGCAACGCCACCATCTTCAGGAGTTGAAGATGAATAGTTTCCTAACGTTTTATCCCATTCACTTCCACTACTACGACCTAATACTGCTGTTTGATTTGGATATTCTTTCTTTAAATTCCCTAATAAACGATCTGAAGCGCTATTATCAAACACTTCATTTAATATAACTACATCTTGATTCTTTATATAATCTGCCGCCCCGATTAAATCAGCACGCTCAGTTTGTCCCCAGTTCGGATATAAGTTTGTTGATAGCATATATACATTATGCGTCATCACTTTTAATGTATCATTTTGATTTGTAGATGCTTCTGCTTGAGCTGCCGTTCCGCTATATAAAGCTCCTAAACCAACACCTAAGCTAAGTACACCTTTTAGCAATTTACCTTTCACGTTTCATACCTCCATGTATTGTATAGTGATAAAAAGGCCAAATACTCTATTCTGAGATTTGACCTTTTTTAAATACTTAACGATTTCCGTACGTATCAAACCAAAGCTGAATATATCCAGCAGTAACACGTTGTGCATCCATTAAACGCTTACCTGTCATTGGTGTAACTTCAGCGCGCCATTTATCTGCATATTCTTGTGATACAGCAGCTCTCACGAACCAATCTTTCGTATTATCATTTACAATGCCAGCGTAATCTTGTTTCGCAACTACTGCCGCTCCATGAATCCAATCTTCTGGATTCGTACCTTTCCAGTTCCAATATCCATTTCCATCCGTTACTTTATAATTATCTTTTATCGTATCTACAAAGTTTTCATATTTAGAATGGAATCCCTGTGGATACGAAAGATTCGTAAAGTTTGCCGCATGCATTGGTTGGTTTACATCACCTAAATAATGAAGAGATAATCCTAAATAGAAGAATGCTTGTTTCATATCTTTATTTTTGTAAGACTCACCAGCTAATTTAAAATATTTAGCTCCAGTTTCCTTTGCCTGCTTTGCATACGGAATATAAGTTTTCCCATTGTCAGGGTCATAGAAATGTGAAGCAAATGTGCTATTATCATAATAAGGATTTTCATAGTCAGCAGCATAAATACCGTTCTCTAACTCAGTACGCCATTCATTTAATAGTGCAACTCGATCTTGTTTTACAAGTGTTGTATTACGAGACATAATATCAATTGCACGATTTACAATCCATAAATGAGAATTCACGCCTTCTTTATGTTTATCTTCAGCAGACCAGCGCGGAATAACTCCAAATCTCTGTCCCCCATCATTTTCATGAGCAAATGCAACACTTTGTAATGGAGCAACTAATGTAATAGCCGCTGCTAAAGCAAGTACTTTCTTTTTCATATAAAATCCTCCATTTTATAATTGAATTATTGTAAACATTTTGTTAGGATCCTATGATGTCGTCCGGTTAACCTATGACTAGAATATCCCACCTTTCACGAAATTTCTATCAATAAATTAAAATATGCAAATGTTCATATCATTATAACTTTATACACAGTGAATATAATGAATGAATACACTTTCATTTTAATAAACTATTATTAAGGCTTGTCTAAACTAATGTAAAAAAAGAGTAAAGCACCCACATGCTTTACTCTTTTTTTCTATTCGATAATATACTTGGCAATTGTACATTAACTGCTAACTTATGAATAAATCCAAACACTAATCCAATGCCAATAAAAATGTATAAGATTGTAAATATCTTTCCGAAATCAGTTTGCGGACTAAAATTCCCATCACCGACAGTCGTCAACGTGACCACACTAAAATATAAAGCGTCAATAGGACGTAATCCTTCAACTGTACTATAAAAAATCGTACCCGATATTAAAGTCAAAATTGTTAATATGAATAATACTTGAAATTCTTTATCTTTCCACGCTCGTAAACAAGCTCTTAACATTCGCTTTAAAGTTAACAAAAATGAAAGCATTAGATTCTCCCTTCCAAACAAAAATACATTTAGTCAAAGGAAAGTCTATCACCTTTCAGTATAGAAAAAAAGTAGCCCTCTTCTATTTCTAGAAAAGGGCTACTCTATTCGATTCTATCTTATTTAGGTGAAACAAGAATTTTCACTTGTGTTTTATCTTTTACAAGTGCTTCAAATCCTTCTTCAACAACTTGATCGACTGTAATTTTTTTCGTAATTAATTTCTCTGCTTGAATTTGACCAGAGCTAATTAATTTAATAACAGCTGGGAAGATGTGACGGTATCCTAAAATACCAATAACTTCTTTTTCTTTTAATACTAAGTTATTTGGAGTAATTGTTGCGTCTTTTTCCCATACACTAACAATTACAGTTTGTCCTTCGAAGCTTGTACTTTCAATCGCTTGGCGTAGTACAACTTCAACACCTGTTACTTCAAAGCTAACATTTACACCTAAACCATTTGTTAAGTTACGAATTTCAGCTAACACATCTTGAGTTGCTGGATTTAATACATAATCCGCACCTGCTAATTTCGCTAACTCTTGACGTTCTTTAGAAAGTTCAACTGCAATAACAGGAGTTGCTCCTGCTGCTTTAGCTGCTTGGATAACAAGAAGTCCAATTGGACCGCAACCAAATACCGCTACAGCTTCCCCTTCTTTTAATTTACTTTGACGTACTGCATGAACTGCTACTGCTGCTGGTTCTACAAGCGCACCTTGTTCATACGTCATTTCATCTGGAATGTGATGAACCATATCTTCTGGTACTACTGTATATTCAGAGAAACCACCGCCTTCTCCGCCAAGACCGTGGAAAACAAGTTGTTCACAAACATTGTAATGTCCATGTTTACAAGCTTCACATTTACCACAAGAATAAATTGGCTCTACAACAACGCGGTCTCCCACTTTATGAGATGTAACTCCTTCACCAATCTCTATTACCTCACCACTAAACTCATGACCTAAAATAACAGGTGCTTTCACATGTGTTAATGGATGTTCTTCTGTTGGAATAAAAATAGGCCCTGCTAAATATTCATGCAAGTCTGTCCCACAAATACCACACCATTTAACTTTGATTTTCACTGTTCCTGGTTTTACTGTTGGTTCTGGTACTTCTTCTACTCGTACATCACGTTGATTATGCCAAAGTAGTGCTTTCATTTTATACATCCCTCTCTATGTATATACTTAACCTGGTGAAGTTTACAATTCTATTATAATACTTCTATCCATATATTTCAAAAAAACAATCACATTCCCACTAATTTTTTACAAATAACGTTCAATATTTTGTCACTTTGTACTTTTTTCCACATCTGTTAATTCAATTTCATTGCAGGTGAAATTAGC
This sequence comes from Bacillus sp. TH13, assembly GCF_016651175.1. Classification (NCBI taxonomy): domain Bacteria; kingdom Bacillati; phylum Bacillota; class Bacilli; order Caryophanales; family Bacillaceae; genus Bacillus; species Bacillus sp. TH13. Next base: position 2,805,424 of record NZ_JAEKEJ010000025.1, on the reverse strand, counting down.
ATTGTGCCATAATAGCATAGGAGAGGTGAATATCGCTTGAAATATTTTATTTACTTTATCGTTATCGTGGCATTTTTAGATACATTTTCACAATTACCTATTATGAGTACTTTCGCTCAAAGCCTTGGAGGAACTCCTCTTATTATCGGGCTAGTTGTCGGTATGTACTCATTCGCTAATATGATTGGTAATATTATTGCTGGAGCCGCTGTCGATAAATTTGGTGCAAAAAAAATCCTTTATATAAGCATGGGAATTACGAGTTTCATAGTCTTGTTATACACCGTTGTTCAAAGTGGTGAACAACTATTAGTTGTGCGCTTTATGCATGGATTTAGTGATGGCTTTTTAATTCCTGCTGCCTTTACATTTTTATCAAAACAAACAAATGCAAAAAGACAAGGAAAAGCAATGGCTCTATCTGGTGCTGCTGTTGGAACAGCGGCAATCGTAGGACCTGCTTTCAGTGGTATTATGAAAGCAACAGCTGGCGTAGAATGGGTCTTCATTACTATTTCTATTTTAATGGCTCTTGGTACAATCGTATCTCTATTCTTCTTACCAAATAACGTATCAAGAAAAGATACATCAAGAACGCAAATGATGAACAAAGAAGATATGGTTGAACTGTTAAAATCAGAACCGTTATTACAAGCATATATTGGTGCTTTCACATTAATGTTTTCACAAGGAATTGTCACTTATATGTTACCAGTAAAAGTTGAGGCATTAGTGCTTAAAGCATCTACAACAGGCATGATGTTAAGTGTATTTGGTATTACTGCTATCCTCTTCTTCTTGCTTCCAACAAATCGTATTTACGATCGATTTAATCGTTCGAAACTAATGCTAATCGGAATTGCAGTTATGGCATTCGCACTATCTTTACTCGGATTATTTGCTACAAAAGGTATGCTCTTTATCGTAATGATGATTTATGGAATTGGATTCGCAATCCTCTTTCCGTCTATTAACGCTTTACTCGTTGAAAATACTACAGACGATAATCGCGGAAAGGCATTCGGATTATTTTATGCCTTCTTCTCATTAGGAGTTGTTGCTGGCTCCTTTACAGTCGGCGCAATCGGAGCATCACCTAGCATCAGCTTCATTATCGGGACAGCATTTTTATTAACATTTGCTGGGATGATTTATGTAAGAAGCAAAGTAAAAAAGACAATGATGGGATAATCCATCGTTGTCTTTTTTAAAATGCATATTGATATAATCCGTAATATAATGGAAGCGTTGGAATAATGCCAATTAATTTAAATATAAAAGGTAATGGCTCATCTCGCTCTTCATATAAACGAAAAACAAAAACTGCAGTTAAAGTCCAAATGACGCTAAACAAGAAGATACATTTCCAAACAATCGAGGTTAATATTTGTATATCAAATACAAAACCAAAGAGCCCTATCCACGTAATAATAGATACTACAAAGTCAAACTTTTGAATTGGTGTTTGAAACATACCCCTTACTAACGAAATAATAGCTAACATTGCTACAATAACTAAATATATTTTCCAAAGCATAATGATAATCTCCTATTCAATTCAACTTTTAACTTTCAGCAAACCATATTTAATAAACAATATAGCATTATATTTTTCATAGAAATAATACAATGGATAACAAAATAAAAAGAAAATAAGTACAGTTGGTACATTGTCTACAATAGAAAAATATTTTACTAGTAATTCCTTAATACTCTCTCCAATAATAATAAACAATGGAATTATACAAATCATCGCTAATATTAAACATGGCGTTACCCTTATTTCTTTCAACTTCACCTTACAATGTGGACACCTTAATGAAAAAGGATGCGGGAGATCAATAATATGCTGTACAGTAATATCCCCTTCACACTGTGGACATCCAATTACTTCTTTCATTTATCGCTTACTCCTTTCTATCTATAAAAAGAGCCCTATCGAATAGAACTCTTTTTGCCCAATATATTACTTTTGTGTATAACCAAATAACAATGTAAATAAATTGAGCCGTAAAGGCAATAATACATCTCTTCTTTTAAACAAAAAGTTTATAAATACTGACGATACTTCGACAATTTCCTCGGAAATATTTCCTTTCCTCACATAATTTGATACACTACACATGAATAAACACTTGTATTACATAAACTAAAATAATAACTTACTGTACAAATTAAAAAGCACACTCTTCATATGAAGAATGTGCTTTTATGTTATTAACGTTTAATCCAAACAGCGCCTGCCGATTTATCTTCTGCCTGTCCAACAACTTGGAATTTAAGTCCAAGGTTTGGAACTTTTCTTCCTGCATCTGCAATTTGCTTGTTACTATATACTTTTGAATCATCAAAAGTTGTAACACCTTGTAATCCAGAATAGTTAAACTGACCACGTGTTAATGAATTTACACTCCATGCTGGTGTTTTATCAAATGAAAATGCAGCATCTGCAATTTGCATGCCCGTATTACCGTATGCTGGTTTTCCGTTTAAATTACCAACTAGCGCTTCTGGATGAGAATCTACAACACCAAGGAATCCTTCACCTGGATGCACCCCAACCCAGTTATCTTTGAAACTATCATCTGCATACCAAACGACAAGACCTGTATTATACACTGGACCTTTTCCTGCTTTTAAACCATTATCTGATCCCGCATAGTTTCTCCACTCTAAGTAGTAATAATGAGCTTTCTTCTCTGTCCCATCAGAAACAACAAAACCATTTAAATTCATTTTAGACTGTCCTTCTGCATCATCAGAAAATACAACTTGTCCATCAACAGTTACATTTACATTGTCCATCGCAAAACCTTTATATGTTACAGCCGGATCTGTAATATAGTCTAATTGTAGTTTCACTTTTTTGCCTTTAAATTGACTTAAATCATATGATTTATCAATCCATTTCCCATCTGTTGTATCTTTATCTCCTTGGACTACTTTTTCTCCAAGTCTATCAATTAATGTTTTCGTTCCATCTTCTGTTACTGCATGTACTTCGACGAAATCGCACTCTGCTTCTAACTCATAATTTGCTTTATAATCGAATTTTGCATTTGTTCCTTTTGTTAAATCAAAGAATGGTGTCTCTAACGTTGTATGCATATCATCGCCTCTTGTACTATAATATGCATGCTTTCCAAACTCCGGTTTAATCGTTTCAACACTTTTACCTGGTAAGTTAACACGTACAACGCCTGGACGATTTGATTTCGTAACACTTTGATCAATATAGGTAGGAACTCCCACACCACTCTTAATTTTATCGTAATCTACTTCTAATATTTTTGCCCAGTTGCCACCCATATTCTTTTGTAAGAAGTCTTTATTTTGTGGTGAAAAACTAGTCGGTTCTGTTCCTGCGATTTTCCCTGTCCAACTACCTCCACTCATTAATGACCAAGCTTCGACTGGTGAACCATTTCCAGTATATTTCGTGTCATATTCATCTGGTAATCCAAGATCATGTCCAAATTCATGTGCAAACACACCTACAGCTCCATCTTCTGGTTCAATTGTGTAATCATGTGCTGCTACTTTACCACCAAAGTAATCTACCTTTGATTTTGTACCTTCAATCGCTACTGGATCTACTGCTAATTTTGAACGATGTGACCAGATCGCATCATCACCTAATTTACCACCACCTGCTTCTTGACCAACACCAGCATGGATTACCATTAAATGATCAATTACACCGTCAGGTTCGTTTTGATTCCCATCCCCGTTTGTATCATATCTATCAAACTGATCAAACTGAGATAAATCTAGTCCTTTCTCAGCAGCTGCATGCAAAGCTTCTTTCACTAAATCACGTGCACCTTTCGGACCTTTATTATCGTGACCACTGCTACCATCAGCTCCATAATCAGATGCTTTTCCTGGAACTGTTAGCCACTCCGTTACATATCCGTCTGTCGTATAACTACCACCAGACTGCTCTTCATAGTATTGTTTAAACGTTTTTACTTTTGAACCATCAAATAATGTATACGGCTCCTTACCGAACAACATCTTTTGATAATGTTCTCTACTAAAGTCTTTCGAATACATATAACCTGGTGTTTGATCAATATTATTATGTTTATAATCACTAAATTCAACGAGTAGCACTAATACTTTATCCGATCGAACAGCTCCTTTATATGGAGCTTGCTTTGCTTTTGAAGTTGGAACTTGCCCATTCAATTGCTTTTTATTTGGTTCTGGCTTTTGCTCAAGATTAATATTTTTTTCAGTCTTTTTTACATTTTCCTTTTCTTCCATCTTTTTCTCTTTTACTTTTTTTGTGAAATCAGACGTTTCTTGTGAGTGAACATCTGGAAGAATTTCTTTGTTCGCCTGATCTCCTTGTTTCTTTTCAATATATTGCTCGACAGCCTTTTTCGTCTCTTCTTTAGAAGATGCTGGATTAATTGTTCCTCTTTCTTTCAAAGCTTCCGCTAAACGATCTTCTTGAATTAAATTGTAATCAATTGGCGTTGTAGACACATTCTCTTTCTCTTTTGCTGGCGTTTCTGCATATGCTAACGGGGCACTCATTACAGATGTGCATCCGATAATTGCCGCAATTGCTAAAGATGATAACACTTTAAATGGCGCTTTTCTTCTCATTCTATTTCTCTCCTTTTATAAAACTTAAAATTCAGATAAATCAGTGTATTTAAATCGAAATCCCTACTTTCTGCCCTCCCTATATAAAAAGGCATAATTCTATAAACGTTAAGCTTTCTGTTATAGAATCATGCCCCTCCAGTTTTCTGGTCAGAACCTCTACCTTTTTATGTCGAAATATGAAAAATAAAAAGTGATTTGATATATATTAAATAGCTTATATAACAAATTTAAAAGACAATATGCAAAATTGCATGAAAATTCTTTTAAATAAAAAAGAATCCTAGTCAATTAAACTAGGATTCTTGATTTTCTATTATTTCTCTTGTGTTTTTTCCCAATCAGCTAAAAATTTCTCAATTCCTTGATCTGTTAATGGGTGCTTCACTAATGAAGCAATTACGTTTGCTGGGATTGTTGCAATATGTGCACCGTTTAACGCTGCGTCAGTTACGTGAACGCTGTGACGTACAGATGCTGCAATGATTTCTGTTTCGATGCCATGAATTGCAAAGATTTCTGCGATTTGACGAATTAAATCCATACCGTTATGACCGATATCATCTAAACGACCTAAGAATGGTGAAACATATGTTGCACCAGCGCGAGCTGCAAGTAATGCTTGAACTGCTGAGAATACTAATGTAACGTTTGTACGAATTCCTAAATCTGAGAATGCTTTTACTGCTTTTAAACCTTCTGTTGTCATTGGAACTTTTACAACAACGTTTGGAGCAATCTTCGCTAATTCTTTTCCTTCTTCAATCATTTTATCAGCTTCTAAGCTAATTACTTCTGCACTTACAGGTCCTTCTATAAAGCTGCAAATTTCACGAATACGCTCATGGAAATCTACGCCTTCTTTTGCTACAAGTGATGGGTTTGTCGTTACTCCAGCTACTACGCCTAATGCATTTGCCTCTTTAATTTCGTTAATGTTTGCTGTATCAATAAAAAATTTCATTTGTTATTCTTCCTTCCTAATTTTCATTTTATATTTATTTATTTTTCTTAATAAGCTCTAATTCAATCGGAATAGATTTGTCCACTTTTTTACCTTGTGTTATCTCTTTTGCTGTTTGCATCGCCTTCTCTCCGATTAATTCCGGTTTTTGAGCGACTGTTGCAGCCATACGCCCATCGTTAACCGCTTTCACAGCATCTTCTGTTGCATCAAATCCAACAACTACTACATCTGTTTTTCCAGCAGACTTCAATGCTTCAAGTGCACCTAATGCCATCTCGTCGTTATGCGCAAACACGGCTTTAATATCACCATTTGCTTGCAAAATGTTTTCCATAACAGATAATCCTTTCGCTCTATCAAAATCAGCCGCTTGTTTGGCAACTACTTTTAAAGACTTATCGGCTACGTTATGGAATCCTTTCCCACGTTCACGAGCAGCAGACGATCCAGGGATTCCTTCTAACTCAGCAACGTTTGCTCCTTCGCCGACTAATTCACGAATGTAATCACTAGCCATTTGACCACCTTCGATATTATTAGATGCAATGTGAGAAACAACCTTACCTGAATTCGCAACGCGGTCTACTGTAATAACAGGAACATTTGCTGCATTTGCCGCACTTACTGCTGAAGCAACAGCATCTGAATCGGTCGGATTAATAACAACTACATCGACACCCTTTTGAATTAAATCTTCAACATCGTTCGTTTGCTTTGCTGCATCATTTTGTGCATCAACAGCAATCAATTCGATGCCGCTATCTTTCGCTTTCTTTTCTGCACCCTTTTTCAAAGTTACAAAGAAGGGATTATTTAAAGTTGAAACAGAGAATCCAACTTTAATAGTTTTATTTCGACCTTTATCGCTAGAATCCTTTGCCCATTCTGGTGGTTCCATTGAACAACCGGCAGTAATGACCATAATACATGCAACGAGTATAAGTAACCATTTCTTCATGAACTGTCCCTCCATTACGCTTCTTTTCGGCGATCAATTAATACAGCTAGTAAGATTACAAGTCCTTTTACAACTTGTTGGAAGAAAGAAGATACACCTAATAAATTTAAACCGTTATTTAGTACACCGATAATAAGTACACCGATGAACGTACCAACAATCCATCCTCTTCCCCCAGAAAGACTTGTTCCACCTAATACAACTGCTGCAATTGCATCTAATTCGTAAGAAGTACCTGCAGTCGGCTGTGCAGAATCTAGTCGTGATGTTAAGACAATACCTGCAAGCGCTGCCAAAATTCCGGAAAGACCGTAAATCATTACTTTAATTCTTGTAACATTAATACCTGATAGTGCTGCTGCTTCTTCATTTCCACCAATTGCAAATGTACGGCGACCAAATGTCGTTTTCTTCAAAATGAAGTACAGTACTGCGAAAGCGATCATCATTGTAACAGCTGGTACCGGAATACCAAGAAAATAACCGCGGCCAAACATTTGGAACATTAAATGATCACCAAGGCCAGTGATCGGACGTCCGTCCATATAAACAAGCGTCAACCCACGAAAAATAGTCATTGTTGCTAAAGTTGCAATAAATGGAGCTACTTTTCCTTTCGCAATGATGATACCGTTTATAATTCCCATTACAAGACCTGCTAATAGTCCAACTGCCATTGCAAGGAACGGATCCATGCCACTTGCCATCATTCCAGCAACAAGTGCACTTGATAATGCTAAAATAGAACCTACCGATAAGTCAATACCCCCTGTTAAAATTACGAAGGTCATTCCGAATGCAATAAGCGCATTAATCGATACTTGACGCAGTATATTGAATAAATTTGGAATTTCAATGAACGCTGGATTTAAAACTGTAATTACGACGATAATTAATACTAAACCGATTAAAGAACCGAGTTGTTGTAATACATTCCCCTTCTTAGCCATCCTTACTCTCCCCCTGTAGCTAGTGCCATAATAGACTCTTGTGATGCCTCATCTTTCCCTAAAATGCCGCCGACTTTTCCTTCATGAATAACAAGAACTCGATCACTCATCCCTAAAATTTCTGGAAGCTCAGATGATACCATAATAACGGCATCGCCTTGCTCTGTAAGCTTATTCATTATAGAGTAAATTTCTTTTTTTGCTCCAACATCGACACCTCTTGTTGGCTCATCTAAAATGAGTAATTGCGGATGAATGCCTAGCCATTTTGCGATTACAATCTTTTGCTGATTTCCACCAGAAAGAGACTTCACTGCCTGCTCTCCGCTAGATGCTTTCACATTAAGAAGCTTCATCATATCTTCTGTAAACTGTTGTTCTAGCTCGTTGCTCAGAACACTTCCTTTTGAAAGACTTTCTAAATTCGGTAGCGATAAGTTTTCACGAATAGAGAAATCTAACACTAATCCCTCAGATTTTCTATCTTCTGTAATGAAAGCAATTCTCTGTCTAATTGCATCTATCGGACTATCAATCTTTACTTCTTGTCCATTTATAAAAATTTGTCCAGAATCTAAAGGTTCATAACCAAATATCGCTTTCATAATATCAGTGCGTCCAGCTCCCATCAAACCAGCAACACCAAGGATTTCACCTTTTCTTACTTGAAACGAAACATTTTCAAATTTCCCTTTCTTCGTTCCGTTACGCATTTCAAAAATGACATCACCAATTTGACTATTTCGCTCTGGGTAGCGTTCACCAATGCTGCGCCCCACCATCATACTCACTACTTCATCAAATGATGTTTCTGGAATTAATCTCTTTCCGACGTATTCTCCATCACGCAAAATCGTAATGGCATCACATATCGAGAAAATCTCTTCCATACGATGCGAAATGTACACGAATGAAACACCTTCTTTACGTAACTTATTGATTACTGTAAAGAGCGTTTCGATTTCACGATCCGTCAGTGCCGCCGTAGGTTCATCCATAATAATAACGCTCGCGTGTGTCATTAACGCTTTCGCAATTTCGATAATTTGCTGTTGTCCAACCGATAATTCCTCTGCTAACATAGCGCCTCTTACATGCAATCCTAGCTCTGCTAGTTGCTGCTGCGCAATCGCGTTCATTTGTCGAGTGCGTAAAATACCTGTTTTCCCATACATTAACTCTTTACCGAGAAACATATTTTCAGCTACTGTTAAATTCGGCAATATGTTTAGTTCTTGATGTATAAATGCGATGCCGTACTCTTCAGCTTCTTTCGCATTTTTAAAGGTGCGCTCTTGCCCATCAATCGTGATTGTCCCACCATCTTTTTTGTATACACCTGTTAAAATCTTCATGAGCGTTGATTTACCCGCTCCATTTTCCCCCATCAATGCGTGGACTTCCCCTGTTTCAATCATAAACTGTGCATTCTTTAAAACAGGATTGCCATTGAACGCCTTTGAAATGTTTTTCATTTCAATATGCATTCTCATCACTTCCCTTTATTAAAAAATCACGCCTGCATGTAAAATTATATTTGCATAAGGCGTAGCCTCGCCTGTACGAATAATTGCCTTCGCTTTCTTTGTATGCTCTTTAAATTGCTCATGAGATACATACTCAAATGCTGGCTCTATTAATTTCTGCTCGATCTCTTTATTTACTGCCGCATTATTTATAATGACTTCTTCTGCTAACGTCACTTTTTCGATTGCCATATCATCAGCTACAACTTGTAACACCTCTAAAAAACTCGGTTTTCCAATCTCAACAGCTAAATCAATTCGTTTTACTCCATCCGGAATCGGTAACCCGCAATCAGCAATTACAACCGTATCTGTATGCCCAAGTGAAGCAAGGACTGCCGCTATTTCACTGTTTAATACACCGTGCTTTTTCATCCAACAATCACCTGCACTTCACGTACTCGATCTCTCGTTGGCATACCGCCCTGTGCTCCAAGTTTCGTTACAGAAAGACCACCAGCAATATTCGCAAAACGAATTGCTTTTTGAAGTGTCTCTCCTTCAGAAAGTGCAACTGCTAACGCACCATTAAATGTATCACCAGCTCCAGTTGTATCCACTACATCAACAGCAATGCTAGGAACATGTACAATCTCCGTTCCATTATGGAAGCGGACACCGTTAGAACCTTCTGTCATCAATAATTTATTTGGATACTTCGCCAATAAATCTTCAATTGGTGATGTAAAATCATCTAATACGATGCGGCACTCATGTTCATTTGGCGTAATATAAGTTGCTTTTTCTAAAATTTCTTCTGATAAAACTTGTGCTGGCGCTGGATTCAACATAACAGGAATATTATGTTCCTCACAAATAGCCAATACATATTTTACTGTTTCAAGTGGAATTTCTAGTTGAAGAACAACCATATCCGCTTTTACAAGAAGGTCTTTGGAGCGATCTACAACTGATTTATTTACAAGAGCATTTGCCCCTTGTACGACAACAATACTGTTATCTTCTTCTGCTAAAACGATATGAGCAATTCCTGTCGTTCTATCTGTAACCGGTACCACATAATCGATAAAAATGCGTTCGTTCTCTAAATTTTTTCTAACTACTGTTCCATAATCATCATTTCCTACAGCTCCAACCATTGCTACATTTGCTCCTAACCTAGCTGCAGCAACTGCTTGGTTTGCCCCTTTCCCTCCTGGGATTGTATGAAACGCTTCACCAATTACTGTTTCTCCTGCTTTCGGCCGTTTTTTTGAAACAGCCACTAAGTCCATTGAAATGCTTCCTACTACTGCAATATTTGGCATCTGTTTCATCTCCTTACTTCGTTGTATTTCGTTCTATAATTTCAATCGGCAAACGATAGTGTTTCTCTTCTAATGTATTTCCTTCCATTTGCTCTAACAACAACTCTGTTGCAATTTTCCCCATTTCATATATCGGTTGTGCAACTGTTGTAATAGATGGATACATCATTTCTGTTAAAGAAATTCCATCAAATCCGATAATTTGTAAATCATCTGGAATGGCAATCCCCTTTTGAAGTGCAGCCTTTACAATACCAATGGCAATTAAATCATTCCCAGCAACAATACCATCAATATGCGGGTATCCTTCTAATAATTCCATCGCTACACGCTCACTATTTGCTGGATCAAACGTACTCTCCGCAATCATATACGAAAGATTATTTTGCGTAATAACGTCTACAAAACCTTCAAAACGTTCATTTGCAGTACTCACATCACGTGGACCGCGAATATGTGCAATATGTTTACATCCTTTATCTAGTAACAACTTTGTCGCAGCCTGACTTCCTGCATAGTTATCTGCATATACAGTAGGAATACGCTCATTAAACATACGGTCAATCGCAACAACCGGAACAGATAAATTCATGTAATTAACACTATTTTGTGGATTCGTTGCTACAATAAATCCATCTACATTATTTTGTCTAAGTACATCAATGTATTGTTTCTCTTTTTCTAAACTTTCATCAGAGTTACAAAGGACAACTGTGTAACCTTGTTTATGTGCTACATCTTCTACGGCACGTGCAACTTCTGGAAAGAACGGATTCACGATATTTGGAACAACTAAGCCAATTAAACGAGACTTTTTATTATACAGTGAACGCGCTACTGTACTAGGCTTATAATCTAACATCTCAATTGCACGCTCTACCTTTTTTAATGTATCTTCGTGAACATATCCATTTTTATTTAGAACTCTGGAAACGGTCGCAACAGATACTCCCGCTAATTTCGCAACGTCTTTAATCGTACTCATTCTCTTTTCTCCTCATTTCATGTAACCGTTTACAGAAAATAATATAACGTATTTCTAAAAATACGTCAATCATTTCTCACTAAAAAGCTTTTAAGGTTATACTCAAAAAAGCACCGCCATAAGGCGATGCTTCTTCATTACGAGTATGATACAGTTTTTTCTTTTTCTTCTACAGCAGGCTCTTCAGCATCTTTTTTACGATCTGATAGTTTAATTTTTTGTAAGAAAATCGTAAAGATGGCACCTACTACGATAAATACTAATCCTGTTAAGAATACAGTATGAAGCGAGTCTACTAAAGAGTTTTTCAAAATAGGTACAATGCTGTTAGCGAATGCTTCTGGCATTTGTTTTAATGCCTCTGGGCTAAATAGCATCGAATATAAACCTTGTGGATCTGTGTGAATCATATCTTTAAATTTCGTTACCATTTGTCCCGCTTCTTTCGGGAATGTATCTAATACAGGTACTAATTTATTTGTTAACGTTGTACCTGAAGTGTTATTCATAATTGATCCTAAAATTGTAATACCAAATGTTCCACCAATTTGACGGAAGAACTGACTTGATGACGTTACGACACCAAGGTCTTTTTTCGGGAAGCTTTCTTGTAACGCTAATGTTAATGTCGGCATTACAAGACCCATTCCTAAACCGATAACCATCATATAAGAAGTAGCTGTAAGCTTCGTTGTGTGCATATCCATCGTTGTTAATAACCAGAAACCACCGGCCATAATAAGCATACCTGCGATAATTTGTGGTTTTACACCAACTTTTAATACAAGTTGCCCACCGATAATACTCATTACAATCATTGTAATCATCATTGGAGTCATAATTGTTCCTGATTCAGCAGCACTTACTCCTACAATACCTTGCATGAAGAATGGTACGAACATAATCGCGCCGAACATTCCAATACTCATAAAGAATCCAATCGCATTCAGTATTGTAAATGTGCGATTTTTAAAGAAATGCATTGGTAAAATCGGCTCTTCAGCTTTCGTTTCAACAATAACAAAGCTAACGATACCAATTACAGCTAGTGCGAATAAACCGATAATTTGCCAAGAATCCCATGCATAATCTTTTCCGCCAAACGTTAGCGCAAGTAATAAACTTACAACACCTAGAATCATCGTAAAGATTCCAGCGATATCAATTTTAATTGGTCCTGTTTGTTTATGTGATTTTAATCCCATTGCAATAAAGATTGTTGCTAAAATACCAACCGGTAAGTTAATGTAGAATACCCATCTCCAGTTCACTGCATCTACAATCCAACCACCAACTTGCGGTCCAATTACAGAAGCAAGACCGTATAACGCACCAAAAATACCTTGCCATTTCGCACGTTCTTTTCCCGTGAACATATCTCCAATAATAATCATAGCCATTGGCATCATAATACCGCCACCAAGACCTTGAATACCACGGAAAATAATTAATTCCGTCATACCATTCGCCATACCACATAACGCCGAACCAATCATGAAAATAACTAGCCCTGTTATATATACGTTACGACGACCAAGTAAATCCGCTAATTTACCTGCAATTGGTACAACTGTCGTTGATGTTAACATATAAGCTGTCGTTAACCATGTCATTAAACTTAATCCGCCTAGGTCACCGACGATACGTGGCATTGCTGTACCAACAATTGTTCCATCTAATGCAGCAAATAGCATCGCGATTACTAAACCGATTAACAACAACTTTCTATTTTGATTTTCTTGTTGCTCCATGTAATCTCCTCAATTCCTCTTAGTTATTCTCTTTTTTCTCTTGTGTCCCGCAAATAATGGTTTCTAACTTCTCAAAGAGACGTAATAAATCTTCTCTTTCTTGCAACTCTAAATGTGAAAAGTATTTTGCAATATGCTCGTTGCGAGCTGTCATTGCCTCTTCTACTCTAGCTTTCCCCTTTTTCGTTAACTCGATGATGACAACACGACGGTCATCTTTGTCGTGATAGCGTTCTACAAGTTCTTGATCGATTAGACGATCAATCATCACTGTAATCGCGCTAGGCTTCACATACATCTTTTTTGCTAATGTTGTCGCTCTTGAAGCCCCATAATGATCTAAAATCTTTAAAATATAAAACTGCGGTGGTGTAAGTCCTGTTGCTTGCATTTGTTCTAATAACTCCGTCTGCATTTTCTTTCCAATCGAAAAGGCAAGAGCTTGAATTTTATCGATATGCGTCATATCATTTGGCATGTTATCCACCTCTTATTTAAACAATAAAATATTTAACGTATTTAAATATTAATCCCACGAACAAAATTCGTCAATACTTTTATTCATAAAAACGTTTACATTTTTGTCACAAAGTTGTATAATTTTCGACGAAGTTAATATTGACAGTCACGGAGAAACGGAGTACACGGCTATGAATCATAAAAAAGGAAACTTTTTTATATTTCATGGCCTTTTTGTATTCTCTGTCTTAAAACGCTTCGAATTAATTAGGGGAGGATTTTCATTTTATGTTTTTCACACAATTATTTAAACCTGCGCCCCACGCGGAACGCTTACCAGCTGATCGCGTTGATAGCGAATACCGTAAATTACGTTTACAAGTATTCTTAGGTATCTTCATCGGTTATGCAGGTTACTACTTTGTTCGAAAAAACTTTTCACTAGCAATGCCATACTTAATCGAACAAGGCTTTAGTAAAGGGGAACTTGGGGTTATCCTTTCGGCAGTATCTATCGCTTACGGATTAAGTAAATTCTTGATGGGTATCGTATCCGATCGTTGTAATCCTCGCTACTTTTTAGCAGCTGGGCTATTTTTATCAGGTATCATTAATATTATTTTCGGCTCATTTTCTTTCATTACAACGAGCATTATACTTATGTTTGTACTTCAGTTTTTAAATGGATGGGTACAAGGTATGGGCTGGCCTCCTTGTGGTCGTACGATGGTTCACTGGTTCTCTATTAGCGAACGTGGTACAAAAATGTCTATTTGGAACGTCGCTCATAATGTCGGCGGCGCGCTTATGCCTTCTCTTGTAACATTAGGCTTATACTTCTTTGCAAATGACTGGAAAAGTATTTTTTACTTCCCAGGTATTCTTTCAATTTTAGTTGGTATTTATGTATTAATTACGATGAAAGATACGCCTCAATCTTGTGGACTACCTTCTATTGAAGAGCATACTGGAGAATATCCACCAGATGAGAAAATAAAAGATCGCGAACGCGAACTTTCGGCAAAAGAAATTTTATTTAAATACGTACTAAACAATAAATTTTTATGGTACATCGCTATTGCGAACGTTTTCGTGTATTTCGTACGTTACGGCGTTGTAGACTGGGCCCCTACTTATTTAGTAGAAGAAAAAAGCTTTACTCATAGTAGCTCACGTACTGCTTACGCTCTATATGAATGGGCTGGTATTCCAGGTACACTTCTTTGCGGATGGATGAGTGATAAACTATTTAAAGGACGTCGTGCACCTGCTGGTATTTTATTTATGGTTGGTGTATTTATCGCAGTTCTTGTTTACTGGTTAAATCCTCCTGGTAATCCAATGGTTGATAGTATCGCACTTGTCGCAATTGGATTTTTAATTTACGGACCGGTTATGTTAATTGGTCTACACGCTCTAGATTTAGCACCAAAGAAAGCTGCTGGAACTGCAGCAGGCTTAACTGGATTCTTCGGTTACTTAGGCGGAGCTGCTTTCGCTAGTGCCGCTATGGGCTTTATCGTAGATGCATTCGGATGGGATGGCGGATTCATCTTATTACTTGCATCTTGCATACTTGCAATGTTCTTCCTTGCCCTTACTTTAAATACAGGGTCAACAAAACAAAAGCAAGCTTAGGTACAAATATTATACTTATCAAAAAAGAGAGGCCATTCTTTCCAGAATGTCTCTCTTTTTTCTACATATAATACTTTTTTCTTCCAAAAGATTCATTTCTCTCTTACATATGTGTTAGCGCTTCCAAAGCACTTCAACACCTAATAAAACTGCATTCTACTTTTATATAAAAAGATTTTTGAATATTTTCTCAACTCACACTTGTCAAACATTGTCATTTTATATTAAAATAACAACATACAAAATATTTAGTCTTTTCAGAAAAGATGGAGGGATAGCCATGAAGAATCCACTTCTTCGTATTGAAAACTTGCAAACTTCCTTTCGTATACAAGATCAGTATCATGCAGCAGTTGATAATGTATCCTTAACTGTTCATGAAAATGAAATTGTTGCTATCGTTGGTGAGTCAGGATGCGGAAAAAGTGCACTTGCCCTTTCTATTATGCGACTGCATAATGAGGCAAATACAAAATTACAAGGGCAGATTCACTATAGAGATAAGGACTTACTAAGCATGTCAACCGCCGAAATAAATAAAGTACGCGGTTCAAATATCGGTATGATTTTCCAAGAACCCCTTACAGCACTCGATCCTCTTATGACAGTTGGAAAACAAATCGAAGAAAACTTAGACTACCATACAAGTCTTTCAAAAGTAGAAAAAAAAGAACGCACCTTAGAACTACTCCATCAAGTTGGTATTCCAAAACCAGAACTTACATATAAACAATACCCACACGAATTATCTGGCGGAATGAGACAAAGAATTGTTATCGCAATTGCAATTGCTTGTAAGCCCGGACTCATTATTGCAGATGAGCCTACAACCGCTCTAGATGTAACAATTCAAGCGCAAATTTTAGATTTATTACGTTCCATTCAAGAACAAACGAAAATGGGCATCATCTTAATTACACACGATTTAAGCGTCGTTGCCGAAACCGCTGATCGTATTGTCGTTATGTATGCAGGACAAGTTGTAGAAACAGGAACAGTCGAAGAGATCTTTAATAACCCTCTTCATCCATATACTCGTTCCTTATTAAATTCAATCCCGTCTACATCTGCTGAAAAAGAAAAATTACATGTTATTCAAGGCGTTGTACCGACATTAGCTAAGTTACCTCGCACAGGTTGTCGATTCCAAGCACGGATTCCATGGATTAGACCTGATCAACATGAAGAAAATCCCGTTTTACATGAAGTAAATCCAGACCATTGGGTACGTTGCACTTGCTACAAACATTTCAACTTCCAACATAAGAAAGGAGATGACGTAACTCATGGCACTGCTTAAAGTAGAAGATTTAAAAGTACACTTTCCAATTAAAGGTGGTGTTTTCGGTCGTACATTAGATTACGTTCGCGCTGTTGATGGCGTAAGCTTCGAACTACAACCTGGCGAAACGTACGGAATCGTTGGGGAATCTGGGAGTGGCAAATCAACAACTGGAAAAGCAATTATGCACTTAACAAAAGCAACTGGCGGTAGCATTCATTTTAATAATAAAGATTTAACAAAATTAAGTCGCTCAGAACTAAGAGAACAAAGAAAAGATATTCAGATGATTTTTCAAGATCCTTATTCATCCTTAAACCCGAAGAAACGTGTTATGGATATTATCGCTGAACCACTTCGGAATTTTGAGAAACTCTCACCTGATGAAGAGCGTAGAGCTGTTCAAGATTACCTTGATAAAGTTGGCTTAAATCCGGAGTCTATTTATAAATATCCACATGAATTTTCCGGTGGACAAAGACAGCGGATTGGTATTGCACGCGCACTTACACTAAAACCGAAGCTTATTATCGCAGATGAACCTGTATCTGCACTTGACGTGTCGGTACAAGCTCAAGTTTTAAACTTCTTACAAGATTTACAATCTGAACTCGGACTAACATACTTATTTATTAGTCATGATTTAGGCGTAATTCGCCATATGTGTGACCGTATCGGTGTTATGTATCGCGGGCGCATTGTGGAAGAAGCAACTAGTGCTGAAATTTATAATAATCCACAGCACATCTATACGAAGCGTCTAATATCAGCTATTCCTGATATTCGTCCAGAAAACCGCGAGCAACAACGTAAATTGCGTCGTGAAGTAAGCGCTGAGTACGAAAAATCATATGAAAATTATTTCAATGAAAATGGACGTGCTTACGATTTAAAACCAATCTCGCCAACTCACCGGGTGGCATTACCATAAGGGAGTGATAAAACATGTGGAAATTTATATTACGCCGGATTTTAGTTATGATACCACAATTATTCATATTAAGCGTACTCGTCTTTACACTTGCTAAAGCAATGCCAGGTGATGCATTAAGTGGCGCTGAACTAGCAAACCCAAAAGCCGATCCAAAAGTAATTGAAGAACAACGTGAGAAACTTGGGTTAAATGATCCTATTCCCACACAATATGTAAGGTGGATTTCAAATGCCGTACAAGGAGATTTCGGTATTTCTTACGCACATAAAATACAAGTAACAGATATTATTGGGGAACGCCTTGGTAATACAGTGCTGTTAGCTCTTCTAATTCTTATTCTTACTTATTTAATCGCCATTCCACTTGGCGTTATAAGTGGACGTTGGAATGATACGTGGGCTGATCGACTCATTACACTCTATAACTTTTTAGGATTTGGTACACCCCTATTTATTTTTGGATTAGTAATGTTATTCTTATTCGGCTTTTTATACCCAATCTTCCCTACAAGTGGTAGCGTTGATCCACAAGTGGCGGCCGGATCATTTGATTATTATTTAAGTAAATTAAATCATATGATTTTACCAGCTTTATCTGGGGCATTAATTGGCACAGTAGGAACCGTACAATATTTACGAAGTGAAATTATCGATACGAAACATAAAGATTTTGTACGCACGGTAAAAGCAAAAGGTGTACCAGAATCTAAAGTATATTCCAGACATATTTTACGAAATTCATTTTTACCAATCGCAGCATTTTTAGGATATGAAATTACAGGTTTAGTCGGGGGCTCTATTATTCTAGAAAATATTTTCGGCTATCCAGGAATTGGACAACTCTTTTTCCAATCTATCACTCAACGTGATTTCAGTGTCGTAACTGCTCTTGTATTATTTACTGGATTCGCAACGCTACTCGGGACTCTTCTTTCCGATATTATTCTAAGCATCGTTGATCCACGTATTCGTATTGATTAATGGAGGTGAAGAAACGTTATGTTAGCAAATCCTGAAAAACAAACTGAAGTCATTCATTACGAAAAGAGCCCTTCTGGTTTCTCCATTATGTGGCGAGAATTTCGTAAAGATAAACTAGCAATGTTTTCTCTATTCTTTTTAGCTTTAATATTAATAGCCGTTTACACAACTTCATTTATTATGAAGCAAGAAGATATCGTCCGAGTCGATCTGTTCGCCATTTATGATCCTCCTACCGCTGAACATTGGTTAGGAACTGATTATGGAGGTCGCGATATTTTCGGACAACTAATTATTGGTACACGTAACTCCTTTACAGTTGGTTTAGCTATCACTCTTTTATCAACCCTTATCGGTCTTACGATGGGACTAATTGCTGGCTATTTTGGAGGAGTTGTCGATAACATCATCATGCGTTTTATCGACTTTATGATGATTTTACCATTCTTAATGATTGTTATCGTATTTATTTCACTTGTTCCAACTTTCAATATTACTACATTTATTCTCATAATGACGGCTTTCTTATGGGTCGGAAAAGCAAGGCTTATACGCTCTAAAGTATTAACTGAGAAAGAACTTGATTACGTATCTGCATCCAAAACGTTAGGAACACCAAATTGGAAGATTATCTTCCAGCAAATATTACCTAATTTAAGTTCTATTATTATCGTAAATATTACATTAAATCTTGCTGGTAACATCGGGATTGAATCTAGTTTGACTTACTTAGGATTTGGTCTACCAGAAAGTACACCGAGTCTTGGTACACTTGTAAGTTACGCAACAAACCCAGATGTATTGCAAGAAAAATGGTGGATTTGGTTACCCGCATCAATCATGATTTTAGTGTTGATGCTGTGTATAAATTTTATTGGTCAAGCGTTAAAGCGTGCGGCTGATGCGAGACAAAGAAAAGGATAAGGGGTGGAGAAGTTATGAACAAACCGAAACTGTACAAAGTATTAAGTACACTTGCTGCTTCAACATTATTACTATCTGCATGTGGTGGTGCTGATAGCGGTAGTAAAAAGGCAAACACAAAAAAAGTAGAAACAAATAAATTTAGTGCTGCTGTAAAAAATGACGGTAAAGAAATTAAAGACGGATCATTAACTTATGGACTCGTTTCAAATTCACCTTTCGCTGGTGTTTTAAGTAGAGTATTGTATGAAGTTGCTCCAGATTCAGAGATTATGGATTTCTTTGATGAACAATTATTAGCTACAGATAAAAACTGGGAAATTACAAATGACGGTGCTGCAACTTATACAATCTCTGAAGATAAAAAAACAATTACAATTAAGATTAAAGATAATGTAAAATGGCACGATGGTAACCCTGTAACAGCTGAGGATTTAGAATATTCTTACTTAATTATTGGTAATAGTAAATATACAGGTATCCGTTACGATACACAAATGCAAATGATTGAAGGTATGGAAGAATATCACACTGGAAAAGCTGACAAAATTTCTGGTATTAAAGTAGTCGATCCAAAAACAATTTCCATTACTTATAAAGAAGTAAACCCTTCACTAAAAACTGGTATTTGGACATATCCTACACCTAAAAAATATTTAGGGGATGTACCAATTGAAAAACTAGCTGAATCAGATAAAATCCGTCAAAATCCAATTGGATTCGGTCCATTTAAAGTGAAGAAAATCGTTCCTGGTGAATCAGTTGAGTATGAGCGTTTTGATGATTACTGGGGCGGCAAACCTAAGCTGAAAAATGTAACATTAAAAGTTGTAAATCCATCTATTGTTAGTGCATCTCTGAAAAAAGGTGATATTGATATTGCAGCAATTACTGCTGATCAATATCCGAACGTAAGTAAATTAAAAAACACACAACTAATTGGTAAAACTGACCTTGCTTACACTTATATCGGATTTAAGTTCGGACATATGGACAAAGCAAAGAATGAAGCTGTAATGGATAACGATAAGTTCAAAGACGTTCGTTTACGTCAAGCGATGGCACATGCAATTGATAGAGAAAAATTAGGAGAGAAAGTATATCACGGACTTCGCGTTCCAGCTAACTCTCCAATTCCACCATCTATGCCAAAGTACCATAATAATGATGTTGGTGCGTATAATTTCGATGTAAATAAAGCGAAAAAACTATTAGATGAAGCTGGGTATAAAGATAAAAATGGTGATGGATTCCGTGAAGATCCAAAAGGTAATGAATTGAAGATTAACTTCTTAACTAGTAGTGGTAGTGAAACAAGTGAACCGCTGGCTAAATTCTACATTCAATCTTGGAAAGATATCGGCTTAAAAGTAGAACTTGTTGATGGACGCTTACACGAATTTAATGCTATGCGTGACATGATTAAAAAAGATGATCCGAAGGTTGATATTTTTGCCGGTGCTTGGAACACTGGCTCTGACCCTGACCTTTCTGGCCTATGGGGAAAAAATGCCGGATTCAACTACCAGCGCTGGGTAAATGATGAAAATACGAAGTTATTAGACGCAGGATTATCAGAAAAAGCTACTGATGAAAAATATCGTAAAGAAGTATACGATAAATGGCAAAAATTAATTCATGACGAAGCACCGATGATTCCAATTCATTACACATTTGATTTAACAGGTGTTAATAAGCGCGTAAAAAATTATGATGTCAACACTGAAGTGAATCAAATAACTTCACATTGGAAAGACGTTACTGTAACAAGTGAGAAGCCAGAAGTAGAAAAATAATCATAAAAATAGCTCTTAGCATCTACATACATGCTAAGAGCTATTTTTTATTTTCATTGCTGTTCCTACTAATGATAACAACCAATTCCTTCCCTACTCTAATATTAAAAAATTTGATGAAACACCTTTATTAAAACAGCTAACGTAACAGATGCAGCAAATCCCCCTAGACAAATTAAGCTTACCCCTTGACTATATGACAAATTTTGAAATGATTTCATTGCTTCCATCCTCCCTATCTCCCCTGTGATACTTTTATTTTACCAATGGGAAAAATTTCATAACATCGATTTCTCTAACAACTAACTTACAAATTTGTAAGTTAACATCTTTTCAACTTATATATCTATTATTTCCACAAATAAGAGTCATTTATACATAAAAAAGACCTCAGTTATCCTAAGGTCTTCGTTACATTCTATTTCATTTTATAATCATCACCGGACATTTCACTCGTTTTGCTATTTTATGACTTACACTACCAAGCACCATCTCTTGCAATGTATTTAGCCCTCTGCTTCCAGCAATAACAAGATCTATATCTCCTGTATTTACATATTGAACAATTGTATCTCCAGGATCACCATGTAATATCGTAATTTTATAAGAAATGTTCTCTTTCTTTAATAAAACTTCAATCTCTTTTAATTTATCTTTTCGACTAGCCGATATTGTTTCTAAATCTGTTTGACCTTGTATAATATCTGATTTTGCCGTTCTATTATCTACTACGTACACAACTTCAACATTTGTTTCTTTGCTATATTTCGCAATATATGTTGCATGTTCCGCTGCTCGAAGTGCATGTTCAGAACCGTCACATGCTAATATAATTTGTTTGTACATATGCTGAATCCCCTTTTCGTTATCCTACTCGTATTATATAATAAAGCCCCCTAAAAAGGAGGCTTTTAACTAGCAATTCTTTTATTATAAGTAGCTAAATTTGCAACAAGTTTTGAGCTACGTTCATTTAATCCTGTTATACTTACTTTCACACCACTTTGTTCATACTTCATGATAACTTTATCAATTGATGCCACTGCTGAATCATCCCATACGTGCGCATGAGTAAAATTCATTTCAATTTCTTTTACATCTTCATTAAATGAAAAATTATTTATGAAATCGGCTGTAGATGCAAAGAAAAGTTGACCGTGAATTTCGTATATTTTCTTATTTTCAATATATAAATGTTTCACGTGAATCTTTGCCATATTGAATGCAAATAACACCGCACTAATTACTGTTCCGATAATTACACCTAATGCTAAATTATGTGTAATTAAGACAATCACAACTGTTACAATCATAACAAATGCGTTTCCTTTTGGTACTTTATGAATCGTTGTTACAGAGTTCCAATCAAACGTTCCGATTGAAACCATAATCATAACCGCAACTAAAGCTGCCATCGGAATATGAACGACATAATCTCCTAAAACGAATAGTAATACGATTAAAAATCCGCCCGCTACAAATGTTGATAGGCGACCTCGTCCACCTGATTTAATATTAATAACAGATTGACCGATCATTGCACATCCTGCCATTCCTCCGAAAAATCCAGCAACGATGTTTGCGATCCCTTGTCCGCGTGCCTCTTTATGCTTATTACTTTCTGTATGCGTCATATCATCTAAAACTGAAGCTGTTAATAAAGACTCTAGTAAACCAATGATTGCAAGCATAACTGCATAAGGTAAAATAATCCCTAATGTTTCTAATGTAAATGGCACATCAGGAATACTAAAGAACGGTAATTCTTTCGGTAGGCTTCCCATATCCCCTACTGTTTTCAACTGTAATCCGCTCATAAGTGCAATACTCGTCACAATAATAATTGAAATAAGCGTAGAAGGTACAGCCGTTGTAATACGTGGAAATAAATATATAATTGCAAGTCCTAATACAACGAGTGCATACATTTGCCAAGTTGCATTTTTAAAATGCGGTAATTGCGCTGTAAAAACTAAAATTCCAAGTGAATTTAAAAAACCACTCATAACAGATTTCGGAACAAACTTCATAAATGAGCTCAGTTTGAACACGCCAAAAATAATTTGGACGATACCTGTTAATATTGTTGTAGCAAATAAATATTGCAAACCATGATCTTTAACAAGCGTTACCATTAATAATGCCATTGCACCTGTTGCAGCTGAAATCATTCCAGTTCTTCCGCCAACAAATGAAATAGTAACCGCAATACAAAAGGCTGCGTATAGTCCAACTGTCGGATCCACGCCTGCAATAACAGAGAAGGCTATCGCTTCAGGGATTAATGCTAAAGCAACGACAATTCCTGATAACACGTCCCCTCTCACATTAGAAAACCAGTCATTTTTTATCGTTTGAAACAAAATACCACTCCTCTACTCCTTTATAATTTGATTTTCTCCATAAGAAAATCTAGCCGACTGCACGAAAGCTATTATATAACGAGTAGAAGATTTTTTGCTATGTAAAAGTTTCCTAAAAAAGATGTTACCTTCGTAGCTTCTTTTCCTAGAATATCAGGAAGACTTTAAATATACTATCACCTATTGTTGATTTAACGTACAACGATTTCGGATTCTACCGTATGTCAAATGAAGAGAACTTTGTTTGGATGGATGAAAAATGCACATGTAATTCAGCTCATTTAATTGAGTAGTCCAAGGATCAAGATATTAGCTACTCAAGGAATTCATTTACATTTCTATGGATATTTCCACTTCATATATGAGGTTTAGTTTGGAGGGTTTAGGATTAGAGGAGTTTATGCTAATTTAATGAAATTAGTAAAAGCACTCTTTCGAGTGCTCATTTTATGCAGATACAGTTGCTTTATCCTTACGGAATATGCCCATTAATCCACCGATTAATAATAATACGCCTGGTAATAAGTAAATTATAGAAATACAAATAAATCCACCGATAGCAGCCACAGTCATCATAATACCGCCAACCTTCGCTTTACTTCTTACCATAACAGATCCAACAATTCCTAAGATTGATAGAGCCACAGCCCCCCAACCTAAGCCAATAACAGTATTTGCTCCATCAGCTTCAAAAGCAGCTCCCATACCGCCGATTAATAAAGCAACAAATGCACAAATAATACCAAAAATACCTCCAATAAGACCTAATACAAATTCAGCTGTTCTTTTCATCTTAATCTCTCCTTATTTAGCAACTTCAAATTCAAATTTCACTGATTTCTCGTCAAATGTAAATGTAGGTTTAAATGTACCAACAAACTTATCGCCTTCTGGTACATCAAATAACATTTTGTTTGTAATTTGGTTACCTGGCGCAATATTTTCGTTTATAAACGTATTTTCCCCACCAAAGTACTCTTTGAATTGGTTGCCGTTAGTATCAGCAATTTTTAATTCAGAAGTTCCAAAATATATATCTTTTTTGCCATTATTTTTAGCATTAAAAGCGATTTCTAGTACTTTCCCTTTTTCAGCTTTTACGTATTCGTTAGGCTCAACGAATTTAGCTGAACTGAAAGTAAGTTGTAGGCCATTAACTTCTACCGTATCTCCAATTTTATAAATCTTGCTTTCAGCTTTTTCCTTTTTATCTTTCTTTTCAGCCTGTTTAGGAGCATCGTTTTTACTCACTTCTTTAACTTCAGTTTCACCACAAGCAGCTAAACTAAAAGCAAGTGCACCTGTTAAAGCAATAGTACCCAATTTTTTATACATTTCTTTTCCTCCGATTATGTAAAATGTAAGATTTCCGAAACTATCATAACAGAAACAGTTACAACTTTTTTGTCATATTTTGTCGAGGAAAATAAAAAAAGACGCTATCAGTAGCGTCTTTTCTCATTTCATTAATGTCCACCGTGTCCTTGACCACTTTCCTGAACAATTTCTAACCTCTCATCTAGTATTCCTTGTGTTTCAAATGAAATATCACTCGTACTTCCTAATAAGAAGCCATGATTATATGGTCCAAGTGTTGGATCATCTTTAAACTTCGGCTGAATAGTAGCAAGGAAGTCATACACTGGTTGTGAAGCTTTCCCTTCTTCTAACAAGACAACAGGTGCGTGTTTACCCATATGTGAAAAAGATGCCCCAGCAACTGCTAAATCTGGTGTTTTGCTTGAAACAAATGATAAACCGTGACCAGGTTTTGTGAATCCCCAGCCAAATTTTGTTTTTTCATCTTTAAACTTCGCAAATGCGATAGAATTTTCTGTTGGATTCTCACCGCAAATACGCGTTACTTTCCCGTATTTGCTTAACTCTTTTTCTACTTCTTTTGAAACAATTTTTTCTGGTCCTAGTAAATATATATTTGCTTTATCTTTTCTCATCTTTAATGCCTCTATTGTCGCTTCTGGCACTTTATTCTTTTCTGTATAGAGTAGTGGTTCCGGCATATGAGAAATCCAGTTTACAGCGGGGGTTGTATATAAACGTCCTTCTTCTTCAGACGAACCGATAATAACACTATTTGGGTAGCTTCCTGTTATATCGGCATACTCCTTATCAACATCTTTCGCAAATATAGCTGGGTTCGTTTCTTTTATTTGTTTTACTTTATAACCTTTTAATTGTTCAAGCGCGCTAGTACCTACATCCCCCATCACCATAATTTGTGTTCCATCTCTCGTTCCGATTGGATTTAATCGTTTTATTTCTTTTAACGTCATTTCTGGTATCTTTTCTTTTTCTATAAATAAAATCGGTCCGTTATTCGGATGATGAATAAGGTCTGCACTCGCAATACCTAATTGCCACTCGCTCACTGGTACTAAAATAACAGCACCTGGCTGGTTCTCTTTATGGGTTGCTGGCCATATCGTTTGCGAAGTTAACACTGCCATTTTTAGGGGGTCATTTGTATTTAACCTCGTTACATTTTTTAGACTTGTCGTTAATAAATCATTCGATGCCCCTTGGTTCATTTCTTTTGGCGCGGTTACTTCCTGATTCATTTTCATTTCCTTTTGCTCTGTTTTCTTCTCTTTTGTAGATTCATGATTTTTATGGTCTGTATTCGTTTGCCCACATGCAGCAAGACCAACTGCTGTAATTATTGTTATCCCAAAAATTCGGGTCATTTTTTTCACTATACCGCCTCCGTATTAATCATTTTTGAGCCAATATGATTACCCAAAATGTCATTTCAACTCCACAATAACAAGCAATTCTGAAGAAATTATGCAGACACATCATAATCTGCACCATTTCTTCATGATTTTGCATTACACTTTAAGTAACGATTATAAATATGGAGGGCTCTCTATGATTGATATACTGCTCGTAGACGATGAACCGAGAATGCTTGAATTATTAACGCTTTATCTTACTCCAATTGGATATAACTGCGTATGTGCGACTTCCGGAGAAGAAGCTATTTTACATATAGAAAATCGAAACTTTAAATTTGTTTTACTCGATATTATGATGCCAAAGATGGACGGATGGGAAACGTGCAAAAGAATCCGTTCATTTAGTAACGTTCCTATTATTATGGTTACCGCTCGTGATCAAACAGTAGATGTCATCCAAGGATTAAAACTCGGAGCGGATGATTACGTAACGAAACCTTTCCATGAAGAAGAACTTTTCGCAAGAATTGAAGCCGTTTTAAGACGTACAAATGAACATAAACAAATCCAATATCACGGTATTGTATGGGATGAAACAAAACACTTCGCTTCTGTACATAATGAAGAACTTCTTCTCACACCGATCGAATTCTCTTTACTCGGGTTATTTTTACGCCATGTGAATTATGTATTAAGCCGTGATCAGCTCATTGAACGAATTTGGGGATTAAACACAAATACAGAAGATCGCACAATCGATTCACATATTCGTAATTTGCGTGATAAATTGCGAAAAGCAAATTTCCCTATTGATCATCATTTAAAAACTGTGTATGGGGTAGGTTATAGGTGGGTTGATACCGAATATTTAGGAGCGAAACAATGAAGCGAATTTCTATTCAATTCGGATTTTATTTTTTAATTGTTACAATTTTAATTGAAAGTGTTCTCTTTATTTTGCTTTATTATAGCCTCGTAAACACTAGAGTAAATGAAGAAATGACGGCTTTATTGAAGCGAGGAAATAGTCACCGGGATGTACTTGAAAAATATTATGATGAACAAACCATCTCTCACGTAGCATTAATGGAATCTGAAGCTGAAACAACTGTCGCTATTACAAATACAAATAAAAAAATACTAGCTAAATCTAACGAAATAAACACGACTATAAACGATCATATTAGTAAAATGCAAACTCGAACAGACCATAATGGAGCGATTATAGAAAATCATTGGAAAACATCTAATTATATATGTACAGTTAGCCCCATTGTGGTAGATGGAAAACATAAAGGCTATGTGTACATGTTTCTTGGAACAGAATCAATTGAAAAGTTGGTTAATGGATTAACGAAACAATTCATTATTGCTGGTATCATCACGTTTCTACTCACAGTCATCACAATTTTCCTATTATCACGTTTATTAACAAAACCATTGTTACACATGAAACATGCCACTGAAAAAATGAGTAAAGGCGATTTGTCCGTTTCGTTAACGACTACTCGAAATGATGAAATTGGTGAACTAGCATCATCTATTCAAACGCTCGCAAATGATTTACATTATATGAAAACAGAGCGAAGTGAATTTCTAGCAAGTGTTGCTCACGAATTACGAACACCTTTAACATACGTACGAGGCTATGCTGACATTGCTTTAAAAGAAAGCACCTCTCCTGAGCAACGTTTGCGATATTTATCAATTATAAAAGATGAGTCTGATTACATTACAAACTTAGTTCAAGATTTATTTTCACTTGCACAAATGGAGCAACATAACTTTTCTATTCAAGTAAAGGAAGTGCATTTACACACCTTCCTTACTCGCATAGCTGAAAAAGTAAACGCCATGTATAAAGAAAGATACATTAAAGTTTCTTTCTCTTGTTCTCCTACACTGCTAGTAAACTTAGATGAACAGCGATTTGAACAAGTTATAGTAAACATTTTAAATAACGCTTATAGACATTCAAAAGAACATTCTCATATAAACATTTCTATTACAGAAGAACATAAACGTATCTCCATTACAATTGAAGATGAAGGCGAAGGCATTCCTCCTGAAGACCTCCCTCACATTTTCGACCGCTTTTATCGTGTTGATAAAGCTAGATCACGAGCTACAGGTGGAACTGGTTTAGGACTATCTATCGTGAAGGAAATTGTAGAGCTACACGGCGGGAATATTACAGTAACGAGTGAAGTCAATCACGGGTCTTGCTTTATAATTTCATTACCATCTATAAAGAAACACGACTATCATCAGTAGTCGTGTTTCTTTATCATTTTACTTTATAATATAAATTTACAAATTGCCCAAAACGTTTCGTATCCGTTAAAGTTAAATTAATTTCTGGATTCTTTTCTTTAAATAATGGGACACCTGAGCCTAATATATGCGGTGTAATCGTAACAATATATTCATCAATTAGATTATTTTTAAAGAATTCTCTCAGTAGCTCTCCTCCACCAACCATCCATATTTTAGATCCATCTTGTGCTTTTAACCTTTTTGTAAACTCCACTACATCTTCATTTACAAACTCTACATGTCCGTTCGTGCCTTTTTCTGAATTAGAAAACACATAACATTTTTTATCTAAATACGGGAATGTCTCTGTATGCTCTACTACATAATCATACGTTCTCTTTCCCATTATTATTGTATCAATTGTTTCATACATTTCTGTATAACCGTTATCTCCCTCTCCTTCGGTTTCCATTAACCACTGTAAATCATCATCTTCTTTCGCAATATATCCATCCAAGCTAGCGGCTATAAATAAAACTATTTCACGTGACATATTTTTTCCTCCTTACATCTCATCTTGATAACATTATGCTGTAAACAATATACTAACAATAAAACACGACAATTTATGTCATGTTTAAAAAGAAAAAAGGTGATACATTTGTCAAAAGCTAAACGCTTATTAGATATTCTTATATTTGCTTCTGCAAAAAAAGCATTTACAGCTCAAGAAATAGCCGATGAATTTAATATTTCCGTTCGTACTGTCCATAGATATATTTTAGATTTAAGTGATATGGGATTACCCATTTACGCTGAACAAGGTCGCAACGGAGGATATAAAGTATTAACGAATAGAGTAATTCCGCCTATTTTATTTACCGAAGAAGAAGCAGTCTCCATCTTTTTTGCCTTTCAATCTTTAAGCTACTACAGAGACTTACCTTTTAACACAGAAATAAATTCCGTTACACATAAACTATATAGCTCCCTACAACATGATGCGAAAGCGAAAGTTGATAAAATACGTTCTTATATCGCCTTTTGGAATCCGAAGAGAACAATTGATACACCACTTTTAAACGAAGTGTTAACAGCGGCGATTGAAAATAAAAATTTACACTTTCAATACGAATCTAAATCCGGGGTAAAAACAAAACATGTTCATCCTAT
Organism: Bacillus sp. TH13; assembly: GCF_016651175.1. Classification (NCBI taxonomy): domain Bacteria; kingdom Bacillati; phylum Bacillota; class Bacilli; order Caryophanales; family Bacillaceae; genus Bacillus; species Bacillus sp. TH13. The sequence goes on along the minus strand of NZ_JAEKEJ010000025.1, from coordinate 2,775,901 downwards.
CGGTGTATATGCTCATGACGGGCTATGGTACTTACCGTCCTATGACTATGATAGGAAAAAAGTATTACTGTATCGTATCGATCGTATTCTTTCTATATTATCAACGGAAGAAAATGAGGATACATTCATGAATTTAGAAGAGTGGTTTGCCTCTAACTCTAACGTAGTACACAGTCCTACTCAGTTACATGTTTTACTGACAACAGAAGGCGTACGCCAATGTAAAAGCGTTCCTTATCTTGAGGAATTCGTTATAGTAAACGAGGATGGGACAGGATATATAAATTCAACAATTGATAAAGGTGAGATTAACTTTATTACTCCTTTATTTTATAGACTTGGAAAAGATGCAAAAGTTTTAGAACCGAAAGAATTGATAGATGGTTTACGTATACGTGCGAAAGAAATTTTACATATGTATGAAGACGAAAAAAGCTGCTAAATATAAGCAGCTTTTTGTGTATTTGTTCCTATTGTTTTGACTGTTGACGAATATCAATCCACCAACGATATGACGCATTCATATTTTCAGTACTTCCATTCCCTCTGTAATGGAAAGCATCCAAAAAGATTGAATCTAGTTTATCTTCATCTACAAAGTAACCTAAGTTAACTTTTACCGTTTCTCCTGGTCGGATACTGCCAATATTGTAGAAGCTTTTCCCATCTCCGTGAGGCTCTAAATAATCAACTTCTCCCGTCATAATACGCGTTGCATCCATTCCCTCTTCTTTAGCGTATTTCCATGCATTCCCTTCAAATTTAAGCTGCTTTATGGATGGATGCATATAGATTTCTTCTGTCTCCTGTTTACCAATATTTCTCACTGTTGTTGTCAAGTAGACAAATTTAACATTAACTAATTGCGAATCTACTAATGTATCAATTGAATCTTTACCATTCCCTAATTTATATACATCCCGTCTGTACGATAGCAGTTTTCCCGTCTGATCTAAAGCCTTCTTCTTGCTTAATATCCCTAGGCCAAGTTCATTAAAGTTCTCTTTTTTAAAATCTTTAATCGAATCAAAAACTTCAACTTTTTCTATCACATATTCAATTTGGCTGTTATCCATAGATATCGTTACTGGAACCTTTTGCCCTATATGAAATAGTCGTTTGCTATCTTTTTTCAAAGGAATCACTTTAGATTTTTTAGGTTCATCCGCTTGGCTAAAATACTTTTTATCATAATTTGATATATGTGATGCCTTTTCTTTTGACGTGGGCTCAAGTGAAATATTCCCTAAGACATCTATCATTTGTTCTTCATTTATAACTGATCCAATAAAACTTTCTAACATAATCCCTTCTTTCTCAAAAAAGAGAAAGACCTTCCTATCAAACATTACATTGTTGTTTCCAGTTTCTTTATGAACAATTACTGCTTTCTTGCCACCTATCTCTTTTTCTTCGTAGCTTTTTGAATATAAAGTTTGAAAGTCCGCATTTTCCCCTACTCTCCAAAGACTAAATGAAAAGCCTCCATTTGCGTCGTTATCTTTAAATGAATATTTCATAGCAGAGTCATCAATTGCTTCCATATTTTCTGGTAATTTATCAATTTTCAGCTTATACCACTTATCAGCCTTTTTCGTGTCCTTATTTGTTACCGACACATTTACTTCATAATTTTGTTTTTGAACAATCATATTATAGACTTTTACTGCACCAAAAACGGTTGTCGGCATACCAATCAATAAGCAGGCAGCAGCGATTAACATACGATGTCTTTTACTCTTTTTCTGTGGTCGCTCGCCCTTCAGCTTCATTTCCTCCATAAACAGTTTCTTTTTGCGCGTATATGTATGTGAAAATTCATGTTGTTCTTCGGATTTATCAAAATCATCTAAAGCAATTTTTTCAGCAAGTTCATATATTTCTTTGGAGTTCTTTGAATTCGTCATGTTGTATACCTCCTATCATATTTTGGACTCGTTTTCGAGCGCGTTCAAACTGCTTGCGGACATTAGCCTCCGTAATCCCCATGACACTTGAAATTTCTTGATACGTTAAGTTATAGAAGACTTTGTACTTAAACACCTGTCTATTAGATTCGTTTAACTCTTTTAGCAATGCATCAATTTGAACCTCAGACATTTTACGTTTTTCCCACTCTTCAATATTTTCATCTACTGCTTCTACAGATTCTCTTTCATATTCTTCTAAAAATGTTTCATGTCGTTTGTTTTTCCGGTAACTATCAATCGCCTTGTTTTTCGCAACCCTCAAAATGTAGCATTTAAGCTCTTGCGTGTTCAAGATATGGAGCTTTTCCAAGTTCTTATAAAGAGTAATAAACGTCTCTTGAACTGCATCTTCTGCCTGCTGAATATTATTTAAAATAGAATAAGCTACATAATAAATTTTTTGTTCATACAACTCGTATAGCTCTTCCATCTTTTCGTAATCATTGTTTGTACCTTTCATATAATTCCTCCTCTCATTCTATATAACGAATGAGCAATATACTTTGTGACACTGAAAAATCTTTTTATAGATAAAATTTAATAATAGAATAAACAAAAGCTCAATTTCTCTATTTTAACTGAGAAATTGAGCTTTTGTTTATTAGAATTTTCCTGCCTATTCCATTAAGAACATCACACTTACACCTTTTCAGTAAGCAGTATTTGTTCTATCGCTTCTTTTAACAAATTCTTTGTCTCTTCAAAGTTATAACTCTTCTTTTCTCCCGGTTGTACCGTATAAAACTCAGCAAATGAGCGCTCTTTATATCTCGGGACAACATGCATATGATAGTGCGTGAGTTCGTTAAATATTCCACCATTCTGACAAATTGTAATTCCGTCCGGTTCATATACTGACTTAATCGCTTTTGTAATAATCTTAGAAGCATCCATAATTGATTTTGCTACAACATCATCTAATTCGTCTACTTCTAACACATGCTGCTTCGGCACAATTAAAGTATGCCCCGGATAGAAAGGTGCATGATCTAAAAAGCACGTTACATAGTCATCTTCATATACTTTATATATTTTTTCCTCTTCGTTTGCTAATTTACAACCCAAACAGTCCATTACACTTTCCCCTCTTTCTAAAACATAAAAACGTGAGAATACGGATCTCACGTTTTTATGTTTCACTTTATTAGTTCAATTGTTTCCGTAACTTTTATACTATCTTTTACCGATTGAACAATCGTACAATTTTTCACTGCAAGTTGCAGCGCCTTGTCCAACTGCTCTTCTGTAATGTTTTGTGCTTTAATTTTATAGTGCAAATGAACACTTTCAACTGGTTTTGATAAAGCTTCACTTCTACCAATTTCAGTTTCCATCGTAAACGTATCGTATGTAATACGTTTCTTTTCTAAAATTGTTCGAAAGACAATTGCACTACATCCTGCGATAGAAGAAATGAGTAATTGTAACGGTGAATATCCATTTTCTTTTCCAATCGCTAATTGACCATACGATAAATCTGCTTCTATATCATCGTGTTTGATTGTTAGTTTCATTTGTTTTGTCCATCTCCACTTTCATCGGTTTCTGCCGTTTCTTACTAATATAATAATAATATATATAGCAGAAAATGATAAATGGAATACCGCAGTATAATGCCATTCTTTGTTCAGGAATAAACGCTAAACTAATAACAACGATGCTATTTGTAATTAAAGCTAAAATTGGAACAATCGGGTATAGTGGTGTTCTATACTTTAAGTCCTCTAACTTTCCTCCGCCTTTTATATACTGACTTCTAAAGCGAAGTTGCGATAGAGCAATAATGATCCAACTTGAAACAGCCGATAAACCAGCTATCGATAATAAGTACATGTATACTGTATCTTCAGCAAGGAAACTTGTGAATAGGGATAATCCAGCTACCGCAATCGTTACAACTAACGCTGTAATTGGAATACCACGTTTATTTACTTTCTTGAAAGAAGTTGGTGCCATTCCTTCATTTGCAAGTGACCATAATATACGAGTTGCCGCATATAATCCTGAATTCGCTACAGATAGTAACGCTGTAATAATAACGAAGTTCATAATATCAGCTGCGTATGGAATACCGATTTTATCAAATACGACTACGAATGGACTTTCAATTACCCCTGCTTCTTTCCAAGAAATTAACCCTACTAAAATTGTCATTGTTAAAATGAAGAATAACATAATGCGCCATACTGTATTACGGATCGCACGTGGAATTGTTTTTTCTGGATTTTCACTTTCTCCCGCTGCAATTCCGATTAACTCTGTTCCTTGGAACGAGAAGTTAACTGTAATCATTGTAAGTAATACGGCAGCTAGTCCATTCGGGAAAAGTCCACCATCGCTTACAAAGTTAGAGAAAAGAGGTGCTGCTTCTTTTCCGTCATATGATATAAACCCTAATAATGCACCACCACCAAGAACAACAAACGCAAGAATTGTCACTACTTTAATACTAGAGAACCAAAATTCTAATTCAGCATAACTTTTCGCCGAAATTGCGTTTGAAGCATATAAAATAACGCCGAATACGAGACACCATACCCAAACATCAACATTTGGAAACCATCTTTTCATCATTAAACCGATTGACGTTAATTCTAGACCCACTGTTACTGCCCAGCCGAGCCAGTATAACCAGCCAATCATAAAGCCCGTTCCTGGTCCAATAAACTTCGTTGCATACTTTTGGAAAGATCCTGAAACCGGCATCGCTACCGTTAACTCTCCAAGACAAAGCATTGTTAAATACATAATAAATCCGCCTACTAAATATGAAAGGATGGCTCCCCCTGGTCCAGCCTGATTAATAGTGTAACCTGAACCTAAGAAAAAACCAGTTCCGATTACACCACCAAGTGCGATCATAAATAAATGTCTACTCTTCATCGTGCGATGTAATTTCTCATTCGTTGGTTGCTGCATCTAAATCCTCCCCCTACCATACCCCTATATCTTGTTAAAATTTTCTGATAATAAAAATATACACGAAAGCGATTACAATTTCTATATAAAATTAAAACTTTTCTGATAAAATAATGTAAAAAATCTAATTATCGCAAGATTTAGATTCTATTTAGAGGAAAATAAGGATAATCAAGGAAAAAACCCTCACATATATTGTAAGGGTTAACTGAGTTCTAATCTTCTGGATAAAATTGATAAACTATAATTTACGATAAAGTACATACAAGCTACTAATATAAATGTTGGAATCATGTAATTCACATTTTGCCCGCTAATAATTTGAGCATTATGCATAAGCTCAGGGAGTGATATAACAACCGCTAGCGACGTATCCTTCAGCAATGAAATAAATTGACTGACAAGCGGCGGAACCATTCTCCTTAATGCTTGTGGCAAAATAATATGCCAAAGCGCTTGAACATACGTTAATCCCGAAGATCTTGCGGCTTCAACCTGCCCTTTTTCAATAGACAATAGACCACTTCTAACAATTTCAGATATCATTGCTGCTTCAAATATTGTTAAAGCAACAATTGTTGCTGTTATAATTTCTAATTTCAAGCCTGCTTCTGGAAGTGCAAAATACGTGAAAAATATAATTAAAAGTAGTGGTAAATTTCGAATTACTTCAACGATAATTCCTAATACTTGTGAGACGACAGGTATTTTCATGTAGCGCAATATCCCTATTACACTACCAATAATAAAGCTAAGTACAATTGCTACAAGCGCTACCTCTAATGTTATAAGTAATCCTTTTAATAAAAATAGAATATGATCTCCTGTAATTGCTCCCTTGAAATCCATTTACACCGCCCCCTTTGCCAAGCGTTTTTCTAAATAACGCACTAGCATACTGAGCGGAATTGTTAATATTAAATAAAACATCCCGACAAATATATAAACATCAAACGTAACAAACGTCTTCGTTGAAATTAAATCGCCTTGATACATTAAATCAGCACCAGCAATAATTCCAAGTATTGAGGAGTTTTTAACTAAATTGAGAAATTGGTTTCCTAAAGGGGGAATTACAATTTTCACAGCTTGGGGTAAGACAACATAATACATCGCCTGCACATACGTTAGCCCTGAAGAGCGAGCTGCTTCCATTTGCCCTTTCGCAACTGATAAAATACCAGCACGAATTACTTCTGCAATAAAAGCTGCCGTATATACCGTAAGCGTAACTGTTCCTGCTACAAAACCATTTAAAGTAATTCCTATTACAGGTAAAGCAAAATAGAATATAAATGCAATTAATACGAGTGGAATATTTCTTACAAACTCCACAAAAGCAGATCCTATCCAATTTAAAATACGAATAGGTGCAATACGCATTACTGCCAAAATTACTCCTAAAATAAAACTGCCTATCAATGCAATTACACTAGACATAACTGTATATTTAAATCCTTCTAAATACATATCAATGTTATTCGTTAATATAGAAAAATCAGGCACATATTCTCCCCTCTTTCTTTACAAGAAGAGGATGAGTACTCTCATCCTCCCACTTTTACTATCTATTTTTCTGGTTTTTGTCCAATCCATTTCTCATATAATTTGTCATACTCCCCGCTTGCTTTCATGTCTTTAATTAAAGTATTAATCTCTTTCGTTAAATCATCTGCCCCTTTTTGCACTGCAATTCCGTACGGTTCATCTGTGAAAATTTTTCCTACTACTTCATAATTAGAATCTTGTTTTGCCATTCCGTAAAGGATCGCATTATCTGTCGTTAACACATCACCTTTACCTGCCTTTAACGCTGTAAATGCTTCACTATAATTTTCAAATTCTAATACAGTCGCTTCTGGTGACTTTTGACGAATGTTATTTGTAGATGTTGATCCTTTTACAGCTAATACTTTAACGCCTTGTTTTATATCATCGACACTCTTAATATTGCTTCCTTTTTTCACAAGTAACGATTGTCCTGCTTTAAAATATACATCTGAAAAATCCACTTCTTTTTTGCGTTCTTCCGTAATTGTCATTGTTGCAATAATTGCATCAATATCACCATTTTTCAGCATTGGAATACGTGTTTTAGACGTTACTTCTTTCAGCTCTAGCTTCTTTTCATCTCCAAGAATCTTTTTCGCAAGTGCCTTCGCGACATCAACATCGAATCCTTCTACCTGCCCTGTTGAAGGATTTTTTAATCCAAATAAATTCGTATCATTCTTCACCCCAACTACTAATTTCCCTCGTTTCTTAATTTGCTCAACAGCCCCGCCTTGCTTCGTATTTGTTTCCTTTGCCTCATCTTTCTTACTTCCGCATCCAGCAACAACAAGCACGAATAAACATGAAAATACGATTAAAGTAAATAATTTTTTCATTTTAAGCATGAAATTCCTCCTCTAATGATTTAGCACCCGACTTAAAAATAAACGAGCTCTTTCTTGTTCAGGATGTACAAAAAATTGCGCCGGTGTTGTATCTTCAATAATTTGACCATCATCCATAAATAAAATCCGATCTGCTACTTCTCGCGCAAATCCCATTTCATGAGTGACAACGACCATTGTCATCCCTTCTTTAGCCAGCGCTTTCATAACATCAAGTACCTCTCCAATCATCTCTGGATCAAGAGCAGACGTAGGCTCATCGAACAGCATAATTTCCGGCTGCATCGCAAGTCCTCTAGCAATTGCTACCCTTTGCTGTTGTCCTCCGGATAATTGATGCGGATATACATTAGCCTTCTCCGGGATTCCTACTTTCTCTAAATAAAACATTGCTGTTTTCTCTGCTTCTTCTTTGGAAACTTTATTTACTTTAATCGGTGCTAATGTAATATTTTGCAGAACTGTTTTATGTGGGTATAAATAAAAATGTTGAAAGACCATCCCAATATTTCGCCGCAATTCATTCATGTCCGTTTTTTTATTGTGTACCTCTGTATTTTGTACAATTAATTCTCCATCTGTAATTGCCTCTAATTGATTTATACATCGAAGCAATGTACTTTTTCCTGATCCTGAAGGCCCGACAACTACTACCACTTCTCCTTTTTTCACTTGCACATTAATATTTTTCAAAACTTGAAAGTTACCATAATATTTATTTACATTACGAAACTCTATCAACATACTCCCCCCTTCCACTAACAAAGCATGTACATTCTTTTTATATTCAAAAATAGGCAAAAAAATAACTTCCAGCTTCATTTTGTCCATAAAAAAAGCAAAGGGATCTTCCCTTTGCTCCTTCGTTCCTATTCTATTAAGATACTTCCTCTTTCTTATCTTTTCCGTATTCATGCTCCCAGAAATCAGCATTTTTAATACCTAATGGTCCTGGGTCAAATACTGGATCTTTTCCTTCTTTTTTCTGCTTTTCATAATCCTTTAATGCGACTAATGCAGGTTTTTGTAATAGTAAAATCGCAATGATATTTACCCATGCCATAATTCCTACACCGATATCACCTAAAGCCCACGCCGTTGCTGCTGTTTTAATACAGCCGTAGAATACAGCTCCTAAAAAAACAAATTTTAGTACCATAGACAACCAAGGACGGTCTTTATCTCGATTTAAGTACGCGATATTCGTTTCTGCAATGTAGTAATACGCCATAATTGTTGTAAACGCGAAGAATAATAACGAGATTGCAACGAAACCATTTCCAAATCCAGGGAAAACAGATTCTACCGCCGCCTGTGTATATCCTGGTCCTGGCTGAGCACCATTTAATTTATTAACAATAAAGTTTTTTCCGCTTGCATCAAATACGTTATACATGCCTGTAATAATCATCATAAATGCTGTTGCTGAACAAACAAATAATGTATCAATGTAAACGGAAAATGCTTGTACTAAACCTTGCTTAGCTGGATGTGATACTTCGGCTGCAACTGCTGCGTGTGGTCCAGTCCCTTGTCCTGCTTCATTGGAATAAATACCACGTTTTACTCCCCAAGAGATTGCTAAACCGATAATACCACCGAAAGCAGCTTCTAATGCAAATGCACTTCTTATAATTAACATAAATGCTTCTGGCAATTTTTCAATATTCATAGCAACAATGACGCAGGCTACTAAAATATAGCCTATTGCCATAAAGGGTACGACAACTTGCGCTACGTTAACAATTCGCTTTACTCCACCGAAAATGATAAGAGCTAATACGACAACTAATATAGCCCCTGATACGGTAGTATTAATACCAAAAGCAGTTTCTAAACTTACAGCAATACTATTTGCTTGCACACCTGGTAATAACAGCCCTGTTGCAAGAATTGTCGCTGCAACGAATACTAAAGCATACCATTTAACTCCTAGACCTTTTTCGATGTAATAAGCAGGACCACCTCGGAACTGCCCTTGATGTTTCGTCTTATATATTTGTGCTAATGTCGATTCTACATAAGCAGAACCTGCCCCTAAAAAGGCTACTGCCCACATCCAAAATACAGCTCCTGGTCCACCAAATGCAACCGCTGTTGCTACCCCAGCGATATTTCCTGTTCCAACGCGTCCTGATAATGAAAGTGCTAACGCCTGAAATGAAGAAACACCAGCCTCTGATTTTTCTCCTTGAAATGTCAGCTTCACCATTTCTCCTACGTGCCTTACTTGTAAAAACTTCGTTCGAATGGAAAAATATAAACCTACTCCTAAACATAAATAAACAAGTGCTGGACTCCAAACAATATTATTTAACCAATTTACGAAAGCTTCCAACATTCCCCCTCCTTCTTTATAAAGAATATTCAGAATATATATAAAATTTTAAGTGTATACCTAATCTAGGACAATATTATTTTAATAAAATAAACATATTTTTGTATAAAAAAACAAAGTATATATTTGTTTTATATACTTTGTTTTGAACTAAATGTATTATATATTCACAATTGCTTCTCTTTTAATAATTCTTTCGTATAGCTCTTCTGATAATTTCAAGAAGTTATCTGGCATATCTTTCCCCTTAAACTTCTTTTGAAGCGTTCCATATAAACCTATATCACGTAAACGTAAAAATAGTGGTAACGATTCATACCAACTATTCGCAAGCTTATGTTCATATTCGTATCCTTTTCTTAACACTTGTAGCTGTTTACGAGCAAAATCTGTCTTCTCTTCCACTGTCCACGGTGTAAATAGAACAGAGTAGTATAGAACCATCGCTAAATCATGTATAAAGTAATTATAAGCCGCATCATCAAAATCAAAGATTGTTAGCTCTTTACCATCATAATGAAAATTACCTTGATGGATATCACCGTGCATAAGACCAAACGTTTCTCTTTCAACTGGAAGGGCCTTAATTTCATCCATTAATACCGCTGCAATCTTTTTCACTTGATCATCTTCTAATTCATTAACAATTCCACTTTCGTCTTCTTCCCACGTATCACGGTAGTCTGTTTCAGGATAATCCATTGTAAGGCGATGTAGTTGTCCAATTGCTTTTCCCCACGCTTCAAAGTAAGCCTCTCCCCAATAAGGTGATTCCTCTCCTTTTACTTGCTCGCCTTTTGCATATGTAAATAAGGAAGCGAAAAAGAGCGTCCCATCCTCTGCTACGATTTCTTCTACGAGATTTTGAGACTTTGAATAAAGAGGTCCCGCTACCTTTGCTCCGTTCTCCGCAACATATCGTAAAAAGTCTAGTTCAGCCTCTACCTCTTGTTTAGAGCGATGAGAAGAATGTGTTAAACGTAATACGTAATCTTCATCATTATCACCCTTCGCCTTAAAAATATAATTCTCAAAATCTCCAAGTGGCTTTTCTTCTACTGTTACATGAAATTCTCTTGCCGCTCTTGCTAAAATTTCCTTTGTAAAAACACGTTCTACAGCTATTTCCATATGTATCCCTCCTATATATCTTCTTAATTCGACACAAATGTTAGAAGTACTGCTATGAAATTGAATAATGCACAAAAGACAATGTAACGTAACTTTCAATCCTCTTTTTTAAAAAAATAATTCAAGCATAAATTTCTCACAAAAGACAAAAATTAACAGAAACAATTGCACTTTAAAAGAGGTGGAAATTATGACCGAGAAAAAAGAACAACAAGAGAGTAAAAACCAAAAGCATATGTTTCCATCACTTCCGGAGAACATTAATTACATTGAAAATAAACTTTCCCATTCTGATGATATAAAAAAATTAGATCTCCCTTTTCAAAATGGAAAAGGAACAATCTTATATATCGAATCTTTAGCAGATCCAAATCTAATTCATCAATTTGCTCTTGAACCATTATTAACGCGTTCTGATTTGTCCTTAGATAAAGCCTTTTCCACATTAAATATGAAAAAAGAAACGAATTTAAATTATGGGGTACAGCTCTTATTACAAGGTAAATCATTATATTTTCATGAACATGTCGACAGTTTTTGCATTTTCGAAACAGCTTTATCTTTAAAGAGAGCTATAACAGAGCCTGATAATGAAGGGATTGTACGCGGACCACATACTGGTTTTGTAGAAGATTTAGCAACGAATTTAGCCTCTATTCGTAAACTCATTAAGAGTCCAAATGTAGTTGTTAAATATTTTACACTCGGTGAAGAAATGCACACGAAAGTAGCTATTGCTTATATGCAAAACATAGCTAATGACGATTTAGTTACAGAAGTAAAAAGAAGGTTAGAAACTATAAAAACCGATTCCCTTATGGCACCAGGTTATATACAAGAATTTATAGAAGATAATTCTTTCTCGCCATTTCCACAACAATTAAATACAGAGCGACCAGATAGAACTGTCGCTAATTTAATGGAAGGTCGAGTTGCTATATTATCTGATGGAGATCCAACAGCACTTATCGTTCCTGTTACGTTATTTGCTTTCTATCAATCACCAGACGACTATAATAACCGCTGGATTGTTGGTTCTTTCGTCCGAATGATTCGCCTAGTGAGCTTCTTGATTGCCTTTCTCTTACCAGCTATATATATCGCAACCGTCGCTTTTCATCCTGATGTGCTGCCACTTGAACTCGTTTATACAATTAAAGCTTCTTTAGAAAAAGTGCCGCTTCCTCCTATTTTTGAAGCTCTCTTAATGGAATTAATCTTTGAATTATTACGGGAAGCTGGTATTCGCTTGCCAAGCCGAGTTGGACAAACAATCGGTATTGTAGGCGGTTTAGTAATTGGTGATGCGATTGTAAAAGCCGGACTCGTTTCTTACACAATGATTATTGTTGTAGCTTTAACTGCAATTGCGTCTTTTCTCGTTCCATCCAACGACATGAGTTCAGCAGTTCGTATTCTTCGTTTTCCACTAATGATCCTTGCTGCTATATTCGGATATGTTGGAATTTCATTTGGCTTAATTATAATTTTCGTTCACTTATGTCAGCTTCATTCTTTTCATACACCATATCTTTCTCCTCTTGCACCAATGAATATAAAAGATATGAAAGATGCTTTTGTCAGACTTCCAATTTGGTCATTTGGGGAACGACCACATGATTCAAAGCCGAAAAAAATGCAAAGACAACTTGTAACGAGGGAGGATGAGAACAGTGACAAACACGCAAAGTAAAATTTCGCTAGTGCAATTTACCTTTTTCGTTATTCAATGTCAAATCGGAGTTGGTATACTTTCTTTACCAAACCGTCTTCACCCGATAGCGAAAGGTGGCGGATGGATTTCTGTTCTCATCGCTGGGCTCGCGATTCAACTTATCATTTTCCTTATGTGGTTCTTATTAAGAAGGTTTCCTAATACAAATATATATGAAATTGTTTGTATGATGTTTGGTAATAAACTTGGAAAACTATTAGGATTCTCTTATGTTTTTTATTTTACCCTTATAGGTATGACCGTTATGTTAAATGCTTGTAATGTCATTAAAGTATGGGTTTTGCAAGCAACTCCTTGGTACGCAATTCTCATATTATTTACAATAGCTTGTTGTTATGTAGCTTATAATACGTTTAAAGTCATTGTACGATTTTATGTTATGGCCTCTATTCTCATTTTACCAATGGCCCTTTTAATTGCCCTTGGGCTCACGCGAGCTGATTTTTCTTATATTTTCCCCATTACAGAGGCTGGATGGTTGAATATTATTCAAGCATCTAAGGAAACAATTACAGCCATGTATGGTTTTGAAATTATTCTTATTGCTTTTCCAAAAGTAAATGGGAATCCGATTGCACGGCTAAAGGCCATTTCTATCGCTAATGGATTTGTAACTCTTTTTTACACTTTTACCGTTTGGATTTGCTTTATCGTATTTAGCCCAAAGCAAATTGAGCTTATTCCAGATCCAGTCGCCTACTTATTGCGATCCTTACATATTGGGATTATAGACCGTACTGATTTAATATTCATACCAATTTGGATGATAACTGTCGTAGCTTCTATCGCTAGTTGTTACTACGTTGCTTCTATAGGCATTGGGCATATATTCAACCTTACTAATCATAAAAAATCTGTTCCAATTGTTGGACTTATCTCTTTTAGTATCGCCTTATTTATAGATACACCTGAAGAATTAAAGTCGATTGCAAATTTCACTGATAAATTCACTTATATTTTCATTGTCTTTCTTCCTTTTTTATTTCTTCTTTATTCCTTATTAAGAAATAAGAAAGGAGCTCCATATGCACAAAAAAACAGTTAAATTATGTAGTATCTTATGTGCTAGCTCACTTCTTTCTGGTTGCTGGGATCAAGAGCCTTTAAGGGAGGCTAGATTAGCTTATAGTATTGGATTTGATATTACAGAAGAAAATCAACTTCAGCAAACGGTTGAACTTGTAAGAAGTTCAGGAAGCGAACAATCTTCATTTGAAAATGAAATACATTCAGCAACTGGCCATAACATACGAGACACTAGCGATACTTTGAAAGAAAATGTGACTGGAAACATTCGATATTTCAAATACGGTTTGCAACTTTTGGGAACAAAAATTCAAAAAAAAGGAATATTTCCTTTTTTAGATATTAGTTTTCGAGACCCCACAAACCCTACTGCTCTGGTAAAACTTATTTCAGTAGATGGTGAAACAGCTGAAATACTAAAAAAAAAGAAAGTAGGAAATTTACTAATTGGAGATTTCCTAAAGAAAAAAGTGAAAAGTTTAGAAGATATGAGTGTGTTCCCAAAGGAAACTTTAGAAACAGCTGCTACAAAAATGTTAGATCCGGGTAAAGATTTCACCCTCCCTTCTATAAAAATAAAAGGAAAAGAAGTTATCACAAACGGGTTATCTTTATTTAATAAAGATAAATTAACTGGACATTTACCTTTGAAACAATCTGTTTTATTCGTGTTATTAACTGGAAAAATGGGAACAAGTGCCCGTATCACCCAAAAACTTACTAGCGATGAATCAGAGACGACATCTGATTATTTAACGATGGAAATTAGCAATCGGAAATTAAAACGAGACTTAAAAATAACAACAGATAAAAAAGGAAATGTTTATGCTCACATTAAGCTTCAACTAAAAGTTATAGCGCTTGAGGCTCCAAGAGATGATTTTTATAAAATGTGGGAACGAAAAAAACTAAATAAAGAATTATCAAAGCAACTTACGAAAGAAGCGAAACAAATAACAAAAAAGCTACAAAAAGCAAACTGTGATGCTTTCGGTATCGGCAGACACCTTATCGCTTATCACCCTGATTTATGGAAGAAAAAAAATTGGGATAAAGATTATGCAAAAGTAAAGTTTAAACCTGAAGTAGAAGTAAGCATTTTGTATAGTGGTGTCTTAAAATAAAAGGTTGTATGCCTCCTCGGCATACAACCTTTTATTTCGTATATCTATATACAATTGATTCATATGGCCTTAAGTTAAGATTATTAACATCCACACTTGAATCTTTATAATTTGATAATACTATCTCTTGTTCCATTCCATCCAATTGAATATTCACTGGTACGGAATATGTGATGTCTTCTCCATAAAAGTTATTTACAACAAGTAATACTTCATTCTCTACAGCACGTGTATATGCCCAAATCTTAGGATGATTTACATCTAAAATAGCATACTCTCCATCTGTAATAACATCATATGTTTTTCTTAGTTCAATTAGTTTTTTATAATGATAAAATACAGACTCATTATCTTCTAATGCCTTCTCTACGTTTATTTCTTTAAAGTTTTCAGCGACCGAAATCCAAGGTGTGCTTGTTGTAAACCCGCTATTTATTTCTTCATTCCACTGCATCGGAGTGCGAGAGTTGTCACGAGATTTCTGCTTTAAAATCCCTATAATCTCTTCTTTTGATAGCCCTTCTTTTAGCTTTATATCATATATATTTAACGATTCCACATCACGATATTGCTCGATGGACTCAAATTTAGGATTCGTCATACCGATTTCTTCCCCTTGATAAATATAAGGCGTTCCTTGCAGCATGTGCATGGCTGTCGCTAACATTTTTGCAGATTCGTTTCGGTACTTTCCATCATCACCAAAGCGTGACACGATGCGAGGCTGGTCATGGTTACACCAAAATAACGCATTCCATCCTCCGCCCTTTTGCATTTCAATTTGCCAGTTAGACATAATCTCTTTTAATTTAATAAAATCAAACTCTGCTTTCGTCCACTTATCACCATTCGGATAATCTACTTTTAAATGATGGAAACTAAACGTCATGCTTAATTCATTGCGCTCAGGGTTAGAATATTTAATACAATTATCAATTGTCGTAGATGACATTTCTCCAACTGTAATTACATCTGTTCCTGCAAAAACATTTCGGTTCATCTCTTGTAAATATTCATGAACACGCGGACCATCTGTATAATACTTGCGTCCATCACTTGTCGCAGTATTACCTTCATCGTTTAAGAAGTATTGGTCTTTTGAAATTAAGTTAATGACATCTAATCGGAATCCCGTTACCCCTTTATCCAGCCAAAAACGCATCATATCATATACTTCTTCACGAAGTTTTTCATTTTCCCAATTTAAATCAGCTTGTGTTTCATCAAATAAATGTAAATAATATTGCTCCGTCTTCTCATCATATTTCCAAGCAGATCCACCAAACTTAGACTGCCAATTATTTTTTTCATCACGCCAAATATAGTAATTACGATATGGACTATTTTTATCTTCCTTCGATTCTTTAAACCACTTATGTTCAGTCGAACTATGATTTACAACAATATCAAGCATAATCTCAATGTTACGTACTTTCGCTTCTGCTAAAAGTTCTTCAAACTCTTCCATCGTTCCGTAAGATGGATCAATGCTGTAGTAATCACTTACATCATATCCATTATCATTTTGTGGTGATTGGTATATCGGTGTTAACCATATATAATCCACTCCGAGTTCTTTTAAATAATCTAGTTTCTCTGTAACACCTTTTATATCCCCGGTTTCTCTATTGTAATAACTATTAAAGCTCTTCGGATAAATTTGATAGACTACACTTTTATGCCAATCCTTCATGTTTAACTTCCTCCTACTTCTGTTTTACTCGTTTTGCAAATAACCACGTTAACGTAAATGGAATTACAACTGCGATAATCATTCCGACAATAAACATTGGAATCGATTTCGGAATGATAGAAATAAATGCTGGTAATCCGCCAATTCCGATAGCAGGTGCTAATACACCATTTAACGTAATAAATATAGCTGCAATAGCCGAGCCAATAATCGCTGCATAGAACGGGAATTTATTTCGTAAGTTTACACCAAACATAGCTGGCTCTGTAATACCGAAATATGCCGAGATTGCTGATGTAGATGCCATACTTTTATCATTTTGATTTTTAGAAATCCAGAACATCGCAAGTGCCGCACTACCTTGCGCAATGTTAGAAAGAGCGATCATCGGCCAAATAAATGTGCCACCGTGCTGTGCAATCAATTGTAAATCAATTGCAATAAACATATGATGCATACCTGTAATTACAAGCGGTGCATATAATGCTCCAAACAATACTGCTCCAACTACTGGTACTGTTTCATATACACCTACTAATCCTACTGTTAATAAATCTCCAATATGACGTGTAACCGGACCGATAATTCCTAATGCTAACACACCTGTCACAACGATTGTTGTAATTGGTACAACTAATAATTGAATTGCATTTGGTACATGTTTCTTTAAGAAAACTTCTACTTTACTTAACACAAATGCAGCTACTAAAATAGGTAAAATTTGACCTTGATATCCTACCTTCTCAATTTGGAACAGTCCTAAAATATCGAAGTACTCAATCTTTTGTCCGTCTAAACCAGTCGCTGCTTTTCCATAGTCCCACGCGTTTAATAAGGCTGGATGCACAAGCATTAATCCCATAACAATCCCTAGTATCGGACTACCACCAAAACGCTTCGTTGCTGACCAACCGACAAGTGCTGGTAAGAATACGAATGCTGTATTCGCCATCATATTAATTAAATCCCAAAGCCCGCCTAAGTTCGGATAAACATCTAATAAATTTTTCCCATCAAAAAATAAGTCCTTTGCGCCTAATAGGTTGTTAATACCCATTAGCAAACCAGCTGTTACGATCGCTGGTAATATTGGCATAAATACATCCGAAAATATTTTTACAAACTTTTGAGCTGGATTTAACTTCTGATTCCCGGAATCTTTTACGTCAGCTACAGTCGATTCTTTCATACCTGCAAGCGTTATCAATTCCGCATAAACACGATCTACATCCCCTGGACCAATTACAATTTGAAATATCCCAGCGTTATGAAACGCCCCTTTCACTAATGAAACAGACTGTAATTTATCATTATCTATTTTACTTTCATCTTTTAAAGCGATACGGAGCCTCGTCACACAATGTGCAGCTTGTTCAATATTGTCTTTCCCTCCAATATACTGCAACACTTCCTCTGCTGTTTTACGATAGTCTTTCCCCATATTCCCGTCCCTCTTTTCTTTTTTTGATACCGTTTACAATTACATATTAACTCGTATATATAAGTTAGTCAACACTCGTATATACGAGTTTGTGTTTTTTTTATAAAAAAAAAGAGATGAAACAATATTTTGTTCCACCTCTTTACTTCCTGCGTGCCACATCCGAAAAGTGAAAAATATCTAAACGGTGGCGTGATTCTGTATATTCAAACTGACTTCCATCATACAAATGTGTAAAATTTTTCACAACGACAACATAGTCTGTTCCATTTAAATCTAAATACTTTCTGTCATCCTCTGTACATGACTGTACTTCGATTACCCTCTGTGAATAGCTAATATGTAGCCCTAATTCTTTCTCGATGTATTTATAAATTGACGCCGTTGCAATTTCTTTCGTTAACCCTGGAATAAACTCAGATACAAAATGATTTATATCTAAAATTACTTTTTCTCCATCAATATTTCGTACACGTTTAATATGGTCAATCTCTGTTTTTTCTTTTACATTTAATAATTTCGCAATTTCTTTTGTGGCTTTTTCTTTGTCCATTTCCACAACTTCCGTAATACAATGACGTCCTAAACGTTCATTTTCTTCTTGGAAACTTACAATACCGCCAAAATTAAATTCAATATTTTTTCGCTTTAAAACAAAAACACCTTTTCCATGAATTTTTTGCACATATCCACGCTCTTGCAGTAAATCTACAGCTTTTCTTACCGTCCCTCGGCTTGCCTCATACTGCTTCATTAATTCTGTTTCTGATGGGATTTTGCATCCCTCTTTTAATTGTTTATTATCAATAGATTTACTGATTTCTGTATAAATTTGTTCATACTTACTCATCATCTACAATAGCCCCTTGTCACCTTCTAATTCTATATGTATTATAACATGCTTCACTCTTCTGCCAATCTCTCACTTATTTTCCAGTACAAGAAAAATATAGGTAAATATTTAATCTTTAAAACGTATTTTTATAAAAATTTTTATATTTTTCTTTTCATTCAAAAAAACATGTAGTATACTAACTTCAAAATCAGAGGAGAAAGGGAGCAAAGAACTATGCTTACTTATACAACAAATGTAGTTACATTTGCACAAAAACATCATCATCATACGTAACCCTTGAAACCTAGCGGAAAAATTACGCGTAGGTACAAGGGTTATTCCCGTTGTACCTACGCTTTGGCGAAAGAGCCATGTAGGTATTTTTTTATCTACATGGCTCTTTTTTTATTGTCAAAAAGCTAGTAAAAAATGATGTTTAAGCAAAACTTACTACAAAGGAGTTAACAAAAATGGAAACGAAAAAATGGGGATTATGGGTTTTAACAGCATTTGTTATCGGGAATATGGTTGGCGGTGGCGTATTTATGCTTCCAGCAAATTTAGCACAAGTATCAGGTCCAATGGGTTCTACACTCGCATGGAGTATTACAGGCCTTGGCGTATTTATGATTGCACTTGTATTTGGAAATTTAGCGATTCGGAAACCAGAATTAAAAGCTGGACCACAAAGCTACGCTCAAGCGATGTTTCCTTCAAAAAAAGCTGGTAAAGTTGCAGGATATAGTATGGCATGGGGATATTGGGCTGCTAACTGGGCTGCAACAGCATCTGTTATTATTTCCTTTGCTGGATATTTATCAACATTCTTTCCAGTTTTACAAAGTAAGCAAATTCTTTTTTCAATAAACGGATTTTCACTAGAACTCGGAAAAGGATTAACTTTCCTCGTATGTAGCCTTATGCTGTGGGGAATTCAATATATTCTTTCTCAAAATATTGATCGAGCTGGAAATATGAATCTACTTGCTACCATTGCAAAAATTATCGGATTTACAATGTTTATTGTAATTACATTATTCATTTTCAATGCCTCTAATTTCGGAGACGGTCAAACCTTTATGAATGAAGCAGGACAATCCATCTCGTTAGGCGGACAAATCAATTCAGCTGCTATTGCAACACTCTGGGCATTTATCGGTATTGAATCAGCAGTTATGCTTTCTAATCGTGCAAAATCACAGCGCGATGTAAAAAAAGCTACGATTTTCGGATTAATTATCGCTCTTCTTATTTACATGTCAATTACTTTACTTACAATGGGAGCTCTTCCGCAAGATGCTTTAAAAGAGTCTCAAAAACCATTAGTAGACGCATTAAATTTAGCAATTGGAAATAAAGGCGCATATATAATGGCTTTACTCGCTCTTATATCTTTATTTGGATCTACAGTTGGCTGGATTGTTGTTAGTTCAGAAGTACCTTACCAGGCAGCAAAGAATGGACTTTTCCCTAAGTTTTTCGGGAAAACAAATAAAAAAGGTAGTCCTTCAAAATCATTATTGATTACAAATGTAATGACGCAAATTTTCTTATTTTCAACGATTTCTGGTACTGTTTCAGAAGCTTATAGTTTCGCTATTGTCGTAGCAACATTAGCCTATTTAATTCCATACCTAGTTTCTACTCTGTACCAATTCAAACTGGTTATTACAGGAGAAACGTATGATATAATGCCTGGTTCTCGAATAAAGGACGGGATCATCACTACATTAGCATTTGTATACTCAATTTGGGTTATCAAAACGGGAACTGCTGATTTAAAAACGTTCTTCTTAGGAATTGGATTGTTCGTATTAGGTCTTATTCTTTATCCAGTACTAATGAAAGACTCACAAAAAACGGATTAAATAAAGAGAAGCTGCTGGCTTCTCTTTTTTATTAAAAATCTGTAATTAACTTTTCTTTTAACTCTCCTACAGATAAAGGTTTCGCATAATAAAATCCCTGTACATAATCACAGCTCATTGATTGTAACAAACTCTCTTGCTCTACTGTTTCTACCCCTTCAGCAACTACTGCTAAATTTAAACTATGAGCAATTTCAATAACAGATTTTACAATTGTTCGTTCTGGTTGCGCGTGATCATAATGAAATTCACGAATAAAATTACGATCAATTTTTACAATATCCAGTGGTAGTTGTTTTAAATAATATAAGGAAGAATAGCCAGTTCCGAAATCATCCAAAGCAATTAAAACACCCATATTTCTTAATTCTTGTAATGTAGCAATAATATAATCAAAATGGCGGACTGCAATGCTTTCCGTTATTTCTAATATTAAACGGTTCGGAGGAAAACCAGTTCTCTTTAAAATGCTACGTACAGACAAAATAAAACGTTTCTGCATTAATTGTTGTATAGATAAATTCACAGATAACTTTAGCCCTTCTTGATAATTTGGCAATGTTTTAAACAATCGGCACGATTTTTCTAATACCCAGTCTCCTAGCTTTATAATAAGTCCAGACTCTTCAGCTACCGGGATAAATTCGCTTGGTGCAATGGGTCCGTCTTCTGTCATACAGCGTACTAAAGCTTCTATACCAGAATATCTCTTCGTTTTCAAATCAATAATAGGCTGCAATGCTACATCTAACTCTTCATCACGAATTGCCTTTTGCAAAGCAAACTCAACTTTCATTCTACGATTTATTTTCGCGCGTAGCTCATCTGTAAAGAAACATGCAGCGTTTCTACCTTGTTCTTTTGCACTATACATAGCTAAGTCAGAGTTTTTCAATAACGTTTCCACGTCTTGTCCGTCTTGTGGATAAGAACAAAGTCCTAGACTAGCTGAAATGTATACTTCATGGCCTTCCAATATAAATGGTGCCTGAAAACATGACAACACAGATGTCGCTAACTGACTCATATCATCTTGCCTATGATTTTTTGTTAACAGCACAAATTCGTCGCCACCTAGCCTAGCCAGAACATCTTTCTCTCCTAGTACATAATGCAACCGTGAAGCGACTTCGCTTAAAAGTAAGTCCCCTATCATATGACCTAACGTATCATTTACTAATTTAAAACGGTCCAAATCAAAGTAAATCATACCAAATTCTTTTTTATCTGCAATCAATTTATTAACGGTCGTTATTAATTGCAAACGGTTCGGCAAACTCGTTAAAGCATCATGATAGGCAAGTTCCCTATAACGACTTTCACTTAGCCGCAATCTATGTTCCGCTTCTTTTCTACTACTAATATCATTTCGAATTGCGATAAACTGGTATGGCTCTCCTTTTTCATTTAAAAATGGAACAATTGTTGTTTTGACCCAATAATATGTACCATCTTTTGCTCGATTCCGAATCTCACCTGTCCATACTTTCCCATTCAAAATACGTTTCCATAAGTTTTGAAAAAAGGTTTTCGGATGATGTCCTGAATTTAAAATACGGTGATCTTTTCCAATTAATTCTTCTCTTTTGTATTTAGAGATTTCACAAAATTTATCATTTACATATGTAATAAGACCTTTTCGATCTGTAATTGCAACAATTGAAGACTCATCTAATGCTAACTTTAAATCTCGCAATGAAGAGTCATATAATGCATGACCTCTCTGTTCTAGCATGCGCATCTCTCCTTGCTTCCTATCTGACTAAAACACAACCTGTTTCTCTTCATAGAAATAGAGATATTTCATTTTCTAATACTAGCCCATTACATAAATTATCTTTTTAAATAGACCGATTAAAATAACATAATATTATTTGTAATAAAAAGCAATATTATACCGTTTCAATTATAACTAGTAGCTTCTCATCTCCCTAATTATTTCGCACCTTATTATACTGCAATCCTTTTAAGTGGCTCTATCCAAGCCCTGTTTCTAACTAATACCATTCACATCAGATCTCTTTACTCTTTAATAACAAAATAGAAATTAGACCATACTACATAATTATTCACGAATAATAATATGAAAATCTACATTAATGTATATGTTTTTGAATTACAATAACAAAATATTAACATATTTTCACCTTAATTTTGGAAATATTTTATAAATAAATACCGTATTAAACTAAAAAAGAGGGTAGCCTCTTTTTTAGTTTAATACGAATATGGTATTTGCTGATAACCTGGGTATGGCATTGGATACGTTACAGGGTATGGTGATGGATA
The DNA here is from genome assembly GCF_016651175.1 of Bacillus sp. TH13. Classification (NCBI taxonomy): domain Bacteria; kingdom Bacillati; phylum Bacillota; class Bacilli; order Caryophanales; family Bacillaceae; genus Bacillus; species Bacillus sp. TH13. The sequence continues at coordinate 2,753,133 of NZ_JAEKEJ010000025.1, read as the reverse complement.
AGTTACTGGATATGGAGCTGGATAATACCCTCCACTTGCTGTACCCGTTAATGCGCCAGCTGTCAGTCCACCTAACACTCCTCCCGCAAAGCTTCCAGGGAAAAATCCGCCTCCCCATGAACTACCACCACCCCAGCCCCATCCGCCTCCGTGATGATGATGGTGATCATGGTAATTGTGTCCTCCATGGTGATGATGTCCGCCGTTATGATTGTGCCCACCATGATTGTGTCCTCCATGATGATGATTCCGATAGTACAATCCATTGTTTTCTATATAATGCATGTTTCTCCGCTCCTTTTCGATTTTTTCATTTTCATATGCGTTAAGAGTGAGATAAAAAATGGGATAGTACACTGTATGTAGGACAAATGCGGAAAGTATAGGTGATATGTCTATATTTTGTAAAAAAAGCAAAACACCTTATAATAAAGATGTCATATTACATCTTCTATTTAAGAAGTCTATATTGAAAAAAGATTAGGGGAATTATATAGAAATGAAGAAGCCTATCGTTCAATTACTATTAATATTTACAATTGTATCTATCGTTCTGTTCCTATTAAATACATCGTATATTTCGTTATATACATTTGTCGGTGCTCTATGGTCCATTACAATCGTAGGAATTTCATTCGTTATTTTTATAGAAAATAGATCTCCACAAAGTACATTAGCGTGGTTTTTAGTATTAGCACTTCTTCCTATTATAGGTGTGCTTTTATACGCTATTTTCGGGCGCAGCCGCTGGAGAAGAAAAAAACATCTCCATCGTTCAGAAGAACAAAGAAAATTATTCCGTGAAATATTAGAAGGAAGAAGACTAGAGTTATTACTCACAGTCCCACTAAATGAACGTTCCATGCATTTAACAGAAGTCATACAAAAATTTGGAGGCGGTCCTGCCGCAGATAGAACAACTACAAAACTTTTAACAAACGGAGATCAAACATTTTCAGAGATTTTGCAAGCTATAGAACAGGCAAAACATCATATACATATTCAATATTACATTTATAAATCTGATGAAATTGGTACAAAAGTTCGAGATGCTTTAATACAAAAAGCAAAAGATGGTGTTATTGTACGCTTCCTTTATGATGGCCTTGGAAGTAATACGTTAAGAAGAAGATTTTTGCAACCTATGAAAGAAGCTGGGATTGAAATTGTAGAATTTGACCCTATTTTTTCAGCTTGGTTACTTGAAACTGTCAATTATCGTAACCATCGAAAAATCGTTATTGTAGATGGAGAAATTGGTTTTACCGGAGGACTCAATGTCGGTGATGAATATCTTGGCCGTTCAAAGAAATTCCCCGTTTGGCGTGATAGTCATTTAAAAATAGAGGGAAAAGCATTATATAAATTACAAGCAATCTTTCTAGAAGACTGGCTCTATGCCTCTAGTGGTTTAAATACTTATTCCTGGGATCAATTCATGAATAGACAATACTTCCCAGGTAAAGAGATTTCAAATGCAGAAGGTGCTGTTCAAATCGTAGCAAGCGGACCAAGCTCCGATGATAAAAGTATTCGTAATACATTATTAGCTGTTATGGGCTCTGCAAAAAAATCTATTTGGATCGCTACACCTTACTTTATTCCAGATCAAGAAACTTTAACATTATTACGCTTAAGTGCAATTGCCGGAATAGATGTACGGATTTTATATCCAGGTAAAAGTGATAGCATCATTAGTGATCAAGCATCTCAATCCTATTTCACTCCGCTTTTAAAAGCTGGTGCTTCTATTTACAGTTATAAAGATGGTTTTATGCATGCAAAAATTGTACTCGTTGATGATACAATTGCAACTATCGGTACAGCGAACATGGATGTACGTAGCTTTGAATTGAATTACGAAATTATTAGCGTACTTTATGAATCAAAAACAGTTCAAGATATTAAACGTGATTTTGAAGAAGATTTTAAACATTCAACTGAAATTAAATGGAACTCTTTCCAAAAAAGAAGTATAAAAAAACGCATATTGGAGTCTTTCATGAGGCTCATTTCTCCTTTACTGTAAGCAATCAACTTCATCTTGATTGCTTTTTCTTTTCCCTTTATCCTCCTTCCTTTTCTTTGCATACCATATTAAAACAAGTTATCATAAGATGTATTACTTTATGAAAATAATGTTAGGTGGGAAATACATGTTAGAACAATTTCATATACATTCTGATTTAAAACAGCAGCTTTCTACGATTCATGAAAAGAATAAACAAGAAGCTGGTGAAAATGCTCATTTAATCGGTACTAAAATATATAAAGCATCTGATAACAGCATTATCGAAGATGCGATTACAGCACTTCTTCTTGGCAAGAACATTCTATTAAAAGGACCGACTGGTAGTGGTAAAACAGTACTCGCGGAAACTCTTTCTTCTTTATTTCAAAAACCAATGCATAGCATTAACTGCTCTGTCGACTTAGATGTAGAAGGTATTTTAGGATACAACACACTACAAACGAAAGATGGTGCATCTGAAGTTTCATTCGTGAACGGTCCTCTTATGAAAGCAATGGAGAACGGTCACTTCCTATATATTGACGAAATCAATATGGCAAAACCTGAAACTTTACCGCTACTTCACGGTGCATTAGATTACCGTAAAATGATCACAAACCCATTTACACAAGAGGTTGTATACGGTGATGACGAATACCGTGTAATTGCTGCGATTAACGAAGGTTACGTTGGAACAAGTGAACTAAATGAAGCATTAAAAAACCGTTTCGTTATTATTGAAGTTCCTTATATTCAAGGTGACACATTAAAAGAACTATTATTAGCAGAATCAAAATTAAATGATGTTGCAACAATTGAAAAGTTTGTTGCATTTGCAAGCGACCTTATGCCTTTAGCTCGCGATGGACGTGTAAGTGAAGAAGCAGCAAGTATTCGTGGTATTATCGACGCATGTGATTTAGGTGTATATATTCCTGTTATGCGAGCTATTGAACGAAGCATAATTGCAAAACTTAATGATGAAACAGAACAAATGACTGTCCGTGAATTAGCAGAAAGTTATTTCTTTGAGGGATAATTTATGAGACAAATTTTTAGTGACAAAAAAATTGATGCGTCGCTGTTTCTACAAATGGAAAACTTAATGTATGCCCTTCTAAAAGAAGACGATGCCTATCTTGAATATGGCTATAAAGCATACTACGACGAAATTGAAAAGAAAGTTGTCATTAGTCACTTTTGGGATGATCGAAAAGAAGAAGATACAGTAATCGGATTAAAAAGCGAAGTGTTCTTAAAAGCACTTGGTAATAAACATTACTCGGACATGACTTTAATTCGTTCTTATGCGATTGAATTGCAAGAATCGCCCCTAAAAAAGTTTTTAACACAATTATTTGTTCTATTAGAAGATTTACGCGTTGAGGAAATCGTAAAGAACTTACGTCCTGGCACGAAGCATATTTTTAAACGCCGAAAAGAAATGTACCGCAATTATTTCGGCTCTCAAAATGAAATAAACCGCGTTCGTAATTATCACGGTGATCGTCTATTTTGCCTATGCTATCTTTCATTAACGAGCGATAAATATGAAATGTTCAATAATGAATATTTCGAGAAAATTGAAGCAATTTTACATGAAACATTCCAAGCACGTAATACAGAAGATATTATGTATATCGTTGAGAAAATTCGCTATCGCTTAGAGGCGCTTCTTGAAAGTGATATGCTTAACAACTATTTCGGGCATGCTCCACTTTACTTATCTGTCCTTGCAGATGAAAAGAACTGTCGCGTCGAAGATTTAGCAAATGATGATACGCAGCTTATAGATGACGATGAAAATAAAAACAAAATGGATGAAAGTTTCTCCACATGGCATCGTGAAAATAAAAATAACGAAAACGAGAACTTTTTACGCTTTGAATTAGAAAGCGGAACAAAAACAAACATGATGGGCGATACTGCTCGTGAATCAGAAGATGGCGACCAAGCACTTGGTTCTGTACAAGGTACCTCTCAAAAAAGTACACAATCCAACTTTGATGGCGCTGATACAGAAGAAGCAAGGGCTTCACACGCTTCTAGCCAGCACGACGGTGCATACGGTAAGTATAATGTAGGTGCTTCTCATACATTTAAAGAAGCTCGCAAAGCAAATATCGATGAGAAAAAAGATTACCAAGCTATCAAATCAGTCGTCAATAAAGATGTAAAAGAATTAAAGAAAATTATCGAAAAAACGATTGAAAATAAAACGAATGCGAATAGTGATAAATATTATGGAAGACTTCGCAAAAAATTCCTTCGTATTTATACCGAAAAACAGCCGCGTATGTTTTATAAAAAAGGACAAGAGTCACAAGAACTCGATGTTGCATTCCAACTGTTAGTTGACTGTTCTGGTTCTATGTATAACAAAATGGAAGAAACGAAGAAGAGTGTTGTACTATTCCATGAAGCTTTAAAATCTTTAAAAATCCCGCACGCTATTAGCGGATTTTGGGAAGATGCCTCTAGCGCTAAACCTGAAGATAAGCCGAACGTTATCCATGAAGTTGTAAATTATAAAAACTCAACGTTACCAAACGTTGGTCCGGAAATTATGCAACTTCGTGAAGAAGAAGATAACCGCGACGGATATATTATTCGTATCGTTTCTGAAAAGCTTGCAAAAAGACCTGAGAAACATAAATTCTTACTAGTCTTCACAGATGGTGAGCCTTCTGCGCTAGATTATCAACAAGACGGTATTTTAGATACGCATGAAGCTGTCAAACTTGCTCGTAAAAGTGGTATGGAAGTAATCGGAATCTTCATCGAAGAAGGTGAAGCGAAAGAAGCAACTTATCAATTAATGAAGAACATTTATAACCATCACTTCTTAGTTGCAAATCATGCTGAAGATTTACGATTGAAGATTAAACCATTACTGAAAAAATTATTACTGAAGACGATTGAATAGAAAAGAGGAGCCTTGTGGCTCCTCTTTTTCCGTTCAATTACTTTGTTTCTGGTTGAAACTTGTATGGAATGCCTACTTCTAATAACGATTCAAATCCTTCGTCATAGTATGGGAAGCGCTCATTCGCAATTGTTCGATCTATCCACTCTATTGCAGAAATTTCACCTTCATCTTCCGCAATAAGTTCACCTTTTACTACATTCGCTCGGAATGTAAAAAATAGTGCATGATTCCCTGATTCTTCAAAGAATTTTTCATTGATCGCAACAAGCCCACCTAACGTAGCAATTAAACCTGTCTCTTCTTTCACTTCTCTTATTAGTGCTTCCTCTAATATTTCACCTTTTTCCACAGCCCCGCCTGGCAATGACCAAACGTTTTGTTCTACATTATGTACCATTAATATTTTATCTGTTTCTTCGTTATGTATTAGTGCGTATACGACGTCAACTCTTTGCATAAGACTTCTCTCCCTCAAAAATAAGGAAGAGCCAATTCCTAAGAATCAGCTCTTCCTATTAATTCATCACTAACTCAGCTGTGTGCTTTTTTTTTAACTTAGCCAACATGTCCGTTGTCATTTTGTCTAAATCGTATTCTGCTTTAAAGCCCCACTCTTTCATTGCTGCAGTTGCGTCAATAGAGTTTGGCCAGCTATCAGCGATTGTTTGACGAGCTGAATCTACTGCATAATCCATTGTAAACGTCGGAATGTGTTTACGAATTGATGCTGCAATTTGCTCTGGCTCGAAACTCATTGCCGTAATGTTAAATGCATTTCTATGCACTAGCTTACTTGGATCAGCTTCCATTAATGAAATGATCGCTTGTAAAGCATCAGGCATATACATCATGTCCATGTACGTTCCTTCAGCAATGTATGAGGTGTATACACCTTTTTTAATCGCCTCATAATAAATTTCAACTGCATAATCAGTCGTTCCGCCTCCTGGAGGAGCTACGTAAGAAATTAAACCTGGGAAACGGACACCGCGCGTATCTACGCCAAACTTTTGATGATAATAATCACATAGTAATTCTCCTGCTACTTTGTTTACCCCATACATCGTAGTAGGACGCTGAATTGTATCTTGCGGTGTATTATCTTTTGGCGTCGATGGACCGAATGCACCGATAGAACTTGGCGTGAAGAACTTACAGTTTAATTCACGAGCTGCTTCTAATGCATTTACAAGTCCGCCCATATTTAAGTTCCATGCGAATAACGGATTTTTTTCTGCTGTTGCTGAAAGTAAAGCTGCTAAATGAATAATTGTATCTACTTCATTACGCTTTGCGATATCATGTAGTTTTTGTCCATCTGTTACATCTAACGTTTCAAATGGACCAGACGTTACTACTTCACTATCTGTTTCACGAATATCTGTTGCAATAACATTTGATGCGCCGTATACATCACGAAGTTTCATTACTAGTTCAGAACCAATTTGCCCTAAAGAACCGGTTACTAGAATTTTTTTCATTTTCCCCACTCCTCATTTGCAAGCTATTCAAAAGATGTCGTTACTTAAATGATGCCCATTTCTTTTCCTACTTTTTCATACTTACGAATTGCTTCATCTAACATTTCTTTCGTATGAGCTGCTGTAGGCATATTACGAACGCGGCCTGTTCCTTTTGCTACAGTTGGGAACACGATAGATTTTGCGTATACACCTTCTTCATTTAGACGTTTACTAAATTCTTGTGTTAATACTTCGTCCCCAATAATACAAGGTGTAATTGGCGTTTCACTTTCCCCAATGTTAAAGCCAAGTTCTTTTAATCCTTGTTTTAAGTATCGGCCATTTTCCCATAAACGATCGTGTAACTCTGTACTTTCCATTAAGATTTCAATTGATCTCATGCAAGCTGCTGCATCAGCTGGTGTTAATGCTGTAGAGAATAAGAATGGACGTGAACGAACTTTTAACCAGTCAATTAAGTTTTGTTTCCCTGCTACATATCCACCAATTACCCCAATTGCTTTTGATAATGTACCAATTTGGAAATCAACTTTATTAGAAAGACCGAAGTGCTTTACAGTTCCTGCACCTTTTCCAAGTACACCTGAACCGTGTGCATCATCTACGTATGTCATTAAATCTAACTCTTCTGCAATCTCAACAATTTCTGGTAGTTTTGCAACATCTCCATCCATCGAAAAGACACCATCTGTAATTACCATTAATTTATTGTAAAGACCTGATTCTTTCGCCGCGATTGCTTTTTGGCGTAAATCTTCCATATCAGAATGTTTATAAACAATAATTTTTGCTTTTGATAGACGACTACCGTCAATAATAGATGCATGATTTAATTCGTCTGAAAGAATCGCATCATTTTTATCCATAACAGCTGAAATCGCTGCCATATTACAGTTAAATCCTGATTGATAAGCAATTGCTGCTTCTGTATGTTTAAACTTTGCAATTGTTTCTTCTAACTTAATATGCAAATCTAAAGTACCGTTAATTGTACGAACAGCTCCTGCTCCAACACCGTACTTATGAATAGCACCAATTGCTGCTTCTTGCAAACGGCTATCTGTTGCTAATCCAAGATAGTTGTTTGAAGATAAGTTAATATATTCTTTTCCGCCTATTGTAATGATCGGTCCATTTGAACTCTCAAGCGGATCAATTACGTTATAAAGCCCCTTTGATTTTAAATCCTCTAAATTTTCTTCTAAAAATTTCGCAAGTGTTTTACTAGACATCGTGAAGCCTCCCATCGTTCGTGTAAGCGGATTATTGTCTTAATAGTTCTAATAATCCCTCTACTAGCTTAACACGTTTTCAGAATTTATTATAGAAAAATAGTTTAAAGTAACCGCTTACAATTTTAGATTATATATGATTCATTACAATAAATCTATCATTTACTTTTCATATTTGATAGAATAAAAAAAATATTTGGGGAGGCTTCAAACATGGCATTTACAGAATCTGATGTATACAATAACACAGCATTTTTCGAACAATATATGAAACGAAGGTACCGAGAAAATAGCCCAAATGAATCCATTGAAAAACCAGTATTCTTTCAGCTCATTGGTCATGTGCAAGGAAAACAAATTCTCGATTTAGGCTGTGGTGACGCTAAGTTTGGTGCGGAATTATTAGAGAAGGGATGCTACTCTTACACCGGCATTGAAGGCTCCGAACTTATGTATGAAAAAGCTAAAAAACAACTAGAAAATAAAAATGGATCTGTTCATTTTTTAAACCTCAAAGATTATACCTACCCCTCTTCCACTTTTGATTTAGTAACATCTAGACTTGCCTTACATTATATTGAACATCTTGATACCATTTTTCAAAATGTGTTTCAAACTTTAAAAACAAATGGCACCTTTACCTTTAGCGTTCAACATCCCGTTATTACTTCTTCATTTGAAAGCTTACAAACAAGTGGTAAAAGAACGAGTTGGCTCGTCGATGATTACTTTAAACTAGGCAAACGGGTTGAACCATGGATTGACCAAGAAGTTATTAAATATCATCGTACAACGGAAGAGTATTTCACATTATTACAGCAAGCCGGATTTACCATTACATCATTAAAAGAAGCTACACCAAATCCAACCTATTTTCAAGAGGAAGAAGAGTATAAACGTCGCTTACGTATTCCTCTCTTCCTCTTATTTTCTTGTACCAAATAAAAAAAACGATGAATCACTCATCGTTTTTTTATCTCATTACCTGAGCAACTTCTTTAACTACACGTCTTCCTCTTCCGTGAGGTATACAAAGCGGTGTTCCAAACAACGGATCCGTACTAATTTGACACTCCATTCGGAATACATCACGTACTAGTTTCTCATCTACCACTTCTTCAGGTTTACCTTGTGCATATATTTGTTTATCTTGAATGGCTACAATGTTATCTGCATAGCGACATGCTAAATTTAAATCGTGTAATACCATGACAATTGTTCTTTGTTCTGTTTCATTTAATTCGAATAATAAATCTAGCACCTCAATTTGGTGAGTCATATCTAAATATGTAGTAGGCTCATCCAGTAAAATAATATCTGTATCTTGTGCAAGCGTCATTGCAATCCAAGCACGTTGTCGTTGTCCACCTGAAAGAGCATGCACATCACGCTCAGCAAATTCTGTCATACCTGTTGCTGCAAGTGCCTTCTGTACCATTTCCTCATCTTTTTCTGACCACTGTTTCAGCCATGTTTGATATGGATAGCGTCCTTGTTTTACAAGTTGCAATACTGTAAGTCCTTCTGGTGCTTGTGGTCCTTGCGGTAAAATCGCCATTTGACGAGCAATTTGCTTCGTTTGCATACTTTGAATAGCTTGATTATCTAACAAAATGTCACCAGTTGTTGGCTTTAATAATCTAGCTAGTGAACGTAATAAAGTTGATTTCCCGCAACCGTTGGAACCGATAAAGATTGTAATTTCACCTTTTGGAATTTCTAAATTCAACTCATCAATAATAATTGTTTCACCATAAGACAACGTCAAACGTTTCGTCTCCAATGCTTTTTGCATATTCATCTCCCTTTATGAATTCCGACTTTTATAAAGTAAATAAATAAAATAAGGTGCACCAATTGCTGATGTAAATACCCCTGCTGGAATTTCAAGTGGTGTGAAAACTGTACGCCCAATTAAATCTGCAGCAAGTACTAGAATTGCACCAACAATAGCTGCAACTGGGAGTAATGCACCGTATAAAGAACCAACTAGCCTTCGTGAAATATGAGGCGCCATTAAACCGACAAATCCAATTCCTCCGGCGAAGGCAACTGCTCCCCCAATTAAAGCCGTACTAAGTAATAACATGAATACGCGTGACTTCGTTAAAGGAACACCAAGTCCTACCGCAATATCATCCCCTAGCTCTTGTGCATTTAAATGCCTAGCTGCGATAAATGATATTACTGTTAAAATGAGAACCCAAGGCGCAAGTACCATAACGTTTTGCCAAGAAGAGCCGTAAACGGTACCCGTAATCCATACATTTGCTTGGCTCGCTTGATAAATTGGTGCTAGCAACATAAATAATGTTGTCGCAGCCTTCGTTAATGCCCAAAATCCAACACCAATTAAAACGAGACTAATTGGTGATAATCCATCATTTTGCCATGCAAATAAGTATACAAAAACCGCTACAATCGTTGCTCCTGCAAAAGCTGCGAGCGGCATATAATGAATACTTACCGTTAGTGCATTATTTTTATCACTAAATAGCGCTAAAAATAATACAACTGCGACACTTGCCCCGCCCGTAATCCCGATGATATCAGGAGAAGCAAGTGGATTTCGAACGAGCCCTTGTAAAATACAGCCCGCTACCGCAAGCGCAATTCCTACGAGGATAGCAATTAAAATACGTGGCATACGAAACTTATTTACAACCATATTTGACATTGCATCGCCATTTCCGGTAATTGCTTGCCATACGTCATAAGGAGCAATTTTCATGTCTCCCATACCTGCGCTCGCAAAGAATAATCCTATTAAAACAACTAGTAAACTTAACAAGACGAGACAAGCTCGTTTATACATTAAAAACGAGAGCTCGCCTTTTCCTATACGAAACGGAATATATTTCTTCATTTGCTAAGCCCTCTCTTACGTGCAATATAAATAAAGAACGGTGCTCCAATAAATGCTGTCATAACTCCTACTGGTACTTCTTGTGGCATAATGACATATCTTGCTGCTATATCAGCCAATATTAGTAGTATTGCCCCTAACAATCCGCTATAAGGTACTCTCCATCTGTGGTCAACTCCAACAAGAAATCTAGCAAAATGCGGAGTAATAATTCCAATAAATCCAATTGGACCAGCAACCGCAACTGAACCACCAGACAACAGTACAATAATAAGTAACACGAATGATTTCATTAAAATTGTTCGTTGTCCAAGTCCTTTCGCGACGTCTTCTCCCATCATCAATGTATTTACTTTCCCTGCCATCATAAGAGATGCAATCCATCCTATTAATAAATATGGGAATACAGATTGTAAAATTTCTAACTTTCTCCCTTGCACAGATCCAGCAAGCCAAAATAATACCTCTTCAAGTGCTTTTTCATTTAACACAAGTAATCCTTGTGTTAATGATGAAAATAACGCACTAATTGCGACCCCTGCTAACGTTAACTTAAGAGGAGTAGTCCCTTCTTTTCCTAAAGAACTAGAAGCAAATACAAGTACAGCTGCAACCGCCGCTCCTAAAAAGGCGATCCATGTGAAAGCTGATAATGATGTTACTGAAAAGATTACAATTGCTACAACTATGAAGAACGCAGCACCTGAATTTAATCCAATAAAATCTGGAGAAGCAAGTGGATTCTTAGTTAAAGTTTGCATAAGACAACCAGCAATGGCTAAACTAGCACCAACACTAGCTGCAATTAACGCCCTAGGCAGACGTACATTTTGAATAATAATATGTTCATTGGAACCGTTAAAATGGAAAAAAGCATCCAATGCTAGTTTCCAACTCGTATTTGTATATCCGAAAATAATACTTCCCCAAATACAAATAACGACTGCAATGATTCCAACAAATAATCCAATCCATTTTGCTCGATTTGTTTTTAATAACATGCAGCGTTTCCCCTTCAATGTATAATGATACGTTGTTAGTGTATTTCAACTTAATTCTTATTGTCAACGGAAATGAGAATTATTTTCATCCATATGTATTGACAATCAAAAGATAAAGGCTTAATATCATGCTTGCTATTGAAAAATATTCTCAACATGTAGGGGGTACATAATGAATTTCATGCGGAAGAAATCGTTTACAGTATTTGTATTTTTACTAGCATTTTCAATGCTTTTAAGCGCTTGTGGAAAATCAAGTAACAAAGAAGAATCTACAAAAGAAGATAATAAAAAAGAAGTGGTTACTGTAGAACATGCAATGGGTAAAACAGAGGTTCCTGCTAATCCAAAACGTGTAGTTATCTTGACAAATGAAGGAACTGAAGCTTTACTTGAATTAGGTGTAAAACCAGTTGGTGCTGTAAAGTCTTGGACTGGTGACCCATGGTATCCACATATTAAGGATAAAATGAAAGATGTAAAAGTTGTTGGTGATGAAGGACAAGTTAACGTTGAAACAATTGCTTCTTTAAAACCAGACTTAATTATCGGTAACAAAATGCGTCACGAAAAAGTGTACGAACAACTAAAAGCAATTGCACCTACTGTGTTCTCAGAAACATTACGTGGTGAATGGAAAGATAACTTCAAATTTTATGCAAAAGCATTAAATAAAGAAAAAGAAGGTCAAAAAGTTGTAGCTGATTACGAATCACGTATGAAAGATTTAAAAGGCAAACTTGGCGATAAAGTAAATCAAGAAATCTCTATGGTTCGTTTCATGCCTGGTGATGTTCGTATTTATCATGGTGATACATTCTCTGGTGTTATTTTAAAAGAACTTGGATTTAAACGTCCTGGAGATCAAAACAAAGATGATTTTGCAGAGCGTAACGTATCTAAAGAGCGTATTTCTGCAATGGATGGTGACGTATTATTCTACTTCACATTCGATAAAGGAAATGAGAAAAAAGGATCTGAATTAGAAAAAGAATATATTAATGATCCGCTATTTAAAAATTTAAATGCAGTAAAAAATGGTAAAGCATACAAAGTTGACGACGTTATTTGGAATACAGCTGGTGGCGTAATGGCCGCTAACCTACTATTAGATGACATCGAAAAACGCTTTGTTAAATAATATTTCCTTAACCAGCTCCCTTCTATGGAGCTGGTTATTTTTCAATTCACTTAAATGTCACATTATTTCGTTTTGTATTTTTATTCCCAACATGTTATATTGGGAAAGTAAATAGAATATATTTTCTTTATATAAGAATAAATATTTTAATCTAAATTTTCCGATTAATCACTATTTTATTTTCTTTTAGAATTCAATTATTACATTTGAAAACGCTTATCATCTCGTTTTCAGGGCAAAATACAGTAACGGTCGAAGAAAAATAGAACTTTTTTAGAAATTTTCTTTCTATTTCCATATAATTCTATTGACTTCTAAATATTTTGTAAATTAAAATGATTACATAAATATCCGTTATACAGGATTAGGGGGAAACAAAAATGGATGCAGCTTTAAAATTAGACAAAGCTGGAGAGCAACAATCACCAAAAAAACATCCACCAGGGTTGTACTTGTTGTTCTTAACAGAAATGTGGGAAAGATTTAGTTATTATGGAATGCGTGGCCTTTTAGTTCTTTATTTAACAACTGCTGCTGTTAGTGGCGGGTTAGGATTTGATAAGGCAGTCGCAGTGCAATTATATGGTACTTTTACAGCGGCAGTATATTTCATGCCAATTATAGGCGGATGGCTAACGGATCATTATATCACAAGACGTCATGCCATTACTCTCGGCGGAATCATCATGGCAATCGGCAACTTTGTACTATTCTCAATGAATACAAAAACAGGACTATTCCTTGGATTAATACTATTAGTTATTGGTAATGGATTCTTCAAACCAAATATTTCTACACTGTTAGGTGAATTGTATGGCGAAAATGATTCACGTCGTGACAGTGCATTTACTATCTTCTATATGGGTATTAACGTAGGTGCTTTCTTTGCTCCACTTATTTGTGGATTTTTAGCAGAAGATTTCTTTAAAACAAGCGCTAATGGCGTTATTGTAATGGGATATAAATACGGATTCTTAGCAGCTTGTATCGGTATGATTATTGGACAAATTGTTTTCAACTTATTAGCTCCTCGTTACCTTGGTAAAGCAGGAACAACAGTTGTCGGCAAAAAATCAAAAAATCAACCTGTAGTCGAAAAGAAACCTTTAACAAAACAAGAGAAAAATCGTACTTGGGCAATTGTAATTTTAACTTGTTTCGTAGTATTCTTCTGGGCAGGATTTGAACAAGCTGGTAGTTCTCTAACACTTTATACAAATAAATTTGTTGATCGTACAATTTTCGGTTGGGAAGTTCCAACATCTTGGTTCCAATCAGTTAACCCAGCATTCATCGTACTACTTGCACCATTTGTATCTATGCTATGGTTAAAACTTTCTAAAACAAAACGCGGTGATTTAAAAGTACCAACAAAAATGGCATTTGGTATGATTTTACTAGGTATAGGTTATCTTGTTTTAACATTAGCAGTTCTAAAAACTGGAAGTAGTGAAGCAGATATAACTGTCAAAGCGAATTTATTATTCATCGTTATCACTTATCTCTTCCATACAATTGGTGAGTTATTCTTATCACCAATCGGTCTATCAATGGTAAGTGCAATTGCTCCTGTAAAATTAGCATCATTACTAATGGGAGTATGGTTAGCTGGTACGGGTATGGCTAACTGGTTAGCTGGTAAACTTGCTTCCTTTACACAATCATTAGGATACCTTGAAGTATTTGCAAGTATCGGTATTATCGTTATCGTCTTAGGACTTGTACTCCTTCTCTTCTCTAAAAAAGTTGCGAGTATGATGGAATAACAAAAAGACGCTTCTAATTTTAGAAGCGTCTTTTCTATTACTTCTCCTCTAAAGCCGTCACGTTCACGTGAACGCTTTCTCCAGGATTAGATACATCATACACTTGAGCAACTCCACTCTGCTCGTCACAGCTCTCAATCCATACTGGTACGCCCTCATATGTAACGTCAATGCTACTTGAAGAAGATAAGATTTGTTTCACACGTTTTACATCCATACTACTATTCCTCCTTTTGCTTACTACACTCCTTTCTATTTTTTCTTTTCCTTTTAGAATATATTCCGTAAGGCAGCATGTTGATTGATAGTCATTTCTTCCTCACATGCTAATATTTACTCTCTCGCTACCTTTCTGACAAATAAAAAAAGACGTATATTCTACACGTCTTTTTCCATAATATTCAAATTTTAAGAAAATAATGTTTTTACTACCGCACTTACTTTATCATTATGGATTTGATAATACACTTCTAATCCTCGTCTTTCAAAGCGCACTACTTTATTTTGCTTTAACTTCGTTAAATGTTGTGAAACCGTTGATTGCGGAATTTCTAATACTTCCTGTAGTTGTGTTACATTACATGTTCCTCTTTGCATAAGTTCCATTACTAGACGTAGACGAAGTGGGTGAGCTAACGCTCTTAACATTTGTACATCTTCTTCTGAAATACGACATTCGAATTGATTTTGGTTCATAAAGTTCCCCTCATTTTCGTTTTTATTTGCGTTTTTATGTTCTTTTTATTTATTTATATATCTGTTCTTATATTTCCTGTTACGACATAACTTTATCAACCTATAAAGCCGAAAAATTTTTCCATCTTCATCAGCAAAAATTCAGGAAAAAATCCTTGCTGATTTTGAATATTATACTATATGATATAACGAAAAAGCAAAATAATGGCCTACGAATACTTTGCTTGCAAACGTTGTTTTATCAAGCTTTTTGTTATATTTTCACCTCATTGAAATGCACAGTAACGGTATTGTAAAATATCGTCTATAATTGATAACCTATCGTAATGTAGTTGAACTATACTTAACCTCTTTGTTACGCTAAAAGGAATTTTCAGTAAAAAGAGATGATATGGTATTAAAAATTCATTTCTTATTTTTTATTCGTATTGCAAGCGGTTGAATTGTTGTGAAAAACTTCCTATTAAATCCACTCATCGTTCCTCTCTCACTAAATCAAACAGGACAGATAAGTGCATATATCAAACTTTAATCAGTGGGGGTTTTGTTCATCCCCACTGATTATCAGCCCTCACCAACCAGGCGTTTACGGGCAGCCCGATCCCCACCTAACTTCTTTGCATCCGCTAAATTTTGAGGTGTGGGTCTTACTGCCCGTTAATGCGGGATAAGAGACGGCATCTAATATACACCTATAGGGAACATGCCATCTGAATAAGCAAAATAATATGCAAATAATTTATACAGCACACTTAAATTCATTTGAGTGTGTTTTTTGTCTACTTTATGAACAAAGCTTTTCTTTTAACACTATTATGGAATAATTATACTTTTTTACGTTGACAATAGTGTTGAAGGAGAATATACTAAGCATGTAAGTTGATTGTGAATAGTTTCACAAATAATGTGAATTTCTTCACATATAATAGATAGGAGTTGTCATTATTATGAGTACTTGGACACAAATTTATGATCCATTAAACAATATTTGGTTATCTGCACTAATCGCAGCACTTCCAATCTTTTGTTTCATCATTTGTTTAATGGGATTCAAAATGAAAAGTTACATGGCTGGTCTTTATAGTGTGATTGTCGCTATTATCCTTGCAATATTTGTTTATAAAATGCCAGCAACAGTAGCTGTAGCATCTGCTGGATTCGGTGTTTTATCTGGATTTTATCCAATTTGTACTATCGTTATCGCCGCAATTTTCCTTTACAAATTAACTGTTAAAACAGAGCAATTCAATATTATTCGCGATAGTATTTCAAGCATTACAAATGATCAACGTTTACAAGTATTATTAATTGCTTATTCTTTCGGTGCTTTCTTAGAAGGCGCAGCTGGTCTAGGGGTTCCAGTTGCTATTACAGCTGCACTACTCGTGGGTATGGGCTTTAATCCATTAAAAGCAGCAGGTATTTGTTTAGTAGCTAATATTGCTGGTGGTGCTATGGGTGCTATGGGTATTCCAGTTACAGTACCAGCACAATTAACTGAACTTGACGCATTAACTATTGGTCGTCAAACTGTTCTTATTTTACCTTTCATTAGTATCATCTTACCTTTCTTACTTGTTTCAATGGTCGATGGAATTAAAGGTATTAAAGAAACTTGGCAAGGTATTCTTGTAAGTGGTGTTTCTTTCGCAATTACTCAGTTCGCTGTAACTTACTTCTTAGGCGCAGAACTTACTAACATTTTCGCAGCCGTTGTAAGTATGATTGCTCTTGCATTATTCTTACGTGTTTGGCAACCAAAATCTTCTACTAAAAAAGAAAAACAAGAAACTAAAGTATCACATACATTCAATCAAATTTTATATGCTTGGTCTCCATTCGTATTCTTAACTGCATTTGTAACAATCTTTAACTTAAAACCGATTAAAGCTTTATTTGCTCCAGATGGTGCGTTAGCAAACTTAGTATTTAACATTCAGTTCCCTGGTCTTCATAATGCTGTTATGAAAACTACACCAATTACAAAAGCTGATACACCTTTCGCAGCTGTTTTCAAATTCGATGTATTCTCTTCTACAACTACTGCGATTGTACTAGCAATTATCGTTTCACTTATCGTTTACCGCGTAAAAGGTAAACTGGTTAAAGAATTAATGATTGAAACAATGAAAGAATTAAAAGCTCCAGTATATACAATTTGTAGCGTTATCGCTTTAGCTTACGTAGAGAACTACTCTGGTATGTCATCTACACTTGGACTTGCATTCTCTTCTACTGGTAATGCATTCCCAATTCTTTCTCCAATCTTAGGATGGATTGGCGTATTCATTACAGGTTCAGTAGTTTCAAGTGGTTCTTTATTCGCACCACTTCAAGCAGTAACAGCAGACCAATTAAACATCGTTCCTTCTACACTCGTTGCCCTAAACGTAGTAGGTGGTACAATGGCAAAAATGGTTTCACCACAATCTGTAGCAGTTGCTTGTGCAGCAGTTGGACTAGTTGGTAAAGAATCTGCTCTATTTAAAACAGCAATGAAATACAGTTTAATCTTCTTAGCTGTTATTAGCTTACTTCAATTAAACGCTGTGTTTAATATCTTTTAAAAATAAAACACCGATCCAAATGGATCGGTGTTTTTCACATTATATTTTTTTATTTTTTAATAAAGAAGCTCCAGCAATTTCAGGATGTGTCATTTCAAATGGATCTAAAATAATATCCAATTCTTCTTCTGTCAGTACACCATGTTCTAAACATAACTCTCTAACAGACTTTCCTGTTTCAATTGCTTCACGTGCAATACGCGATGCTGCTTCATAACCAATATGAGGATTAACTGCTGTAATAATTCCAACACTTTTCTCAACATATTGCTTCAGCAATTCTTCATTTGCTGTAATTCCTTCAATACAATATTCACGGAATACACGGAATCCGTTATTCATAATACTTATAGATTGAATTAAATTAAATACAAGCACAGGCTCCATTACGTTTAACTCTAATTGTCCTGCTTCTGATGCTAAGCAAATTGTATGATCGTTTCCGATGACTTGGAATGCGACTTGGTTAATTACTTCTGCCATAACTGGATTTACTTTTCCTGGCATAATCGATGAACCTGGCTGACGTGCTGGCAATTGAATTTCAGCTAACCCAACACGTGGACCAGACGCCATAATACGAAGATCGTTTGCAATTTTAGACATGTTCATCATACATACTTTAAGCGCTGCAGATACTTCTGTGTATGCATCTGTATTTTGCGTTGCATCAACTAAATGCTCTGCACCAACAAGTGGGAATCCACTAAACGTTCTTAAATGTTTTACCACTTGTTCAATATACGTAGGATTTGCATTTAATCCTGTACCAACAGCTGTCGCCCCCATATTCACTTCATATAAATGTTGACGAGACTGTTTAATTCTTTTTATATCACGCTCAAGCACTCGGCTATACGCTTCAAATTCTTGTCCAAGGCGAATTGGAACTGCATCTTGTAAATGTGTGCGTCCCATTTTAATAACGTGATCAAACTCTTTTGCTTTTTTACGAAAAGCAGAATGAAGTTCTTCCATTGTAATAAGAAGCTCTTCTAACATCATAAGAGTTGCAATATGAATCCCTGTTGGAAACGCATCGTTCGTTGATTGAGCCATGTTCACATGAGTGTTTGGGCTAATTTTCGCATATTCCCCTTTTTCATATCCCATACGCTCTAACGCTCTATTCGCAATTACTTCATTTGTATTCATATTAATAGAAGTTCCGGCTCCGCCTTGAATAGGATCCACGATAAATTGATCATGAAACTTTCCATCAACAATTTCTTGCGCTGCTTCTGCAATTTCATGTCCAATGTCTTTAGCTAAGTAACCAGTATCTATATTCGCAAGTGCCGCCGCTTTTTTCACAATTGCCATTGCTGTAATGAGTGATGGATGAATGCGGTATCCTGTAATTGGGAAGTTTTCTACGGCACGTAATGTTTGTACACCATAATAAGCTGCACTTGGTACTTCTTTTTCACCTAAAAAATCTTTTTCTATACGTATATCCTTCGTTGCTATCATTTTTATCACCTATACTTTTTCATTCTAAATCCTTATCCAAAAAATCCGCCCTCTAAAAACACGAGTATCATTCAGAAGAATTTTTCAGTATCCACCTTCACTATATAGCACCTTTTTTGAAAGCGCAAACATTTATTTTTCTGTATATCCTTTTTATTAAAGTTTATAGAAAATCATTCTTCTACTTTCCTTATTTCCACTCGTTTAATTTGATGCATATCCTTTTCAAGGACTTTAAAATAAAAACCGTGTTTCTCAATAATATCTCCTTCAGCAACGATTTGTTTTTGTACCATAATCCAGCCACCAATTGTATCTACATCATCAGCAATTAAACGTATGCCAAGCAAATCATTTACTTCACTAATAAGCACTTTTCCCTCTACGATTTTATATCCTTCACTTACATGCTCTATAGGTGGATTCTCATCTTCATCGTATTCATCTCGAATCTCTCCAACAATTTCTTCTAAAATATCTTCTAGTGTAACAATCCCTGCTGTACCACCATATTCATCATATAATACAGCTAATGGAATGTGTTTTCTTTGCATTTGTAACAGTAAATCATGAATTGGAATATTTTCTAGCACTTCAATAACTGGCCTTGTATATGGCATAATTGAGCACTCCTCGTCCCGATTACCATCCATATAACGAATAAATAAATCTTTTACATTTACCATCCCAATAATTTCATCTTTATCTTCACCAAATACAGGATATCTCGTGTACTTTTCTTGTGCGATGACTTTAATATGTGTTTCAAATGGTTCGTCCTCATATAAGCCTACAACTTCCGTACGAGGTACCATAATTTCTTTTGCTACTCTATTATCAAATTCAAAAATATTATTTACATATTTAAATTCCCTTTGGTTAATCTCTCCGCTCTCATAGCTCTCAGATAAGATTAACCTTAATTCTTCTTCTGAATGAGCTACTTCATGTTCAGAAGCTGGATGTAATCCGAATAAACCAGTTACAACTCTCGCTGAACCATTTAAAGCCCAAATAAACGGGTACATAACTCGGTAAAAATAAATAAGTGGTTTCGATAACAATAAGCTAACTTGTTCTGCTTTTTGTATAGCAAATGTCTTTGGAGCAAGTTCCCCAATGACAACATGTAAAAATGTAATTACTGCAAAGGCAATAATAAATGAAACTGTACTGGAAATTGCAGGTGAGAATTGTAATTTAAAAAACAACGGCTCGAGTAAATGTTTAATAGTTGGTTCCCCTAACCACCCGAGCCCTAAAGCAGTAATTGTAATACCTAGCTGACAGGCCGATAAATACTCGTCTAAATTTGAAGTTACCTTTTTAGCTGCCAGTGCACCTCGTCTTTTTTCACTAACGAGTTGATCAATACGACTGCTACGTACCTTAATAATTGCAAATTCAACAGCCACAAAAAATGCTGTTAACCCAATAAGAATGACTACCATCAATAATTTTAAAATATCCACATATGTCCTTTAGCTTTCTTAGCTAAAGTTACACCTCCTTTTAAAAAGAAGTTTCACTTTAGTTTCTTCAATTATTGGAAAGCAACTCTATATAAAATCCACCAATTTTCAAACCTCATACAATTCTAAAGGTAAACCATCAGGGTCTTGGAAAAAGACGAATTTCTTCCCCGTTATTTCATCAATACGGATTGGTTCTGTCTTAACACCACATTGGTTTAAATGCTTCACAGCTTCTTCTATATTTGTAACAGCAAATGCTAAATGTCTAAGACCGGTTGCTTCTGGAAAACTTTTGCGCTCAGGCGGATTTGGAAATGAAAATAATTCGATTTGATACTCTTCTCCTACACATAAATCTAATTTATAAGAATCTCGTTCCTTTCTATATACTTCATTAATCTCTTTAAACCCTAATATTATAGTATAAAAATTCTTTGACCTCTCATAATTCGAACAAATAATTGCAACGTGATGCACTCTACTTATATTCATACTCTCTCTATTCCTTTCTTTACCAAAGATGCATATTCTCCCTTGAAATGAAAAACATATATAGCAGAATATCTCTTTTAGGGGGCTTATCATGAAATTCATTACTTTTTTCGTCGGACTAATTGTTGTTTTCTTGCTGGCTTATATTGCTAGCAATAATAAGAAGCATATTAAATTTAAACCAATTTTTATCATGCTTATTATACAGTTAATTTTAACTTATTTACTATTAAATACAGAAATCGGCCTCATACTTATTAGAATCATTTCCAGTTTGTTTACCAAGCTACTCGAGTATGCTGCTGATGGAATAAATTTCGTATTTGGTGGTCTTGCAAATAAAGGTGAAATGCCATTTTTCCTTACTGTATTATTACCAATCGTCTTTATTTCTGTTTTAATTGGTATATTACAACATTTCAAAATACTACCATTTTTTATTCATTGGATCGGGTACTTTCTTAGTAAAATAAATGGTCTTGGGAAATTAGAATCTTACAATGCTATTGCGTCTGCCATTGTCGGCCAATCAGAAGTTTTTATTACAGTGAAAAAGCAATTAGCTCAAATTCCAAAACACCGTCTTTATACACTTTGTGCCTCTGCTATGTCAACCGTATCTATGTCTATCGTAGGTGCCTATATGACAATGATTGAACCTAAATATGTAGTAACTGCACTCGTTCTCAATTTATTTAGCGGTTTTATTATCGTACTCATCATTAACCCTTACGACGTTAAAGATGACGAAGATATTTTAGAAATCAAAGGTGAAAAACAAAGCTTTTTTGAAATGCTTGGAGAATACATTCTTGATGGTTTTCGTGTAGCCATTGTTGTCGGCGCTATGCTCATCGGATTCGTCGCATTAATTAGTTGTATTAATGACCTGTTCCTCATTATATTCGGTATTACGTTCCAACAATTAATCGGCTATGTATTTGCACCTATCGCATTCCTTATCGGTGTACCAAGTTCTGAAATTGTCGCAGCTGGCAGCATTATGGCAACGAAGCTTGTAACGAATGAATTTGTCGCAATGATGGACCTTAGTAAAATTTCTAATAGCCTTTCTCCCCGTACAGTTGGTATTATTTCTGTTTTCCTTGTGTCTTTTGCCAATTTTTCTTCCATTGGTATTATTTCAGGTGCGGTAAAAGGACTAAACGAAGAACAAGGAAACGTTGTTGCGAGGTTTGGCCTTAAATTACTATATGGAGCTACTCTCGTTAGTATTTTATCTGCAATTATCGTAAGCATTATGTTGTAATTAGGTAAAATTTTATCATTTTCTTATCCCTATCTTTTGTATACAATAACGAATAGATGTCTTATAAAGTGAAACTTTACTCAGAGGGGGCTATCCCCCTCTGAGTATTAGTTGAACCAATCGGGCTTTTACGGGCAGTTAACTCCCACCTAACTTCCTTGCATTCGCTGGACTTTGAGGTGGGAGTTTTACTGCCCGTTAATGCGGGATAAATAATCAAGACATCTATTTTTTATACATGTACAATCGCTTTTATTTAGCGTAAAATATTTTTTATGTGTTTGAATACACTTCTAAATGTATACACTTTGATAGTTTTAAAGGAGAAAAAATGATGAAATCCGACCCGAACAACAATACGCGAGCCAAAAAAGGACGCTCAAAGAAAAAACGCCTACTTTGGTTCCTTCTTATTCCATTACTAATTGTAGCACTTGGAGCAGGAGGCTACTCCTTCCATATATACAGTAAAGCAAAGTCCGTCTTAAATAATGCTTATGCTGAACTAGGTCGAGGAGATAAGTCCAGTAAACGCGAAAAAGCTGTTAAACCTATGACCGACAACATTTCTGTACTAATTATGGGTGTTGATGAAAGTGATATTAGGGAAAAAGGTTATGGAAAAGCAACTCGAACAGATGCATTATTACTTGCAACAATTAATAAAAACGATAAATCCGTTAAACTTGTAAGCATTCCACGTGACTCACGCGTCTACATTAAATCACGTGATAAATACGATAAAATCACACATGCGCACGTATTCGGTGGTGTAGACAGCACAATCGATACGGTAGAGAACTTTTTAGATGTTCCAGTTGACTACTATGTAAAATTCAACTTTAAATCATTTATTAAAATTGTTGATTCCCTTGGTGGTATTACTGTAGACGTTCCAGTTGAGTTCACAGAGCAAAATAGTAAAGATGAA
The DNA here is from genome assembly GCF_016651175.1 of Bacillus sp. TH13. Taxonomy (NCBI): domain Bacteria; kingdom Bacillati; phylum Bacillota; class Bacilli; order Caryophanales; family Bacillaceae; genus Bacillus; species Bacillus sp. TH13. The sequence goes on along the minus strand of NZ_JAEKEJ010000025.1, from coordinate 2,729,799 downwards.
GCAGATGCAATTCATCTAAAAAAAGGACGTCAACATTTAAATGGAGAAGAGGCACTGGCACTGGCTAGAACTCGTCATATCGATAGTGATTATATGCGTGGTCAACGACAACAGCTTGTATTAGAGGCCATTGCTGAAAAGGCACTATCTCTTAATTCCATTAATAAAATCGGAGGCCTACTAGACGCTGTCGATAAAGACTTAAAAACCAATTTAACTTTTGATGATATGATGACAATTACAAAAAATTCAATGGATTCAAATTTAAAGATGGAAAAAATGCAAGTAGAAGGTACAGATAAATATATAGGTGGTATTTATTATTACGTTCCAAATGAAAAAAGCGTCGATAATATTTCGACAAAACTACAAGAACATCTCGGTGTTACGAATAAAAATGAGCATAAAAAATTATAATAAAAAGGCTGCTAGATTTTTCTAGACAGCCTTTTTATTATAATTTTCAACATATTTTTCATACACATTGTGACAAGAAGTGACAATTATTACAGCGGTGTAACATTTTTTATGAAAACATTACACACACAGTGAAAATAATAGTATACTAGTACGTACATAATGTTATTTTCATCATTTTTATACAAAAAATGTAATACATATATTTATACATAAATTTCTGGGGGAAATAAATGAAGCTAAGTAAAATACTGATCGGTTCTGCAATTGCTGGGGGCATATTACTTTGTGTAGGCGGTGTTGGGGGATATCAATATGTCTCCAAATTAAATAATCAATTAGATACTACTGCATTACCAAATACTACATTTGAAGGTATTTCTCTCGATGGAAAAAATAAGAAAGATATTCAAGCAATTATTAATCAAAAGGTAACTGAATTAGATCAAAAATCCCTTACCTACATATTCCAAAACGATAAACAAACTTATACATGGAAAGATTTAGGGATAAATTATAAAGAGAAAGATATTATTGACAAAATCTTTAAAGAACAAGAAGGAAACGTAATGAATCGTTACAAAATGCGTAAGCAAGCTGAAAACGGTGAATTAAAACGTGACTATAAATTAACACCACAATTAAATGCAACAGCTTATGAAACCTTTATAAAAGATAAATATAATGAAACATTAAAAAATCCTGTTAATGCAGAATTCAGTATTGAAGGCTCAACAGTAAATGTTAGTCAAAGCCAAAACGGAGAAAAAATTGATAAAGGGAAACTAAACGGTTTAACAAACGAAGCTATTACTACCGGTAAATCAGATGTTACATTGCCAGTTACATTCATAAAACCAGAACGCTCTACAGAAGACATACAGAAAATGGGGATTAAAGAAGTCATTGCTGAATATTCTACGCCAATGGCTGGCCGTAACGGAAATCAATCATTTAACGTAAATAAGTCAGCCAATACTTTAAGTGGGGTTATTGTCGCACCTGATGAAACGTTTAGTTTTAATGGCCGCGTTGGCGTAACTGATGCTGCACACGGTTATAAATCTGCAGCAGTATATTCACAAGGTAAAGTAATACAAAGTGCAGGCGGAGGAGTTTGCCAAGTCAGTAGTACATTATACAGCGCAGCTTTAAGGGCAGATTTAGGAATTGTTTCTCGAAGCAATCATTCTATGCCGGTAAATTATTTACCACTTGGGCAAGATGCAGCAGTAGCAGATTATGGTCCAGATTTAAAATTTAAAAATAATACAGGCAATCATATTTATATTCAAGCATTTTCAAATGGAGGTAGTATTACTACACGCATTTTCGGTACAAATACTGGTAAAAATGTTGAAGTTTCTTCTCAAGTAATTAGTAGAACTAGTGATAAAATAACAGCGGTTACGTATAAAAAAGTAACACAAAACGGGGAAGTAATATCAAATGGACAAATTTCAAAAAGCGTATATAAAAGCGCTGCAAAAGAATAGATAATATCAACCGAATAGCATAAAGAAAAAGGCGTGATTAAATCACGCCTTTTTCTTTTGCAGTAATAGTAAAAAAGTTTCAAGATGGTCTTTCGTTTCTTCTAAAGACCACATACGATTCCCTTCCTTCGCAGCTAATACACACGCCTCTTCCCACACGTTCTTTTTCTTCATATTTATTAATTCATCACGTAATTTCAAAACAATTTCTTCGTCTTCTTGTTCAATAAACTCTTCCATCACGCTTACTATTTCATCCTCATGAATACTTAACGTACAGTACGATTTAAGAAAGTATTGTAATGTCGTATACATAATGTACTCCCCCTTCTTATTTATCAGATGGATAAGAAGTAATAATCTTAAACCCTAATTCCCCTGACTTATCTCTTGCTAAAACAGTAACAGTTTTTACTAACTTGTCTTTTACACTCATATTTTTCTTTATTACCGTTTTTCCAACAGGGAATGAATGAGTTGTATTTAATACGAGACGAGCCTCTTTAGAATTTTTTAACCAATCTTGAATTTCCTTGTCATGTTGCTTCAAGCTATCTTTTACAGCTTTCGTCGCTGTTTCTTTATCATAGTATGTACTTGCGGCTGACACTTTATCTGTCTTCAAGCGATTCTTCAAATCCTCTTCTGACTTGCCTACATGTCTTTCAATCGTATGACCATTTTTAGGTGGTCCTTCCATTTCATCTAAAATATTATCACTAATTTTTTCTACCGATGTAGCTTGATTCCCTGTCTGTTTCTCTGGTTTTTGTTCTTTTCCTGCACATCCACTTAAGATCAGCATTAATGCCAATAAACTACTGAAGAAAAGACTGCTTATTCGTTTCATCATATCACCTCTTCCATGATTATTATCGCAACTTCACTAAAAGTCAATTTCACAATAAAAAAATCTATCAGTTTTCATTTTTTTCATCTGTTTTTCCATATTTACCCGCGCAATTTCATCAACCCGCTATTTTCCGAGTTTTATAATATATACCCCCTATATTTTATAATTATTTCCCAGAAAAAATCACCAATAACATAACTATAAAACTCTTTTGTAAAAAGGTTTTTATAGCATTTTTCAAAACAATTTAAAATACCCCTGTTTTTATATACCCAATACCTATATAAGGTATAAAGACACCTTCTTATCAACGTTTTTCTACATTATGTAAATTTATCCTTGCCTATACAATCGAAATATGGTGTAATGCAAAAAAAGATAAAGGATTTTAAACCATGGCTGAAACGATTCAAAATTTCTTAACAGAATACTATTCAATCGCAATTCCACTTAGTATCTTAATTAACATCATCATTAGTCTTTTAGGTGTTATTCCTAGCATCTTTTTAACCGCCATTAATATACAGCTCTTCGGTGTAACAAATGGCACAATCATTTCGATCGCAGGTGAGGCCTTAGGGGCTATTATCTCGTTTTATATTTATCGCATGGGCCTTCAAAAGTTCACTCACGATAAAGTAAATAAGTATCCAAAGGTAGAGCGTCTTCTTTATGTAGAAGGTAGAGAGGCCTTCCTACTCGTTCTATCGTTTCGATTGATACCTTTCATCCCATCAAGTATCGTGACTTTATTTGCAGCTCTAGGGAAAATGTCATTACTCTCCTTCAGTATTGCCAGTACAATAGGTAAAATACCGGCCTTATTGATTGAAGTATATTCGGCATATCATGTTATGAACGGAACAAATGAAGCGAAGTGGATTGTAACAATCGCAGGCACTATTGGATTGTTTTATTTGTGGAAAAAATGGAGAAAAAAATAAAGAAGGAGCATCGGCTCCTTCTTTATTTTTGAGGTATTTTATTAATAGCTATCCCTTAAATCCTTAGTTAATACCAACAGCACTAAATGATTGCTTAACTGCTGCTACTTCCGCAGAAGTCGCACCATATAAATCAGCTGCAGCTTGTACTGCACCAGCACGAGCTTGGCTAAATGTAGTAGATTGCGTGAAATATTGTGTGTTTGCACGGTAATAAATTGCACCTAACTTATCTTTACCAATGCCCGTTACAGTTACACCCGAATGCGTACCGCCATTTGCTAATAAATAAGCTTGTTTGTTAATAATACCACTGTTTGTATGAACGCCACCGTTATCACTTGAACCTGTGTAACGCTTAGAATAGTGGTCTGGGTCACCATATTTCGCTGGATCACTCATAGAGCGAAGCGCGTCTCCTGCTTTACCAGGTGTGTAAATATCTTCACCAATCTCCCAATCCGGGTTACGGTTATCATAGAATTCTACTAAAGTACCAAAGATATCAGAAATCGCTTCATTTAAAGCCCCTGATTCATTTTGATAAATTAGATTTGAACTATTTTCCGTAACAGCATGCGTTAACTCGTGACCAATTACATCAATTCCACCAGATAATGAAGTAAACGTTACACCATCACCATCTCCGTATACCATCTGTGATCCGTTCCAGAATGCATTGTTATAATTACTTCCGTAATGAACTGTCGATTTTAACGGCGCTCCTGCATCATTAATAGAATTTCTATTAAACGTAGCTTTATAATAATCATATGTTTTACCTGCATAGTAATGAGCATCTACTGCTGCTGCATCATACGCTGCATTGAAAACATTATCTGCATCTGCCCATAATGTTCCTGGTAATGTTGAACGATTTTTCGCATCATATGTGAAAATCGTTGCCCCGCGTGTATTATCTTGTAAGTAGTAAGATGATCCAGATAACGTTGTATTAAGCGACTTCGTATCTCCTAATACACCTTTACCAGTTCCTACTTTATTCGTTCCTGTAACAGGCTTTACAACAGCTTTCGCATCCTGTTTAGGAGCCTCTTGCTTAACTGGTGACTTATCATCATTCGTTACATGATCAATTGTATTAAACTTATTTAATACTTTACCGCTGTCTGCCTCAATGAAATAGTAGTAGTTTCCTGGGCTTGGATCTAAGAAGTTTAGATTTACAACGTATGCATATGTTGTTTCCTCACCGTTTTGATATACATATAAGTCCGCTTTTGGTTCTACCTCATATTTCGGTGTTACCCCTAAATCTTGCTGCGCAATTTCAATTGCTTTTGCGCCTTCAATCTTATTTTTATTTTTCAACTTTTCCTTTTTGTCTAAATCAGGTGCAACTGTTCCAGACAATACTTTTAAAGAACCGTCTTTACTTACGTGAGCCACTTGCGTAGAACCCCATACAGGTACTCCTTCGTAAACTTGTTGCATACGTACTACTGTTGAATCAGTTACAGCATCTTTCTTCACTTGTTTCACTTTGAAAGAATCTTGCGCACTCTTTTCCCCTAGCTTGTAATCACCTTTTGCTGCGTTTAAGTAATCAAACACAACAGATTCTGCTTTCTTACCAGTCGCTCCAGTTAGATCACCAGAAATAAACTCAGGTGACTGTACTGTCTCATTGTACTTCTTCGTAGAGAGTACATTTTTAGAATCCGCAAATGCAGAGCCTGTCCCTCCAAACGTAGTAACTGCCATTCCTGTCGCTAACACTAACGCTAAACTTTTCTTTTTCATGAACCTTCCCCCTAATAAAAAATTTTTTGAAAAAGAGTAGTTTCATATTAGCATTATGTTTCCACTATTAATATACTAAAAATTCAAATAATTATTTTCTCAAGTTTTGTAGAATTTTGAGGAACAAATATTGAAAAACCCCTTTCCGGTTGGAAAGGGGGGATTATAAATTAACTTGTTCAACAGTTTTAGCTTGTTGACCAACAATATCAGGTTTACTGCTATATTGTTGTATTCCTCCAGCAACTGTAAGAGTCACTATAAATGCCAATACTCCAAATACCATCTTTTTCATTTTTATTCCTCCTTATTATCATTCATTAAATCAATAACTAACCTATAATATCGATTACTTTCTTCAAATCTCGATAAACTGGAAAAATGTTCTGCTAGTTCAACGTATACTTTCTTTAATTCTATTTTATTTCCTGCAGATTTATACAATGGGATAGCCTCATTTTCCAAAAATACTTTATAATCTTTTGCTTCTTCAAAATATTTATATCTAAGCATTAAAAGCAAATATAATTTTGCATTAAATCTCTCTTCCTGTTTTGCTGCATCAATTCCCTTATCAATTAATGTCCTTGCCTCTTCCAACTCTTCTAATTTAATGCATACTAATGCCATTTCGTATATTGTATCTAAATAGTTTAAATCTATTTGTTTTTGAAGTTGTAGACTATCTAAATAATATTTTTTCGCTTGCTGGTATTTGCCTTTTTTATAATAGATACTTCCCATATTACTTAAAGTAATAGCTAATAGTACATCCTTATCAGCAAAAGATGTGGCCTCTCTCAATATACTCTCATACATTTTTAAAGCTTCTTCATACTGACCTTTTTCTGTATAACTTACCGCAATAAGGATTTGGCAATTAATTATGTTTCTAAACTTATATTCACTACGAAATCCTTCTAATGCCATATTTACAAAATGAATTGCAAGATGATGAATATCTAAATGAGTATATGCAAGCGCTATATTATAATACAAGCCTGTTTCATAATACCCTTGTTCCTTGGCCATTACTTCTGTTTTTAATAAGTAATCTAACCCATCCTTCCATCTATACTGTAAACAGCACAATAACCCTCTACTATACATATATAATAACTTCTGAAATGGAGAATATTTTTTATATACCTTCTTCAACTTATCTAATTCTTCTTCGAGTGCAGAAATATCCCTTTTCATAATTAAATACCGCGTATACAGCAGTTTATAATAATTTATAATTTCAAAATCCAACACATGCTTCATTTCACCTTGCAACTCTTCATATATACGTTCTACTTGTTGCTTGTCCAAATGAACTAGTGCATTCAACCATTCATCCAGCTTCCCCTTCACATCTTCTTCTACATCTCTCAAATCCGTCACAGCAATTTCTAGTCTTGTGCAGAGCAATTGTAGAATTTCTTCTGATGCTTCGATCTTTCCATTTTCGATCTTACTTAAGTATGAGACAGAACAAATGCCCTGACATAATTCTTCTTGTGTCATTTTTTGCTGAAGCCGTTTGTAAAAGACTTGTTTGCCTATTTTTTCTAATGTTTGTTGCATTGTCCTCCTCCATTCTCATTACCCCATTACTCTAATAATACATAAAATTTGGAGAAATATAAATTGATAAATATAAATTTTCTAAAAAATATGCATAATTTCATTTTTTCTCTCTTGACTTCACATCAATATCTCTTCTTTGCTACGAATGGTGAAAAATTGGTATACTATAACCAAATTATGGAGGTGTTCTCGCGATGACTCATTATAAAGACGATAGTTATGCCTTACATACAGACCTATATCAAATCAACATGGCTTATACATATTGGAAAGATGGTATTCATAATCGCCGTTCTGTTTTTGATTTATATTTTCGAAAGCTTCCATTTGAGAACGGTTACGCTGTTTTTGCTGGCCTTGAGAAAATTGTAGAGTACATAGAAAATTTCAGTTTTACTGAAAGCGATATCGCTTATTTAGCAGAATTACAATTTGAAGAAGAATTCCTTCATTATTTACAAAATATGAAATTCACTGGGACGATTCGCAGTATGCAAGAAGGTGAAGTTGTATTTAATAACGAGCCTTTATTACGTGTTGATGCACCACTCGGTGAAGCACAAATTATTGAAACCGCCCTCTTAAATATTGTGAATTACCAAACATTAATTGCAACAAAAGCTGCTCGTATGAAACATGCTGCAAGTAATGATGAGCTTTTAGAGTTCGGCACAAGACGTGCCCATGAGTTTGATGCTGCCCTTTGGGGGACACGCGCTGCCTTTATTGGTGGTTTCTCCTCTACAAGCAACGTTCGTGCCGGAAAACGCTTCGGGATCCCTGTAGCTGGCACACATGCTCACTCTTTCGTTCAAGCATATCGCGATGAATACGTCGCATTTAAGAAATACGCTGAAACTCATAAAAAGTGCGTCTTTCTCGTTGATACATATGACACATTAAAATCTGGTGTTCCAAATGCGATTCGTGTCGCAAAAGAATTTGGAGATCGTATTGATTTCTATGGTATTCGTCTTGATAGTGGTGATATGGCTTATTTATCTAAAAAGGCAAGAAAACTACTAGATGAAGCAGGATTTACAAATACAAAAATTATCGCTTCTAGCGATTTAGATGAATACACAATTATGCACCTTAAATCTCAAGGAGCCAAAATTGATGTATGGGGCGTTGGGACAAAGTTAATTACGTCCTTTGAACAACCTGCATTAGGAGCTGTTTACAAACTAGTTGCGATTGAAGATACTGATGGAAAATTAAATGATACGATTAAAATTTCATCTAACCCTGAAAAAATCACCACTCCAGGACTGAAACGAATTTATCGTATTATCAACCGTGTTAACGATCATGCAGAGGGTGATTATATTGCGTTAGATTCTGAAGAACCCGGAAAAGAAGAGCGCTTAAAAATGTTCCATCCAGTTCACACATATATAAGTAAATTCGTAACAAACTTTGAAGCCCGTGAACTGCATAAAGACATTTTCGTTAACGGTGAAAGAACATATGAACTACCAAGTATATTAGATATTCAACAATATAATGAACAGAGTCTCGCTCTATTTTGGGAAGAATATATGCGCACTTTAAATCCCGAAGAGTATCCTGTCGATTTAAGCCAAGAGTGCTGGGATCATAAAATGAATTACATTCAAACTGTTCGAGAACAAGTTGAAAAAAACATACAAAAATAAACAGAGAAGTTTCCCCTTCTCTGTTTTTTCAATACTATATGGATATTTGTAAAAAATATATTAAAATAATAAGACGAATGTTTTTTATTTGTAAATTTTAATATTATACTATTTAAAAGTAAAATAATATTTGATATTATTTTATTGAATCAATTTCAACAAAATAACCAATAAAAAAGAGGACGCAGATTGCGTCCTCTTTTTTATAAATCTTTCACTCGTAATACACGCATTGCATTTAACACTGCAAGTAGTGTCACACCAACATCTGAGAAAACAGCTTCCCACATTGTTGCAATACCAAAGGCACCAAGTAATAAAACGATCCCTTTTACACCTAAAGCAAAGATGATATTTTGCCACACTATACTTCTTGTGCGTTTTGCAATTTTTACAGCGGTCGCAATTTTTGAAGGCTCATCAGTCATAATAACGATGTCTGCCGCTTCAATTGCTGCATCTGATCCTAAACCACCCATCGCAATACCAACGTCTGCACGGGCTAATACTGGTGTATCGTTAATACCGTCACCAACGAAGGCAATTTTTTCTTTTCCGTGCTTCACTGCATCAATTTTTTCAATCTCTTCTACTTTTTGTTGCGGTAGTAATTCCGCATGAACTTCATCTAATCCTAATTCTTTACCGACAGCTTCACCCACTGGTTTTGCATCACCAGTTAACATTACTGTCTTTTTAATACCTAGTTCTTTTAACTTTTGAATCGCTTGTTTCGAATCCTCTTTTACCTCATCAGAGATAACAATATAACCTGCATATTTTCCATCTACAGCAACGTGAACTAATGTACCTACTGTTTCTGGTTGTTTAAATTCAATATTTTCTTTTCTCATTAATTTTGCATTACCTGCAAAAATTTCTTTTCCTTGTACTTTTACGACTGTACCGTGACCAGAAATTTCGTTATAATCATCGATTATTTTTTCATCAATTGATTTTCCATATGCCTTTCGAATAGATTGGGCAATTGGATGATTAGAATACACTTCAGCAAATGCCGCATACTCTAATAACTCCTCACTTGTAGTACCTTCGCTCGGTTCCATTTTTGTAACTTTAAAAACACCTTTTGTTAATGTTCCTGTTTTGTCAAAAACAATATATTTCACATCATTTAAAGCTTCTAAATAGTTACTTCCTTTTACTAAAACCCCACTTTTAGATGCACCACCGATACCTCCAAAGAATCCAAGAGGAATGGATACAACTAGCGCACATGGACAAGAGATTACTAAGAACACTAAAGCTCTATAAATCCACTCAGAGAATGTAGCTCCTTCTAAAATAAGTGGTGGAATAAACGCCATGATCGCCGCTGTAATAACTACAACTGGAGTGTAGTAACGCGCAAATTTCGTAATGAAGTTTTCTGTTGGTGCTTTTTTACTGCTTGCATTTTGAACTAAATCTAAAATTTTCGATACAGTTGATTCACCGAATTCTTTTGTAACTTCAACTGTCAATACACCATTTTGGTTCACAAAGCCACTTAATACATCATTTCCAACTTCAACTTCACGCGGCACAGATTCACCAGTTAATGCTGAAGTATCTACCATTGATGTTCCTTCAATTACTTTTCCGTCTAATGGTACTTTCTCACCTGGCTTAACGATAATATAATCGCCAATTTGTACATCTTCTGGTGATACTTGTTTCGTTTCATTTCCAACCTTTATATTTGCATAATCAGGACGAATATCCATTAATGAAGTAATTGATTTTCGAGAGCGGTTTACCGCAATGCTTTGGAATAGTTCTCCTACTTGATAAAATAGCATTACTGCTACAGCTTCCGAATATTGCTGAATTGCAAAAGCTCCTACAGTTGCAATTGCCATTAAGAAGTTTTCATCAAATACTTGGCCACGAGTTATGTTTCTTACCGCTCTCCAAACGATATCTCCACCTATTAATAAATAAGCAAGGACGAATAACGGAATTGTTACCATTTGTGGTAAACCCGCTAATGCAGCAATTGCTGCCAAAATTCCGCCGACCACTAATCTCCCTACCATCTTTTTCACATTTGCTTCACCATGATCGTGACTATGTCCGTGGTCATGACCGTTCTTCTCTTCACGAACAACTTTCACATCTGGCTCTAATTTTTGAACGACATTTGTTATATTTGCTACAGTCGCTTCTAGTTCTCTTTTATTCGCAACTTCTACTCGTAGTTTCTTCGATACGAAATCAACAGTTGCTTCTGAGACAGCTGGCATTTCCTTAACTTTATTTTCAATTTTCATTGCACAGTTCGCGCAATCTAAACCTTCTAATATAAATACTTCTTTAGCAATTTTATTTTTTTGTTCTTCTTGCACTTTAATATGCGGTTCTAATTTTGTAACGAGTTGTTTTGCTTCCGTAACAACTTCGTTTTCTTTATTTTGTGCTGTTTCTAAGATCATTGTCTTTGTTGCGAAGTTTACAGAGCAAGAATTTACTCCTTCTATATTCCCAACACCTTTTTCAATTTTCATTGCACAGTTCGCACAATCTAAACCTTCTAACATCAATTTCTTTTTCACTAATGCTTCAGCCATCGTTCTCCCTCCTCGCGTTCTTTTTATTCTTCTTCGTTTACGTGTTCAAACGCTTGCTCGAAGATATGAATTACATGCTGATCAGCTAACGAATAATAAACAACCTTTCCTTCTTTACGATTCTTTACAAGTTTCGCTTGCTTTAACACACGAAGCTGATGCGAAATAGATGATTGTGTCATTCCTAATAAATAAGCTAAATCACAAACGCACATTTCAGCTTCAAATAGCGCATGTAATATTCTCGTACGTGTACGATCACCTAATACTTTAAATAGTTCTGCTACTTTACTTAAACTTTCATCAGTTGGAATTGTTTGTTTTACTTGCTCAACAACTTCTTCATGAATTATTGTTTGAGAACATGTCTCTTGTGGTGTTTCTACTTTATTTCCAGCCATTATAGCTCACCTCTTTAATTAAACATATGAACAATCATTCATATATCTTATACTTTTATTATATGAGTACCTGCTCATATGTGTCAATGAAATCTGAATTTTTTTTATGAACATTTTAATAAGGCATATACATATTTTCCGCATCCTCTATATTCTCATACAAAAAAGGATGTACAAGTCGCACACCCCTTTTTACTTACTTTTCATTTTTCACCGCATCCACAATTAAAGAAACAAATCCTAACTGATTATCCCGATTTCTATGGTCAAAACGTTTTGATCTATAAATAAATCCACCTTTCTCATTCCAATCATTATAGTGAAACTTACCCTTCTCATCACAGTATTCTAAGAGCCTCACTTGAAAACCTGCTGATTTAAACATGGACGTGATTGTTTTATAGTTATGAACAATTTTATGATTTGCTGCAGGATGATCTAATGGACCAGGTCCACCTATTTGTACCCCTTGCTGATATTCTTCATCTGGAAAAAATGCATCTGGTACTGCACAACGAATATATCCATTCTCCATTAAAAACTCATAACAAATTTTTGCAGCTTCAATTCCTTCTTCATATGATAAATGCTCCCATACATGTTCTGCCAAAATTATTGATAAAGAATTAGGTTGAAATTTATCCCGCATTAACGGGTAGTAAGACCCCCACCTCAAAACTCAGAGAGAGCAAAGAAGTTAGGTGGGGGATCAACTCCCCGTAAAAGCCCGATTGGTTCAACTAATAATCAGTGGGGGATGAAGAAACCCCCCACTGATTAAAGTTTCACTTTATCAAGCCAAGTTTCTCTTCGTACTAAATTTAATTCTTCTTCATTCGTATGTATCCAACCAGGGTTATTATTATAACCCTCTGCTCCAACAACAATTTTCGTTTCTTCCATTTTGCTCCCACCCCTTTTTTCATATTCCGACATAAAAATTCAACAAAGTAATATATGTTCCCTTCATTTCAACAAAAGAAAAAGCCTTGCGCGCTCCCTAGACGCACAAGGCTTACTGTGTTATATCCCTTTAATTAGCTTGATCTAAATTATCCTGCGAACTTCTATCGTCTTTTAAATGACTATGTTTTTTCGAATAAACAAAGTATACAACTACTCCAATTGCTAACCAAATACCAAAGTATATCCATGTTGTTAACGGTAAATTTACCATTAAGAATAGACAACATGCAATTGAAATAATCGGTAAGATCGGTACAAGTGGTACCATAAATCCACGTTGTAATTTCGGATGCGTTTTACGAAGAATGATAACAGTTACACCAACCATGGCGAATGTTAATAACGCTCCAATATTCGCTAAATTCGACAATTCTTTTAAATCGATAAATCCAGCAATTAAAGCACTACCAATTCCTGTTAACCAAACTGAAAATGTTGGCGCTTCAGTCTTCTTGTTAATTTTCGCAAAAGATTTTGGTAATAAACCGTCACGGCTCATTGCGAAGAATACACGTGTTGTCGCATAAATGTAAGCGAAAATTACAGCCATAATACCAATTACAGCTCCAATTGCAATTACACCAGCCACTTTATCTTGTCCTACAACTTCTAACACATATGCCATAGCTTCAGGTACATCTAATTCCTTATAAGAAACCATACCTGTCATAACGAGACAAACTACAACATAAATGATTGTACAAATAACTAACGAAGCAATAATACCAATTGGTAGATCACGTTGCGGATTTTTTACTTCTTCAGCAGAAGTTGCTAATGCATCAAATCCTAAGAAAGCAAAGAATACTGCTGCTCCCCCTGCGAACACTCCACTTAAACCGTAAGGTGCAAATGGTATCCAGTTTTCTGGTTTCACGTAGAATACACCAACTGCAATGAATAAAACAACAATACCAATTTTAATTAATACCATTATGTTATTCACACGCTTACTTTCTTTCGTACCTCGTGATAATAACCAAGTTATCACTAACGTAACGATAACTGCTGGTAAGTTTACCATACCACCTTGCGCTGGAATCGTTAGCAACGCTTTTGGAATTTCAAGTCCCAGTCCACTCACTAAATTATTGAAATAACCTGTCCATCCGCCAGCTACTGCGGCAGTCGTTACGACATATACGGATAACAATGTCCATCCCATTAAATGAGCAACAAACTCACCAATTGTTGCATATGAATATGTGTACACACTACCTGAAACAGGAAGTGTAGATGCAACTTCTGCATAACATAATGCTGCAAATCCACAAACAATTGCTGCAATCATAAATGAAAAAATAACTGCTGGACCAGCATCTCTTGCTGCTACTAATCCAGTTAATACTAGAACTCCTGTACCAATTATCGCACCAATCCCTAGCATTGTTAGGTCAAATGCCCCTAGCGTTTTCGTCAAAGTTTTACTTTTACTTTCCCCTAACAATTGCGTAACGGATTTCTTTTTAAATAGGTTGGCCACGATGTATGCCCCCTTTTACTAAGAAGAGCTAAGAGGTATTATCTCTTAGCTCTTATCATGTTGTATTATATATTGTTCGATTTTGTTTTGTATAATGCTTCTATTAGCAAGATACTGTTTCTGCTTCTAATAATTCTTTAGCACCTTTGTACTCTACACCGTGAGCTTCTGCAACTGCTTCAAATGTTACATAGCCATCTAATGTGTTAATACCTTTTAATAATGCAGAGTTTCCTAGGCAAGCTTCTTTGTAGCCTTTGTTAGCAATTTGTACTGCATATGGTACTGTTACGTTTGTTAATGCAAGAGTTGATGTACGTGGAACCGCACCTGGCATGTTTGCAACTGCATAATGAACAACGCCGTGTTTTTCGTAAGTTGGGTTATCATGAGTTGTAATACGGTCAGTTGTTTCGAAAATACCACCTTGGTCAATCGCGATATCTACAACAACAGAACCTGGTTCCATTGATTTAATCATTTCTTCTGTTACAAGTTTTGGCGCTTTTGCACCTGGGATTAATACTGCACCAATTACAAGATCAGACTCTTTAACAGCTTCTGCAATATTGTAAGGATTAGACATTAAAGTTTTTACTTGGTTTCCGAAAATGTCATCTAATTGACGAAGACGTTCTGCGCTTAAGTCGATGATTGTTACATCCGCACCTAGTCCAACTGCAATTTTAGCAGCATTTGTACCAGCTTGTCCACCACCGATGATTGTTACTTTACCACGTTTAACTCCTGGAACACCTGCAAGTAAGATACCTTTACCGCCTTTGTTTTTCTCAAGGAATTGCGCACCAATTTGTGCAGCCATACGACCAGCTACTTCACTCATAGGCGCAAGTAATGGTAATGAACGGTTTTCTAATTGTACTGTTTCATATGCGATAGAAACAACTTTTTTCTCGATTAAAGCTTTTGTTAATTCTGGCTCTGGAGCTAAGTGTAAGTATGTGAATAAGATTAAGCCTTCACTGAAGTGTTTGTATTCGCTTTCAATTGGTTCCTTAACTTTCATAACCATTTCCATGTTCCAAGCTTCTTCAGCTGTATCAACAATTTTTGCTCCCGCTTCAACATACTGAGCGTCTGTGAAACCAGATCCTAAACCTGCACCCTTTTGAATGAATACTTCGTGATTGTTACGAATTAAATGTACAACACCTGCTGGTGTCATTGCCACACGGTTTTCGTTGTTTTTAATTTCTGCTGGTACCCCAATACGCATAATGAAATGCCCCCTTATAATTAACAGAAAAAAGAGATTCTTTTTTCTTTTTGTAATAATTAATAACTTATGTCCTTATTCTAGCATAACTTAAAAGTTATGAAAACGCTAACATACCATTTTTATAAAGTTTATATATTTAGAATAGTGTAAATATATAAAACATTGATTCTATTAGGGGTTTCGTGACATCCCATTATCTTTCACTCAATTTTTATTATACTTCTTCAAAATAAACAGTAATCATTTATTATTTGACAATAATGTAACAATGTAAAAAACTAAGCGATAATGTATACATATACAGTTATTACTTTACTTAATACTTTAGAGATATATTCTTTTCACAAAAAAACAGCTGCTAGCATTTAGCTAGCAGCTGGATAACTTATAAATAATTTTGAAAACAAGTCATCTGTCGTTTCAGTAATTTTATCAAACAGACCACTTTCTTCCGCTTCTTGCTCTTTTAACATCTTAATTGTTTCACGTGCATCTTCAGGGTAATCGGTTATGATACCATCTACGTTTAACTTATAATATGCCTTTAAATTTTCCATATCATTTACTGTCCATACGTAAATTGGTTTGTTTAACTTCCTTGCTTCTTTTACTAATTTCTTATTTAACATATATTCTTCTGCTACGTAAAAGTCAGCCTTCACATTCTTTAAGTTAGCTCTACTTGCATACAATATATACCCTACTTTTATATCTGGATTTGCACGCTTAAACTCTTTAATAAGCGGATAGTGTAACGTTTGAATTACACATTGCTTCTCGAATTCATTATCTTTAATTGTTTTTAAGACTTTGTTTACAAAATCTTTTTCGCCCCCATGAAGCTTCACTTCTATATTAAGTTTGATTTTGCCATTTGCTAGTTTAATGATTTCATCAAGTGTACTTATTTGTCCTGAAAGTCCATCTTGACTAAGGGTAAGCTGGCTTAACTCAGCCATCGTTAAATCTGACACATGCACATTGGCATTTGCGAGACGTTTCAGCTTCAAATCATGTATAACCGCTAGTTCACCGTCTTTCGTTTGTAATACATCTATTTCAGCATAGTCTGCTTTTGCATCAATAGCACCTTGCACAGCTTCTTTCGTATTTTCTACGCCTTTTGATATATACCCGCGGTGCGCCATAATAATTGGTTCTTTATACGAATTTGAAATAAACGTTACAATGAAGGCAACAACCATTCCAGCAGTAATAATCCCCACAATATATACGCCAAGAAATTTCCAACGATGTTTTTGGAAGAAACATTTATCTGCTTTCGTTTTCGAATAATCTAACCCTTCTTCTAATAAAACATCTTCAACCGGTACCTTTTGTAAGTATAATCGCGTAATCGCCATAATATAAAATGGCGTCACGATAAAACTAAATAAATACAATGTACTCGTTAAAAATACAGAAATCGTTGATTCAGCTAATAATGCAAATGTTCCTTTCGGGTTTGTAAATTCATAAACACCCCATAGGCACAATAAATACATTCCCAAAAATACGACATATACAATTCCAATTGAAATAAAAAATCCTACTAAAAAAAATAGTACTTTAAAAAAGCTTTCCTTTACTAAAGTTGCACTTTTACGTGCTGCCACGCGAAATGGTTTTTGCTCTAAAACAACAATAGGTAGAACGAAAATCCATCGAAGATTCAAATACGCGACTACAGCAAAGAACGTGTAATAACCAACTTGCCCAATCGTTGTCTTAAACAGTTCTCCTGTAATAAAGTTAGGAATTTGAATTTGCGGGATTAATGCCGTTTCATATCCCATATTTAAAAGAGGCAACAATACGACAGCATATAAAATAAATCCTGGTAAGCAATATGTGAAAAGAGTAGGTAAATACGTTACCGTTTTATATAAAATCGGACGTAATTTCACCTTCTGTCTTTTATGAGCGAAATACGAAATAATAATAAGCACCGCAAATTCCGTAAAGATAAGAAACAGTGCTAGCAATGACAAAATCACGATTGCTAAGATGCCATAAGGCGTCTTTAAAAACGCTAATAATTCATCATTTGTCGCATTTGCATAACCACCAAAATACAATAACTTATTAAAAATGATTCCAAATAGTGGAACAAACACAATCGCTGCTAATAATTTATAAGCAAGTTGAAAAGTTAATACATTCCAAAAAGCAAATTTAACTGTTTGAAAGGAATGTCTCATTACTCCTGGTATAGATAGTTTTTTACGGTGTTGCATATATTCCTCCAAATTCTAAAACGGTATTTGAGATGGATTCCACATTTCCAGTTCTAATCCATCTTTTTAATAATAATATATTCCACTTAACATGAACACTCTTATACATATAATGAAAAAAGTGATGGCTACTTCCCATCACTTTTTCATTTATTCTATTTTTTCTCTAACCCTTGTCCAAATGCTTTCAAGAAGCTAAAACCGAATGTAATAGCTCTATTGATATCTGGATCTTTTAATACTTTAAAGAAATCCATCACTTTTGTTTTTTTACCACTATTTAATTCGTCTGTTGCAAATTGCAATCCTGTAACTAAACTTGACGTAATTTGCTTCGTTATTTCTGGGTCAACTGAAGATAACGCTTCTCCTGCCCCCATCATATTATTTAACGCATTTTTAACGGGTTCACGATTTAATTGCTCCACAGCGATTTTTGAAACATCTTCCTTCGCAACAAGTAAACTAATTGCCGCATCTAATATACCAGCCTTCTGCAACTGTGCTAAAAGCTGCATCGTTTCTTCTACTGCTTCACGATTATTAGATAGCTCATTTAGAAGTTCATCTGCTACTTGCTGTTTCTGTTCTTCCTCTGTTACAACTTTCTTTTTAATTATAGTAATTTCTTTCGCCACTATCTCTGCCCCCTAGTCCACAAGTGATACGTATTGTTTTCTTTGCCATTTTTGCTCGATTTCAACACCGTTTTGCGGATTACGCTTTTTATCTCTCGGGTTTGAAGATGGTAACGGACGATTCCCTTTTTCACGTAGTACACGCATCTTTACCATCGTTTGTTTGTACGCTGGTGTACACGTATAAAGATCTGTCGCCGTTCCAGTTAAAATATTGATTGCCTCTTCATTTACCGTTGCATGCATCGGTAAATATAGCTCTTTCCCCGTTACACGATCTGTAACAAGTGCCTGTACTTTAATTTTCCCAAATGGTGATGCTAATTCTACAAGACCACCATCTTTCACATTACGCTCTAGGGCAAGTTCCGGCGAGATTTCAACGAAAACTTCAGATACTTTAGATAAAATACCAGCCGATTTATTCGTCATATTCCCTTCATGGAAATGTTCTAACATACGACCATTATTTAAAAGTAAATCATACTCATCTGGTGCTACAACTGGTGGTACCCATTCATCTAATGATAGACGAGCTAGTTTATCCGGGAAGTTAAATCCGTCCACATATAATAGTGGTGTATCGCTACCATCATGGCTACCCCAACATAAACTATTCCATCCTTCTAAACGATCGTATGTTGCCTGAGAATATAAAGGTGCAAGCGATGCAATTTCATCCATGATTTCACTTGGATTTTCATAATTCCAGTCCCCGCCAAGTGCACGAGCTACTTTTTGTAAAATCCACCAGTCTGGCTTTGAATCACCAAGCGGCTTCAATACTTCATATAATCTTTGAATACGGCGCTCTGTATTCGTAAATGTTCCCTCTTTTTCTAAGCTTGGTGCTGCCGGTAAAATAACATCAGCAAAACGAGCTGTTTTCGATAAGAACATATCTTGAACAACAAGGAAATCTAAATTCGCTAAAATATGTTGTACATGGTTGGCATTCGAATCTACTAAAGCCATTTCTTCACCCATAACATACATACCACGCAGTTTTCCTTCATCTGCCGCAAGTAACATTGCAATATTATTTAAGCCTGGTGCTTTCGGAATTGTAGTACCGTATGCTTTTTCAAATTTCGCACGGAGCGCATCATCTGAAACTGCTTGGTAACCTGGAAGCCAGTTTGGTAATGTTGCCATATCACAAGCGCCTTGTACGTTATTATGTCCGCGTAATGGATATGCTCCTGCACCAGGACGACGATAGTTACCCGTAACAAGCAATAGATTTGAAATTGCTGCTGAAGTTGTACTTCCTCCAGTATTTTGAGTTACACCCATTCCCCAAAGTACACAAGTACCATCTGCTTCATATACCATACGAGCCATTTCTTTCAGGTTTTCTTTCGAAATACCCGTAATTTCTTCTGTATAATCCAGCGTATACTTTTCTACCATTTTGCTATATTCATCAAAATTCTTCACATTTTCAGCTATGAACTTTTTATCGTGCCAATCTTGATCAATAATATATTTCGTAATACCAGCGAGCCATACGTAATCAGTTCCTTGGCGCGGATGAATGAATAAATCTGCACGCTCTGCCATTTCATGTTTACGAAGGTCCGCCACAATTAATTTTTGGTCATGTAATTTATGAGCACGTTTTACACGCGTCGCAAGTACAGGATGTCCTTCTGTTGGATTTGCTCCAACGATAATGACAAGACCCGCTTCCGCAATATCTTTCACTGTTCCAGCGTCCCCGCCCATACCGACAGTTTTAAATAAACCGTCTGTTGCTGGAGATTGACAATAACGGGAACAGTTGTCTACATTATTCGTTCCATATATTTGACGGGCTAGTTTTTGCATAAGATAATTTTCTTCATTCGTTACTTTTGAAGAAGAAATAAATCCAAATGCATCACTGCCATATTCTGATTTAATATGCTGCATATTGGATGCAACAACTTCAAGAGCCTCTTCCCATGAAGCTTCAACAAACATATCTCCTTGGCGAATTAATGGCTTTGTAATACGATCTTCACTGTTTACAAAATCCCATCCAAACTTGCCTTTTACACATGTGGAAATACCGTTAACCGGCGCATCTGAAACAGGCTGTACTTTCAAAATGTGGCGGTCTTTCGTCCATACTTCAAATGAACAACCTACACCACAAAATGTACAAACTGTTTTTGTTTTATTCACTTTCGTCTTACGCATCGCAGCCTCTACTTCTGAAACAGCTAAAATACTACTATATCCAGGCTCTACATCCTTCACAAAATCAATCATCGGATCTAACACATCCGTTTTCAATCCAGTCATGAATCCAGCTTCACCCAGCATTGTTTTTTCCATTAACGCATTACATGGACATACTGTTACACACTGCCCACAACTTACACAAGATGAGTCATTTATACTTACACCATTGTCCCATATAACACGTGGACGGTCTAAGCTCCAATCAATTGATATAGTTTCATTCACTTGTAAGTTTTGACATACTTCTACACACTGCCCACAAGCAATACATTGATTTGGATCATATCGATAAAATGGATGTGACATATCCACTTCACACGCACTTACTTTCGGCTCATACGGATATTTCTGTTCCTCAATTCCCATCATATGTACTGTATTGTGGACTTTACAGTTACCATTATTGTTATCACAAACGGTACAATACAATAGATGATTCTCTAATATTCGATCCATTGCCTCAGTCTGTGCCTCTTTTGCACGCTGGGACTGTCTTTCGATATGCATACCGTTCTCTAATTTCGTTGAACAAGCACGCAATAACTTTCCATTTACTTCTACAATACACGTATCACAAGTTTGAATTGGATCTACTTCTGGTACATGACAAATTTGAGGATGTTCCAAATTACTCTCGTTAAATAATTGTAGTATCGTCTTTTCACCTGATGCAGAAAATTCTTTACCATCGACGGTTACACGGACTGTCTGTTCTGCCATAGTTTCCCCTCTCCTTACAACCAACTGTACAACACAATTATGAATCCGTTTTCAAAATCGCATTACTGTACATATTTTTGAAACGCTCTACCCAAATACTTTCTTATGAAGTCGATTCTAGATGTTATAAGGTATAACTACGAAAGCTTGAAAATATCACTATTCTACAGTTCTATTATATCGTACATATACAATAATAACCAAAATAATCTGTGATCTTCTTGCTAATAGGTGTTTTTATTTTTCCATTGTTTTATGATAAATGTGGGAGAGAAATACATATAAAAGGGGAATTAAATATGGGGCCTACACAAGAGACTTATACAATTGTACGCTATCAATCTGGTACATTTTCAAAACAACTTGATGAGATTGTTACAGAATCTCCTATTACTATTAAATTGAATGGTGAAGAATATGTAACAGTCGTATGCACACCAAATTATATTGAAGATATGGTAATTGGTTTTTTAATTTCTGAGGGGATTATTTCTTCCTATAAAGATGTTGAAGAAATATGGGTTCAAAAAGATAACGGAATTGTCCATGTAAAATCATCAAAAGTGAATCCGCTCTATCAAACTCTATATAATAAACGATACATCACTTCTTGCTGCGGAAAAGGTAGACAAGGGTTTATTTTCGTAAACGACGCAGCAAAAGCAAAAGACTTACATGATATACATGTAAAAATTACTCCTGAAGAATGCTTTCACTTAATGAATACCTTGCAACAATCTTCTACTACATTTCGCCAAACTGGCGGTGTTCACAATACCGCGCTATGTGATCGCAACAATATCCTCCTATCAAGAATGGATATTGGAAGACATAATGCATTAGATAAAATATATGGTCATTGTTTGCGTAACGATATATCCATTAAAGGAAAAATCATCGCATTTAGCGGACGTATTTCATCCGAAATTTTACTCAAAGTTTCAAAAATCGGCTGTGAAATTGTTCTATCTAAATCCGCTCCAACAAAACTGGCATTGCAACTTGCCCATGATTTAGGCATTACAGTCGTAGGGTTTATTAGAAATGAATCTTGTAATATTTACACACATCCAAAACGAATTGACGGCTATCAATCCAATGTTTAAAAAATAACTCCTCAATGAGGAGTTATTTTAGTTATAAAAATGTAACATATTAAACACTTGAATAGTTAATAAAGTTAATATATAATTTCATTACATAATTAAAACAAAACATTGTAGCATATATCTTTTCATTCTTTTACAAATTAAAAGAGAATACTAACAAAACATATACTCAATCTTATAAAAGTAATGGATTTATTTGAAATCCACCAGGGAGGTTACAACTATGGAAATTCGCTTATTAACAACAGAGGATGCAGAAATATATTTAAAAGTTTGTATGGAAGGTTTAACGAAGAATCCGGAAGCTTTTAGCTCTTCTTATGAAGATGTTCTTAAACATGAAGATCCTGTGGCTGCTATGGCTAAACGATTAAGCAATCCGGATAAGTATACTCTAGGTGTCTTCAAAGATAATGATTTAATTGGTATCGCTACTCTAGAAACAAAACCATTTATTAAACAAGAACATAAAGCAAAAATTGGCTCCGTTTTTGTTTCCCCAAAAGCACGTGGTCTCGGAGCAGGACGAGCTCTCATTAAAGCAATTATTGAAAATGCCGATAAATTACATGTAGAACAACTTATGCTCGATGTTGTAGTTGGTAACGTTGGTGCCAAAAAACTATATGAGTCATTAGGTTTCCAAACTTACGGCGTACAAGAACGTTCATTAAAACATAACGGTCAATATTGGGACGAGGAACATATGGTTCTGTTCTTAAATGATTAATACTTCAATATAAAGTGAAACTTTACTCAGTGGGAGATTTTTCCATCCCCCACTGAGTATTAGCTGAACCAATCGGGCTATTACGGGGTAGTTTTCCAAAAGCATCTTTCTTAATAAGAAAGATGTTTTTTTGCATTACAACAATGTAATCTTCATGTCACCTTTATCGATCGTGCCAATCCTTACCATTCATTATACTAAAAATATAAAGTGAAACTTTACTCAGTGGGGAACCACATCTCACACTGATCCAATGTACTTGATATGTAGAGGAGAATGTGACATGAAACAAAACAAACGAGCTATGCTTTTAATATTTACTACAGCGATTATAACTTCTGGATTAGCAATTTTACCTTGGTTTATCATATAGAAATACTCCCT
Organism: Bacillus sp. TH13; assembly: GCF_016651175.1. Taxonomy (NCBI): domain Bacteria; kingdom Bacillati; phylum Bacillota; class Bacilli; order Caryophanales; family Bacillaceae; genus Bacillus; species Bacillus sp. TH13. The sequence goes on along the minus strand of NZ_JAEKEJ010000025.1, from coordinate 2,706,388 downwards.
AACAATGAAAAAAGCTGATTGCTTCTTAAGAAGCAATCAGCTTTTTTATTTTATAAAATCCCTAAAATTTTATTTACACAACTTATAATAATAACCATAGATACGGCAACACACATGACAACCGTATTACGATCTTGCTTTTCTTTTTTTGAAATTTCTTCTTTTGGATTCATGTGTATGATCTCCTTTAAAAAAAGTGTGAGATAGGAAATTTTTCTTATCCGATGCGAGGTGAATACGAAAACCCTCTCTATCTCACATACACAATAGAATGGAATTGTCATTTTATAAATAAAATGACATGACGTTATGTCGCAACATAGGGTATTTTGTGTCGCTACGTTTTTTATTATAAAAAATAGTTGTGCAAAACTAGTGCATTTTTTATGTCAATTACTCCGAGCGAAAAAATCATCCCTCCATTCAATCACATAAAAAGAGTTTTTTATTATTTTCATGTAAACTATACAAGTAGAATGAACAGTTTGGGGTGCACAAGATTATGGTAAAAATTTTATTAGTAGACGATGAAGAACGTATGTTACGATTATTAGATCTATTCTTAAGCCCTCGCGGCTATTTTTGTATGAAAGCTACCTCTGGCCTTGAAGCACTAAAATTAATCGAACAAAAAGAATTCGATATTATTTTATTAGATGTTATGATGCCGAATATGGATGGATGGGATACTTGCTATCAAATTCGTCAAATTTCTAACGTTCCTATCATTATGTTAACAGCTCGCAACCAAAACTACGATATGGTGAAAGGCCTCACGATGGGCGCAGATGATTATATTACAAAACCATTTGATGAGCATGTATTAGTCGCACGAATCGAGGCTATATTACGCCGTACAAAAAAAGATGGCTTTGTTAGTTTCAATGGTATTGAGTGGGATAAAACGAAACATACCGTCACAGTGTACGATGAAAAAATCTCGCTAACTCCTATCGAATTTTCGTTACTCGGACTATTTTTGCAAAATACAAACCGTGCTTATAGCCGAGATGATTTAATCGAAAAAATTTGGGGCTATGAAACAGATATCGAATATAGAACAATTGATTCACACATTCGTAATATCCGTGATAAACTACGCAAAAAAGGATTTCCGATTGAAGATTACCTAGAAACGGTCTATAAAGTCGGATATAAATGGAAAAGTGAATAATTACTTCGGTCAGTGGGAAATCGTATACCACTGACTCTTTATTATGAATAAGGTATGGTGAGAAAATGAGTAAACTTTCCCTTAAAATTGGGACATACTTTTTAATATTAGCTTTATGTATTGAAACAATTGCTTTCGTATCTTTTTATAAAAGCCTTTCAACAATGCGTGTGAAAGAAGAAACCGATGCTCTATTAGAGAAAGGTAATCGGTATCGTGATAAGATTGTAAACCGTGCAAGATGGAATGATCATTCTAAACAACAGCAATACACAGAACGTCCTAAACACCCTCGGTATCAGGATTTCACTATCGAGCATGCGGCTGAAGATTTAATCGGTTCCGAATTAATTGCTAATACTGATATCACAATCATTATAACTGACAATAACGGCAAAATTATTTCTAACTCAGAACCCATAACGAAAGAAATGCAAAAACAACTTATTTGTAAAACAAAATCTATTCCAAAAAGCGGGTTAATTGTAGAAAGAAACTGGAAAAAATCAAAATTCATCTCAACAGTAAGTCCACTTGAAATTCAAGGATTTCAAGGTAATTTACATATGTTATTAAAAACATCTTTCTTAGAAAAGATGTTACTTAAACTCCTGCATCAATTTCTTATCATTAGTATTTTGACGATTATTTTAACAACTATTTCTGTCTTTGTTTTTTCTAAATTTATTACAGATCCTCTTATAAAAATGAAGAGAGCGACAGAAAAAATGTCAAAATTAAACAAGCCAATTCAATTAGGTATTAAACGAAATGATGAACTCGGAAGTTTAGCAAAAACAATTGAAGATTTATCGAGTGAGCTTACGTATATGAAAAAAGAGCGCAATGAATTTCTCGCTAGTGTCGCTCATGAACTATTAACTCCATTGACCTATATGAAAGGTTATGCAAAGGTAGCAAAGAGAGACTCTTTAACAAAAGAGGAGCGAGAAGAATACTTACAAATCATTGAGGATGAAACGGATAGTGTAACCGATCTCGTCCAAGATTTATTTATGCTTGTACAATTAGAACAACACCAATTTGTTATAAAAAAACAAAAAGTGCTTCTTCAGCCATTTTTAGAACGAATGGTTGAAAAAACAAAAACAACATTAACGAATAAGCAAATGCAACTTCATGTATATTGCAAAGATGATTTAGAAGTTTGTATAGACGAAAGACGTATGGAACAAGTTATGTTAAATTTATTACACAACGCTTATCAACATTCGCCAGAAAACACATCCATTACGATACGTGTACTCATGGAAACATATTCTTTTACAATAAGTGTACAAGATGAAGGTGAAGGTATTCCTGAAGAAGATATCCCGCATATTTTTGACCGTTTTTATCGTGTTGATAAATCCAGAACACGAGCTACAGGCGGAAAAGGCATCGGGCTAGCTGTTGCAAAGGAAATTGTAGAATTGCATAACGGTTCTATTCTAGTAACAAGCCAATTAGGAGCGGGAACAAACTTTATAATCGAGCTACCTTTTGAATAATATGCGTGTGAAAACACCAGTAGTAGTAAACACTACTGGTGTTATTTTGTTCATAAAAACAGCTCATATAAGCTAAGCTTTTGAAATTATTCTTATTTCAATATAAAATAAAGTGAAACTTTAATCCATGGAAAGGTTCACTCCATGGATTATTAGTTGAACCAATCGGGCATTTACGGGCAGTTATCTCCCGCCTAAATTCCGCGCATTCGCCGAATTTTAAAGTTGGAGTCTTACTGCCCGTTAATGCGGGGTAAAGGTACATTTGCAAAGATTTGGAGGGTGATATAATTGGATATCCATGTATTAACAAAAGACGAAGCAGAAATTTACTTAGAACTTCGCGTAGAAGGATTAAAGCAAAACCCTGAAGCATTCAGCTCTTCTTATGAAGATATTATTAATAAAGAGTGTGCGATTGAATATAAAGCACAAAAATTAGCACAAGATGAAAACTATACGCTAGGTGCATTTAAAGATGGAAAATTAATCGGGGTTGCAACACTGGAAACGAAACCATATGTAAAACAAGAACATAAAGCTAAAATCGGTTCTGTATATGTATCTCCAAAAGCACGCGGACTTGGAGCAGGAAAAGCACTTATTAAAGAATGTCTTGAGCTTGCTAAATCTTTAGAAGTAGAACAAGTTATGCTTGATGTTGTTGTTGGCAACGATGGAGCGAAAAAACTTTATGAATCATTAGGTTTTAAAACATTCGGTGTACAAGAACGTTCATTAAAATATAACGGACAATATTGGGACGAAGAGCATATGGTCTTATTCTTAGATGAAAATAAATAATAAAAAACATCCTCATGTTTGGAGGATGTTTTTTACTTTCTTGTAAACCATGCCTTGTGTAATAATTGAATCGCTTTCGCAATCTCTTCCTCTGATAATATCGCAAACCCAAGTAAAACTACACTCTCAGGCGCCGTACCGTCTTTATAGTACGTAGACACAGGATATATTTTGATACTATATTTCGCAGCTTCTTGAATTAATTCTTCTTCCCGCATTCCATTATGCACTTTTAATAAAATGTGTAATCCCGAATCTTCTCCTATCACTTCAACACGATTAGAGAAATACTTCTCTATTTCAAAAACAAGTCGATCTCTCTTCTTTCGGTAGACGACACGCATTTTATGAATATGTTTTTCCCAATAGCCTTCATTTAAAAATCTTCTAATCACTTCTTGGTCCATTCTTGAAATACTTTGTGTATAAAATAAATATTGCTGTTGATATTTTTTAATTAATTTCTTCGGCAACACCATATAGCTCATCCGTAACGATGGTAATAATGCTTTAGATAACGTCCCCATATAAATAACTTTCCCCTCTGTATCTAACCCTTGCAGCGCCGGTATAGGCTTTCCAGAATAGCGAAATTCACTATCATAATCATCTTCAATAATATACCTGCCCTCTTCTTTCTTTGCCCATTGTAAAAGCTGCATTCTTCTCGTAATAGGCATAATCATTCCATATGGAAACTGATGGGAAGGTGTAACAAATACAACATTCGCATTGCTATTTTCTAAATCTGCAATACAAATTCCATCTCTATCTAAAGGTAACATTTGGACCCTTGTTTCTCCCTGTTCAAAAACGACCATTTTCCTATGATACCCTGGATTTTCAACTGCATAATTGCTTTCCTTTAACAATTGAAAAAGTAGTTTCACTAATATTTGTGTCCCCGCTCCTAATACAATTTGACTAGCTGAGCAACGCACTCCTCTAGATTCATACAAATAGCTCGCTATTTCCTCCCTTAAGCTCAATTCTCCTTGAGGGTGTCCAAGAAAAAGCAACTCATTATTATGTGGCTGCCATACATCATTTATAAGCTTGCGGTACGTAGTGAACGGAAAAGTATCCGTATCAACCCCTGTTTGGGTGAAATCAAATTTATAGTTCTCCTCCCGAAACGATACTTCTTCTACTTTCACTTCGCTTCCTTCTACATAAATCATTTGTTCAATTTTACATACAAAATAACCTTTTCTCGATGCCGATTCAATATAACCTTCTGCAAGTAATTGCTCGTAAGCTGCTTCTACTGTATTTTTACTCACTTGTAAATAGCTCGCCAGCTTTCTTTTAGCAGGTAATTTTGTAAAAGCCGGAATCGATCCATCTTTAATCTCTTTTTTTATATACTCATACAATTGCACATATATTGCCTTTTTACTATCCATATTTAAATTAGGCGTTAATTCTAACATAATATCTGACCCCTTAATAAAACTAAAATCTGATACTTTTTACAGTACCAGAAGTTATATATAATTCCTTTTATCATGTCACACATAAAAAATCAAATACTGGAGAGGAGAAACATGATAATGAACAATGGTAGACGTATCGGACTTATTATGATTATTACAGGGGCTACATTATGGGGATTATCTGGTCCAATGATTCAGTGGCTATTTCAGCATACTAATGTATCCTCAATTGATTTTTTAACAATTCGATTGTTGCTTGCAGGAATATTTATTTTGTCTTTCTTACTTATAAAGAAACAAAACATATTTCAAATTTGGAAACACCCTAGATATTCTATACAACTTATTATTTTCTCTATTCTCGGCATGCTTGGTGCGCAATACGCCTTTATCGAAACGGTTCATATTAGTAACGCGGTCACTGCAACGCTATTTCAATTTCTAGGTCCTGTTCTTATTACCGTGTACGTTGCATTTGAACAAAGAAAATTCCCTGCTTCCATGCAACTATTCGCAATTATAGCCGCGCTAATAGGAACATACTTTATTATTACAAATGGCTCAATTGAAAATATTGTTTTATCTAAAGAAGCTATTATTTTTGGACTATTAACAGCAATCGGATTTGCATTTTATACCCTTCATCCGGCTTCTCTCATTAAAGAATGCGGGACAACTGTAGTAATTGGTTGGGGGATGTTAATCGGAGGAATTGCACTACTTATTTATAATCGTTCATTCGGGTGGAATCAATTTTCACAAACCCTTACACTAAAAACTTTTTCTATGCTTATTCTTATCATTATTAGTGGTACCCTTTCTTTCCTTCTATATATCGGTAGTCTTAAATATTTAGCAGCAACAGAAACAAGCATTTTATCTAGCATTGAACCCCTTGTAGCTACCATCGTTTCAATTACTTGGCTAAATGAAGCTTTTGGAGTATACCAATTACTAGGCGGCGTATGTATCGTTCTGTCCGTTATTTTTTTGACGATGCCTCAAAAAGAAACCGAACCAACCTATACAACGGAACAAATATAAAATGAAACTTTAATTAGTGGGGCTATCTCCCACTGATGATTAACCTACACCAATCGGGCTTTTACGGGATAAAAAATGTCAAAAGAGGTCGTACAAAACTTACGACCTCTTTTTATACTTTAAAGGAATTGTCCCGCCTTCTAGCAAATACAATTACACTAACAATAAAAACTAGGAGTGTGGCACCATGAAAAAAATCGGAACTATGCTACTTCTCTCCTTCCTCATCACTGGATGCACACAAACGCAACCGGATTCAAAAGAACAAAAAAAAGACGTAATAGCAACGTCATCCACTCAAGTGAACGCACCTTCCTTCTTTCACCTTAGTGTTTTAAAAGATGTAAATTGGGAAGAAACACCTTCTTTCGTAGAAGGAAAAATGCCTTTAAAAGGCATCGAAGGTAAAATCGCAATGGCTGATAGTCCTATTATCGCAAATGAACAAAATGAAATAATGTGGCACTTTTTAGATCCTGAAAGGCCAACTGGAAAATTGTCTATTATTGCGCTAAAACAAGGATCTGTAACTCCAACACCAGTACTCTTTCAACAAGAAACTTCCAAACAAACTTGGACTACTTCAAATACAATCGATTCTACTACAAACGAACTCCCCCTCACTATGTCACTACCTTCATCTGGATTATGGTTATTAAATATATATATAAATGAAAAATATTATGATCAGTTTGTAATTACTGCTGAGTAAAGTGACAAAAATAAACCACTTTCTTACAAAAATGTAATTTCTACGTCATGTACTTCGATAGTTGAATTATCTCTCTTCTCTTATACTTAAAGTAAGAAATGAAACGAGGAGAGATGAGAGATGAAAAAAATGATAGAAGTGATCGTAGCAGTAACTGAGGTTTTAGTAAATGGTAAACAAGTTGCAATGGAATTAAATAAATAGTGAAGAAACATAAATAATTCTACACTTCTTCATTATTTTGATTTCTTATCTCAAAAAAGCAGTGCCTTTTTAGGCACTGCTTTTAGCTATTAATAATTTGGTATTTTCGTAATTTGCGCCACGCCTGAATCAATAGCTGCTTTCGCTACTGCTTCTGCAACACTTGGAACAACTCTTTTATCTAATGGATTCGGGATTACATAATTCGCATTACGTTCTTCGTCCGTAATGATGTTAGCGATCCCATATGCTGCCGCTAATTTCATCTCTTCTGTAATATCAGTCGCGCGCACATCTAACGCACCGCGGAATATTCCGGGAAACGCCAATACATTATTTACTTGATTCGCATAATCCGAGCGCCCAGTTCCTACTACAGCTGCCCCAGCCTCTAATGCATCCTCAGGGAAGATTTCTGGAATTGGATTCGCCATTGCAAACACAATTGCTTTCTCATTCATCGTCTGTACAAGTTCTTTCGTTAATACGTTAGGAGCAGATACGCCAATAAAAATATCAGCTTGGTGAATCGCTTCTTTTAACGTTCCACGCACATGTTCACGATTTGTCTTTTTTGAAACTTCAATTTGCGCTTCATTCATCCATGTTTCACCTTCACAAACAATACCTTCTAAGCTAACTAACGTAATGTGCTTTGCACCAGCCTTTAATAATAATTTTCCGATTGCAATTCCTGCCGAACCCGCACCGTTAATAACGATTTTCACATTATCCATTTGTTTGCTAACAACTTTTAATGCATTAATAACAGCTGCTAAAACGACAATAGCTGTTCCATGTTGATCATCATGGAATACAGGAATATTCGTTTCTTCTTTTAATCGTTTTTCAATTTCAAAACAACGTGGTGCTGCAATATCTTCTAAATTAATCCCTGCAAATGTAGGCTCTAAATTTTTTACAAGAGTAACGATTTCATCTACATCCGTTGTGCCTAAACATAATGGGAAAGCATCTACATTCGCAAATTTCTTAAATAAAATACTCTTCCCTTCCATAACAGGCATAGCTGCTTTCGGTCCAATATTCCCTAAACCAAGTACCGCTGTTCCATCTGAGACAACTGCCACCATATTACCGCGTGCCGTATAGTCATACACTGTTTCTTCATCCGCCGCAATTGCTTTGCAAGACTCCGCTACACCTGGTGTATATGTCAGGCTTAAATCATCCGCTGAATTTACTTCTACTTTACTTGTAATTTCAATTTTCCCTACTAATTCTTTATGCAGTAACAATGATCTTTCATTAATTTGATTATCTAACATACTTATAATCTCCCCTTAATTTGACAAGCTAGCTATATGAATATAGCTAGCTTGTTTGATCATGAAAACATTTTTAATAAAATTGTCGCTGTTACAACCATTGCTGCCCCGCCTAAACGAGTAGAAATTTGCGCGAACGGCATTAATTCCATACGATTTGAAGCCGATAAAATAGCGACATCTCCAGTTCCACCTAAACCGCTATGACATCCAGTTACAATCGCTGATTCAACTGGATACATTTTCATCACTTTCCCTACAAGAAAACCTGATGCTACCATTGTAAGAACAACCGATGCACACACAACAACATATCCTACTGAAAGAACTGCTGCTACGTCTTTTAACGGAATATATAGCAATCCTAATCCAACCATTAAAGGCCAAGTTAAATTTTTTGAAATAAATTTATATAAATGGAATGCTCCTTGCTCCATTTGCGCTGGCATTAATTTAAAGTATTTCACAAGTGCCGCTGAGAAAATCATAATGATTGCCCCAGGAATACCGATGAACTTAGAAGCAAATCCTCCGAAGATGAAGAACGTGCACGCAATTAATAAACCTGCTCCCATTAATGAGAAGTCAATTGGCTTCTCTGTATTTTGTTCTTTTAATAATTCTGCTTGATTGTCTGTTTTCACTAATACACCGTTACCACTAAGCTCTGGTTTCTTCTCACCTAAACGCTTCATATACCCTGCACTCACGATTGCGAACATATTTCCAATAATAGCTGCTGGAATAAGCTGTGATACAAACGTTGCTGATGATTCATTTAAAATGTCACTATAAGCTAGCGACAATGGTAAAATTCCTTCCCCGATACCACCACTCACAATTGGTACGATGATAAAGAAGAATGTCTGCTTCATTTCAAATCCAAATAGTGAACCGACCAATAATCCTACTGCTACAGAAGCTAACGTCCCTACTACTAAAGGAATAAACATACGAACGAAACCTTGTACTAACACTTTACGGTTCATTCCTAAAATACTTCCGACTACTAAACAAGAAATATATAGATATAAAAAGTTCGATTTTTTCATTAACATTGTCGCAGCTTCCATTGAAGCTGGATTCATCCAGTTAAAAAATACAAGTAATGATGGAATAAATAACGAAAGTATTGCTGGACCGCCGATATTTTTTAAAATTGGAATTCTCATCCCAATATCACCTAAGAAAATCCCCATGATCATAATAACTGCAAATCCACCAATCATATCTGCTGGCAATTTATTATATACAGATGCCCCATAAATAATAGCAGCCAATACTACATATAACGGTAAAGGTATAACACCGATTTTTACATTCATAATTTTAGAAGCGAAAGATTCTCTTTGTACTTCATTTCCTTCAGGAAATGATACCGCTTCCACATTTTTTTGAATTCCCATATGGCACCCCCTCGTTTTCTTAATAACAATATTAAAACGCTTTCAATAGTAAAAATAGTTTTTGTAAGTTTTGTAATTGATTTTGTAATTAAAAAAAGTATAAGCGACTTATACTAAGTCGCTTATACGTAAAACTCTATTTTCTTTTGATCAACACATCTTAATTTACTTACAGGTCTTCCCACATGTTGGTACATCATTTCGTTTTCTAACACCCCAATGTCAGTCAAAAACATTACATATTTTCGAATAGAAACTCTTGAAATTCCAACTAATTGTGCCATTTCATCTGTTGTAAACACTCTTCCATTCAGCGACTCGATCTTCTGCCAAATTAATTGCAACGTTTGCTTCGTTAACCCTTTCGGAAGCTCTTTAGTGACAGTAGGCTCTCTTTTTTCTTTTTGTAAAATTAACGAATCTAATTCCGATTGACTAATTTTTTGTTGTTCTTTCATGAAAGTAAATTTTTCTCGATATATCGTTAATGCCTCTTTAAATCGTTCAAATGTAAATGGTTTAATTAAATAATCTACAACTCCATATTGTAATGCTTTTTTAATACTCCCCATAGCATGTACAGCTGAAATCATCATTATATCGATTTCTTTTTCTTGGTTCCGGATATACATTAAAAGCTCAAACCCAGTCTCTTCAGGCATAAAAATATCAAGTAATACTAAATCCACTCGTGATTTCTCTAATACTTCTATCGCCGACTTTACTGAGTTAACTGCTTGAACAAGTTCAAACCCTCCTACTTGCTCTAAATAATGCGTATTTAACATTGCTACCATCGGGTCATCTTCTACAATTAAAACTTTAATCATATTTGCCTCTCATCCCTACCTTTAGGTATTTCAATTGTTATCGTTGTTCCCTTTCCTACTAATGAATGCATATGAATTTCCCCATTTATTCGCTGTATACTTTCTTTTACAAGATACAAACCATAACCGCGGTTATCTCCCTTTGTGGAATAACCTTTCGTAAATAATTCCTCTATTTCTTTTTCTTGTATACCTTTTCCCGTATCTTGTACTGTAATAGTTAATATATCCCCATGTTGTATCTCAACTTCAACTTGCTTCTTTTCACAATTCGTCACTGCTTCTAATGCATTATCAATTAAATTTCCGACAATCGTAATAAGTTCATGAGTAATACTTTCATCATCTATTTCCGGCATGTAAGAATCTTCACTTATAATTAATTTTATATTTTTCTCTCTAGCATAGCTGAGCTTACCTAGTAAAAAACCAGCAAATACTGGACTTTTTATTCTTTTCATAACTCCACCAATTTCATATTGATGCTCTGATACCATACCGCTTATATACTTCTGTAATTCTTCATACTGTTTCATATGTGTAAGCCCTAATACGACATGCATCTTATTCATAAACTCATGAGATTGTGCCCGTAATGCTTCTGCATATAGTCTAATCCCAGTTAGTTCCTCTGCTAGTTTTCTAATCTCTGTTTTATCACGAAATGTTGCAATTGCACCAACTATTTCTCCTTTTACATATAAAGGAACTCGATTCGTCACAATCGTAATTCCATAAATATTTTGTTCTTCGTTTAATTGTACTTCTCCCGTTTGCAATACTTCTTTTATACGTGAATTTGGCATATACAACTCAACATCTTTACCGATAAAATTTTCTTCAAGTCCGCTTTTTTTAAATAGACGTTTTGCTTCATTATTAATTAGCGTTACTCTAGCCTCTTTATCTACAGCAATGATCCCCTCCTTTACAGATTGTAGCATCGTATTTCTTTCTTCAAGAATTTTTGCTATCCTGTGCGGCTCAAGACCGAATAAACTTTTCTTTATATGTCTAGCTAGCAATATTGCTCCTATAATTCCGACTAATACTCCAACTCCGACACCAATATAAATGATATGTCTACTTTCCTTAACTCTCTCTTTTACATTATCTGCTGAAATACCAACGGCCACTGCTCCAAGTTGTTCACCTGTTTCAGAAAATATTGGTACAAACACTCGCATGGAAATACCTAAAGTTCCTTCTGCTAACGATACATGTTCTTTTCCTTTCAATGCAGGCCCTTCATCCCCACCAATGAAATGACGACCTATTTTTTGAGGATCTGGATGAGATTTTCTTATTCCATCCATGTCCATAACTACGATAAATTGAACACCTGTGTTTTTTAATATCCTATTTGTATACGTTTGGATTGCAGAGGTATCCGCTTTCCCAACCAAACCATTGATTACAATTGAATCATTCGCCACAATGTGTGCAATTGTTTTTGCTTTCTCTGCTTGGCTATCCTCCGTCGCCCGTTCTACATTATGACTAATTAATATATCTGTCACAAGTAAAGAAAAAATTACAACTGTACAAACTAACAATGTAATCGTTTTCCACAAATTCCATAGTCTTTTTCTTTTTTTCATCCCGTTAATGACTCCCCTAATTGCTGAATAGAAAAATAAGTAAGGTGATATTATTTTCACCTTACTTATCTGCTGTTATTATACTTTAAATTTACTAGTCATCGCTTGTAGTTCTTCGGCCATCCCAGCTAAGTTTTGCGAAGCTGAACTAATTTCCTCCATTGAATTAACCTGTTCTTCTGTTGAAGCTGCAACACTTTGCATACTAGCTGTATTTTCTTCTGCAGCCGCTGCAATTTCATCAATAGCATTTGTCACTTCATTTGCATCTCCAGCAATTCTCTTCGTTGTTTCTACCATTTGATTAACTTGAGAAACAATATGTGTAGTAGAACTTAAAATTTCCGTAAAACTTACTTTCGTTTTTGTTACAACATCAAGGCCTTGTTGAACTTCTCCATTCACATTATCCATTGCCTTAACAGTATGTTCAATATCCGCCTTAATTTCTGCAATTAAATTTGCAATCTCTCCAGATGACTCTCCTGATTGCTCTGCTAATTTTCTAACCTCATCTGCTACAATAGCAAATCCTCGTCCCTGTTCACCTGCTCTTGCTGCTTCAATAGCCGCATTTAAAGCTAATAAGTTCGTTTGAGTAGCTATGTTTTGAATTGCTTCAGAAATAGCTCCTACTTGCTTTGATTTCTCATCAAGAAGTTTAATAATAGCATCTGACTCGGATACCGACCTAGAAATAGACTGCATTTGTTTTGCAGTTTGTTCAACTAAATCTTCTCCCTCTTCAGCTCTTTCTCTCGCATGTAATGAGGAAATAGAAATTGACTCTGCGCTTCCAGTTACATCTTGAATTGCTGTATTTACTTGTTGCAATGTAGCCGCACCTTCTTCAACACCTTGACTTTGTGATTCAGCCCCACCTGATACTTGTTCCATTGCAATTGTAATTTGGTCTGTCGCATCATTTGCTTGCTGTACGCTCGCTGTTAACTCTTCTGCCGATGCTGCAACATGTTCTGCTGAAAAGCTAATTTGGGTAATAACATCTTGTAAAGACGTAGACATTTCATTAAATGAATTCCCTAATTTTCCTATGTCATCCTTGGAATGGATTGTAATTTTCTCTGTTAAATCTCCCTTACTAATTTTATATGCCGATTCAGCTATTTTTCGTAATGGCCCTGTAATAGACTTTGTAATGAAATAAATTAATACACTACCAAATGCAATAGCGATAGCAATAACAATTAAAGTCTTATAAAACACTGGACTGGCAGCTTGGGTAATTTCTTCATCGAACATAACGCCAACTACTTTCCAGCCTGTTTTCTCATTTGTTGCAAAGATTAAATTCTTTTTATCATCTTGTTCTGTATAAGACACATTTCCTTGTTTATCTTCATAAATTGGTTTAATCCAAGGATCAGTAACTTTTGCACCTGGTTTTCTAGATGGATGACTAACAATTTGCTTATTTTGATCTAAAATAACTGCATAACCTTTTTCACCAATGTTAATCATTTTGGAAATTTTTAAGATGTTATCTAAATTTAAGTTAATTCCTATAACACCTTTACCATCTTTTACTTCTTTCGCAATGGTCACTACCATATTTTTTGTAGATGCTGATTGATATGGTGCAGTAACAATTACTTTCCCTTTATTTTCATGTGCTTCTTTATACCAAGCTCTATCTGTTGGATTATACCCATCAGCCATTTGGATAAATGGTTCTCTTATAAACTTTCCCGTCTCTGTTCCAATATAAATACCTTCTACTTCTGGATGAAGCTTTATATATTGTGCTAATTTCGTTCTCACTATTTCTTCTTGTCCATTTGGATATGTATCCTCTGTTAAGATGTCTGCAAAGTACGTCGCATCAACAAATTTCTCTTCTATATTTTGAGAAATAACAGTATTTAAAATCGAAATATTCTCCTTTGCTTTATCTGTCATTTGATGTTCAAAATTTGTTTTGGCAGTTTGATATGAAACACCACCGATAATAATTCCTGGTATAGTTAAAATAATAAAAAATGAAATGATTAATTTTTTATTGATACTCATACATTTAACCCAGTTAAATATTTTTTGCATAATAAGCCTCCTTTATGTAATGCGGATACTTGTGTCATTTTATACAATTAACATATATAAAACAATATATAATGATAACATGTAAATTTTTCGTCAATTATGCATTTTTGCATATTCACTCCTTAATAAGGATTTTAATCATAAAAATAAGAGAACTTTAGCATTATATATGCTAAAGTTCTCTTATTTCTCAACAGCTTCTACTCTACAAAATTTCTCTTATAATCCTCAATCTCTATCCTTCGCCTTATAGTCATATTACTAAAACTCTTCATCCTAATTTATTTGGAGCTCTTTACATAACTAATTGCCTGACTTCCCATTTGTACCCATGCCTGTTCAAAGGTTTCTCTCGGTACTTTTACATCTAAGCTATCCTCAAGTGGATCTCGAATATATACAGATTCCTGATCATACCCAATAAGTACAACACAATGTTCATTATACGTAATAGAAACATCTCCACTATTTGTTTCCCATGTAGTAAATTCATCTTCATCTAATGGTGCAAATGTTGCATTCGTAATCATGACTACCGGTTTCCCTGCTTTTATACTCTTATGAATCTCTTCTATATTCTTCCCAGTTAAGTCTACAGCTTTATTAGGTAAATATTTTTCCGCTAACTGAAAAAGTGGCCCATGATATACACCGTATCCTGATTCAGAAAATGTATAAATATTACCTACAAATCCTTCATTCGGATTCCCGCGCACACCATCGTCTATAAAATCAACTTTTTTTATTTCATTTGCTAATGTCATCTTATCCACTGAAACACCAGCGTATTGTAACAGCATCGCTAAGCTTGTCACTTCACAGCCTCTATCCAATTCTGGTAACTGCTGAATTAAGGGAACATTTGATAAGATGACTTTTTCATCGTTATTACTAAACTCCGTTTCTTTTCCTCTTTGTATATTTGAGAATGTTAACTTCTCTACATACTTTGGAATTCCATTTGTATATACACTCCATATTGCTGCACCTAGTAAAGCTGTACATATATACCACTTCAATTTTCTTATCGCTTTCACGCCCTTATTAATTCGTTAAATAAGAATAAAATGCGTCAGCATCCGTTCGTATCATCGGTACAAAATTTAGTTCTTTTCCTTTTTCAGGCTGCTCTTTTTTTATCTTTTCCGCTAACTCTTGAATATTCATATTCATTTTATCCATATTAAGCTCATCTGCCATTTGTAGCACCTTTTGTTCATTAATTTCTCTTAATACTTGATATATATCTTTCCCATACAAATCAATATGATATTTTTTTGCTTCTTCCTGTACTTTTTGTTCGTACACTTCTTGTGCTAACTCTTCAATTTCTTTTCCTTTTTGAGAAATGTCTAACTTTCCTGCTTCTTCTCTTACTTTCGTTCCGTAGATTTCTTCCGCGATGTCTTCGATTTCTTTTCCATCTGTAGAAATGCCTAATTGATCTGCTTCATCTTTAATTTTAATCGCATTAATTTGAGTAATTAAATCTACAATTGATGTATTCTCTATAGATATGCCTAGCTTTAACGCTTCTTGCTTTACTTTTGTTTCATAGATTTCTTCTGACAGCGTCCCAACATCTTTTCCTTCAATCGAAATACCTAACTGCTCTGCTTCCCTTCCTACTTCTGTTTCATGAATTTCTTTTTCTAATGTAATTTGTTCTTTTCCTTCCGTTTCGATACCTAGTTTCTCTGCTTTTTCTTCTGTATGCACTGCATGTATCTTACCATTGTTCAATTGTTCTTTACTGCGCTGCGTGTAATCTGTCTTTCCTCTTTGTGTTTCAGAAGGAGAGGCACCCCCTAATATGCTTAAACTCATTACTCCAATAGTGAATACCGTCATCATTTTCTTTTTCAAAATTAATTCCTCCCTCTTATACTTTCTTTTCCATCATTCCCCTAGTTTTTTTAATACTATACATACATCTCATCACTGCTTGAGATAACATTATGATTGATAAAATCGACTCACATACACCTAGTCTCTTCTTCATGTAACGAACGTTCTTTATGCCATACATAATATAAATAGTTTCTTAACTTTCCCTTAAAAAAAAAGACGACCTTGTAAAAACAAGATCGTCTTCTTACTTATATTTTTTGATTTTTAGGGAAAATCACTTCAAAACAAGTGCCATTTCCCCATCTGCTCTCTACTGATATTTTTCCATAATGCTTTTCTACAATCCAATTGGCGATTGAAAGACCTAATCCAGCTCCTTCTGATGTACTTCTTGCTTTATCCCCTTGATAAAAACGATCAAATAATTTCGGAATATCTTCTTCTTTCACTCCTATCCCGTCATCCTTCACCTGTATACGAATTGAACTACTCGTTTGCGTACAATCGATTTGAATATGCCCACCTTCGTTTGTATATTTCATCGCATTATCTAACAGTATGACCATCATTTGATGAATTCGCTCTCTATCCCCCATAAAAGATACACCACGTTCTACTTTTAGTATCATTTCTTTTTCTTGATAAGAAGCAATCTCTTTATATGGAGCTACTATTTCTTCTAACAATTTATCAAGTTCAAATGTTTTCTTATCCATCTCAATTTGATTAGAATCAGAACGTGCTAGCAATAATAAATTACTAACGAGTTTCGATAACCGCCTACATTCTTTTGAAATTGTAGAAATATCCATCGCTTTTTCTTCTATCGTAGCGGATGGTGATTGGAATAACACATCCGTTTTTGATTGAATAACTGCAAGTGGTGTCCTTAGTTCATGTGATGCATCAGAAACGAATTGCTGCTGTTTCTCCCATGAATTTTGAATAGGTACAAGTGCTCTACCAGCTAGGAAAAAGCCAATACCTATCGCACAGAGGCTTCCTATGCTACAACCTATAACTAGAATTAAAAATAAAGTATTTAACATTCCTTCTTCCGCTGTTATATCTCGCACGATTTGAACTATTTCTCCATCTTTTTGAAGCGAAAATACTCTAAAATATCGTCCTTGTACTTCAATATCTTGTAACTCCCCTAATTTTTTTGGAGAAAACTTTTCCAAATTCTCTTCAAAAATAGAACGGAATTTACGGTTATCGCCCTCTATTTTCACTATTTTCCCATTCCAAGTTATTCTAGTTACTCGCGGATCTCCAATCTGGATATTCTCCATGCGTTTTCTTGGTGGTATTTTGACATCTAATTTTTCTCTATACTGAGCCATCATTTTTATAGATTGATCCACTTCATTATAAATACGCTTATATGTGTATGAATAAATAATACTGCCTAATATCCCTATTAATAGGATAAATACTAATGAATTCACTATAGTCAAACGAATGCGTGTCTTTTGAAACATACTTCCTTTTTTCATTGTTCTTTTAATATATATCCAATACCTCGAACGGTTTGAATATCTTTCTGATAACCGAATGGCTCTAATTTTTTACGTAAATGATGCACATACACTTCTACAATTGCTACTGTCGTATCTGAATCAAATCCCCAAACACGATCAAAAATTTGTTCACGCATTAAAATCTTCCCGCTATTTTGAATGAGATACTCTAGTAGCTCATATTGTTTCAATGTCAACTTAATACCTTGTCCATCTACTTGAACGTCTTTATCTTTTCCGAACAATTCAATCCCTTTATAGCGAATGGTTTGCTGCGTTGTTAAACTACCACTTCTGCGTAGTAAAGCGCGAATTCTCGCTTTTAATTCAGGGGCCTGAAATGGCTTAACGATATAGTCATCTCCACCAAAGTCCAATCCCTTCACCCGATCTTCTAAAGAATCTCTCGCTGTCAAAAACAGGACTGGTGTTTCAATCTTTTCATCACGTATTTTTTGAATCACTTCAAATCCGTCCATCCCTGGCATCATCACATCCAACAAAATTGCATCATATATATTTTGAAGCGCTAAAAACAATCCATCTTCTCCATTTATTGCCGTATCTACTTCAAATTCATCACGCAAAATTTGTACGATAGACTCTAATAACGAAGTATTATCTTCTACTACAAGTAAGCGCATGCTCTCACCTTCCATCAAATAGTTCAATTCTATTTATTATTACATTTCTTCTCTTCATAACAAAAGAATGTAGTTATATTACGTAATTTCATTTTCAACTATTTCCTTCTAAAATTTTGAAATTTTATTATAAAAACTTTGTCTTAAATTTACCTTAATAAAAAATTGAAAGAAATAAGATTCCTCTTATCTCTTTCAATTTTTTATTACATATACCTTTTTACTTGGCAACTCCAAACAATTTAGCTGACCACCATACACAGCCCCGCCATCAATTCCAATAATACGATTACTACCAAAATACACTCCGCAATCCTCACTACTATGAAGCGTTTTTGTTTCCGTATGCCCAAATACAACAACCTTTTCACCGCTATATCCATTATGAAATTCATTACGGATCCACATTAACGTATATGGTTCAGATTCAGAAACTCGTTTCATCGGCTCAACCCCAGCATGTACAAATATATACTCTTCTGTTTCAATGTAATGATCTAATTCTTGAATAAACTTTATATGTTCCTCTAATACAGAAGATTGTAAAATCGGTTTTTGGAAGTCTTTCTCATTAACCACAATATCTTCTTCTAGAAATCCATAACTATATAATGTCTTATCTCCACCATTTCTTTTTACCCAATGGTTCCATGAACGTTCCTCATTTGTCGTTAACGCCTTAATCATCATATCTTCATGATTTCCTTTTAAAATGAGAGCTCCCTCTTCTTTCAATTCTTTTACCTTTTCAATTACAGCACGCGCATTTGGACCACGATCTACATAATCTCCCAGTAAGATTAATTGATCCTGTTTCGCATCATATTGAGCTTCTTTCAACAACTGTTCGAACTTTTCTATTTCTCCATGAATATCACTAATAACAAGAATTCTTTTCATATTATCCCCCCTCTTTCTAATTATAGTTCAAAACAACGGAAAATTCCGAATCTTAACCTTGAATTAAATTTATCTCGCATTAACGGGCAGTAAGACCCCCACCTCAAAATTCAGCAGAAGCAAAGAAGTTAGGTGGGGGTAGGGCTGCCCGTAAAAGCCCGATTGGTGAGGGCTAATAATCATTGGGGGATGAAGAAAAGCCCCATTGATTAAAGTTTCACTTTATTACAAACTAAACTATTATCCTTACAACAATGTAAGTCTCTTGTCATCCAATTCGATAGTTGTAATTACTGTATCTCCTTATACTGAGAGTAAGAAATGAAACAAAAAACAAGGAGAGATGAGAGATGAAAAAAGTAATGGAAGTTGTAGTAGCGATAGTAGAGGTTTTCGTAAATGGTAAACAAGTCGCAATGGAGTTGAATAAATAATGAAAAGGACAACATTCACTCTAGACCCTTTACTCATATAAAAGAGATAAGACTTCATCATTTCTTTGATCCCTTATCTCCCTATAAAGAAAGCCGTATCCCTTTTAAGGATACGGCTTTCTCTTATTTTTGACTCGTACGAGCTGAAATGCTAATTGCTCTATCTGTTGCTTTGGCAGCTTCATCTAACGCCTCTTTACTATTCTTTCCGTCATACATTGCTTCCAATGCTTTTACAACTGCATCTCGTGATTCTGGGAATACACTAATTAAAGCACCTTGTGTTGCTGGAGATTGCTTCGTCGCTTGCAGTTGATCTACTGTTACTTTCAACTGTGGATATTTTTCATATTGCTCTTTTACTAACGGCTCATTATATGCATCTGGATTAATTGAGAAATAGCCTGTTGCCGTATGCCATTTCGCTTGTACGTCTGGCTTCGTTAAATATTTCATAAAGTCCCAAGCACCTTGTTGCGTTTCTTCTGAAACCATATTCGTCATCCATAATGATGCGCCTCCAATGACAACACCATTTTGTTTCGAATCCTCTGGATATGGAATATATGAAACACCTACATTAAACTTAGATGCATCAATTAAATCACGAACACCTGCTGAAGAATCTAAATACATAGCAACTTGTCCAGACTGGAACGCAGCACGAATATCATCCCAACTTGCTCCATACTTTCCAAGTGCGCCAGCTTTATTTAAATCATCTAACATTCCAAATACTTTCTGTCCTTCTTTACCGTTAAATACCGCCTTCTTTGCAGCATCTTTACGGCCGTTTTCGTTATTTACATATAAAGCACCTTGTGTCGCTAACAACTCTTCAACGAACCAACCATAGTTAAGCATGGAGAATCCATATTGTTTTACATTTCCGCCTTCTTTAATCGTTAACTTTTTCGCTGCTTCTTGTAATTCCGCATATGTTTTTGGAGCTTTCTCTGGATCTAAGCCCGCCTTTGCGAAAGCATCTTTATTATAAATTAATACTGGTGTAGATGAATTAAATGGCATAGAATACATTTTTCCATCAACTGAATAATAATTTGTAATTGCTTTTTCTAATTTTGACGTATCGTACTTATCTTTTTTTATCCAGCTATCAATTGGTGTGATTTTTTTGCTATCAATCATATATTTCGTTGTAATTTCACTCGATTGAACAAGAGCTGGCGCTTCTTTCGTTGCAGACATCGTTCTAAATTTCGTTAAAGACTCTTCATATGTCCCTTGGAACTCTGCCTTTATCTCGTATTTATTTTGCGACTTATTATAGTCTGCAACAAGACCCTCTAGTACTCCTTGTGTTTTTCCACCCATCGCATGCCAGAAGCGAATTACTGTTTTATCACCATTTTTTTCAACTGGTGCTACTTTTGCCTGTGCTTCAGGTTTTCCCTCTGTTTTACTATTTGAACAAGCGACACTAGATAATGCCATTGTTGCTACCATTAATAGAGCAGCACCTTTTTTTACTAGATTCATTTAAATCTCACCTTCTCTTAATTATTTAATTGCACCTTTTGTTAATCCTTGTTGTAATTGCTTTTGCCCTAAAAATAGTAAAATCAATGTTGGAATAACGATAACCGTAACACCGGCCATTACGCTTCCCCAATCAGTTGCAACTTCTTGAGACTGAAGCTGCTTCACACCGATTTGCACTGTTCTTACTTTTTCATCAGTGGTCACTAAAAGTGGCCATAAATACATATTCCATGTTGTTAAAAAGCTATATACTCCAAGCGTAATAAAACTCGTTTTACAATACGGAATTACAACGCTGAATAAAAACCTTACATTTCCAATCCCTTCAATAAACGCAGCTTCTTTTAGTTCATTCGGAAGTGTCATAAAATGTTGACGTAACAAGAAAATACCGAAAGCTGTTGCAAAAAACGGCACTGTCATCCCGGCGAAACTATTGATCCAGCCAAAGTTTTGAATCGTTAAAAAGTTAGGCACCATCGTTGCTTCCCACGGAATCAGCATCGTTGAAATAAACAGGAAGAAAATTAAGTTTCTCCCTTTAAACTGAAGAAAAACAAAAGCATAAGCTGCTAAACTTGATACGATAAGTTGTCCAATCATAACGACTGTCGATACAATTAAACTGTTATATAAGTATGTAAAAAGTGGTACTTTTTGAAAAATATTAATGAAATTATCAAAAGTAAACTGGGTCGGAAATAACCTTCTCATTTGAATATCGTCTGGTGTCATAAAACTTATTAAAAATGCATACAGTACAGGAAAAAATACCATTACTGCACTAATAATGAGCAGCATGTATAATAGGAAATTTTGTTTCCACTGTTTAACAATCATTTATAATGCACCTTTCTCTCAGCAAACTTAAATTGAAGTAATGTAGCAACGAAAATGAAAACAAATAATACCATCGCTTGTGCACTTGCTGTTCCAAATTGATGATTCACAAACGCCTCTTTGTAAATCGAGTACACAATCAAATTCGTTGCATCATTCGGTCCACCGTGCGTTAAAATATCAATTTGTCCAAAACTTTGGAACGCACTAATTAACGTTACTGTTACAATAAAGAATAAAGTTGGCGATAGCATCGGTAATGTAACACGGCGAAGCTTATATAAATAACTAGCACCATCTATAGATGCACTCTCATATAAAGACGTATCGATATTTTGTAAACCACCTAATATAACTAAAAATGCAAACCCTGTATTCACCCAAACTGTTGTAACTGATACAGAGAATAGTGCCCAGTCCGGACTCGTTAACCATGCGATTGCAGGAAGATTCATAGCGGCTAATATATTATTAAATAATCCTACACTTGGATGAAATAAAAATAGCCAAATCACTGCACTAGCAGCTACTGATATTCCCATCGTCGAAGAAAACAGAACTCGGAATAACCCAATACCTCTTACCTTTCCATTTGCAATCAATGCAAGAAACAAAGCAAATATAATACTCGTAGGCACTGTATATAAAACAAATAGTAAAGTTGATTTTATACTTTTGTAGAAGGCTGGATCAGAGAATAAATATTGATAATTTTCTAAGCCAACGAAAAGATTAGCTTCTCCATGTATATCGGTTAAATAAAAACTATAGTAAATCGTCCTAAACAATGGATAGAACAGAAAAATCGAAAATAGCAAAATAGATGGCGCCAAAAACAATAATCCTATTCTTAAATCTTTCGTTCTCCCCCATAATTTTTTCTTTTTTGACACCTTTGTTTGAACTGGTAACTTACTTACTTCGATCATTATTTCGCCACCACTTTCAACTCTTCTTCAGCTACCACTTTTAAGCGTTCATTCGTGTTTTCGTTAAAGAAGCATAACTTTTCTTGCGAGAATAATAATTTTACTTTGTCACCTTTGTTCAAGAGTAACTGTCCGATGACTTTCGCACTCCAAATTGTTCCATTTACCGCAAAGTTTAATATAGATTCATTCCCTAATACTTCTACAGATTGCAGCGTCACTTCTTGTCCTTCCTCAGACAGTGCAATATGCTCAGGACGCATGCCTATACGAATTATTCCTTCTGGTAATTGCTTTAACTGTCCAATAGATAATGGAATTTGCAATTTCCCTATATGTAATACACCTTTTTCTTTATCCACTTCTCCATCATTTATATTCATAGAAGGAGAACCTATAAAGCTTGCAACAAATTCGTTTGCTGGTTCGTTATATATGTCAAGTGGTGTTCCAACTTGCTGTATACTTCCTTTATTTAAAACCATAATACGATCTCCCATAGTCATCGCTTCTATTTGATCGTGGGTAACGTAAATCATCGTAATTCCTAATCGCTGCTGAATTTCTCTAATTTCAATTCTCATTTGCGCACGTAATTTCGCATCTAAATTCGAAAGTGGTTCATCCATTAAACAGATTGGCGCTTGACTCACGATCGCCCTAGCAAGCGCAACACGCTGTCTTTGTCCGCCTGATAATTGGCCTGGTTTCATTTTCACATACTCTTTCAGTCCTACCATTTCAATAGCTTCCATTAATCGCTTTTGTCGCTCTTCTTTTTGTACTTTTCTTACCTTAAGTCCAAATAAAATATTTTCTTCTACAGATAAGTGTGGATATAATGCATAATTTTGAAATACCATTGATAGATTACGGTCTTTCGGCTCTAGATCATTTGCAACACGTTCATTAATAATTAAATCTCCCGAAGAAATCTCTTCTAAGCCAGCGATCATTCGTAATAATGTGCTTTTCCCGCATCCCGAAGGTCCAACTAAAACAAAAAATTCGCCCTTCTTAATATGAACCGATACGCCTTTAACCGCTGTCTCTTCTGCATTTTTATATACCTTTGAAACATTTTTCAATTCAATCACAAGGTTGCACTCCTTTTTTCTTCATGTATCCATACTTCATAATGACTTGTTGAAATCGCACTTGCTCCTGCACGAATTGCAATTTCCGCATCTTCTCGCGTTTGAATCAGCCCGCCTGCAATAATAGGAAACTCTATTTCCTCTGCTAGCTGTTTAATTATAGAAGGCATAATCCCCGGCATAATCTCTACTGCATTTGGTTTAGTCGTTTTACAATTTTCAATTGATTTAGTAAGGGATAAAGTATCTACAATAAAAATACGTTGAATTGTTTTCAATCCAATTTTATTAGCATTTCGAATTGTCGAACCCTTTGTTGAAATAATACCTTGTGCCCCGATAACATCTTCAATATACAAAAGTGCTTCCTCTGTATTCGTATTTAAGCCTTGTATAAAATCACAATGAAGAAATACATCATGTCCATGTTTCTGCAATTCATATACACGCTCTGGTAATTCCAGCATTGAACCAGTCATAAGAAAAACTGTTTTCGGCAATTTTTTGTATGCTTTGTATCCTTTCCAATCCTTTATCATCGCAATATAAGGTTCTTTAAACATTCATTCCACCTAACTGTTCTATTTTTATCCAAACTAAAAACACCTACTTACATAGAACGCCTTTCTCCTTATTTGAACTCTAGAGAATAGAGCACACCTAAGAAAGTGGCACATTATATGTAAGTGGGTGTTCTCAAATGTTCTCTACCCTAGTTATTTTGTTACCTTTACTATATTACGCATTTATTAAGTCAGTTTTGATAGATTGTTAATTAGGTGTTAACCGAATGTTAATATTCACCATATCACTATTTACATTAATCTAGATATTAAAATATAAACAAATAGAACGAAACAATACTTAAAATTCAATCAATATGTAAATTCATTCCATAGTTAATTAGTTTTAGTTTTCTCGCAACTGCTTGTGAAGCATAATTATCCCAAGAAGTACTATAAAGTGGAATGCGTTTTTCTTCTTGTAATGATATCGCCCAGGCTGTAGCAACATCAGTACCATATCCGTTCCCTTGAAACTCCGCTAAAGTTTCCACACTTGCCTCAGCAGCTACGGGCGTACTTCTGGCACTGCAACAAACAGAAACTACCTTTTCATTTTTTACAATTGCAAAATAAGGTTTCCTCCATTCCATCTGTTCTATTAGATTAGGAAAATTTTCTCGCAAAAGCTCTCTATTCTTCTCAGTTATTTGTATTGTTCTAGTCGGCTTATGTAAATTACTATGAAACATGAAAGCAGGACCCATCCAAATATTTTTCACTGTTCTTTCTTCATTTAATACATTAATAATCTTTGCTATCTCTATATGCTTTGAAGGTTCTTGAATTAACTTCTCAATCTTACTTACCGTTTCATCATCCACATTACAATGATATCTCGTTATACTCCCTTCACGAGTTCTGCCAAGAAAAAAACGTGGTGCTTTCGGATTTCCTTGTTCATTTACATATTTCATTTTTCCTACTTGATTATGAACAAACAAAACCTCTACCTGAATTACTATTAAATCAAGTTCTGAGAGCCTCATTTTTATCCTCCTTATTTACTCCATATACCATCCATTCATAATCTATTTTTCATGTTCAAAATAAAAATCCCATTCAAATACACATTACTGAATCCATCATACTAACTGATTTCTTCATTCTGTCTATCTAAATGGGATTATTTTTCGTTTTTTACTCTACTGGTTGTTGTGGCTGTACTACTTCATTTGCTCCAGCTACCCTCAACATATTTACAATATCTTTAAAACCTCTTTTTTCAGCGTATTGCAGTGGCGTCAGATGTTCCTTGTTAGCCATATTTACATCTGCACCGTGATCAATAAGCAATTGAATTACTTTCTTATGGTTTTCACTACCATTTCCTAATACAATTGCTTCTAATAGCGCTGTTCCACCACGTTCATTTTTATAATTCACATCAATATCTGTATGCTCTAATAATTCTTTAACAACCTCTACATGGCCACGCTCAGATGCAGAAATAAGTGCTGTTCCACCTGACTTAGTCGTTTCTTTCGTATTAACTCCTGCATTAATTAATACTTTTACAATATCCGTATATCCTTCTCTACTTGCATAAAGAAGTGGATTACTTTTTTTCTCATCTTTAATTTCAATATTAGCACCTGCACCAATTAATGCTTTAACTGTCTCTACATGATTTTGGTACGTCGCTGCAAGGACAGGCGTTTCTCCGTTGTCACCTTCTACGTTTATATTCGCTCCATCCTGAATCAACTTCATAGCTGTCTCTGTGTCTCCAAGAGTAGCTGAAAGTAACAACTGTTTGTCCATTAAATTTATACTTTTCTCTTCTTTAGATTCTTCCTGTTCTTTATGCTTCTCTTTTTTCTTTTCATTTTTCACATGAACCGGTTTCGATTCTGGTTCTTCTTGCTTATCGCAAGCCACTACCGTCATTAAAAGTCCTAATAAAATACATAATAAAATTTTTTGTTTTCTCACAACTACAGCTCCTATGAAAGATAATGTTTTCTTAACCATTCCTCCATCACATACAATAACTCTTCTTGAGTACATTTATCCATAAGCCCTTTAGATTCCTTCTTTAATCAGATTATCTTAAGCTTATACTATGTTTCTCAACCTATTGAAATGATACGCCTGATGGCCCCATCATTAACATTATGAAGCAATTAGTTTAGCACGTTTTTACCGCATTTGTATACATTTCTAAAAAGTACATAAAGTGAAACTTTAATTAGTGGGGGTTTTGTTCATCCACCACTAATTATTAGCCCACACCAATCGGGCTTTTACGGGCAGCCCGACTCCACCTAAATTCTTTGCTTTCACTAAATTTTGAGGTGGGGATCTTACTGCCCGTTAATGCGGGATAAATGATTGCTTTAGGTTACTATATTCCATTGTAACCGTTCTTCTAAAAATTTTACACCTTTTCTATATTTGCACCTGAGTAATAATAGAAAAAGACAACTATATAGTTGTCTTTTTCTATTATTAATGATGTCCACCATGATTTCCTGCTTTCGGTTTCCCCATCATCTCTTTATTCATTTCCCATTTATGCTCTGCTAGCTCTTTATACGAAAGAACTTTCCCCTTATAGTTAGATACAAAGCTCTCTGCATCTTTTTTATTTTTAAATGAAATGACATTATAAGCCATCGGTGTCGTTATTGTTTTATCATATACGTAAGTAGCGTCTTCTAACGAAATCCAATCTTTCGAATCATAATCTCGAACAAATTTCTCTTTCGTCTTTTCATCTGAGTTGATCTCCATCCATTTATACATACAACCGATATCATCAAACTTTAACGCTTTTCCATTTTCTAAAATAATTTCTGTTGCAAATTGATTATCTGTTACCCCAATTTGACAAATATCACATTTATCATGTTTCTCATCAATGGCAACAGCTGCTGTTTCCTTTTTCCCACACCCGACTACTGTAAATATGAAACATAAACATATAGCAAGTACAACATATTTTACTTTCATCAATATTCCTCCCTAGAAACCGTATACTTCACGAAAAGAATACCAAAAGGTTGTGTGAGATTTGTGAAAAAACAATGTGCTTTTTGTAATATAGGAAACAAAAAAAGATGTGTAGTTATTTCTACACATCTCTCATCACTCGCAGCCTGTAATTAACAAATCATCTTCTAACTTAACTAATAATGTATCCGCACTAATTTCCTGTCCAACTTCTACATTTACCAATCTTATATTTCCACTAATCCCGACTGCAATTTTTTTTAGCTCACCGTCATTTTTTCGGATCATCAGTAATTTTTCCCATTCATATACGTAAGAAGATTCATTAATAAAAATCTCCTCTACTTTTCCTTCATAAGAGCTATAAATCTCTTCAATTCTCGTTTTCATATAACATCTACTCCCTATTTCACACTTCACTATTTTCATCTTATTCTACCATTCTTACGAGGAGCAGCTTACTTTTTAAAAATTCAAATTAACTACCGTGAACAAAATGAACAAAATAAAAATTATGCTTCTAATGATGTTATTTTTCAAATTATTTACCATTTGAATAGATGCTTTTATTATAAATAAAAAACCTTTTTCTGAATTTTTATTCTATTTTGAAAGCGCAATCATTCTTTTGAGGGGGAAATTACATGTTAGCACTACTTGGATTTGCGATGGTATTTGTCTTTATGTTTTTAATTATGACGAAACGTATTTCAGCGCTAGTAGCATTAATATTAATTCCGAGTGTTTTTGCATTAATTGGCGGATTCTATGCCAATATGGGGCCTATGATGTTAGAGGGAATTCAAAAATTAGCACCTACTGGTATTATGCTTATGTTCGCTATTTTATATTTTGGGATTATGATTGATAGCGGTTTATTCGATCCTGTCATTAGTAAGATTTTAAAATTTGTAAAAGGAGATCCTTTAAAAATCGTTGTCGGAACGGCTATATTGACTATTATCGTTTCTCTAGATGGTGACGGTACAACAACATACATGATTACAGTTTCCGCAATGTATCCACTATATAAGCGCCTTGGAATGAACCCCCTCATATTAGCTGGAGTTGTTATGTTAGGGGCGGGGGTAACAAATCTTACACCTTGGGGTGGACCCACAGCTCGTGTTATGAGCGCACTTGGACTTGATGCTTCCGAATTATTTACACCTCTTATTCCAGGAATGATTACTGGTGCAATTTGGGTTGTTTTCGTTGCCTACTATCTTGGAAAAAAAGAAAGAAAACGTTTAGGAATTATGGATGTACAGTATTTAAAACAAATGCAAACAATGGATGAGCAAGCTGCAACTGTCGAAGCCGCAGTACATAAACGTCCTAAACTTCTATGGATTAACTTTTTATTAACCGCTACATTACTTGTCTGTCTCATACTAGAAGTTATGCCGTTACCTGTTTTATTTACAGTCGCTTTTGCTATTGCTGTTATGATTAACTATCCAAACTTAGAACAACAGAAAGAACGTATTGCTTCTCATGCAGGGAATGTATTAGCAGTTGTTTCTCTCGTATTTGCTGCCGGTATTTTCACTGGTATTTTATCCGGAACAAAAATGGTAGATGCGATGGCTAACAGTGTAGTAACTCTTATACCAGATGCACTTGGACCACAATTGCCAATTATTACAGCTCTTCTTAGTATGCCATTCACATTTTTCATGTCCAATGATGCATTTTACTTTGGGGTATTACCTATTTTAACGAAGGCTGCTGCTACTTACGGAATTAGTGCAGCTGAAATGGGACGTGCTTCCTTACTTGGGCAACCCGTTCACTTATTAAGTCCTCTTGTCGCTTCCACTTATTTATTGGTCGGAATGGCCAAAGTTGATTTCGGTGAACATCAACGCTTCACTTTATTGTGGGCCGTTGGAACGACAATGGTGATGTTGATTACTGGAATTGTAATTGGGATTATTCCAATATAAATAGCACATAAATAAATTTATGTGCTATTTCAGAGTGTTGGGAAACCCTTTAGGGTTCCCCACACTCTGGAATCATTTTGATTTTAGCGAATAAAAACAACATAAAATAATAGAGTTTCAAAAAAATAGCCCTCCACCAGACCTTTTTTGGTCAGATGGAGGGCTATTTTTTTCATGTTTTGACAAGTTGCGGTAAGATAAGCCTGCATTTGGACAGACTTCAGCCCCCGAAATCGAGCATATCGATAGCCATGTAGTTCTTTGGCGTCCGCAAAGCTTCGCTCTATAGTTGAACAGCGTACTTTGTACAACTTTTTCCCTGTAACTGTTAGTTTGTTTTTTCTAGCGATATCCTTATATTTCTCCCATATATGATGAGTGATAACTTTTTGTTTTTGTTTCTTTGAAAAACATACCTCACGTAGCGGACAAACAGCGCAGTCTTCTGGGTTGGATTTATAGTGACGATATCCTTCACGATCCGTTGTCGCATACTCTAAAATACACCCCATCGGACAAGCAAATGCATTCATTTCTTCTACATATTTAAATTGGCTTTTTGGTACTTCTTTATTTCGTTTTCCAAATCGACGATACCCCATCACCATAAATATATTTCTCTCCGATAATTTCTTACAGATATACCCTGTAAAATAGCCTGCATCAAGAGCTACAGCTTCCACTTTAAATCCGAATTTATCAATTTGAGCTTGTAGACGTGCTAAATATGGCTCGGAATCTGCCATATTTCCAGCCGTTACATAAGTATCTGTAATAATATTGTACTTCGCATCAGTCGTACGATGGTCTAAGAAATGAAAACCGTTCGGTTTTCCATCTCTCATTAAAAATCCACTATCTGGATCCGTAGTACTTATACGAGTTTTTTTAGTGGGAGTATCACTTTCCTTTCTAGGTTTTAATTCTTTTTTTCGTGTACCTCACGATCTTCAATTACCGCAGCTTCTAGTTCATCTATATAAAACTTTGCCTTTTCTTTTTTATATTTATGTACAAACTT
Organism: Bacillus sp. TH13; assembly: GCF_016651175.1. Taxonomy (NCBI): domain Bacteria; kingdom Bacillati; phylum Bacillota; class Bacilli; order Caryophanales; family Bacillaceae; genus Bacillus; species Bacillus sp. TH13. The sequence continues at coordinate 2,676,107 of NZ_JAEKEJ010000025.1, read as the reverse complement.
ATTTTTATTAGCATTGGCCTTAATGTGCGTAGAATCTGTCATCAGCGCACGTCCTCCCACCATCCGGTGCTCTGTCGCTTGCCTCACGATCTCATCAAAAATTTCTTCGAAAATATTTGTATGAATAAAGCGAGTACGACGATTCCAACTGATTGTAGAATGATCTGGAATAGTATCTGATAGAGAAAACCCTAAAAACCAACGGTAGGCGATATTCGTTTTAATCTCTTTTTCCAATTGACGCTCCGAACGAATACCGTAAAAATATCCAATAAACATCATTTTAAATAAAACGATAGGATGGATTGACGGACGTCCATTGTTTTCACAGTAATAAGGGCGTAACTTCTCTTCAATAAAATCAAAACTAATTGTCGCTTCGATCGCACGAAGGAAATGATCTTGTGGAACCAACTCTTCTACAGAAACAGATACACGTTCATCACGATGATTTTTTAAAGCACCCATCATAAAAAATCTCTCCTTTACCTCTTTTTATCAGTGTTGACACATAAAAAGAGGTTCAGACACAAAAACAGGCTGTGGAGAAGACTTTCTCCACAGCCTGAAATAGCACATAAATAAATTTATGTGCTATTTATAAAACTCACCAATCTTTCTTTGTTAAGAGTACATATTCCCGATCCGCCAATATTAATTGCAAGGGAGAAACTAAATCTTTAAAATTCAATTCACTATAGTTAGATACAGGATTATTTTCTTCTCCATACCAAGCCGTATAAAATTCAAGTGTAAATAACTCATCCTTCATATCTTGAATATAATTAAAAAGTAACTGTAAACATTTCAAATTCGTTTCGCAACCATTTTTAAATTGTCCTCCTTCTGGAGTAATGGAAACACAAAAAGGATTTCGCAAATGACTAGGTATCTCTGTTTTTTTTATCTCTCTTACAACAATTGCAGCAAAGTCTAATTCTGATCCTAAGAAAGCCTTATCCCTTTCCACTCTCTTTGTTTCTTTTCTACCAAATATCCCTATAGGCAACCTCTTTTTTGCAGCAAGAAAATAACGTTGAGTCATAATATATTCCCTTCCAAAAAGAACGTAACTTCAGTAAGCTACGTTCTTTTTTATTAAATATATTTTGCAATTACTAAAGCATTAAGAAAAGTCTTATACTCTTCATTAGTCAATACACATTCCGCTTGATTAATCCCTTTAAGTACTAATAATTCATTAAGTAATTGTTTTGAGTTTCCCTGAATTGTAAAATTAGAAATAAACCTTTTATCGATTGATTCAATAATAATCACAATTTCCCTGCCTTCTTTAATTAACTGCTGTTTTTCCGAATCAGTAATTTTTGAATCATTCATAATCTCATTTTCAATAAAATCTCTATTATTTTTTCCTCTGTTGATAATAAACCCCTTAAGATTTTTTCATCATTAATACCGAACACACACTCAATAGTTTTATAGTTAATATAAGGGTCTAGCATAAGGTTCACAAGTTCTTCTTTTCTTATTAAAATAGCTTTATATTTAAAGGTTATAAGCTTTCTAACCTCATTTATAGAATGTTTATATGGCAATTGTGATTTTAAAAACTGTTCGTGTAATTTCTTTAAGCCCATATTACTTCTTCACTCCAGTTCTAAAAAAATGAATGCCCACCTACTCTTTTATTATGAGCGTCCTGTGCATGAAAATGATAAAAATAACTACCTCCATTCCCATGAACCTCCGCTTTAGTAGGAGTATACTTACCTGCTTTATTCGCCACTGTCCAAGCTAAAGAATTGCTTCTAGACCAAATATCGCCCCCTGCTCTTAAATGCGCCGCTGCTCGTGACTGAGAAACACTATTACCAATCCATAATTTGCCACTTCTTAATTTTGCCATATAATGATAAGGATCACTTCGCTTCAATCGACTAATAACCTTAGTTGCTACATAATATGTTACACCTGCTATAACCATTGCTGCTGAAATTGCAATTAAATGTGATACTAGAGCCCCTCCTAAAACAACAGCTATGGGTAAAACTACTGCCGAGGCTTTTGTTTTAGTATTATCGACTACATATTGTTCACCCGTTTCTATATCCGTAAAAGTCGCAATAAAAACATCCTCTGTAGCCTCTGAAATTTCTACCTTATATTCTTTTTTCACTTCATTATTTGTGTCAGCATTTTCAGTTGAAATAACCGTTATAGTGTCTTCTTCTTTATTTAGTGCGGCATTTATATTCAATTCGTTATCTTCAACCTCTAGATTAGTCTCGATAATCGCGATTTCATCATTATCTTTTACAATTTCTATATCTTCTTTAAAATCTTCAGATAACTGTATTTCTCCATTTTCATCTAAAATATAATTGTAACTTTCTCCACTCACTTCTTCAGCTTGTACAATATCGACACGAGGCAAGGTACTTACAATTAAAATTAAAATTAAAAAAGATGAAATATATTTTTTGAAATTCATTCTACTTTTCCTCATAAAACAACCTCACTCCCCCATATTTTTTAATCTTCTAATCTTAAAATTCCATACCCATACTCATTATCATATCCAGTTCTCCCTGCATCTACTGACAATTTTTTCAATAAATCTTTTACTGCATCTACCTTTCCTTCTTTAATAGAATCATTGTAGTGTTCTTCCTCACTTATTACTTTAGCAATAATTCCTGTAACATAGGCAGTTGCAAAAGATGTACCACTATAACGCTCGTACCCTCCTAGATTATTTGTAGATAAAATATTTACCCCTGGGGCTGTAAAATCGATTTTTCCAGTGGAAGAAAAAGAAGCCCTTTGTAAATTGGAATCAATTGCTCCAACCGATATTACATTTGCAAACTTAGCTGGATATTCTACCTTAGAAATATAATTATTTCCTGCTGCTACAATTATTATATTTTTTTGAATTGCTTTATCTATAGTCCCCCTCAGCTCCAAATTATTCGCCCCTAAACCAAAGCTAATATTGACAATATCCATTTCATTATTAATACACCATTCAATCCCTCTTATTAAGCTACCAATATCACCTTCTCCAGAATCAGATAAAACCTTCACTGAAAAAATATCCGATTCTGGAGAAATACCGACTACCCCTTTATCATTATCTTTGGCTGCAATTATTCCTGCTATAGCTGTTCCATGTCCCAAATTATCCACAATGGGCTCATCCACATTTATAGCATTGTACTCCCCTTTTATTTTCCCTACTAAATCAGGATGGTTTTTGCTAATCCCACTGTCCAAAATTGCAATTTTCACTCTGTTACTTTCTTTAATATGTGTTAATCCATTTTCCCATGAATTTTCTTTTTGCTCTAAAAACTTCTTTTCATCTAAATTTTTTTCATATTTTTGGTTCTTCAATTGTGAAAAGATATACACTATCCCTGATAAAAATAAGAGTATTATTATATATTTTTTCATTATTATCCCTTCTCCTATTTCAATTTATTATCATAACCTCCTTACTTTTCTGAATTTTCAAAAAAATAAAATCACACCTCCTCATACATAAAATGTTTATTTGTTTAAAATTTACCATATTTTACATTGTTATTCAAGACGAAAATTATACATATATATTATTTAATTAATAATAAACATAGTTAATTAAACCTAAAAATTATATTGTTATACTAACCCCTTCTACTTCATAACTAAATTGTGAAGTAGAAGGGGGATCTAAAAATTAAATACCTTATCATCTATAAATTTATTTCATCATACTTTATAAAATAAAAAATTCAAAAACCATTAATTTTAATCTTAAACACAGTCTTTGATATATACTTATTAAAACCTTATATTAAATTATTGATACCTCTTTATTTTTTTACTACTTCAAGAAAATACCGTCTCTCCGGTCTCCCCACACTCCCATATATTAGCTCTGCATGAACTTTCTTCCCAGATATTAAATACTCTAAATAACGCCTTGCAGTTGATCGGCTTACGCCTACCATTGAACTTAGCACCTCTGCTGTAATCCCTTCTTCATTAACTGTTAACATATGCTTTTTTATTTTCGCTAAAGTTAAAGGATCTATCCCTTTCGGGGCATATTCTATTTGATCTCCCTTCACGCCTCTTTGAGACCATAAATATTCAATTTGTTCTGTAGATAATTGATTGTTTTTCTTTAACTGTATAATCTTTTTTTGATAGCCTTCCAGACTTGCTTTAAATCGGTCAAACATTAGTGGCTTTACGATATAATCTGTTACTCCGCCCCGCAGGGCGTGCCTCACTACATCTGTTTCCGATGCTGCTGTAATCATAATAATATCTGTATCGTGCAAATGATGCCTAATATATGTGACAAGTTCCGTTCCTTGCATATCAGGTAAGTACACATCTAATAAAACAAGCTGTGGCTTCACAAGCTCTAGCCATTCTTTCGCTTGTTCTCCAGTCGTTGCCGTTCCAATTACTTTAAATCCCTCAATTTTTTCAGTAAAACGACGATGAATGTCCGCAATCCGAATATCATCTTCTACAATTAATACTTCAATCTCCTCACCCATTACTATTCGCCTCTCTCTTTTGGTAGTGCAATAATAAATAACGCACCACCTAAATCCCCTTTTTCGATTGCAATACTTCCATTTAAATCTTCTACTAACTCTTTCACTTTTGCTAATCCATATCCTCGCTTTGCTCCTTCTTTCGTCGAAAAACCTTTATAGAATATGTTAGTAATTATTTCATCATGAATCCCTTGCCCTGCATCTTCCACTTCAATTAATATTTCTTCTCCAATATCAGTTACAAACATTCTTACTTTCTTATCATCCTCTTGATTTCCTTCAATTGCTTCAAATGCATTCGTAATTAAGTTTCCTAAAATAGAAACGACATAATTACTCTCAATGTGTGGACTTAATTTCTCTAAACTACTTTCTCGATCTAGCATAAAATCAATCTTCAATTCTCGTGCTCTATTATAAAATCCAATTAAAATTCCACCTAACCACGGATTTTGAATTCGCTTCATAATAAATTGAACAAAATCTTGATATACTGCTGTTTCCTTATGAATAAGCTCTAAAGCATCTTCATATGATTCTAATTGGATAAGACCCGAAAGCGTATACAATAAATTGTTATATTCATGCGTTTGCGCTCGTAATGCCTCTGTATATTGCTTCGTCTGAGATAATTCTGCTGTTAACTGATCCATTTCAGATTTCAAACGTAAGCTCGATACAACGCCAGTTACTTTATTCTTTACTTTAATAGGTAGACGGTTCGCAATAACAGCCTGTCCTTTTATATTTAATTGGCGATCAAACTGTTCTTCACCAGTTTGAAGTACATCTAGTATCGTTGAATTAGGAATTACATTTAAAATAAATTCCCCAATAATATTTTGTTGTTTATTTAGCGAAAGAATATCATAAGCTGCTTGATTGACTAAACTAATCATGCCATTTTTATCGATTACAATAATCCCTTCACGTACAGATTGAATCACTGTACTATGCTCTTCATATAAAGATGAAATTTCTTCTGGTTCCATCCCGAACATCATTCTTTTTATACTTGCCGCTAAATATATAGAGCCGATTATCCCAATTAAAAGACCTATTATTGTAATCCAAAATACCCGCTTTCCATACACTTCTACTGCTCCATGAATATCAGCCATTGAAAACCCAACAGACACCACGCCAATAATTTCATTTTCCTGGTTACGGACTGGGACTTTCCCACGCAATGAAGGGCCTAATGATCCATTAGCTTTCGAAACATAAGATTTCCCTTCTAATAAAACGCCTTTATTATCTCCACCAACCATTTTTTCTCCTATTTTATCTTGCTCAGGATGCGCATAACGAATCCCCTCTTTATTTCCAACTACAATAAAGTCAGCTTCTGTATCAATTCGAATTTTTTCTGCGATTGGCTGAATAATAGAAGCTGGATTTTCTTTTTGAAAAGCTTCCTGAATTTCTGGTATAGCGGCAACTGTTTTCGCAACATGCAAAGCTCTTTTCCCAATTTGCTCTTCTACTGTTTCAGATAATATGTAATAAAATAAATAACTCGTTAGCATAAGTACAACAAGAATAAGTGTACTAATAGTTAATGTAATTCTCGGTTGTAGTTTTAATTTTTTCAATTTCAAAACCATTCCCCTAACATAATTAAAGATAGAATTTAAAGAAAATACAGTTTTTTATTATCATAACACGCTTACTATATATTTCTTTCTTTTTTATCTTCATAAAAAAGAAACGAAGCATAAGCACTACTTCGTTTCTTAACAGTTTATTATTATATTTTAAACTTACCAATCATCTCTTGTAATTCCTCTGCCATTTGTGATAAATGGACTGCTGCTGCATTTATTTCATCTACTGAAGCTAATTGTTCCTCTGAGGAACCAGCAATATTTTGAACACTTGCTGCATTTTCTTCAATCGTAGCTGCAATTTCATTAATAGATGCACTTACTTGCTTTGCATCTACCGTCATTTGTTTTGCTACATCTACCATGCTATCAATTTGTACAACTGTATCATTTGTAGACTTCAATATTTCGGCAAAGCTTTGCTTCGTTTCATTTGCAACTACAAGTCCTGATTGTACTTCTGCTCCAACTTGATTCATAGAGCTTACTGTTTCTTTTATATCAAATTGAATCTCTTTCACTAGTTTTCCAATTTCCGTAGAAGACTGTCCTGATTGTTCTGCTAGCTTTCGCACTTCATCTGCTACAATTGCAAATCCTCTTCCTTGCTCTCCAGCTCTCGCAGCCTCAATTGCCGCATTTAACGCTAATAAATTTGTCTGTTCTGCAATATGTTGAATCACTTCAAGAATTGCTCCAATTTGTTTCGACTTATCGTCTAACAAACCAATGATTTTGTCTGACTGTGAAACAGAATCATGAATTAATTGCATTTGATTCACATTTTTTTCAACTAACTTCCCACCATTTTCAGCTTTTTTCTTCGTATACATAGAGGCTGTAGATACTAATGAAGAACTATCTGCAACACGCTGAATTCCTTCTGTAACTTCTTCTAACAATGTTGCTCCTTCTTCAACTTCTTTCGTTTGTATTTCTGCACCACTCGATACTTGCTCTATCGCCTGTGTAATTTGTTCCGTTGCTTCGCTTGTCTGCTTCATACTAGCTGTTAATTCTTCTGAAGATGCTGCTACATGACTTGCTGAAATGTTTATATTGGAAATGACACTATGTAACGATGTAGCCATCTCGTTAAAGCTTTCTCCTAGCTGTCCAATTTCATCTTTAGAATGAACTGTAATTGATTCTGTTAAATCGCCTTCACTAATCTTCTTCGATGATATAACAAGTTGTTTTAACGGTTTAATAATAGACGCAATAATGAAGTAAATTACAATCCCACCGATTATTAACGAAATTCCAAGAACAGTTATTGTTTTATAGAAAATAGGTTCAGCCGCTTCGATAATTTCTTTGGAAGGCATAATTCCTGCTATTTTCCATCCAGTTTTCTTATTCGTTTTAAAAGTGATATTACGATCTTCACCATCTAATGAATAATGAACATCCCCAGCTTCCTGTTTATACAATTCTTTACTAAGTTTCTCTTCTAATTTCTCTCCTGGCTTCATTTTCGGGTGCGCTACTACATTTTTATCTTGATCAAATATTGCTACATATCCTTCCTTACCGATATTAACCATCTTGGAAGTAGTAACAATATCATTAATGATTAAGTCAATCCCAAGAACGCCACTTTTATCCTCATTTTGTTTTGCTAGTGTAATAACAATATTCCCTGTCGTTTTTGACTTATATGGAGCAGTTACAATTACTTCTCCGCTTTTCTTCACTGCCTCTTTATACCAATCTCTTTCTGTAGGATTATATCCATCTGGCATCTGAATAGCTGGTGATTGAATAAACTGTCCATTACTAGATCCTGTATAGATTGCTTCCATTTCTGGATGCAGTTTATTGTATTCTTCTAGTTTATTTTGTATGTTTTGAATTTGATCTGCTTGGTAACTTGATTGTGTGAATAATTTTGTAAAATAAGTTGCATCTATTTTTTTACTATCCAATTCTTTATTAATTACATTATCCAAAATTTTTATATTATCTTTCGCCGAGTTTAAAATCGTTTCATTAAAATTCGTCTTCGCCTGTTGATAAGACGTCCAACCAATTACAATACTTGGAAGAATTAAAATAATAATAAATGATACAAGTAACTTTGTTTTTAAACTACTACTCCTTAATTTCCCTTGAAACATACTTCTACCCCTCCATACCGTTTTAAATGTAATTAATTAACATTTAATCTTTCTATAAAAATAATACGATTTAAATGTATCGATGAGACTCTCTATCTTTTTCTACATCATAAAGAATTGATACATATCTTTTTCATTCTATATAAATTAAATAATTAAAACAATGTATAAAAATGTATATTATTCGAAATATTATAATTCACAGAAGAACCTCTAGTATTTCACTTACTAGAGGTTCTTTCCACCTTACTATTCTTTATCTTTTTCTACTTCTTTTTTCTCATCTTCTACTACAGATACAACAGGTTTATCGCTTGATAATTGTTGTACCGCTCCTTTTCCTGCAAATCCTTCTAATAGCTCTTTTAAGTCAATGCCAGAAGAAGCTTTTAACGTTTCTTGCATCGTTGCCATTAAATCAGTCGCATAACCCGCAACTTTTCCGGCCCCGCTATTTTTACCACCGCCGCCTGTATCGACAACTGTGATTTTATCAATATTACTAAGCGGACTTGCAAGTTCCTTCGCATAACTTGGAAGCATTTTAAGAACCATATCCATAATTGCCGCTTGACCATATAATTCAAATGCTTCTGCGATTTTTTGTTTCGCTTCTGCTTCTGCTAAACCTTTTAATCTAATAACATCTGCCTCTGCTGTACCTTGCGCTTTTTGTACTTCCGCTTTCGCTTGACCTTGTGCTTTTTCAATTTCCGCCTTCGCTAAACCTTCTACACGTACTTCTTCTGCACGTGCTCTCGCTTCTGCTTCAATCTTATATTGATCCGCATCGGCTTTTTTAATTTGTTTTACTTTTTCTGCTTCCGCTGATTGCTCAACAGCATAGCGATCTGCATCGGCTTTTTTCTTAACTTCTGCATCATATTGCTTTTCACGACGCGCAATCTCTTTTTCTTCTAATTCAATTTGTTTCTCACGCTCAATGATTTTAACGCGCATTTGCTCTTCTGTAACACCTTGTTGTGCTTTCGCTTGTTGTAATTCGTAAGAAAGATCCGCATCTGCACGTGCTTGCTCTTGTTCCCTTTTATAGGACTGTACTTTTAATTCTTTATGTTTTTCAGCTTCAGCGATCTGTGCATCACGTTGATATTCTGCTTCTTTTGCTTCTTTTTCAGCACGTGCTTTTTCAATACGTGCTTCTTTTTCACGCTCTGCGTTCGCAATTGTTGCATCACGCTTAACTGTTGCAATTTGCGGCTGACCAAGCGCATCTAAGTATCCGTTTTTATCCATTATTTCTTTAATTGTGAAGGAAACAATGCGAAGTCCCATCTTCTTTAAATCTGTAGAAGCTACTTCATGTACCTTTTGAGCAAATTGCTCTCTATTACTATACGCATCTTCTACTGTCATAGAAGATAAGATAGCACGGAGATGCCCTTCTAAAACTTCTTTTGCTTCTATTTTTAACTCTTCTGTTTCTTTTCCTAAATATTGTTCAGCCGCTGTGGAAACCTCTTCAATTGTTGATCCCACTTTAATAATAGAAACACCGTTTACTGTGATCGGTACACCTTGTTTCGTATACGTATCACGTGTACCAACTTCTAATTTATAATTTAATAAGCTTAAAGGCTCTGCTCTTTGCATAATTGGAACTACGAAAGTACCGCCCCCGCGAATAATCTTAATCTTCTTTCCATCATCAGTGGTAACAACATTCTTTCCACCACCAAGCCAGTTCCCTGTAACAATTAACGCTTCATCTGGACCAACCGTACGATACTTCGTAATAAATACTAAAATGAGTAGAATTAAAATTGCGAGTAAAACTCCACCGATAATTAATGGAATCGTCATGCAAATTCCCCCTTATAATTTTGGTTTCTTTAAAGAATAAGCGATGTTTTGTACAAGTAAAACACCATCTTGGACTCCCTCGATAATAACCTCTGTTCCTTGCGAAATATCTTTTTTTCCAACTGTTTTAGCTGGGATTGCATTACTTCCAAATTGGGATGAAATTAATACTTCACCAAATCCTTCTGTAGGAATTGTCGTAATGACTTCTCCTTTGCAACCGATAAATTCACCCATACGTTGCACCGTGTTTTGTTCTGCTTCTGCAATCGGTTTTAAAATTAGTATTTTCATGATGAAAACACCGATAAAAGATATAGCAAATGCAGACCCGAAAATAAGAATACTATTAAAGGAAAATAAATATTCTCCTATATAACTAAGTCCACATAACATGGCGAAAAAACTAAGTAATAAAGTAACAACGGATACAGATCCGCCTCCAAAACTAAATATGGATTCAAATATATCTCCAAAAAAGATATAAATTACAGTGAGTATAGTAGCAATAATAAATCCATATAAATAAATTGTTTCAAGTGGATAACCAAACAAGACCATTTCTTATCCCCCTTTCTTAAACAATCCCTTTTTTGTTATGTGTATGCCCCACCTCTTTCAAAGATTATCATTCTTAATTTTCAGTTATTTGACCTTTAAAGAAAAGCCTGTAAGACAGGCCTCTAAAAAAGAACAGGAGAAACCTATTGTGACAGGCTCCTCCTAGAAAATAACCGATATATTATATATCTATATAATATATTGTTTTCCACAAAAAGTAAAGTTAAACATACATTGGAAAAGTACTTATTTTACTGATAATTTGTAAGTTCCATCACCATTATCATATTTATATACATACAAGTAATACTTGCCTGGTTTTGCATTAAATTTTGCTTCTATATGATTCCCATTGGCTTGACCGTAAGCCGCATAATTTTGCATATCTGATTCATGGTGAAGTACCCATGTCATCCCAATTCCATACTCATTTAAAACAGAAATGTCGATATCTTTCGTTGATGCTACATTAAATGTATAAACATCAGTGTGGTCCCCGCCAATGAGACTGCCTTTTATCGTACTATTTAGCCCAATACGATTTGCTTCCTCTGGACTATTATTTGGCTCTGATTCTGTTAAACTTCCATCTTTAATCGTAACAGTTGTTTCGCTTCTGCTCTCTTTTCCTTTATCATCTTTTACTCTTAACGATACTTTATAAGAACCTTCTCTTTCATATACATGTACTGGATTCACTTCTGCACTTGTGCTTCCATCTCCAAATTCCCATAAATAAGAAACAATTTTTCCATCTTCATCGTTTGAGCCATCACTTTTAAATTGAATTCCCTCTTTTACAACTCCATTATAAGGTCCGTTTACATTAACCGTCGGAGCTTTATTTTCTCCATCATCTTTTGCGATTCCATGGAAGACTACATCATATTCAAATTCATTTGAGCTATTCACACGATAATTGACGAAGTATGCTGTAACAGTTTTGTAGCCACTCCATTCTTTTTGCGCCAATTGTTCTAAAGATTCATTTACTCTTTTACTCATTGCTTTCCAATCTTCTGATTCACCTTTTGTGACACTACCTGTATACGTACCTTCTAATGTAAATGTATTAAAGAATTGAGAATTATGTTTTGTCATTTTTGTATCTTTCATAGGCAACGTATCACTAATTTCTTTCTTCACCGCTGTTAATGACTTCGTTGCATGTTCAGCTAAATAATCATCAGCTACTTCTGGTACAGTGTATGTATCTTGATTATTAATTAATTGTTGCATATACTCTTGATACTCTTTATTTAACTTAGGATCTTTACTTAGATTTTCACGATATGCATCATAATTTTTCACGTCATTCGCACGAATTAAATCTTGAATTTTATCAAATGTTTCAAACTGATGCGTATATAAGTAAGACTGCAATGCGAACGAGTAATTATAGAAATCCCAAGAACCGTATTTAGCAAATAGTGTGCGCTCTGCAGTATAACGGCTTGCAGGATCAGATGATAATCCGCTAATTATACTCTTTCTTGGTACAACGTTATTCGTACGAGTAGAGCCTGCGAAAAACTCTGCATTTCCTTCTTGGAACCAAGTTAGCCTTTCATTTTGATACATATCTCCTCTTCCAAATAAACCAGGAACTTCATATCTCCCTTGCAGATAATGAGTAAATTCATGACGGAATAACTCTTCTAAACTATAAATACTTTGCTCTGGTGTACGCTCATATGTAAAGAATGTTCCTGTTTCTTCTATATAAATTCCACCGTTGTTTGTTTCATACCCATACAATTGTCTATTTAACTGATATTCATCTGGACTATTATAAATTACGATTGTTAACACATCATCCGCATTTCCTGGCTCTAACGCTTTGTCATTTCCAATTACACGGTGATACTGTGCCTTTACTTCCTTCGCAGCCCAATATAATCTCTTAATTTTTTCTTCTGATACCTTATCTCCTGTTTTGAACACAATTGATCCATCATCGAATGTATACGTTTTTGGTAAGTACTGCTCTTTTCCTTCTTTACGTATTTTCTCTAAGTCTACTGTATTCCCCCTATAATCTTTACCATTATAATTTGTTGTAATTTGTTCTACCGCAACAAAATACGGTTCACTTAAGCGCGGGTACATATGCATTGCTTGTGTAACAACCTCTAATCCTTTATTCGGATTGCTATGAAATTTCCCTAATCGGCTAGCAAAATAAATGCCATTATTAACGAGCCATTTATTTTCTGGCGTTACTTTATTTAGAAGAGCAATACGATTTATTTCATTAATAAACCCATCTACTTTTCCATACCACATCGTTTCATTCGCTTCTTTACGGGCCTCAACTAAATAAGACTGTATATCATAGTCAATCCCTTGCATCATATCGTATATTGCTTGTCCCTTCATTCGATCATTTACATAAGTAGTAAAATTATCATTGTATTGCTTTAAAATATTTGATGCGTATTGAACTGTTTCAACATCACTTGATGCATTACTAATTAATTTTCCGTATGCAGATACGACTGTATCTTGTTCATCTGTACCAAGCTTAAAGTTTGGATTTTTTGCGATTGCTTTTAAAGCAGGTAAACATTTATCCTGGAAGCTTCTTTCATTTAAGTCGCTTAATTCACTATTATAAAATGCAAGATAAAAAGCTGAACGCAACACTTCAGTAAACGTTTGAATTCCTTTTGAATCATCTTTCGTAAATGTACTACCTCTATGAGCTAATTCATCTATAATGACTTGCATTTTTCCTTTATCTTTATAAAAAGCCTTTGCATCTTCATTAAACTGGAATAAGTCTGTAATTTGGTGCCACTTAATACTACCTAACGTTTCAACTAATTCTTGATCATTCATTTTGTTTAAATCAGCCATTGAATAGCTTTCTTTAACTTGCTTTACTGCAGTTTTCTTCGTAATAGATGCTGGTCGCTGTGAAAAATCTCCTACTTTTAAACGTTCTTGAAATGATAAAGTTTCATCAACTTTTGAAATATGTCCAACTTCATCTACCGGCTTTTCAATTCCAACCGGTTTCGTTTTCAACACGTTATACGGTACTTTTTCTTCCGCTGCTGCATGAGTTTGAAGTGCCCCTAACGATAAAGCCATTGTACTAATGCTAAGCATCACTTTATTGATCTTTGATTTCTTGTTCATATCCTTGCCCCCTATTTTAATATTCCATTCAAGAATTTAACATAAAATCTGGATGTAACAATATAAAATGCAATATTTCATATTATTTCTTCCTACAATTTGTACATATCGTGAACAAATCAACCTTTATCTCCCGCCAATAACCTGCTTTCTTCCATTTCTAATACACTTAGAAATGCCCAGCAATATCCTTCTCTCATAAAAAAAGACATCATCATATGCATGTTTCTAATGAAACTGCCATGATAATGTCTTCTCGAAAAAGTAAAAATTAGTTATATCTAATAATAAGATTAAACGTTATTCATTTCTTAAATAATCTCTTTCTAAATACGAACATACTTAGGGCGGAAAGAACAAGTGTTATTCCAGAAAGTAAAGTCGATGTGCTAGCTTCACCGCCTGTTGATGGTAAAGATTTCTTGCCTTCCTCTGGCTTATTAGTATGTTGTTTATTTAATGTGTCTGCTTTTCTTCTCTCTTTTTCAACAACTTGATTATTCCCTTTTGGCTCTTGATCCAATCCTGTTGCTGATTCTTTTACTTCTTCTTTCGCTTCTTCAACTTCTTTTGTTGGCTCTTTTACTTCTTCTTTTGTTTCTTCAACTTCTTTTACCGGCTCTTTTACTTCTTCTTTTGTTTCTTCAACTTCTTTTACCGGCTCTTTTACTTCTTCTTTCGCTTCTTCAACTTCTTTTACCGGCTCTTTTACTTCTTCTTTCGCTTCTTCAACTTCTTTTACCGGCTCTTTTACTTCTTCTTTCGCTTCTTCAACTTCTTTTACCGGCTCTTTTACTTCTTCTTTCGCTTCTTCAACTTCTTTTACCGGCTCTTTTACTTCTTCTTTCGCTTCTTCAACTTCTTTTGTTGGCTCTTTTACTTCTTCTTTTACTTCTTCAACTTCTTTTACCGGTTCTTTCACTTCTTCTTTTGTTTCTTCAACTTCTTTTACCGGCTCTTTTACTTCTTCTTTCGGTATTAATGTTTCTACTATATTCTGAATTACAATGCCACTATATAATATGCCAGTCTCATAATGATCTGCATCTAAATCAAATTCATATATTTTTTCTCCTAAAGTACTCCAAATGATTCCCTCATCGGTAAGCGTTCCACCTTCACTCTTTAGTGTAATCTTTTCAATTGGCTCTCCCTCTAGATCATATACAGAAATTGTCACTTCTTTATTTATTTCTGCATCATCCAAAATGACCTTTTGCCTTCTAACATCAATTGTCCCCCACTGACCTAATTGTATTAATGGCCTTACATCACGAATCTCATTTTCAGCTAATTTTAAACTAAGTAAGTCTAACATTGAGCCAAGAACCGTTACATCTTTAATACGATTATCTGTAAGATTTAACCATTGCAAATTTTTCAATAAAGATAACGGTGTTGTATCTTCAATTTGATTATGAGATACATTTACATCGTTCAATTGTTTCAAGTTTGAGATAAACTCTATATTTTTTAGGCCTACTCCTTCTAAAGTGAGTTTTTCTAAATTCGTCATGTACTCTAAACCTGTTATATCTTTTATCTCTTTTCCTTTTTCTTTAAGTATCTCTACTGTTTTAATCTGTAATAAATCTTCTTTTGTTATAGGAGCGTTTAAATTCTCTCTACCTAAATTCTCTTTATTAATATGTTGTTGTAAAGTTTTATCGAGAATTACATTTTGACTTTCTTTTTGTTTTTCAACTATATTCTGTATAACCGTACCATTAAATCTTATTTTACTTTCAGTAGAATTAGTATCTAGTTTAAATTCATATATTTTTTCTCCAGGACTATTCCATTTTATAAATCCGTTATTCAGAGTAGCCCCCTCACTTTTTACATTAATATTTTGAAGTGGCTCTCCTTTAAGGCTGTATACTGGGATTTTTATTTCTTCATCTACGCTTGCTTCATTTAAAAAGATTTTTTGTCTTTGAATGTCAATTGAAATTCGCTTACCTAATTCCTCAACAGGTCTTACGTCAGAAATTTCATTTGCTCCAAGATTTATCTCATGTAAATTTGTTAAGGTGCTCAGCGGCGATATATCAGAGATATAATTCTCTTCTAAATTCAACACTTGTAAATTTCCTAATTGAGATAATGGTGATATATCTTTTATTTCACTATCAGCAATTTCTAGTTCAATAAGATTACTCATTTTACTAATAGATTCAACATTATTAATTTTATTGTTCCCTATCCATAATAGTTCCACATTATTTAATCGATCAATTCCATTAAGATCACTGATTTGATTATTTGCTAAGTATAATTGTTTCATAGTTGATAATGTAAATAATGGCTGGATATCTTTAATGTTATTACCGATTAAATCTAATGTTTTGATTTTTTTCATTTTACTTAATGGTGTAAGATCAGAAATTTTATTATCTCTTAAAAAAGCATATTAATATTCTCTAATTGCCCAATTGGATGAATACTTTCAATTGAATTAGAAGTTAAATCAACGTACTTCAAACTTCTCAATTTCGAGATGGCTGATATATCTGTTACATTAGACTCTCGTAACGTCAACTTCTCTAAATTTGTCATATACTCTAAACCAGCTATTCCATTTATCCCTTTACCTGAATAAATGGATAATGTTTTAATTTGTAATAAATCTTTCTTTGTGATT
Organism: Bacillus sp. TH13; assembly: GCF_016651175.1. Lineage (NCBI taxonomy): Bacteria > Bacillati > Bacillota > Bacilli > Caryophanales > Bacillaceae > Bacillus > Bacillus sp. TH13. Next base: position 2,659,684 of record NZ_JAEKEJ010000025.1, on the reverse strand, counting down.
GGCGTATCTACATTATCTCTATCTAAGTTATATTTATTAATATATTTTTGTAATTGCTTATCTAATATTACATTTCCGTTTTCATCTTGTTGCTCCTCTTTATTTTCCTTTTGTTTTTCTGGAACATTGTTTTCTAAATTTATAGCATTTACTTCAAACTGCACTTGATATTTATTATCATAGGCCATCGTTGGAATATAAATATGCATTTGCATATTGTATGTTTTTCCTAATTCTCCAACTTCAAATTGAATAACCTTCGTCCCATTTTTCTTTTTGTCTTCTGATAGGACCTTTACATCATGAAACACACCTGGCGTATGAATATCCTCTGTTTTCAAGTATTGGAAGAAATCACTATCACTTAACGTTGCTGTTACAATTTTCTTTCCATTCTCAATTGTTAATTTCGGATCCTTTATATAAACAGCTGCCATAGACTCTTCATTCGTTTTATCTTTATACGCTTTAATAACAGCGTCATATGTACCATCTTCTAAACCTTGTCCCGTTTTATTCGCCTCAATTGCCACTGCCGCTAAAGCAGGTGTTGAATAAACAGCAAACGGAAGTGATAACGCCGCCGCTATAATCATTGCATTTATACGTTTTCTTTTATTTTGTTTCAACTTTACATCTCCTCCAAAATATATAATTCGAAATGTAATCATTTCTCGAATAAATGATAATGATTTTCATTATCATTGTCAACTAAAAAAATAAAAAGTTTACAAAAAAAGAACCTCTTTAAAAGAGGTTATGCCATTTTCTCACCTGATTCCTCTCTAAAAAAGCTTTTCATCGCATGAAATACGTCTGCTTTTTGCTTTAAAATATAGTATCTAAAGTTTTCATCTTTAATATTTTTATAGGCTGACATGAGTGTACTATGGCGGTTATACTGATTCACTTCCCCATATCCAAACATATTACATTTCTTCATTAATTCTTCCACAAGCTTTACACACCTAGCGTTATCTGATGTTAAATTATCACCGTCTGAAAAATGGAATGGATAAATATTATAGCGGTCTGGTGAATATTTATTATCAATCAGTTCTAATGCCTTTTTATATACGGAAGAACATATTGTTCCGCCACTTTCTCCTTTTGAGAAAAATTCTTCTTCTGTGACGACTTTCGCTTCTGTATGGTGAGCAATAAATTCAATATCAACTGTTTCATACTTTGTGCGTAAAAATCTTGTCATCCAGAAAAAGAAGCTACGTGCCATATACTTCTCCCACATTCCCATCGATCCACTCGTATCCATCATCGCTAACACAACAGCCTTTGAATCTGGCTTTAATACTTCATTCCAAGTGCGGAACTTTAAGTCTTCTTGATGAATTGGATGGAAAGATGCTTTACCACGCATCGCATTTCGTTTATATGCAGATATCATTGTTCGTTTCTTATCGATATTTCCCCATAATCCTGTTTTTCTAATGTCATTAAATTCAACATGTTCAATCCGGTTTTCATCTATTTCTTTTCTCTTTAAATTAGGCAGCTCTAACTCTCTGAAAAACGCCTGCTCTAATTCTAAAATAGAGACTTCAGCTTCATAGTAATCTTCCCCAGCTGCATCTCCTGCTCCTTGCCCTTTTCCTGGCCCTTTTTGTTTTTGACCACCTGATCCATCTCTCGCAACGACATCACCAACTTTGCTGTCACCGTTTCCTTGCCCGACATGTTTATTTTTATCATAATTGTATCTAATCTTATATTCATCTAGAGAACGAATTGGTATTTTTACAACATCTTTACCATTAGACATAACTATACTTTCTTCTGTCACAAGATCGGGTAAATTATTCTTAATTGCCTCTTGTACTTTTTCTTGATGGCGTTGTTGGTCGTCATATCCTTTGCGATGGAGGGACCAGTTTTCCTGTGAAATCGTATAATTTGGTTGATTTTCTTCGCTCATTCCTTTCCCTCCTTACTGTAATTGTCTTCCTGTATGAACAGCAATCTATAAATTTTGTTCTGTAATGTGCAAGCTAGAATATTTGAAAGGTAACTGCCCACAGAAAATCATCCCATAAACATTTATAACGTTTTTCATACAATACCCCGAGCATCCTAAACAAAATTTTTCCACTCACATAATAGAAAGAAATATTCAGCCACTGATAAGAAAGAAACACAATGCATTGTTGCACACATTTTTACTTTGCAACATATTGTATTGTGTTGGCTTTTTTCATATGAATGGTTGGTTACTCTATCATATGCATATTGTAAAAATAATTGACAATAAATTCATGAAATTGCATCTTAATTTATTACATTTGGACAAGGTATGACACTTTATACACATATGAACGGATAATAAAACGCTGTCCCGCAAAATACAAGAGACAGCGTTTTGTTATCAAACTATCGGTTTAACAAGCTACCTACATAGCGTAATAATTCATTTGCTGAAGAAGAATTATAGCCATGCTCATCAATTAAACGCGCAACAACATCATTGATTTTCTTAAGCTGATTTTCGTCCGGCGTTTTCGTTGATGTTGTAATTTTCACTATATCTTTTAAATCAGCAAATAGTTTTTTCTGAATCGCTTCACGAAGACGTTCATGTGAATTATAATCAAAGCGTTTTCCTTTACGGGCATAAGCAGAAATGCGAATTAAAATCTCTTCACGGAACGCTTTCTTAGCATTTTCTGAAATCCCAATTTGCTCTTCAATTGAGCGCATTAATTTTTCATCTGGACTCATTTCTTCTCCTGTTAACGGATCACGTAATTTCGATTTATTGCAGTACGCCTCGACGTTATCTAAATAATTATCCATAAGTGTCTTAGCCGATTCTTCATATGAATAAACAAACGCCTTTTGTACTTCTTTCTTCGCGATTTCATCGTATTCTTTTCTCGCTAATGAGATGAAATTCATATAACGTTCACGGTCTTCATTACTAATCGATGGATGCTGATCCAGCCCATCTTTTAAAGATCTAAGTACATCTAACGCGTTAATAGATGGTACCTCTTTTCGAATGATTGTAGACGAAATTCGGTTAATGACATAACGAGGATCAATACCCTTCATACCTTCATCTTGATATTCTCGTTGTAGCTCCTCTACATCAATCGCATTATAACCTTCTACCGTTTCTCCATCATACAAACGCATCTTTTTAATTAAATCAATATCCGGACGCTTCGGATCTTTTAAACGAGTTAAAATAGTGAACATTGCTGCAACGCGAAGTGTGTGTGGTGCAATGTGAACATTCGAAACATCACTTTCACGAATCATTTTTTCATAAATATGTTCTTCTTCACTTACTCGTAAATTATAAGGAACTGGCATTACAATAATTCTTGAGTGCAATGCTTCATTTTTCTTATTTGCTATAAATGAGCGATACTCTGTTTCATTCGTATGCGCTACAATTAATTCATCTGCTGAAATAAGCGCAAATCTTCCCGCTTTGAAATTCCCTTCTTGCGTAAGCGATAATAAGTGCCATAAAAACTTCTCATCGCATTTTAACATCTCTTGGAACTCCATCATTCCTCGGTTCGCCTTATTTAATTCTCCATCAAATCGATACGCACGCGGATCTGATTCTGAACCATATTCTGCAATCGTAGAAAAGTCCAGACTACCTGTTAAATCTGCAATATCCTGTGATTTTGGATCAGACGGGCTAAATGTACCAATCCCTGTACGGCGATCTTCAGAGAAGAAAATACGCTCTACAACTACATCCTCAATTCTTGATCCGTATTCTTGCTCTAAACGCATGACATTTAGTGGTGATAAATTCCCTTCAATTCTAACCCCATACTCATCAAAGAAATCATCTCGTAAATGATGTGGAATTAAATGCAGTGGATCCTCATGCATTGGGCATCCTTTAATTGCAAAAATTGCTCCACGATCTGTTCGTGAATATGTTTCTAATCCTCGTTTCAACATCGTAACTAAAGTTGATTTCCCTCCACTAACAGGACCCATTAATAATAAAATTCTTTTTCTAACATCTAATCGTTTTGCAGATGGATGAAAATATTCCTCTACAAGACGTTCTAGAGCATCCTCTAATCCAAAGAGCTGATTACTAAAGAAGTTATACTTTCTTCTACCATCAACTTCTTCAATTCCAGCATCTTTTATCATATTGTAAATGCGAGAGTGTGCTGTTTGAGCCACCCATGGTCTTTCTTTCACAAGCTCCAAATACTCCGCAAACGTCCCTTCCCATTGTAACCGTTCTTCTGCTGCTCGATGCTGTTCAATCTTTTTTAGAATATCCATTATAGCTCCTCCCCCATCTCCTTGTTCAATCGGATTATTATAAAAGGTATGCTAGGATGTCCTTAAACATTCTTTAAATCAAAACGAAATATATAATAGCACGCTAAAATTCTCTCCAAAATTCAAAGAAAATTCTGTATAATATAGGTATTAACGTTTTCACACTGCTATTCATTATAAATAAATTCTTTTCTTCTAAGAACCTTACATACATTTTGGGTAATAAATAGAACTCGTGAACCGAAAAAAGTAAGGAGGATATTAGTATGAAATTATTATTAATTTTAGGTGTATCACTCACATTTCTTACAGCTATTTTTACATCTGGTTACAATGACAAACCAGGTACACATAAAAAATGATGTGCTTTTAGCACATCATTTTTTTATATATTATTTATAATACATATTTTCCATATCATATTTGGATAATGGTCGACTATAATAATAACCTTGTACAAGCTTCACATTCTTTTCTTTCAAAAACTGTATTTGCTCCTTTTTTTCTACTCCCTCTGCAATTACATTCAATTCTAAAGTATGAGCTAAATGAATAATTGCAGCTGTAATATTCGTATCACGTTCATCTATATGTATACCTTCCATAAAAGAACGATCAATTTTTAAAGTATCAATTGGATATGTTTTCAAGTAACTTAAAGATGAATAGCCTGTTCCAAAATCATCTAAATGAATCTTTAAATTTTTTTCTTTTAATTGTAGTAACACTCTCTTCGATATATCTTTATGTATAAGAGCTCCTTCTGTAACCTCTATCGCTAATAAATGAGCTGGTACATTGTACTTATTTAAAGCCCGTGTAATCATCTCTATTAATGTAATAGAGCGAAAGTGTCTAGCTGAAATATTAACTGCAATTGGGACCACTTCATATCCTTTATTTAACCATTCGCGCAGTTGCTGACACACTTGATTTACTACCCATTCATCGAGCTTAATAATAAATCCTGTTCTTTCTGCCAAAGGAATAAATTGATTTGGAGAAACAAATCCTAATTCCTTATTCTCCCACCTTATTAAAGCTTCCATACTAGCTATTTTTTTCGTTTCAATATTAATTTGTGGCTGATAATATAAGAAAAACTCATTTTTTTCTATAGCACGATGTAACTGGTTTTCTATTATAAACCTTTGTTCACGCTCACAGTCTAATCCACTACAATAAAAATGATAATGTCCTTTTCCTTTTTCTTTTGCTTTTTCTAAAGCAGCATCGACCCTCTGAAATAGTATTTTTTCATCTTCTCCATCTGCTGGAGCCATTACAATTCCAATTGACGCACTTAAATATACATCTTCTTCCTCTATTACAAAATATTCACTAATATTTTTCAGTATGCTCTTTGCAATTTCCTCTACACATTCTTTCGTTATATTTTCTATTAACATAACAAATTGATCATCGTGTTCTCTAAATAAGTGCATACCTTCTATTTTTAGATTGCTTAAACATTCTGTAACTTTTTGTAATACTTTATCTCCCTCTTTATGACCAAATGTATCATTAATACGATGAAACTCATCTAAATCTATAAATACAAGCGCAAAATTTATACTCTCTTTTAAAAAAGTATTTAACTTATTTGTACATGAAATTCTATTCATTAATCCCGTTAACTGGTCATAGTAGGCTAAATATTCTGTTCGCATTTCGTTTAATACTTGCCTTGTAACATCTCTCGTAACAATATAAACTCCAACAATTTCACCGTTCACAATAATCGGGATAGTTCTCAAAGAAATATATAGCTCGTACCCTTCTTTATGAACATATTTCTTTGAAACAATTTGTTTTGCTCTTCCCTGCAGAGCTCCTTTAAATAGAATTTGAAAGTCTTTTTCATATTCTTTATTAATGAATTCAAAAATAAATTTATTATTTAACTCTTCATACCGGTATCCAAATATTTCATACGTTGCCGGGTTTGCATATGTAACTCTCCCTATAGAATCTATAGATATAATTGAGTCATTATTATATTCTAGTAACGACTTAAATAACATTTGTTTTTCCTCTATCTCTGTCTTCTCCTCAATTTGAGCTGTAATATCTCTTGTAATACAAATAACAAATTGACATATTCCTTCTTCATCGCAGACAGGATTAAGTGAAGATTCATAATGTATCTCACCTTTTTGTAATTTGACTACATCACAAAATGTGTGTGCTTTCGCTTCTCTCACTACTTTTTCATATTGCCTTTGCAATATCCCCGCTATATCTTTTGGTAATACTTCTGCAAAAGTTTTTCCATAGCACTCTTCGCTTAACCTAGCATAATCCATTCCTATTTTATTCACATACATATATTTAAACGTTTCATCATCAATAACTTTCAAAATAAATACTAAATCTTGAATAGCATGTAATAATCCTTGTCTAATTAAATCCATATCTATCATACTTAAAAAGGTATTTTGATTACTATATTCTTCCTTCATATTTATCTCAACCCGTCTTATCTATTTTTAATCATATATCCCATTCTATATGATTATGTCCTCTCTTTTAAATGTATGATTACATATTATTTTTATTTTATAAAAAAAGTCGCCATATGGCGACTTTTAATAAACGATTTCTAAATCTAATCCAGGGTAATTTTGTTGACGGAACGCTTCATAAATTAAAATTGCTGCTGTATTAGATAAATTTAATGAACGTACTTTATCTGTCATTGGAATACGTAAACAATGATCAAAGTTTTCTTCGATTACATTAGCTGGTAAGCCGTTTGTTTCTCTTCCAAATACAAAATAGTAATCCTTCTCGCGCTTGCTATAGTCAAACGCTGTATGAGCTTTTTCGCCATACTTCGTTAAATAGAAGAATTCACCATCTTTATTTTTTTCATAAAATTCTTCAATTGAATCATAATACGTAATTTTCACGTGCTGCCAATAATCTAATCCGGCACGCTTTAACATTTTATCATCCGTTGAAAATCCAAGCGGTCTAATCAAATGTAATTCTGTTCCAGTTGCTGCACAAGTACGAGCAATATTCCCTGTATTTGCTGGAATTTCTGGCTGATATAAAACAACATGTACTCCCACGCGATATTCACCTCTGTTTTTTGTCTACTACGTATTATACCACTTGAGCGAAAAATCTCTACCCATTAATAATATGAAAGAATTTATATTTCATTTGTGGTGTATATTTACTAGAGTCTTCATAGTTCCAATAACGTCGACGGCTATTCGCTGAATGTGCATTTACAAGCGGCATACCATCTGCATCTTTTGCTACTACAATCGTCGTATGATTCCACCTTCCGTCATCCTCGAAATCATAAGCAATAACATCTCCAAGAATAAGTTCTTCTGGTCTCTCTACCGCCTCTGCTCGAAGTCCTGTTGTAGCACCTGACAAATACCAATAAAAAGAATGTGCAACAGCCCAGCTCCAACTCCACTGATTCTCCCTTTGCCACCATCCTTTACGAATATTAGGATATCCGTTCATAGGTACTTCTCCAGTATGAAGACATTGAGAAATGAAATTCGTACAATTATCAGGGAAATTACGATACATAGGATTTCGGTCATCCCACCAACGCTCTGCATATTTCACTGCCTCTAAACGATTGTATTGATAAGAACCGTACTTCTCTTTCGTAATTTCCCTTTCCAATGTCTCACCCATTCTAATTTCTTCTAATACTTCAATAGCATAATCGACTATAATCCGACTATTTTTTAAACAAACTCTTCGTTTTAATTGTTCCTCTTCAATATAAAATAATTCTTTATGCTTAATTAAATATTTAAAATGTATTTGATAATCAATTTCTTGATGGTCATTACTATTTAATTGTCTAATGAAAGAAACATCCGCAATTGCTTTCACTATATATGCACTACGCCTTTGAAACAATTGTTTCTTTCTCTGTGCCATTTGTAGTAAATCCTCAGCAATACCATCCACGTCTGTTCGTTTCTCTGTGATATATGCTAAAAACTGTTGTACTTGCTTTTCAATATTCGTTTTTACAGCCATTTCGTTTCCCTCCCATATTACAATATGAAAAAGGGAAATATTATCTACTCTTTTTTCTGTGTTAACAACTCAAGCCCGCGATTCATTTCATGAAGCACTTCTTCATCTTTCTCACGTTCCATCGCTTTTTCAATCGCTTCGCCGACTCCATCTCCGCCAATTTTTCCAAGTGCCCACGCTGCCGTTCCGCGCAGTACCGGTCTTGGGTCATCTTTCATGACACCAATTAAATCAGGAATTGCCGATGCTTCTTTAAAATGTGCTAATGCTAAAATCGCATTTCTTTGCAGTGGCTTTTTCCCTCTCCATGACCCTGACATAATCCCATATTTCTCTTTAAAATCACGATTGCTAATTGTTAAAAGCGGCGTTAATAATGGTTTAACTAGCTCAGGGTCCGGCTCCATCTCAGGATGATTATGAAAATCCATTCCTTTATTTTTCGGACAAACAGTCTGACACGTATCACATCCATATATACGATTTCCTATTTTATCGCGATATTCTTCAGGTAGGAATCCTTTCGTCTGTGTTAAAAACGCAATACACTTCTTCGAATCTAACTGTCCCCCTTGTATTAAAGCACCTGTAGGACAAATATCGATACATTTCGTACAGCCCCCGCATTGATCTTCTATCGGCTTATCTGGTGGGAATGGAACATTTGTAATCATTTCCCCTAGGTATACATACGAACCAAATTCAGGTGTAATAATAGCACAGTTTTTCCCACTCCAGCCAATGCCTGCACGCTCTGATACAGCTCGATCACTTAATTCACCTGTATCAACCATGGACTTCACTTCTATATCCGGAAGTTTTTCAATTAAATATGCTTCTAATTTTTGCAAACGATCTCGTAAAACAAGATGATAATCTTGTCCCCAAGAAGCACGGCAAAAAATCCCACGGCGTTCTCCACGCTTACTTAATGGTGCATTTTTTAATTTTGAAGGATATGCTAAAGCAATTGCAATAATTGATTTAGCACCCGGTAATAAAAGTTGCGGATTCGTTCTCTTCTCTATATCAGGCTCTTCAAATCCAGATTGATAATTTAATTGTTGCTGCTGGATTAAGCGCTGCTTTAATTCCTCAAAAGGAGAAGCACTCGCAAAGCCTATTTTATCTATGCCAATTGTTTTACTATACGCAATTACATCTTGCTTTAATTGTTCAAAATCCACTCTTAATCGCCTCCTCAGATGGATCCATCCCTTATGTAACGACTCTATTGGTTAATAATTCACTTTTGAAATACTATTATTTACTTCTATTTTCGCATGTAATGATGTTTTTCAAACATTAAAAAACGCAATGCCTCGTTTATCTCGGAAACGAAACACTGCGTTGATCACAATTTATAGAAAAACATTTAATAAAATTTGGAGCGGGTGAAGAGAATCGAACTCTCGACCAGAGCTTGGAAGGCTCTTGTTTTACCACTAAACTACACCCGCAAATATGAATTACATATAAGATATTAGAATAACTTATGTAAAGAAGTATAGCATGTAAAAAAAGTCGAGGCAAGAATTTTATCGAAAAAAGTCGAAAAAGTGATGAGAGGCCTCATCACTTTTTCAATTCTTTATCAATTGCCTTCTTCATACTATCGAAATCAGGGTTTGCAAGATTTCCGTTTACATATACTGAAGGAGCACCTTGAACTTTTAATTTTTGAGCACGATCTGAGTCTTTACGTACTTTTTCTTTAATTTCTTTACTGTGTAAATCTTTCTTAAATTGTGCTACATCAACTTTTGGAAGTTTCTCTTTCACAATGCTAAGAAGCAAATCTTCTGTAATCCATTCTTCCGTATCTTTCTTTTGATTTTGATAAATCTCATCATAGAAGATCCAGAATGAATCTTTATCTTGTTTATAAATTGCTTCACCAGCTGCTGCACCTAAATCCGAGTCTTTTCCGATAAATGGGAAGTTAATAAAATATAACTGCACTTTACCTTTATCAATATACTCTTCTTTTAATCGTGGTAATACTGTTACATCCCAAGTACGACAAGCAGGACATTTGAAGTCTCCAAATTCAACTACCTTAACCGGAGCATCATCTTTTCCTAAAGATTGTTGTGTAGAATAAGCAAACATCTCATTCCCTTTATCTTTTTTGTCATTTATGATGCTATACGCAATTGTTCCGATTACAATCAATACTGCGATAGAAAAAACTACCCCAAGAGCCATAAGTTTATTTGATTTCATATACATTCCTCTTTAAATTCATATTCTGTATACAGTATTGTACACAATACACATAATATCAACACTTATATACGTCACGCAATGAACACGCTCACATAAATTACAAAAACACAATATTTGTGACGATATTGTGTCACAATTTGTCACAATTTATTCAAAAAAAGAGAAGCTCCTCTGTAGGAACTTCTCTTAACTTACTGCTTTTTTACGCGCACTATTTAACATTGACTGCTCTATTTTTATATCATGACGAATTACTAATTTCTCACTAACTGCTTGAACATACTCATCATGGCTTATATAGCCTTCTTTCTCCATTAATCTCAAAACGACATTTCGTCTCTCTACTGCTTTATCATAATTTTGGGCAGGTGAGTAATAAGCAGGTGCTTTTACTACAGCAGCCATCATCGCACTTTCAGCCAACGTTAATTGGTTCACCTCTTTACCGAAGTAAAGGTTTGCTGCTTTTTCAATTCCCCATGCTCCTTCACCATAATAAATGTTACTTACATATAATTTTAAAATTTCATCCTTCGTAAATGTACGTTCAATTTTTTTCGTATAAAAAATCTCTTTCCACTTACGAGAAAATGTACGTTCATTCGTTAAAAAAGCATTTTTAGATAGCTGCTGTGTAATCGTGCTTCCTCCTTGTACGACACCACCAGCCTTTATGTTCTCAACAGAGGCCCTAATAATTGCTATATAATCTAAACCGTTATGATGATAAAATCTTTTATCTTCTGTCGCAATAAATGCATGTGTTAATGATTCTGGTACCTCTAACTTAGCCGGCACATGTAATTTACTAATATCACTTTGCTCAATCATTACATTTCCAATGAATAATAACGTACAACTTAACAATAATAATAATATAATGGCTTTATAAAAAAGTTTAGTCATTGGATTTAATGCAACTTTTTGATGATAGTTCACCCTAGATAATACTCGTTCTTTCATCTTGAACACCTCTTTTCCACACAGCATATAACTCTTACTTTAAGAATACATTGTTGTAAAAAAATATCCCATCGATTTCTCTTACACGTACCTTACATCATTGTAAGGTATAAAATGAAACTTTAATAAGCACTCATCAATCAGGCTTACTGCCCAGCAAATAGTGGGATAAAAAAATATTGTATCACAGTCTTTTTTTATCTACTATTCATCTGAAATATTGAATATAGGTTATGTTAAAGTACGAATAGCCAATAAGAGTAACCCTTAAGACTATTATATTTTCACTTTACACTTTAATTATATCATCTACAAATATATGTACTTTTGACTATCTAGTAATCTAAATGTATACAACATATAGATTCATTATACAGAACGAGTGTTCTATAAATCAATACTAACGCTATTATTATTTTGACCTTTTTCTTAAACAGTATACAAAAAAAGAGTAGTGATTTGAATGTACCTCAAATCGGCTACTCTTTTCTTTACAATCTTCTAATTAAATTATACGGCTGCACTTCCCACGTTTCATACGGAATACAATGTGTTGCTCTCATTGCATCAAGTGTTCTAGATTTCATATGAGGACGCGTTATATACTCATCTATGTTCTCTTCATTTAAAGCAACAAATTTAGCCTCTTGTATTTCTTCAGGTTGAATTTTTATTTCGCCACTCACATATGCTACTTTAAAAACAACAGCTAGAATGTGCATAGAGGCATTATAATAAACCCCGGTAATTCCGATAGGCTTCACCGTTAACCCTGTTTCCTCTTTTATTTCCCTACAGACAGCTTGATCGAGTGCTTCTCCTTCTTCTACCTGTCCTCCTGGCATTTCCCACGTATCAGCTCGCCAGTGTACCTTTGTTAATAACACTTCATTTTTTTCATTTGTTAAATAACCTGCTACGGCAACTATATGCTTTGGTGTCTTATGTTCCATACTAAGCCTCCTAGAAATAATGGTTATTTCATATATCCCTATAAGCATATTCCCTATCTACACCAAAATACCTTTAATAATTCATCACCTTAATTAACTTCATAAAAAAAGCCCCTATTCGTTAAACGAAAAGGGGCTTTCATCGTATTACTCTCCTAAGTCTACGTTGTGATAAACTTGTTGTACATCTTCTAAATCTTCTAATGCATCAACCATTTTCTCAAATTGTACTTGAGCATCTTCAGGAAGTGTAACATCACTTTGTGCAAGCATTGTTAATTCTGCAACTGTAAATTCTTCAACACCAGCACCTTTAAGTGCAGATTGTACTGAATGGAATTGATCTGGTTCAGCATACACGATAACAGCATCTTCTTCTTCTAGAATGTCACGTGCATCTACATCTGCTTCCATTAAAATTTCAAGAACTTCATCTGATGTTTTACCTTCAAGGCCGATAACAGCTGTCGCATCAAACATGTAAGCTACAGAACCGTTTACACCCATGTTACCACTGTTTTTGCTAAATGCAGCTCGTACATCTGCTGCAGTACGGTTTACGTTATTTGTAAGTGTATCTACAATAACCATAGCTCCATTTGGCCCAAATCCTTCATAACGAAGCTCGTCATAATTTTCCTCTGAACCGCCTTTTGCTTTTTCAACTGCACGATCAATAATTGTTCTTGGTACATTGTATGTTTTCGCACGTTCTAATACGACTCTAAGCGCTTGGTTTGATTCTGGATCTGGCTCGCCTTGTTTTGCCGCCACATAAATTTCACGTCCAAATTTCGCGTATATACGGCTTGTATTTGCATCTTTTGATGCTTTTTTGTCTTTAATATTGTTCCATTTACGGCCCATACTTTCCACTCTCTTTCTCGTTTTAAATCTACATAAAAATATTAATATGAAATATAATGTGTGTTCAACACATTTTTAAAAGAAATATAAAAAGTTCATTTTTGATTCATATTACAGACATAATATAAATCACTATCATTTTCTTCTTTCGACAAGTTATATTATACATGAATTCTCACGTTTATTACGAATTTTAGAAGCACATAGTATAATTTAACAAAAAGGAATTCGTTTTAGAATCCTTTCTATACCAAATGGAGGTAGAGGGCAATGGTAAAGTATCAATCAGTAAATTGTTTTGAGTATATAGAATCGTGGTCCTATTATATTGAAAAAGCAAAAGTTACAAATAACAACCTTTACTTAATATTCGACTCCATTGAAATTACAAAAAAACACCCTTTAAATCCTTTTAATAACGGATGGGAAATAAATAAAGCTACATTAACTTTCTATGACTTTGAAGTAATTGATGCTGGTTATTATGATTGTTCTCATGTTCAAAAACAGGAGATTATTTTTGATAAAGATTGTCTTTATGTACCTACATCATTATTAGAATTAATAAATGATTTTACACTAGTCACTGAAGATATGAAAGAGCAAAACGAAACCTTTTTTGAGCATTGCTTCGAGGGATGGGCATGGAAATTCGGCGAAGACATATGGGGATACTTCAAAATTTGCTATACACGGATGGAAATGACATGGGATTCATTTTACAACCAAAGGGATAAATAAAGTTGATTCTACTTTTTACTACAGGCTAATTCAGTTTAATAAAACTTATAGACAGACTGCTTCATTTTGATCTATTTTCTTTAGTTAGCATCAATATGGCCATTTAAAGAAGCATAAAAAATAAAAGCCACGATTTAATGTCGAAGTTTTTTATACTTATTTTTATACATCTTTCATAGTATCAGAAACATTTACGCCGCTACTCATACATATTTCCATCATATTTACTTTCTATTGCTGTATAATTAAAATAGGAAAAAATTTGAAGTTAGGATAAGGCAGAATTATTATGACACATTCAAAAGAGAAAAAATCACATGGTTTTAAAGGAATAGGAGAGCAGTTAAACCCAACTATCTATCAAGTGAGATTCATAAAATTAGATGAACCAATTCAATTTGAGTCGTTTCCTAAATTAAAAGAATTAGGGGACTGGTTGAGTACTTCAACACAAATGTGGTCGTGTCACTCAACTATGTACAAGTACAACAGAGAAGAGTTTGAAAAGAAGTTTTTAGAAATTACAAAATTAACAGTTGATAATGTACTAATATCTACTGGTGGTGTCGGATTTAACTTCATATCACCGGGGTGGAGAGATTCTCTCTAGAGTGCTTGAAAAAATTCTTGTATATGTAATATACCACTGAAATTCTATAAAAGGATAAAGCCGAACGTTCGGTTTTATCCTTTTAGTACTTTATAGTTTCTTCCAACTATATCTAAAGTTCGTCGCGCCACAACACACTATCAGTACTTATTTTGTAGTGTGAAGAAAACACAAAAAAACCCTACACAATTAGTGTAGAGCCTTAATGTTACGCCGTTCATGATACCGATGGTCGGGGTCGAACCGACACTCCCGAAGGAACACGATTTTGAGTCGTGCGCGTCTGCCAATTCCGCCACATCGGCACAAAAGAAAAGGCGGCAACCGGATTTGAACCGGTGATAAAGGTTTTGCAGACCTCTGCCTTACCACTTGGCTATGCCGCCATATTAAATTTCATTGGAGCGGAAGACGGGATTCGAACCCGCGACCCCAACCTTGGCAAGGTTGTATTCTACCACTGAACTACTTCCGCAAAAATGGCTGGGCTAGCTGGATTCGAACCAGCGCATGACGGAGTCAAAGTCCGTTGCCTTACCGCTTGGCTATAGCCCATCGAATTCTTACTTAATTATATGTAAGTATCAATTAAATTATTTGTAATTTTTAAAATAAAAATGGGGCGACTGATGGGAATCGAACCCACGAATGCCGGAGCCACAATCCGGTGCGTTAACCACTTCGCCACAACCGCCATGTTGTGTAAATATATTTGGCAGGGGCAGTAGGAATCGAACCCACACTGGAGGTTTTGGAGACCTCAGTTCTACCTTTAAACTATGCCCCTATGTAAATGGTGGAGGGGGGCAGATTCGAACTGCCGAACCCGAAGGAGCGGATTTACAGTCCGCCGCGTTTAGCCACTTCGCTACCCCTCCGAAACTTACATGGTGCCGGCTAGAGGACTTGAACCCCCAACCTACTGATTACAAGTCAGTTGCTCTACCAATTGAGCTAAGCCGGCGTATTTTATTAAGATAAATGGTGGCTCGGGACGGAATCGAACCGCCGACACGAGGATTTTCAGTCCTCTGCTCTACCGACTGAGCTACCGAGCCTTATTAAAATGGCGGTCCCGACCGGGGTCGAACCGGCGATCTCCTGCGTGACAGGCAGGCATGTTAACCACTACACCACGGGACCATTTGGTTGCGGGGACAGGATTTGAACCTGCGACCTTCGGGTTATGAGCCCGACGAGCTACCGTACTGCTCCACCCCGCGATAATACTATTCATATAAAATTCATATGGTGGAGGATGACGGGATCGAACCGCCGACCCCCTGCTTGTAAGGCAGGTGCTCTCCCAGCTGAGCTAATCCTCCAAAGTGGTGACCCGTACGGGATTCGAACCCGTGTTACCGCCGTGAAAGGGCGGTGTCTTAACCACTTGACCAACGGGCCAAATATTATAAATCCTATGGCGGAGAGCAAGGGATTCGAACCCTTGATACGCTTGTGACGTATACACGATTTCCAATCGTGCTCCTTCGGCCAACTCGGACAGCTCTCCAATGGCTCCGCAGGTAGGAATCGAACCTACGACCGATCGGTTAACAGCCGATAGCTCTACCGCTGAGCTACTGCGGAATAATATTGCCTGGCAACGTCCTACTCTCACAGGGACAAGGTCCCAACTACCATCGGCGCTAGAGAGCTTAACTTCCGTGTTCGGTATGGGAACGGGTGTGACCTCTCTGCCATCATTACCAGACATTATTCTTTTGAGACAATCATTATTATAACTTATTTACTTTAAAAGTCAACAAGTTTTTTATGTTCTCTCAAAACTAGATAACATTTGCTACATATTATATGGTTAAGTCCTCGATCTATTAGTATTCGTCAGCTCCACATGTCACCATGCTTCCACCTCGAACCTATCAACCTGATCATCTTTCAGGGATCTTACTAGCTTACGCTATGGGAAATCTCATCTTGAGGGGGGCTTCATGCTTAGATGCTTTCAGCACTTATCCCTTCCGCACATAGCTACCCAGCTATGCCCTTGGCAGAACAACTGGTACACCAGCGGTGCGTCCATCCCGGTCCTCTCGTACTAAGGACAGCTCCTCTCAAATTTCCTACGCCCACGACGGATAGGGACCGAACTGTCTCACGACGTTCTGAACCCAGCTCGCGTACCGCTTTAATGGGCGAACAGCCCAACCCTTGGGACCGACTACAGCCCCAGGATGCGATGAGCCGACATCGAGGTGCCAAACCTCCCCGTCGATGTGGACTCTTGGGGGAGATAAGCCTGTTATCCCCGGGGTAGCTTTTATCCGTTGAGCGATGGCCCTTCCATGCGGAACCACCGGATCACTAAGCCCGACTTTCGTCCCTGCTCGACTTGTAGGTCTCGCAGTCAAGCTCCCTTATGCCTTTGCACTCTACGAATGATTTCCAACCATTCTGAGGGAACCTTTGGGCGCCTCCGTTACACTTTAGGAGGCGACCGCCCCAGTCAAACTGCCCACCTGACACTGTCTCCCGGGTCGATAAGACCCGTAGGTTAGAATTTCAATACAGTCAGGGCGGTATCCCACCAGCGCCTCCACCGAAGCTAGCGCTCCGGTTTCAATGGCTCCCGCCTATCCTGTACAAACTGTACCAAAATTCAATATCAGGCTACAGTAAAGCTCCACGGGGTCTTTCCGTCCTGTCGCGGGTAACCTGCATCTTCACAGGTACTATAATTTCACCGAGTCTCTGGTTGAGACAGTGCCCAAATCGTTACACCTTTCGTGCGGGTCGGAACTTACCCGACAAGGAATTTCGCTACCTTAGGACCGTTATAGTTACGGCCGCCGTTTACTGGGGCTTCAGTTCAGAGCTTCGCTTACGCTAACCCCTCTCCTTAACCTTCCAGCACCGGGCAGGTGTCACCCCCTATACTTCGCCTTACGGCTTCGCAGAGAGCTGTGTTTTTGCTAAACAGTCGCTTGGGCCTATTCACTGCGGCTTTCCGTTAAGAAAGCACCCCTTCTCCCGAAGTTACGGGGTCATTTTGCCGAGTTCCTTAACCAGAGTTCTCTCGCACACCTTAGGATTCTCTCCTCGCCTACCTGTGTCGGTTTGCGGTACAGGCACCTTTTATCTCGCTAGAAGCTTTTCTTGGCAGCGGGGAATCAAAGACTTCGCTCCATAAGGAGCTTCCCCATCACAGCTCAGCCTTCACGATAAGCGGATTTGCCTACTTATCAGCCTAACTGCTTGGACGTGCACAACCAATCGCACGCTTCTTCTATCCTTCTGCGT